>CAWJXW010000005.1:0-429813 GCA_963846925.1 uncultured Gemmatimonadaceae bacterium | reverse complement strand
TCGCCACATGACCCGCTCACGTTGGAGCTCGCGAAGACGACGTCGACACGTCTGAACCGAGCATCAACTCACCGAAACGACAACCAAGGAGGCAAGGCGACGGCATCATTCGTTCGGAAACGCGGCTCAGCAGGACCGCAAGACAGCTCGACAGCAGTTCATCCAATCACTCATGTGTCGGAGGACACTTGAACAGTTTACAAGAACGGATCTACAACACGGGACGCCGCATCCAGGCGTTCCTGATCACCAACGACGCACTGTTGGGCACCATCAACAAGTCGGGAATGCGCGCCGACCTCGACGCGATCGTCGATGCACTCGGCGACAGCGGCGGCCAACAGGCCGCGGGGCGCGTCAACGCGATCGGAGAGACCGCCAAACAGCGCGCGTTGCGTCTCGCGCTGCGGTTGAATCACATGCAGCCGATCGCATCGGTCGCGCGGGCCAAGTTGAGGACCGTCCCCAACTTCCAAGCGATGACGATGCCGAGTCCGAACACCCGCATCGTCAGTCTGCTCGCCCACGCGCACGGCATGGCGGAGGCGGCGCAGCCGTACGCGCAGGTGTTCATCGACGCGGGGCTGTCGCAGGATTTCATCGCGACACTCACCGCCGCCGCCGACGCGGTGAAAGCGTCGATCGACACTCGGGCCGCGGCGCGGGGTCAGCGGTCCAGCGCCACCGGAACGCTCAAAGAGCTCGAGAACCGCGCGCGCTTGGCGTTCAAGGCGCTCAACGACTTCGTCGTCCCGATTCTCTCGGGGGACGTGGCCCACAGCGGCTTGCTGGCCGAGTGGAGGAAGGCTCGGCGAGTCGACTCGAGAGGCGGGCCGGTTGCCGGGGTAGAGCAAGCGGTGCGGGCGCTCAGCCCGACCCCGGCTCCGGCGCCACCGCCGACGAGCGCGCCGCCGTCGGTCACGACCACGCCGGTCGCAGCCGCGCCGGCTTAGAGCCGGCCCCGCAGGAGCCAGGAGTGTTGAGCTGGGTGCGGAGCCCGCATCGGTGTCGCACTCAGCTCAAGCCTCTGCCGAGTTTGCCAGGCGTTCGCCAGGAACACGAACGGTTCGAATCATCTGACGAAGCGGCGAGATCGAAGAACGAGTGGATCAGTGCCAACCGAGACGCCACGAAACGCGCGAAGACGAGCTTGGTATATTAGTATTTTCATATGCCCCTTCGGTCGCTTGCGGCATCGTACGTGCGGCGAAAACGGCCCATCCACGCCTCACCAACCGGAGGGCACATGTCGCCACAGACGCAGACGGAACAATCGCAGCCCGACCATGCGCGAATTGCGCATCCCCACGTTCACGGCCCGAATTGCGGCCACGCCAGCATCAAGCACGACGGTCACCAGGACTATCTTCACGAGGGACACCTTCACCATCAAAGCGGGTCGAAAGTGGAGGAGCATAGGATCGGCGTGAGCGCCACGAACCCGGCGGCGTGCACGCCCGATCACCAGTGCGGCGGTCACGACAAGTCCCATCGTCACGGCCCAGGCTGCGGACACGATGCCGTGCCGCACGGCGATCACGCCGACTATCTGGTCGAGGGACATCTGCATCACGTGCATGGCGGCCATTGCGACGACCACGGCCGTGTGATGCTCAGCTGACGCAAGAATCCGTGAGCCGGCGACTGTTCATGCCGGCTCGCGGCGCGCGCCGTTTCCCCGGAGACCGGAGACCAGCCACCGGTGACCTGCTCTTACGGCGCTCGCGGCGCCATCATTCGGCCCATCTCCCGCCATTCGTCGACGCTGATGACTCCGGTCGTATCGTCGCGATAGGCCGCCGCCGCGGCGAGGATTGCCGCCCGCTTGCGCGAAGGCGGCACCGTGTTCGACACGAGAATGTCGGACACGACGTCGTGGAGCGAGTGAAGATTGTCGAACACGATGGCCGCCGTCGGGTACCGTGCCGAGAAGAGCGGCGCCGATCCCGGGGACATCGGCATCTCCGTCGGCATGTGCGCCGGAGCGCTGTCGAGCATTCGAAAGAATGCCGCGACTTTGGCGTCGACGCCGGCCTGAAGCTGACGCTCGGAACTCCCCTCGATGAGCGCGTCGTACAGCGACATCTGTAGCCAGTGATACGACCACAACAGCCCGTTGAACTTTGGATCCTGCCGTCGAAAGGCCAACGAATACGGCTGACCCTCCATCAGGTCCATGCTCTTGGGCCGCGTGCTGAACGCGAGATCCTTGCGCGACAAGTAGTAGCGGAGCGCGCGGGCCACGGCCGAGTCGCGCTGCCACCAGGTCAGACCGTAGCCGCCCCAGATGTCGTAGATCTGCCGATGGAACGCGTGCGCCCAGTCGAACATCGCGGCGACCTCGGGCACGAATTTCACGTAAGCCGGGCCGATGGCCGCTTCCTCGAGCGGAATGCTCGGCGGATGACGGAGCACGGACGTCGTGATGAAATCGAACTCGCGCGACTCGAGGCGTCGCGGGGCGTCCGCCCTGGTCAGCAGCGTTTCATATAGAATGGCGTGCCCGTAGTCGAAGCCGTTGAACAGGTGGTCCGCCTGCGGGAAATGCTGCCGGAACGACCAGTTGTACTCTGCGGCGAGATACGATTCTTCGTACGTCCGCGCTCCGAGCGTGGCGCACCCGGAAGCCGCGAGCACGGAGATCGATGCAAGGAGAACCGCTTTTCGGATCACGGCCGGGAAAGCGGGTGCGTCGCCAGCTCGTACGTCGCACCAAATGTGAAGGAGAAGGAGCGGAGCGCGCCGAGGAAGTGCCACGCGCCCCCGGCGTCGACGGCCATGACCGGCGTGATCTGCCGTCTCACGCCGGTTTCCACCGATACGTCGGGACGCGGATACAGCCCCACGAAGCGCTCGGCGAACACGTCCGCGGTGATCATCGTCGAGCTGAGCGCGAACGAGTGATCGTAGCCGACGCCCGCGAACCAATGTTGGCCGGCGAGACTCGTCCGCACGGCCGGCGTCGAGTCGATCTGTTCGGGCGGCGGCATGCAAAAGCGGGATAGGCCGACGGGTTGGCCTGGCGTCACCGAGCAGGGGACGTCGATGACGCCTCCAGGCAGTTGGCTGCACGGCGAGCCGGCAAGTCGAACCGACACCAGCGTGCTACAGCTCGTGTCGGCGAGGGAACCGCTCAAGCGAACCGAGTACGTGCCACCGGCCGCGTTGAAGTGGAATCGGCCGATCGACGTCGTCTTGGTAGCCAGGAACTTGAGGGAGTAAGACCCGATCGGCCCAGCGAGAGAGCCGGCTGGCGCGAGCCACTCGACGGCAACCGCGAGGGCCGGGACGTTCGAGGTCTCGACGTTGAAGGCGTGAAGGAATCCAACGCCGACGCCGCCCAGCCCGGTAGTCAGTCGCGCGCCGAGGGCACGCGGCGGATCGACAGCGATGATTGGAATTCGCAGCTCTATTTCTGTGAATGGCAACGCGCCGTACGACACTCGCGGCTCGGCCCGAAACCGGCTGGTGCCGCCCATCAATCGCTCGTACTGCAGCGACGACGGATCGAGATCGAGGCTGTAGCGCGGCGTCGGCTCGGCGTCCTCGACGCGTCCGGGGCGGCCCGCGTCGAGGTTATAGTATTGTGTTTGGGCGGCGGCGCGCCCGCCCGCGACAGCCAGCAGTGCCGCCAGAAACGCAGGCCCCCATCGCATCTCGCAAGCGTAGCGCGGAAAGGCACCCCTCGAACCTGAAGACCAACCAATGGTTGAATTCGGACAACGAGTGGCGGTTTCCCGGCGACGGAACTTCGCACTAAGCGCCCATTCGCCTCGAGGGAAGAAGCCGCGCGGAATTGAGAATGAAGGTCATTTCGGACGCCACGTGAATGAACGCTGCGAGGAGGGGATTCAAGAGTCCGAACGCGGCGAGGCCGACACCGACCGCGTCGACCGCGAGCGTGCCGATGAAGTTGAATCGAATGATCGCGCGCGTTCGTCGTGCGATCCGCATCGTCTCGACGAACCTTGAAAGATCGTCGCCCAGGAGAACGATGTCCGCGCTTTCGCGGGCGACGTCGGTGCCCGACCCCATCGCTACCCCGACCGCCGCGCGCGTGAGGGCCGGAGCGTCGTTGACGCCGTCTCCGACCATGGCCACGGTGTGGCCTGCGCGGGCGAGCCGATCGATCGCGTCGACTTTATCAGTCGGGAGCAGCTCGGCGTCGACCTCGTCCACGCCGAGCGTGCGGGCCACCGATTCTGCGACCGGTCGCGCGTCGCCGGTGAGAAGCACGGTTCGAATTCGGAGGTGACGAAGCGCCGCCACGGCGGCCGTCGCCTCCGGCCGAACCTCGTCGGCGACGAAAATGCTGCCAAGGATTCGCCCGGACCGCGCGACCACCACCTCGGATAGGGCCCCGGTCGAGGGATGCGCAGGGAGTTGCGCGACGATGCCGGCCGCGTCGACGAGGGCGCGGTTGCCGGCGATGATCTCGTCTCCCCCCAGCTTGGCGACTACCCCGCGCCCGGGCGTGTAGCGAAATGTCTCCGGCTCGGCGATCGCGTGTCCAAGCTCGCGCGAATGCCGGACGATGGCCTTTGCCAACGGGTGCTCGGAGCGGGACTCGGCGATGGCGGCAGACTGTAGCAGCATCTCGGACGAGAGGCCGGGGGCAGGACGGACGTCGCGGACGGTGGGAACGCCGAGCGTTACCGTGCCTGTCTTGTCGAATGCGACGACGTCGACGCCCCACAGGGTCTCGAGGTAGAGGCCGCCTTTGATGATCGCCCCTTGCCGGGCCGCGCGCCCGATGGCGCCGAGCACCGCGAGCGGAGTGCCCGCGGCGATGCCACACGCGCCGGCGACGATGACGACCGAGATGGTCGATCGCGCGTTGTGGGTGATGAGGAACGTCAGAGCCGCGCAGGCCAGCGCGAAATAGACGAGATAGCCGGCGTACCGGTCCGCCGTGCGTTGGACAGGCGCGCGGGATTTTTCCGCTCGCTCGACCGCCTCGACGATCTTGCCGAAACTTGTCTCTGGCCCGAGCCGCTCGGCGACGACGTCGAGGACGCCCGATTGATTGATTGTGCCCGCGTAGACGACGTCGCCCGTTCCTTTCTCGACGGGAATCGATTCGCCGGTGATTGTGGCTTGATCGACGAATGACGCTCCGCCGCGCACCGTGCCGTCGACGGCGATCCGCTCTCCCGGAGCGATGACGACCGTGTCACCGGCGCGAACCTCGCTCAATGCCACGTTGACGGCGACACCATTTCGCCGAACCGTGGCGGAGGCAGGCAGCAGGTCGAGCAGGTCGCGGATCGCGCGGCGTCCACGCCCGACCGTGAGGCCCTCGAGAACTTCCGCGGCGAGGACGAACGCGGTGATCATGAGGGCGGTGAAGAACTCGCCGATGGCCAATGCGGCGAGGAGGGCGATGGCCATCGACAGCTCCATCGTCATGCGGCGTTCGCGAAGATTCTCGAGTGCTTCGGCGAAGATGGGCCATCCGCCGACCAGGGCGCCGACGCAGCCGACGACGCTGACGCGCGGCCACGGTTCCCAGACCCTAAACCCGACGGCGGCGGCGCAGACCAACACGAAAGCGATTCGGCCGATCTCGATTCGATCAATCGAAGTCGATTCGTCGTCATGCCCGTCGGCGCGGTGGTGCTCGACGGGGAGCTCGATCGCCGTCATTTGAGATACGACCGGATGACGGCCAGCATGTCCTCCGCCGCGTCACTGTCGGGGGTCGCTCGTGCGCGCCCTCGCGGGCGGAACGCGTGCGCGCGGACGTGCTCCTCGAGCACCTCGCCCATCAGGCTGTTCATTGCGCCGCGGGCCGAGGCGATGCGGCGCAACACTTCGCCGCATTCGGCCTCGTCCTCCAGCGCGCGAGTGACGGCGTCGAGCTGGCCGCGGATGCGCGCGACCCGGAGGAGCAGTGGTCGCTTCCGGCGAATGGTGTGCGACATGCGGGTAGCATAGTCCCCTAGGCTATCCTTCGGCAAGTTAAGACCTATTGCGGCGCCCGCGCCCGGACGTTGCCGGCGCGGTCAACGTCGAATCGGACCGATCGCGTCCCGGAGGCGAAGACGTCGTAACAGCCGGGCTTGAGGGGGAGTGGACCAGCTTGTGTCGTGAACCCGGCGACCGCGCGACCATAAGTAATGCGCGACGGCAGCAACCGGGTTCCGTCGGCGGCGATGGTCCACATCGTGTGCTCCGTCCCGCACACCACCACGCTCAACCCGTAGATGGGCGTGGTCAACGACGAATGCGCCTCGTTCACGACGAATACCAGCGAGTCAACAACGGCCGGCGTGGGAATCGAGAGGAACTTGTCCGGTGCGATGCACGCTCCGCCGAGCGCGACGACGAAAAGTGGGGTGAGCGTCAGGCAGCGCGGCATTGCCGGCACGTGCCGTAGAGCACGAGCTCGTGTCGGTCCACGCGGAAGCCGCGTGGTACAACGCCCGCGATCCCCTTTGGGCAGCCGGCGACGTCGAACACCCGGTGGCACTTGCGGCAGTGAAAGTGATGATGGTGGTCCAACCCAGCCGGCTCGTAGCGTGCGGGTTCGCCCGGGAGCTCCACCACGTGCACGGCGCCGTCGTCGACGAGCGCGGCGATGGCGCGATAGACGGTTGCGATCCCGATTCCCGGCACCTCCTCGCGCGCCGCGGCGAGCAATTCGCGCGGCGACAGGGGGCGACCCGACGCCTCGAGCACATGGATGATCGCGGCGCGTTGCCGTGTGCTTCGTTCCATAAGGGGGGCCGAACCGATCGCGACTGGAATTGAGAACAAGCTATCAATAAGCTGGCGACCGGTCAACGGCCCCCGCGAACTGCTCGTGAGGAACCCGTTGCCCTATTAATGAGACCGGGGTTTCATTAAGGCCCCGGTCTCTCCCGTTGCGGTTCGCTCACTGTGGCCGTGACGGGGAGATTCGGGGCAACGACCGGCAGACTCGGAACCGCGAGGCGCAAGTAATGGCGGCGACTATCACATCGAACAGGGGCGGCATGGATCGCGTGGCCACGGTGTCGTCGGCAGTGTGCGCCGTCCATTGTGCGGTGTCCCCGATGCTCCTCCCGCTGCTGCCGGTCGCCCTCGGACACTACGTCGGCCCTGGCCTGGAGGTCGGCTTCGTTGTCGCGGCGATCCTGCTCGGAGTCGTCAGCCTCGGCCACTCCTATCGCGCGCTGCACCGCAATCGCCGGCCCCTTTCCGCATTCGTCATCGGAATCACGATGCTCATGGCTTCGAAGATGCTCGGTGAGGCGACGCGCTGGCTCGAACTGCCGGCCGTGGTCGTCGGTGCTTCGTGCGTCATGATGGCGCACCTCATGAATCTCCGCATGAGCCGCTCGGCGAGCGCGCCTGGCGCCTGTCCGTGCCCGTGTCACGACACGTCGTCGACGTGATGCCTCGCTCGGCGTGAACGTTCGGGCGAGGTACGCCGCGTACGCGGTTCTAGCAGCGGTGGCCATCGCCGCAGCGACGCTGCTCGATGGCTGGACGTACCGTCATGTCGTGATGCTCGACGTGTACGAGCACGATTGGGGAAGGCTTTTGCGAGTGGTCGGCTATCTGCCGACGTGGATCGCGTTGGCGGTAGGCGTGGCGGCCGCGGACCGACGAGTCCGCACATGGCGTGAAGCCGCGGCCACGCCATGCGCATTTGTGCTGTATGCGGCGACTTTGGGAGGTCTTGTCGCGGAACCGGTGAAGATCGTCATCCGCCGCGATCGGCCGGACGCCGGACACGGGGCGTATGTGTTTCGAGTCTGGTCGGATCGGCCGTTCTCGAGCGCCGGCTTCGGCATGCCGAGCAGCCATGCGATCGTCGCGTTTGCCGCGGCCGCGATGCTGTGGCGCGTCTATCCCAGGGGGCGCGCGCTCTGGGTTGCGCTAGCGATCGGTTGCGCGGCGACTCGCGTCGTCAGCCACGCCCATTTTCTCAGCGACGTCGTGGTCGCCGCGATGATCGCCCCCGCCGTCACGGCGGCGCTGACGAGAGTTTCCGCCGTCCGAGCCGACCATTCGACGGGGATCGAGCGCCATTCATTGAAATGAGTCTGCCGGCGACAGTTCGCGATTCATCTTCGCGATCTATCGCGGCGCCGCGCGTGCGCTGAGCGTCGCACCGCCGGTCCTTCCATCGCGGTCCCGAGCCTCCAATGAGCTCCGTTCCTCCTCCTCGACCAACGGTCACTGTCTCGGAGAGAGATCCGTATCGTGGCGTCGTCGCCGTTCTGATTCTGGCGAGTGTCGTCGGATCGATCGCCGCACTCTACGGTGGGAGGCTGCTATCTAACCAGCCCCTGCTCGACGCGGCCGCAGCGCTCGAGCTGTCCGCGGGAGTGCTCACGGGCGTGCTGGCGGCGCAATTCCGGCGTGCCCGCGCGGCGAAGCCGAATGACGGCCAGCGCTCTGTTGTCGCCCAGCCTCAGTCCCCCGATCCGTCGCCAGCCGTCGCCGACCCAAATGCCTCGTCGCCCGCTCCCGCCCCGGAAGACGGCGAGACCGCTCCGGAGACGACCAATGGAACCGGCAGGTTCGAGAACTTTCTTCCCTCGCTGAGCGACGCGCGGCTGCGCCTCGAGGAATGGAATCGGAGTCTCGGCGTGCTCGACCAGGTCCGATTCGCCGTGGCCGCCGTTTCACTGGCGTCGATTTGGCTGGTCCTCAGGTTCCGGCCGCTGTCGCTAGCTCCGTCCATCGTGGCAGCGGCAATCGCCATAGCGGGATGTTTCGTCGCGGCCATTCTGGCCGCTACCGCGGTGCGGTATCTGTCGGCCGTCGACGACAGCGCCCTTCCGGAAGCTCGCGGATTGAAACGCGGAGCGCGGGTTCTCTCGTGGATTCTGGTGCTGGCGGCCGTGTCCGTCGCCCTTCAGTGGGCGGGTCGGTTCACGGTGGTGCTCGCCGTCCACTATGCCATCGCGGCGATCAATCTGTCGTTGGCCGGCAGCCTCCTCCTCTTGCGGACGACGGGAACGGACGGCGACCCGGTATTTCCGGTCGAGGTCGCGCCGCTTTCGGTACTGGGCAGCCGCGCAAACATCTTCGCCGCAGTCCTTGACGCGGCAGAACGGCAACTCGGAATCGACCTGCGGTCGACGTGGGCGCTGACCGTCGTGCGGCGCGGACTCGAACCCCTCGCCGTGGGGCTCGTGCTCACAGGCTGGCTTTCGACTTCTCTAACCGTCGTGGACGTCGAAAGCAGCGGGCTCGTCGAGCGCCTCGGCGTTCCGCTGGAGTCCCCGCTCCTCGAACCCGGCCTTCACCTGCACTTCCCCTGGCCGATCGACCGGGTCGACCGCGTGCCGGCGCGGCGGGTGCAGGCGATTGGCGTCGGACACGAGGGTGAGGAGGCGGCCGGCCCGGAGAACGTACTCTGGTCGGTCGAACATGCGCCTAACGAGTTCACGCTCTTGTTGGGTAACGGGCGCGATCTCATCACCGTCGACGCGGCAGTGCAGTACCGAATCGTCGACCCGCGCGCGTGGCGCTACCACACGCAGAATCCGGCCGAGGCGCTTCGCGCCCTGGCGTACCGCGCCGTGATGCGAAATACGGTGAACCTCACTCTGTCGCAGGCTCTTTCCGAAAACGTCGCGAGCCTCACCCGGCGCATGCGCACAATGGTGCAAGAAGATGCCGACGCCCTCGGCCTCGGCGTGGATGTCATCGGCTTCACGGTCGGGGGCATGCACCCGCCCGTAGCCGTTGCCGCGAGCTACGAGGGCGTGGTCTCGGCGCAAATCTCTCGAGTCACGGCCGTTGTGAATGCCCAAGCGGATCGCAACGCCCTGCTGCCGGAGGCCGAGGCGTCTGTTCTCGCGTCATCGAATGCGGCGCGCGCCGAGGGAGCTGAATTGTTCGGCAGGGCGGCCGGCGAGGCGTGGGCCTTCCGGGCGCTCGAGGCGCAATACCGGGCCGCTCCGGCAGAGTACTTCTTCCGCCGTCGACTCGAACAGTTGGAAAAAGATCTAGCGGGCCACCCGTTCACGGTGGTTGACGCACGTTTCATCCGAGACGGAGGCGAATTGTGGATAACCCCCTGACGGTTCAGCGCTGGCTGCGCGCGACGATGGGGACGCTGGCCATCGTGGCAATCGCGTTCAGCGCGATGGCCGTCGTCGTGCGGCAGGGAAACGCGCTCCTCGTCACGCGTTTCGGTCACCCGGTCCGTGCCGACACGCGAGCCGGTCTCCATTGGAAGCTTCCGTGGCCGATCGACCAGGCGATTCTGATCGACATGCGCCGCCGAATCTACGAGACCGGCCAGACGGAAATGCTCACTCGCGACAAGAAGAACGTCATCGCGCGAACATTCGTCGTATGGCGCGTGGGCGATCCGCTGGCGTTCATGCAGGCGATTGGGAGTGACAAAGCCGCCGCTGAGGGAAAGCTCGACGGCTTGTTGACCAACGCGGCCATCTCGACGCTCGGCGGCCACGATTTGACGGCGCTCGTCTCGACGACCCCGTCGGATCTCCAGGTCGACCAGATCGAATCGGAACTGCTTGCGTCGACGGCACCGATGGCGCTTCGGAGCTACGGCGTGACGATCGAGCAGGTGCGCATCGAGCGACTGGCGCTGCCCAAGGACAACATCACAGCGGTCTTCGAGCAGATGCGCGCCGAGCGGCGTCAATTCGCGGCAAAGTTCCAAGCCGAGGGCGAGCTCGAGGCAAGTCGCATCCGCTCGGAAGCAGAACTGGCGGCCGCGCGCATCCGCGCGAAAGGCGCGGAGGAACAGGCACGCATTCGCGGCGAGGCGGCGGCCCAGGTCGCCAAGACGTACGCCGACGCCCACCGCACCGACCCGGACCTCTATCGGTTCACGCGATCGCTCGAGTCGCTGGGCAAGCTCATGACTGGAGGAACGTCGCTCATTCTTCGGACCGACGCCGAGCCGTTCTCACTGCTGCAGAGCAAGGATCGGCCGTGAGAAAGATCCGACCGCCGTCGGAGATCGCGCGTCTCGGCGCACCACTCGCTCGCGCGGTCGACGCGGCGTGGCAGCGCATGCACTGGTGGATCGGCGCGATGGCGGTGCTGTACGCGCTCTCCGGCATTACGATCGTGAGGCCGGACGAAACCGCCGTTGTGCTGCGGTGGGGCCGGCTGGTCGGCGACACTCCGGCGTTGCAGGAGCACGGGGCCGGGCTCCTGTTCGCGCTGCCGCGGCCGATCGATGAAGTCGTACGCGTCCAGACCAAGCACATTTGGGAAGTTCGGGTCTCCACGCTCGCCGCCAGCAACGCAGTTGGGGAACCAACCGAGGACGAGGACGCGGTCGCGCTTCCCGACAACACGCTCGATCCGCTCACGCAAGGCTACGCACTCACCGGCG
Source organism: uncultured Gemmatimonadaceae bacterium (assembly GCA_963846925.1). GTDB lineage: Bacteria > Gemmatimonadota > Gemmatimonadetes > Gemmatimonadales > Gemmatimonadaceae > JAQBQB01. The sequence goes on along the minus strand of CAWJXW010000005.1, from coordinate 418,493 downwards.
ATGAGAACGTCGTGCAGCTCGAGATGGTTGCGCGCTATCGAATTCGCGAACCGGCGGAATGGGCGTTCTACGGAGCGCCGTCGACGGATGCGCTGACCTCCGAGGCGACGTCGGCAATGGTTCGATCGCTGGGTGAAATGGGAGTGGACCGCGTGCTGTCGGATGGCCGAAAGGCGCTCATCGCCACCGCCGCACGAAGAGCGCAGGCGGGTCTCGATGCGGCGCACTCGGGGTTGGAACTTTCCTCGCTCGAGCTGGTGAGCCTGGCGCCGCCCCTGGCGCTTTCGGCCGACTTCGCCGCGGTGCAGAGCGCGTTCATCACGGCGGAGACGAAGAAGAAGGACGCGCAGGCGTTCGCCGAGGGCGCGGTTCCGCAAGCGACGGCGCAGGCGAATGCGGCGGTCGAGCAGGCGAAAGCTTCCGCGGCGGCGGATCTCGCCGTGGCGCAGGGAGACGCCGAGGCATTTCGCGCGCTCCAGACGGCGTACCGGGCGAACCCCGTCGTGGTCCGAGAGCGACTGTACCGGGACGCAATCGACCGGGCACTCAGCGTGAGCACGGTGCGTTGGGTGCCACCGCCGATCGGCGGCAGCTATCGCGGCATGCGCATCACGCTCGGCCCGCCGGGTAGTCCAGTCGCCAAGCAGGCCGGTGGCTCGCCGTGAGCGGAACCGCCATTTCCGTCGCTCTGCCGGAGCGCGATAGCGCGCCCGTTTCGCTCGCTCCGGAGGAGCGCCGCCGCATCAGCCAGCGGTTGGTTGCGGGACTCGTCGGGGTCGGATTGCTCGCGCTCGGGACCCTGCTCGTGCGGATCTGGCCGGACCAGTGGCAGATCGGCGAAATGGTGCGCGGCGTGGCGGCGGCTGTCGTGGGAATACCGACGCTCGTCTCAGGCATACGCGGCGTGGTTACGGGCGATACACGTCGCGCGACAGACCAGCTCGTTGCCATCGCGGTGCTGGCGGCGGCATCGACAGGCGATTTCGTGACGGCGACGCTGATCCCGCTCTTTCTCGAGCTCGGGCGATTGTTCGAGGAACGGAGCGCGCTCGGTGCGCGCGCGGCGATCGAAGGCATTCGCTCGCTCAGCGCGCCACAGGCGGTTCGCTGGCGCCACGGCGTCGAAGCGCGCGTGGACCCCAAAATCCTCGTGCCGGGCGACGAGATCCTCGTGCGGCCGGGTGAACGAATCGCCGTCGACGGAACGGTGGTCGAAGGGCGCGCCGCGGTCGATCAATCGGCCATCACCGGCGAGTCGATGTACGAAGACGTTGGACCCGGGAGCCCAGTGTTTGCCGGAACGGTCGCGTTGGACGGTTTGCTCAAGATTCAAGTTCGGGGAACCGGAGCGAATACGGTATTGGGTCGCGTCGTGCAACTGCTCGCCGAGCTGGAAGCCACATCAGTCCCGCTCTTGCGGTTGTTCGAGCGACGGGCCGGTGTTTGGCTCCCCCTCGTACTGACGGTTGCGGCGACGACGCTCTTTTTCACGCGGGAGCTTTCGCGCGCCATCGCGGTGCTCGTCGTGGCCACGCCGACCGCGCTCGTGGTTGCGGGTCCGGCGGCGGTCGTCGCCGCGATGAGCGTTGCCACGCGCCTTCGCATCCTCATCAAGAGCGCCGACTTCTTCGAGAGGGCGTCGGATGTCGACACCCTCATCCTCGACAAGACGGGCACCGTCACCATCGGCGCTCCAACGGTCACGCACCTGCATCCGGCGCCGGGAGTGTCGGAGGAGGCGCTGCTCGCGGTGGCAGCGGCCTGCGGGTTCGGCTCGCTCCACCCGGTCTCGCGAGCGGTGGTGACCGAGGCGCTCGCGCGCGGCATCGCGGGCCACCAACCAACCGAAGTGCACGAGCGGCCGGGGCTCGGAGTGATCGCGACGGTGGACGGCAAAACCGCGGTGCTCGGTCGCCGAAAGCTCCTCGTCGACGAGGGCGTCGACCTTCTCGACGGCGGGGACGATGAAGTCTCGCGCGTGTGGGTGGCCTACGACGGAGCGTGCCTCGGGAATTTCATCCTGCGCGACGAGCCGCGGCCGGACGCTCGCCACGCGCTCGACGAGATGCGAGCGCTGGGAATCCGGCGCATGATTCTGCTCACCGGCGACCGGGCGGCCGCAGCACGCCGCGTCGGCGAAGCGCTCGGAATGGACGAAGTGATCGCCGAGGTGCTGCCGGAACAAAAGCTGGAGGCGGTCCGCGCTGAGCAAGCCAGCGGTCACACCGTGATGATGGTCGGTGACGGCGTGAACGACGCGCTCGCTCTGGGCGGCGCCGACGTCGGGGTGGCAATCGGGGCAGAATTGAACGAAGTGGCTCTCGGCGGGGCTGACGTCGCTCTGCTGGGCGCCGATCTCGGCCGATTACCACGGTTGATCGGGTTGGGTGATCTCACCCGTGCGGTCATCGGGCAGAACGTCTGGTTGGCGTTTGGCCTTTCGGTGGTCCTCATAGGCTTCGCGGCCGGCGGCGTTCTCGACCCGCTGCGCGGCGCGCTGGCTCAGAGCGGCGCGGTGCTGCTCGTCGTGGTCAACAGCGCGCGGATCCTGCGCCTTGGCCGGGGTCACTCGCCGGCATAAGCTTTGTCGGACTCGCGACGGCGAGGCACCGTCTGCCGCGACCCGGGATTCTCGAACGTCGACCAGCGTGACGATTCCATACCCGCGCATTCGCCCAGAGCTCATTCGTATCGGGCCATTCGCGCTGCGGTGGTACGCCGTCATGTACATCGTCGGCTACGCCGTCGGCATCGCCATCGCCAAGCGCCGCGTTCGTCGTGGAATGGTGCCGTTCGACGAATCAGTAATCGATGCGCTGGTGGGTTACCTCGTCGTCGGTATGCTGGTCGGCGCGCGCGTGGTCTACGTTCTGGTCTACGACCGCGCCCACTACGCCTCCGACCCACTCGACGCGCTCGCCGTCTGGCACGGCGGACTTTCGTTTCATGGCGCCGTTTTGGGCATGACGACGGCCTGCGTTCTATTCGCGATCCGGCGTCACATTCCCTTCTGGTCGCTCGCCGATACGCTCGCACTCGCCGGCACGCCCGGGCTTTTTTTTGGCCGAATCGGCAACTTCATCAACGGCGAGCTATACGGGCGGCCGACCACGGTGCCGTGGGCGATGGTTTTCCCAACCGATCCCAACGGCATTCCGCGACACCCCTCTCAACTCTATGAAGGGCTGTGCGAAGGGGTCCTGCTCTTTCTCGTGCTGCGGTGGCTCGAGCGCACCAGCACACGGGGCGGTTGGTACCGCCCGGGCCTCCTCGCGGGAGCGTTTCTCATCGGCTACGGCGTTATTCGATTCTCTCTCGAGTTCACGCGCCAACCCGATCCGCAGCTCGGGTTCGTTGCGGGCCCTTTCAGCATGGGACAACTGCTATCGGCGATCATGATCATCGTCGGCACGACGATCATCGTCGCCATCGCACGGCGCCCCGCGCTTCAACCTCGCCCGCTCGACGCCCGGTGATGAAGGTGGGACCCGCACGGCCGGGTCAAGGGTACTATTGGGCCCCTCCCCCGCCTTTCAGAAATCGTCCCCGCCATGCTACTTCAGTACGGGATGAACGCCCGCGACCTGACCGCTCTGGTCCACCTCGTCGGTTTCGGCACGGGCATCGTGCTCTACGCGATGCTCGGCGTCATGACGCGGCGGCGGTTGGCGAACGTCACGGCGCCGGCAGAGCGAAAGAACGTCGATCGCGTGCCGTTGGCGGCGGCGCTCTTCGGCGTGATCTGGAACGTCGGCGCCATGGTGGTGTTCGCCGCGCGCGACTTTGGCGCGAATTACGAGTTGACCTGGGTCGCGGCCTTCGCCTACGGCGCACTCGGGTTTCTCCCCGCCGTCGTCGTCCATTCGACGCTTCGCAGAACCAAGCGAGCCGATTTTGCGTGGTTCCTGGGCGTAGCGTACACCGCCAGCGGGGTCGCCGCGGTGATGCACGTGGCAGACGCCTTCAGCGGACAGACGCCGTCGTCGAGCGCACTCCTGCTGCTCACGATCACGTATGGCGCGTTGTTGGTCGCGCTCGCGGTCACCGAGCGCCGCCGGCCGGGCTTTCAGCGAACGATCCTCGCCGTGGCGCTGGCGGCCTTTGCGGTCTCGGCGCTGCACTTGAGTCGCAACCAGGGAGCGGCCGATCAGGGGCCGTGGCTCGTCGAGCTGATCGGGCACCACGCGTCTTTGCCGCTGGTTCTAGCGATCCTCTATCAGGACTATCGCTTCGCGTTCACGGATCTTTTCCTGAAGCGCGCGCTCTCGTTGTTGGCGCTCGTTGGTCTCGTGTCGTTGCTGTACGCGCTGTTCGCGGCGCCGCTCGTCGATCCGCATGCGTTGGCGGCGCGCCAACTGGCGCGCGACGGCTCGCACCTCTGGTCGACCGGAGCGCTCCTGGGTCTCTGGATCGTCACCGCGCTCGCCTACCCGTTCATTCAGCGGCGCATCTTTCGTTTCGTCGATCGAGTGATTCTGCGGCGACCGGACTATCGCGTATTCCGAGCCGAGCTGGCAAAGGCGCTGAGCGAGGCTCGGAGTCCGAACGAGGCGCTCGACGCGACGTGCGCGTTGCTCGGTGGCGCGTTGAGCGCCACGGGAGTCACCTGGCGGCCATTGGCTTCGACCCGGGCGCCGGACGCGGGGATCGAGGTCGACCCTCACCGCACAGGCGCATTGATCGTCGTCCCGACCGCCCTCGCCCCGACTCTCGAGATTCACATCTCGGAGTTGGGCGGCGGCCGCACGCTCCTGTCCGACGACTTTCTGCTGCTCGACGCCGTGGCGGCGCTGGTCGGCCGGCGTATCGACGAATTGCGAATCGACGCGGACCGCCGAGCGCGGGAGCAGCGAGAGCAGGAGATGCGGCAGTTGGCGGCGGAGGCCGAGCTTCGCGCGCTGCGGGCGCAGCTCAATCCGCATTTTCTGTTCAACGCGCTGAATACGCTGGGGCACCTCATGCAGACCGCGCCCAACAGAGCGCTGGCGACGCTGTACCAGCTCACCGAATCTGCTGCGCAAGGTGTTACGGCGAACGGATGGGGGCTTCGTCGCGCTGCGCGACGAGCTCGACATCGTCGAGGCGTATCTGGCCATCGAGCACGAGCGATTCGAAGAGCGTCTCATGGTGTCGATCGACGTCCCCGAGGATCTGTGGCACGCACGCGTTCCGCCGCTTCTGTTGCAACCGCTCGTCGAGAACGCGGTCAAGCACGGGATTGCTCCCATGCGGGACGGGGGGCGCGTCACGGTGCTGGCGAGACGCTCGGACCCCTTGGATGCGGATGCCTTCCTGACGCTGATCGTCTCCGACACCGGATGCGGATGGAGCGGCGGCGGAGGTGGCGCGCGTGAGACGCGGAGCGGCGTGGGGCTGGAGAACATCGAGAGCCGCCTCCGTCACTACTTCGGCGCGGCGGCCGCAATCGCCATTCGTCCGACCGTCGGCGGTGGAACCACCGTCGAGCTATGTCTGCCGTTGGTCGGGGATCGGGCGTTGGCCGTCGCCAGCTGAATCCGACCATGGCCACATGACGACCGCTCGTGCGATCGAACCAACCATCCATTTAAGAAAAATGGTCTCGCAACCGGGATCGCCTATTCTGCCAATGAGCGATGGCCACCCACGCGCGTACGATCGCCGCTCCGGCGCGGCGACGGAATCGATGAGCCAACTACGCGTCATCATTGCGGACGACGAGCGCCCGGCGCGCGCGTTCCTCACCTCCATTTTGCGCAACTTCGAGGACGTGGAGCTCGTCGGCGAAGCGGCGAGCGGCGCCGAGTGCGTAGAGCTCATCGAGCAGGTGAGCCCGGACCTCGCCCTCATCGACCTCCAGATGCCGGAGGTCGACGGACTCGGCGTCGTGCGGCTCATTCGCAAGGATCGCCTGCCGCTGGTGGCATTCGTCACCGCGTTCGACGAATACGCCGTTCGCGCGTTCGAGATGAACGCCGTTGACTATCTGCTGAAGCCGGTGGACGCCACGCGCCTGCGCAACACGGTGAACCGGGCGATCGAGCGGCTCGAGCGAGCCGACTTGCGCCCGGGCGACGGCGAACGGCTTCGCGCCGCGGCCACGGAGTACGCCGCGTCGCTGCCGCCGACGACTCTGCGACGCATTCCGGTGCGGAAGCGTGACGACATCTACCTCGTCCCGGTCGATCAGATCGTCTCGATCATCGCCGATGGAGAGTTGTTGCATCTCGCCACGAAGCAGAACGAGCGCTTCACGATCACCTACCGGCTCAAGGACCTCGAGCACAGGCTCGACCCGTCCCAGTTCGTTCGCATCTCGCGCGGAACCCTCCTCAACGTCGGCATGATCCAGAAGATCACGCCGATGCCGGGAGGGACTTACGTCGCGGTCACGCACAGCGGCACGCAGCACCAGGTGAGTCGCATTCGCGGCCGGGTGCTGCGCGACCAGCTGCTCCGACTGTAGCTCCCTAGAACGCTGCTTTCAGGCGCAGCTGGAAGCTGCGGGGCCGGCCAACAGACGGTCCGCTGAAGAAGGCGCCCTTGAGCAGGTACTTCTTGTTGAACAGGTTGTCGATGTAGAGCTCCGGCGTGAACTGCGTGCCACCGACGCGCACCGCATATCCCGCGGCCGCGTTGACGATCGTGCTCGGCGAGACGTGGATCCCCGAGTTGAAATCGAACAAGCCCTGGCCGATCGAGCAGTTGCAGTCGCTCGGGTCGACGCCGTTGGTGAGTCCGGAGCCGTAGATCGCCGTGCCGCTCAGGAAGAAGTTGCTCGGCGAGTACGTGGCGCTGGCCACCATCGAAAGCCGCTGGTCGTGGTCGAGGTCGAAGGAACCGCTGGGCGGCTCGCTGGGGAAGAATCCCCCGGTGATCGCTCCGTAGCCATAGGCGTGGTTGAGCGCGGCGTTGATGTAGCCGGAAACCGGGCCGCGCGGTCGGATCTCGAGCACGCCCTCGATGCCGGTGATCCGCACCTGCTCGATGTTGACGTCGGTGACGATCGCCGAACCGGGCACCGTGTTGTCGTCGATGCCGGGGCTGCTTTCCTTGTGGTACGCCGAGAGCTTCGCGACGAGGCCCGCTTCGGGGAACCGCTGCACGAGGCCCGCCTCGAAGAAGTGATCGCGCTCGGGCAGGGTCGGTTGCGCGGCTTCGCCTCCCTGCGAGGCGCTGGTGATCGTGCGAAGGTCCTCGGTGTTGGTGGGCATGAAGAGCCGCCCGTAGTACAGGTAGGCCGTGGTCGAGCTCGAGGGATAGAAGTTCACGCGGAACCTCGGGCTCACCTGGCTTTGTAGCGGCGTGTCCGGCGCCGAGTGTGAGTCGTAGCGCACCCCGCCGCGGAACTCTACCCACTCTACGGGTGAGTACGACGCCTGCCCGTACACACCTATGTCGTGGCCGGTGAGATCCACGTTTGACTGCGGGCCTGTCCCGTGACGTTGAAGGCCGAGAAATCCTCATGCCCGTTGTCAGCGACGACAGAGTGCCGAACTTGAGCTCAGTCTCGCGCGCAGGTCGAAATGCGTAGTCCGCCTTGAGGCCGAAGATGTTCGCCGAGCGATTCTCCGCGATGTTGTAGAAGTTCGTGTCGGGGAAGAACTGAAACGCCGGATCGTCGCGCGCGTCGGGGTTGAAGCGGAGCGACGCGTGCCGATAGAAGAGCCCACCGAAGAAATCGCCCGCCGTCTGGCCATCCTGGTTCGGATCGCCAACCTGATGATGCCAGCCAAGGTTGAGGAAGCTGTTCCCGTCGTTCTGATGGTCGTTTTGGAACGCGCCACCGCTCGAATCGTAGGGGACGGCAAACTTGGTCGTCGAGAGATTTCCCTCGAGGGTGAACACGTCGTGCGAGCTAGGAGTGTACTGGAGCTTGCCGAAGCCGTAGTAGTCGGTGCCGTCGTTGTGGAAGTTGCTTATGAGTTTCGAGTCTGGGTCGATGACGACCGGCTCCAATCGCATGTCGGTGAACTGCCGCGCGCCGGAGAGGAAGAAGCCCCACGGACCGCTGTTGCCGCTGACCAGGCCGGACTGGCCGTTCGAACCCGGTGGGTCCCGAAATCGTGGATCCCGAGTAGCCGCCGCCGTAACCGCTGAAGCTGCCGTGGAAGCCGCCCGACGGGATCTTGGTCCCCACGTTCACGACTGCCGCGTTCCGGCCGCCGTATTCCGCGTCCCAACCGCCGGTCTGGAAGTTGATCTGGTTCACGACCTGCGGATCGAACAGCTCGTTCATCGATCCGGAGATTCCCGGCGGCACGGGAACGCCGTCGATGTAATACGTGTATTCGGCGTGCTGTCCGCGGATGTGCACCTCGCCGGTCGGCGCGCGCGCCGCTCCCGCGATCGACTCTTGAATGATCTGGGACGAGGTCACCGTCGGGGCGCCGTGGAAATCGTTCTGCTTGAACACCTGGTCGCCGCTTCGCGTGTCGAGAGTGACCGGCGCCGACGCGACGACACGAACCGCCTCGAGACTCAGTCCGACCGGCGTGAGATGGAACTTCAACTGCTGCGTCGCGGTCGCCGATGCTGGAATCGACAACGGCTGCGTGATCGGTCGATAGCCGATGAGGTGGACGGAGATCGAGTAGGCGCCGGGGCTGATGTTGTGGATCGTGAATCCGCCGAACGTGTTCGTGGTCGTGTTCGCAATGACGGCTCCGCCGGCGTTGCCGATCGTGACCTCCGCCGATTCGAGCGGCTGGCCGGTCGTGCTATCGGTGACGACGCCGGTCACGTCGACATTCGCGACGGCGACAGGCCGGCCGACGACGGGCACGGATGCCGCCATGGACACCTGAGTCGGAATCACGAAGCCGGCAAGAAAGAACGTGTGGAGGAGGTACCTGCGAATCATCAGAAGCCCCGTGGAAGTAGGGAGGCAAGACCGCCGGCATCGCTCGGCGGTATCCCTGGCTCGTAAACGCTACGGAGCGTCAGCGATGGGTCGCTTTGGAATTCAACGTTCGGCCGTTCCATTCATATGAATGGCTGTGGCGCGGGTACGGGCGGTCGAGTGGCTGCCCTGGATTTCTCGCCAGCCCGCTCGGTGGGTCGACGTTCGCGAATCTTCGTAAAGGGTGCCGGATTCTTGCGTGTCATTGGCGTGATGTATCCACCCTCGACGCGATCCCACTCGATGCTACGAAATCTTCACACGATACGACTGCGCCGGCTGACTCTTTTCGTCGGAGCGACGACTGCGGCGTGCGCGCACGACGTTACCGGACCGCCGCTCACCAATGGATCTGCGTGCGCGACCAGCGGAACGCTTCAGCTCGCAGTCGCACAGGCTGCCCGCGTGGACTGCGGCAACGGCGGGACGACGTTCACGCTCGCCGGCAACGGAGCGAGTTATCTGATCGTTCCGCAGTTCGCGGCCAGCCTGGTTCCCAACTCCCCCCTATCCTACCGTTTGAGCGCGAGCGCGTCGGCAACCGCCGATGTTGCGCAGAACGTTCTCGGGCTCCGCCAGCCGATCGGATTCCCTTCGTCGAACAATCGCGAGGTGGTCCCGTCGACCGGGGCTGCCCAACGATCGTTTGACGCGGCTTTACGTCGGGCAGCGGCGGCACGGATCGCCTCCGGCGACTGGACGAGGCCGGCTCCCGGTCGCGCGATTCGATCCCAGCGTGAGCTGAGCGCCGAGGCGAGGGTTCCGTCTCTCGGAAGTACACGGTCATTTCGGGTCATCGCGAACGCCGCAGGGACGAGCTTCGGTACATCAACCGCGCGGCTGGTGTTCGCCGGTACGAACCTGCTGCTCTACGTGGACACACTGGCGCCTTCCGGTGGGTTCACACCCGAGCAGCTTCAGGCGTTCGGTGTCTTGTTCGACCAGACGCTCTATCCGATCGACACGGCCGCCTTCGGACCGCCGACCGACGCCGACGCCAATGGTCACGTCATCATGCTGATGTCGCCCGCGGTGAACGCGCTGACCAAAGCATCCGACTGCCAAACGAAGGGATTCATCGCCGGCTTTTTCGACGAATTGGATCTCGGTGGGGCGCCCACGGACACGAATTCGAATCATGGCGAGATCTTCTACTCGGTGGTCCCCGATCCCGCCGGCTCGGTGAGTTGCGCGCACACTGTAACGAATCTCGGACTGACGGTGCCCGCGACTTTCATGCACGAGCTGCAGCACCTGATCTCGTTCTCGCAACACTTCGTCGTTCACGGTGGAAACCCGGAGTACGGTTGGCTGGACGAGGGACTCAGCATAGTCGCCGAGGAACTCGGCTCGCTGTTCTACGAACAGAAATGCCCGGGCACAGCATGTCGCACGAACCCCGCGCAGATCTTTCCGGACTCGTCGCAAGGTTTTGTCCAAGGTTTCTTGTTCGACTCGTACGAGTACGGGCTCCGCCCTGACACCGCGAGCGTCACGCTGCACAGCGACTCGGACGGCGGGTTTTCCTGGCGCGGCGGTGATTGGTTGCTCATGCGGTGGCTGGGCGACCAGATGCCGGCTGGTTTCTACCGCAAGCTGGACCAGAACGTCACGACGGGCGTGGCAAACATAGAGAGCGCGTCGGGACAATCGTTTCCAACGCTGTTCGCAAACTTTGGCCTGGCGCTCGTGACGGATAGCCTACCCGGCCTGCCGCGCAACACGGCTCCGCCGGCCAACCGGTTCGTCACGCGCAACATGCGACAGCTCTGGGCGAGGTTGTTCGCCACGTCGGCCGGCCCGCAAATCCCGCTCGCATTCCCGATTTCGATCGCGCTGATGTCGAGCGATACGAGCAGTCACGCCATGGTGCCGGGTACCAACGCATACTTCAGGCTGAACACTCCGGCGGGCACGCCGACGGTGTCAGTTCAATTTGCGACGCCGGGAGGCGTCGCATTGCCGGTCGGTTTGAAGCCTCAGTTGGCGGTGTTTCGGCTGCCCTCAGGCCAGTGAACCGGTTCCGCCGTCTCGAGAGCTCCTACCAAACGCGCCGGAGCGAGATCCGGAATACGTATCCCGTCTGGCCGTTCGGCGCCCCAATCGAGGGCCCTATTTGATTGAGCGGCTTGTTCGTCGTCGCCCGGACAACGGGGCCTCCACCCAACAACATGCGCCATCGGTCCGAGACGCCGACGCCGACCGTGGGTCCAATCAACAGCGTTGCCCCGCCTTCGGCCTCTTCCGGATCCACCAAACCTTCGAGGTCTGAACCGACGGCCTCCACGCCAACCGACAGGCGTTGGGTCAGTGCTCGCGTGGCTCCAACCGTGGTGACGATGTCGACCGCATCGCGCCCGCGAGCGAATGCGTGCTCGAACAGAACGTCGGCGGCGAGAGCGGAACCGTTGGTCGTCCGCGCCGCGACGACGCGCGCCAAGGCGACATCCGCGCCCGAGTACTCGTGTCGGACGCCGAACGCCGACGCGAGCGCGAACCCACCGTGCCGCACCGGCGTCGCCATAAGCTCCACTTGACCCGACAACCGAGCCTGATGGTCCAGCGTGCTCGCGACCGCGAGCTGGCTCTGAAGCGAGAAGAGCGGCGACAGGACCGCGACGAGCGTGGCGCGCGGTTCGAGCCGTTCGCCGGCGACCGGCTCGAACGCCCGCGCGTTGTAGCCGGCGTCGGCTGACGTCGTTACACGTGCGTCGGTGGTGGGAGGCTGCGTCGCGAACAGGAATGGCGATTGCGCGCTGGCGGACACGCTGACCCCAATCAGCAGCCCCACGGCAACGAGTCGATCGGCGCGGATGAACTTCATGTACTCTCCCTGGCGGGTCGAGGAATGTAGCGATCGAAGAATTGGACCGGCGACGCATCACGATGGCATCACAGGACGGATACGATCGGCGACCATCGCCAAGGTCTCGTCGGCGCTGACCCTCTCGACGCCTAGACGCTCCGTTCGGGTGGGGCTCATCGGCAGGTTCTAGTCGGCTGTCCGCGTGGCCCTCTGACCTTCGTTTAAGAAGCGCGATAACTTCAATTGTGCTTCGCCCCATCTGGTTTCGCGCCCTCATAGGGATCTGGTCCCTGTGGTTCGGCGCCATGCTCTCCGAGCCTGGCGCGCTCCACTCGTGCCCGATGCACGGGGGCGGTTCCCATGCGGCGCACGCCGGGCACATGGCCGGCATGGAGCACGGCTCAGGGGGTGGCGGAGAACAGGCGCCCGCCTCGAAGCACTGCACCTGCCTCGGCGATTGCTGCTCTGCGTCGCCCGCCGCGCCGCCCGCGACAAGAGTCGCGGTAAACCCGGCCGCGCGTGTGGTGCGCGTCACCGCGCGGATCGTTGCGCCGGCTGATCCCGCACCGGCCGAAGCGCCACCGCATCGCCTGCCGTTCGCGAACGGACCGCCCGCACGCACAACGCTGCTCGGCTGACACCAGCCGCAGTCCACAACTCGGCAGCCGTTGGGAACCGCTCGGTCAACGAGCGGCGCGGCGTCTCGGATTCCGGTGTTCGCCGGCTCTCCAGAGACGTGCGGCGCGCATCCAAATTCGAACAGGGGTTTCAGATGCTGATATATGAACGCTCGTGGCGGCGACTCTTCGCCGCCGCAACGATTCCGCTGGCGGGGCTGGCCGCGTCTCTCGGCGCGCAGCAGTCGGCCACTCCGACCACGTCGACGAGCCGAGACACCGCGAAGCTGGGTGCGGTAACAGTCACCGCGACCCGTGGCAGCGAAACACGGCTCACGGTGCTGCAAAGCCTCACGCTCCCGGCGATCGCCACGGTTACGGCAAAGCAGGTCGACCAGACGGTCAACGCCGTCGACCCGGAAGACGCGGTGAAGTACCTGCCGAGTCTATTCGTTCGGAAGCGGAACTATGGCGACACGCAGGCGACCGTGGAGACGCGCGTCTGGGGCGTCAGCTCGAGCGCGCGAACGATGATCTACGCCGACGGCGTGCCGATCACGGCGCTCATCGCCAACAACAACACCGTCGGCGGACCGCGGTGGGGGCTCGTGCCGCCCGACGAGATCGCGCGCATCGACGTGATGTACGGGCCGTTCTCGGCGGCCTACCCGGGGAACTCCATGGGCGCGGTCATGCAGCTCACGACGCGCCAGCCGGATTCGCTCGAGGCGTCGCTCCAACAGACCGGCGCCGCGCAGCGCTTCTCCCTCTATGGAACCACGCGGACGTTTGGAACCGCGCGCACGAGCGCCGCGATCGGCGATCGCTTCGGCAAATTCTCGTTCTGGGCGGGCGGCGACTACGAGAACAGCAACAGCCAGCCGCTCACGTTCGTCACGGGCGCGAGTTTCCCGACTGGAACGACGGGTGGATACACCGCGACGAACAAGCTGGGTGCGTCCGCCAACGTCCTCGGCGCGACCGGCCTGCTGCACACGGCGATGACGAACGCGAACCTCAAGCTCGCGTACGATTTCAGCCCATCACTGCTCGCCACGTACACGTTCGGGCTCTGGCACAATTCGGCGATCGCCGGCGTCGACTCGTATCTGGCAAATTCAGGACAAGACACCTTCGCCGGCCAGGCCGGTTTCGCGAGCGGCTACTACAACCTCGTCGAGAACCACACGGCGAACAGTCTGTCGATTCGCAGCGATACGAAACGCGATTGGGACTTCGAGGTCGTCGCGACGCAGTACGACTTCGGCAAGGACCAGCAGCGGACGCCGTCCACCGCGTCGTCGACTGGCAACACGTTCGGAACGCCGGGCAAGGTCGCCGTACTCGACGGCACGGGCTGGTACACGCGGAGACGTGAAGGGCGCCTGGCACCAGGGCGGGATGCTCGCGACGCACATCGTGACCTTCGGCGCGCATTTCGACCACTACGCGCTGGTCAACCCGACGTACAACACGGCCGACTGGCGCTCCGGTGACTTCACGACGATATCGACGCGAGGTCAGGGGAAGACGGAGACGGAAGGGGCGTGGGTGCAAGACGCCTGGACGCTCGCGCCGACGGTGCGGCTGACGCTTGGCGGGCGCTACGAGTGGTGGCGTGCTTTCGATGGGATCAATGTCAACGGGAATACGACCGTCGTGCAGCCCGAGGTGCGCACGTCGAAGTTCTCGCCGAAAGCGGTGCTGACATGGGGCGCGTCGCCGAACTGGACGCTCAGTGGATCAGTGGGCAAGGCCTATCGGTTCGCGACGCCGGCCGAGCTCTATCAGCTCGTTTCCACCGGTACGACGTTCACTTCGCCCGATCCGAATCTCAAGCCCGACAACGACCTCGCCGCGGAGTTGCGCGTGCAGCGGACGTTCGACCGGGGCAGCGCGCAGATGGCGCTGTTTCAGGACGACGTGCACGACGCGATCATCTCGCAGTTCTTGCCGCTCGTCGCGAACTCGCCGACGCTCTTTTCGTATGTTTCGAACGTGGACCACGTGCGCGCTCGAGGAATCGAAGGCGTGGTCAACGTGAACGACGTGCTGGTGCGCGGACTCGAGCTCTCCGCCAACGGCACGTACGTCGACGCGCGGACCCTGGCATTGTCCGGCCGTGCCAGTGCCACCGCGCCGGCCGGGAGCGCCGTCGGGAAGTTCCTTCCCAACATCCCGAAGTGGCGCACGACGTTCGTCGGGACGTACCACGCGTCACCGGCAACGTCGATCGCGCTGAGCGGGCGGTACGCGAGCAAGATGTTCACGACGCTCGACAACACGGATGTGAATCCGAACACGTACCAGGGGTTCACCGAGTGGTTCGTGATGGACGCCCGCGCCACGCACCGCATGGACGCACACTGGTTCGCATCGATCGGCGTCGACAACCTGCTCGACCGAAAGTACTTCTTGTTTCATCCGTTCCCGCAGCGGACGTTCGTCGCGAGCCTGAAGTACACGCTGTGAGCCCCGCGCGGTGATGACGACCCTGCGCCGCGGCGTGGTGGCGCTGGGAGTGGCGATCGTGCTGCTCCTGGCGTTGCGCGCCGTGGCGCAGGCGCACGCGATGTTGCTGAGCGCCGAGCCGGCGGCAGGTTCGCATTTGGCGTCGAGCCCGGCGCGGGTGCGGCTCGTCTTCAGCGAGGAGATCGATCCGGCGCTCGCGCAGATTTCCATTGTCGCGAGCGACGGGACGACGCGGCGACTCGCGGTGCACGGCGACCCGCGCGACGTGCGAGCGGTCATCGGCACCATCGAATCGCTCGCCGCCGGCGCGTATCGGGTGCGGTGGCGCGTCGTTTCGGCCGACGGCCATCCGGTGGAAGGCACCTACGCGTTCTGGGTCGGATCCTCGCAAGCAACTCCGCCGGCCACCGACACGACGAGTGGAGCGCAGGCACCAGTCTGGGGTCCGTCGGCACTCGGTGCGCCGATCATTCCCGCGGCTCTCCGCGGGCTCGCGCTCGCCGCGCTGATGGCGCTCACCGGGCTTCTCGGCTTCGCGTCGTTTTCATCGCTGGGTGAATTCGGTGCGAAACACGCGAGTGGCGCGGTGAACCGGCTGGCGTTGGCCGCCGCCTTTTTGCTGGCTCTGCACTTCGTCGCCTGGCTGGTGAACGCGTCGCCGAGCCATCAACTCGGCGGCGACGAGACGACGGCGCTTCTGCGAAGTGGCGTGGCGCGCGTCGAAGAGTGGCGCATCGGGCTGGCGGTGCTCGCTCTTTGGGCATCCTGGCTCGCGCGACGTTACCGCCTCGCGTTCGTGTTCGCGGGTGCGGCGATTCTCGTGAGCGGGGGCGCGGGGCACCCGGCGGCGATGCATCCGATAGTCGCGGTGCCGGCCAAGGCGCTCCATCTCGCCGCCGGCGCCGCTTGGCTGGGCGGTTTGACATGGATCCTCATCGTGCCGCGCAACAACGCTGGCGCGATGCGGCGGGAGGTGATGCGCGTGTCCGCTGTCGCGTTCTGGGCGGTCGTTCTCGTGGCGGTGACGGGGACGATTCAAGCGATCGCGTTTCTTCCGTCGGTTCGCGCGCTGTTCACGTCGGCGTACGGCGCGATCACGCTCGCCAAGGTGATCGGCCTGTGCGTGCTGATCGGCTTCGGCGCGTACCATCGGTCGAGGACCCTGCCGCGTATGTCCTCGGGGGGCGCGCCGGCGGTCGACGTCTTTCGTTGGGTGCTGCGCCTCGAGGTGGTCGTGATGATTCTCGTAATCCTGCTAGGCGGCTGGCTCGCGTACGTGTCCCCTCCCCCTTCCATGAACTCTGCGTCGCAGGCGACGCTCACCCATTCGTGACTCGACTCATGCGTACTCCCGTGAAGGTTGGGCTGGCGGCCGTTGCCGCCGCGACAGTCGTCATCACCGTGCCGCTGGTTGCTTTCGCTCACGCCGTGGTGTTCCCGAAGACGTCCGCGATCGGCACGTTCGAGCGCTACGTGCTCCGCGTGCCGAACGAGAAAACCGTCGCGACGACCCGTGTCGAGATTCGTTTCCCGGCGGAAGTTCGGGTGACGTCGTTCGAGGAGGTTCCGGGGTGGCAGCTCGAGGTGCTCTCGGACTCGGCGAAACACATCACCGGGGCCGTCTGGACCGGCACGCTCCCCCCACAGCGATTCGTGGAGTTTCCGTTCAGCGCGGCGAACCCGAAAACTGAAGCGAAGGTCACGTGGCCGACGTGGCAGACGTACGCCGGCGGCGAGGTCGTCGAGTGGACCGGACCGGAAGGATCGAAGCGACCGGCTTCTTCGACCAGCATTCGGACGTCCGCGGATTCGGGTCGATTCGGAACACCGCTGGTTTCATGGGCGGCACTCGCACTCGCCCTGGTCGCGACTGGACTCGCGCTTCGGCCACGAACACAGTCGGCGTGAAAGCGCGTGCAGTTCGTGGGTCGCCGCGTCCTGCAATGCGGACCGGCCAGTTAGAACGTCGCCTTGAGCTTGAGCTGGAAGCTGCGCGGCCGGCCCACCGACGGCCCGCTGAAAAATGCCCCCTTGAGCAGGTAGCTCCTGTCGAAGACGTTCTCGACGTAGAGCTGGGGCGTGAACACCGAGCCGCGGACGACAAACGAGTAGCCGCCCGCCGCATTGAAGATCGTGTTCGGCGAAACGTGAATCCCGTCGTTGAAGTCGAACAGCCCCGTGCCGACGGAACACTTGCAGTCGGCGGGATCGACGCCGTTGGTCAGACCCGAGCCGTAGATGACCAGCCCGCTCACGAAGAGATGCTTCGGAGCGTACGTGCCCCCCGCCACGACCGACAACCGCTGATCGTGGTCGAGGTCGAAGTTGCCGCTCGGCGGTGCGGCCGGGAAGAAACCTCCGGTGATTGTGCCGTAGCCGTAGGCGTGATTCAACGCGGCGTTGATGTAGCCGGAGAACGGACCCTGGGGCTGCGCTTCGAGAACGGCTTCGATGCCGGTCACCCGAACGTGCTCGATGTTCACGTCGGTCACGATGGCGGAGCCGGGGACCGTGTTGTCGTCGATGCCCGGATTGCTCTGCTTGTGATAGACAGAAAGCTTCGCGACGAGCCCGGCCTTCGGGAACCGATGGATGACCGCGGCCTCGTAAAAGTTGTCGCGTTCAGGAAGCGTCGGTTGATTCGCCGCGCCGCCCTGCGAGGCGCTCGTGATGGTCGCGAAGGTCCTCGATGTTCGTCGGCATGAAGAGGCGGCCGTAGTACAAGTAGGCCGTCGTCAACGCGGACGGATAAAAGTTGAGCCTGATCCGGGGACTGACCTGGCTTTGAGTCGGTGTATCCGGAGCTGATTGCGAATCGAAACGGAGACCGCCTCGTATCTGCAGCCGTTCGGTGGGCGAGTACGCGGCCTGTCCGTAGAAGCCGATGTCGTTTCCATTCAGCGTGACGTTCGACTGGGGCCCAAGCGCAATCGCATTGAAGGTGGAGAAATCCTCGTGGCCGCTCGTCACCGACGAAAGCGTTCCGAACTTGAATTCCGTCTCGTGACCTCCACGCAGCGTGTAGTCGAATTTCACGCCATAGATATTGGCGCTTCGGTTCTCGGAGATGTTGAAGAACGTCGTGTCGGGGAAAAACTGAAACGCGGGGTCGTCGTTGGGATCGGGATCGTATCGCAGCGACGAGTGGCGGAAGAAGAGCGCACCGAACACGTCGCCCCGCGTTTGCCCAGCCGAGTCGGGCTCGCCGATCTGGTGATGCCAGCCGAAATTCACGAAGCTGTTGGCGTCGTTCTGATGATCGTTCTGGAACGCACCGCCGGTCGAGTCGAACGGGACCGCAAAGTCCGTGGTGGAGAGATTCACCTCCAGCATGAAGACGTCGTGCGTGTTCGGCGTGTATTGGAGTTTCCCGAAGCCGTAGAGATCGGTGCCGCTGTTGTGGAAATTGCTGATCAACTTGGTGACCGGGTCGATCACGAGCGGCTCGAGACGCATGTCGCTGAATTGCCGGGCGCCAGAGACGAAGAATCCCCACGGCCCATGGTTGTCGCTCACCAGCGCCGACTGCCCATTCGACCCGTTCGGGCCCGACACCGTCGATCCCGAATACCCGCCGCCGTACGCGCTCACATTTCCTTGAACGCCGCCCGTGGGAATCTTGGTCGTGACGTTCACGACCGCGGCGATGCGCCCGCCGTACTCGGCGTCCCATCCGCCTGTTTGGAAGTCGATATGATCCACGACATCCGGGTCGAAGAGCTCGTTCAGGGAACCAGAAATCCCGGCAGGCACGGGCACGCCGTCGACGTAGAACGTGTACTCGGCGTGCTGACCGCGGATGTGTACCTCGCCCGTGGGACCGCGAGCGGCTCCGGCGACGGATACTTGGATGATTTGCGACGTCGTCGTCGTGGGCGCGCTGTGAAAGGCGTTCTGTTTGAAGATTTGATTGCCGGTCCTCGAATCCAGCGTCACGACGGGCTGTGTCGTCACCTGCATGGCCTGCAGGGTCTTCCCGATGGGGGTCAACGCAAAGTTCACGATCTGCGTGGCGTTGGCCGATAAGCCGATCGTCACTGGTCTTTCCTCGGCGCGGAACCCGATCAGGCGGACACGGACGCGATAGGAACCGGGCGCCAGGTTGTGAAAAGTGAAGGCGCCAAACGTGCTCGCCGTCGCGTTGGCGATCACCGCGCCGGATTGGTTCGCGACGCTCACCTCGGCCGAGGCGAGGGGTCGCCCGTTCGTGCTGTCGGTGACGACGCCGGAGACGTCGGCGTTGTAAGTGCCAGCGTGACGCGCGTGTCGCGCCGCACGCGCGACGTGACTTGGAATTGCGAACAAGCCGATTGCGACGAATGCCCAACAATTGTTCCGTGCAAACATCG
Source organism: uncultured Gemmatimonadaceae bacterium (assembly GCA_963846925.1). Classification (GTDB taxonomy): domain Bacteria; phylum Gemmatimonadota; class Gemmatimonadetes; order Gemmatimonadales; family Gemmatimonadaceae; genus JAQBQB01. The sequence continues at coordinate 399,368 of CAWJXW010000005.1, read as the reverse complement.
AAGCTCCGGCAAGAGCCGACCGCAGAGCCTCGCCGACATCGTCGCGCGGTTCGGCTTTCCCCGTCGCTGAGCCTACCGATTCGTCACCAAGGCGCGCGTCCTGATTCAACGGCCGGCAGTGGCCTTCACACGAGCGGCCATGTCGTGACAACGAAGGGTTCAACTGCTGGGTGCCCTGGTGCGTTGGGCCGCGTTCGCTGTCAGGTGGCTCCCGCAATTCGACCACCGGCGGACGATCGTGCTCGCACGAGTTCTGCCGACGGCAAACCGACAAACCATGCGCGAGCGATTGGTGTCATCACGAATAGCGGCATTCACGTTTTTCACCGCGGCGCATGCGATGGCCGCGGTTGGCGCTGCACAGGTCGCCCCCCCGAAGGCCGACACGGCCATCAAGCGCGGCACGGTGAAGACCACCGCCGAAAGCGACGACGAGACGAAGGTGAAGGTGATCCAACGGCTGACGCTGCCGGCCGCGGCAAGCGTGACTCCGCAGGCGGTGGAGCGGGCCGTCAACCTCGTCGACCCGGAAGACGCCGTGAAGTACCTGCCGAGCATGTTCTTGAGAAAGCGAAACTACGGCGACACTCAAGCGACGATGGCGACGCGCTCGTGGGGCGTCAACTCGAGCGCGCGCAGTCTCGTGTTCGCCGATGGCGTTCCCTTGACGGCGCTCATCGCCAACGACAACGCCATCGGCGGGCCTCGGTGGGGGCTCGTGTCGCCCGAGGAGATCGCGCGCATCGACGTGATGTACGGACCATTCTCGGCGGTGTACGCCGGCAATTCGATGGGGGCGGTCATGGAGATCACGACGCGCGAGCCGGACTCGCTGACCGGATCGATCGAGCAGACCCAGGCCCTCCAGCGGTTTTCGCTGTACGGCACGCGACGCACGTTCGGCACGAGTCAGACCAACGCGATCGTGGGCGATAGATTCGGAAAACTGTCATTCTGGGCGAGCGGCAGATACCAGAACAGCCACGCCCAGCCGCTGACGTACGTCACGGGGGCCACGTTCCCGACCGGAACGACGGGCGGATATTCGGAACAGAACCCGCTTGGCGCGGCCGCGAACGTTCTCGGTGCGTCCGGCCTGCTGCACACCGACATGACGAGCGGGAAGATCAAGGTCGGCTACGACATCGCGCCCTCGGCACGTCTCGCCTATACGTTCGGCTACTGGAAGAACGACGCCAGCTCTGAGGTCGACACGTATCTCGACAAGGGCGGACAGCCGACGTTTGCGGCGCAAGCCGGATTCGCGAGCGGCCTCTATGACCTGAACGAGACCCACTCGATGCACAGCATTTCCCTCCGCACGGAAACCCTTCGCGATTGGGACATCGAGCTGGTCGGCGCGTTGTACCGCATGAACACCGACCAGCAGCGCTTTCCGACGACCGCGTCGAGCGACACGAGCTTCGGCACGGCGGGCCGGGTGGCCGTGCTCGACGGAACGGGCTGGTCCAGCATCGACCTCAAGGGGTCGTGGCATGCGGGCGGGCTCGACGCCGGGCACGTGGTAACGTTCGGCGTTCATGAGGACTCGTACCGGCTACTCAACCCGACCTACACCACCACGGACTGGCGCGCCGGATCGTTCACCACTGTCGCGACCGAGGGCAGTGGCGACACGCGCACCGAAGCGCTCTGGGCGCAGGAGCAATGGACGCTGGCGCCGGCGCTCGTCCTCACGGCTGGCGGCCGATACGAATGGTGGCGGACCTTCGACGGTCTCAACGTCAACGGAGGCACGCGAGTCGTGCAGCCCGGTGCGGCGGCGTCGCACTTCTCGCCCAAGGCGGTGCTCGCCTGGGGCGTGTTGCCCGACTGGCAGATCACGACGTCGATGGCCAAGGCCTATCGCTTCGCGACGGCCGCCGAGTTGTACCAGCTCATTTCGACGGGCACGACCTTCACGTCGCCCGATCCGCACCTCAGGCCGGACAACGATCTCTCGGCGGAATTGCGCGTGGCGCGTGGGTTCGCTCGCGGGACGGCGCAGGTGGCGCTTTTTCAGGACGACGTGCACGACGCGATCATCTCGCAGTTCCTGCCGCTGACCTCCGACTCGACCAAGCTTTTCTCGTATGTCTCGAACGTGGACCATGTTCGCGCCCGCGGCGTCGAAGTGGCCGCTGGCACCAGAGACATCCTCGTGCGCGGTCTCGAGCTGACCGCGAGCGCGACGTATCTCGATGCGCGAACGCTCGCGCTGTCCGGGCGCGCGAGCGCGACGGCGCCGGCCGGAAGCGCGGTCGGCAAGTTCCTGCCCAACATCCCGAAGTGGCGAGCGACGTTCGTGAGCACGTATCGGCTCGGCACTCGCTTCGCGCTGTCGCTCGCCGGCCGCTACAGCGGAAAGCTCTATACCACGCTCGACAACGCCGACGTGCATCCGAACACGTACCAAGGCTTCGGCGAATGGTTCGTGATGGACAGCCGCGCGAGTTACCGCCTCAATCAGCATTGGTTCGCGTCGCTCGGCGTCGACAATCTGCTCGATCGCAAGTACTTCCTGTTCCACCCGTTCCCGCAGCGCACGGTGGTGGGCAGCGCGAAGTACGGGTGGTGAAGAACCGTTGGTCCGTCCGATGTCGCGACCGGGCCAGCATCCCACCGCGTGATGAATGAGCGGCGTGAGCACCGTCCCACTCACCTGATGCTGTCGGCCGCTTGTTGGATTCCGCTACTCGGCCTCGCGGCGCGGCCAAGCGCGGACGGTCATCGTAAGACCCGCGTTGCGCCTCAGGCCCCGTTCGGTAGGCGATCGATTGGAACGGAGTAGGGCCGCGCGCTAACGTGGCGTCACACGCCCGTTCGCCGGCGTCTCGCAGCCGTTCGTTGAACGATTCGTACTGGTCGAGTTCCCTTCGGCGAACGTGCTCTCGAGCACGAACGGCCGCTCATGCCGCACGAGGGAGCGGAACACGGTCGCCCATCGCGCTGCCGCGTTCCTCGGTGTCGTCGCGCTCGTTTTGTTCGCCGACCGGCTCGGCGTGATCGGGCACAGGTGTGACGACGAATGTCGGCGGCGCGAAGGTCGCGGTCGGCAGCGAATGGTGGTTGATTCCGGCGCCGGAGGAACCGGTACTGACCACGCCACTCGACGGTTGGTGTGAGAAAGGATTCACCACGATGGTGGTGAGGCGAGAGGCCGTGCCGATCGGCATGATCGCGGTGGCGGATCATCTCCGTCCGGACGTGGAGGCGAGGTGTGCTCGTTGCACGCAATGAAGACCGGAACGATTGAGCTGCTGACCCACGACCATCCCCACGCCGCAACGACGCTGGCGCGACTAGGCATTCCGAGTCGCGGGGGACTGTTGCCGGATGAGAGGCTCGCCGCAGTACAGGCGTACGAACGAGATAACCTGACGGTCGCGAAGATCCGCGACGGAATCAACGACGTGCCGGCACTCGCCACCGCGGCTGAAGGCATCGCCGCGAATTCCGAACGCGTGATGCGCGGCCCACCCCGCACGCGCCACCGCCGCCGCGAGCGCGGAGCGTCGATGTGATCGACACCTCCGTTGGCACTCCCGTCGCGCTCTCCGCAGGCGCGATCGTCTCGACGCTGACCGGAGGAGTGTTCGCAATCCGCCTTCGCGCGCGCCTGCCGCTCGTCCTCGCGTTCACGAGTGGAGTCCTCCTCGGCATCGTCGCCTTCGACCTGCTGCCGGAGGTATTCGAGCTCGCGCATGGCCATGCTGTGAACGCCATCGGGCCGATGACCGGGTTGGTCGCGGCGTTTCTGGTGTTTCGCGCCAGCGAGGAGTTGCTCCTCGCGCGGGCGCCACAGCCGGACGGCGCACCGACCGAGCAACGACGCCATCCGCATGCGGGACTGCTGTCCGCGGCCGCATTGATTGGCCACAGCACGCTGGACGGTGTGAGCATCGGCCTGGCCTTCCAGATCTCGTCAGGGATCGGCCTGGTCGTCGCGATCGCGGTGATCGCGCACGATTTCGCGGACGGCATCAATACGGTTTCGGTGATGATCGCGCACCGGAATCAGATGCGACACGCTTCGGTGATGCTCGTCCTGGACGCGGTCGCGCCGGTAGTTGGCGCGCTCTCGACGCTCTTTTTTCGGTTTCCGCCTGGTCTACTCGGAGTCTTTCTTGGCTTCTTCGCCGGATTTCTTCTGCAGGTCGCGACGTCGGCGTCGCACACCATCGTACCCGGACAATCGAGGCTACGCGTCGCCCAACTCATCGGCGTGACCACCGCCGGCGCCGCGTTCGCGTTCGCGGTGACGAGGTTCACCCCCTGACCGCAACCCATCCCCCGGATGACGGACGGTGCGAGACGGGCGTTCCGCCCATGTCAGGAGTGACTCGCGATTCACATGCTCCATATCCGACGAAGCGCGATGCACATGAGAATGATGCCGACGACGACTATGACGGCCGTGAGCGTCGAGCTCTCGATGCGCTTCAGCATGGTGCACGGCTCGGGAGTGGTGAGGGCGCAGCCTAGCGAACACGCCGATCCGGCGCATGCACAATCCAATGAACGGTCACGCCTGTGTTGCGGGCGGCCTCATGCGACAACCGGCGAGCGGCGGCGCTCAGCGAACCGCGCGATACGCCCCCGTCACCGGCCGGCGCCCGTTGACCCCGCGCCGGTCACCGCTTCGACCTCAACCTCGTGATCGTCCGCTCGACTGCCGCGCGCGTCTCCACGTGGGTCAGCTTCGGCAGCGCGCTCTCGAGGACCGCGAGCTGCCGAGGCGTCTCCATCGACCCCACGGCCGCCAGCGTCCACGCGCGCACCCACCCACGATCGTCGTTCAGGTTGGTCGTGAGCAAGTCGAGCGCCTGTTGGTTGCCGCGCGCCGCGAACGCCGCCAGCACGCGCGACGGGAGGGCCTGGTCGCCGACGACGCGCTCGACGTCGGCGATCATGCTCGTGTCGTTGCTCCGCGCGATCGCGGTCAGCGCGGCATTTTGGATCGCGTCCTGATAGGACGGCGTCGACAACGCTTTCCGCAGAATGTCGCGTCGTCCGGCCGGATCGAGCCGCGCGATGGCCGTCACCGCGCTCGCCCGAACGGTGTAGCTCGAGTCGTGCTCCCACGCCGTGCGCGCGAGCGTCGAGCGCTTCCGGTCCGCCCAATCCTCCGAGCCCGCCCGCGGCGGAGGCACGCACTCGGGCCGACGTGTCGCGCAACGCACGAGCGAGCGCCGGCAGCGCGACGTCAGCGGGAAACGCGTCCATCGCGCTCGCCGCGATCGCACGCGTGTACGGGTGGTCGGCGCTCGTCACCGCATCGGCCACCGCGCGTGCCGCCGCCGCGTCGGTCGGACGCTTGGCGAGCTGGCTCAGCGCCCACTCTCGGTCCCACAAGTCCGCATCGTGGCGCAGCTGCGTGGCGAGCCACGCCGTCGGCTGATCGAACGCCAGCGACTTGAGGATGCGGTTGCCGTCGTCGAACACCATCATCGTCGGCTCGGACATTACGCCGTCGACGACGATCGTGTCCTCGCGCTGTCGGATCCAGGCCTGTCGCACGACATCGCCCGCGGCGGTGCCGACGCGAATCGTCACCGGCATCGTGAACGCCTCGGGGATGACGAAGCGCAGGCCCGTGCTGTCGGCCTTGAGTGAATCGCGCTGCGTTTGTCGCGCAACGATCGTGACGCGATGCGACGCCGCGTCAAACTGTGACGTGACGGTGAACGACGGATACCCCGCGCCGTAGATCCACTCGCGCCAGAACCAGTCGAGATTCTCTCCGGTCGCGTCGAGAAACGCCTGGCGCAGGTCGTCGGTCGTCGCCACGCCGTACGCGTGATCCGTGAGATATCGGTGCACGCCGGCCCAGAAACGATCGTCGCCGAGGTAGCGCCGGAGCATCTCGAGGACGAGGGCGCCCTTGGGATAGATGTTGTTCGATCCCATCGACGCGAGCGGCATCGGCCGCCGGCCCTCGATGTTCATGAACTGGCGATACTCGTCGGCGTAATAGTCCTGGCCCGCGCGCGCGCCCAACTTCTGGGTCCAGTACTGCCCCGGCATGAACTCGGCGAAGCCCTCGTTGAGCCACGTGTTGGCCCAGTTCTCCGTCGTCACGTAGTCGCCGAACCACTGGTGCGCGAGCTCGTGCGGAATCAGGATGTGCTGGTACCACGGCCGGTCCTGATAGGCGCGCGCATCGGGCAGCCAGTCGACGAGCGTCGTCGCGCTCACGTTCTCCATGCCGCCGAAGAAGTCGGCGACGGTCGTCTGCGCGTACTTCGGCCACGGATACGGCAATGCCCGTGAGGCGCGAGTACACGTCGATCATGTCGGGCGTGACATGAAACAGCCGCCACGCGAGCGCGCTGTCCTTCGCGTATACGTAGTAGTCCACCGGCACACCTTGCCACGCATCGTGCACCTTCACGAGCGGCGCGACGACGAGCGAGACGAGATACGTCGCGCTCGGGCGGGCCTGGCTCCAGCGCAGCGTGCGCGCTCCGCTCGCCTCGGGGGTGTCGCTCACGAGCGCGCCGTTCGAGACCGCCATGAAGCCGCGCGGCACCGTCGCCTCGAGCTCCCACGTCGCCTTGTCGTTCGGAAAGTCGTATGTCGGAAACCAGAAGTGATTGTCCATCGCCTCGCCCTGGCTCCAGATCTGCCGCGGCGCGCTCGGGCGCTGGTCGATGAACGTGAGGCCACGGCCATTGTCGATGCGGCCGTCATAGTCGATCGTGAAACGCAGCGTGTCGCCGAACGCGGCGGCTCGGGCGAGGTGCACGACGAGCGTGTCGCCGTGCCGATCGCCGCGCAACGGCTCGCCGCGACGCCGACATGATCGCTCGCAGCCGGAGGCGCGAGCCCATGTCGAGGATCACTGAATCCATCGCCGAGCGTCGCGCGACGAGCGTCGTCGCTACGCGCCCGGTGAACGCCAGCGAGTCCCAGTCGAAGTCGCGCACGCTGATGCGCTGATGCACGAGATCGTAATCGTGGGAACGCGTGTAGGCGTCGTTGGCCATGCGCTCGAGATTGGTGTTGGCGGGCTGCTGCGCGAGCGCCGGTACGGCCGTGACGACGATGACGAAGACGAGTTTCAGTTGACGCATCGAGCCGGCTCGATCGAGAGGAATCGTGGGATGTAGAGCTCCCGTCAGCCGCGCGGAATCCGCAACTCCTGCACCGCCGCGCCATCCTTGCGTGGATCCGATGCGCCGCTGTTCACGCCGGTCTTGGCGTTCCGCTGGACCGCCTGCCCTGCGCCCATTCGTGTCGCCGAAAAATCCCCGCGCATGACGATCTGATGGCCGAGCGCGGCCAGACTCGCGCGGATCGCCTCTGGAATCCGCGACTCGAGGTTGACGTCGCAGCCGGGGAACGTCTCCTTCGAGAACCGCGGCGCATCGAGCGCGGCCTGGATGTTCATGTCGAAGTCGACGACGTTCGAGACGAATTGCGCGTGCGCCTGCGCCTGATTCCACCCGCCCATGATGCCGAATGCGATCTTCACGTCGCCGCGTTCCATGAACGCCGGAATGATCGTGTGCAGCGGACGTTTGCGCCCGGCGAGCTCGTTCGGGTGTCCCTTCTCGAGCGTGAAGCCGCCGCCGCGATTCTGCAGCACGAAGCCGGCGCCGCCGACTGCGAGTCCCGACCCGAAGCCAACCGTGGAATAGTTGCTCTGGATCAGAGAAACCATGTTGCCGTCCCGATCGACGATGCTGAGGTACGTCGTGCCGTTGTCCGTGTTCTGTGGCTTGCCGGCCGTGACCGCACAGTTCGCGCGCGCGAGGTCGATCAGCGACGCGCGCTGTTTCGCGTACGCCTTCGACCGCATCGCGCCGACCGGGACCGTCGTGAACCGCGGGTCGGCGTCGTAGCGCTGCATGTCCGCATAGGCGAGCTTCTTCGCCTCGATCATGACGTGGAGCGCGCGCGCCGAGTTGTGACCGGCGGCGGCGAGCGGAAACTGCTCCATGATGTTGAGCATCTCGAGCGCCGCGATCCCCTGCCCGTTCGGCGGCAGCTCGTATACCGTCCACCCGTGGTACGTCGTCGAGATGGGATCGACCCACTCGGGCTCATACTCGGAGAGATCGGCGAGCGTCATCGTGCCGCCATGTTGCTTCGAGCTGGCGACGATTTTTTCGGCAACCGCGCCCTTGTAGAAAGCTTCCTTCCCCGCGCTCGCGATCTGGCGATACGTCCAAGCGAGCTCCGGATTGTGAAACACCTCGCCCGCAGCCGGAGGTCTTCCCGCCGGCAAGTAGATCTTCGCCGTCGCGGCGTCGGCGGCGAGATCCTTCTCACTGTCGCGCCAGAATACGCTGACGACTTCGCCGACCGGAAACCCGGACTCCGCGTAGTCGATCGCCGGAGCGAGGACCTGACTGAACTTCATCCGCCCGAAGCGCGTCAGGAGCGCGTCCCATCCGCCCACGGCACCCGGAACCGTCACGGTCTGAATGCCGCGCTGAGGCATCGCGGCGATGCCCTTCGCGCGAAGATAGTCCGCCGTGAGTCCGGCGGGCGACCACCCCGACGCGTTGAGACCGTAGAGCTTCCCGGTGTTCGCCATGTAGACGATCGCGAACAGATCGCCTCCGACGCCGTCATTCATCGGCGCGACGAGTCCCATCATCGCGTTCGTCGCGACCGCGGCATCGACGGCGTTGCCGCCGCTGCTCGAGAATCGACGCACCGACTTGCGAGGCGAGTACGCTTTCGCTGGCAACGATCCCGGCCACGGACGAGACCGTCGATCGGGATTGGGAGCGGTCCTGCGCGAGTGCGTCGGTCAGCGGCAGCAGTGCGGTCATGGCAACTGCGAGTCGCCTTACACGCCGGGTCGAACGGTAGGACGTCACGTGCCGGGGCGAGGCGCGGCGGGCATCAACTCCCGCAACGAGAGGACTTCCGCCAGCATAGCGGATTTGATGGTCGGGGAACGATCCGGCGCGAACAGCGCCGAGTGCAACGATGGCAGCGGCGTACCCGACTTCATCGCGGCATCGTACTTCGTCTGCTCGACCGCACCGATGCGCAGCATCAGCGTTGGCACGCCCGCCAGATGGAATTCGGCAAAGTCCTCGCTCGCCATCTCAGGCGGCGTGTCTTTCACGCGCGTCGCGCCGAGCTGCTTCACGAGCGCCGCGGAGACACGACGGGTCAGCGCCGAATCGTTCACCAGCGCCTGAGTCGGCGGGCCATATTCGATCGACGGCTCGCGCGGCGCGCCGGCGGCCATCGCCTCCGCGCGCGTGATGCGCTCGATCGCGGCGAGCAGATGTTTGCGCACCGGATCCGTGAACGAACGCACCGTGAGTTGCAGCCGCACCTCGTCCGGGATGATGTTGTTCTTGGTGCCGCCGTGAATCGAGCCGACGGTCACGACGGCCGGATCGAACGGTGAAATCTCGCGCGACACGATGGTCTGCAGCGCCACGACGGTCCGCGCCGCGATGACGACGGGTCCACCGTGGCATCCGGGCGAGCGCCATGTCCGCCGCGGCCGTAGATCGTGATCGTCACGGCGTCCGCGTTCGTGAGAATCGGTCCGGCGTGATAGCCGATGAGCCCCGCCGGCATCCGCGCATCGTCGTGCACGGCGAGCGCGAAGTCGGGCCGCGGGAAGCGTGTGAGGAGACCGTCGGCGAGCATCGCTCTCGCGCCCGACACGATTTCTTCCGCGGGCTGTCCGATCACCACGAGCGTCCCACGCCACGTTGCGCGGTTGCTGCGCCATGATGCGGGCCGTTCCCAACCACGCCGCCATGTGCACGTCGTGTCCGCACGCGTGCATCACGCCGACGTCGGCGCCCGCGTCGTCCTTCGTTCGCACGGTACTGGCGAACGGGAGCCCGGTGTTCTCCGTCACCGGCAGGGCGTCGAGCTCCGTGCGCAACAGAACCGTGGGGCCCGCGCCGTTCTTCAGCACGCCGACGATGCCGGTGCGCCCGACACCGGTCGTGACGTCGTACCCCGCGTCGCGCAGGGCGGCGGCGAGCTTGGCGGCCGTTTCGGTCTCGTGGAAGGAGAGCTCCGGATGCCGGTGCAGATCCAGATAGAGTGCCTCCGCGCGCGGGTACTCCGCGTCGACCTCGGCCGTCGCGTCAGCGCCGCGACGCGCGGCGAGGGTCGAGCCGACGACGACGGCCAGCGCGCCCAGCGCGCGTGGAAATGACAGGTGAGGGCTCATCCGGTAAGGATGGCCGCCGTCCGTTGTACGTCAAGACGGGGCGAGCTTCAGCTACGGACCGACGCTCGCGGCAGATAGGCTGAACAACATCGTGCTGCCACACTTGCGGACCGTTGATTGGTCGAAATCGTCCATTGGACGGCGCGTGGGCGCATCGCTGAGTGGGGCGCCTATCGTCCATCGGAACTCTAGGCTCAGGCGAATGCGAGGATCGGTGGCTTCAAATACGGTTGTCGGCGTCGTGTGGCTGGCGTTTGCCGCCGCATGGCCCATCGGCGCGCAACAACAACAACAGCACGGGGCCGCGGAGTTGGGCGAGCTCGTCGCCGGCCTTGGCACCACATCGCGCGTGCTGATGATCGGCGCGCATCCCGACGACGAAGACACGCAGCTCATCGCCTATCTGGCGACGGCGCGACACATCGAAACAGCGTACCTGTCGCTCACCCGCGGAGACGGCGGACAGAACCTCATCGGCAATGAGCTCGGGACGGCGCTCGGCATGATCCGCACCGAGGAACTCCTCGCCGCGCGGCGCATCGACGGCGGCCGACAATACTTCACGCGTGGGTACGATTTCGGATTCTCGAAAACGCTCGACGAGACCCTCATGCATTGGCCGAGGGATTCAATTCTCGAAGACGTGGTAGCAATCGTGCGCGCGTTTCGCCCGCACGTGATCATCGCCGTCTTTACCGGGACACCCGCGGACGGACACGGCCATCATCAGCTCTCCGGCGTGCTGGCGCGCGAAGCGTTCGACGCCGCGGCGGATTCGGCGCGATTCCCTCCCGCCGCCCTCGGCGGTCTAAGACCGTGGTCTGCGCTCAAGTTCTACCGGCTTCGCCGAGGGCTCGGCAGCGCCGTGCGATTCAACGTCGGCGAGTACGATCCGTTCCTCGGCCGCACGTATTCCGAGATCGCCACGCAGAGCCGCTCGCAGCATCGCTCTCAGGGACAAGGAGCGTTGCCGCAGCGGGGCCCGCGTTTCGACGGGGTGCAGCTCGAGGTCTCGCGCGTCTCCGAAGTCGAGGGCGACACCGCGCTCTTCGCCGGTCTCGATACCGGCTGGTCGCGGTTCACGTCGGTCCCGCTCGCCGAGCCGGCGCGAACGGCGCTCGACTCGTTGCCAATTGCCGAGTCGGCGGTCGCGCGGTCGCTCGATTTGGCGCACCCATCGGCGATGGCCTCGCCGCTCGTCGCTTATGTGCGGCTCGCGTCACGCGCCGCAGCCGGCGTTTCGTGCGCGCCACTCGGCGCGGCCGCGGGTGCAGGCCGGCCGGCATGTGATGCCCGCACGGGAGATCTCGCGCTGTCGCTCGAGTCGACTGCGCGTCGCGCGTCGCTCGCGCTGCTCGATGCGGCGGCGGTCAGCGTCGAGGCCACAGCGCCGCGCGCGCTGGTCGCGGTGCGTGACTCGATTCCCGTTACCGTGTCGGTCTACAACGCGGGCCCGATCCCCGTTTCCGTCGAGGACATCGCGCTCGTCGGCCAGCGGGCTACGGCACTGGCGCCGCGACGCATGGTGCTTCCGGACAGCACCGCACGCCAGGTCCTGACCTTCCACGCCGACACGGTCCCCACGGTGGCGTGGTGGCTTCGGCAGCCGCTCCGCGACGACATGTTCCGACAGCCGCTTGCGGACATGATCATAGGAGAAGATCGCGTCCAGACCTCCGGCGCGTCGCTCACGTTGACAATCGCCGGCGTCCGAGTGCCGGTGAAGACCGGCCCCATCGTCTACCGGTTTGCCGACCGCGCCCGGGGAGAAGTGCGCCGCGAGCTCGCAGCCGTGCCGGAGATCTCGGTGCTCCTGCAGCACGACGTGGAGTACGCGCGCGCCATCACCCCCTTCGATCGCACGATCGAGGTACGCGTCCGCTCCGCAGCCACCGCCGCTCGCGAGGTGGACGTGTCCCTCGCGCTGCCCAACGGACTGAGCGCCGACTCCGGGACCAGGCATGTGACACTTCCGCCGTTCGGAGACGCGAGTCTGTTCTTTCGCGTGCGTGGGCGGCTCCCGGCGGGCCGCGTCGAGATCGGCGCGGCAGCCAAGAGCCATGGCGAGGAGTTCCGCGTGGGTTTCATCCCCATCGAGTATGAGCACATTCGAACGCTGCGATACTATCGCCCATCGTCGGTTCGAGTCGAGGTCGTGAACGCGATCTTCCCGACTCTCCGCATCGGGTACATTCGCGGCGTTGGTGACAACGTAATGCCGATGCTGGAGGAGCTCGGGATTCCCGTCGTCGAGCTCGATCCCGCCGCGCTGCCGCGGTCGAACCTTGCCGGCTTCACCACGATCGTGCTGGGACCGCGCGCCTACGAAGTCGACTCCGCATCGATGCGCAGGAGCACGCCGTCACTCATGGCCTTCGCGCGAAATGGAGGCACCGTCGTCACGCAATACGGCCAACTCGAGATGGCGCAGCCCGGCATCCTTCCCTTTCCGATCGCTTTCGCGGGGCGCGTCGCGGATCGCGTCACCGATGAACGCGCTCCGGTTCGCCTCCTCGACCCGCGGTCACCAATCCTCTCGTCGCCGAACAGGATCGTCGCCTCGGACTTCGAGAACTGGGTGCAGGAGCGCGCGCTCTATATGCCGCGAACGTTCGACACGCGATACGAATTGGTGCTTTCGATGAACGACGCCGGAGATCCACCGAACAACGCGGGCATTCTCGTGGCGCCGGTTGGCCGGGGGACGTACGTCTACACCACGCTGTCATTTTTCCGCCAGCTTCCCGCCGGGAATCCCGGCGCCGCGCGTCTCTTCATCAATCTGCTCGCGGCCGGGCGGCGGGACATCGACCGACCCCGATAGACGGCGACAGCAACAGCCTACCCGTGCTCGCGAGTAGAGGAAGGCGAGGCTGGGGGGACGGGACCATTCATATGTATTCGGCGACCGTTCATTGGGCCTCGACCACTCGAACCACCGCCGCGACTACCGCGGCGTGAGACGAAACCCGATGTCGAGCGCGCCGGTCGGCCGCGGCGCGACGAAGAAGTCGTCGTAATGGCCGTCACGCCAAATTCTGAGTGTCTGAATCGCCGCCAGGCCACCGTAAATGAGGGTGATCTGCGTTTTCGTGAGCGCGCGAGTGCGCGCCATGAAATCGACGTCGCTCACCGACCCCGACCGTCCGATCGTGAGGTAGAACACGGTCGTTGCGATGCCGCCCGCGAGCACACCGCGCTCGAACGCCGCGCCACGCCAATGCGGGACGTCGAGAATCGCCTCGTCGATCAAGGACTGCGCCGTCAGGCCCGCCGCCGAAAACAGGAATTGCTTGTGCGGCTCGACGTGTGAATTGATCCCCGAGTAGATCGTCGGCCGAAACTCGTCAAAGCCGAAGGTCGGGTGCTTGCCGAGCGCCAGCGCAACGGCGATGTGCGCGAGCTCGTGCGCCGTGATGCTCGCGGCGGAGCCGAGGCTGAAGTCGCGCCAATATCTCGGCGACGGGGGCGCCTCGGCCGCGTAGCGCGCGCCCGAGGAGTCGGCGGACTGCGCGTCGAGCGGGGCTGGGACCAAAAGGGCGGCCGCGAGGGCGCAGAGCGCTGTCGGCGGAAGCGCGCGGGTGAAAGGCGTCCGGTCGTCGCGCCGACCCGGCCGGACCTGCGGTGATGTGAACATTGTTCAAGCTACGCTCGCTTGCGGAACCGCCGGTACAAAAACGAGCAAGGCCTCAATATGCGGTTGTTCTGTACAATCGAATGGTCGGCTGCGGGCCATGGATGGTAGAAGTCATCGAGACAACAGGCACCGCTGGGACTCCGCCGCGATGCTCCCGAACCTCGGGCGGGATTGGCGAGTATTTGCGGGTCGGGTTTGGACGGCCTCGCCTGTACCACGAGCAGCGATGTCCCGGGAATGGTTCCGGGAACGAGCTCGTACTTTAGGCTCGACACGCCAGCCAGCGCCCCGACCGTGACGATTCAATTCGCCACGCCGGCAGGGGGGTAGCCTCGCGGCATCGTTGATCCCACAACTCGCCGTATTTCGGCTTCCGCCCGGCCAGTAGGGACAGCCCGCCACTTCGCAGGGGCCACGCACGCGAGGCCAAAGGTCGCGCCGGCCATGCATAGCAACCATTTGGATTGCAACCATATGGCCGGTCCGAGAGTAACAACGAGTGGGCGCGCCCGCCCGTAAATGGTAGTGGCCGTCTGGCGCCCAAACTCGTCTAGCGGTAGCCTTCCTCCACAACATGCCCTTTCCCAAGCCTCTGCGCCGGCATCCTCTGACGCTGGTCATCGCCTTTTTGGCGTTGATCGCGCAGGTGACTGTCGCGTTCTCGCCGTTGGCGGAAGGCCGCCGGCCGGGCATGGGGGCGCACGTCGAAAGCGGCGGGGTGAAGCTGCACTATGCGCACGACGAAGCCACGTGCGCGTCGTGCCAGGCGCGTTCGATTCATGGAACACCGCGAGCGGCTGGTGTTCCGCTGCCACTTTCGACTGAAGTCGCGACCACCGTCGCCACGGCGCGCGTCCGAGTCGTCGCCGCCGACCGTTTCTCCCAAGACAACCCGCGCGCACCTCCCCGATCGATCTGAGCTGGTCGCAGTAGCAGCACGCCTCAGATCACAATCCGGGACAACATGCGCCTTTTATTTGGAGTGTGTGCGCTGGCAGCGTTCGCCAGTGCCACAGCTCCGCGTTGCATCGCTCAAGCGGGTGCCACGCGGGCAAATCAAGATCGATCGACCGACACGCTACGCCTGTCGCGCCGGCAAGCCATTGCCGCCGCGCTGACCGGCAACGCGCAGATCGAGGTCGCGCGCCAGCAAACCCGTGAAGCCGCGGCGCGGCGTCTCACGGCCATCGCGATTCCGGATCCGCAGTTCACCGCGGGGTTCGATCAGGAAACGAGTCCGTTCGCGTTCAACGGCGCGCCGTCGCGCCCCGTCACGCTCGGCCTCTCCATTCCCTTCCCCGACAAGTTCCGGCTCAACAACAAGATCGGTCGAGCCGACATCGGCAACTCGCAGGCGAACCTGCGGCTCCAGCAGCAGACGATCGCGCTCGAGGCGTCGGCCACCTACGACTCGCTCCTCGTCGCGCTGCTCCACCGGCAGAACCTGCTCGACGCCCAGAAGCTCGCGCAGGATTTCCTGACGCGGACGAAGGCGCGCTTCGAGGCCGGAACGGTCGCCAAGCTCGACGTCATTCAGGCGCAGGTCACCGTCGGGCAGTCGCAAAACGACCTCATCGCCAACGAACGCGATCTGCTGAACGCGCAGGCATCGCTCAACCGTACGCTCGGACGAATCATCGGCGCGCCGATCGTTCCGACGGACACGCTCGCGCTGCCGCCCGCGCTCCCCGACTCCACGACCATCGAACAGATCGCGCTGGAGAATCGGCAGGAGCTCAAAGCGATCCAGCAACAGCAGCTCGGCCAGTCGGCCACGACCAAGCTCACGAAGGAATTCTGGCTTCCCGACCTGTCGTTCGCCGTCGCGAAAGACTACTCGGCCACGGGATCAGCACTCTTCACGACCGGAATCTCGCTCCCGTTGCCCGTTTTCTACTGGCAGCACTCGCGGGGCGACATCGCGCTGTCGCAGCACACGGAGTCCGAGCTCGCCGCGACGTATCGCGACGCGCGCGCGCAAGTCACGCAGGACGTACGCGCCGCCTACGCCAACGCGAGCACCGCGATGCGGCAGGTGACCTTCCTGCGCGACGAGCTCGTTCCGGCGGCGCGCGAAGCCTACCGCGTTTCGTTCACCAGCTACGGCCTCGGTGGTTCGTCGGCGCTCGACGTGATCACCGCGCGAACCGCTCTCTTGCAAGCTGAAGCCCAACTCGCCGACGCCCTCGCGGCAGCGAACACGGCCCGCGCCGATCTCGATCGTGCGCTCGGCCTCAGCACAACCGCCTACGGGGCGGTCATCCGATGAATACTCGACTCTCCCGCGGATTCGTTTCCGCTTGCCTGCTCACCGGCGGATTCGCCGCCGCGTGCTCCTCGAACGACGCGTCGGGCCGTCAGCTGGGCGACACGTCGCTCGGTCCCAAGCCGAGCAACTTGGCCGTCACCGCCGAGCAACGTCAGCGGATCCACCTCGTCACGGTGAAGACGGTGGCGTTTCGCCCAACCGTCGACGCGACGGGCAACGTCGCGTTCAACGGCGACCACTCGACGCAGGTGCTGTCTCCCGTCTCCGGTCCCGCGATCCACGTGATCGCCGAACCAGGAGAGTTCGTGCACAAGGGTGACGTGCTCGCGGACGTGTCGTCGCCGGACTTCGCGGCGGCGGTGGCCGCGTATCGCAAGGCCGAGACGGCGTTCCGCAACGCGAAGCGGATCTACGTGCAGGATTCGGCGCTCTTCAAGAACGACGCGCTCGCGCGCACGGAGTTGGAGCAGGCGCAATCCGACGTCGCGTCGGCGGACGCCGACGTCGGCGCGGCGATCGAGGGAATGCGTTCCCTCGGCGTTGACGAGGACCAGATCCAGGCGGTGCGCGACGGGAAGAAGACGTCCATCGCGGCGGTGGTGCGCGCGCCGATCGACGGCACGATCGTCGAGAAGCTCATCTCGCAAGGTCAGCTGCTCGCCGCTGGAACCACGCCATGCTACACGATCGCCGATCTCTCGACCGTGTGGGTGTTGGCGAACGTCTATGCCAACGATCTGGCCGACGTGGCGGTTGGCCAACCGGTGGACGTAATCACGGACAATGCGCGGCGCCCGATGCCCGGGCGCGTGGACTACATCGCGTCGCTCGCTGACCCCGGCACGAAGGCGGTGCAGGTTCGCATCGTCGTGGCGAACGCGAACCGCGCCCTGCGACGCGACATGTTCGTGCGGGTCCAGATCAGGTCGAACGCCGAGCACCGCGGCATCCTCGCGCCTGTGTCGTCGGTGATGCGCGACGAGCAGAACCTCCCCTACGTGTTCGTCGTCGCACCGGGGGGGGGAATTCATTCGCGCGGCGCAAGATCACGCTGGGCAACCGCGTCGGCGACTCGTACGAAATCACTTCGGGACTCGTTGACGGGGACCAGATCGTGGCGGAGGGCGCGCTCTTCCTCGAATTCGCGGAGACGCAGTGAGCGAGCCGACACACTCCGCGGCCGAGCACGTCTCGGCCGGCGGCGCCGCGTCGAGGCGCGGCCCAATTCAACGGCTCGTCGAAGCATCCGTCGGCCAACCGCTCATCATCGCGCTGATCACGCTCGGCATCATCGGCGTCGGCATCTTTTCGCTCAAGCGGTTGCCGGTCGACGCCTACCCCGACGTGTCGCCGGTATCGGTCGCCGTGACCTCGGAATGGCCGGGGCACGCCGCCGAGGAAGTCGAGCGCCTCGTCTCCGTGCCGATCGAGACCGCGTTGAACGGACTGCCGAATCTCGTCGTGATGCGCTCCGTCTCGCTGTACGGCTTGTCGAGCATCCGCGTCACGTTCGCCGAGGGCACCGACGTCTACTTCGCGCGTCAGCAGGTATTCGAGCGGCTAGGCGACGCGTCGGTGCCGGGCGGCGTCAGCCCGGGGATCGAGGCTCCGTTCTCCCCGTCGGGGCTCGTGTACCGCTACGTGATCAAGAGCTCGGATCGCTCGGCGATGGACCTGCACGTCCTCCAGGATTGGGTGCTCGACAAGGCGTATCGCGCGGTGCCCGGCGTCGCGGACGTTGCGTCGCTCGGCGGCGAGACGATGCAGTATCAGGTGCTCGTAGACCCGACGAAGCTGGCTGGCGCCGGTTTGGCGGTCAGCGACGTCGCCAACGCGCTTGGCGCGAACAACAGCAACGCGGGCGGCGGTTTCTACTCGGAGGGCGGGCAGTTCTTCTATGTGCGCGGTCTCGGCCGCGTCGTCACGCTCGAGGACATCGGCAACATCGTGCTCGCGGTGAAGAACAGCGTTCCGATCTTGGTGAAGGATGTCGCGAAGGTCGAGATCGGCCACGCGCCGCGCCTCGGGCAGTTCGGGTTCAACCAGACGGACGATGCGGTCGAGGGCATCATCCTCATGCGCCGGGGTGAGCAGGCGCAGGTGGTCCTCAAGCGCGTCGAGGCGAAAACTCGCGAGCTGAACGACCAGGTGCTCCCGAAGGACGTGAAGGTCGTTCCGTACTACGACCGGAGCGACCTCGTGGCACTGACGACGCGCACGGTGGCCGACAATCTGATCCGCGGCATACTGCTCGTCGTCGTCGTCCTGATCTTCTTCCTCTACGACATTCGCTCGGGATTGATCGTCGCGGTCACCGTTCCGCTCGCACTCCTGATCGCGTTCATGTGCCTCGACCTGCGCGACATTCCGGCGAATCTGCTGTCGATCGGCGCCATCGACTTCGGCATTCTCGTCGACGGCGCGGTCGTGATGGTGGAGAACATCTATCGCCAGCTTGCCGAGCGGCACGGGACGGAGTACAGGCTCAAGGACGTTCTATTCGACGCGGCGTCGGAGGTGAACCGGCCGATTGTGTACGCGATCGCCGTGATCGTGGCGGGATTCCTCCCGATCTACGCCCTCACGGGGCCGTCGGGGAAGCTGTTCAGGCCGATGGCGGACACCACGATCTACGCGCTGCTCGGATCGCTCTTCCTCACGCTGACCCTGATCCCGGTGTTGTGCGCGATCGTGTTGCGGCGCGGCGTGCGCGAGCGAAGGAACCCCGCGTTCGAGTGGATCCGCCGGCAGTACGCGCGGGGACTCGACTGGTGCCTCGCGCATCGCTCGGCGACGGTCGCGGCGTCGATCGCGTTGTTCGCCGTCTCGGCCGGGATCGCGTGGACGCGCGGCGGCGAGTTCATGCCCAAGCTCGACGAAGGTGCGCTCTGGGTTCGCGCGACGATGCCTTATACGATTTCGTTCGAAGAATCCTCGGCGATTGTCCCACAGGTTCGCCAAATCCTGAAGAGCTTCCCGGAGGTGACCGATGTCGCGTCGGAGCACGGCCGGGATGACGCCGGCACCGATCCGACGGGGTTCTTCAACGCAGAGTTCTACGTTGGGCTCAAGCCGTATCGAGAGTGGAACGGGTCATATCACTCGAAGGACGAGCTGATCGCGGCGATCCAGAAGAAGTTGGCAGTGTTTCCCGGCATCACGTTCAACTACACGCAGCCGGCCGAGGATGCCGTCGACGAGGCGCTCACCGGACTAAAAGCCGCACTCGACGTGAAAGTGTTCGGCACCGACCTCAACCTTCTCGAGGAAAAGGGCCGGGCGATCAAGGCGGTGATCCAGAAGATTCCCGGCATCGAGCACGTGACGCTGGTGCAGGAGTTGGGGCAGCCGAGTCTCACCATCACCGCCGACCGGGCGAAGATGGCACGCTACGGGCTGAGCGCCGACGCGCTGAACGGATTGATCGAAGCGGCCGTGGGCGGCGCGGCAGCGACACAGGTCGTGCAGGGCGAGCGGACGTTCGATCTCGTCGTGCGCCTGCAGGAGCAATATCGCGGCACGCCGGACCAAATCGGGAACATCCTCCTCGCGACGCCCGATGGAAATCAAGTGCCGCTGCGCGAGGTCGCCGACGTGCAGATCGCGAATGGCGCGGCGTTCATCTACCGCCAGGACAACTCTCGCTACATCGGCGTTCAGTATTCGGTCGAAGGTCGCGACCTCGCGAGTGCGGTGGCCGAGGCGAGCGCGGCGGTCGCCAAGCAGGTGAAGCTGCCGGCGGGCTACACCATCCGCTGGGGCGGTGAGTTCGAGGAGTACACGGCGTCGCGCGCGCAGATGAACATCGTGCTTCCCGTGACGATTCTCCTGATCTTCGCGATTCTGTTCATCCTATACAAGAACCTGAAGTTCCCGCTCATCACGGTCGTGGGCGTGATTCTCTCAGCGCCGCTGGGCGGATTGTTGGCGATGCTCGTGACGGGGACGCCGTTCTCGGTCTCGTCGATGATCGGCTTTCTCGCGTTGTTCGGCGTCTCGGTACAGACGGCCGTCGTCTACATTTCATACGCCAACGAGCTGCGCCTCGGAGGACACGAGATCGTACAGGCGACGCGAGAGGCGGCGCTCCTGCGTTTGCGTCCGATCATGATGACGGCGCTCGTCGCCGCACTCGGCTTGCTGCCCGCGGCGTTGTCGACCGGCGTCGGCTCGGACACACAGAAGCCGTTCGCGCTCGTGATCGTCGGCGGGCTCTTCTCGCGCCTCTTGATCAGCGTCTTCCTGATGCCGGTCCTTTACGTGATGTTCGCGCGGCAGGACGACCATCTGGAGGTTTGAGCCGGGCAGTGGCGCGAAGGGGACTCGGCCAGTCTGGTGTCCAAGTGGCTGTTGGATTTGGCTGCGCGCTCGAAGTCGGACGTCTGATATCTGACGTCCGACATCAGACCCGGCGTTGTGCCGTGAAGCCTCGGTGTCCACGCGGTGCTCTACCTCATCACGCTTGGCCTGATGTCAGATATCAGACGTCAGACCTCCGACTTCGAGTGATAGGCCGAACGCACCGCGGCCGCGACGAACGCCAGAATGGCCGCGATCCCGCCGCTCTTTTCGACCGCCGTGGCGTGACGTAACCGTCTCAGAGAGCTATTTTTCGGGTCCCTCATGACGAAACGCCAGGACGCGCTCGACTACCATTCGACCGGCCGGCCGGGCAAGATCGCGGTCGTTCCGACGAAGCCGCTCGCCAACCAGCGGGATCTCTCGCTCGCGTACTCGCCGGGCGTGGCCGAGCCGTGCCTCGAGATCGAGCGGGACAAGGACCTCGCGTACACGTACACCGCCAAGGGCAACCTCGTCGCGGTCGTCACGAACGGCACGGCGGTGCTCGGGCTCGGGAACATCGGCGCCATCGCCGGCAAGCCCGTCATGGAGGGCAAGGCGAATCTCTTCAAGCAGTTCGCCGACCTCGACGTGTTCGATCTCGAGGTCGGTTCGGAGAATCCCGACGACGTCATCAAGTTCTGCCAGCTGCTCGAGCCGACGGTCGGCGGCATCAACCTCGAGGACATCCGCGCCCCCGACTGTTTCTACATCGAGGAGACGCTGCGCAAGACGCTGCGCATCCCGGTGTTCCACGACGACCAGCACGGCACGGCGATCATCTCGGGCGCGGCGCTCCTCAACGGCATCGAGGTCGTCGGGAAGAAGATCGAAGACATCCGGGTCGTCTTCTCGGGCGCCGGCGCGGCGGCGATCTCCACGGCCGAGCACTACGTTCGGCTGGGCGTGCAGCGCGAGCACATCATGCTCTGCGACCGGCACGGCGTGATCTACAAGGGGCGCCCCGAGGCGGCCGATCCGTACAAAGCACGGTTCGCGCTCGAGACGAACGCGCGGACGCTCGCCGACGCGCTCGACGGCGCCGACGTGTTCGTCGGGCTGTCGGTCGCCGGGGCGATGACGCGCGAGATGGCGAAGTCGATGGCGCCGAAGCCGATCATCATGGCGCTCGCCAACCCGGTCCCCGAGATCCTGCCGGAGGAAATTCGCGAGGTGCGCGACGACGCGATCATCGCCACCGGCCGCAGCGACTACCCGAATCAGGTCAACAACGTCCTCGGCTTCCCGTTCATCTTCCGCGGCGCGCTCGACGTTCGCGCCACCGAGATCAACGAGGAAATGAAGATGGCGGCGACACGCGCGCTCGCGTTGCTCGCCAAGGAAGACGTGCCGAACAGCGTCGCCGCACTCTACGGACTGCGCGACGTGCAATTTGGCGCCGAGTACCTGATTCCCTTCCCGTTCGATCCGCGCGTGCTGCTGTGGGTCGCGCCGGCGGTCGCCTGGGCGGCGGTGGCGTCGGGCGCGGCGAACGACTTCGTCGACATCGGCGACTACCGCGAACGGCTCGAAGCGCGGCTGGGCCGCGCGCGCGGCGTGATGCGCGGGCTGATCAACCGCGCGATCAGCAATCCCAAGCGCGTCGTGTTCCCCGAGGGCGACGAGCCGAAGATCATGCGCGCGGCGTACATCTGCGTCGAAGACGGCATCGCCATGCCGATCCTGCTCGGCGACCGCAAGGTCATCGAGCAGAAGGCGCGCGCGATGAACATCCCGCTCGACGAGATCGTGATCGAGGATCCGGCGACGTCGCGCAAGCGCGAAGAGTACGCGCAGCACATGTGGGCGAAGCGCCAGCGCAAGGGTATGAGCCTCGACGAGGCGCGGCGGCGTCTCTACAACGGCAACTATTTCGGATCGTGCATGGTCGTGCGCGGCGACGCCGACGCGCTCGTGTCGGGCGTCAATCTGCACTACCCCGAGACGATCCGTCCGGCGCTCGAGGTGATCGGCGCGCATCCGAAGGCCGGCATCGTGAGCGGCATGTACATGCTCGTGTTCGAGAAGCAGCTCGTGTTTTGCGCCGACACCACGGTCAACATCGATCCGACCGCGGAGCAGGTGGCGCAGATCGCGTATTCCGCGGCGCGCATCGCGCGCACGATGGGCGTCGAACCGCGCATCGCGATGCTGTCGTTCTCGAACTTCGGGTCGGTCCGGCACCCGGACACCGAAAAGATGGCGCGCGCGGTTCAGCTGCTCCGCCAGCGCGATCCATCGCTGGTCGTGGACGGCGAGATGCAGGCGGACACGGCGTTCGACCCGGAGATCATCTCCCGGGACTACCCGTTCAGCACGCTGAAGGAAGAGGCCAATGTGCTTATCTTCCCGAACCTTAGCGCCGGCAACATCGCGTATAAGCTGTTGAACCATCTGGGGGGCGCGACAGCGATCGGGCCGATCCTGGTCGGCATGAGCCGGCCGGTCCACGTGCTCGAGCGTGGCGCGGACGTGCAGGACATCGTCAACATGGCGGCGGTCGCGGTCGTCGACGCGCAGGAGCGCTCCGCGCCGACCGACGCCGGGACGCCTTCGCATGACGGCGGAGGCACCGCATCACCAACGGTTTTCTCGAGGTTGTGATAGCTATGGGAATCTTGTCGAAGCCGAAGGACGACAGTGGCTTGAACGGCAGCGCGGCGGGCGGGCTCGGAGGCCCAGGGAATCAGCCCCGCCGGTGAGGTCCATTGGAACCTGACGGCCCCCGTCCTGATTCAGGCGGCCATTCGCCGCGACGAAGGTCAACTCGCCGACATGGGACCGTTCTGCGCCGTCACGTCGCCGCACACGGGGCGCTCGCCGAACGACAAGTTCGTCGTCAAGGAAGACGCGTCGGCGGGCGACATCGACTGGGGCAAGGTGAACCAGCCGATCACCGACGAGCATTTCGACACGCTGCTGGCCGACGTGCGCGCCTACCTGAGCGCGCGCGACGACCTCTTCGTCCAGGATCTCTACTGCGGCGCCGATCCGGAGTACCGCCTGTCCGTTCGCTACGTGAGCCCGAGCGCGTGGCACATGGCGTTCGTGCGGAACATGTTCATCCGCCCCGACGCGACCGCGCTCCCGACGTTCGATCCGAACTTCACGGTGCTTCACGTGCCGGAGATGGAAGCCGATCCCGCGCGCCACGGTACGCGCACGGGAACGTTCATCGTGCTGAACCTCGCCCGCCGCATGATTCTCATCGGCGGCACGCGCTACGCCGGCGAGTTGAAGAAGGCGATGTTCACCGTGATGAACTACTACATGCCGAAGCAGGGCGTGCTCTCGATGCACTGCTCCGCCAACGTCGGCAAGTCCGGCGACCCCGCGCTGTTCTTCGGACTCTCAGGAACCGGCAAGACGACGCTCTCCGCCGATCCCGAGCGCGCGCTGGTCGGCGACGACGAACACGGGTGGTCGAAGTCCGGCATCTTCAACTACGAAGGCGGCTGCTACGCGAAGGTGATCAATCTTTCCCCGGAAGGGGAGCCCGACATTTATAGAACGACTCAAATGTTTGGCACGATCTTGGAGAACGTCGTTCTCGACGATCTCACGCGCAAAGTGAGGTTCGAGGACCAGTCGATCACCGAGAACACGCGCGCGTCGTATCCGCTGCCGTACATCCCGCACCATGTCGCGAACGGACGCGCCGGCCATCCGAAGAACATCGTCTTCCTCACGGCCGACGCCTTCGGAGTCCTGCCGCCGATCGCCCGCCTCACGCGCGAGCAGGCGATGTACTACTTCCTCTCCGGCTACACCGCCAAGGTCGCGGGCACCGAGCGAGGCGTCAAAGAGCCGCAGGCGACGTTCTCGTCGTGCTTCGGCGCGGTCTTCCTCGTGTGGCATCCGAGCAAGTACGCCGAGATGCTTGGCCGCTTGATCGACGAGCACGGGTCCGACGTCTGGCTCGTCAACACGGGGTGGACTGGCGGAGCATTCGGCGTCGGCAAGCGCATGAAGCTCTCGCAGACGCGCGCGATGGTCGCGGCGCTGCTCCGCGGCGACCTGCACTCGGCTCCCGTGGACACCGACCCGATCTTCGGACTGAAGATTCCGCGGCACGTCGCCGGCGTTCCGGACGACGTTCTCCGCCCACGCGCCACGTGGAGCGACGGCTCGGCCTACGACGGACAGGCAAAAAAGCTGGCCGGGATGTTCCGCGAGAACTTTTCGAAGTTCGAGAAGTTCGTTCCCGACGCCGTGAAGGCCGCGGGACCGCAACCGTAGCCGGCCACTGAGTCGTTCCTGAAAAACGGAACGCAGATGGCCGCAGATTCGAAAGGCGATCCCCGCAGATGAAAAGGGGATCGCCTTTCATTTTTGCTCATCTGCTCACCTTGAGCAACCGTCCCTTCGCCGTCCACCGGTCCACCGGTCCACCGGTCCACCGGTCCACCGCCTAATGCGGCGTTATCGACTGCCGCACCGCCTGACGCTCGGCAACGCGGATCGGTTCGATCGGACCGGCGCCGAGCGCGAGGAACGGCTTCGCCTCGCCGAGACCCGCGGCCGCGTCTCGCGCGAGCGGCGACTCGGCGGCGACGTTCATTTGTGCCTGCGCCGGCCGCTCGGCGAACACCTTCGTCACGAATCGCTGCCCCTCGGCAACTCGCTCGACCTCGATGGCGATCGCCTCGACCGCTTGCTCGAGACGGTCGAGCCGCGGCGCGATCACGTCGGGCTGCGCCTGCGGCTGACGGCTTGCCGCGCCAGATGCGTCGAGCGTAGGCGATGGCCAGCGGGAACGCGATGGCGATGACGAGCGCGAACGACATTCCGACGACGGCATCCGGGTCGGGACCCCGCCGCGAACCGTAGTCCATGAACGACTGCTGCAGGAAGCGTCCGTTCGGCCCGATGCGTTCCACCGGCACGCCGAGGCGGGACGCGATCTGCGCTCGCGAACCCGCCATGTCCACCTGGAGCTTGATGAGCTGGTCGTCGAGCGCCTTCCGCTGCGCGATGAGCTCATCTCGCGGCCGGACCTGGGTCGGTGATGTTGATTTGCCGCTCGATGATGGCTCGCTGCGCCCGGAGCACGGCGACCTGCTGCGCCTGCCCGGAGAGTTGCGCCTGGAGGGCGTCGATGGACGCCCCGCCGGTTTGGATCGTCGCTCCGGCCACGGCTGGCGTGGGGACGGTGCCCTGAGATGCGATCGGCATGTCGGTGACGGCTCGAGGGTGGACATGAAGGTTCTACGGTTCGGGGCGCGTCCGGGTTTCCCTCGCAAGACGGGGGTTCGCCGAGGGCCGCCGGGCCCAACTATCATACGCGAGCCGACCAGAAATCCGTGGACATCATCCGCGATCCGCTCTGGAACAACATCCGGTTCGATCCGCTCGCCTTCGAGCTGATCGACACGCCGGCATTCCAGAGGCTCCGATACGTTCGACAGCTCGGGCTGGCCTTCCTGGTCTACCCCGGAGCGACGCACTCGCGGTTCGAGCACGCCCTCGGCACGTACCACCTCGCGCGCCGCGTGTTCAACCTGCTCGAGGACCAGCCCGACTTCGCGCTCGTCGATCGCGAAGACGTGCAGCTGACCCGGCTCGCCGCGCTGCTCCACGACATCGGACACTATCCGTTCTCGCACGCCCTCGAGGAGATCGGCGCGATGCATCACGAGGACGTCGCGCGTCCGCTGATCTGCGAGGGTGAGGTCGCCGAGGTGCTGAGGCGCGAGTTGGGAGACGAGGCGCCACAACGCATCCATGCGCTCATCTGCGGGCGCAGCGAGAGCCCGCTGCAAGGGCTCATCTCAGGGTCGATCGATCTCGACAAGCTCGACTACCTCCGTCGCGACGCGTTCATGTGCGGCGTGAGCTACGGAGAGATCGACGTCGACCGTCTGCTCAACGCGCTGGCGATCGTGCGCGACCCCGACGCGAATTCTCCGCGCATCGGCATGATCGAGAAAGGACTCTCGGCGCTCGAGTCGCTCTTGTTCGCGCGATATCAGATGTACCGCAACGTGTACTGGCATCACGGCGTCCGGAGCGCGACGGTCATGTACAAGCGACTGGTCGCCGACGCGCTCGACGCCGGCACGCTCGACGCGCGAACGCTGGCGGCGTTCACCGATGAGGGCCTGCTGCACGCGTTGCAGACGCGAGCGCCGAACGAGCTGCTCGACTCGCTTCGCGGCCGGCGGCTGTACAAGCGCGCGTTCGAGTGTCCTGCCGCCGATCTGAGCGGAGACGACGCCGAATGGATCGCCGACGACCCGAAGCTGACCGCGGCTGTGGAGAACCAGC
The DNA here is from genome assembly GCA_963846925.1 of uncultured Gemmatimonadaceae bacterium. Lineage (GTDB taxonomy): Bacteria > Gemmatimonadota > Gemmatimonadetes > Gemmatimonadales > Gemmatimonadaceae > JAQBQB01. The sequence goes on along the minus strand of CAWJXW010000005.1, from coordinate 372,689 downwards.
TCGCGCGCGAAGTCCGGTTGCAGCCGGGAGAATTGTTGCTCGACTATCCGGCCAAGACGCAGATGCTGGGGCTCGACTTGTTGATCCAGCGCCCCTACGGCGACGTCCGCCGCGTGACGGCGGCGGGGTGGGAGGGCGTGATCAACCTTCCGCGGCTGTCGGAGGAGCTCTATCGCTCGGCCCGCTGGCTCCGCGTGTTCACCTCGGTTCGCATGGCGCTCGACCCGGCGCGCTTCATGAAACTGGCCAGCCTTCCGGCTGACGAAGTTCGCGCCAGGCTCACGCGGGGAAGCTCGTTGCTCGCATGATGATGTGCTGATTGGCTCGGTCATTGCCCTCCTCACGGGTCGCGGAGGGTTTATGAACAAACGTTTACTAGCGCTTCTGCTCGGCATCGCCGCATGTTCGCGCGGTGGCCAGAGCGGCGGCTCGACAGACTCGGCCGCGGGCGACGTCGCCACTGATCCACCGACGCGCGCCGCACGCCTGAGCTCGATGGAAGGAACGGTGTCGTTGCAAGCGCCCGGCTCGGATGACTGGACGCAGCCGACCCCAAACTACACGCTGTCCACTGGAGACCGGTTGTACGCCGGCCAGAACGCGCATGCGGAGCTCGACTTCGGCAGCGGCGCGGTTCGGCTCGATCACGGCGGCGATCTCACGCTCACGAACCTGACCGACAGCTTCACGCAGCTGGGGTTGGATGAGGGAGCGCTCGAGGCAAGCCTCTATCAATACGACAAAGGTGACTCGCTCGAGTTCGACACGCCGAACGGCGCGCTCGTGCCGACGGGACCGGGGACGTACATCGTCTCGATCGAGCCGAACGGCGGCACCGTCGTGGACGTCGAGTCCGGCGCGCTCGAGATCTCCGGGCCGGGGCTTGATCAAACTCTAAACGCCGGACAAGTCGTCCGGCTCGTCGGAACGAACCCGATTCAAATCGTCTCGCTCGACGCGTCGTACGCGCAGACGCAACCGGCATTTTCCGATCTCGACTCGTGGCGCTCGCGGCGCGACCCGCTCTACACGTCGACGGGATACTCGTCGCGCTACGTATCGCCGAGCATTCCGGGGTGGGAGGACCTGGACGACAACGGCGTCTGGCTCGCCGACGCCGCCAACACGCAGGTCTGGTGTCCGACGCGCGTCAGCAGAACGTGGGTGCCGTATCGGGAAGGCCGTTGGTCGTGGGTCGAACCGTGGGGCTGGACCTGGGTCGACGACCAGCCGTGGGGCTACGCTCCGTTCCACTACGGGCGCTGGGAAACGGTCGCCAACAATCGTTGTACGAGCAGTTGGGCGTGGGTTCCCGGGCCGGTCGTGGCGCAGCCGGTCTGGGCGCCCGCGCTCGTCGCCTTCGTCGACGGTGCCGCGCTCGATCTGAGCCAGGGACCGAACGTCGAAGCATGGTTCCCTCTCGGCCCGACCGCGCCGTATTTCCCGTGGTACCACCACAGCGACGCGTACTTGCGCGACGTGAACATCACGAACCTGATCCAGGTGCGCGACGTGGACGCCGTCATTCGCGACAAGGATCTGGCCGACCATCGCTGGATCAACCGTGACAACGCGCTCACCGCGGTTTCGTCGGCGGCGTTCAGCGGGGGCGATCCGGTCGGGCGTCACGCGATCAAGCTGAGAACGGATTCGCTGCCGCCGCTTCGCATGGTGCAGCATCCGGCCGTGAACCCCCGGCGCGAACTGCTCGCCGGTGGCGCTCCCGCGCCGCGCCCGAGATTCGCCGAGCGACCGCAGACACTCGTCACGAGAGCCGCGCCGCATGGCGGCGCGCACGAGCGAGCGATTCAGAACGTTCGGGCACCTGCACCGGTCATCACGCGGAATCAACCGCCCGGTCAGCGCCAAACGGCCGGAGGCGAGGTCGGCCCTCCGTTCACCCACGGCAATGGCAAGAACAACGGTGGGAATCGCGAAGCCGCCACGCCGGAACCGCGGGCCTCCGCGTCGCCGCGCCCGCTGATTGCGAGAAACGCCCCGCCGCCGCCGCGTCCGAACGCGGCCGAGCGCCAATCGGCAATGCAAGCGCATCCGGGACGACCGCTCGAACCTCGGCAGATCGACAACTTGCGCGCGGGTCGGGCGGCTGGCGCACCGCACGACCAGGAGGTTCCCAACCATCGCGCGGCCGCTCCGGCCGCCCCGCAGGTACAACCGCCGCGTCCGCAGCCGCAACAGCGAGTGCAGCCGCACGCTCAGCCGCAACACCCCCAAAAGCCGCCGAAGGGCAAGCCCGACCGACCGGGCGGAGGCGGCGGCGGGCGTGGGCACGAAGGCTGACTTAGTGGAAGAGAGAACGGAGGTTTGATGCGCTGGTCATGGACGGTCGCACGGATCAAGGGAATCGACGTCGACATTCACGCGACGTTCCTTCTCCTGCTCGCCTGGATCGCGCTTGCGGACTACCAGCAAGCACACACAGTGAGCGCGGCGGTGGTGGGCGTGCTGCTCACGCTCGCGATTTTCCTTTCCGTCGTGCTGCACGAGTTCGGTCACGCGCTGATGGCCGCGCGCTTCGGCGTGAAGACGAAGAGCATCACGCTGCTGCCGATCGGCGGAGTGGCCCGGCTCGAGCGAATGCCCTCGCGTCCGCGCGAAGAATTGTTGATCGCCCTTGCCGGTCCCGTCGTCACGGTAGCGATCATCGCCGTGCTCTACCTGGCGTTGCTCGTGGGGAAGGTCTCGCTCGCCTCGGCGGCGCAGACCCACGGCATCTGGCTGTTCCTGGCGCAGGTGATGTGGGTGAACGTCATACTCGCGATCTTCAACCTGCTGCCGGCGTTCCCGATGGACGGCGGCCGCGTCCTGCGCGCGGCGCTGGCCATGCGCACGAGCTTCGAGAACGCGACGGAGATTGCCGCGCGACTCGGCAAAGCATTCGCGCTGCTGTTCGCGCTGTTCGGATTGTTCGTCGTCAACAATCCGTTCCTCGTCATCATCGGCGTGTTCGTGTGGCTCAGCGCGGCGGCGGAGTCGAGCGCGGCGCAGCTCAAGATGACCGTCGGCAACGTCGCCGTCTCACGGGCCATGATCACCGACGTGCGCACCCTCGCGCCCACGGAATCGGTCTCGGCGGCGATCGAGGAAGTCCGCCATGGCTTCCAGCACGACTTCCCGGTCGTCGACCACGACAACATCGCCGGCGTGCTCACCCGCGAGGGGTTGCTGCGCGCGATGGCCGAGGGTCACGCCGACGAGACGGTCGGCGAGGTGATGCAGAAGAACTTCTGCGCGACGACACCGGACGAGTCCCTCGAGCAGGCGCTGCAACGCCTGCAGGAAGGACACTGCCAGGCGATGCCGGTACTCCGAGGGCGTCAGGTGGTCGGGCTGCTGACGGCGGAGAAGATCCAGGAGTTCGTCCTGATCTCCACCGCCGCGCGCGCGGGGGGCGGCCGCGCCGCAGCGTAGCCCGCGCGCAAGGTCGCCCTATTTCTTATCGATCGCCGCGTTCGTCCGGTAGTAGTCGCCGAGCAGGTGCTCCGCGAAGTACTCGAACATCAGGTGGTTGGTGTACGGCGTGTCGTCGCCGTAGCCGTGCGGCTTGCCCGGCAGCAGCATGAAGTCGAACCGCTTGTTCGCCTTGATGAGCGCGTTCACGAGGCGGATGGTGTTCGCCGGGTGAACGTTGTTGTCCATGTCGCCCGTCTCGAGCAGCAGGTTGCCCTTGAGGTTCGGCGCCAGGTCGACCGTCGTCGGCACGTGAATCTGGAATGCATCCGTCGTGTCGCCGTCGGCGATGGAGCCGTCGAGCAGCGTCGGCGCGGCGGCGCTCGCGCCACGGCCACGTGGCGCGCTCCCGACCGCACCGCCGTTCTCGTTTCCGTTGCCGTCGGTGGCCGGAACGACCGCGCCCGCCTGCACGACGCCGGTCCTGCCGCCCGCCTTCGCCACAATCTTGAGACCGTGGTACTGCTCGCTCCAGTTCTGGTTGTAGATGTTGTTGTCGTGGTTTCCTGATTCGCTCACGCCGACCTTGAAGAACTCGTTGTACGGCGGCAGGAGCATCGCCGCCGCGGTGAGGAACCCGCCGCCCGAGTGGCCGTAGATGCCGACGCGATCGAGGTCGATCCATTTGTGCCGTGCCGCGAGCTGCTCGATGCCGGTCTTCTTGTCGGCGAGGGCGTAGTCGCGAAGGTTGTAGTAGCTGAAGCCCTGATACTCCTGCGAGCGCTGCGGGCTGCCGCCGCGGTTGCCGATCTGAATGACGATGAAGCCGAGCTGCGCCAGCTGCTGCGGCACAGCGGTCGGTGAGAAGGTGAAGTTCACCGTCTCCGTCTGCGGACCCGGATAAACGTTCGCGATGATCGGATACGACTTCGTCGAGTCGAAGTCGAACGGCTTCCACATGTTGCCGTAGATGTCCGTCACGCCGTCGAAGGCTTTGGTCTGGAACTTCTCCGGCGGCTTCCACCCGAGCTCCTTGAGCCCGGAGACGTCCATCGTCTCGAGATCCATCACGAGCTTGCCGGTCGCGTCGCGCAGCACGGCGTGCGGAATGAGGTCGACGCGCGACGAGTTGTCGACGATCCACTTCTTGTTCGACGACAGCCGCGAGTCGTGCGTCGCGTCGCCCGCGTCGAGCAGCGACATGCCGGTGCCGTCGAGATTCACGCGGTAGAGGTGCGAGTAGTACGGATTCTCACTCGGCTCGCGCCCGACGGCGGCGAAATACAGGATGCCCTTCACCGAATCGACGTCGACGATTCGCTCGGCGCGCCACGCGCCGGAGGTCAACGCGCGCTTCAGATGACCGGTGTTGTCGTAGAGATAGTAGTGTCCCCAGCCCGAGCGCTCCGACCACCAGATGAAGTCGCCGCCGGCCTTCACGTAGCGGACGTTTTGCCGCTCGCTCGAGTTGTTGTCGATGTCCTCGTGGAGCAACGGCGTCGTCGTCTGCGCCGGCAGCGCGATGTCGAGCAGCTCGAAGTGACGCTGCGTCCGATCGCGGCGCACGAGCCGCAGATGGTCGGCCGTGCCGTCCCAGTGCAGGTCGAACAGCTGCTGGTCCTTCCACTTCTTGATGCCGACCCCGGTCAGCTTGGTGTCCCCCACGTGCCACGACCACAACTCTTCCTGGCCGACCTCGGTTTCGCCCGGCATCGCATACGTGTACTCCATGAGCTCCGGGCGCGGGTTGGCGAGATTGTTGACCAGGTAGAGCGGCTTGACCTTGCGCTGGTCTCTCCGGATCACGGCGAACGCCTTCGAGTCCTGCGACCACACGACGTTCGCCCGAACGCGCGGGTCGCGATTTACGCCGCCGCGGCCACCGCCGTCCCCGCCCTGTTGAGTCGAATCGTCTTGCTGCGTCTGTTGGCGTGTCAGCTCTTGCTGCTGTCGCTCCTGGAGCGTGTCGCGCGCGCCGAAGCTGTAGTTCTTCAGGCCGTCGTGCGTGAGCTGAACCGTGTCCTTCGACGCGACCTTCACCAGGTAGAGATTGTGGTCGCGCGCGAACGCGAACATGCTGCTGTCCGGCGAATAGTTGCGGAAATCGCCGCCGCGGCCGCCACCGAATCCGCCACCGCCACCGCCACCACCGCCCGCGCGTCCGCCGCCGCCGCCACCACAGGTGTTCACCGTGTCAGGCGGCGCCGCGTTCTGACCGCCGCCGACGCCACCGCCACGACCGCCGCGGCCACCGGCGCCTTGCACCGCCCCACTGTCATTCGCGGCCCGACCAAGCTTCTTGAGCGTTTCAGTCGCGACGTCCCATTCCCACCGCGCCGTGTCCGCCGTGAACGTGAACGTCTTGCGGTCCTTCGAGAACGTCAGCGTGGTGAACGGCAGGTTCTGCGGATCGTGCGCGCGGTGGCTTTGTTCCGAGAGCTGCGAGGCGAGCTTCCCCTGGTCGAACAGCGGCTTCTTCGTCTTGCTCGTCGGGACGACGAGGAAGAACGTGCTCCCACCGTGATCCTTCCAGTCGTAGCAGAGCGAATCGCTCTGCCCGAGCCAATGCGGCGTCACCGCGCTCGTATACACGCGCGACCGCAGGTTCGCCGCCGAGAACTTGTCGGCGAGCTCAAAGTTCGCCTTGTTGGAGTGCTGCTGGCCCGAGGCGGTCAGCGCGAGCGCGCCGACGAGAACGAGACCGAATTGAACGGCGCGGGCGACGAGCGCGAACCGCGAGCTGTTCGGGCGGCGCATGGACATACTCTCCGGATGTACTGAACGGCGTGGATGAGGCGAACGGGTGGTGGTTCGCCACGGGATGGCAATGATTTGCAGAGGTGCCCGACTTCTGGGAAGGGCTACGCGGAAGGTGCGACGCCCGCTGACGTGAGGTCAGCCGAGCGGATCGTCGTCAGCTCCCGACTACTTCTGGGTTGCCGCGGGCCCGTTCGAGGGGCCGTTCCCGTCCTCGTCGGCGGCGACTTGCACGACGATGGCGGTGATGTTGTCCAGTCCGCCCCGCCCGTTCGCCTCTGAAATCAGCGCGAGAACTTTGCGCTCGGGCTCCGCGCGCGACATGAGCAGGATCTGCAAGCGCCTGTCGTCCACCATGCTGGTCAGCCCGTCGCTCGCGACAAGGAACAGATCGCCGACGCTGACGTCGCCGTGATAGATGTCCGGCTCGACCTCGGGGCTCGCGCCGACGCAACGCGTGATGACGTTGCTGTAGGGGTGATAGCGCGCCTGTTCCGGCGTGAGGAATCCGGCGTCGACCTGCTCCTGAACGTAGGAGTGGTCCTTCGTGAGCTGGTGGAGCGCCCCGTCGCGCAGGAGATAGACCCGCGAATCGCCGACCTGACCGATCAAATACTTCTTGTCGTAGATCAACAGCACCGAAGCCGTCGTCCCCATCCCCTGCTTGTCGACCTCGGTCATCGTGCGCTCGTGGATGTTTCGATTCGCCTTGCGGAGCGCTTGGTCCAGGCGGTCGCCGGTCGAGTCGTCGAGGTCCCTCAGCCCGTCGAGCTCCTGCTCGATCGTCTGGACGGCCATCTCGCTGGCGACCTCGCCCGCGGCGTGGCCTCCCATGCCGTCGGCGACGATGAACAGCCCGCGGTTTCCCCGGGCCGTCACGGCGAAGTTGTCCTCGTTCCCGGACCGGATCATCCCCACGTCGGTCCGGGCGGCGTGAAGCAGGCGAACCATCATTACTTGATCATGTAGTAGGCGGCGAAACCGAGTGCAAGCAGGACGACGGCCCACATCCATCCGAAACCCGATCCCCCCCGTTGGCTAACGGCCTGGGAGGACGGGAGCGGCGTGTGTCCGGTCGTTCGCAGCTTGTCCTGATACGCGAGACGACTGGCGACCGCGTGCGAGCTCGATGGCGTCCGGCGGACCGACGTCGAATCGCGCGGCGTTTTCGACTTGGATTTTGGAGCGAAGGCCTGAAACGACAGCGTCGGCGCGAGGGCGGTCGCATCGGCGTAAAAGCGGAATTCGTCTTTCGCGATCTTGATCATGTCGGCGCGGGCCAGGAGCTGCGTCCCGTTGATCTTGGTGCCGTTCACGAAGACGCCGTTCGAGCTCAGGTCCTTCAGCTCGTAGCCGCGAAGCGTGGGGGTGATGATGGCGTGCTTCCGCGACACCTGCTTGTGCGCGAGCACCACGTCGCACCCGGACTCGCGGCCGATCGTCAGCCCGGTCTCGGCCACGGGGTATTCGCGGCCGTCAACCAACGACACGAGTCTCCCCCCGGTTGCCCCGGCGGCGGGCGTGGCCACGGCCGGTGCCGCCGTGGTTCCCGCCGACGCCGGATCCGGGCCCTCGAACGGTCTCCCCGAGCTGGATCGGCTCGCCGAGCCTCGGCCCCGGAGGGGCCTTGGCAGATGCGGTCACCGCTGAAACCTCGGCTCTCGAAACGAATGTCGTGGCACCCGATTTGGTGTCGTCGGAAAACGAAAGCTCCTTGCCCCCGACCTCGAGCTTGTCGCCGTGGAGCAAGGGGGTAGGCTCCGCCAATGGAACGCCGTTCACCAGAACCTTTACTTCCTTGCCGGGAACCGGCCGAATCACGACGCCTTCCGTCCCCGTCACTTCGACGATTGCCTGAACGCCGAGCGAGACGTCCGGCGAAATCGACATTTCGACGAGATCGCCCCCGCCGAGTCGGTTCGTTCCCGGGCGCAATAAGAACTGTTGATCGTTCAGCTTTATAACTGGCATCGCGATGCGCTCGACAACGGACAGTTCCGGCAGAAAGTATCCCATCGGCCACTGCAGAAGCAAGCATCAAGCACCAGCACGAACCGCATCGCTTTCCATCCGCTCCTCGTCGCCATCGCGTTCGCGCCGCGGAATCGAGCAAAGCGTCGCGGACGGCGCCCGCCTGGAGCCGGTACAAGCGCTCGTAGAGGCCTTGCCGGGCGAGCAACTCTCGGTGCGTCCCGCGCTCGCGAACCTGCCCGTGGTGCAACACGAGAATTTCGTCGGCGCCGACAATTGTACTCAATCGGTGGGCGACGGCGATCGTCGTGCGTCCGGACATCAGCGCCGTGAGCGCCGCCTGAATCTCCGCCTCGATCTCGCTGTCCACGGCGCTCGTCGCCTCGTCGAGGACGAGCAGCGCCGGATCCGCCGCGATGGCGCGAGCGAACGACAGCAACTGGCGCTCACCGACGCTGATCGACGCGCCCCGCTCACCGAGCGCCTGCTGATAGCCGCCCGGCAGACGCCGAATGACGCGGTCCGCGCCGACGCGCGACGCCGCGGCCGCGACCTCGAGCTCCGAAATCTCGTTCGAGAGGCGGATGTTCGTGAGCACGTCTCCGGCGAAGAGGAAGATGTCCTGCTGCACGTAGCCGATCAGCGCGCGCAACTCGGACAGCGGGATCTCGCGAATGTCGACGCCGTCCACCAGGATTCGCCCGCGCTGCGGGTCGTAGAAGCGCAGCAGCAGGTTGATGATCGTCGTCTTGCCCGCGCCGGTGTGCCCCACGAGCGCGAGCGTCCGTCCCGGCTCGACGGTAAAGCTCACACCCTTGAGCACCCACTCCGGCGACGCGATCCGGTCCGAATCGCGCGCGACGTGGCCCAGATCGTACGCGAACCACACGTCGTCGAATTCCACGCGCACGCCGCGCGCGCCGCGCCGGCTGTCGCGGACCGCGTCGCATCGCCGGCTGCGCGCGAGGCCGATCGGCCTCAGGCTCGTCGAGCAGCCGGAACACGCGCTCGCTCGCGGCCATCGCCTGCTGGAGCGTGTTGAACTTGTCCGACAGGTCCTGCAGCGGCTGGAAGAACCGGCGCACCAGCTGCAGGAACGCGGCGACGGTTCCGACGGTCAGCGTTCCGACCTCGACGCGATGCGCCCCGGCGACGATCAGGCTCGCCAGCGCGATCGACGTCAGCACCTCGATCACCGGGAAGTAGAGCGCGTAGTACGTGATCGAATCCAGATTCGCCGTCAGATGGCCGCGATTCAGATCGTCGAAGCGCTTCGCCTCCGTCGCCTCGCGGCCGAAGACCTGCACGACGCGAATGCCGGTGATCCGCTCCTGGAGATACGCGTTGATGCGCGCGAGCCGTGTCCGGATGTCGCGATACGATTCGCGCACCTTGAGCCGAAAGACGTGCGACGCGAGGTAGACGAGCGGAATCACGCCGAACGAGGCGAGCGCCAGCCGCCAGTCGGTCGCAGAGCATCAAGCCGCTGATCGCGAGCAGCGTGAACAGATCGCCCAGCCCCGCCACCACGCCCGCCGTGAACAGCTCGTTCAGCGATTCGACGTCGGACGTCACGCGCGTCACGAGTCGGCCAACCGGGTTGCGATCGAAGAACGTGATCGACAGCCGCTGGACGTGCCCGAAGATGTCGCGGCGCAGATCGCGCATCACGCGCTGGCCGAGCAGCGCCGTGAGGATCGTCTCGCCGTACTGGCAGGCGAAGCCGATGACGAGCGAGCCGGCGAAGATCAGCGCCGAGCGCCACACGAGCGACGCCGAGTGGGCCGGGAGCGCGACGTCGATGACGCGCTGCGTCATCAGCGGACCCACGAGCTGCATGAGCCCGTCGACGCATCAGACAAGCCAGCGCGGCCGCCACCAGCACCGATACGGCCGCGCGTACACGAAAAGCCGCCGCATCAGGCGTGCGTCGTAGCGGCTTTCCGGTCACTTCGTCGTCGTGCATATTGGAAACGTAGTCGCGCGTGCGACGTGCTCGGCCGTTGAGCGCGTCCGCGAACCGGATGTGGTACGTGCGTTGCGTGGCTGATGGGCTCAGCCAACACACTCCCATAACCGGAGGCGATCGTATGGGTATTATCGCGTGGATCGTGCTCGGCTTGATTGCCGGCGCGATCGCCAAGGCGATCATGCCAGGCAAGGATCCCGGTGGAATCATCGTCACCGCGCTCATCGGGATCGTCGGCGCATTCGTCGGCGGTTTCCTCGGCAACCTGATCACCGGAACCGGGCTAACAGGTTTCTCGCTGTGGAGCATCATTCTCGCGATCGTCGGATCGCTGATCCTGCTCTGGATCTATCGCGCGGCGACGCGCAGCGCGGCACCACGACGCCGCCGATGTAGTTCCGGTACGCTGGATCCGGAAGGGCCGCGGCGCGCGGTTCGGGTCCAATGACTACGTGGACATCCGCGTCAGCCATGCCGCTCTGGCTCTTCTGGATCCTGCTCGGCCTGATCGCCGGATCGCTGGCCAAGTTCCTCATGCCCGGTCGCGACCCGGCCGGCTGCATCTTCACGATCGTCCTCGGCATCGTCGGCGCGATGCTCGGCGGTTTGATCGGCACGCAGCTCGGCTGGGGAAGCGTCGACAGCCGGCGACCTCGACCTGCGCTCGATCGGCATCGCGACCTTCGGCGCGTGATCGTGCTGCTCATCGGCCGTCTGGTGCGTCGGCGGCCGAACGATGAGAGTGACGCGGACGACCGGTCGGACTCGGTCGACCGGTCTTCGCCATTTCTTCGGTGCGCGTTCCGCGGCTACATTTCGCGTCATGAAGGACGCGATCGTCGTCCGCGGCGCGCGTCAGCACAACCTCAAGGGCTTCGACCTCGAGATCCCGCGCCGCGCCTTCACGGTCATCACCGGCCCGTCGGGATCGGGCAAGTCCTCGCTCGCGTTCGACACCATCTACGCCGAGGGCCAGCGCCGCTACGTCGAGTCGCTGTCGGCGTACGCGCGCCAGTTCCTCGAGCGCATGGAAAAGCCCGACGTCGACTCGATCGACGGGCTCTCGCCCGCGGTCGCGATCGAGCAGAAGAACCCGACGAAGACGTCGCGCTCGACCGTCGGCACGGCGACCGAGATCTACGACTACCTGCGCCTGCTCTGGGCGCGCGTCGGCCACACGTTCTGTCCGCTCTGCGGCCGCGAGATGCGCCCGGACACCGTGCAGTCGGTCGTCCGACGCGGTGCTCGCGCTGCCGGCCGGGCACGCGCTTCTACGTCGCCTTCCCGCTGCGTCTCTCGCGCGGAGGTCACGCACGAGGTCGTGGTCGAGAACCTCCGCGCGCAGGGCTTCGTGCGCGTCGAGCTCGACGGCGTCGATCAAGCACCTCGACGAGCTGATGACCGAGGCGATCGACGTCACGTTCGCGAAGGAACTGCTCGTCGTCGTCGACCGCCTCGTCGTCGGCGACGAAGCGCGCGGCCGTCTCGCCGACGCGGTCGGCACCGCGTTCCGCGAGGGCGACGGCGACTGCGTCATCCTGTTCACCGAGACCGTTTCGACGACGCTCACGCCTCGCGCCGTCGACGCGGCTGCGCTTCACCGAGCGCTTCGAGTGCGCGAACGACGGCACGCGCGCCCCGACGCCGACGCCGCAGCTCTTCTCGTTCAACAGCCCGCGCGGCGCCTGCGAGCGCTGCAACGGATTCGGCGCGACGCTCGAGTACGACGAAGCGCTGATCGTTCCCTACCCGAGCGCATCGCTGCGCGACGGCGCGATCGATCCGTGGACCAAGCCGCGCTACGACAACAAGCGCCGCGCGCTCGCCGAGTTCGCGAAGCGCGAGGGCATCTCGATGGACACGCCGTGGCAGCAAGCTGCCCGCGCGCGCGCGCGCAGAAGCTGCTCAACGCGCGAAGCCGCGGGCTACAAGGGCATCTTCCCCTTCCTCGACGATCTCGAGGAGAAGAAGTACAAGCAGTACATCCGCGTCTTCCTGCGGCAGTATCAGACGGCGCAGGAGTGTCCGGACGTGTCACGGCACCAAGCTGCAGCCCGAGTCGCTGCAGGTGCGCGTCGCCGGTCGCAACGATCGCCGAGGTGAGCGAGCTGCCCGGTCGATCGGCTGCTCGCGTGGCTCGACGCGCTCGAGCTCGACGCCAGTTCGAGCGGCAGGTCGCGGCGCACATCCTCAAGGAAGCGCGCGACCGCGTGCAGTTCCTCTGCGACGTCGGGCTCGAACTATCTCACGCTGCATCGCGCGCACGCGCACGCTCTCCGGCGGCGAGGCGCAGCGCATCGGGCTCGCCAACTCGCTCGGCTCGCAGCTCGTCGACACGCTCTACGTGCTCGACGAGCCGTCGATCGGTCTGCACTCCGCGCGACATGGACCGCCTGCTCCGGCTGCTGCATCGCCTGCGCGACGGCGGCAACACGGTGCTCGTCGTCGAGCACGATCCCGAGGCGATTCGCGCCGCGGACTACATGGTGGAGCTCGGGCCCGGCGAGCGGCGAGAAGGGCGGCCAGCTCGTGTTCGCCGGGCCGATCTCGCGCATCGCCGAGAGCCCGCTCACCGGCGCGTATCTCACCGGCGCGACGCGAGATTCCCGTTCCCGCCGAGCGCCGGCGCGTCGGTCCGCGATGGATCACGCTCACCGGCGCGCGCGAGCACAACCTCAAGGGCGTCGACATCAAGATCCCGCTCGGCGCCGTCACCGCGGTGACCGGCGTTTCCGGATCCGGCAAGAGCACGCTCATACACGACGTGCTGCTGCGCGCGCTCGAGACGCGAGCTTCACGGCGAGCACAGCGCCAAGCAGCACCTCGGCGAGAAGGTCGGCGCGTTCGACACGCTCACCGGCGCCGAGGCGATCGACGACGTCGTCGGCATCGACCAGAGTCCGATCGGCAAGTCGCCGCGCTCGAATCCCGTGACGTACGTGAAGGCGTTCGACGAGATCCGGCGCATCTTCGCCGACGCGCCGCTGTCGCGCGAGCGCCGGTACACCGCGGGCACGTTCAGCTTCAACGTCGCCGGCGGCCGCTGCGAGACGTGCGAGGGCGCCGGCTATCTCGAGGTCGAGATGGTGTTCATGGCCGACGTGTTCGTGCCGTGCGACGACTGCGGCGGCAAGCGATTCAAGCCCGCGGTGCTCGACGTGCGCGTGAACGGCAAGAACGTCTACGAGGTGCTCGAGCTCACCATCGACGAAGCGATTCGCTTCTTCCCGCGCGAGGAGAAGCTCGGCCAGGCGCTCTGGCAGCTGCAGCAGGTCGGACTCGGCTATCTGCGGCTCGGCCAGCCGGCGACGACGCTCTCCGGCGGCGAGGCGCAGCGGCTCAAGGTCGCGCGCGAGCTCGTGTTCGCGAACAAGAAGAGCGGCAAGAAGCTCTACGTGATGGACGAGCCGACGACCGGCCTGCACCTCGACGACATTCGAAAGCTCGCGCAGGTGTTCGATCGGCTCGTCGACGCCGGGCACACGCTCGTGCTCATCGAGCACAACCTCGACGTCATCAAGCTCGCGGACTGGGTGATCGATCTCGGCCCGGAGGCGGGCGATCGCGGCGGCGAGGTCGTCGCGACCGGCCGGCCCGAGGAGGTCGCGCGCGTCGCCGGCGTCGCACACCGGGCGAGTGGCTGCGCACGGTGCTGCCCGGGTTTCGCCGAGCACGACGCGCGGCGCGCCGCGTCGCCAGTCGCCGCGCGAGCTGGTGCCGCAGGCGGTTTAAGTCGCTGCCGTGCGATGCGTTGGGCGCACGGCGCGCGCGTTGACTTCGGCGCCGTGCTCGCTACTTTTCGATGGTCTGATCCCCGATAGCTCAGTTGGTAGAGCGCTCGACTGTTAATCGAGTGGTCGTAGGTTCGAGTCCTACTCGGGGAGCTGCACAGCCGCCCTTCGCGTTCACGATCCGCGAAGGGCGGCTGTTTTTTTCGTTCATCCGCGGCTCGTCAGGTGCAGGTGCCCTGCGCCGATGTCACGTTGACGCTGTACGAAGAGCTCTGCGATCCGACGATCACGCCGCCGGAGTACGTGCCGAATTGATTGATCGGCACGCGGACGATCATCGATCCGCTTGTCAGCGTTCCGTTGATCTGCACCGGCTGACTGAAGCTGGGGCCGGTCATCGCGAGGCCGAATGCTTTGTCCGTCTGCGCCGGCGTGGTGGTGATTGTGACGCAAACCTCGCTGCTTCCCGGCGCGATGTGCCGATACGTGGCCGTCGTGGACAGCGTGAAGGTCACCACCGGCGGCATCCAGGTTTGATCGACCGTGAAGTACCGAGTGGTCACGTTGTGATTCGCGACGCCGCTGCCGTCCGTGGCCTTGTCCTCGGCGGTCACGCCGAAGCAGTAGCGCACCGTCATCTGCATGCCGCCGGGCGACACGGCGTTGAACGCGGTGGCGCCGAGGTTGAAGCTGCCGTTCGTGAGAACGCTGTTGGTGTAGTCCCACGAATTGCCGGACACCTGGCCCGGGCCCGAACCGAGCGGCCACGGCGTGTTGTCGGCGTTGCCGCACACGTTGCTCGGCCCGGGCTTGAGGACCGTCCCCGACGCCTTGAACAGGAATTGATCCGTGATCGTTCCGGCGACGCTGAACGACGTCGACGCGCCCGACGACTGCGACGTTCCGGGCGGTGGCGTCGGGACAGCGAGCGTGGGCCCAGTGTTCTTCAGATAGAAGCTCATCTGAGAGGATCCGAGATTCCCCGCGAGATCCTTCGCGCTCCAGATGATGCCGAGCTGCCCGTCGGCGCGGCCGTCCAGCGACGCGGTGTACGTGCTGCCGCTGTGCGTGACGGGCAGGGATTGCCCGTTGATCGACGCACTGACGCTCGCGGGATCGACGCCGCTCGCCGTCACCCCGTTGGAGCCGATGAGATCCTCGATTTCGATTCGCGTGCTGTTGATGCGGAACGGGCCGGCCAGCGTCGCGGCGGGAAACGGGTTGACGAAGATGGGCGGCGTGTTGTCCCCCGCATGGTTCTGGGTATTGCCGGACGACGCCGGCGGGGCGAAGAAGTCGGCCGGCTTGATCTCGCACGCGGACAACGAGGCGACAAGTGCCAGCGCGCCGAGCCGAATTCCCGTCAGCCGCGGGACCGGGTGCCGGTCGCGAGGGGTGCGTTCTTGGGTTGTTCATATGTGTATTCTCGTTAGAAGCCGAATTTGACCGGCAGCTTGTAGGTGACGCCGGCGCTCAGGCGCACGTTGGCGTCGGCGTCGTCGGTCTTGCCGGCGCCCGTGTAGCTCATGCCCAGGCGCCAATTGAAGTCCGGCGAGATCGCGTGCTCGATGGCGACGCCGACATTGCTCTTCCACGTGTCGAGGCTGCGCGACTCTTCCGGGAGGCGGATGCCGGACGGGGACACGGCCGTGAACTCGAGTTTGTCGTAGGCGAACGTCACGCCGCCGAAAACCTCGACATACGTATTCCACCGCAGGTCGACTCCGCGCCCGACGCGGAAGTCGTAGAAGCTGCCGTCGAGGTCACCGTCGATACGCGAGAAGGGCGAGTCCGTCGTGAAGGACTGCGTGTAGTGAAGGCGGTTGACGTGACGGCACACCCCCACACGCCACGCCGCGTGCTGGTAGCCCAACTCCACGCCCCACCCCGGCGTCGTCTGCTTGCCGGTGAACGTGTCGATGTTCTGCTGATCGCCCGCCGTGTGGGCGAAATCCTGATACCAGCTCTCTTCGATGCCGGCGCCGATGTACAACCCGCCGACGCGGAGCTTTCCGCCAGGGAGCGCGCCGGTCTGTGGCGCCGGTTGGTTTTTCGGTGGGCTACCGCCGGGAGTCGCCTTCGGCTGGAGCGTATCGGTCGGCAGTGGAGCGCCGGTGCCCGGACGCTCGCGCGTGCGCGGGAAGGTCGTGTCCGGCGGCGTGCCCGTGCCCGGCCGTTCGCGTGTTCGCGGAAAGTTGGTGTCCGGCTTCGCAGCCGGAACGGGCTGCGGCGTCGTAAAGTGTTCGGAGCAATCGATGACCGTTGCTGATTCGCGAAGTTTGACGATCTGGTCGAAGTAGACCTTGTCGAGCTTCACATGCTCGTCGTGCGCCCACTTGAGCTCCTTGTCGAGAACGCGCACGACGTCCGGGTCCGCTTGCGTGCCCGGCTTGGTCGCGGCCTGCAACCGATCCCAGACCTCATCGGAGTATTCCCGCATTGCCCACGATGCCTTGATGTTCGCGTCCATCAGCGGTCGAATGACCGATTTGATCCACGCCCACCGCGCCTCCTCGCTGCAGAAAGGCGCGGGCGCCGCCGGCATCGCTTGCACCAGCAATTTCGGCCGGGTAAGACCGGCGAGCGGATCGGGCTTCGGTGGCAGCGGCTGCTGCGGGGGCGGGGAGCGCGGCGCCGTTTTCGGCGCGTTGCAGTCAATCACCGCGCTCTTCCTGAATTCCGCCCGCTTGGCCTCGAGATCCGCGCGCACGTGCTGAATGACCTCTCGGTCCGCCGCGCTCCAGAAGTTCGGATCGCTTGGATTCGCGTTTTCAGGGCCGAAGTGCCCAATGCCCTGCGTCGTCCGCCCGTACCGCTCGACCGTTTGTTTGAACTGCACCCAGTCGCGCCCCAGATCGCCGACCTCGGCGACGAGCTCGGCGAGCCGCTTTCCGGCGGCGCGGCGGTCGGTGTCCGTGCAGTAGGTCGGTCGCACGTCGACGTTGGCGATACTGTCCATCAGCGCCGACGCACGCTCCCCGTATTTCCCCAGCTGGATGCGGTAATCGTCGTAGCTGCGGATCTGCGCGCGCGCCGGCGCGGCGATCCCAGCCGCCGCCGCGAACAGCACCAACGCGAACGCGGCGGTACGCCTGGTCGTGTCGCTCCTGGGATACTTGTTCGGCCCTCTCATTTCCCCGCTCCTGGTTGGCTCTGATCCCAACGCAGGAATTCGTGGCGAAAGTGCTCATCCATTCGTCACGGGGGGCGAACGCCCCTTGGCGCTATCCTTGTATCCCACTCCTTTCGTCTCCTGCACCCGAAGCTCAGCCCTGCCGTGTTGCCTAGAATGAGTCGTCGTTTTCGCCTCGGCGGTCGTTCGATCGCCGCGTTTGTCGGCGCCATGTTCCTAGGCGCCGCCGCCAATGTTTCAGTCGCCCAGAGCAAGCCGCATTCGAAGCCGCGGACCCGAGGCCGCACGCAGAAACGCGAACGGCAGCCGGTGGAGTCGCGCCCGCACCGACGGACACGATCGGCTCCCACCTGATTCCAGGCCGGAACGCGCACGACAAGACGTCGTACGGGTCGGCGGTCCGGAGGGGAACGACGATGTCGGCGAAATGGCCGGCCGGCCCCGCGCCGCTGCCGGGCGCGGTCTTTCCCGGCAAGCGAATCATCGCGTTCTATGGAAATCCGCTCGCGAAGAAGATGGGCGTGCTCGGCGAGTATCCGGTCGACGAGATGCTCGGCAAGCTCGATCAAACCGTGGCCGAATGGCACCGCGCCGATCCATCGACGCCGATTCAGCCCGCGCTGCACCTGATCGCCGTGGTCGCGCAAGGTGCGCCCGGCCGCGACGGGATGTACCGCCTGCGCATGGACACGTCGCTCATCGAGAAGGTCTACGGGTGGGCGAAGCGCAAGAACGCACTCCTCTTTCTCGACATTCAAGTCGGGCACAGCACGCTGCAAGCCGAGCTGCCGCGCCTGTTGCCCTTTCTGTCGCGACCCGACGTCCACCTCGGCATCGACCCCGAGTTCTCGATGCACTACGAGCGCGAAGGGATGCGGCCGAGCACGAAGATCGGCGAGATGAGCGCCGAGGATGTGAACTACGTGATCCGAACGCTCACGCAGCTCGCGCAGGAGAAGCACCTGCCGCCGAAGGTGCTCGTCGTGCATCGCTTCACGCAGAAAATGGTGCTTGGGGCGCCGAACATTCGGCCGACTCCGCAGGTGCAGGTCGTGATGGACATGGACGGTTGGGGTCCGCCGTGGCTCAAGTTCGACTCGTACCGCGACTACATCGACGCTGAACCGGTCCAGTTCACCGGATTCAAGATCTTCTTCCACAACGACGTGAAGAACGGCGACGCTTTGCTGACGCCCGCCGAAGTGCTGCGACTGATGCCTCGGCCGCTCTACATCCAGTACCAGTGAGGTAGGGCACCGAACCTACGGGAGTCCGCCGCCGCGGCCGATACTCCCGTAGGTGAACAGATTTCGCCCGGCGGGATCATGGTTCGCCTCTGCGCTCGTCGCGTCGTTCGCCGCAGCCGCGATCGCGATGGCGCCACTGGTGGCGACCGCCCAATCGCCGCGCACGTTCTCCCTGCGCACCGACAACGACGCGTTCGATTTCTGGATGGCGCCGTGGAACCGCCCCGACGAGGAATACACGAGCGGTGTCCACCTCGCGTACGACGGCGGTGACGCGCCGTGGTGGGCAGGCCGCGTTCTCAGCGGGCTGCCGACGTGTACCGCCCGGTCGAGTGCCTGTCGAACGTCGCACGTCGAGATCGGCCAGGACATCTACACGCCGCTCGTCCCACCTACGGGCATCGCCGCGACGACCGAGCGACCCAACGCCGGATGGCTGTACGTGAGTCAGAGCGCGCAGTGGCTCACGACCGAGAGTTCGGACGCGCTCACTATCACGCTCGGCGTCACCGGCCCGCCGTCGCTCGCTCAATTCACGCAACGCATCGCGCACAGTGCCGCTCCGGCGTACAACCGCCCGACCGACTGGAGCCGCGAGGTCGCATTCGAACCGGGAGCGATCGCGCGCGTCGAGCACGCCGTTCGATTCGCCACGCCGTCGAGCGCGCCGCTTGGGCTCGACCTCGTCCCACGCGTCGGCGCTTCACTCGGCAACGTGCTCACGGCGGCGGACGCGGGCGCGCGTCTTCGATTCGGCTGGCGCATGCCGCATCCATGGCTGCCCGCTGCGCGTGACATGGGATTCGACCTCTTGATCGGCGCGTCGGTGCATGCCGTCGCGCACGACATGTTCCTCGACGGCAACACTTTTCAGAATGGCCCACGCGTGGGCCACGAGACGTTCGTCAGAACGGGCGAGGCGGGATTCGAACTTCACGTGCGCGGCATATCGTTGGGCTACAGAGCCGCAACCGACTCCCGCGCGTACCGCGGCGGGCCGACGTGGCACCCCTGGGGATCGATGACGGGGAGTGTCACCCTCGAGTAGGCGACGTGGCGTGGACGAATCGCGATCGCTGACGACACGGGGACTCTAGGCGGCAGTCGGCAGCGACAGTCGTCAGGCGTCCACCGGTCCACCGGTCCACCGGTCCACCGGTCTACGTCGGATCCACCCGAATCCTCACCAGTCGGTCCAGCTTCGGGAATTCGCGATCGACGTAGGCGTTTCCGCCATTGAGGAGCGGGCCCTGCTTCCCCGCGCGCATGCCGCTGCCGGAGTTCTCGCCGTATCCGCCGTACAGGCTGTCGACGACCGACATTCCGTCGACGACGAGGCCCATCGGCGAAAAGCCTTGTGAGTCGTTGCGCGTGTTGTCGACGAGGTTGATGTAGATCTGCGTCGTCCGCGCGTTGGGGCCGGTCATCGCGAAGGCGAACGTGCCGCGCATGTTCGAGTGGTGCGACGAATCGTCCGGAAACGATCGCGCGACCCAGGTCGCGTTGATGGCCGAGTCGCGAGCGATTCCGAATTGAGCGATGTAGCCGGGCACGATTCGCGTGAAGCGCGAGTCGTCGTAGTAGCCCGCGCGGATCAGGTTGTAGAACCTGTCCGCGCCCAGCGGCGCCCACGCCCGGTGGACCTCCATCACGAACTCGCCGCGCGACGTCTCGACGCGTGCCCGATACACGCTTGGCGCGGTGTCGCGCCAAAATGCGCTCGACGGTTGCAGCAGGGCCGACGTGACCGCGGGCGACCCGTGTGCGTGACCAGCGACGCAGGCTCCCGCGAGCATCGCCGGTGCGACGCAGCACAGCGCCGTGAAGCGCGACCGACGCGACCCGCGTCGCCGAGCGATTCGCCTTGTCGTGAGCACGCGTTGACGCTACTCCTGAGGTCCGCTCGGATCAACGCCCTTCCTCGCCTTTACTCTGCGCCCGCCGCGCACGATGTTAGCGCGTGCCCCGCCGCCTACTCGCGCTTCTCGCCCTTGCGCTCCTGACGTCGAAAGCCGGCGCTCAAGTCAAAGCGCTGAAGTTTCGCGCCGTCATCGACGCCCCCGGCCACGTCATCCCGAACGGCGTCGTCATCGTCGACGGCGACAAGATCAGCGCCGTCGTCACGACCGAACGATCGCCTGCCCGCGAACGCACAGGTCATCGACCTGACGCGCTACACCGCGATTCCCGGCATGATCGACGTGCATACCCACATGACGTACTACTGGGATTCGACGTCGGGCACCGATCCGTGGCGGCAGCCGCAGCGCACGCCCGCGCAGACGATCGCAGCTCGCGCGCGCCAACTGCGCTGCACACGCTCGAGACCGGCGTGACGACCGTCCGCGACCTCGGTTCGTCGAACTACATGGACATCGCGATGCGCGATTCGATCAACAAGGCGGGCTGGGTCGGACCGCGAATGTTCGTCGCCGGCTACGGGCTTTCAGCGCGCGCGGCCTCCCTATCGGCCGAACACCGATACGACGCGCACGCAGCGAGGGCGCGTCTACTACATCGCTCAGATCCCCGAAGCGGTGAAGCAGCAGGTCGACGCCGGCGCCGACTACATCAAGATGTACGGATCGACGGGCAGCGGCGCCGACGTCACCGGCAACGAGACGTTCACGCTTCGAGGAAATGAAGGCCGCCGTCGACGCGGCGCAAATCGCTTCGGCAAGCGCATCGCGATTCACTCATACGGGCCCGACGGCGGGCGTGACGCCGTGCGCGCCGGCGCGACGTCGCTCGAGCACGCGATCGACCTCGACGACGCGACGCTCGCCGAGATGGCCCGCGACGGGATGTTCTACGTCCCGACGATCGATCACAATCGCTACTACGCGCGAGTACCGAGAAGCGATTTCACTACACGCCGCAGCAAGCGGCCGGCGCTCGACTCGTTCCGCTTGCTCAACATCGAGACGGCGCGCCGCGCGTTCAAAGCCGGCGTCAAGATGGGCATGGGCTCGGACGCCGTGTTCACATCATGTTCGGGCAGAACACGCGCGAGCTCGGATGGTTCGCGCAGATCGGCATGACGCCGGCCCAGGCGCTCGCCACCGCGACGACGAACGGCGCGGCGATCCTCGGGATGGAGAGCTCGCTCGGACGCATCGCGCCGGGCTACTACGCGGACATCGTCGCGGTCGCGGGCGATCCGCTCGCCGACATTCGACGTCGTCGATCGACAGCGTGCGCTGGGTCATGAAAGGCGGCACCGTCGTCGTCGACAAGACGCGCTAGGGGCGCGGTATATTTCCGGCGAATCTACCTCCTTCGCCGCCCCCGTCCGCATGCCCACTCGTAAACCGTCCGCGCGCGACTCCAAACCGTGGGTCGGCGTGATCATGGGCAGCAGCTCCGATCTCAAGTACATGCAGCCGGCCATCGACCTGCTCGCGCGAGCTCGACGTCCCGCACGAAGCGAAGATCGTCTCCGCGCACCGCACGCCCGACTGGATGTTCGAGTATGCGTCGTCGGCCGAGGGGCGCGGACTCGAGGTGATCATCGCCGCGGCCGGCGGCGCCGCCCATCTCCCCGGAATGGTCGCCGCGAAGACCACGCTTCCGGTGCTCGGCGTTCCGATTCCCGCGACGCTGCTCGACGGTCTGGATTCTCTGCTCTCGATCGTGCAGATGCCCAAGGGTGTGCCCGTCGGAACGCTCGCTATCGGCGAGCCCGGCGCGATCAACGCCGCGCTCCTCGCGACGGCCATCGTCTCCACCGCTCGCGCCGACGTTCGCGAACGGCTGCGCGAATGGCGCCAGAAGCGCACGGACGATGTGCTCGCCAACACGAACCTTCCGTCGCGGTGACGGCGGTGACGGCGTGATTCCGCCGGGTTCCACCATCGGCATTCTTGGCGGAGGCCAGCTCGGCCGCATGACCGCGATGGCCGCGCGCACGCTCGGGCTACCATGTTCACGTGCTCGATCCGGACGCGAATTGCGCGGCGAGCGCCGTGGCCGATCGCGTCGTCGCCGCGAAGTTCGACGACGCCGACGCAGCGGCGGATCTCGCACGCCAATGCGATGTCGTCACGCTCGAGATCGAGCAGATCGCCCCGGACGCGCTCGCGGCCGCGATGGCGCATGCGCCCGTCCGCCCGAGTCCCACGATTCTCGCCATGGTGCAGGATCGGTCGCGGCAGAAGCGTTGGCTCTCGCGACCACGGATTTCCCGTCGGCGACTACCGTGACGTCGCGTCGCTCGAGCAACTCGCGACCGCACGGCGAGACCTTGGTGCGCTCGTGCGTGAAAGCGAACCACGGCGGCTACGACGGCCGCAGCCAGGTGCGCGTCGCCGACGCCGCCGCGGTCGAGCGCGCCTGGGACGACCTCGGCCGATCGCGCGTCGGTCGCCGAACAGCGCGCTCGATCTACGATCGGAGATCTCCGTCCTCGTCGCGCGACGGCCGAGCGGCGAGGTTCGCGTCTATCCGCCGGCGCTCAACTTTCACGAGCGACAGATTCTCGCCTGGTCTGTACTTCCCGCTCCAATAGACGCCGCGCTCGCTGCGCGGGCCGAAGGGATCGCGCGCGACATCGCTGCCGCGCTCGCACTCGAAGGAATCCTCGCCGTCGAGATGTTCGTGCTCGACGACGACGAGCTGCTCGTGAACGAGCTCGCGCCGCGGCCGCACAACTCCTTCCACGAAACCGAAGTCGCCTGCTCGACGAGCCAGTTCGAGCAGATCGTGCGCGCCGTGTGCGATCTCCCGCTGGGCGACACGCGGGCTCTGCGGCCAGGCGCGATCATCAACCTGTTCGGCGATCTCTGGATCGACCATGACGGACCGCCGCCGTTCGAGCGCGCCCTCGCGCGACCCGGTGTCCGACTCCATCTCTATGGGAAGCCGGGCCCGAGGCCGGGACGCAAGATGGGTCATCTGTCGGCCGTCGGCGACACGGCGGACGACGCGTTGGCACGCGTTCGCGCCGCCGCCGATGCGCTCGTCGCACCACCAAACTGAGAGGCTTCGCGTGACTCGATCACGTTTCTTTTCTCTATCGATCGCCTGCGGCGCGCTCGCGTGCTACACCGGCGGGCCCTACCCCACTCCGACGCGGACGCCGACTCCGACGCCCCCACCCGCGTCGGCGCCCCCGCCTCGCACCGCGATGGCTCCCTCACCCACGACCGCGACGGCGGTCATCCACGATGCAACCGGACGGCGCGTGGGCTCGGTGGCGTTCAGCGAGACCTACGCCGGTCTCCTCGTGCGCGGCTCGGTGAGCGATCTCGGTACTCGGCGCGCACGGCGATTCATCTGCACGCGGTCGGAAAGTGCGAGGCGCCGTTCACGTCGGCGGGCGGACACTTCAATCCCGAGAAGCGCGCGCACGGCTTCAACAGCCAGCACGGCCCTCATCTGGGCGACATGCCCAACATCTTCACGCCGGCGGCGGGAAAGCTCGAGTTCGAGTTCGTCGTGCCTGGCGTGTCGCTCAAGGGACCGTTCGGACTGCTCGACGCGGACGGGGCGGCGATCGTCGTGCATGCGACCGCCGACGATTACCTGACGGATCCGGCGGGCAACTCCGGCGCTCGCATCGCCTGTGGCGTGATCACCGCCGCGCCGTAGCCGTGCAGATCGCGGACTTCACGCTCGAGCGGTACTTCGCTCGCTGGGAGTTCGCCGTCCGCCACGTGCTTTGCGCGTCGGACGTCGAGCCGTATCGCTTGCCCGAGCTGCTCGCGCTCGCCGACGACGACTGCCGGCAGCGTTGGGAATCTCTGAGCCTCGGCTACACGGAGTCGCAGGGACTGCCCGCGCTGCGCGAGGAGATCGCGACGCTGTACGACGACATCGCCGACGACGACGTGCTCACCTTCGCCGGCGCGGAGGAAGCCGTGTTCCTCACGATGCACGCGACGCTCGGCGCGGGCGATCACGCGGTCGTCGCGTGGCCGGCGTATCAGTCGCTGTACGAGGTCGCGCGATCCATCGGCGC
Source organism: uncultured Gemmatimonadaceae bacterium (assembly GCA_963846925.1). Taxonomy (GTDB): domain Bacteria; phylum Gemmatimonadota; class Gemmatimonadetes; order Gemmatimonadales; family Gemmatimonadaceae; genus JAQBQB01. Next base: position 348,511 of record CAWJXW010000005.1, on the reverse strand, counting down.
CGACGTCACGCTCGTGCCGCTGAACCCCGCGGACTGGTCGCTCGATGTGGATGCCGTCGCCGCCGCGATGCGCCCCAAGACGCGCATCATCGTCGTCAACTCGCCGCACAGCCCGACCGGTGCGCAGCTTGTCGTCCGAGCAACTGGCGCGTCTCACATCAATCGCCGAGTTGCACGGCGCGTGGCTGTTCTCCGACGAGGTGTACCGCTTTCTGGAGCACAGCGCGCCGCCTCTTCCGGCGGCGGCGTCGCTGTCGCCGCGTGCGCTCAGCCTCGGCGTCATGTCCAAGGCGTTCGGGCTGGCCGGCCTGCGAATCGGCTGGCTCGCCCTGCGCGACCGGTCGCTGCGGACGAAGCTCGCGTCGCTCAAGGACTACACGACGATCTGCAGCGCGGCGCCGAGTGAGGTGCTGTCCCTGATCGCGCTTCGCGCGCGCGAGCGTGTGTTGGACCGTTCGCGCGGCATCATCGAGACGAATCTGTCCGCGCTCGATGCATTCTTCGGCGAGCACTCGGACCGGTTGTCCTGGGTTCGTCCGCGCGCGGGGAGCGTGTGTTTTCCCAAACTCGCTGGCCAAGCCATCGACGACTTCGCCGCGACGTTGGTGCAGCGCGAAGGAGTCCTGCTCCTGCCGGCATCGCAGTTCGGGTATCCGGGAAATCACTTCCGGCTCGGCTACGGGCGCGCCGACATGCCGCAGGCGCTCGAAGGCCTCGCCCGCCACCTTCGCACCAACTAGGGCCGCGTCAAACCTTCGCGCCTCCGCGGCTGTCTGAGCCGGAAACCCACCAGCTCACCAATGACTCAAATCCGTTCTTCCCTTCGCGCGATCGCCCTCGGCGCCATTGTCGCCACGATTCCCAGCGCGGCCACCGGCCAAGCCGAGCATCGCAATCTGTCGGGCGAGCGCGTCGCGGTGTACAACCTCGCCGGCCGTGTTCGGGTGCAGGCGGCCACCGGGTCGCAGGTGACCGTCGACGTCACGCGCGGCGGCCGCGACGCGAGCAAGCTCAAGCTCGAGACCGGTGAGGTTCGAGGGTGGAACGCTCTGCGCGTCGTCTATCCGTCCGACCGGATCGTCTACCCCGAATGGCAGTCGCGCGGGCGCACGCAGATCCACGTGAACTCCGACGGCACCTTCGACGACGACTCCAATTGGCGCGACCGGGATCGCGTCGAGATCCGAAGCTCAGGCGACGGCCTCGAGGCCCACGCCGACCTCACGATCGGCGTTCCGAAGGGACAGCGGATCTACGTCCATTGGGGCGTCGGCGACGCGACCGTCTCGAACGTCGACGGCGACCTTCGCGTGAGCGTTGCCTCCGCTTCCGTGACGTCGGAGCACACGCGCGGCCGGTTGTCGTTGGACACCGGCTCCGGGACCGTGTCCGTCACCGACGCTCAAGGCGAGGTGAAGCTCGACACCGGCTCGGGCAGCGTGACGATCGACGGCATCAAGGGCGAAACGCTGGACGTCGACACCGGCTCCGGCTCGGTACGCGGCCACAACATCGATTCGAAAATGCTCAAGATCGACGTCGGATCGGGCGGCCTGTCGCTGGATCGCATCACGTCGAGCCGCGTGACGGTGGATGCCGGCAGCGGACACACGGACCTCGGTTTCCTGCAGCCGGTCGAGGATGTCGCGATCGACGCGGGCTCGGGCGGCGTGACGCTTCGTCTACCCGCCGCGCAGGGCGCCGACATCGACATCGAGACCGGCAGCGGCGGGGTCGATAGCGATTTTACCGTGCAGACGACGCGTCTCTCGCGGAACAACCTGCGCGGTCAGATCGGCGACGGCAAAGGGCGGATCAAGATCGAGAGCGGCTCGGGGACCGTCCGGTTGATCAAGAACTGACCTCGCCGATCCCGGCCTCGCGCGCGCGGTCGGCGAGCTCGCCGCGCGATTCGACGCCGAGCTTGGTGAAAATGTTCGACAGGTGCGTGCTCGCCGTCCGCGCCGAGATGCCGAGGGCCGCGCCGATCTCCTTGTTGGATCGACGCGCCGCGACGAGCCGGACGATCTCGACCTCGCGGCCCGTGAGTCCGGCCATTCCCTGCGTGATGCTGCGCGCCGGCGGACGCGCGCCAAGTTCGCGAAGCTGCTCGCGCGTCTCGTTGAGCTCCTTCTCGGCGCCGAGTCGAGCGAATACCTCGTGCGCGCGACGAAGCTCGCGAGTCGCGCCTTCGCGATCACCGGTCCGCGCCAACGCGCTCGCGAGCTGACGTCGCAGTCGCGCCGCGTCGGCGACGTACGGGATCGCCTCGAGCGCCTCGGTCGCGCCGCGCAATTGCTCCAGCGCGCGCTCCGTGTCGCCGACCAGCAGCTCGCTGATCGCGTCGCACGCGTCCGCCCACGCCAAACCGAGCCGCTGACCGAGCGCCGTCGACTGGCGGCGCAAGCGCGCGGCGAGTGCCCTCGCGCGCTCGTGGTCCGCGGCCCAGAGGGCCGCTTCGGCGATGATCGGCATGAGCCGGTGAATCGCCCACACGACGTACCCCGACTGATCGGCGATGCGCAGGCCGCGCTCGCCGACTTCGATGGCCGCGGTGTTTTCGCGCATCGCGAGGTGATAGCCGGCCTTCCCAATGTGCGCCGGAACCGTGCCGTACACGTCTCGTCCCGGGGCGGTCGGGTCCGCGGCGCCGGACAGTTCCCACGCCTCGTCGACGCACTCTCGCCCTCGCTCGATGTCCCCGCGACCGAAGTGCAGCAGCCCGAGCCAGACCAGCAGTCGCGGCACGAGCGTGCGTTGTCCGAGCGCTCGCGCGAGCGGGATGGTGCGTTCCGCGAGCGAGACCGCGTGCTCCCACTCGCCGATTCCGGCCGCGTACTCGATCTCTACTTCCGCCGTCCACACGCGGAAGAGCGGCGAGCGGGCCTCGTCGGCCAAGCGCTGCGCCTCGGTGAGATGCAAACGAGCTTCCTCGGAGTTGCCCGTGAGCCCGCCGAGCATCGCCAACGCCCAGTGCGCGGACCAGGCGACGCCGAGATTTTTTCCCTCCGTCGATTCCGCGATCGCGATCGCGCGCGCGCCGCTCTCGCGCGCTTGATCCGCCGGACCCGTCCACAGGTAGTGGAGGAGCAGCGCGCGGTGGGCGCGAGCCAGCAACCCCGGCTCGTTCTCGTCGTTCGCGATCGCTACGGCGGATTGGATCTCGCGTGCCGCATCTTCGGTGCGGCCGAGCGCCTGCAAACAGCTCGCCTTGGGCAGCAGCACTCGCGCCTCGAGCGAACGTTCACCCGAGCGTCGAGCCGCGTCGATGGCGGCGTCGAAGTGCGCTATGGCCTTGTCGAACGCGCCGCTCCAGTAGCTGGCGAGCCCCATCGATCGTTCGATCGAGCCCACGCGCGCGACGTCGCCCCGTGACGACGCGATCGCGAGCGCGCGCTTCCAAAGTTCGAGAGCTCCGTCGTAGTCGCCGAGGCGCTGGCGGATGCGCGCCAACTCGAACACCACCTCGTCCGCCTCGGCCCCCCCCGCGCTCGCGTCCGCGCCCCCCGCGAGCTCGAGCGCCGTGGTCAGATAGTCGGCGGCCTCGCGGTTGGCGTGCTTCGCCGAGGCGTCGCGTCCCGCGGCGCGCAGGTACTGCACCGCCTTGTCGGCCAGACGTCGCGTGTCGGTTCGCGCGTAGTGAAAGGCCAGCCGCCCCGCGTGCGCCATCGCCCCGCTGCCGTACAGCATCTCGAGGGTTTCGGCGATCGTCCCGTGGAGCGCCCGCGTACGCGCCAGCCCGATCTCCGAGTACAACGTTTCCTGAAGAAGCGGATGCGAGAAGTCGTACACGATGTCGTCGGCTCGACGCCGCTCGGCGAGCACGTCGGCGGAGCGGAGCTCGTCGATCGCCGCGATGAGCGCGTCGTTGTCGAGCTCACTGACGGCTGCGAGCTCGGCGTGCGTCGCCTCGGCACCCAACACGGCGGCGACGTCGGCGAGTCGCCGGGCGTCGGGGGACAGATCCGCCACACGCGCCAGCACCGCCTCCCGAATCGTCGCCGGCACGTGGAGGTCCTCGACGTCCCATCCCGTCCACGCTCCATGCGCCTCGCGAAGCTGTCCGCTTTGCACCAGCGACGTGACGGTTTCGTCGATGAAGAACGCGTTGCCGCCGGTCCAGCGGTGAAGCCGCTCGGCGAAATCCGCGACCCGCGCGCGTTCGGCGCGAAATCGCTGCTCGAGCAGCGCCACCACGTCGTCGACGCCGAGCGGCTGAAGCCGGAGTCGTTGCGCGCCCTTGAGACCGCGCAGCGAACGTTCCGTGCCGCGGAGCGCCGCGTTCCCCCGCAAATCCGGATCGTTGTGCGTCCCGACGAGAAGCAGGCGATCGCCGCCGATCTGTCTCGCGACGAAGTGCAGCATCTCGAGCGACGCGCTGTCCGCCCACTGCAGGTTCTCGAGCACGAGCAGCAGCGGCTTCTTCGCCGCGAGGCGGGAGAGCAACTGCGTGAAATTCCACAGGACGCGCGACTTCAACTCGGCCGGATCGCCGCGCGCCGGCGAGACCGGACGATCGCCGCTCCCTAAGGCAGGAAATAATTGCGCCAGCTCCGCCGTGCCGCCGCGCGTGAGCAGCATGAGGACCGACGGCTCGATGCCGCGGAGCAGCGGCATCAACGCGTCCGAGAACACGGCGTAAGGAACTCCCGTCTCTACGGGATACGCGCGTCCGATCGCGGTGGCGAAACCTCGGCGCGCCGCGTGCTCGACGAGCGCCTCGACGAGCTTCGTCTTGCCGATGCCGCTCTCGCCGACGACGAAGACCGTCGATCCGGCGCCGGCGTCGGCCGCTGTCAGCGCCCCGACGAGCGAATTGAGCTCAGTCGCGCGGCCGACAAGGGATGGACGTGAAGTGGCGTGCGGACCGGGCGCCATGCTTCGCGGCCGGCGGGTGGGATTCGACACACCCAGAATTTCTTATGAGAACCGCCGCTCGGCTAGACCGCCGGGCGTGTCAGCTCGCGGCTTGCGCGGGGACGGTGCCGAATCGGCGCTCCCGGCCCGCGAACTCGCGCAGCGCGTGGAGCAGCTCGCCCTCGTTGAACTCGGGCCACATCCGGTCGGTGAAGTAGAGCTCCGCGTACGCGCACTCCCACAACATGAAGTCGCTCAAGCGCTGCTCGCCACCGGTGCGGATCAGCAGGTCCACGTCTCCCGCCTGAACGGCGTCGTGATTGACCTCGGCGAGCAGACGGTCGAACAGCGCGGCGCTCAACGGCTGGCCGTTGGCGCGCGTCGCCGCCCGCATGATCGATTCGCGCGCGGAGTAGTCGATGGCGACCCGGAGATGCAGATTCCCGCCCCGTGACGTGGCTCGCTCGGCGTCTTCGATCGCGGCAACCAACGCGGGCGGCAGACGATCGCGGCGACCGACGATGGAAAGACGGATGCCGTTGTCGATGCACCGCTTCGATTCGACCGCCAACGAGCGGCGGAGCAACCGCATCAGCGTCGAAACCTCGGACGCGGGACGGCGCCAGTTGTCGGACGAGAACGCGTAAAGTGTGAGCGTGCCGACGCCGGCGCGAGCCGCGGCTTCGACGATGTCGCGCGCCACACGCACTCCCGCGCGGTGTCCCGCCGTGCGCGGCATCCCGCGGGCCCCGGCCCATCGGCCGTTGCCGTCCATGATGATGCCGACGTGGATTCCCTTACATGCCTCGGGGAGTCCGGCCGGGCCAGCGCTCGGTCGCTTCATGTCTTAGAGGGAGACGATTGAAAGTCTCGGACGTTTATCGGTCGCGCGTCAGCCGGATCAAGGCTTCCATGTGATCTAGGTACCGCTCGAGAGCACGCCGACCAACCGGGGTGATCGAATACCGCGTCCGCGGCACCCGTCCCTCGAACGCCTTCGTGCACGTGATGTAGTTGGCTTCCTCGAGCTTCCGCGCGTGGACGCTCAGATTCCCATCCGTTGTGCGGTTGAGCTTCTTGAGGTCGTTGAACGTCAGATTCTCGTTTACCGCCAACGCGCTCACGATCCCGAGGCGGAGACGCTCGTGTATCAATCGATCGAGCGCCAACGGCCCCTGATCCGTCGCTTTGCCGCGCACCGGCGCGAGCGCCGGCGGGGATTTCTTCTCCGCCGGCTCCGCGCGTCCACTGCCCCGTTTCTGCTGCGGCCTACCCACCGTGTCTCCTTGCGATCCAGGCGCCGAAGCCGATGTGCAATCCGCCGAACGAGGTGATCATGAGCGGCGTCGTCCACGACTCCGGCGCGACGAGCGCCGTTGCGCCGCACATTATGAAAGCCGTGCCCATGACGGGTACGCTGCTCACCGAGTAGGTGCCGGCGCTCACGACGGCCGCCCCGTACAGCAGCATCCACGACCCGGGAATGAGCGCGTACAGTCCCTGCCGGACGAATACCGCCGTCAGCACCGCGCCGGCCAACATGGCCGGAGAAAAGCTCAGTACGAGTTTTCTCAATGGCCCCGAGACGAGCGGCACGTTGTTGGCGTGCGACTTGAGCGCCATCGACGCGACCGACAGCCCGGCGGCGATTCCGGCTTCGGCGACCCACGTCGCGACGCGCGTCCACGGCGATTGGCGCGCGGCGACGAGCGCGGCGACGATCGCCGTGACGCCGATGACGACCTGCCCCCAACCCGACACCGCGGTGAACGTCGCGGCGTTCTCCATCATGCCACGGATGTAGCGGAGATTGTCCATCGCCCGCGCTTGCATCTCAGGCGGTTCCGGGCGGCTCGGCCGAATGGGCGTAACGCGCGTCATGGGTTGTAGGATAGCGTGCGGCGGCAACAGTGGCAAGTACTTTGTGTCACAAAGTCAGGTCCCGGGGTGGCGCAATTCTTTACTGTGCTGCCGGGCGCCGTCTTACCAGGTCATTGGATTGCCGCCCTTCCTATCCCGGTCCACCGTCCACCGGTCCACGCGTCCTACGGTTGCTGCGGCGGATCGCTCGCTGGAAAGCTTTCGTCCGATGCCTCGTCGATCCGCTCGTCGTCGCTCCTCGGCCGGTGCGGATCCTTTTTTTCCGGCTCGCCCGGCTTTCGATCGGTATATCGACGATTCCGCGGTGGTTGCTCGCGCTCGACGTCCTGATCCCCACCCCCGCCGCCCCGATCGCCTTCGTCGGGTTCATCCATGAAGCCTGTCATTGGGCATCACCCCCTGACGGCAATGTTCGTCACGAAGCGTGCCTAGCGCCGAGACACGTTGTACTTGGCCAGCACCTCGCGCACGCGGTCGAGCGGGATCGCCTGGATCGTATGCCCGTTCCCGGTCGTCGTCGTCGCCTCGAACAAGGAGTTGTAGATCGCCTCTTCCGTGGCCTCGACCGCGGCCTCGAACAGGCCCGACATCTGCTCGTTCGCAAGCTCCTCGGTAGTAAGCCGCGTCGCGTTGAACGCGCGGCGGACCTTCTCGTTCGTCGAGAATGCCAGCGCGTAATCGCCCGAGCCGTTCGACGCCGACGAGCCCGTCCGCGCCAGACCCATAATTGCCCGCGCAGCCAGTCGCTCCAGGTTGCGATCGGAGAGCGGCGCGTCCGTCGCGATGACCATCACGCACGATCCGTCGCCACGCTCACCCGGGGACTGCGCGTCCCGCTGGAATGCGTACTGCCCCAGCTCCTTTCCCACGGGTGCGCCCAGTACCTGGAGCACGCCGCCAAAATTCGTCTGGACGAGCACGCCGACCGTCCAACCGCCGAGCGACTGCGGCAGCGCCCGCGACGACGTGCCGATCCCGCCCTTCCAGCCGAACGCCACCGTGCCGGTGCCGGCCCCCACGCTCCCTTCGGCAACCGGACCGTCCGACGCCGACGCCAGAGCGGCGCGCACCTGCTCCGCCGTGATCGGCCGCGCGCGAATATCGTTGAGCGTGCCGTCATTCGTTTCTGCCACGACCGGATTGATCGACCTCACGTTCGCCATTCCCGGCAACCCAAGCATCCAGTCGACCATTGCGTCGGCGGCCTTCCATACACAGAGCGTGCAGGTGAGGAGCAGAGGTGTCTCGAGCTCGCCGAGCTCGTGCAGCTGAGTCGCTCCGGTGATCTTGCCGAAGCCGTTTCCGACGTGCAGCGCCGCCGGCACACGCTCGGTGAACACGTTACCGCCATGCGGCAGAATCGCTGTCACCCCGGTGCGAACGTTGTCTCCCTGAACTACCGTCGTCTGTCCGACGCGTACACCGGCGACGTCGGTGATCGCGTTGAGCCGGCCGGGTGCGAACACGCCCGGTTTGACGCCGAGATCGCGCGCCCGCGCGCGTTGGGCGATCGCCTGCGTCGAGAGTGCGGTCATCGCGAGGACCGTCGAGAGCGAAATGGCGTGGTTCAGCATCGTGGAGGATGATGACGCCTCACCGTATCGCCACATCCCTGCGCCGGCAACCCCGACACCGCGCCGTGACGTTGAGCCTCTCCCCCCCGAGTCCTATCTTGCGTCGCGTGCCCTCGCCCTCTCGCCGTTTGCTCCCGCTGCACGGCCACTCAGCCCTTCGCGCCCGCCTCGCCGGGGCGGTGTCTCGGGGCGACCTCCCGTCTTCCCTTTTGATCGAGGGACCACGAGGCGTCGGCAAGCAACAGCTCGCCCTGTGGCTCGGCCGATTGTTGCTCTGCGAGGATCCCGAGAACGACTTCCTCGTTGGTGAATCCGACGGGCCGCAGGCCGCCGGCCGAGCGGGCGACAGGACGCATTGTCGCACGTGCAAGCTGACCGAGTCGGTCCAGCACCCCGACCTGCATTGGCTTTTCCCTCGCCCACGGCTCAAGGGCTCCTCCGACCCGGACCTGGCCGACATTCGGGAGGACATGGCCGAAGGGATCGCCGAGCGTTTGGCGAACGGCGGCCTGTACGAGCCACCCGGCGGTGACGAAGGAATCTTCATCGCTACGATCCGCTCCATCGTTCAGACGGCGGTGCTCAAGCCGGCGATGGCCCGGCGGAAAGTGTTCATCATCGGCGACGCCGAACGCATGGTGTCGCAGGAAGGTTCGGATCAGGCGGCGAACGCGTTCCTCAAGCTGCTCGAGGAGCCCCCGGCCGACACCACGGTCATTCTCACGTCGAGCGAGCCTGGCGCTCTGTTGCCGACCGTTCGCTCCCGAGTGATCGCCGTGCGCGCACTGCCACTGACGGACGCCGAGATGAAGGCGTTCGTTGAAGACAAGAGAATCGCTCCGCTCCTCGATCTGCCGACGAACCCCGCCGAGCTGGTCAAGTCGGCGGCGGGAGCACCGGGGCGCCTCGCCGAACGCGACGCCTGGACCGCCGCACTCGACCAGGCGACGCGATTTCTCGACGCGGCATCGGCGCCTGACCGCGGGCGCCGCGCGCGGGTCGCGCTGAGCCAGGGTGTGAGCGGCGCGCGCGGAAGGTTCAGCGATACGCTCGACGCGCTCACGTCGCTGCTGCATGACCGCGCGCAGGCAGCCGCTGAGCGAGGAGAGGACAAGCGAGCCCGCGGGGCGGCGCACGCAATCGCGATCGTCGAGCGCACCAAGGAGCTCGCCACGGGCAACGTGAATCCGCAGCTCCTGACGGCGGCACTGATTCGGGACCTGTCCCCACTCGTCCGATGAGCGACAAGCTCTCCCACGTGGACGATTCCGGCGCGGCGCGCATGGTCGACGTCTCGGGCAAGCCGGAGACGCATCGCCGCGCGCGAGCGACCGGGGCGATCCGGATGCGCGCCGCCACCCTTCAGGCGATCGTGAACGCCGAGGTAAAGAAGGGCGACGTGCTCGGGGTAGCGCGTGTGGCGGGGGTGATGGCGGCAAAGCGGACCGCGGAGCTGATACCGCTCTGCCATCCCCTGACGCTCGACGACATCCAGGTCTCGCTCACGCCGGACGAGTCGCTCCCCGGCATTCGCGCAGAGGCGTCCGTGACGACGACTGGGCGGACCGGAGCTGAAATGGAGGCCCTTACATCCGTCGCGGTCGCGCTCTTAACGGTCTATGACATGGCAAAAGCCCTGGACCGCGGCATGGAACTTTCCGATATATCGTTAGCGTCGAAGTCAGGTGGAGTCGGTGGCGATTACGCAAGAGTTGATGGCACGAGCTCTGCCACCTAATGTGCGGGCAGCGGTAAAGCCGTAGAGGCTGTTTAGTAGTTAACCACTTGCCTTCACAACACTTATGCGCAACCTACGTGGGACGTACGTCCACCGGGGTGATGCGTTGCGGCGGCGGAAGCGGGCCCATCGGAACCTGTTTCTGGCTGGCTCAGTGGTCCTGTCGCTCGGGGCCATTACCGTCCATCGTGCCGCCACGGCGAACGCCGAACCTGCCGTAACCGAGAGCCGAGCTGGGGGGATGTTCTCCCTCGGGGACTCCCGGAGACTGCGCTCCGAGCTTACTAGCACGCAGGGTGAGCTGTCGCTGCTTCGCGCCCAGATCGAGCGGGCGGATAAGGTCATTCAGTATTCGACCCAGTACGCGATCCCGGCCGGCTTGGCCGGCAAGGTGTTCGACGCCTCGCTTCGCGAGGGCATCGACCCCGAGCTCGCGTTCAGGCTGGTTCGCCTCGAGAGTGAGTTCAACCCGCGGGCGGTGAGCAAGACCGGCGCGATCGGTCTGACGCAGCTCATGCCCAGCACCGCGGTGATGTTCGACAAGGGCGCGACGCGCGACAGGCTGTTCGTCGCCGAGGTGAACCTGAAGATCGGGATGCACTACCTCCGCACCCTGCTGGACATGTACAAGGGCGACGTGCGGCTCGCGCTGCTCGCGTACAACCGTGGCGAGGACGCCGTCTGGCGTGACGTTCGGGCGGGGGTGAACCCCGGGAACGGCTACGACCGGATGGTGATCGGCGACTACAAGGGGAAAGGGATTATTCAGTAGATCGGTGGACCGGTGGACCGGTGGACCGGTGGACCGGTGGACCGGTGGACCGGTGGACCGGTGGACCGGTGAAGCAAAAAAGGAACGGGTGGAACAGCGCTGACTTGGCTGGCCACCCGTTCCTTGTTTTCCGTCCGGTAACTCTCGCCGTTTACCGGTCTACCGGTCTACCGGTCTACCGGTCTACCGGTCCACCCGTCACCCGGTCCACCGGTTCCCCTATTTCTTCCCCCTCCGTATCCCCACCACGATCGACTGCCCCGGGAAGACGATCGCCCGCTTGAGGCCATTCATCTTCATCAGCCCCGACGTCGACGTGTGGTACCTCTTCGCTAACGACCCAAGCGTCTCGCCAGACTTCACGACGTGCAGCACGCGGGTCCGCGAGGATCCGTAGTGCTCGATCGCCGGGTCCGGCGCATTGGTCGCCGCCGCCGCCACGGCGGCCGTCGGGACCAGCACCACCTGACCGGGCACCAGGTTGCCGCTCTTCAATCGCTTGATCTTCGGATTGAACATCGAGAGTTGCTGCGCCGTCAGCCCGTTCTTGTTCGCGATCGATGCCACGCTTTGGCCTTTCTTCGATTCCACCGTCTTGTAGGCCGTGTGGGCAGCGCTTGGGAGCGCGGCCAACGTGACAGCAAAGCTGTCGGCGGCCCCTACCGGGATCCGTACCCGCAGCGAATCCTTCGGCGGCGTCATCCCGCGCAGGATCTGTGGGTTGAGATCCTTGATCATGGCGACGTTTGTGCCCGCGGCGGCCGCGATCGCGGCGAGAGGCGTCGATGGCCCGACTCTCACGGAGTCGTACGCGAAGACGGGCTGTGGGCGGATCGTCAGCCCGTAGCGTTCCGGCTCCTTGCCGACGAGCGCAGCCGCGATGAGCTGCGGAACGTACTCCCGCGTCTCGGCGCGCAGATAGTTCTTGTCGGCGAGCGCGAAGAAGAGATCGTCGCCCGTGGTGCCCTCGAAGGCGCCGGCGTAGCGCGACAAGCCGCGCGCGATGCGCCCCGGTCCGCCGTCGTACGCCGCGGCGGCAAGGTAGAGCGACCCGAACTGCTCTTTGAGATCTTTGATGAAGCGCACCGCGCCCGTCGTCGAACGAACCGGGTCGCGACGTTCGTCGACCCACCAGTCGACGCGCATGCCCATGTCGCGGGCCGTCGTCGTCATGAATTGCCACATGCCGACGGCCGCCGCCTTCGAGTACGCGTTCGGGTCCCAGCCGCTTTCGACGAGACCGAGGTAGTACATGTCCTCCGGCAGACCGCCCTCGCGCATCTTGGCGCGAATCATCGCCTCGTAGCGAGTGCCTCGCTCGAGCTGCAGCTGGATGCTCTCCTTCGCCGGACCCGAGAAGAGCCGGACGTAGCGTCCAACGCGAGCCCTCGCCTCGTACGCGTGCACCTCGATGTCCCAGGCCGGCTCGATCGCCGAATCGGCGACCGGCACCGGATGCACCGCGGAATCGCGCGCGCCGAACAGGCTCGTCACGCTGCGATCCACGTCGGTCTTGGTCACGGGCACGGTGTCCGCCAGCCGCGCGGAGTCAGCCGCTGGGCGGCTTCGCGGCGTTGTGTCGCGCGGAATCGCGTGACCCGCGAGCTGCGCTACGTCGCCCGTGGAGAGCGTCGTCGTCGGACGCTGGGCGCTCGTGGAAGTCGGCGCTGGCGACAGGCCCGCGTTCCCCGCGCGGGAGCCCGCGCAGGCAGCCGAGACAATCGCTCCACCGAGAAGAACCACGTTACGCACGCGCATCAGGCCGATTCCGCTCCCTTTGTTCGTTTGAATTGACCTGGCCGCTCGAAACACAATCGCCGCTCGAGGCGGCGAGGGGTCGTCGGCCAACATACTACAACGCGGACCGGGCACCAGCCCGCTGGGACCAACGAGCTATTGCGAAGTGATGAAGTTTCCGAGGACGCGGTTTGTCGCATTCAACACGGCCACGGCCGCGCCGCGGCGTGTGTCGGCGTCCACCAGATAACAACCGACGAGACGCGTCAGCTTGCCATCCTGGCGCATCGAGATCGACACGATGATGAGGTTTTCGTCGAAGGCTCGCATCTGTTTGATGCCGAGCAGCTCGAACTGCAGGGCGCCCTTGGCGAACGTCATCAGGGCGTTGAGCGCGGCCTCGGCGGCCACGCGGAAGTCACCGAGCGGGCTCGATTGCCCGAGCGCCTTCCCCACGAACATCTCGCCGTCCCACTCGAGCGAGACTTCGGAGTTGCACTGGCCCGACGGCGTCCGCGTGAAAGCGAAATGCGCGAACCGCAGCCGCTCGCGACGCAGGCCAAGGGAGAAAATCGAGCCTTCTTGTTCCGGGCGCTCTTGATCCTGATCCATGCGATAGCAACAGGGTGGCGGACGGCTTGACCAAGGAGCACCCTCGCCCCTCTGTTAAAACGAGTTGTTTCCTCGCCTCGCAACACGGACGTTGTAACTCCAATCACGAACCTCGATGCACGTCGTGATACAATTTTCAGTATCGGCAGCATTCGCGGGCGCGCTCACTCTGGTCGGGCTCGCGGGGCCCGCGATCGCGCAGCCGAAGCCCCTCGCCGCGGACGTCGAACGCCGTGTCGCGCAGGTTCCCGGAGCGGTCGTCGGGGTGGCTTTCCACGACCTCGAGACGGGCGACAGCCTCTATCTCCGTGCCGACGAAAGCTTTCACGCCGCCAGCACCATGAAAGTGCCCGTCATGATCGAGCTTTTCCGGCAAGTGGACGCCGGCGCCCTGCGGCTCGATCAGGGCGTTCCCCTGGTGAATCATTTTGTGTCGATCGCGGATGGGTCGACCTATTCGCTCAACGCGTCCGACGATTCCGACAGCCTGGCTTACAGTCTTGTAGGAACCCGCGTCGCGCTTCGCGACCTCGTGGACCACATGATCACCCGGTCGAGCAACCTCGCGACGAACGCGCTCATCGAGCTGGTCGGCGCCAAGAACGCCAACGCCACGGCGCACCGCCTCGGCGCCACGAACATCAAGGTCCTGCGGGGAGTCGAGGACAATCCGGCGTTCCGAGCCGGCATGAACAACACGACGACCGCGCGCGACCTCGCCGTTCTGCTCGAGGCCATCGAGACCGGACGCGCGGCCTCGCGGGCTAGTTGCGACGCGATGCGCGACATCCTCGCTCGGCAGGAGTTCAACGAGGAGATTCCCGCCGGTCTCCCGCCGGGGACGAAAGTGGCCCACAAGACGGGTTGGATCACCGGCGTGCTGCACGACGCGGCCGTCGTGTACCCTCCCAACCGCAAGCCATACGTGCTCGTCGTCCTCACGCGCGACATTCCGGATGAAAAGGTCGCGCGCGCCCTGATCGCCGACGTCTCGCGGCTCGTGTGGGCGCATGCGGTTCCCGGTCGGCCAGCTGCAGCAATGATCGTCGCTCTGGGCTGCGACCACGCGGGATTCGCTCTCAAGCAGGGCGTCGCCGAGGCGATTCGCGCTGCCGGACACGAAGTGCTCGACTGCGGTGCGTTCGAGCTGACGCCCGGCGATGACTATCCCGACTTCGCCGCCGCCGTCGCCCGCGCCGTCCTCGCCGGCCGCGCCGAGCGCGGCGTCATCGTGTGCGGCAGCGGCGTCGGCGCGTCGGTCGCGGCCAACAAGTTCCCGGGAATCCGGTCCGCGCTCTGCCACGACACCTTCTCCGCGCACCAGGGCGTCGAGGACGATTCAATGAATGTCCTCGCGCTGGGCGCCCGCGTCATCGGCCCCTCACTCGCCGCAGAACTGGTCGGAGCGTTCTTGCGGGCCGAGTTCTCCGGTGCCGAACGCCACCGCCGCAGACTCCAGAAAATCGCGGACATCGAACGGGAACAGACGTCTCGCTGACGCACGCCGGCCACAAGAACGAGCCGGAAAAATTGAACGCAGATGCCGCAGATGAACCACAGGATCCCGCAGATGAACTTCAACAAAAAATCTGCGGCATCGCTTTTCAAGATCTGCGGGATCTGCGTTGAATTTTTCTCCCCGCCGATCGTGGCCCCTCGGCCAATCGTAGCTGCGCTCACCCCGACGACCGCCCCGCTCCCGCTCGATACACGATCACGTCCACCTTCTCGAGCGTGATCAAGCCCGCCGCCGATCATCGAATCGAGCTCGGGAAGGATCTCGTCGATCTTCTCGGCCGAGTCGACGCACTCGATGACGATCGGCAGGTCGCCGGACAGCTCGAGAAACTTCACCGTGTGGACGTGCGCGGTCGCGCCGAACGACATGATGCCGCGGAAGACGGTAGCGCCGGCGAGCCGGCGCGTTCGCAGTAGCTGGACGATCTGCTCGTAGGTCGGCTTCCCCTCGTACTTCTCCCGCTCGCCGACGTGAATGCGCATGAGCACGCGCTGACCCTTGAGTCCTTGCATCGCAGATTCCTCCCTCGGGTCGTGGTGCGTCAATCCGCCGAAAGGCCGGTCCGGCCCATCGAGATCAGGCGTCCCGCCGCACCCATGCCGATCGCGCAACCGAGCAGCGCGAGCACGACGCTGGCCACGACATACAGCCCCGCGGTTCGATATTCGCCGTCCTCGAACAGGCGGAACGTCTCGTAGCTGAACGTCGAGAACGTCGTGAAGCCGCCGCAGAATCCCGTCGTGAGGAAGAAGCGCATCTCGGGACCGAATGCCGATGTCTCGAGGCCCAGCCGCACGAGGAATCCGAGCAGGAGCGAGCCGCTGATGTTGATGGCCAGCGTCCCCACCGGGAGAGCCGTGGCGAACCGGTCCTGAATGAGCGCGCCGATCAGATATCGCGCGACGCTCCCGAGCGCGCCGCCCACCGCGACGGCGGCGATCAGTCGCCAATCCATCTTCATGGAGAGACTCCTACGGACAACGGGTCAGTAGGAGCTATCAGCCGAGACGCGGCGGTTGAGGGCGAGCTCCATCGCCCGCGAGAACGCTAGGCGAGTCGCGCGATGCTTGTCAACGCTTCGTCTGTCCGTCGAGCCTCTGGTCCGCCGCGGCTTTGGTGACGTCCATGGCCGTCACGATCCCGACCAACGCCTCGCCGTCGGTGACCAGCACTCGGTGCACCTTCTGTTTCTTCATCATCTCGGCGGCCGTCGACACCTCGGCGTCGGGCGGAAGCGTCGCGAGCGGAGCGCGCGTCATGACCTCGCTCACGTCGTGCTCCTCGAGGAAGTTCCACTCGGGCGTATCGACGGTGGCCGCGCGTTCGGAGGCGTCGACGCCGGAGTCGTCCCAGAGCTCGGCGAAATACGCCGCCGCGGCCTCGGTCTCGTTTTCGGCGTCCTGCTCCACCGAGTCGTCCTCGTCGTACGCGTTCGACGCATCGGCCAACTCGCGCTCCGTCGGCACTCCGGGGAGCGCGCTGGCGAACGTCATGAGGTCCCCGCCGGTCACGACGCCGGCCAGCTTACCTCCGCTCACCACGGGGGCGCCGCTCACGTGGTTCTTTCCAAACAGCTCCATCGCCTCGCGGATCGACATCTCGGGGCTGACGGTCACCACGTTCGTCGACATGATATCTCGCAGTCGCAACATCATTCCTCCTGATGCTCGGCCCGGTTTCAGATGATCTTCGTGCGTGCGACGACCGCCGCGCGCTCCGTGCGTGACGCAACACGCTGATTCGAGGGTCCAAGGTGCATTCATTGTGCCGCATGGCGGGCTCGGCATCGCATCGACGTGCAACGCCGACGGAAAACACCGAAAACACAACGAAGGCGGAATGAAAATACGCGTCGCATTCATCTCGATGTTGCTGCCGGTCGCGTGCGGAGGCACGGACCGCGCGGACCCCAATGCGTTCAGCGTGACCGCCACCTTCCCCCACGATCCGACCGCCTATACGCAGGGGCTCCTCTGGGCGGACAGCGTGCTGTTCGAGAGCACGGGGCTTTACGGCCATTCCGACGTGCGCCGCGTCGATTTTCGGAGCGGGCGCGTGTTGGCGTCGCGTCCGCTTCCGGCCAATCGGTTCGGCGAAGGACTCGCGCTCCTTCACGGCCGCCTCTATCAGCTCACCTGGGAATCCGGCGTGGCCTACACCTACGACCCGGCAACGCTCGCTCCCGGCGACTCCTTTCACTACGAGGGGCAGGGTTGGGGACTCACGACCGACGGCAAATCGCTCATCATGAGCGACGGCTCGGACTCGCTGCGAGTCGTCTCGCCGGAGACGTTCAAGCTCGAGCGAGTGGTTCACGTCAAATACCGGGGCGCGCCTCTCAAGCAGCTGAACGAACTGGAGTACGACCGCGGCGACGTGCTGGCGAACGTCTACCAGACGAACTGGGTCCTGCGGATCGATCCGACCACCGGCAATGTGCGCGAGCTTCTCGATTTCGCCGACCTGTATCGCGACCGGTCGCCGAAGGCCGAGGTCATGAACGGAATCGCGCTCGCCCCCGACGGGACGCAGCTGCTCCTCACCGGCAAGCTCTGGCCGACGCTCTTCGAGGTGCGCCTCGACTCAGCGCGGTCGAGCGGTCGGCCGTAGTCTCGTCGGCGGCTTCCCCCCGGTCGCCAACGCAAAGCACCGGTGCCACATTCGTGCGCACCCCTGCCCCACAACTGTCTGGAGGCCGATCCATGCGCCGCCCCTCCCCGTTTTCCGGTCCGCGTTTTCACGCGGGTTCTCTCGCCGTCGTGCTCGTGGCCGCACCCTTTCTTGTCGCGCAGGGGCAGTCCACGGCTGAAACGACGGCCGGCGCGTCGAGCGGAGCGTCGGCCAGGAAGCCCGAGCCTAAGGTCCTCCGGCTCGAGGATTTTGCGCAGTGGAATCGAATCACGTCGCCCGCGCTCTCTCCGGACGGCAAGTGGATGACGTTCACCTATTCGCCCAACGAGGGCGGACAGACGATCCTCCACGTGAAGGCGCTCGACGGCGGTAAGGACTACACGGCGTCCGTCGGCAACGCCGCGGGCGGCGGCCGCGCCGGCGGCGCACCGGGTGGACGTGGTGGCGGAGGAGGCGGCGGTGCGCCGTCGTTCTCCAGCGATTCGCGGTGGGCGGCCTACATGGTCACGCCGGAAGGACGCGGCGGCGCGGGACGAGGCGGTGCCGGACGCGGGCGCGGCGGGCAGCAGGCGACCGCACCGCAGGAAGCGCCGACTGTCGCGCATCTCGAGCTGCTGAACCTTGCGAGCGGCGAGAAGGTCTCGATCCCCAACGCCGCCTCATGGAGGTTCTCGAGCGACGCGCATTGGCTCGCCGTCAAGCTCAATCGCCCCCCCGGCGCCTCCGCGGCCGCCGCTACATCGACTGGCGCGGACCTCATCGTGCGCGACATGACGTCGGGCGTCGTTCGCAACATCGGCAACGTGAATCAATTCGACTTCGACGACGCGGGGCGTCTGCTCGCCTACACGCTCGAGGTGCCGGAACGACTCGGCAACGGCGTGTACCTGCTCGATCCGGCCACCGGCGAGTCGCGCGCGCTCAACACCGCGCAGGCGGACTACGACCAGCTCGCCTGGAGCCCCACCGGCAACAACCTCGTGGTGCTCCGCGGCGACAAGCCGCGCGGCATGAAGCAGAAGGAGAACATTCTCCTGGCGTGGCAAGGCGTTTCGACGGCCGAGTCCAAGTCGATCACCTACGATCCCGCGAAGGACGCGTCGTTCCCGAAAGGAATGGTGCTGAGCGAGTTCACCGCGCCGCGCTGGAGCAAGGACGGCTCGCGCGTGCTCGTCGGCGTGAAGGAGCAGGAAGCGGAGGTTCGCCGCGGCCGATTCGAACAAAGCGAACGTCGACATCTGGCACTGGAAGGACCAGACGCCGCAGTCGGTGCAGATCATCCAACTTCAGCAGCTGCGCCGCGCGACGCTCCCGGCGGTCGTTCTCCTCGCGAGCAACAAGCTCGTGAAGCTGGGCGACGACAACGCGCGCAACGTGACTCCGGCCGCGAACTTCAGCGTCGCCATCGCGCGCAACGACTCGGCGTACCGCGGCGAAGTGGCGTGGGGCGGGAGCCGCGCCGACATCTATAAGGTGGACGTGGCGACCGGCGCGCGCACGCTGATCGACAAAGGGCTGTCGCGCGAGTACGGCACGTCGCCCGACTCCAAGTGGTACCTCTACCTCAAGAACAAGCAGCTCCGCGCGTTCAACCTCGCCGACGGCACGTCGTCGACGCTCGACGCGACCGCGGTCGCCGGCAAGTCGTTCGTGAACGACGACGACGACCACGCGTACGAGAAGCCCATCTGGGGTCTCGGCGGTTGGACGAAGGACGGCAAGTCAGTTCTGCTCTACGACAAGTACGACGTGTGGAACGTGCCGCTCGACGGCGAGCAAAGCGACGAATCTCACGCAGCGGCGTCGGTAGAGCGCAGGGGATTCAGTTCCGCGTCGTGCGCTTCGGCGCGCGGCGGGGCCGGCGGTCGCGGAGGCGGCGGTGGACGCGGTGGTGCTGGAGCGGCGGCCGACAGCGACGGCGTGGATCTCTCGCAGCCCGTCACGCTGAGCGCGTACGGCGACCGCACGAAGAAGTTCGGCTACTGGCAGGTGGCCGCGGGCCAGGCGCCCAAGCCGCTCATCTGGGAGGACAAGAACGTCGGCGGCGTGATCAAGGCCGCCAACGCCGACCGGCTCGTGTTCACCGAGCAGGACTTCAATGAGTTCCCCGACTACTGGGCGACCAACACGGCCTTCGAGTCGCCGAAGAAGATCACCGACGCGAATCCGATTCCTCTCGGAGTTCGCGTGGGCGAGCAAGAAGGTGCTCATCGACTACAAGGACCGCTTCGGCCACCAGCTCCAAGGCACGCTCACGCTGCCCGCCGGGCTACGAGGCCGGCAAGAAGTACCCGATGCTCGTCGAGTTCTACGAGATCATGTCGAACACGCATCACAACTTCCCGATGCCCGGCTACGCCGACAGTCCGCAGATCTCGATCTACGCGAGCAACGGCTACGCCGTCTTCCAGCCGGACGTCGTCTACGAGATCGGCAAGCCCGGCACGTCGGCCGTGGACTGCGTGACGAGCGGCGTGAAGAAGGTGATCGAGCTCGGCTACGCCGACCCGAAGCACATCGGTCTGCACGGCCACAGTTGGGGCGGATATCAATCGTCGTTCATCGTGACGCAGACGGACCTGTTCGCCGCGGTCGTCACCGGCGCGCCGCCGACGAACCTCACGAGCTTCTATAGTGAGCTGTACAAGAGCACCGGCACCGTCCAGCAAGGCATCACGACGGTCGGACAGGTGCGCATGGGCGTCGGCGTCGATCCGTACACGAACACGAAGATGTTCGAGGAGCAGTCGCCGATCTTCCACGTGAAGAACATCAAGACGCCGTTCATGATCCTGCAGGGCGGCGACGACGGCGCGGTCGACTACGTGGAAGGTTTGCAGTTCTTCAATGCCGCGCGAACCGCCGGGAAGCAGGTGATCTTCCTGTCGTACCCCGGCCAGCCGCACAACCTCACCGATCGCGACGACCAGAAGGACTTCGCGATTCGGATGAAGCAGTTCTTCGATCACTACCTGATGGACAAGCCGATGCCGGAGTGGATGGCCGACGGCCTGCCTCAGGTGAAGAAGGGCGGTCCGATTCGATGAAAAAGAGCGCGGGGTTCCCAACGACGCTGACTTCCCAACGACGCTGACTTCCCAACGACGCTGGCTGGCTAACCGTGGCTCCGACTTGGCGCTGTAGACGTCGCCTAAGTCAGCGCTGTAGGGAAGTCAGCGCTGTAGGGAAGTCAGCGCTGTAGGGAAGTCAGCGCTGTAGGGAAGTCAGCGCCGTAGGGAAGTCAGCGCCGTAGGGAAGTCAGCGCTGTAGGGAAGTCAGCGCCCCGTCATCAGTTCATCGCCCTTACCGGCTCGCCCGGTGCGCCGCCACGTAGTCGCGCAGCACGCCCGCCTCGGTCTCGACCTGCTGGAGTCTGGCCTTCACCAGATCGCCCAGTGAGATCACGCCGCGCACCGCGCCGCCCGACGTGACGAGAAGATGGCGCTGGCGCTCGAGCGTCATGCGCAGCATCGCCTCCTCGATCGTGTCCTCCTCATCGCAAGTCGGCGCGGAGTGCATCACGTCGCGCACGCGAAGGCGATCGAACGAGTAGAAACGTTCGTGCGTGGCCCGCACGATGTCCCTCTCGTCGAGCATTCCCACCAATGCGCCGCTCGCGTCGACGACCGGCAGCGCGCCGATGTGGTGGGTCACGAGCAGCCGAACCGCCGCGCCGAGGTGCGCGTCCGGTCCGACGGTGATCAGATTGACGGGCTTTCGCTCCAGCAAGTCGTGCACGTGCATCGTCTCCTCCCCTCAACAAATGGGTCCCTATTCCCAACATACCCGCGGCGCGCGCGAATGATCGGGTGGGGCCGGGGGGCCGTACTCATCCGGTGGCCCGCATTTCGCCTTACAGATGGGTGTGATGAATCGAATGGTTTTTCTCGCGGCCGCTGTGCTCGGTATCGCTTGCGGACGCCAGAGCGACGCGGCGTCGAGCGGCGAGGTCAACCGAGGCTGGGCGCCCGCGCAAGCGGGCACTATCGCCGGTGTTTCGGCCGACGATATTCGCCAGGCGATTCAACGACGGCTGCATGGCACTCGCCCCGCCGAGATCACCGCCGAGCGCTGGATGCACGTTCAGCGGTTGTACAACTCGTACAACGGTGCCGCGCTGTGGATGGAGGCGGAGGGGCCCAACAAGCCGCGGACGAATGCCCTGCTGCGGGCGATCGTCAACGCCAGCGACGACGCGCTCCGCGTCGACTCGTACCCGCTCCCTGAACTGGTTCAGTCGATCAGCGTGGTTCGTGAATCGAAGACGCCGACGGCCGAACAGCTCGCCGACGCGGACGTGCTGCTCACGACCACCTACGTCACGCTCGCCGAAGATCTACTCGGCGGGCAGACCGACCCCAAGCAGCTGTCGCAGTCCTGGCACATCGACGCCGGCGGACGCAGCGAGCGCGTCGACAGCGCCGTCTCGCGGAGCCTGCGCACCGCGAAGCTCGACGAGGGCCTCGCGCGGATGCGCCCGCAGTACGACGACTACGCCGCGCTTCAAAAGTCGCTCACGCACTTTCGAGACATCGTGACGAACGGCGGCTGGCAGACGGTGCCGAGCGGCAAGCTGTTGAAGCGAGGCGATCACGACTCGGCGGCGAGACTCAGCGCGCTCCGCGCCCGCCTCGCCGCGGAGGGATTCGCCGCGGATAGTTCGGACTCGACCGGGAAAAAGGCGCCCACCGTGTACGACCGCGCGCTCGCCGGCGCCGTCGCCGACTTTCAAGCGCACCACGGTATCGTCGTCGACAGCATCCTCGGCGACTCGACGGTGCAGTCGCTCAACGTTCCCGCGCAGTACCGGCTCGCCCAGATCGCCGCCAACCTCGAGCGACTGCGCTGGCTGCCGCGCGATCCGGGGCAGCGCTACATCGTCGTGAACGTTCCCGCGTTCCGCCTGCAGGCCTACGACAGCGGGCAGAAGGCGCTCGAGATGAAGGTCATCGTCGGCGAGGAGTACGAGGGCAAACAGACGCCGGTGTTCGCCGACACGATGCAGACGGTGGTCTTTCGTCCGTACTGGCAGATCACGCCGAACATTCAGGCGAAGGAGATCGCGCCCAAGATCGCCGCCGACCCCGGCTACCTCGACCGGAACGACATGGAGTACTACAAGGACGGCGGGGAGACGCGGATCCGGCAGCGCCCGGGCGACAAGAACTCGCTCGGCCTCGTGAAGTTCCTCTTCCCGAACGACTTCAACATCTATTTGCACGGGACGCCCGAGGGACAGCTGTTCGACAAGGACGTGCGTGCGTTCAGCCACGGCTGCATCCGCCTCGAGAAGCCCGACGAGCTCGCGACCTGGGTGCTCGGCTGGCCGCTCGACCGTGTCGTGGAGGCCGAGCACGGCGAGAACAACCACTCCGTGCGCGTCCCGAGCAGACTGCCCGTCTACATCATCTATCTCACGACGTATTCGCGCGACGGCGACCTGTACTTCGGCAACGACCTGTACGGACGTGATGACAAACTTGTGCAGGAAATCGCGTCCGGATCCGTCGCGAGCCCGGAAGCTGCGCAGAACCTCGACAGGTTGAGAAAACTCGTGAACGAATGATTTTCGCGTGGTTCTGGCTGCTGGTGGTCGGGTGGATTGCGGCGTCGTCGAACGCCCAGCCCCGAGCTCGAGTACAGCCCCATGCGGATTCCGTTCGCGTCCCAATTCTCGTCTATCACTCGATCGCCAAGCATCGCGCCGGGCAGAACGGCGAGCAGCGCGAGCTGGACGTGGACACCACGATTTTCAGAACGCAGATGAGTTACCTGGCCGCGCACGGCTACCAGGTCATCTCGTTCCCGGCGCTGGTCGACGCGCTCGAGCATGGCACCGGCGTTCCGCCGCGTTCGGTGGTGATCACGTTCGACGACGGATGGGAAACGCAGTACGCCGTCGCGTTTCCGATTCTGCGCCAGCTCCATTTCACGGCGACGTTCTTCATCTTCTCGCAGCCGATCGGCGTCGACCCGGGGTACATGACGTGGGCGCAGGTCAAGGAGCTGCAGGCAGCGGGGATGACGATCGCGGCTCACTCGCGCACGCACCCCAAGCTCACGCTTCCCAGTGTGTCGCTCGCCAGCGAGGTGGCGGGAAGCCGCGCTGACCTACAGCGCGAGGTCGGCACGGCGCCGGACATCTTCGCGTATCCATACGGCATCTGGGACGACCGAGTGGCCTCCGCCGTGCGCGCCGCTGGATTTCAAGCCGCGCGCGCTCTTTCGGGCGGCGAATGGAACTCGGCGTCCAACCTCTACGCGCTGCACAGCGTGCTGGCGACGGACAACATGCAGCTGTTCGAGCGGGCGCTCGGTCCGTAGGAACTTGTGGCTCAAGCCTGAAGAACCGCTAGCGTGTCGCGCTCGATGTCGATGAATCGATATCCGCACTCCTTCAGCCGGCGGCGGGTCTCATAGCGTTCTTCGGGCGGCATGTGCACAGCTTCGTAGTTGATGATCGCCGGCCGAACCCCCGAGCGGAGCGCGTGGCGCACGATTACGCCGTCGTGGCCCTCGGTGTCGACCTGAAGCAGGTCAAGCTTCCTGACGCCGTGCTGTTCCAGAAGCGCCGGCAATGTGGTCGTCGGCACCGAGATCTCCTCGATGCTTTCGGCGGGGATGCCGTGGTAGCGCAGCACGTCTCGGTTGAACCCCGCGACGCCGCGCCAGCTTGCGCCCACGTTCGCCCCCGGGCGCACTCTGTAGAGGGGGACGTTGCCCTCCCGATCGCTGATCGCGGCGTTCTCGAAGCTGAGACGCGGCCGATTCGGATACGCGTCGACGAGGGCTTGGAATGTGCCCGGCATCGGCTCGACGAGGACCCCCGCGAGGTCGTGCTTCAGAATCAGGCCGCGCAGCGGATCATCGAGCACGCCATCGTTCGCCCCGACCTGGACGAAGAAGAAGTCCGGGTGCAGGCGCTCGGCTACGACGTACGGGAGAACCTGGAAACCATGGTCGAGCGTCGGGACGTTGCGAATGACGTCATAGCCCAGTTGATGGAACGCCCATTTCAACATGCGACGCATGCGACCGCCCTCAGGAAGAACGACACTGCGCTAGGTGCCGAAACCCGATCGAGCGGGGGCGCGGCGCGACTCAATATGCATGGCTGACTCCCGCCGCACACATCCCGTTCTCCGACACGTCGCGTGCGCTGAGAAGATTCCGCCGCCTCGCTCGTTAGTTCGAGCAACAGGAGGCGGTCCACATGATCAGGCATACGGGCAGATTCCGCGGCGTCTCGCCGCGGCGGGACGTGATGTTGGGTGGAGCGGTGTTCGCACTCGCGGTGTTGCCGGCATCGCGGGCATGGGCAGGCGTCGAGTATGTGACGACCACGAGCAATTGCTCGACGCACATCGCGGGATCGGGGAACGCCTTGACCGTGATGGCGGGGCCGACGATGCGGTTCGAGGTGTGGGGAAATTCGGTCGACCTCACGAACCCTTCGACCGGCTTCACGTTCAGCGGGCCGTCCGGGATGACCGCGAGCATCGTCACGCGGCACAGCGGCCCGGACAACGTGGGTCGCGGATGCGGCTTGGTCGGGTCCGCCGTCGTTCAAGTGAGCACGCCCACGACGCTGACCGCCAATGCCTCGGCGTCGGTGTCGTTCAAGATGCCACTCGGCGACCTGTCGACGCTCTCGATGACGATCGTGGCGCAACCGGCGCTGTCGCAGGCGACCTGGACGACGAATGGATCGCTCCAGCCGAGCACCATGTCCTGCATCATCAAGACGGGGTCGATCAGCACGCTCAACCAGGACACCAAGCTCGTGATCCAGCTTCCGCCGGGCGCGGCACAGGATCAGACGACGTGCACGAGCAACGCGATCGAGCTGCGGGTGCATCCGGCGGCGGCGCAGAACGCAGACGTCGCGACCGCCATCAAGTACAACGTGACGGGCCAGCCGTCGTTCGTAACCGTGAGTCAAAGCCCGGCGACGGCGTCGCCGTCCGCGGTGCCGCTGCTCACCTTCAGGTTCAACGTGAGTGGGATTCGGGCGTTGACGGCGCCGAGCAACACCACCATCACGATCGCGAATCCGATCGCGACGAACCGGTCGACGACGCTCACGCTCCAGGTCTCGCCGACCGCCGGTCAGGGCTTCTCGCAGGTGGCGTCGGCCAATCCGACGGCTACGAATGCCGGCAATCCGATCGACTTCACCGTGCGACTGTCCGCTCCGGCGAGCGGGAGTCAGGTCATCACCTGGCGAATGACGCAGGCAGCCTGCTTCAAGCAGGCGCTCCCGGAGGCGCCGTATTCCGCCGCGGCGCCGTTCCAGTTCTTCAGATTCCCGCAGAACGCGACGTCGGCCATCATCCGCGTCCTGTCGGTCAACGGCGGCGGTTGCACGAACAAGCTTGCACCGACGACGCACATCTTCGAAGCATGGACCGGCGATTCGCGGACCGATCCGCAGGTCACCGCCGTCACGACCGGGGCGACCTATACGCGAACGACCATTTCACTGCTGTCTCCGTAAGACGAGGTCCGGACCGAGTAGCACTTTCATGAAGGGGTCGCCGCGAGGCGGCCCCTTTCTGTCTTGCGATGGTCGTCGGGCGTGCGGGAGGAACTCGTCGCGGCAGGCGACGCGGCGGGCAGACGGACTCGGAACAGCGCGCCGCCGAGTGAATGATTCTCGGCGCGGACGCGGCCGTTGTGTCGCTCGACGATCGATCGCACGATCACGAGACCAAGGCCCAGTCCTCCGGTCTTTGTAGAGAAGAACGGCTCGAACAGGCGCGAGTGTACGCTGGCCGACAGCCCGGGGCCACTATCGCGGACCGTCACCTCCACATCGTCGGCGTTCGTCTCGGTGTGTATGAAGACGGCGCGCTCCTCCGTCGATGTCGACGCCGCCTCCAGGCCATTGAGCATGAGGTTGAGAACCACTTGCTGAAGCTGAACGGGATCGCCGGCGACGGTCGGAGGCGCGGCGGAGAGTGACAGCTCCAGGCGTGTCTGTCGAAGCTCCGCCTCGTGCTGCAACAAGCGCACGGATTCCCGGCAGATATGGTTCAGATCGACGGTCGTCTCGAACATCTCGTCTTTTCGCAACAGCTTTCGGACACCCTCGATGACATCCGCGGCGCGCATGTCGTCCGCGACGATGCTCTGGAGGATCTCGCGGACTTCGCCGAGATCCGGAGGCGTGGCCGAGAGGAGACGAGCCCCTGCCTCGGCGTTTGCTCGAATGGCGGCGAGCGGCTGACGAAGCTCGTGTGACATCGTCGCCGAAAGTTCGCCGACGAGCGCTAGTCGTCCCATGTGGGCGACCTGACGCCTCGTCTCCTCCGCGCGACGCCGGTCCGTGATGTCCAGGTGCGTCACGATCGCACCGCCTTCGGATACTTGCAGTCGATCGACGAAGACCTCGTACGCGCGCTCGCGGGGGGTCGACCAAGTGTATTCATGGCGGAACGGCCATTCGCGCCCGTCGAGGACAGCTTCGATCCCGCGTCGAAGCCGACCCGCGGCCTCGTCGCCGCTCGCTTCCGCGCGAAGGCACTCCTCGAGATAGTTCCAACCGACGAGCGCCTCACCGCGAGGCCGAGCCGCGCCGAAACGCGCGCCGTCACGCCACGCCTCGTTGACGCGGATGATCGTGCCGTCGCGATCGAGGATTGCAATCGGTGTCGAGAGAGACGCGAGCACCGCCCGATTCAGTTCTTGACTCAGTTTGCGCCGTCGACGCTCGAGCAGGAGCAGGCCGATCAAAACCGACTCCGCGGCGATGAGCCCGAGAGCGATTAGGGCCGCCGTTCGGTAACGCTCCCATGCGGTTGGTTCGCGAAACAAGACGTCGGTGCCCTGAGGCAGGCGATCCTCTGAGAGACCGAAGCGCCGCAGTTGCCGCCAGTCGGCGACGAACGAGTTGTCGACTATCTCGAGCGGCGGCATCGGCTCGCCGGGCCGTCTCTGGAGAACACGAACGACCAGCCGGCCGGTGCGCATCCCCTCGTCGTCGAAGCGCGTCACGAAGCCGCCGACGACGCCTTCACCGATGTAGCTGCGCAGCTGTGTGTACATCGGCGCGGCCGACGCCCTCGACATGCTTCCCACGATGTCGACAGGGTCGAATACCTGCCCGAGGCCGTCCCGCCTGAAATTCGCGAGGATCACGACGCTGCGCTTGGGGAGCGCGCGGAGCTTTACGAGCAGCGAGTCGAGCGCGAGCCCCTGCAGGAACGACACGCGGATCGTGTCGCTCATGTCGGAGATCGCCGTGTTGACGGCGGCGACCGAGACGGAGTCGGCCGCACTCGCACCGCCGACGACAACCACCTGCTCCGCGTCCGGTTGGAGCCCGAGCGCCATCGAGAGTGTCGGCTCGAACCGCGAGGCAACCGCGAGCCGGCCCGTGACGTTCGGAGGCAACGCCGACGGGTTCGTCTGAGGTACGGCGGCCAAGGCGAAAACAACTGGTGCACCCGGAAGGACGCCGCTGAGATGATCGGTGGCGAATTCGAGGGCGCGTCCCCCAATCGGCACGACGGCGTCGATGGCGAATCCGCGATACTTATCTTCGAAATAGGGGGCCAGACGCGACACGCGTTCGGTCGTGGCGAAGCGGTCGAGATCCAACGACTCCTGATAAAACTCGACGGGGGACGACAGCTCGTTCTGGATCGTCACGCGAAGCCGCCGTGTGAACTCCACCATCTGCGGCGCCTCGGCCTGCTGTTGGTAGAGCAGCAGGATCCGTGTCGGACGCGGCGGCTGCGCGATCGCTCTCGCACCTCCGGTGAGCGCGAGGGCCGCGGCCAGCGTGAAAATCGAGTTGAGTCGAGCGGGGGTTGCCAACACAAAATGCCTAGAAGGTGTACCGCACCGCCAGTTGAAGCTGGTAGTAGGTATCAAAGTTGTCGTAACTGTAACGACGCATCATCGGATCGAAAGAGTAGACCGGCTGCGCTTGCGTGGTCTCTCCCGACTGGAAGAGCAGCGAGACCTGATTCGTGTTCGTCGGCGTGGCGCCGCTGGGCAACTGTTCCCGCCCCCACCGGGGATTGAGCAGATTCAGGAAGTTGAAGATCTGCAGCTCGAGGGCGAGCGACTGGGCTCCGGTGGTCGGCAGCGTTTGACGCAAGGCCAGATTCGTGAGGCTCATCCAAGGCGTGCGACAGCTGTTGCGCGCCATGATCCGGCCACGCTGTTTGCGCAAGCAATCCGCGCCGTCGATGAAGTTTTCGAACGCCGATTGCTGCGCCGCCACCACAGCGGGCGACCCGCTGAACCTGATCTCCGACGTGTCGAACGCCGTGCGCGGGATGTAGATCGGATCGTTCCCCATCGCCCCGTCGGCGTTCAAGTCGCCACGCCCCTGAGTCCCGCCGGCCACGTACGTGTACGGAAGTCCGGAGCCGCCGACGTAGAAGAACGACAGGTCGGTTCGAAATCGCGCCCAGGGTGAATGGAGCGTTCCCGACGCCCGAACGCGGAACGGCTGGTCGTAGTCGGAGACGCCGGGCGTCATGTCGTCCTGTCGGCCGGCGACGGGGCGCGCGAAACGCCAGTCGTCGATCAGGAGAGCGCTGACAGGCCGCGGACTCTGAACGTCGCGCGTGCGGCCGTAGCTGAGCGATGCGGAGACATCGGCTATCCGTCCCGCCTTGCGCAGCTCACCCGTGATGTCGTACGCGTGGTCCCTGGACTGGCCGCCGACGGACACGACGTCGCCTAATTGGGAAGCGATTCGCCGCGGAGACGCCACACCGCTCGCGTTGACCGTTCCGTACATCACCCTCCCGTCGTGGTCGGTCGCCACCGGCTGTGCGAGGTTGATGCCCGAGAAGAAGATCGCGTTCGTGGCGCGCGTGTAGAGGCCTTCGATCGTTCCAACAAGACCGAGGGGAAACTGGCGGTCCAGCGCGAGCGATGCGCGCAGCGACTGCGGAAGGCGCAGATGAGAGTCGATGACGTCGATTTCGCCGGTCGTCGATGCGCCAAAGCTCTGACCGCCCGCACAGGCAAGCGGCGGATTGCCGTAGTCAGGGTTGAACGACGGTGCCGGGCCTGCGTCGGATGAAAGAGATCCGCATTGAAGCGTCCGCTGGGCGAGCCCGTACGCGGAAAATCCGCCGAACAGCCAAAAGAGAGCGGGACGCCCCGTGAAAAGCCCGACGCCTCCCCTTAGCTGCATCGGCGCGTTGGCAGTCGTCAGGTCGTACGTGAACCCGAGCCGCGGCGACCACTGGGCTTGGCGGGACGGGAGCGCGTCGGTGCGCAGGTGAAGAGTCGAGTCGACGGCGCTCACGTATGGAAGGTTCGCCGAGACGAGCGGCACGTCGGATCGGAGGCCGAGCGTCAGGGAGAGACGCGGCGACGCATTCCACTCGTCGCTGACGTAGGCGGCTCCGTAGCCGCCTTTGGCCGCGGTGATGCTTCCCGTATCTCTCGTCACGCGGTATCGCGACGCGATCCCCGCCTGGAGTGAATCGAGGCTCGCGAATTCCCACACGCCATAGGCTCCGCGCTGCTGAAAGGCGCGCAGATCGAACAGTTGTGCGGAGAGACCGGCCGTGATGCGATGCGCTCCCGCGAAGAGTGAGAGATTGTCGGTGAATTCCGTCGTCCAGCTGGCGTTTCGCTGCCCCGTCGCGATCTCGTGCGTGCCCGACTGGAGGACAGCGGGAGACCCACCGGTTCCCGGCACGGTGACGAGTACGAGCGGCTCCTTCGCCGTGGGTCGAAAGCCCGATACGATGCCGGTGTATCCGGCGAGAAGCTCGTTGTACGCACCGCTCGTGAGGTTGGAAACGAGTTGGATGCCGGCCGACCGCTTGTCCACCCACCGCGAGTGTTGGAGCGACGAAAGCGGGAAGCATGCGTTCGTCGGACAATTGGTCGGAGCGAGAGCCGTCGGACGCGCGAAGATCGAGCTGTCACCGTGCGAGTAGCTCGCATGCGCGGTAATGCGGCTGTTCCAGCGAGACAACGGCGCATCCAGGCGAAGGAACGCCGCCGACGACGGATTGGCATTCGTCACGGCCCCGGCCGTCCCGCCATCGAGCCCGTCGGCGCCGAGCAGCTTCGAAAAGCGTGAGATGTCCGCCGCGCTGACCGGAAGCATCGATTCGCTCATGAGCCCCTGGCCCAGATAGGGACCGCTCGCCGGAATGTCGCGCCGCTGGAACTCGGACGCGAGAAAAAAGACGAGGCGGTCTTGAACGACCGGCCCGCCGAGCGAGAGTCCGTACTGCTCGTTGTCGTAGCGTAGGTTTTGGACGAGCGGCACGTGCGCGCCGAGTCGCTGATTCGTGGCGTAGGCAAAGATGTCGCCGTGGAACTCGTTGGTGCCGCCCCGGGTCACGACGTTGATGCTCGAGCCGGCGAAATCGCCGAGGCGGACGTCGAACGGCGACAGGGAAACCTGGTACTCTTTCACGGCATCCAGCGGAATGGACTTGGCTCCGTATAGGACGCCCGCTGCCAAAGTGCTCGACGACACTTGGTCGCTGATACCGTCGATCCGAATGCTGTTGCCTCGCGGATTCGACCCCGACGCCGTCGAGGCGTACCACGTCGACGTCTGCGGCACGAGGCGGACGAGAGCGTACAAGTCGCGATTGATGACCGGCATCTGATGGATCAACGAATCGCCGAGAAGGGCTTGCGGGCCCTGATGTGTCGGCGAGATGCGCCGGGTCCGCGCTACCTGCGTTTCCATTCCTTGCAACCTGACGGGTTGCTCGGCGAACGAGACATCCACCTGTAGCGTCTGACCGAGGCTCACGAAGAATCCCGTCTGCATCGTCGGGCGCGATCCAACGCGTCGCGCGGTCACGGCGTACGGACCGCCGACATCGAGGCCGCTGACCCGGTATCGGCCATCGGCCCGAGAGCGGGCGTGCATGGAAATGCCGGTCGCTCGATTGGTCACGAGGACGTCGATGCCCGGAGCTGCTTGCCCTCGTTCGTCGATGACGCGTCCCGCGATCGCCGCTGTCGTGGGGCCTTGTGCGTCCGCACGGCCCCCCGGCATTCCCCAGAGTGCGAACAGCAAAGCAAACACTCCGGCTGAGGCGAAACGCGGAACCTGGAGCGATGACATCGACGGGGCCTACTTTGGCCTCGAATGAATGTGCGGTCGCAAGAGCGCGACCAGGTCATTCGTGTCGAACGGCTTTCGCAAGAAGCCGCAGCTTCCGCCGGATCGTGCGCGCTCGGCCGGCACGTCGTCATGGCCGGTGATGAATATGATAGGCGGAGGCGCTCCGTCGGACGCGAGCCGGTCTCGAAGCTCGAAGCCGCTCATCTCGCCGAGGTGTATATCGAGCACGAGGCATTCCGGCTGGCCTGCCGCCGCGCGGAGGAGGAATTCTTCCGCGGAACCGAACGTCTCCACCGAGATGCCGTTTCCGCGAAGCACTCGCGCGAGCGCGGTGCGAATCGATGCATCGTCATCGACGACGCCGACCCAGAACTCGTGTCGCCTTGCGGAGCCCGACACGCGGGCATCGTCGGCTACTGCCACGAACTCCCCCCCCAGCGAGCGCGAGCTTGATGATCCGCCGCCTGGCGAGCTCGAATCCATGGGACTTTGGGCCAACCTGTCTGTCCTGGAGTCGGACGAGGCTCGGCTCGAGGCGGGACTATCTGGGCGTCACGCGATCAGGGCGGCGGCGACTATCGCGTTCTGGTCTACGCCACTCCCCAACCCCCGCGGTTCGAACAGCTGGACCAAAAAGTGGGGTCACGTCACCTGGCCCGGCTCACCTCGCACAGCGCGGTACGTCCGAGACTAAGACCATTCCGGCCGCCACGCCCGATCGACCTGTGCTCGCACGCGCCGAAAGCGCGTGTCGTCGCGAATCGCCTCGAACCGCGGATCCCACCAGGCATCCGCCGGCGCCGAGTACAAGTGGAAGGACTCGCCCTCGAGACACCGAAACGCACGGCGCGCATCACCGGTGCTCGCCCAGGCAAAC
This sequence comes from uncultured Gemmatimonadaceae bacterium, assembly GCA_963846925.1. GTDB lineage: Bacteria > Gemmatimonadota > Gemmatimonadetes > Gemmatimonadales > Gemmatimonadaceae > JAQBQB01. Next base: position 316,242 of record CAWJXW010000005.1, on the reverse strand, counting down.
GCGAGGTGGAGTGGCGAGGCGCCGTGAGCGCTCGCTTCGAGTACGAGGCGACGCGCCCGCACCGAGTCTCCGAGCACGGCGAGGGCCGAGGCTTGCTCGGCCAGGAGATCTCCGCGCAGATCACGGCGCTTCGCGAGACCTGCCGCGAGGGTTGTCATCACCGTCGCTTCGTCGCCCATCCGCGCGGCCACCCGCGCAAGCCCGGCGTGCCCCTCTTCGAGCTCGGCGTTGAGATCGAGCACCGGCTCCATGCTCGATCGCGACGAATGGTACTCGCCGCACAGATACTGCTGCCAGGAGAGAGCCCCGGAAAGAACGGGCGACACGGGATTCAGACGCGCGGCTATCGCCTGCTCCCGAATGGCTTCCTCACGAGCTCCGAATCCGATGATCAGGGTGAGCGAGAGCCAGTGGTGCGCGTCCGCGTTCTGGGGGTCGATGAGAATCGCGTTGCGAAGGGCGCGTTCGGCGTCGTGCCAACGATGTCGAAGGATGTTCACGCCTCCGATCGCAGCGTGTACGGAGGACCGCGTGTCGTCCAGGCAAAGGGCTCGCTCGGCGCTCGTGACCGCGAGATCGATCGCGTCACCAACCGGCACGTAGCCGCGGCCTCCCATCACCACCCAGCAATCGGACAGGCCGAACCACGCGTCGACGGCGCGCGCGTCGCGCTCGGCCGCACGCGTGAAATAGACGATGGCTCGTTCGACCGAGGCGCGCGTGCGCTGATGCCAGTGATATCGGCCGCGCGCGAGGATGCTCGCGGTCTCGGAATCGACGGTCCGCGCGGGCCGTCCGAGACGCTTGGCGGAAGTCAGCACGATGATCCCCTCCGCGTTCGGCGATGCGCCGGCGTCACGCACGAGCCGTAACGTGTCGGCGGACGGGGAACCGCCCAGATCGAGCGCCAACCGCTCGATGAAGGCGCGTGCCGCCGCCGCCGCGCGGGTGCGGTTCTCCGAGAGGATCAGCAATCGTATGAGATCGCGAAATATCGCTTCATCATACGGCGCCACCTCGAGGGCGCGCTCGGCCGCGACGACCGCTTCGGCGATGCGCCCTGCGCTCTCGAGCGCGATGACGCTGCGCCGAGGCGGCGCGCGTCGCGAGCGCGTTGAGACGAGCGCGCTCCGACATCGCCCATTGGTCGAAGTCGACGGCGTTGCGCACGTAAAACCCGTCGAGGAAATCGCCCCGGTACAGCGTGACCGCGTCGGACCAGCGCTCATCGTCCAGCGCGCGGCGAAACTCGGCCACATCGGTCCACACGAGATCCGGGGACAAGCGCACGGAGCCGGCCGTGGCGACGATCGCCGCGTCTCCGAGCGTCCGGCGTAGGACGTACAGCGAATCCGCCAGGAGGTGCCGCGCCGTTCGCTCGTCGCGGTCCGGCCACAGGAGGCCCACCAGGCGGTCGCGAGTGATCGCTCCGCCTGGAGAGCTCGCGATGAGCGCGAGCAGCGCCATGCGCCGCTGTTGTGATGCGCGGCGCGCAGATGCTCCGTCCGGACCCGTCAGGGACACCGGTCCGAGGAGACAGAGGCGGCTCCGCATACATCAGGGACGCAATCCCAGACGATAACCGGACGATCGGGGCGCGATACCCTGGGTCGGCGCGATTCGCCAGCGGGCGCGTCGCGTGAGGCGGGAGTGCGCGAGTGCGCGCCCCGTCGTGACCGCTACCCTTTGGAGGCAAAAAAATGTTGTTGAAGCATCTGGCACTTGGAACCGTAATCGTCGCCCTGACTCTTGCCGCTTGTTCCGACAAAGACAGCAGAACGACCGCACCGAATACCGGTTCGACGCCTGGGGCGACGGACGGCGCAAGCGGGGATAACACCGAGATGAGTGGGAGCAATCAGATCGTTTGGGGGCCGGCTCCGCCGATTTTTCCCGCGGGCGCGCAGTTCGCGGTTGTGGAGGGCGATCCGAGCAAAGCGGGCGACGTATTTACCGTCCGGCTTCGCTTTCCCAACGGCTACATCCTGGCGCCTCACACCCACCCAGCCGACGAATACGTGACCGTGCTCAAGGGGACCTTTCTCGCGGGAATGGGTGAGGACTTCTCCGCGGCCGCTCTCGTCGGCTACAAAGTGAACGACTTCGTGACCATGCCGGCGACCATGGCGCATTTCGCCAGCGCGCGCGGGTCCACCGAGGTACAGGTGCACGGCATCGGCCCGTTTGCACTGACCTACGTGCATCCGCAGGACGACCCGACGAAGTAGCGAGGAAGAATTCGAAATCCCTGTGACGAAAGCCCCCACCGCCGATGAGCGGTGGGGGTTCAGTCGGAGAGGTGCAGCGTAGGATTGTTATCCCGGACACTATTGGCGGTTGCCGTTCCACCCGGGCCCCCGCACGAGGCGCCCGGGTTTTTCGCCCGTGACCTGACCGTTTGCCACGACGGCGACACCGTTCACGAACACCCACCGCATTCCGACTGACAGCTGATGCGGCGCCTCATACGTCGCCCGGTCGATGATCGTCGCGGGATCGAAGATCATCACGTCGGCCATCATCCCCTCGCGGAGAAGCCCGCGGTCGCGGATCGACAATCGCTCCGCCACCGCCCAGGTCATCTTCCGGACGGCGTCCTCGAGCGTGAGGACGTGATCGTCGCGCACGAAGCGGCCGAGGATGCGCGGATACGTGCCGTACGCCCTGGGGTGCGTCGAGATCTTCGCCGTCGCGGGATCGAACGCCTCCGCGTCGGTGCCGAACTTCATCCACGGCTGGCGAACCTGCATCGCGACGTTCGAGTCTGACGCGACGAAGATCACCTGCCCCAGGCCATTCTTCTCGAGCAGCGTCAAATCGATCAGCGCGTCGGCCCAATCCTCGCCCCACGCGCGCCCGATCTCGGGGAGTCGTTTGCCCTCGTACTTCTTGAGTGAATCGACCTTGAAGCCGACGACCTCCACCCCCTGCGGCGTCGCGGCGAGACAGAGATTCTCCCAACCGACGGGATCCTTGATCATCTCGGTCTTGATGCGGTCGCGCGTCACCTTGTCGTGCAGCCGGTCGAGCAACTTGCCGTCGGCGTGCGCCCAGGCAGGAATGCACGACGACAGGTTGTTCTGCCCGGCAACGTACGGATACTGATCCGCCGCGACGTCCTGCCCTGCCGCGCGCGCCGAGTCGATCTTCGCGATCACCTGCCTGGCCTTCGGCCAGTTGTTCACGCCCGCTGCCTTGAGATGATAGATCTCGACCGGCACGCCGCCTTCGCGGCCGATCCGAATCGCCTCGTCCACCGCCTCGAGCAGGTGCTCGCCCTCGGACCGCATGTGCGTGATGTAGATGCCGCCGTACGGCGCCATCACCTTCGCCTCTTCGACGAGCTCCGACGTCGTCGCGTAGCTTCCCGGCGGGTAGATGAGCGCGCTGCCCACGCCCATGGCGCCATCGAGCATCGCGTCGCGCACCACGCGGCGCATGGTGTCCAGCTCGGCCGGTGTCGCCGGGCCCTCGGCCATTCCCTTCGCGTAGGCGCGTACCGTGCCCGCACCGACGAACGAACCAGCGTTCACCGCCATACGGTGGCGTTCCATGTCGCGGAACCAGGCGTCGAATCCGCGCGCGCCACGCCATCCGGCCATGAGTCGTCGCTGCGCGGTGTCGATCACCTGAGCGACCGCCGAAGCCACGACGCCGTCGTTCACCGGGGCGAACGTGTCGCCCTCACCGAGGATCATCGTGGTGACGCCCTGTGTGCTCATGCTCACGACACGACTGTCGCCGGTGAGCAGCTGCACGTACGACTGCGCCTGGATGTCGATCACACCAGGCGCCACCACCAGCCCCCGGGCATCCACGCGCTGCTTGGCACTCGCGCTGGCGAGCATGCCGGGCTTCGTGATTCGCGCGATACGATCACCGGCGATGCCGACGTCGCCGTAGAACCACGCGTTGCCGGTGCCGTCGACGATCTTCCCGTTCGTGATGACGACGTCGTACGACGAGTTGCTTGCGGGCGCCGTGACGGGACGCGGAGCGCCAGTACACGCCAAGCCCCCCAGCGCGAGCAGCCCACCAAGAAAGGGCCGCGTGCCTGTGCGCCGAATCATCACTGTTTGTTGAACGCGAGCTTCACCGTGCACAGAATGGAGGCGAAACGGCGCATGAGAGACGGGTGAGTTTGGTCGAATGATAGTTCGCCACCGCGCGAAAGTGTCATTCCGAGCCCGCCTCCGAGCGTGCTTCCGTTCGCGAAGGGCACAACTTCGGGCACAATCGGCGAGCTGATCGCGCCGCCGCTTCACTTGGCGAGTTGTCTAAGTTGTTCAGCAGTGTGAAGTTTGAACAAGCACGACCCGGTAGCTCAGCTGGTAGAGCAACGGACTTTTAATCCGTAGGTCGCGGGTTCGAGACCCGCCCGGGTCATTCAAGCACAAGCACTTCGCTCGATGCACGTCAGGTGGCGCTTCATGCTGGTGATGGAATTGGTAGCGAAACGCAGTGCTCAAGCTGCCTGTTCGGCCTCGGGTGAACGCCTTCGCGCCCTTTCGCCGGACCGACCGGGGCCGAATGCTCCATGCGCTCCAACGACGACCAGATCATCCTGCCGGCTCGCCCGTGACGCACGCCTCCGACGAGGCCGAGCACGCGCACCTCCGGGCAAAATGGGAGGCGACGCTCGGCCCGAAGGCGGAAGCGCTCGTCGCCAGAGCGATGGCGCGGGCCGCTGTGATCGTGACGGCGCGCAAAACGCCGGAGTCCTAATCGCAGAGCCTGTCCCCGGCCCAATCGCGGCGCTCGGCGCAGTGCTTGCGGCAACTTTGATCTCCGAACCTTCGATGGAGACTGGCATGCGGAAGGTCAGTTTGGCTGGGGCGTTGATGATTGCGACGACGACGCACGTCGTGAGAGCGCAGAACATACCCGCGACCGTTCGAGAAGCCGAAGCCCAAGGGGCCGATTTCGCGCACGACGCGCCGCAGGTGGCCCAGCAACCCTACTTCAGCGATTTCCCGTTCGGCGGAACCGCTGAAAGGCGCTGCGTGGTGGCGGCGGCGTACACCGCGTACACCTCCTCAATGCCGAACGGCTCCTTGCGCTCAGGTGACTTTATCGTTCGCGGAGGTCTTACCGCCGCATCATGGGGTGGGTTTCAGGCGGTAAAGGGGTACAAGGTCGTCTGGCTCCCGTTACACGGCTCTTCGTTGCAGAAACCTCCGCTCGTCGTTCGGGCGGCTCGCATTGGGAACGGGGCTGATTCGGTCCGATTCCGCGTCGAAGGCTTGGCCTACAGTCCGGGACTGTCTGGACGCTTGTACGGCTATCCGAGTGAGGTGTCCCTTCCGAGCGCGGGACAATGGGTCATCGTCGCCACGGCGGGAAACGACTGGGGGTGCTTTTTGCTCGACGTAGCCCCACGAGCAGCTGGTAACTAGCTGATCGGAAGCGCGACGAAGGGGAGAGCGATGGCGCGGGCTGCTCTGATCGCGGCGGCAAGGCGCCCCGGCCTGACGTCGCGCTTCGCGCTAGCGACCGAGCGGCTTGGACGGCGGGTCGAGGCGTACGAAGCGGCCGGCATCGATCGAGCCATCCCGCACGGTGTAGAGGGTGATGCCCGAGGGTACGATCACATCTTGGATCGTTTGTCCGCCAACGACCGCGGCGGCCTGCTCGAAGCGCGTGAGCACTCCCTCGGTCTGGAAGACTAGCTTCTCCGCCGCGTGCATGTGTCCGCCCAACGCGAGCACCCACGGGTGGCCGCGCATCGTGGTGATGACGTCCCGTACGTTCGCCACGGTGTGACGATCCGTGGTCACTCCATTTTCCCGCCTGATCGACGCGACGAGCGGCATGTCCGCGAATCCCGCAAGGATCTCCCAGCCAGACACCATCGGAATGTGATTGAACGTCACGACCGGCACGCTCGGCGCGACCATCGCCAGATCGCGCCGCAGCCAGGCGAGTTGGAGGCTGTCGACGCGGCCATAGTACGCCGAGTCGTCCGTCATCAGCGTGTTGAGGGCGACGAAGTGCACGCCGCCATACGTGAACGAGTAGTAATCCGGGCCGCGATACTGTCGATACATCCCGCGGTCATATAACGGATGCGTCTCGGCCACATGCGATCGGCTGCGAATGATGCCGAAGTGGTCGTGATTCCCCGGCACGGTCCACACTGGCTTCGCGAAGCCCCGCGTTTCCGCGTCGAAGAGCTCGAAGTATGACCGAGCCAGGGGCTCCTGTTGACTCATCGCGTCGCGGATCAGGTCACCCGTGACGAGCGTGAAGTCCGGTCGTATCGAATCGACGAGCTGGCGCAAGCGCCGCGTCCGGTCGACGTTGGCGGGCTCGATGTGAGGATCGGACGCGTGAACGAACTTGAAGGTGCGGGGCGCGGGAGCAGGCTGCAGCGCGAATGTCAATTGCGAATCCGTGGGAGCCGGGGCGCGCCAGAAGGATCCCACGCTGCGATACCCGTTGGGAATCGAAACGAAGATGATCCCCGTCGGACCGCGCTCGATCCGCACGATGCCCGATGCATCCGTTCGCGCGACATCCCGCTGATTGGAGATGGCGACGCTCGGGATCGGGCGCTCACCGGGATCGCGCGTGCCGTTCCCGTTCTGGTCCTCGAATACGGTCACGCTCAGCGTCGCCTGCGCCGCGGTCACAGCGGGCCATACGAGCGGGAGAAGGGTACGGAGAATGAATCGATTCATTCGATTGTTTGTCGCAAGGTCGCGGCCGTATTGCCGGTCAGCGGTATATAGGACTCAGCGACCGAAAACACGACGGCCGCCCAACGAGGCGCGAGCTTTGCCCGCCCGCCCGCCCCGATGGCCTCCGCCTTATTTCTTCGTCGTAAACCGAAAGGGCACGCTCACCCACGCGGCAACCGGCTTCGATTCCGGTGCGTGCGTGCGGGCGGGCTCGAAGCGGAAGCGGGGCAGGATGTCGCGCACGGCAGCCGTGAACAGCTCGTGATCCGATCGCTCCACGATCATGCTCGCGACGTCGACACTCCCGAGCTCGTTCACCATGAAGCGCACGACGACCTGTCCTTCGCGTTGTCCCGAGCGGAGCAGCGCGTCGGGGAAGCGTGGCTCCGGCACGCGCCCGATGATCTTGGGAGGGGTGACGCGCGTTATCGACGTCCGCCGACGTGGGGAGTGAGACTCTCATCCCCCGTTCCAGTCCGATCGGTGTCGGACGCGCGCGGCCGCTCCGTCGCCGAGCGCACGATCGAGTCGACGCTCGGCGCCGCCGAGATGCTCGGGACCGGGATGCTCGGGATATTTATGGGACCCAGGTGAACCTCGACGCGGGGCAGGCGGAGCTCCGGTGGAGCGCTCTCCGGCGCACGCTGCTCTGGCTGGACCACCGGAGCGGTAGGCGCGGGCGTCGCGCTCGCGGAGCGGAGCGAGTCGGCGCGCGTTGCGACCACCATGGCCGCCGCGCCGGTTGCGGTGGATCCGGTCCTCGTCGCCGGCGCCGTCACGACAGGAGCGCCGGCGGCGGTGGTGCGCTGCGCAGCGCTCATCTTCGTGGAGACGGGGTCGCTGCCGCCGCCGGCGCGCGGGCGCAACATCAGCAGCCCGGCGATCGCAACCGCGGCCACTCCAGCGGATGCATACAGCACCGTTCGTTTCTTGCGCGCCGGCTCGGGCGAATCGGCCTGGACCGGTGCGATGGTGGATCGCCGAGTCGCCAAGCGCAGCATCGTCACTCGCGACATCGCTGTGCGCGACATCCGCGAGAACGGCATCGCGATGCGCGCGCCCGATTCGCGACCGGTGACGCTCCCGGACGGACGAGCGCTCTCGGGTGGGGAGATGACGATCTGGGAAGCAGAAGGCGTCTGTATCGAAGATGCCATCAACGAGGCGGCCGCCACCGCGGCGGTGACCGTCGGCGTCTTCGCACGTTCGCGTGAAAGGGCGGCGGGGCGAAGCACCCGCGGCTCGGGCTCACCGAGGAATTCCAGCTTCTTCGAATTGATCGGTGACGGCACAGTCGGTCGATGGCGTATCGGCAGGGGAGTCCGGCACCCGCTTGAACCAGGCCGGAGTAGGTATCGCACCCCTGGCGGCCCTCGCAGCAGCAGCCGCCGCCGTGTCGGCCGCGACGGCGACCTGCAGCTCGAGCTCGGCAACGCGCGACCGCGCGGCCTGCACGGTTGCATGGCCAGGACCCAACGCCACCTCGCGCGTTGGCAGGGCGCGCCGAAGCAGCGCCAGCGCTTCGGCGAAGTTGCCGCGTGCCGCGCACGTTTCCGAGAGCTGCTCCAGCGTGACGACGGTGACCATGTGATTCGGCTCGAGCACCTTCTCTCGAATGCGCAATGCATCTCTGTACAGTGCTTCCGCCGAGGCGTCATCGCCGAGTTTGCGTTTCACGACGGCGAGGCCGGCGAGCGCGGTGGCGACATCGGCATTCTCCTCGCCCTTGCCCCGTGCGATCGCGAGCAAACGTTCGAGGACGTCCTCGGCGCGCGCATGTTGCGACCGCTGGACGTGTAGCCGGCTCAACTCGTTCAGCAGCGGGGCGAGTGCGGCGTGTTCCCTGCCGAAGAGCCCTTCGCTGATGGCGAGCGCTTCGGTGAGGAGCGGCTCCGCTTCCGCTTCCCCTGCCCGGCCGAACTTCCGCGAGAGCTTCCCGAGGTGGAAGAGGGCGGAGGCGAGCTCCCGCCGGAGACTGGGATCGCTGCGCGCCACGACTATTGCCGAGTGAAGGGATTCGGCGGCGGCGGGCTCGTCCCCCTCGGTCAATGCGGTGCGCGCTGCATCGAACCGTTGGGTAAACAACGCTTTCGTGTCAGCCATGTGCATACCGTGCCGTAATGCCTCGGCCCCAATGCATCAAGATCGGGCGGTGCGAAGATATTTTCGGCACCGATGCACGTTTTATTTAGTACGACCAAAGGGCGGTCGCGAAACGGCAGAACTGTTTGGGGTTCCCGTCTAGGCGGGCGGGCGCCAACTGAGAAGCCGGCGGGCCACTCCCAGGGCTCCCCTAGAGCGGAGAGAGACGGAACTGGCTCGACGATGAGATGCGGCCAGCGTGCGGCTGCCGGATCGGTGCCGCATGTGACTACGAAATCACCGCTCCGACGCCGCCCGCAAATTGCGCGAGCGCGCCTCCGCATCGACATCCTGCTGCCACTTGTCGATGAGCGGCCGCAAACGGCGCGCGATCTCGGGATGCTGACCGATCAGGTTGTTCCGCTCACCGAGGTCGGTCCGCACGTTGAACAGGAACGGCCGCCCGTTGTCGATGAGCAACTTGTAGTCGCCGGAGCGAACCGCGAGCTGCTGGCGTGCCACCGTGACGCGCCAGAAGAGCGTCCGCTCGACGACCGGGGCCGTATGCTCGAGAATCGGAAAAATGTTCAGGCCGTCGAGCGCCGGTTCGCTCGGCGGCTTCGCGCCGGCGGCCGCGAGGATCGACGCGCTCAGGTCCATCGTCATCGCGACCTGCGGCGATACCGTGTTCGGCGGGATGTGGCCCGGCCAGCGGACGATCGCCGGCACCCGGATGCCGCCCTCCCACAGGCTCGATTTGTTGTGGAACAGCGGATGATTGCGCGAGAGCCACTCGCCGCCGTTGTCGTTCGTGAAGATCACGATCGTATTCCGCGACAAGCCGAGGCTGTCGAGCGCACGCAGGATGTCGCCGACGCCGCGGTCGGCGCGTTCGACGATCTTCACGTATTGTGCGCGCGTGCTCGTCACCGAATCGAACGGCGTGACGTGCCGGCCATGATCGGGCGCGACGGACGGCGAGTCGGGAACCTGATACGGCCAGTGTGCCGCGTTGTACGCGACGTCGATGAAGAACGGCCGATCCTTGTTGCGCGCCATGAACGCGATCGATCGTTGCGTGATCAGATCGGTCATGTACCCGGGCACGGACACATGCTGCTCATTTTCGAACAGATCCGCCATCCCGGCGCCGTCGGTGTGCTGGTAGTAATCGGTGAAGCCGCTCTTGAAGCCGAAGAAGTAGTCGAAGCCGTGCGCCTTGGGACTGAACTGCGGCGTGTAGCCAAGGTGCCACTTGCCGATCAGTCCCGTGGCATAGCCGGCGCTGGCGAGGAGATGCGGTAGCGATGTGGCCGTGACCGGTAAGCCTTTCACGCTGTCGGCGCTGCCGTCTCCGCCGAGCGGCCATTCGATCGCGAACCGCTGCTGGTATCGGCCGGAGATGAGCCCCGCGCGCGTCGGCGAGCAGTTCGATGCATTCGCGTAGAAATCCGTGAGTTTGACGCCTTGTCGCGCCAGGCGATCGATGTTCGGCGTCTTCACGTCCGGAGACCCGTAGGCGCCGAAGTCGCCATAGCCAACGTCGTCAGTGATGATCAGCACGACGTTGGGACGTCGCGCCTGCTGCTGCGCGACGATTGGCGTGCTCGCGAACACCAGCCCGGATAACGTGGCGAACCATCGGCGTACGATGCGGAACATGCGCGCCTCGGCGTATGACGACCAACGCCAACTTATTGCCCGCCAACTATTTGCGATAGTCACGCGCACCTTGCTTCCAGTGTTCATGCGATGCGAATCGGCGCGCGCTGGTCGGCGATGATCCGATCGTAGAGCGCGTCCGTCGCGGCGTCGTACGCGCCAGCCTGCGGTGGGAACTGCTCGGCGACCAGACGCATTCCCTGCCAAGGGTCGATCGGGCAGTCGAAGTCACCCGCGATCGACTTCGCTTTGGTGTTGTCGAACAGGACGGACGGGGCCTTGTCGCCAAGCAGCGGCCCTTCCCAGTCCGGCTTGTAGCGAATGAGCGTGTCCGACGCGACGTGGACGATGTCCGGTGAGTCAACGCCGATCGCGGCGGCGATTGCTCGAAAGATCTCGTTCCAGGACCAGGCGCGGTCCCCGGTGATGTGCACCGTCTCGTTGAGCGCCGCGGGCGCTGCGATCAACCGCGCGAACGGCCGCGCGAAATCGGTGGCGTGCGTGATCGTCCAGAGCGATTCGCCGTCCCCGTGCACGACGATGGGTTTTCCACGCAAGAGTCGCGAGACCTCGCCGCCGAGCGGCGTCGGCATCTTGGTGCGGTAGGTGTGACTTGGCCGCACGATGACGTAGGGCAGCGCGGTCTGCGCGCGGAGAATGGTCTCCATCTCCGCCTTGGCGCGCGAATAGGCCCAGTGCGGATTGTGCAGTGGAGTCCGTTCGGTGATCGGCAGGACTCGAACCGGCTTCGCGTACGCCGAGGCGGAGCTGATGAAGACGTACCGGCCGCAGTGCCCGGCGAACGCGGCAATGTCCCTGCGGATGGCATCGGGCGCAAAGAGCCGGAACTGGCAGATGACGTCGAACTCCTCGGCGGCGAGACGCGCGTACGCCGCATCGTCCGTGACGTCGCCTATGATGAGACGACAGTCGGACGGCAATCCCGCGTTGTGGTTGCCGCGATTGAAGACGCTGACCTCGTGGCCGAGGCGCACGCTTTCATGCACACACGCGAAGCTGATCTCGCCCGTGCCGCCAATATAGAGAATTCTCATGTCGCTGTGGACAGCGGCGAAGAACCGTGTATCATGAGGGGCGCCGCGGGGATGACGAACGTTCACGCAAGGACGCACGATGCGCACGAGACACGCCGCACTGCTGGGAATCGGAGTAACCCTCGCCGCGGGGCGCGCCGGCGCCCAGGTGGGCGGCAAGTATCCCGCCGTGACAATTCCGAACACCGAGGTACGGTCGCTTCGCTCGACCATCACCGGGCGTGACTACGACCTCTATCTCTACCTGCCGGCCAACATGACGGCCGGGACCAAGTATCCCGTGTTGTATCTCCTCGACGGCCAGTGGGACTTCAAGCTGTTGGCGTCGATTCAGGGCGGCCTGCTCTACGACAAGTGGGTGCCGGACGTGATCGTCGTCGGCATCACGTACGCCGGCGCGCGCGCGAACTACGATTCGCTCCGCGCCATCGATTACACGCCGCTTCCGGGACCGAACAATCCAGGCTCCGGCGGAGGCGTCCGGTTCCTCGCGGCCCTCAAGACGGAGATCATTCCGTTCATCGAAACGAGCTACCCGGCCGACCCCACCAAGCGCGCGCTCATGGGTGCGTCGCTCGGAGGATTGTTCACCTTGTACGCGATGTTCACCGACCCGTCTTTGTTCGCGGGATACGCGGCGGGAAGCCCGGCGGTGACATACGCGAACCGCGGCGCGTTCGCCGACGAGGCGGCGTATGCGCGCACGCACTCCGATCTCGCGGCCAAGTTGTACGTGGAGGTCGGTGATCAGGAGCCGCTGTACGGTCCCGTGTCGGAACTCGTCAAGAATCTTCGGGCGCGGGGATATAAGAGTCTTGTCATGGAGAGCCGAGTGGTCGAAGGCGAGCGACACTCGGGCAACAAGCCGGAGGGATTCAACCGCGGGCTCCGATTCCTGTTTCAGCTGCCGCAGAAGTAGCGTCATGAGGACGACCGCCGATTCGTCGGCCTGAGGGCGTTCGATCGCCGTCATCGGCTTCTTTGACCGCCGGAAGATAGGTATCACGGAATCGCGCCGGCACCCGCCGAGCACGGTCGGTGCCTTCGCCCCATATCACGGACCTCGCGATGGATGCGATGGTATAGCGTAGCGCAGGGAGTGCCGCCCGATGGCGATTCCTGCCGAGCTCGACACGGCGCAACCATAGTCTCGTGTGAGTCGTCTGCCGTTTGATGCTTCGTCCGCTCCATTTCCTCACTCTCGCCGCACTTGTTTGCCGGCTCGGCGGCAATCGCCGGTGACGCCGCCGCGGTCGCCGGAATGGTCCGTCGCCGAGCCGATGCGTCCGCGCGCCTGCCGCGCGTGGCGCCCGAGTCCGCGGGTATGTCTCCGTCGCGACTCGCGATGATCGACGACGTCGTGTACCGCGGCATTCGAGCTGGTGGCTTCCCCGGGGCCGCGGTGATCGTCGCCAGGCACGGCGGCATCGTCTGGGAGCGTGGCTATGGCACGCTGGACTGGCGATCGGGAGTCGCGGTCGACCCCGAGCGAACCATGTATGACCTCGCATCCCTTACCAAAGTCGTCGCCACGACCGCGGCCGCGATGGTCCTCGTCGATCAGGGGAAGTTGCGGCTCGACGAGCGTGTGACGCACTACCTGCCGACGTTCACCGGCGGAGCGAAGGAGCAAGTCACGATTCGCGACCTGCTGACGCATCGATCCGGATTGCCCGCCGGGCGCGACGTCTCGACCCGCGGAGCCGGGCCCGAGTCGGCGCGAAATGCCGTGCTGGCGACGAGCCTCGTTCGCGCGCCGGGCTCGGAGTACGAGTATTCGGACCTCGGACTCGATGTGATGGGCTTCGTCATCGAGCGCATCACGCACGAGCCGCTCGATCAATTCGTTCGGCGGGCGGTTTACACCCCACTGGGCATGCGCTCGACGATGTTTCGGCCGGCGCCCTGGCTAGGCGGGCGCATCGCTCCCACGGAGACAACTGTCGCCCGCGGCGAGGTGCATGACCCCACCGCGCGCGCGCTGGGTGGTGTAGCGGGCAACGCGGGACTGTTTTCCACGGCAAGTGACCTCGCCGTGTTCGCTCAGCTCATGCTCGATGGAGGCGTCGCGGGGAGGACGAGACTCTTCGCCGACAGCATTGCCCGCGCGTTTACGAAGCCCGGTCCGGGCTGGCGCGGGCTTGGATGGCAAACGTGTCCGGGAGATGGAAGCTGCGGTCACTATCTGTCGACACGCGCGTTCGGACACACCGGGTTCACTGGGACATCGATGTGGATCGATCCGGAGCGCGACCTTGTCGTCATCGTGCTCACCAACTGGATTCACGGACGCGCCTTTGGTGGTGTAGCTCCAGTCGGCGTCGTTCAGGATGTCCGCAGCGACATCGTCGACCTCGCGGCGCTCTCGATCACCGACGGGGGCCCGGAACGCCCTCTCCCGTGGCGGCTTCGAAGCGAGCTTCAGAACGGATGGTATTCCGGCGAGTAGACAGCCGGTCGATCGTCGAGACGTCGCTCATGCCCGTCCGACCAGCGCCGTCATGGCGCGCCTCGGACGCCGCGCGGAGCCGCATGATCGCCGAAATGGCGCCGGCCAGGCGATCCCAGTTGTCGGCCTCGCAGCTGGAGTTGCTTGCGGCCGGCCCGCGTCAACGAATAGAACTTGGCTCGCCGATTGTTTTCGCTCGCGCGCCATTCCGCCACGATCCAGCCCTCCTGCTCGAGTTTGTGGAGGGCGGGGTACAGCGAGCCGCTGCTCACGCGCAGCACGTCCGCCGATGCCTGCTTGAGCGCTTCGGCGAGCGCCCAGCCGTTCATGGGCCGCAGGATCAGCATCTTGAGAATCAGGAGATCCAGCGTGCCCTGCACGAGATCGGGCGGCTTGCTCACGAGCGGCTCTCTATCGGTGACCGACAGGAGTATATGCCCCTTCGTACTCGGCCGGCAATAGTTCGCCGCTGGGGCGTGTGTAAGCGATTTGCGCGGGTCGCCGGCATCCTCTTGCCGATCGTGGAGTCGGCGCGATACTCATATACTCATCTCGGTAACCGACAGAGCGCCTCATGCGGACGTCCATCGTCGACCGCCTTCGCACCGTGCCGCTGCGCCTTCGTTCGCTCTTCCGGCGCGACCTCGTCGAACGCGAGCTCGACGATGAGCTTCAGTACCACCTCGAGCAACAGATCGCGAAGAACGTCCGAGACGGCATGCCGTCCGACGAAGCTCGCTTCGCCGCGTTGCGCGAGATGGGCGGCATCGGGCTCCGGAAAGAGCAGATGCGCGACACGCATGGCACGAGGTGGCTCGACGAGTTGATCGGCGACCTGCGGTTCGCGATTCGCGGCATCCGGCGCGCGCCAGGCTTCAGCTTCACGATCGTGCTCACGCTGACGCTCGGGATCGGCGCCAACACCACGATGTTCACGCTGCTGCGCGGCACGCTGCTCAAGCCCCTGCCCAACCGGCACGGCGAGCAGTTGGTGTATCTCCGCCAATCCACGGCGAAATCGCCGAACGAGCTCTTCTCCGTTCCGGAGATCGCCGACTACCGCGCGGCGTCGACCACCCTGTCCGCCATCGCCGAGTACTCGTCGACCATCTTCACGCTCACCGGCGACGACGGACTGCCCGTCCACGCGCAGGCCGGCATCGTCACGGGCAACTACTTCGAGGTGATGGGACTGGCCCCGATTCTCGGCCGGCTCACGGACCGCGGCGACGATGGTCCGTCGGCGCCGTCCGTTGCGGTGCTCACATATGAATTTTGGATGGATCATTTTGGCGGCGATCCGGCGATCGTCGGACGCACGGTGCGCATCGACACCAAGGTCTCGACGATCGTCGGCGTCGTGCAGCGCGCGGCGCACTATCCCCGGCGCACGGACGTGTTCGTCAACACGGTGACCAGTCCGCATCACTTAGGCGCGGCGATGGTGACCTCGCGAACGCACCGAATGACGGAAGTCTTCGGCCGGCTCGCGCCGAACGCCACCGTCGACCGAGCGCGGGTCGAGATCGCGCGGCTGTCGGCGACCCTCGCCCGCGAGTACCCGGACGCGTACGGCAAGGACGAGCGGTTCGCGATCTCGCTGGCGCCGCTGCGCGCGGTGCTCAACGAACGCGCGACCCTCACCCTCTGGGTCCTGATGACGGCCGCGGCCTTCGTCCTCTTCATCGCGTGCGCCAATGTGGCCAACCTCACGCTGATGCGCGGCGTCCGGCGCGAGCGCGAGCTGCACGTGCGCGCCGCGCTCGGCGCGAGCCGGTGGCGTCTGCGTCGTCTGCTCATCGTCGAAAACCTCACTCTGGCGCTCGCCGGCGGCATACTCGGCGTTCTGGCGGCGGTCGCCAGCCTGAAAACGCTCGTCGCCTTCGCCGAACAGCTCACGCCGCGCGCCTACGAGATTCGTGTCGACGGCGTCGTGCTGGCCGTCGGATTGGCGACGGCCATCGTCGCCGCCATCGCACTGTCGTTCGTGCCTCGCATCGACGGCGGCGCGCTCGCCCCGTCACTCACGGCGGCGAGCCGGCGAGTCACCCTCGGGCGCGGACGCCATCGCGCGCAGCAGTCGCTCGTCGTCGCGCAGCTCGCCGTGTGCATGGTCCTGTTGACGGGCGCCGGCCTGCTCGTGCGTACCCTCGTAAACCTCGAGGCCGTGGATACCGGCGTCCGCGCCGAACGGGTGTTGACGCTCGAGATGCCGATGGCCGGACCGATGTTCACGTCTCGCGGCAGACCAAGCGACGAACATCGCGACCTACGAGCGCATCCGCGATCGAGTCGCCGCACTTCCGGGAGTCGACATCGCGGCGCTAGGGTCGGCCGTTCCGCTGCGGCGCACGACTCGAAGCCGAGGTCGCGGTCGAGGGCGTCGAGAGCGCGCCGAACGCTTCGGTTCCACGCGCGAGTCTCAAGAGTGTCGATCCACGCTACTTCACGGCCGCGGGCATTCCGCTTCTCGCCGGTCGCACGTTCACCGCGAGCGACGGCGCTGAGTCTCCGCTCGTCGTGCTATTGAACGCGTCGTTCGCGAAGCAGCTCTTCGGGAACCGCAATCCGATCGGCCGGCGCGTCGCGGCAACTGGCATGATCGTGAAGTTCACCCCGGTGACCGGCGCGTGGCGAACGGTGGTCGGCGTCGTCGGCGACACACGCGATCAAGGTCTCGAGGCTGACCCGACGCCGGCGATGTTCGAGCCGTTCGCGCAGGGAGTCGCGAATGGCGGCGCGCTCGTCGTGCGCACGCGAGCCGATCCGGCGTCGCTCGCGCCGGCGGTCGTTCGAGCGATTCGTGAGATCTCACCGCACCAAATGATCGAAAAAGTGGAGACCCTCGAACAGGTTCGTGACGAGACGGTTGCCCCGCGTCGCGTGAACGCCACGTTCATTGCGCTGTTCGGCGTGCTGGCGATGGTGATCGCAATGGTGGGTATCGCGGGCGTGCTGGCCTTCTCGGTGAGCACACGGATTCCAGAAATTGGCATTCGCATGAGCCTCGGCGCCGATGCGTCGCGCGTGCGGCGGATGGTGCTCGGCGAAGGCGGCGTGTTGCTCGTCACGGGCGTAGTACTCGGATTCGCCGGCGCACTCGCCGCCGTGCGCGTCTTGCGCGGAATGCTCTTCGGTGTCGCACCGAACGATCCGGCAACGCTGGTCGGCGTGGCTGTCCTGCTCGGCGTGGTCGGCGTGATTGCGTGCTGGCTGCCCGCCGCGCGCGCGGCCGCCGTCGATCCGGCGATGGCGTTGCGCGCTGAATGATCACCGTGTCCCGGCACGCGGGACTTGATCGGCCTTATCAGCCTTCGGTGAACTTCCCGTGCTCGTACTGGCTGATGAGCGCCGCGTTGGTCCGCTCCGTCTCGTTGAGCTGGCTCTCGCGGAAGGCATCGGTGGGCTTGTACCACGCGAAGCTCGCGAAGTAGCGCTGCAGTTTGGGATCCTGAAAGCGCCGCCCGTGGCGGGCGTAGATCTCGTTCCGCAACCGCCGCGCGTCTTCGGGAATCAAGCCTTGCACGTCCGCGACCGTGAGGAGTCGCGTCCCGAGCGACTGATGGAGCTCCTCCTCGCGTTTCGTGATGATGGCGATGTTCGCGCGCTCCGTCGCCGAAAGCTCGGCGTCGCTGAAGTCCTGGCGCGGCGCGTACCAGGGCTCCGACCGGAAATACTCGGCCAGCCAGGGCGTTTGAAATGGCCGCCCATGTCGTGCGTACACCTCGTTCCGTAAGAGACGCAGATCGTTGATCGAGACGTTGGCGAGCATCCGCTCAGTCAATGGCGTCGACTGGAAGAGATTCATCAACCCGGGCGACACCGACCGCTTGTTCCGTCGCATGACGGCGAGCGCGATCGTGTCGAGATTCTGCTTCTCTATGCCCGAGAGTTGCGGCCGCTTCGTAGCCGGTGTCTGCCTTGTACCAGTACCGCTCGTCGAAGTAGTGCTGCAGGTCGTCCGTGCCGAGCATGCGGTTCTTCCCCCCTCGGACTCGTCCTCGGTGGCGAACACGTAACCGTGATTGGCCAGCACCTCCGCCTCGAGCACCTCCCAATCCTGCGGCGAATGATCGCCGAGCATCGCCGTCGTGATCACGCGGTCCTGGTAGAAGCGCATGTCCCCCGGCTCGATCTGCGTATGCTTCTTCGCCTCGGCCGCACGCACGACCTCGAGGTTCTCGCGCTCGCCGGCCGTCAGGCGTGCGTTGGTGAAGGTCGTGTCCGCGTGATACCACGAGCGCGTCGCCAGCCACGCCTGGAGCGTCGAGTCCTGAAAGACGCGTCCGTGCCGGCCGAAGATGATCCCACGAATGCGCTGCACTTCGACGAGCGGAAGCGACTCGAGCGACCCCTGGGCGACTGCGTGCGCCGAGTAATCGAACCGCTCCCAATCGTCCATCGACGTCGGCTGGGGCGCCGTCGTTGCCGCCGTGGCCGTCGTCTTACCCGCCTGCGCCGCGCCGGTATCGGCATTCGGTTTCGGCTTCTGCGTGCAGCCGACGACGATGACGGCCAGCGCGATCACACCCGATAGGCGTCGGATCATCGAACCCTCGGTGAGTTGGTCGCCGGGGCATAGCGCGCGATGCCGTGCGCGATCGCCTGCGCCATGAGCGACTGTCCCGCCGGTTGCTTGATGAACGCGGCGTCGCGCGCGTTGCTCAGCGTGACCATCTCGATGAGCACCACCGGGACGTCCGAGAACACGGAGCCGGTGAGCGCGCCCTGCTTCGAACCGATCGCCGTCTTCGAATCGCCGCGCACGCCACCGTCCTTGAGCTTCCCTGCCAACATGCGTGACATGGACACGTGCAGCGACTCCGCCGCCGCCGCGCTCGCCCGGATCACTGCCTCGCTTGGCCCCGTGTGACCCTGGACGGTCGCTTCACGATCCGGATGATAAATCGCGTAACCACTGTCGGGACTGTCGTCGCAATGTAGCCGGACGACGAGTGTTGCCTTGGCCGCGTTACCGATCCGGGCCCGCTCGACATTCGTGACCATCGTGCGCTCGGCAGGCTTCGTCAGGACGACGGTATATCCCTCGCGCACGCAGCAGCGTCGCGAGACGTTGCGCGACGAGCCATGCGATATGGACCTCGCTCGTCCCGTTTTGCATCGACGCGCCGCTGCTCACCTCCGACGGATGGCCGGGGTCGATGACGATCGTGGGATGCGGTTCGACGCCGCGGGCGAGAGCGAGGGCGAGTATCGCGCGAGTGAAGCCATGAATCATTTGCGTGATCATATGAGTTGGCCGCGTTTCAGCGCGCGCGAATCGACTCGACGAGCGCGTTCGTTTCCGCCGACGGCTCGACCTCGAGATCCGCGCGAAGGCGGGCCGCAAAGCCCTCATAGAGCTTCACCGCCCCGGCGCGGTCGCCGAGGCGTTCGAGCATCGTCATCGCGCGACGCAACACGCGCTCGTCGGTCCAGGCGTGTCGCGCGGCGCGGCGAGCCCACACGCCCGCATCCGTCAGCTGCTGGTCCCCCTCGAGCGCGACGGCGAGCGCCCACGATGCGGCCGCCGCGCGCTCACGCGTGGACGTTCGCTCGTCTTCCAGCCACCGTTCGAACTCGGCGCAGCCGGCGAGGAAGAATCCGGGCATGAAGTCACCGCGGTACAGCTCGACGGCGCGGGCGAAGTAGCCCTTGTCGATCGCCGCCGCGAACTGCACGGCGTCGCAGCGCAACGCCGCGGGGCCGATGGCGATCTCGTCGTCACCGCGCGAGACGATGAAGTCCGCGCCGAGCGCGGTGCGGACGTCGTGGAGGGCTTTGCGCAGAGCGGCGCGTGCGTGTGACTGGTCGAGGTCGGGCCACAGAAGGCCGACCAGCCGGTCGCGGCGCTGAAATCGGCCGTCCGGCGACAGCGCCAGGTAGGCGAGCAGCGCCACGGGCTTCGATTGCGCCAGCAGCGCATCGGCGACGCCGGGAGCGGCTCCGCGAAGCGCGATGCCCCCGAAAAGGCAAAGTTCGAGACCAACCTCGGCCGCGTCTCGCATTTACACGACAAAAGAACGGTCAGGGAACGGTGGGCGCAACGGCCACCCCACGCCTCGATGGTAATGTCGGTCCCGTGGCATCACACAGATGCCGGAATCACCAGACCTTCATCGGAGAAAACACATGTCGACCAATCGCTGGATTCCCGTAATCGCCGCCGCGTGCCTGGCCGCCGCCAGCGCGTGCAGCGACTCGCTCGCACCCAAGGACCAAGCGTTGCCGGCAGGGCCGACCCAACCGGCTGCGACCATCTCGCTCATTGGGATCGTCCATCAGACGACCGACCTGCGGGGCTCGTTCACGCTCAGCACGGACGACGGCCAGGAGATCGTGCTCGTCGGCGCCAACCTGGCGTCGGTTGCGCGTGTCGACATGGCCGAGGTCGAGGTGCGAGGCGCGTGGAACATCGACGGCGCCCTCGAGGTGAACGATTTCGTGGTGCGCAGTGTGGAAGGTGCACCCGCCATGGATGGCATCCTCGTCGCCCTCCTCGACAACAGCGGCCAGGACATCATCTCCCCCTCGGTGCTCGGTTACGCCCTACAGCTGACTCGCGGCGGCACGATCGCCCTGACCGATCCGCCGGCCGACCTCATCGCGCACCTCGGCGAGCGGGTGTGGGTGACCGGCGACCCCACCGCGGCTCCGACGGCGTTCGGATTCATCCAATAAGCAGCGAGCGCCGCACGACCTTCCCGGCGGACACGAGGCCCGCCGGGAAGCGGCGCGTTCTAGACAGCGCCCTCGGTTCCGCCTCCTCGCCGCAGGCGGCCGGTCTCAACTGTGACTGAGCGGCTGGCGATATGGACGCGTGGGACACATACTCCACGAAATTCGCGCCCCCCGGCCACCGTGGGCCAACGTGTCGTCAGAGACCCGGCGCTCGGACAACGACGAACTTCCCTCGCACGCGATCAGCGACGCCGCTGATCGCGCGCTGGCCAACGCCCTGCCTCAGATCGTCTGGACTTGCGACGCCAAGGGTGAACTCGACTGGGTCAACGACCGCTGGTTCGAGCTCACTGGTTTGACCGCGCGGCGGACGTTCACCGACAAAGGGGCGCTCGACGCCGTACACCCCGATGATCGCGACGAGCTGTGGCGTCGCTGGGCACACGCAATCGAAACGTCTACGCAGACCGAGTTCGAATATCGGATACGCGACCGGCGCGGCGAGTATCGCTGGCACCTCGGAAGCACTTCCCCAGTCCGAGATGCGCGAGGAAACGTCGTTCGATGGGTCGCGGTTGCATTCGACATCCACGACCGGCGCGCAGCCGAGGACTCGCTGCGAGCGTCGGAACGGAGGTTCGAGACCGTCTTCGACCTGACTCCGCAACCCCTGGCCATCACGCGCGAGGCCGATGGACGATACCTCTGGGTCAACGACGCGTTCATCGAGCTCACCGGATTCACTCGTGAGGAAGCCGTCGGCAAGACGTCCGTCGAGCTCGGACTCTGGACGTCGGAACAGCGCGCGGAGTTCGTCGCACCGCTGAAGGACGCGCCCCACCGGAGTCTCGAGATCACAGTCCATGGGAAAGACGGACGCCCAATTCGGGTCGTGCTGTCCAGCGTTCGTAGCGAAATCGACGGCGTGCCGTGCATGGTCAACTCGTCGACGGACGTTACCGACGAACGCGCGACCGAGGAAGCGTTGCGCCGGGCGGACCGACACAAGGACGACTTCCTCGCCCTGCTCTCGCACGAGCTGCGCAACCCGTTGACCCCGATCCTCGCCTCGGCCCGCCTTCTCGAGCGTCGCGTCGACGCCGAGGGGCGTCAGGATGTCGAGACGATCGTTCGCCAGGTCAAGCACCTCGCGCGCCTGGTGGACGACTTGTTGGACATGTCCCGCTTTGCCCGCGGTGCGGTCACGCTCTCCAAGACGCAGCTCGATCTGGCCACAGTGGTAGCTCGAGCCATCGAAGCGACCTCGCCGCTCTTCGAGGAGCGCGGCCATCGGCTCGACGTGTCGATGCCCGCGACGGGCCTCGAGGTCGAAGGCGACGAACTGCGACTGACGCAGGTGGTCGACAATCTCCTCTCGAACGCGGCGCGCTACACGCCGCCGGGCGGGGTGGTCACCGTCACCGGCGCGCGGGAGGACGACTCGGTCGTGCTCCGCGTTCGCGATACGGGCGTCGGGATCGACCCCGCCCTCTTGCCCGATCTATTCGACACGTTCGTGCAGGGCGCGCGCGGCCCCGACCGCGCCGAGGGTGGGCTCGGCATCGGGCTGTCACTCGTCAAGACGCTTACCGAGTTGCACGGAGGAAGCGCGACGGCACACAGTGATGGACCCGGCCAAGGCAGTGAGTTCAGCATTCGGTTTCCGTCGGCCGTCGCGTCGAACGGATCGACGCGACCCACCACTCCCGTCTTCGACGCGAAGGAGCCTGCGTCGCCGATGGCGCGAGTCCTCCTCGTCGACGACCACAACGACGTCATTGTCGGGCTCTCGCGATTGCTCAGCGTCCTCGGATACGACGTTCGGGCGACGAAGAGTCCGCTCGATGCGATCGAGTTGGCCGAGGCGTTTCGTCCGCAGATCGCGATCCTCGACATCGGTCTGCCGGCGATGGACGGGTACACGCTGGCCCGCGAGCTTCGCTCCCGGCTCGCCGACTCGCCGCCCACTCTCATCGCACTGAGCGGGTACGGTCAAACGCACGACCGGCAACGCAGCGACGCCGCCGGATTTGCGATCCATCTAGTGAAGCCCGTCGACATCGACGAGTTGGTCGCCGCGCTCTCCCTCCACTCCGCCGTCGCTTCAGTCTGACGCCTAGAGTCGCGGTTGCGCGGCGTATGATCAGTTGTTCTCTCCCCCTTCCCCCAAACGCCGTTTTGTTTTGCGACTAGAGCCCTCCTACTTGAGTATTATCGCCGCCCCCTGTTTTGGCCTCACATGTCATTTTGTCAGTAATCTCTTAACTGACAAATAACGAGCTTTAGCGAAAACGCGCGTCAAGCGAGCGTCATGCGGCGGCCAAGACCGGCCTCGAATGACGCTCGCTTGACATTTTCGGGCGCGTTTCGGTCGACCCGATTGAGGCCATTTCGGGGGTCGGCGCTATTACCCAAGTAGAGAGACTGATGTCGAAGACTCGGGCTCCCGGATGCGGTTGGCCACGGCAACCGTCGCGATGCCGAATCGGGCCGGGCCGGACCGTGATTCGTGGCGAGGCGACTTTTCGGTCCGGCGAGTCGGCTTTACCGCTCGGTCAGCCGATCGGTCCCAACGGAAATTGGAATTTGCCGAGCAATCCGTGAGACATTTTCGACGCGGCGACTTCATTGGTCGGACACATCAACTCACTTTCCCGACGGTCCGTCGCATCGGTCGCCACCATCAGCGCGATCGTCTCGGCGCTCGATTCAACGTGTGAGACGGCCAGTCTTGTTCACCGTGCCGATAGGCGAACGGGCTGGCCGGCGAGTCGATCGGCGCAACCGGCCAGTTCGGTCGGCGGTGCGGTCGGCCGATCGTGCGCAACCGTGCGCGGTGGTTTGCTCACGCGGTCGTCGGAGTCTTCCGTTCGGTCAGCTGATCGAATCCGTCGTACAAATGGTCCATCGCTTCGTCGAGATCCCTGGCTGGCGCCGCCAACACGCCGCGTGGTTTGGGAAGACTATCCCTCGTTGCCGCAAGTCGACTTTACCACGCGGCAAGATTAGACCCGCACGCGCACGGCTCTTTGCTAGCGATACCGATACAGCTTGACCCGCTGGATGGTGAATTCGCCGGCGCGAGCACCGTGTTGAGATGCATCGCGCGAAGCTTCGGCCAAAACGGGCGCAGGTACTCGAGGCTCGACGCGCTCGAGTTTCCAAGCTCACCGCCTAGTATGAGGAACGGAGCGCCGTCCACGACGAGCTGCGTCGCGGTGCCCTGTTTGCGCAACTGCGGCATTCCCGCGCCGCGAGCCTGGGCGTCGGCGCGCGTCGCCGTCAACGCGAGCGCGACACCCGTAACGAGTGCAGCGATCAGCCGTTTCACCCGTGCATCTGTCGACCGAGCCACCGGCGTTCCTCGCCTTTCGAAAATCACGATGTATAGTTTCGTAGCCCCCGCATCGCCCGGGAACTTACCGCTGCACGCCAGGCCCACCATGCCAAATCGTGTCCGAGCCCTCGCCACATTCGCGTTTTCGCTCAATACCGGAATCGCGCTGACGCTCGTCGCCACCGGCGCGCGCGCGCAGCAGGCCGGATCCCCGACGACCGTCTCCACATCGAAGGGTTGGACGGCGGCTGAAGACCATCAGCAAATGATGGAACAGCTCGGGATCAAAGCGTTGAGGCCCGGTCCGAGCGGTAATGAGCAAGACGCGAATCACGCGAATTACGACGAAACCAAGGCGAACCCGTTCCCTAACCTCCCCGATCTTCTGACACTCAAAGACGGGCGCAAGGTGACGAGCCCCGCGCTCTGGACTCGCCGCCGCGCCGAGTTGGTGGAGGACTTCGAGCGCGAAGTGTACGGCCGCGTTCCGAAGAACGTGCCGCGCGTGACGTGGAGCGTGGTCTCGACGGACACGGGCACGATCGCCGGGCGTCGCGTGCTCGGCAAACAGCTCAGCGGCCACGTCGACAACTCCGGCTATTCGGACATCACCGTCGACATTCCGGCGACGCTCGTCGTGCCGGCGGACGCGAAGGGTCGTGTGCCGGTGATGATCATGTTCCGGCCCGGGAGTCTCGACCAGGCATTGGGTCGTCCGACGCCACCGCCCGCCAACCGCCCCGCGTTCACCTTTCCGCCGCCACCACCGGGAAGCGACGCGCCGGCGACGGAGCAGCTCATCCTCGACGGCTGGGGATTCGTGTTCTTGAATCCGACGGCCGTTCAGGCGGACAACGGCGCCGGACTGACGAAGGGAATCATCGGTCTCACGAACAAAGGTCAGCCGAGGAAGCCGGACGACTGGGGCGCGTTGCGCGCGTGGGGTTGGGGCGCGTCGCGCGTGCTCGACTATCTCCAAACAGACAACGCGATCGACGCGGCGAAGGTCGGCGTCGAAGGCGTGTCACGCTACGGAAAGGCGGCGCTCGTCGCGATGGCGTTCGACGAGCGATTCGCGCTCGTGCTGATCGGATCGTCCGGTGAAGGCGGCGCGAAGCTCAACCGCCGCAACTGGGGCGAAGCCGTCGAGAGTCTCACCGGCACCGGCGAGTATCACTGGATGGCCGGCAACTTCCTCAAGTACGGCGCGTCCGATTCAAACTTCGGCAGCAAGAACGCCGGCGATCTGCCGGTGGACTCGCACGAGCTGATCGCGCTCTGCGCGCCGCGTCTGACGTTCGTGAGCTACGGCGTGCCCGAACGCGGCGACGCGAAGTGGCTCGACCATCAAGGCAGCTACATGGCCGCGGTCGCCGCGCAGCCCGCCTTCCGTCTGCTCGGCGCCAAGACGCTCGGCGTGTCCGACGACTATACGAAAGAGAAGATGCCGCCGGTGAACGTCGGACTGCTCGACGGGCAGTTGGCGTGGCGCCAGCACGACGGCGGACACACCGACGCGCCGAATTGGAAATACTTCCTGTCGTGGGCGGACTTCAACTTCGGACGACGATATACGCCGGCGCCGGCCATCCCAGTTCCGAAATAAGGGGAGGCGGACAACGCGACGGCCGAACGGCGCGACGACCGAAAGCCGCGACGGCCGAACAGCGCGCCGGCCGAACGGCGGTGAACGTCCGAAAGGCGCCGACTGCGAACGCGTTTCTGCATCGTTGGTGTTCGTAGTACTCCGATGTCAGCGCCGTTCGGCAAATCGCCGTAGTTCGGCCGTCGCGCCCTATGGCCGGTGCGCTCCCCGGCCGTCGCGCCCCTCGGCCGTGGCGCGTTCAGCTGTTCGCGCCGTCACGGGCCGAGATACAGGACGTGCACATATGTCCCAGTCCGGACGTTGTATGCCAGGTACCATCCCGGGTGATCCGGATCGTCGTACAGCAGGATGTCGTCGGTGTCCCAGAGCCAGTCGCTGACATACGTGTAGTCGTACGGCGCGACGCTGAAGAAGAAGCCGTTGAAGCCGAAGCGCTGCGGCCCGCCACCGGTGAGGCGGTAGATGCGGGTCGCGCCGATCGTGCCCGGGAAGTGTCCGTGCTCCCACGGATGTTCGAGGTGATAGTTCGCGTCGCCGCGGCCGGTCTCGTGGCCGACCCAGCGACCTCCCTCGACCTCGACGTGCGGGGCGTTGGGATGCCCCGGCCGCTGCTCGATGACTCGCGGCGGCGGCTGAGGTGCGCGATTCCCCGGAGTCGAGACGGCGACGGGCGGACGCGTCACCGGACGAGTCGACTGTTGCGTCGGACGAGCCGGTGCCGGCGGCGGTCCGTGCTGCGGAATGAATCCGCCGCCGACGGGCGGCATCGTGCGCGGCGGCTGCTGCGGAGGCGGCGTACCGCGGCCTCGCTGCGGCTCGCCGCGCTGTGGCTGCCCGCGCTGCGGCTGGCCGCGCTGTGGCTCGCTCCCTTGGGCCCGAAGCGAAGCCGCAATCAACGTGGACGCGGCGAGAACTGCTATTGCTTTCCCTTTCATATATATCCCTCTTCTATATCTGTTTGCGCGGCATGCGCCTATCGGTCAGGATGGTCGTGGCGCCAGCGCCAGAATTCACGCTGCTCCTCTTCGCGGCGTGTCTGGAATTCGATGTGTCGAAGCTGCCGCTCGGCTTCCCATCGCCGATACGCGGCATCCTCACGCGAGTCCCACCGATGCGTGTCCGCGTACACGGAGTCGTAGTAGCTCGGACGCGTACATCCGGTGATCGTCGCGACGGACGCGGCGAGAAAGAGCGCGGGCAAGCCGCGCGAGAGAATTCGAGATCTCATCGTTTGCAAAGAGCGTTGGGGCCACGGGAGGTGGCGATCCGTGTATTGATGAGCTCAAAGGCAAACGCCGTGCGGGCTCGGCGCGAGAACGCGCTAAGATCTCACAACGAGGGGGCGGGCGGCGCCAACCTCCTAACGGCGCTGACTTCCCAACGGCGCTGACTTCCCAACGGCGCTGACTTCCCAACGGCGCTGACTTCCCTAACGGCGCTGACTTCCCAACGGCGCTGACTTCCCTACGGCGCTGACTTCCCTACGGCGCTGACTTCCCTACGGCGCTGACTTCCCTACGGCGTCCCAGGGGAGAGAGGCGCGATAGGCCGGTCAACTCCTCATGAGCGAGCCGAGCATCCTGATCACCGTGACGAGTCGACTGTGGAGACGCCAATAGGTCTTGGGATCGATGCGATTTGCTGTCTTGTTCGCACGCAGGTGTTTGATCGTCTCCTCGGCCTCGGCGCGCGCAATGCCCAGCGATCGATTGCGGTCAGCCTTGGTCGCGCGTCCGAAGGCTTCGCCAATGTTGGCATACACTGACTCCGCAGCTTTCAGAAGCTGTGCCTTGAAAAGGAGCCTCGACGACCTCACGGTCGTGAGCTGTACCACCTCCGCGACGATCAGCTCGGCGGCGTCCAGTACCGCGAGATTGCGATGATTCGGCATCCCGCGATTCTGCGGCGCCACCCCGCACCGTGCGTCACCAGATTCGCCCGCCTCCCTCCATTCCCCCGCACAGTCACCGTAGGAACGCCGTTGGGAAGTCAGCGCCGTTGGGAAGTCAGCGCCGTTGGGAAGTCAGCGCCGTTGGGAAGTCAGCGCCGTTGGGAAGTCAGCGCCGTTGGGAAGTCAGCGCCGTTGGGAAGTCAGCGCCGTTGGGAAGTCGGCGCCGCTAGGAAGTCAGCGCCGTTCGGAAGCCGGCGCCGTTGGGAAGTCGGCGCCGTTAGGAAGTCAGCGCCGTTAGGAAGCCGGCGCCGCTAGGAAGTCAGCGCCGTTAGGAAGCCGGCGCCGTTGGGAAGTCAGCGAACTTACAGTTGTCCGACGCTATTGTACCGCCATCGCCAGATGCAGCCGCTCTTCCGGCTTGATGTAGTGCTCCGCGTTCTTCGCGTCCTCGCCCTGGTCGAGCTGGACCCAGTTCACCGCACCGTTGAACTCCCGGCGATCGTAGTCGTTGGTGACCGGCGATCCGAATTCGGTGCCGATGTCGCAGGTCTCGTCGGCCGAGAAGATTTGCGGTTCCGTCTTTTCGATGCGCCCTTCGCCGTCCGGCTTGCCGTCGAGGTACAGCGTCAATTTGCCGCCCTTGGCCGGCCCGCCGCCGTCGTACGCGAATTCGACACGCACCTGGTGGCGTCCTTCCGGTAGGCGACTCTTCCCTTCGACGATGAACTCCTCGAGGCCGAAGAAATTGTAGCAGTGCTTCGCCTTTCCGCCTTTGGCGTAGAGGCTCCATCCACCCGTGAGACCGCCCAAGGCGATGATGACGCCTTCGGCGTCTTCCTTCGGCACGACGATGTCCGCCGTTACCGCGTACGACTTGTTGTGAAGGTTCAAGATCGAGCTCTCGGTGAGCCGGCCCATCCCGCCGAAAAGCAGTTGGCGGCCACCCTTCACGAGCTGCGGCCGACCAGCGGAATCCGAATTGAATCGTTCCACCCCGCGATCGTCGAGCGGCAGGACGTTGTATTTCGTCGCTTCGATGAGCCAAAGGCGCTGAAGGTGAGCGAGCTTGTCCGGTTGCTCCTTCGACAGGTCGTGTGCCTGCGACCAATCCTTCGTCGTATCGTAGAGCTCCCAGCAGTCGGCGTCGAACGACGGGAGCTTCGCCGACATGGGAAGCCACGGCGTCCGGTGCTTCGTCACGGCCGTCCAACCTTTGTGGTAAATGCCCCGATTGCAGAACATCTCGAAGTACTGCGTCTCGTGACGCTCGGCGGCTTTCGCGTCGTTGAATGAGTACGTCATGCTGACGCCTTCGATCGGGCGCTGCAGGACGCCGTCGACGATCGTCGGCTGCGGAAGATGCGCGGCCTCGAGTACGGTCGGCGACACGTCGATCACGTGGTGGAACTGGGACCGGACTTCGCCCTTGGCTTCGATCCCGTGCGGCCAGTGCACGATCGTGCCGTTGCGCGTGCCGCCCCAGTGCGACGCGACCTGCTTGGTCCATTGGTACGGCGTGTCCATGGCGTGCGCCCAACCCACGGCGTAGTGGTTGTACGCTTCGGGACCGCCGAACTTGTCGATCCGCGACGACATGTATTCCTCGGTCTCGAGCTGGCCGAACCCCGTCAGCGTGATCATCTCGTTGAACGTCCCCTGCAGCGATCCCTCCGCCGAGGCGCCGTTGTCGCCGATGATCACGTAGATCAGCGTGTCGTTCAGAATGTCCAGATCCTGAAGCGCGTCGACGAGCAACCCGACGTGATGGTCGGTGTGCTCCAGAAAGCCGGCGTAGACCTCCATCTGCCGCGCCAGCACCGGCTTCATCTCGGGCGTGATCGTGTCCCACCCGGGAAGCTCGGCCGGGCGCTTCGTGAGCTCGCAGTCCTCGGGAATGACGCCGAGCTTCTTCTGCCGGGCAAAAATTTCCTCGCGGAGCTTGTCCCAACCCTGATCGAACTTGCCCTTGTACTTGTCGGCCCATTCCTTCGGAACGTGATGCGGCGCGTGCGTCGCACCGGGCGCGTAATAGATGAAGAACGGCTTGTCGGGCGTGAGGGACTTCTGCTGCCGGATCCACTTCACCGCCTTCTCGGTCATGTCGGTCGTGAAGTGGTAGCCCTCCTCGGGCGTCGTCTTTTGCTCGACCGGCGTCGTGCCTTCGAAGATGGCGGGATAGTACTGATTGGTTTCCCCGCCGATGAATCCGTAGAAGTACTCGAACCCGCCTCCGCCGCTCGGCCAGTGCTCGAACGGACCGACGGGGCTCGTCTCCCACACCGGGACCTCGTGGCACTTGCCGAACTGCGCCGTCGAGTAGCCGTTCAGCTTGAGCACCTCGGCGAGCGGCGCGCATGTGTTCGGGCGAATCGAGTTCTGTCCCGGCGCCGACGTCGCCAGCTCCGTGATCGCGCCCATCCCCACCGTGTGATGGTTGCGCCCGGCTAGCAGCGCAGCCCGTGTCGGAGAGCAGAGCGCCGTTGTATGAAAGCGATTGTACTTGAGCCCACCGGCGGCGAGCTTCTCGAACGTCGGCGTCTGGCACGGCCCGCCAAACGCGCTCGACGCGCCGAAGCCCACGTCGTCGATCAGTACGACGAGTACGTTCGGTGCGCCGGCTGGCGGACGCATCGGTACGATCGGCGGGTATTTCGTGTCGGGGTCTTTCGCGTCGTACGTCGTGAGCCCGACCGGGGTGACGTCGGGAATGGGCAACACGTCGCGCATGCGCGTGTCATTGACGCTCGTCATTGGTCGCGCTCCACTTCGCTTGTTTGTGAGGGGCCGATCGGCGCAAGCGGATCATGGGCCAACGCACGAGCGTCGACGATTGGACGGAAGTCCAATGCAAAGGGCGGGAACTCGAAACTCGCTACTGCCAGATGGCGCAAACGGCCGAACGGCGCTGTGGCCGACGGAGCGCGACGGCCCAAAGGCGAGGGACATCCGAGAGGCGCCGACTGCGCAAATCCGTCGGGCGATGGTGAAAAACAAACGCTCTATTTCGCAGTCAGCGCCGTTTGGAAGTCCGTCGTTCGGCTACTGCGCCGTTCGGCAGCCGCGCCCTTTGGGCGTCGCGCCCGCTCGACTCGAAACTCGCTACTGCCGAACGGCGCACCGGCCGAACGGCGCTGTGGCCGAGGGTCGCGACGGCCTGAAGGCGAGGGACGTCCGAGAGGCGCCGGCTGCGCATCCGTGGAGCGAAGTAAAACAAAACGGCGCGAGCGATCACTTCGCTCGCGCCGTCTCGCCTTCTCTCGCCGTCAGCGCCTTTCGGAAATCCGTCGCTCGGCTACCGCGCCGTTCGGCCGTCGCGCCCTCCGGCCGTTGCGCCTCTCGGCCGCAGCGCTCCCAGCCGTTCGCTCT
The DNA here is from genome assembly GCA_963846925.1 of uncultured Gemmatimonadaceae bacterium. GTDB lineage: Bacteria > Gemmatimonadota > Gemmatimonadetes > Gemmatimonadales > Gemmatimonadaceae > JAQBQB01. The sequence goes on along the minus strand of CAWJXW010000005.1, from coordinate 285,433 downwards.
CAGCCGGGGCCTGTCTTCATATCGGCCGAGATCTTCGCGCTGAACTGCAGGTCGTAGTTGTTCGGCGTGCGCGTGTGGAAGCTCTTGTAGTTCGCCGTGTGAATGTCGTGCTCCGACGGCGGCGACGACGCGATCGCGCCGGTGTCGACGCGCGCGACGAGCCCGCGCTTGCACAGCTCCGCCCACATCTTGTCCGGATCGAACGGCGAGATGCCGAACGAGATGTGGTTCATCACGGCGCTGCGTTGGGCGGCATCACGAACCCGGGCGCCAGAGCGTTGCCGGTGTGCCGCTGCGAATGAGCAGCCCGCCGATCTCCGGCGCGATCTCGCGTCTCGTTCTGGCTGCCTTCGTCGCCGAGTCCCTTCCAACCGAGCAGCGCCTCGTAGAACGCGACCGTCTCCTTGTAGCTCGTGCACTGGAACGAGATGTGGTCGAGATACATCGTCTTCCAACCCGTCGGCTCGAACGGCAACGCGGCGTTGAGCTTTCCGTTCGCCGGGTCCCTTGCGGCGATTCTTCTTGTTGCCGTTGCGTGACCCAGACGTCCATGCCGTCCGGATCCTTCACGTGGAAGCTGCGGAAGTCGTCGCCGGTGTGGTCGGCGACGGGGTTCGAGGCCACGCGCCTTGAGCGCGGCTTCGACCTTGTTGGTGTCCCACGGCTCGATGCCCCAGCAGAAACCGTCCCAGAGCGCGCCGCCGCCGTCGACACCGGTCGAACCTTCGGCGTCGTGCACGCGGCCATGTGGCTCGGATCGTCGCGCGGCCCGCCGCCACCGCCGCCGCCGCCGCCACCGCCGCGCACCGCCGCCGCCCCGGCCGCCCGCGTGTCACCGGCCTGGCGAGCACCGCGACCGCGCCGCGACCGCCACCACCGCCGCCGCGACCACCCGGCCGCGCGCGGGCGGCGTGTAGCCGCCGCGAATCTTCACGCCGCCCCAGTCACCGATGTCCATGTAGATCTCGTTGCCGTCGTTGCTGCGGACCTTCCAGCCGAGGAACGCGGCGTAGAACGCGGCTTCTTGCTCGGCGTCGGTGACGCTGCATGTTGAAGTGGTCGAGGAGGACGGTCTTCCAATCCCGTCGGCTCGAACGGCGCCTTGAAGGGCGTCTTGTTGCAGGCGGCGGTCGTGTCGCTGGCGCGGCCGGCGCACTGCCCCTGTGCAAAGGCGCGCGCGAGGGGTACGAACGGCGCCGCCACGGCAACGAGGCCAAGGGCCTGGAAGAGCTGGCGTCGCGAGATCGTTCCGCGATCGAACTCGTCGAACAAGCGAGTGGGGTCGTCCACCGGAAGCTCCTGCGAGATTTCGGGTGAAGTGGGGTTGCCCGGGACAGCAGACTATGGAACGAAGTCCACCGCCGAGCAAGGGAGCCGGGAATGGCCGATCTGCATCGTTGTACGTGGGCCGAGGGCGATGCGCTGATGCGGGCCTACCACGACGAGGAATGGGGCGTCCCGGTGCGGGACTCCCGGCTCTTGTGGGAGATGCTGATGCTCGAGGGATTCCAGGCTGGCCTCGCTTGGATCATCGTCCTGCGAAAGCGGCCGGCCTTTCGGAAGGCGTTCGCCGGTTTCGATCCGGAAAAAGTCGCTCGATTCGGGAAACGGGACGTCGCCCGGCTCATGGCCGACGAAGGGATCATCCGCGCGCGGGCGAAAATCGAGGCCACCATTCGCGGCGCGGAGATTTACTGCGAGATGGAAGAGCGCGGCGAGCGGTTCGTCGACTTTTGCTGGTCGTTTACCGACGGCAAGGTCGTGAAGGGCAACGGCCGCACGGTGCCGGCGTCGTCACCGCTTTCCGAGCGAATCTCGAAAGAGATGAAGCGGCGCGGCTTCAAGTTTGTTGGGCCCGACGATCGTCTACGCGTGGGCACAAGCGGTGGGGATCGTCAACGACCATTCGGCCCGCTGCTTTCGGCGCGCTCAGGTGATGAATCTCTGATTCGGATCGCCCGCCTCATTGTAGCAAGCGCTTGAGCTCGCCCACTTCCTCTCGCAAATCAGCCACCTCGCTCCGCAGCGACTCGATCGTTTTCTCTAGGAACTCGAGCCGATCCGGATCGTCGCGGACGCTGGGGCGTGGCCGGAGCAGGTGCAGCGGATGCGACGACCGTGACTTCGCCGGACAACAAGTGCGCGAACCTCGCCTCCTTCTGGCCCGGCTGGCGTTCGAGGCGAGTGACGAGTGGCGACGGCGTCCGGACAGCCAACGCGTTGAGAGTCGCTTCGACTTCCTCGAGACTCTGAAAGTCGAATAGGCGAGCGGTGCGCGTTCGAATCTCGCCGACCGTCTGCGGCCCGCGCAGCATGAGCACGCACATCGTCGCGATCTCGGGACGATCCAGGTTGAGCGCGTCACTCATCAGGTGCATGTACTTCATGACCCGCGCGTCGACTCGCTGGATGCTGCGGACGAGGGAGTATTTGCGCAGACGGTCCACCGCGGCCTTGACCGTCGCCTCGTCGTACTTCACGACCGGATCGCGATTCGACTGCTGATTGCAGGCGTTCGTCAGCGCGTTGAGCGAGAGCGGATAGTTCTCGGGCGTCGTCAGCTCTTTCTCGGCCAGCGAGCCCAGAACGCGGACGTCTTCGTCGTTGAGCAGTTCCATGGACGGGGTAGGCCGCGGCCGATCCTCGCGCGGCCTACTCGCTACGGAATGACCTTCGGCCGCGCCGTGGCTTTGCGGGCAGCGACCAACGAGTCGAATTCGGCCTGCTCGAGATAGGTCACGTCGATCCAGTTGTGGGCCATCTCGTCGACCGTGCGGTCGCCCCAGCCGACCCACTGGTTCGGGTCGGGGTTGTTCTTGTTCGCGGCCGTGTTGTCGTGCCACGCCGTGAAGGCGAGCGTCGTGCCCTTCGGGAGAAGCGGGGCGACGTCGTCGGCGTAGACGTAGTTGATGTGCCAGTTCCACTGGAAGTTCTTGACCTGGCTCAAGACTTCCTTGCGTCCGTCCGGATAGATCGCCTCGAGCGACATCGCCGTGCCGCGCATGTGCATGTGCGGCTGGAAATTCTCGAGGCGCGCCGGCGCCTGAAGCACGTAGAAGTTCTGCGTTATGGTTTTCTCATTGGGCGGAATGTCGAGGTCCGAGTTCCGCGCGACGTTGAACATCGTCAGCACCGTGCGGTGCTTGGGGACGAAGCCCTTCGGGTAGAAGTAGATCGCCAGCTCGACCTGGCTGTCCTTGTACTCCTGCCCCACCGCGTGCATGTGGATCTCGTACCGGATCTTCGAGCCGGGGAGCATCAGCTTGCCGGCGTCGTTCTCGTAGATCTGCCCCGTCTTGCCGACCGCCCATTCCATGAACAGGCCGGGATTGTTCTGGTGATCGTGCGCGGTGCTGGCGAGTCCCGTGATTTCCGGCTCGTCCTGAATGAGATACGCGAGCACGTGGTGGACGATCTTGCGGTCGCCGGGACGCACCGGCTTGATCTCCATCGCGCGCACCCAGCGCGGCTCGGTCAGCCCGGTCTCGATCGTCGGGCGGTACCATTTGTCCTGCGTGTGCGCGGCGAGCGTGTAGGGCGTCGAGCGGATGACGAGATCCGGCGGTCCGCCCATCTTGTCGGCGAGCTGCCAGCGATTGGGATCGGCGAACGCGCGCGGCGGCGGTTCGTCCGACGGATTGCCGCGCGGCGTTCCGTCGTCGACCCAGTTCACGATCGTCGCGATCTGCTCGTCGGTGAGGCTGCGATCGTTCTTGAACTTCTGGATGCCCACGTTCTTGTCGATGTGCCAGGGCGGCATCAACCGGTTCGCGACCTTGTCCTTGATCGCGTCGGCGTTGTCGACTGCGTCCCCGTACGTGAGGAGCGACATCGGCGCGATCGAGTTCGGCTGGTGACACTCCTGGCACTTCTGCTGGAGGATCGGCGCGACGTCCTTCGCGTAGGTGACGGCGCGATGCGTCGTCGCCACGGCCGGTTTGGGTCGGTAGAGCGCCAGCGGCAGAGCCAGCGCCAGTGCGCCGGCGACGGCCAGACTCGAGGTGTACAGCCTCATGGCGTCACCCTCACTTTGACGTATGCGTTGGTCCAGCAGCACTGCGCGTGTCCCGCGGCCGTGACGTCGGAGTCGTTCGCGCGCACGCGAAGGATATAGTCACCGGGTTGGCTGAACGTCGCCGTCGTCGTCGCCTTGCCGCCCGTCGGCGTGAGACGCGAAGCCGGCGGGGCGAACGTGACCTGAGCCGGCCCTTGATGCGTGAACCAGGTCAACGTGACGGGAGCGCCGCCGCGCGAGAGCGCGCCGACTCCGGCGCCATCGTCAGTCGCAAAAACGGTGAGCGAGAGCGGCTTGCCGACGGTCGCCGATCGCTCGACCGTGATGCCCGCCGGCCCGCGCCCCTGAGGCCCGCCCCCCCCTTCCTCGAAGCCGAGAGCGGGCGGCGTGTTGTTGGAGCCCGCTTCTCCCTCGAGCGCGTCGATCTGCCATTCCTCGCGCAAGCTTCCGGGGACCGAGAACGTTTGACCGCGAATCTTGACCGTCCAGACGACCTTCTTCTGGTCGCCGAAGTCCGCCGGCACTTTGACCGCGAACACGCCCCAGTTTCGCCGAGGATAGAGGAACGCGGGCTGACCTTGATTCGGGTTTCCCGGACTGACGAAGTTGTCCGGCCCGATCGGCACCGAAAGGACTTCCGTCGTGTTCCGGTTGTAGTAGCCGAACGAAATGCTGTACGTGCCGTCCGGATTCCTGTACCAGCCCTCGAAGGCGGGCGTGACGGTCTGCCCGTTCGGCGCCGCCGGCGCGAGGGGGGCGGGTGCCTGGGCGACGAGCATCCGCGGGATGACCACAGGGATGGTCGCAAACGCGCACGCAATCAACCGGCTGATCACTAGTCGCACGCCGTTCGGCCCTCTTTGGTGGGGGATGGGCAGCGTGAAGTTGGCGGTTTGGGTGCGGGGACGGCAAGGTGCTCCCGGCGTTCTTCTGGTCGGAGCCTCTGCCAACACGGGCCGTCGGCAGGGCGAGATCAACGGGGGTACACGGACACAAACGGACGGAACGGACACAAACGGATGAAAAGCTTTGGGAACTACCTCGGGAGGTCACTCTCGCCATGCGCCTAGACCTCAACCGGTGCGCAGTTCCAAAAAAACGATTGTCGCAGTTTGATCCGTTTGTTTCCGTCAGATTCCGTTTGTGTCCGTTTACCCCCGTTGATGCCGGACGTGGGCGAGGGAGGCTTCCCTCGCAAGCTGCTCCCGGTCACGCCGTTACGTTCGGGCTCGGCAGCGTGAACGAGAAGCTCGCGCCGCCGCCGTCGTTCGGCTCCGCCCACAGTTGGCCGCCGTGCGCCTCGACGATCGAGCGGCTGATCGACAGTCCCCACCCCATGCCGTCGGGCTTCGTCGTGTAGGACTCGCTGAAGAGCCGCTCGCGGTCGACGTTCGCCAGGCCGATGCCGGTGTCGCTGACCGTCAACCGGGCCGTGCCGTTGGGGTTCACGGCGCGCGGAGATCGAGAGGCGGCGTGTCCGCTCGGCGCCCAGTTGCTCCATCGCCTGAATCCCGTTGCTGATCAGGTTGAGGATCACCTGTCGAAGCTGGACGCGATCGCCGCGAATCATCCGATCCTACGTCGAGCTGCACGTCGAGGGAGATGCGGTGCTCGGCAAGCGTGGACGTCACCATCATGCACACTTCGTTGACGATGGCGGCAAGGTCGATGGGCGCCTGCTCGGGATCGCCGTGGCCGAACAGGTGGCGTGTGTGGTGGATCACGTCGCGCGCGACGCGCGACGACTCGAGGACGTCGTGCAGGCTCCGGCGGACCTCGGCGAGATCGCTCGCGTCGCGGTCGAGGAGGCGGAGCGACGCGCGCGAGTTGGCGATGATCGCGGTGAGCGGCTGCGCCAATTCGTGCGCGATCGACGCGGCGAATTCGCCGAGGGTCGCGAGCTTCGACGCGCGCAGGAGCTCGAGCTGCGCGTTGTGGAGCTCCGCCTGCGCCCGCTTCTGCGGCGTCACGTCGCGGATGATGCTGAGCATCTTGTCGGTTTCGCAGCGAACGACGCGCGCCTCGAAGTGTCCGACTTCGCCTGACGGCAGCGGGATTTCGTACTCGACCACGACGGGCTCTTCGCCGGCGAACGAGGCGCGCGTAACTTCTCCTCGAACATCGTCCGCCAGCGGCCGGAGGCAGGATGTCGCGCATGCTCCGGCCGAGAAACTTGCGACGGCGGGACGAAAAGCAGCGATTCGTCCTTCGCGTTGTAGTCGACGTAGACGCCGTCGCGCGTCAGGACGAACATCAGATCGGGAAGCGCGCGAAGAATGGCGCTGTTGCGCGCCTCGCTCTCGCGGCGCCGCGCGCGCGGCTGACGAGAAGTGCGACGATCCATCCCGCCTGGGCAGCCACGAGGAGGGCGACGGCGACCACAATCGTCTCTCGGGACATCAACCGACTCCCGGGTGAACCGTGTGTCTTGGCTTCGGCTAAGGCTGCACCAAAACATGCGGAGGTACCGCCAGACTACGCGCGGCATTCCGGTTTCCGTCTGCGTCTCGCCATCATTCCGCCCGACCTTTGGCCACGAGACACGAATGGCGCGTGACGTTCGCCTGTTGACACGCGGGTTGACGCTCGCATCGCTTGCACTGATCGTCGCCGGCCGCGCCGCTGCACGCGCAGGGCGGCCAGCCGCTCACGACGAGCGCACGGCGAGTGGCCGAGCTACACGCGGCGACACGCGCGGCTCGCGCTACTCGCCGCTCGACCAGATCGGCGCCGACCAACTTCAGCTCGCTCGAGGTCGCGTGGCGCTTCAAGACCGACTCGCTCGGCCCTCGCCCCGAGTTCAAGCTCGAGGGCACGCCGCTGGTCGTCGGCGGCGTCCTTTACACGACGGGCGGAACGAACCGCGCCGTCGTCGCGCTCGACGCGGTCGACCGGCGCGCAGAGCTGGGTGCATCGCGAGGACGAAGGACCGCGCGGCGCCGCGGCGCCCCGCCAGCTCTCCGGGCGCGGCCTCGCGTATTGGACCGACGGCCGCGAAGAACGAATCCTCTACGTCACGCCCGGCTATCGGCTCATCGCGCTCGACGCGAAGACCGGCGCGCCGATTCCGAGCTTCGGCACGAACGGCGCCGTCGATCTCAAGACCGACATCGACCAGACGATCCTGCCCGATCTCATCACCGGCGAAATCGGATTCCAGGGCGCGCCGGTCGTCGGCCGCGACGTCGATCGTCATCGGCGCGGCGTTCCGCGAAGGCACCGCGCCGAAGAGTTTCAAGAACAACAAAGGCTACGTCCGCGGCTTCGACGTCCGCACCGGCAAGCGCCTCTGGACCTTCCACACCGATTCCGCAGAAGGGCGAGCCCGGCTACGACACGTGGCTGAACGGCTCCGCCGAGTACACGGGGAACACCGGCGTGTGGACGCAGGTCACGATCGACGAAGAGCTCGGGCTCGTCTATCTGCCGGTCGAGTCGCCGACCGGCGACTACTACGGCGGGCATCGTCCGGGCAACGATCTCTACGGCGAGAGCCTCGTCTGTCTCGACCTGCGCACCGGCGCGAAGAAGTGGCACTACCAGATCGTGCATCATCCGATCTGGGACTTCGATCTCTCCGCCGCGCCGATTCTCGCCGACATCACCGTCGACGGCAGAGCGATCAAGGCCGTCGCCGTGCCGACCAAGCAGGGCATTCTGTACGTCTTCGATCGAGTCACCGGAAAGCCGGTGTGGCCGTTCGAGGAGAAGCCGGTCGAGAAGGGCGAGGTGCCGGGCGAGTGGTATTCGCCGACGCAGCCGATTCCGACCAAGCCGGCCGGCGTACGCGAAGAACGGCACGTCGATCGACGACCTGATCGACTTCACGCCGGAGCTGCACGCGCAGGCGGTCGCGATCGCGTCGCGCTACAAGCTCGGCCCGATCTTCACGCCGCCCGTCGTGAGCAAGGCCGACGGTCCGATCGCCACGCTCACGCGCGGCCCGACGAACGGCGGCACGAACTGGCCGGGCGGCGCGTTCGATCCGGAGACGCACACGGTCTACGTCGCCGCGTCGAACGCGGCGCCCGTCGGTCCTCGGGCTCGTGCAGCCGAGCAAGGAACGCTCGGACATGGATTGGATCGCCGGCATCGCGCCGCAGCCGGCGGTCGCGCGCGGCGGTCTCACCGTGCAAGGGTTGTCGATCTTCAAGCCGCCGTACGGAACGATGACGCGCGATCAACCTCGACAAGGGCGAGATCGCGTGGCAGGTGCCGCACGGCGAGACGCCGGACGCGGTGCGCAATCATCGAAGCGCTCAAGGGCATGACCATTCCGCGCACGGGACAGCCGGGCTTCATCGTCGGCACGCTCGTCACGAAGACGCTCGTCATCGCCGGCGACCCGCAGGTGACGACGCTGCCGACGCGCCCGCGCGGCGCGATGCTGCGCGCGTACGACAAGACGACGGGCGCCGAGGTCGGCGTCGGTGCTGCTCCCCGCGCCGATGAGCGCGTCGCCGATGACGTACGCGGTGAACGGCAAGCAGTACATCGTCGTCGCGGTGAGCGGCGGCCCGTACTCGGGCGAGTTCATCGCGCTGAGACTGACCGGTGGACCGGTAGACCGGTGGACCGGTGGACCGGTGGACCGGTGGACCGGTGGACCGGTGGACCGGTGGACGGCCTGACGGCGGCAACCCATTTTTTGTGGCGCGCTGGCGCGAGTGAGATAACCCCGGTTTAAGAACAGGAGACGACGATGGACAATCCGATCGATCGCTTGTTTCGCGAGTTCGACAAGGGCATGCTCTCGCGCCGCGAACTGCTGCGCGCACTCGGCGTCGCGGCGATCGCGATTCCCGCGTCGTCGTTTGCGCAGGGTGGCGACACGGCCGCCGGGCGAGGACGTTTGGGGCGCGGAGTTCGCGCGCCGGGCGACACGACGCATTTGCCACCGCCGTTCGATCCGACCGGTTGGAAAACCGTGTGGCTCGATCACATCACCTATCAGTGCACCGACTATCCGAAGGCGGCCGCGTTCTATTCGGCGCTCATGGGATGGAAGGTGCGAAGCGATGACGGCAAGCAGGCGGTGCTCGACATCGGCGACGACGTCGGCGGGGTCATCATGACGAACGGCTTCGTGCCGCCACCCGCTCCTGCGCCGGCACCTGTTCCGGCGGGCGACACGGCTGGCGGTGGCCGTGGCGGCGGACGCGGTGGCGGTCGCGGCGGTCCACCGCGCACGGCGCGCATCAGCAACCTCGCGTGGGGCATCGAGCCGTGGGACACGAACAAGGTCGAAGCGGAGCTCAAGAAGCGCGGGCTCAATCCCGCCGCCGATCACGTCGGCGATTTCAAGAGCTTCCACATTCAGGACCCTGACGGCTTCGACATTCAGGTCACCAACGGGACAAAGGCGAATCGTCGGAAGGGAGCAGCGAACGGGAAGGTCGCGGCGGCCGCGCCGTTCGAGCCCACTGGATGGAAGACCGTGTGGCTCGACCACATCTCGTACGGCTGCACCGATTTCCGGCGCACCGTCGCGTTCTACGAAGCGCTCTTGAGCTGGGTGCCGCGCAGCTTCGCCTCGGGGAATCAGTCGCAGGTGCACATCGGTGACATCGGCGGCGCGATCATTCGCAACCGGGCCGCGATGAGCATCGACCACATCTCGTTCGGCATCGAGGGCGTTCGATCCGGACAAGGTCGAAGCGGAGCTCATGAAGCGCGGGTTGGGAAGTCCGAACCGCCAGGATCCGTCACACCTCACCGTCGACACCGGCGGCGGCGGCGACATTCACACGTCGAAATTCAAGAGCTATCACACGCCCGATCCGTTCGCGTGGGATCTGCAGATCAGCAACATCACGAAGGGGACGCGGGACGACACGTAGAGTGGGTGGATCGGTGGACCGGTGGACCGGTGGACGGTGGACCGGTGGACCGGTGGACCGGTGGACCGGTAGACACCGGCGGCTATTGGGGACGCGCTCGAGTGAACGTGGCGATCTCCCACAGCAGCATCCGTTTTCTCGTTGCTCTTCTCGAGGCCGTGCTCCTTGAGTACGGCCTCGATCGCATCGGTCGGGTGAACGAAGACGCGGAACTCTGATTCGCGAAGGCGCATGATGTAGTTGACGCATCGCGCGCCGATGCGCATCCACCACGTGTTCGGCGGATAAACGGCGCCGAGGATGCGCTGCGCCTTGTCGGCGGCGGCGCCGACGAGGGCGGGCATGTCGGGATAGCAGCAGATCACACGGTCGAGCGTGACGACTTCGGCGGGCGCGATGTCCGGCGCCAATGTCACGAAATCTCCCTGAACGAACTCGACGGCCTCGAGATGCCGGCGACGAGTCGCTTCCTCGCTTGCCGCGTCGATGTAGGCCGGCGACGCGTCGACGTGCACGGCGCTCACGGCGCCGGCGTCGAGGAGCTCGTGATGGATCGCGCCGACGCCGCCGCCGATGTCGAGGAGAGTGGAGTCGGGGGTCAACGCCGGCTTGATGGCGTCGAGCAGCAGGCGTGTCGATCGCACGGGGCCGCGACGTCGATAGCGTCGCAGCTCGCGTTGAGCGAGGCGACGGTCGAATTCACTTTCGATACCCTGGCACTGGCAGCAGGCCATCTCTCGTGCGTCGTGGCGAGTGGAGTCATTACATGTAACGTCGGCTGGGGGGAATCGGCCACTCTGAGTTCGAGCGCACTGGTGGGTTCGTTTGGGCGCTCGAAATCGGAGGTCTGATGTCTGACATCGGACATCAGACCAGGCGTGACGCGGAGGAGTCCGACACGACACCTCGCCGACAAACGCAGGGTCTGATGTCAGACGTCCGACATCAGACGTCAGCCTTCGAGTGATAAGCCTTTCCTGCCCCGCCGAAACGACCAAAGAATGGCCGGGATCTGTCGCGCCGCTTGCCTGGCGAGCACAACTCGTCCGTTCTAGACTCTCTGAATGCCTTTCAAGGTCCTCCGCACGGCTGCGCTGATCCTCGGAGCATTCTCGGCGTCAACAGCCCTCGCTCAGACGACCCGCGACCCGAACTCCGCTCGCCTCGTCACGTCTGACATCACGAACTTCTGGCGCGCCTACGACCGGGCGCAGCTCGCTTCCACTGACGAAGCTCGCGTCGACGCCTACTACGACCTCTACGTTCGTCCGGGCTCGCCGGGTCTGCACGACTTCATTCGCACCCGGCTGAGCAGCGGCTACGGCCTCCTCGACCTGCTCGTCGCGAAGGGTTGGTCGGCCGCCCGACTCGAGAGCGGCGCGCCGCCGACCGATGCGGAACGAGCGCGCCTGGCGCACGACACAGCAGGGATCGGTGAACGGATCGCGGCCTGGAACGTCGCGGCGGCGGTGCGTCGGCGTCCGCGGTTCTTTGCCGCGATCCGCGCCAACACGCTGGCCATCGACACGGCGCGCGCCATCAAGGATTCGATTCGAACCTATTACCGTCGCCTCGCGGCGCTCTACCCGGACGCGAAGTTTCCGCCGGTTTATTTCCTCATCGGCCAGCTCTCGTCGGGCGGCACGACGGACACGTCAGGCCAACTCGTCGGGGCCGAGATGCACGGCGCTGATGCGTCGACGCCGCTCGACGAACTCAATGCGTGGGAGCGCGGCGGTGTGGGGCGCGTCGATGGACTACCGGGGATCGTCGCGCACGAGTTGATGCACATCCAGCAGCCGCACGCCGACGAGCGCACCGATGGCGGATCGACTCGGGGAGCGAAGCCGACGCTCCTCGCCACGTCGCTGGAGGAAGGATGCGCGACGTTCATGGCCTGGACTGTCACGGGCGAGGATCCCGCCCGCGCGGCCAGCCCGTACGGACTGGCGCACGAGCACGAGCTATGGGTGGAATTCCAGCGCGAGATGAACGGGACCGATGCGAGCAACTGGCTGTACAACGGCGATCGTTCGAAGGATCGGCCCGCCGACCTTGGGTACTTCATCGGGGCGCGGATCTGCGGGGCGTACTATGCGCGCGCGGCGGACAAGGGGCGGGCGATACGGGAGATCTTCGCGATGCCGGATCCGGCGGCGTTTCTGGCGAGGAGTGGGTACTCGCCCTGAAACGGCGCTTGGAGTTCTGAGGTCTGAGTACTCAGTCGTCAGGTTCGTTCGATGATTCCCGGTCGCTCGCGGACATCGCGGATCCGGAAGTGAGCCCGGCCCCGAGCTTGAGCAGGAGCATGAGCCGTGAGCAAACGCTCTCTCGGTCAGCTCAGGGCTCCTGCTCAGGCTCATGCTTATAGCAGGGCTCGGGCGGCCGAGTCGCGATGCCCGCCACGCGCGCCATCACACCCCAACGGGCCGTCGCCTCCGCCGCGTCCGTTCCCGCCGTCGAGTGATAAGCCGTACAGCAACCAGCCAAGTCAGACCCCAGAATGGCCGCGATACACCTCGCGACTCCAGGCCCCGCTCTCTAGTTTTCGCCGCCATGTCCGAATCCCAAGACACCGACGTCACCTACCCGCTGCACCACCATCACCTGTCCCACCTGCCTCGCCTGCAAGCCGACGAGGAGGTCTTCGCCACCCGCTTCGCGTCGTCATGCTCCATGATGAACTGCAGCGCGAAGTGTTGTCGGGGCGGCGTGTACGTCGATCTCGAACATCGCGACCGCATCCTTCGCGAGGCGCCGCTCGTGATCGGACACATGGAGCCGACGCAGGAGCAGGACCCCTCGCGCTGGTTCGAGTCGGACGAGATCGACGACGAAGATTTTCCGTCGGGAAAGTGCGTCGGCACACAGGTCGTCGGGCACGGCTGCGTTTTCCTCGACAGCGAGCGGCGGTGCGTCCTGCAAATCGCTGAATCGAAATCACCGGGGCTCAAGCCGTTCTACTGCCGCGCGTTTCCGGTGGTGGTGTCCGACGCGACGCTGACGCTCGACGCCGAGTGGTGTCCCGAGGAGACGCAGTGCTGCGGTCCGGATCCGAACGGCACCCAGACCGCGCTCGAGATGCTCTCCTACGAATTCGAGCACGTCGTCGGCAAAGCCGGCCTCGAGGAGCTGCAGCAGCTCGCCCGATCGCGCCGCGAGTCGTAGCCTCCCAACGTCCCAAATAACATGCGATCGACGGCGGACGTCGTCATCTGCGGCTGCGGCATCGCCGGCGCCGCGGCGGCGTATCACATCGCCGTCCGCCGCGGGATTCGGAACGTCGCGATCGTCGACGAGCGTGAGCCGCTCACGCTCACGAGCGACAAGGGGACCCAGGCCTATCGCAACTGGTGGCCTGGCCCGGACGACACGATGCTGCGCCTCGTCTCGCGCAGCATCGACCTGCTCGAGGAGACCTCAGCGGAAAGCGGGCACGCGTTCCGCATGAACCGCCGCGGCTATCTGTTCGCGACGGCGAATCCGGACAAGCTCACGCAGATGGAAGAGACCGCGCGGCGCGTGTCGTCGTTCGGCATGGGCGAGGTGCGACGCCACTCGAGCATCTCGACCTACCGGCCCGCGCCGCCCGAGGGATTCGCCGACCAGCCGACGGGCGCGGATCTGCTCGTCGGCGACTCGGCGCGCGCAGTGTTCCCCTACCTCGCCGACGACACGGTCGGCGCGCTGCACGTGCGGCGCGCCGGTTGGCTGAGCGCCGTCGCGTTGGGGTCATGGCTGCTCTCGCAGGCCGTGGCGAACGGCGCGCGGTTCGTGCGCGAGCGCGTGACTCGCGTCGACACGGCCGGCGGCCGCGTGCGCGAGGTGCACTTCGCGTCGGGCAACTCGATCACGACAAACCGTCTGGTCGTCGCCGCCGGCCCAGGACTGCCCGCGTTCTCCAAGCTGCTGGGCGTCGACCTGCCCGTGTTCAGCGAGCTGCACGCCAAGATGACGCTGCACGACCCGCGTCGCGCCGTGGGCCGCGACGCGCCGTTTCTCATCTGGACCGACCCGGTGCATCTCGAGGGCGAGGCGGAGCCGCGACCCGCCGGCGTCCACGTGCGCCCGATCGACCTAGGCATCGGCGATGAGCTTTATTTAATCTGGACGTTCGAAACAGAGCCACGCGAGTTCAGTTGGCCGCCGAGCTTCGACGAGTCGTATGGCGACGTCGTGCTCCGCGGCGCCGCGCGCATGGTCCCGGGTCTCGCGCCCTACGTGGCCGAGGGAGCGGCGGCCAACGGGTTCATCGACGGCGGCTTTTACTGCAAAACGCCGGAGAACCGGCCCCTCATCGGCCCGCTGCCAATCGATGGCGCGTTCGTGCTCGGCGCGCTGTCAGGAATGGGAGTGATGTCGGCGCACGCGAGCGGCGAACTCGTTTCGCTCCACGTAGCTGGGGAATCGCTCCCCAGCTACGCGAAGTGGTTTCTGCCGTCCAGGTACGACGATCCGGCGTACAGAAAGCTGGTCGACGAGTGGGGTCCGCTCGTAGGACAGCTGTAGTCCGACTCGACTCTACTTGCCCTTCGTCTTGGGAGCGGGGGGCATGGGCGGCGGCGCAGTCGGAAGGTTGTCCATGTCCGCGATCGTCTTCCATGTCCCATCCGCACCCTTGCGCAGCACGACGACGTACCGCCCTTCCGCCTTGATCGTGTCGCCCTTCGGCTTTGGCGTGGCGGCGAACGTGTACGTCCCGATGTCGTAGCCGAGGTTTCCCGACGACTTCGGTCTTCACCGGCGTCAGCGTGAAAGCGGCGATGGTGATCTGGTCGAAGAGCCCCTTGTACGAGGCGGCAATTCCCGCCGGACCGGTACCCGTCGGCTGATTGTTCGTCTGCGTCAACCCGTCGGCTCGTGTACAGCGCGGTGATCGCCGCGATGTCGCCGGCCTTGAACGCCGCCGCGAACGCATCGCGTGCCTTGCCAATCGCCGCCGTATCCGCAGCCGTAGTCGCGGAGTCGGACTTGCCGGCGCCGCCAGCCGGCGCGCACGCCGCCGCGGCGACGAGGGACACGAGTGATAACAGTCTGCTCGAGCGTCGCATCTGTATTCCTCCTGTACATGGTTGACCGGCAGGATCCAGCAAGTTGGCGAAGCGGTGTTCGCGCGGCGAGATCTCCTTAGCCGCCGCCTTCTCCGCGGCGTGGTGAGTTCTGAGGTCTAAGTACTCAGTCGTCAGATTCGTTCGTTGATCGCGATTGCTCGCGCGCACCCCGGATCTGGAAGTGAGCCCTGCCTTGAGCTTGAGCCTGAGCATGAGCCTTGAGCAACGCTCGTCTGGCTCGCGGCTCATGCTTAAGCTCATGCTCAAAGCGGGGCTCGGGCAGCCGAGTCGAGATACCACCGCGCGCGCCACCAACCATCCCAAGCGACTGGCCTGTCCGGTCCACCGGTCCACCGGTCCACCGGTCCACCGGTCCACCGGTCCACCGGTCCACCGGACTACCGCGCTCTCTGCGGCGCCTCCCGCACGTTGAAGGTCTGCGTGTAGGTCTGACCGCCGGCGGAGAGTCGCGCGGTGAACGTTCCGGTGAGCGAACCTCCGCCACCGCCGCGTCCACCGCCGCCTCGGCCTCGCCCTCCCCCGCCGGCTATCGGCGCCCACGTCACACGGTGCACGCCGGCCGTCATCGCGAACGGCTCGGGCGTGGGACGCCACAGCGGCGACGTGTTCGGTATTCCTCCACCCCGACCGCCACGCCCGCCGCCGAACCCCGCACCTCCGCCCGCGGCACTCGCGGTCGAGAACGTGGCGACGACGGTGCCGCTCGCGTCGACGACCTCAATGGAAACCGGGCCCGAAGCGTTCGTCTTGAGGTAGTAGTCGATCGCCGCGCCGAACGCCGGATTGGGCGCTTGAGGCTCGTCCTTCTGAAGCGGCGTGCCGTTGTCGCCGCCCTGCGGCGCGTAGACGACGTCCGCCGGCTTGAAGAGGTACGCGTCCGACGCCAGGACAGTCGCGTTGATCTGGCGCAACGGGCTGATGTCGTCGACCACCCAGAATCCGCGGCCGTGCGTCGCGACGATGAGATCGTTGCTATAGATCTCGAAATCACGCACCGACGTCGCGGGCAGATTCATCTGGAACGGCTGCCAGTTGTCGCCGTCGTCGAGCGAGACGAACGCCCCGCGCTCGGTGCCGGCGAAGAGCAGACCGCGGCGCTCCGGGTCCTCTTTCACGACGTGCACGTACACGCCCGCGGGCAGGCCGTTGGTGATCTTCTGCCAAGTCTTGCCCATGTCGCGCGTGCGATAGATGTACGGCTCGAAGTCCTGCAGTTGGTGCCGGTCCACACTCGCGTACGCGCTGTTCGCGTCGAAGTGCGACGCGTCGATCATGGTGACTCGGCTCCACGGCGTGAGCGCGCTCGGGGCGTCACGTTCTGCCACGTCTTGCCGTCGTCGGTCGTGAGGTGAATCAAGCCGTCATCGGTCCCGACCCACAGCGTCGGCGCGGCGATCGGCGACGGCGCGATCGTGTAGACGACGCCGCGCTTGCCGTTGCGATCCACTTGGGCGGTGGCCGTTGCGTCGAGGTTCGGCGGAACGCCCGGGTCGGGGCGCGTGAGATCCTGGCTGATCTGCGTCCACGTCGCCGCGCCGTCCACGGTCTTGAAGACGTACTGGTTCGAGTAGTAAAGCGCCTTCGGATCGGCCTTCGAGAAGACGAGCGGCTGCGTCCAGTCTGTGCGAGCACAGTCCGGCGTCCGCGGAGCCGTCGTGCCGCCGACCGGAGTGTTGGTCTCGAGGTCGAAACGCTGGCCGGTGCCGCCGAAGATGATTCCCGGGTGCTGCGAATCGCCCGCCGTCATGCCGCTCTCGCCGCCCGCGCCGATCGGCTCCCAGTCGCGCATCGAGATCTCGGCGAACTTGCCGCGAGAGCGTACCGCGACGGCGCCCGAGTCCTGCTGCGCTCCGGTCACCCAGTAGGGGAATCGGTAGTCGACGGAGAGATGATAGATCTGCGCGGTGGGCTGGTTGAGCCACGAGCTCCACGTGACGTCGCGCGGATCGTCGGTGAGCGCGTTCCGCGTGATGATCGTGCCCTGATCGCTCGCCACGATCATCGTGTTCGAGTCGTCCGGCGAGATCCATGGTTGGTGATAATCGTCGCCACCTGGAGACCCGCGCAGCGGCACCCACGTGTGGCCGCCGTCCTTTGATCGCGACACCGACACGTTCGACACGTAGACATTGTCCGCGTTCTTGGGATCGACGACGACGTGCTCGAAGTACCAGCCGCGTCCCCAGAGCGCCTGATCGTTCGACAACTTGGTCCACGTCGCACCGGCGTCGTCCGAGCGGAAGAAACCTCCCTGCCCCGGCGGCGCCGGTTGCTGCGCACATGCGGGATTGCCGCCGCCGCCCCGCCCGCCGCCGCCACCAGCCGCGGGCGGCGGAGCGTTCGGATCGGGCACGAGGCAGTCAACGACGAGGTATACACGGCGCGGGTTGCTCGGCGCGATCGCGATGCCGGCCTTGCCGATTCCTTCCTTCGGCAGACCGTTGGTGAGCGGCTTCCACGTGTTGCCGCCGTCCGTCGACTTGAAGATTCCGCCACCCGGGCCGTTCGTCGGCGCGTACGTGTACCACGGTGGGCGTCGCGTATTCCAGAGTCCCGCGTAGACGACCTGCGGATTCACCGGATCGATCACGACTTCGACGGCACCGACGTTTTCGTCCTTGTAGAGGACCTTCTTCCACGTCTTGCCGCCGTCTGTCGTCCGGAAGACGCCGCGCTCCGGGCTCGCCGCGTAGAGATGTCCGATCGCTGCGACGAAGACGATGTTCGGATTTTTCGGGTGTACGGCAACTCTGCCAATGTGTTGGGTGTCGTCGAGGCCGATGTGCAACCACGTCTTGCCGGCGTCGGTCGACTTGTACATGCCGTTGCCGAAGCCAGTCGAGTCGCGCAGCGTCGATTCACCGGAGCCGACGTACACGGTGTCGGGTGCCGATGGAGCGACGGCGAGCGCGCCGATGGAAGCGACGGGCTGCGAGTCGAAGACCGGCTCCCAGACGCGTCCCGCGTCAACCGTCTTCCACACGCCACCGTTCACCGCGCCGAAGTAGAACTCGTTCGGCCGGCCGCGCACGCCGCACACCGCGTCAGTGCGTCCGCCTCGGAAGGGGCCGAGCATTCGCCATTTGAGTCCAGGCGCGAGCGCGGCAACTTGCTGGGCCGGCGGGGGAGGCGTCGTTCGTCCCCGCACGCCGCCCTCCGTACGCTGCAGCACGTCGCCCAACCGAGGCGTGGCGTACATCAGGAGCCCGAGGCGGCCCGCCTCGACGATGAAGTCGCGGCGTGAAAAAGCGGACCCCTCCAGCGTTACGTCGTTGCTGGAAGGGTCCGCACTCGGGTGGGTCCGAAATTCCGAATTGTCAGGCTGTCGCTTCGTCACCGAGGTTCCCCGTGAGTGTCACAGACACTCAGGTAACCGCGGCTGGCGGCGGCCGTCAAGCCACTATTGAACCTTGAACATCAAGCCGAGGTTGAGCGCCGCACCGCCGGCGCCGGCGTCAGCGTAAATCGACATCTTCGGCGCGAAGAAGTAGCGCGCGCCCACGCGGCCGATGAAGTAGATGCCGCTGCTGTAGCCGCAGGAGACGCTCCCAAAGGCGCCGGTGCCGCTGCAGCTCACGATGTTGTACCCGAGGCCCGCGCCGACGAACGGATCGATCTTCGGCTCGTCGAGCTTGAAGTGGTAGTTCGCCGTGACGCCGATCGGGATGTACTTGTAGCTCCAGCTGTAGCCGGTGAAATCCTGTCCCCACGAGTAGTAGTCGAATGCGGCCTGGATGCCGAGCGTGCCGTTGCCGAGATCGGGCAGCGGCTTGATCGCGTGCTCGAAGCGTCCGCCAAACGAGGCGCTGGCGCTCCCAATCCCGCCGATGCCGACGACCGGGCCGATGTCCGTATAGCCCATCGAGAAATTTGCGGCGCCCTTCATCTGCGCCGCGGCGGGTACCGCCGCCATTGCGAGGCACGCGGTCGCAAGGGTCAACATCGAGCCATGCCGAGCTGCCATACGTCGCATGTTCATCTCCTACGAGTGAGGGACGGGGAGAACGGGGGGCTTGCGCCCCTGTGGGGCCGAAGATATACGAAACCGTAACAGTATACCAGAGGAGCCGGCCCAGCCCCTTGACGGCCGGCCGGCTGCACCCCCCATTGCGCAGGGGGGCGTCGGAAACCGTCACACCCACCGGAGAGCAACGTGGCTCACGGGCCTGAAACAGGGAGTGAGTTCGACGACGGGCGGGCGCTCGACGACCTGTTCAGCGCGACCTACGAGGAGCTGCGACGCCTCGCCGCGGCCGTGCGACGGAACGATCCGAGCGCCACCATCAGCCCCACCGCCCTCGTCAACGAGGCCTGGCTCAAGCTCCGCGAATCCCCGGGCGTCGCTCGCACGTCGCGCCTCCACTTCAAGCGGATCGCCGCACGCGCCATGCGCCAGGTGCTGATCGAAGCGGCGCGCCGCCGTCGCGCGGGAAAGCGAGGCGGCGACGCCGTCGTCGTGACGTTCGACGATGCCGTCCAGGAGACGGCGTCCACCGCCGACGACCTCGTCGCGCTCGACGAGGCGCTCGACGACCTGGCGCGTCTCGAGCCGCGCCAGGCGTTGCTCGTCGAGAGCCGATTCTTCGGTGGGATGGACGTGGCCGAAACGGCGCAGCTTCTCGACATCTCCGAGTCGACGGCGTTACGCGATTGGCGCGCCGCAAAAGCCTGGCTGTCGCACGAGCTGCGCGGTGGGGAGAGGGCGCGTGAGGAAGTGGCGACGGCGCCGACTTCCGAACCGCGCCGACTTCCAAACGGCGCCGAGTTCCCAACGACGCCAACTCCCCAAGGGCGCCGACCTCCCAACGACGCCAACTCCCCAACGACGCCAACTCCCCAACGACGCCAACTTCCCAAGGGCGCCGACTTCCCAACGACGCCAACGTCCAAACGACGCGACCACGAACGACGCGACCGCGAACGACGCGACCGCGAACGACGCGACCGCGAACGACGCGACCGCGAACGACGCTCGTTCTGGTTTGCGCTGTCCGGAAGCTTGCGCAATTCGCGCCGTTCGGGAGTTAGCGCCGTTTGGGAGTTGGCGCCTTTGGGGAGTTGGCGTCGTTGGGAAGTCGGCGCGGTTTGGAAGTTGGCGCCGTCTGGGAGGCCGCGCCGTCTGGCCGTTCGCCCCGTCTCATGACGCTTGATTCCTCTCGCTGGGCCCGTCTCCAAACCCTGTTTCACGCGGCAGCCGATCTGCCCGCGGCGGATCAACGCGTCTACCTGGAGACCCAGTGTGCCGACGATCCATCTCTCGTCGACGACGCGCTGGCGCTGCTCGCCGAAGATGAGCGCGGCGACTCGCTGCTCGACCGCGGCATCGGAGCCGCGGCGGATTCGGTGCTCGGCAAATCCGGTGAGCACGGCATGCCCGGCCAGCGCCTCGGACCGTACCGACTCACGCGCATGCTCGGCGAGGGTGGAATGGGCGTCGTCTACCACGCCGAGCGCGAAGACCTCGGGACCGTGGCGGCGATCAAGCTCCTGCGCGACGCGTGGCTCTCCCCGGCGCGACGCGAGCGCTTCGCCAGCGAGCAGCGCACGCTGGCACAGCTGAACCATCCGTTCATCGCGCGTCTCTACGACGCGGGCTCGCTCGCCGACGGCACGCCCTGGTTCGTGATGGAGTACGTGGAGGGCACGCCGCTCACCGAGTATTGCCGCGCACATGCCACCTCCGTCGTCGGACGGGTGCGCCTCTTCCGCAACGTGTGCGAAGCGGTGCAACACGCGCACCGGCATCTGGTCGTACACCGCGACCTGAAGCCGTCGAACATTCTCGTCGGCGACGACGGCATCGTGAAACTGCTCGACTTCGGGATCGCCAAGCAGCTCGACGGACTCGAGGCGCGGAAGGACCGCACGCGCACCGGCCTCCGGCTGCTCACGCCGGCATACGCGGCGCCCGAGCAGATCCGCGGCGGTCGCATCGGCACATACACCGACGTGTATGCGCTCGGCGTGATCCTCTACGAGCTGCTCGCCGGCCATCTTCCCTTCGAGCCGGGCGACAATATCGGCGATCTCGAGGCCGCGCTGTCCGATCGCGAGGCCGAGCGCCCGTCCGTCGCCTCGAGGAAGAACCCGGCGGCGGCTCGCGGCGACCCGGCCGGACAGCCGCTGCGCCCCGCCGAGTGGTCGGATCTCGATGTGCTCTGCTTGACCGCGATGCACCGCGATCCGCAGCGCCGCTACGCCACGGTGGACGCGCTCATTCGCGACGTCGACCACTTTCTCGAGGGCGAGCCGCTCGAGGCACGGCCGGACAGTCTGCGTTATCGCGCCGGCAAGTTCGTGCGCCGCAACCGCGAGGCGGTGCTCGCGGCGAGCGTCGCGGTCGCGCTCGTGGTGGGATTGGTGGCCTTCTACACGGTCCGGCTCGCCCGCGCGCGCAACGACGCGCTCGCGCAGGCGGCGCGAGCGCAACGCATCCAACGATTCACACTCGACCTTTTCCAGGGCGGCGACAAGGCCGCCGGCCCCGCGGACAGTCTCCACGTCGTCACGCTGCTGGATCGCGGTCTGATGCAGGCGCGCTCGCTCGACGCCGAGCCGGCGGTGCAGGCGGAGTTGTACGTCACGCTCGCCGGCATCTACCAACACCTCGGCAACCTCCCGCGTGCCGATTCCCTGTTCCGACTCGCGCTCGACCGTCGACGCGCGGTGCTCGGTCCAACGCACCCGGACGTCGCCGCGTCGCTCGTCGCGCTCGGCGACCTGCGCGTCGACCAGGCCCAGCTCGAGGACGCCGAGCGTTTGATTCGGCAGGGCGTCGATCTGGCCAAGTCGGTGCTCCCACCGAACGATCCGGCGGTGATCCACTCGCTCGCCGAGCTGGGGCGCGTGCTCGAGGAGCGCGGCTCGTACGACACGGCGATCCCGATCATGCAGGACGTCGTCCGCCGCGACACCGCGGCGCGCGCGGCACGCGTGGATCTCGCCGCGAATCTCAGCACGCTCGCCGACATCAACTTCTACGCGGGGCACTACGACGTCTCCGATTCGCTGAACCGCGAGGTGCTCGGGATTTACAAGCAGGAGTACGGTGCTCGGCATCCCCAGGTCGCCGAAATTCTCGTGAACCTCGGCGCGTCACAGCAGGAGCGCGGGAACTACAAGGACGCCGAGCGATTGGACCGCGAGGCGCTGGCCATGACGCGCGCGTTCTACGGCGACAGCAATCCGGCGACCGCGCTCGACCTCACGATGCTGGGCCGCGCGCTCGAATTTCAGAACCGCTTCGCGGAGGCGGACACGGTACTCCGCCAAGCGCTCGTGATTCGCGAGCGGGTGTACGGTTCAGTGCATCCTTCGGTGGCATCGACGCTGAACGAGCTGGGGAACATCGCGTACCAGCGCGGCAATTACGACGCGGCAATCGTCTACCACACGAGAATTTTGGACATCTATCGCAAGATTTACGGCGACAAGCACTATCTGATCGCCCTTGCAATCTCGAACCTGGCCACGGCGATCTACGGAAAAAAAGACTATCCGCGCGCCGAGGCGCTGTACCGCGAGGCGATACGGCGATACACCGAGGCCCAGGGACCCAACCACTCGAATACCGGCATCGCGCGCGTGAAGCTCGGGCGCGTGCTCCTACGAGAGCGGCGATTCGCGGAAGCGCAGGTGGAGAGCCAGGCGGGCTACGACATACTCGTGAAGCAGGCGAGTCCCGGGTTAGGCTTCTTGCGGAACGCGCGGACGGATCTGGTGGCAGAGTTCGACACGCTCGGAAAACCGGAAAAGGCGGCCAAGTATCGCGCCGAGCTAGCGGCCGCCGAAAAGGCGGCGGCTAAGTAGGGAGAGTTGGTCGGCGCACGCCGGGCATCTCGACTCGGCTGGCCGAGCCCTGCCATGAGACATAGCCGCGAGAAGGAGCCGTGAGACAACCTGATGCGCGCCGCTCATTGCTCATGCTCAGGCTCATGTCTCACGGCTAGGGCTCATCTTCCCGTTCCGCGATGCCACGTCCGGCAGCCGCGATCAACGAACGAACCTGACGACTGAGTACTCAGACCTCAGAACTCAGCACGCCTCACTTGGATAGCGCGTGATTCGTGTATCTGACCTCTTCCGTCACTTCCCGCTCGACGAATTCCGCCAGCCACGCCGGCACCACCACGAGCTGATCCACCGCGCTCAACTCGACCTCCGCCAGCCACAAGCCGGACCGGTCGAGAAACTCGTCGATCTCCCACAGCAGCTCCCCGTCGGGAACCTCGTAGCGCCGTTTCTCGACCCGGTGTCCGAGCGTGAGCGGCCAGACCGCGGCGAAGAAACGTTCGTCGATCTCTTCCTCGATTTCGAGCTTCTCGATTCCCATCCCCGGACTTGATGGTCCGGTAGTATCGGACCACGCCCTCGCGCTTCGATCGGCGAACCCGCTCGTTGATGCGAACACCGGGGAGGTAGCCCTGGTCGATGTGCACCGCCGGCGCCGTCAGCACGCGCGGCGGAAGGGCGGTTAGCAGATATTTGCGCTCGATCTCGCGGTTGACCATATCAGATTGTACATGGAGTTGGTTTTGAACTGATAGGTCTCTGGTCTCTGGTCTCTGGTCTCTGGTCTCTCTGGTCTCCGGTCCACGAATCCAGTCGTTCCGGTCCACCGGTCCACCGGTCCACCGGTCCACCGGTCCACCGGTCCACCGGTCCACCCGTCCACCGGTCCACCCGTCCACCCGTCCACCCGTCCACCCGTCCACCCGTCCACCTGCCCATGCTCCAGGAACTCCTCCAGCCAGGCATTCCGATTCTCGAGAAGCTCCTCCGGACGATCGTCGTCTACGGGTTCCTTCTCGTCGGACTCCGACTCGCCGGGAAACGAGAGCTGTCGCAGATCAATCCGTTCGATCTCGTGGTTCTACTGCTGCTGTCGAACACGGTGCAGAACGCGATCATCGGAAACGACAACTCGCTGACCGGCGGCATCATCGGAGCGGCGGCGCTGCTCCTGATCAACGCGATCGTCGTCCGCGTGCTCTATCACTACGGCGAGTTGGACAAGGTCGAGGGAAAGCCCGATGATCTCATTCGCAACGGCAGGATTCTCCGGCATCACCTCGAGCGCGAGCTGATCACCGTCGCCGAGCTGGAATCGGCCGCGAGACGACAGGGCATCGAGTCACTCGCCCACGTGCAGTCGTGCCGCCTCGAGACGGGCGGGGCGCTCACGTTCGTCCAGCGGCACCCGACGGACGACGAGACGCGACACCACGAGACGCTCGGCCTCCTCGGCCAGCTCGAGGCGCGTCAGCGTGCGATGGTCGAGCAGATCGTGGAGCTGGAGCGGAAGATCGCCGGGACGACCGGCACGACGCCCTGAGCCCAGGGCGCGCTCGATAGCTCGTTCACCACCGACGAGCGCAGCGCGTCGATCACCGACTCGCCGACGTCGGTGCGCCAGGGCGGCGTCGCGAGCAGCCCTCGCGCCCACTCGCCGCGCAGGCTCGACGGATAGTATCGCGCGCGCCGAATCGCCGCGCCGCGGGCCCGCGCGTCGATCGCCAGCACGAGCAACCGGTCGCGCGCCGCCGCTTCGGGCGACTTGCCGGTCGCGCAGAGCGCCATCGAAGGCGCGCCGAGCATCGACGCGTTCGCCTGGGTGTTCGGCGAACGCGCGAGCTGCTGCCAGACGACGCGCCACGACAGCGGCGTGTCGAGCACGCGGCGGACCAACAGCGTCGGATCGATGATCGCCGGGTCGGACCACTGGGATTCGAACGCGTCTCTCGCCGAATCCGGGATGAACGTCATCTGCGCCAGCGCGCCGAGCAGCGACTCCGCACCCGCCGTGCCGACGACCGCCGGCGCGCCGGCCGCGTAGCCCGGAAGCATCGGATCCTGGACGGCCGTGAGAAAACCATTCGACCGTCCTTGCATCGCCAGCGTCGACGCGACGAACCAGTCCACGCTTCGCGCAAACAGCTCGGCCGGTCGATCGTTGTGCGCGGGCGCGCTCGGCCCGCCACCCGGACCCAGGCCTCGAATCACGCGCGCCTCGGCGAGTCCGCGCACCGATTCGCCGAGTGCGCCGCTACGATCCGCCATCGCGCGATCGGTGCTGTAGCCGCGGCCGTTGGCGTACATCCGTCGCGCCGTCTGCCAATCCAGGTCGTGCGAGAGCTCGTGCGCGATCGTCCCGGCGGATGACGCGATCGAGAGCTGGATCGTGCGCGTCCGTGGGTCGTGCATCGCGAGCGCGGAATCCGGAAGCGTCTGATTTCCGAACTGGACGTGGAGTCCCGCGAACGACAGCGCGGGAAACACGCGTTGCATGTCCTGCAGGGCAGTCTGGAGCGATCCGAGGTAGTACGGCCGCCATGCGCGCGGTACGTCGCGGCCGAAGGTCACCGATGCGAGCTCGAACTCCGCCACCAGCTCGGCGGCGCTCACGGTGGAATCGCCCGGGAGCCAGGGCCGCTCCTGCGCGAAAGCGCGCAGCGCGACCGCGTCGGAGAGCAGCGCGCGGGCCGCGATGCGTCGCGCGGAATCGGTGGACTGCGGCGCCGCATCGTACGCGGCGGCGAGCGTCTCTTCGTTCGTCGCCGGTTGTGCGCGGTCGTTTCGCAGCCGCGACGCGACGACGATCGGGGCCGCGGGCGGCAGGTCGGCGCCGAGCGCGCTCGCGCGAGCGGCGAAGTGCGGGCCGAGTACGGGGTACAGCGCACGGCGTGCGGAGACCGGTCTGGGCGATCTCTCCAGCGTGTCCAGCGCGCGGACGAGCGCCGGCACGGCGTTCATCGCTTCGGTACGCAACTCGGCGTCGAGCGGCTCCGCTGCAGGGCGCTCAACGCGGAACGACATGCTCTCGCGGCGATCTTCCAGCAGCGACAGTACGTCGCGGTTTTCCGGGTCGCGGGTCGCGTCGGCGAACAGGTCGGCGAGGTCGCGTTGGGCCAGCACGCGATCGCGCACGAGCGCGGCCGCCTCGGTCGCGACGGCCACCGCCGGCGACGCGACGGTCGCCTTCCCCGCGCTGATCATGTAGGCGAGGCGCACGGCCAATTCACCGGCGCGCGGATCCGACGCCGATTCGACCGCCCGTTCGATGAGCGCGAGCTGCTGCGCGCCGGTCGCGCCGTGGCCGTCGGCGTCCCACGGCCCGAGGCCATCGAGAGCGGACGAATCCACGACGTACGCGTCGCCGCGTCGTAGCCGACCCAACAGTGCCCACACGACGCGTGTACGAAGCGCTGGGTCGGCGTCGAAGCGCGGGTCGTCCAGCGCCTGGTCCACGAGCCGGAACGGGCTGCCGAGCCCGAGACGCAGTCGTTCGAGGTAGGTGAGCCCGACCGTGAGCGCGTCGCCGCGAGCGCCACGCGGGCTCGCGTTTCGCGCGAGCACGATGGTGCTGTCGAAGTACGACGTCGACCTCGTCAGCTGCGAGGCGGCGTCGGCGTCAATCGTCGGGCCGGTCGTGCATCGCGCCGACGATGAGGGCGGCGGCGAACAGAGCGGCCGTGACGAGGAGGGAAAAGCGACGAACTACGTCCATCGTTGGTTCGTACCCATTGCGGGCCGTCGGGTTGCCGAACCGCTCGGCGCCCCGTCTATGCTAGTAACGTGCAATACTATCCGATGAGAACACTTAACTGGCGGTGGACTGGTGGACCGGTGGACCGGTGGACCGGTTCGCTGATCAACCGGCTTGTTGCGTTGGCACTCGCGGCGACGGCCTCGGTGGGAACTAGCGGTGATGCTCAGACGCCGCGTCTTACGATGACGCCGAGCCGACCCGGCGGTGGGACGCTTACTCGCTTGACGATCGACCGACTCGACGGGCACGCCGACTCGGTCGTGTCCGTTGTGGGAGAGATGGCCGGCGAGCCCCTGCATTTCCTCGAGGCGGGAAAGGAAAAGCTCCAAGCGCTCGGGGCCATTCCTGTCGAGGTGTCGGACTCCGTCGTCGCAAATGTGGTGATCGCGCGGGCGTCGGGGAAGTCGGATACCCTCCGACTCAAGCTCCCGTATCCGCACCACGCGCCACCCCCGCCGCCGATGGGGTCGAGAGGACGCGCGCCCGGCGCGCGTCGACTGCGCGTCGACCCGCGCTTCACTGCTCGCCCGGACTCTGCCACCGAGGCACGCGTCGAGCATGAGAACGAGCTGGCGCGGGACGTCGGGCACAAGGCACAGGACACGCCGGCGCTCTGGCAGGCGCCCTTCGCGCGCCCCCGCAGCGCCAAGGTGACGAGCAAGTTCGGCAGCGGCCGGGTCTTCAACGGCCGCGTCTCGAGCAGCCACCTCGGCGTGGACTATCGCGGCGCGATGGGCGATCCGATCTACGCCGCGAACCGCGGCGTCGTGGCGCTCGTGGACACGTTCTTCCTCGCGGGGAACGTCGTGTACATCAACCACGGCGACGGCCTCGTCACGGGCTACTTCCATATGAGCCAGCCGGAGGTGGCGATCGGCGACACGGTCGAGAAGGGCCAGGAGATCGGGAAGGTTGGCGCGACAGGGCGCGTGACCGGACCGCATCTGCACTGGAGCGCGCGCTTTGGAGCTTTGACAATCGATCCGGCTGATCTGTTGTCCCTCGGACCGCCGTTTGTGACGGCACCCGCGCCGGTGCACGGCGCCTCGAACGCGACCGCCCGCAAGCGCTCCGCGGCGCACGTCGCCAAGCGCTGACATTTCTCGGGGGGCCTGACGTCAACGAAAACGGGGGGAGCGCCGATTGGCACTCCCCCCGCAGTCGTCTTGACTCCGCGGCGATTACGCCTTGGTATCGAGGCAGCCGTGGAAGTTCGGGTTGTTCAACTCGTGCGTCCGGAACCGGGAACGCGACCTGCGATCCGTACTGGCCCGACGGCGTGCCGTTGCGCGTGAAGTTACCGGTCGGGAAGACCTTGTCCTGCGTGCGGCCGTACTGGCGAACCAGGCGGCGCAGGTCGCCCATGCGGAAGCCACGCTCGAACTGCCAGAGCGCCTTCTCGCGGAAGAAGAGATCCGTCGCCGTCGTCTTGTCGGCCGGCGTCGGCGAGGGCCGCCATGGTCGCCGGCTTGAAGATCCCAAGCGTCTGCTGGGTCGTACGCAGCGTGTTGAGGATCGTCATCATGCCGGCGATGTCGTTCGCCTGGAGCTTCGCCTCGGCCTCGACCAGGCGCGCGTCGATGCCCGAGAGCGGCGGAATCGGATCGTCGCGACCCCAGTTCCCCTGATCGATGAAGATCGTGACGTTGTCTTCGCCCGGCGCGCCCGAGTTGAGGACCTTGACGCGCGGGTCGTTGAGGCGCGCGAACGGAATCGCGTTGGCGATCGGCCCGGCGACGTTGATGCTGTCGCCGAGCGTGTACCGCTTCACGCTCGTGCCCATGATCCACCATTCGTTGTCGAACGTGGTCTGGGTGTAGTCGAAGCTGTACTGGAAGCTCGTGGGAACGCTGAGCGACACCTCGGCGGCAGCGCCGGCGAAATCGCCGAGATCGACCTTGATCGCGGCCGCGCGTGACGAGGACGGCCTGCTTGACGACGGCGCGTCGGCCGTTGCCGTGAGAAACGTGAGCGCCGTGTCGAGTCGCGCCAGCGCCGTGCTTGAAGACGTCGGCGTCGGTGAGCGGCTGCGTGTACTGCGGCACGCCGCCGACCGTCTCGCCGAACGGAATGCCGTTGCAGAAGGATTCGCCGAGCTCCATCTCGATGTAGCCCATCGCCAGATACATCTCGCCGACGTGCTGCTTGCCGGCGGCTGTCTGGTCGTACGCGAGGAGGCCGTTGATGGCGTCGCGCGCGCGGCCGCGCGCCTGCTGCGCGCGCCTGGTAGATCGGCGTGAGCACGCCGTCGTTCGTCGCCAGGTTGCGCGAGTCGGCGTCGTTGCGCTGCGAGAACGTGTCGCCCGACTGCAACTCGTCGGTGAACAGCGCCTGCCAGTTCCAGAGCGCTTCGGTGTTGTTGCCGCCGCCGTTCATCGACGCCTTCCAGCGGCCGAGCGCGCCGACGTACAGCGCGTCGGCGGCGGCCGTGTTCGCGACGCTGCCCGGGTCGATGACGCCCGGGTTCTGCGGCGCCAGCAACTCCTGCTTCACGCTACACGCGCCGAGGAGCATGCTCCCGGCGACCACCGCGATCGCGGTGGTCACCCGCCCGGCACGATCTATAAGTCTCTTCATATCAGAATCGTCCTCGGACTCGGTTTAGTAGTGGAGGTTCGCGCGCACCAGGAAGTACGTGCGCGGAGCGGTCGTGGAGAAGTCGGTCTGCGTGTCACCGGCGCTGTAGTTCGCTTCCGGATCCGTACCGGTGTACTTGGTATGCGTCTGCAGATTGCGCGCGGAGAAGACGACCTGCGCGTCGCGCGCGCGGATCTTGTTGGCGACCGAGTTCGGCAGCGTGAGGGCGGCCGAGACTTCGCGCAGCTTCCAGTACTGGCCGTTCTCGAGGTAGCCCTGCGTCGACGCCGTCGGGTTCTTGGCGCTCGAGTTGGCGACCGAGCGAGCCTGGTCCCAGAGCGGTGTGGTCTTGAGGTTGTTCGAGTACCACGTCGCGAAGTTCTGCGAGTAGAACTGGCCCGACTGGTTGTACAGGATGTACCCGCCCTTGTAGTCGGCGAGCGCCGTGAGGCGCAGCTTGCGGCCGAAGAGATCGATGCCGTTCGTGACCGAGAAGATGTCGCGCGGCACCGAGTAGCCGACGTACTCGAAGTTCGGGTTCGACCGTTACCTCGTCCGGCGTGATGATGCCGTCGTGGTTGTTGTCGGCGTACGTGTACGGCCGGGTGAAGAAGCCGTTGATCGAGGCGCCGATCGAGTCGCGCGTCGTGCCCGTGCCGATCGTCGGGAGCGCCTTACCGGCGGCGTCCTTACCGATGTCGATGATCTTGTTCGAGTTGTGCGACGCGGCGACGCGTCACGTCCCACCCGAGCGCGCGGCGATCGAGAATCGTCGTGTTGACCGAGAGCTCGTGGCCGCTGTTGGCGACCGACCCGAGGTTCTTCACGACCGACAGCGTCGAGGCGCCGCGACGATGCCGCAATCGGCTGCGACACGAGGGCGTCGTGCGTCTTCTTCGAGTAGTACGTGTAGTCGAAGTGCATGCGGTTGTTCAACACGCTGGTCTCGAAGCCCATCTCCGTCTCGACTGAGCGTTCCGGCTTGAGGTTCGGGTTGCCCAATGCCGCGGCGAGAAGGCCCGGCGTGTCGGTGCCGGCCGTTCCGCCGGCGGTACCGATGTTCGCCGTGCTCGCGTTGAACGTCTGGAGGGCGACGGTGCTGCCCGGCTGGTTGCCCGACGCGCCGTACGCGCCGCGCAGACGCATTTGGTTCAACCAATCGAAGTGCGGGAAGAAGCTCTCGTCGCTGATGATGTACGAGATGCTCGCCTTCGGATAAATGACGCGCTGGAACTTGGTACCGAACGCGCTGTTCTGGTCCGTGCGGGCCGCGACGACGAGGAAGAGGCGGTCGCGAACCGACGCCTGCTCCTGGCCGTAGTAGCCGAGGATCTTGGTGACCGTCTGGAGCGTGTTGCCGCCCGTCACGACCGCGGCGGCGCCGACCGTCTGCGCACCCGGCGGCAGGTTCGTGCCGCGATCGTTCACGCCGTCCTGCTCGCTCTGGCCGTACTCGGTACCGACCGTCGTCTTGAAGTTGACGGTCGACGTGGCCTGCCACGTCAGGTTGCTCGTGATCTTCGCGCTGAAGTTGCGGAGGTTCGTCTGCTGGTCGCTGATCGCGCCCTGGCGCTGCGTGCCGGAGTTCGGGCACTCGGCGAAACGGCAGATGCCGACGAAGACGTTGTCGGCGAGGTCGACGCCGGCCGTCGCCTGATTGGTCATCCAGGCGAGCGGACGCCACGTGGCGTCGGCCGAGCCGATGAAGCGCTGCGTACCGTTCGTGTTGTAGACCTGGAACGTCTGCGCCGGGCTGAACCCGCCGTAGCCGTTACGGTACACGGCCACCTTCGAGACGTTGTCGACCGTCTGGGCCTCTGTGAAGCCGAGGCCGGCGCTGCCTGTCGGGCCGTTGCGGTTGAAGCCCGGGTTGTTGAGCGCGCTGTAGATGTAGCTGAACGTGTTGTTGTCGGTCTGCGGAAAGCGCTGGTTCAGGTTCGAGAAGCCGGCGTTCGCGTTGAAGTCGAACTTCGGCGAGAACGCGGCGCTCAGGTTGGCGCGCATGCTGTACTGCTGATACGCCTCGGGGTTGATCCACTCGTCCTTGGCCGGCGTGCCGAGCGAGTCGAGCGTGCGGCGAGCGAACTGCGGCATGAAGACCGGTCCGATCTCGTTGCCCATGTCGCCGCTGACGAAGAAGCGAACCTGATCCGAGCCGCCGCTCGCGTTCATGCCATACCCGTCGTGGTGGCCGAGGTGGATCGGCGACGTCAACGGATTCATGAGCACGTTGTACGACGTGACGCTGTCCAGGAAGCACGAGCCCTGACTTTCGCTCACGAGCGTGCAGCGGGTGAGCTTGCCGGTCGCATCGTGGCCCCACGACGCGTACGTGGTCGGATACGTGTTGCGGTCGCTGACGCCACCGCCCTCTCCATACCACGTCCAGCGCGTCGCGCCGGCGTGTCCCTTCTTCGTCGTGATGACGATGACGCCGTTCGACGCGTTCGTACCGTAGAGCGTCGCGGCCGACGGACCCTTCACGATCTCGATGTCCTCGATCTCGTTCGGGTCCAGATCGTTGAGAAAGCTGCTTTGGATTCCGCCGGTGCCGAGGCTGATCGAGCCGGCGGAGATGTGGACGCCGTCGACGATGTAGATCGGGGCGTTGCTGATGCCGCTGCCGTTGGTGGCGAGCGAGTTGAGGCCGCGGATGCGGACCGTCGGCGCGGAGCCGGTCATGGTGCCCGGCAGGACGACGACGCCCGGAGCCTTGGCGACGAGGAGGTCGCCGATGTTCGTGATCGGCGTCGTCTCGACCTTCTGGTTGACGTCGCCGAGCGTCGAGACCGAGTTGCCGATTTCG
Organism: uncultured Gemmatimonadaceae bacterium; assembly: GCA_963846925.1. Taxonomy (GTDB): domain Bacteria; phylum Gemmatimonadota; class Gemmatimonadetes; order Gemmatimonadales; family Gemmatimonadaceae; genus JAQBQB01. Next base: position 253,575 of record CAWJXW010000005.1, on the reverse strand, counting down.
ACGCGGCGCTGGTCACCCGTGGCCGTGGTGACGATCTCCTGCAGTTGAACGACCGCCTGCTTCATCTGGAAGTTGACGGTCACCGAAGCGCCGGCGCTCACCGCTACCGCTTTCTTCTGCTCCTGGTAGCCGACGCGGAGCACGCGCACCTCGATGTTGCCGGTCGGCGCGTTACGGATGGTGTAGCGTCCGTCGGCACCGGTCGGCACGATCAGGCTGGTGTTCACCACCATGACGCGTGCGTCGCTGAGCGGTTCGTTGGTTGCAGTCGTCACCAGCCCCGTGACGGTTCCTTGTGCCCGCAGCGCCGCAGGCATCGCGAGGAGGGTGGCAGCTGCCAGGATCGGAACGAGTCCGGACCCTGCGCGCTTCGAGGGAGTCAATCGCATTGGTTCGCCCCTTAGGGAGTTTGAACTACGAGCGTCCACGACTTCTATGAACGGACTTCGAACGAACGGACTTCGAACAAGAACCGACTTCGAACAACGTGGTCCCGCGTCGTTCCGCACCGCGTTCGGTGCGCCCTGCGTCATCGAACAACCTGCGCCCTGCGACGACCGGGATCGGCGCAGGGAGGAACTGTCTCGACGGTCTAACCCATGGCGCCGCCGCGACGTCACATGGGACACGACCACAAACGCGTATTTACGAAACCGCTCTAAGATCCTGTCCCCATTCACCCTGCGGGACATTGTATACGATATACCAAAGGGACCGACCCCACTTCGCGCGGAGACTAACCTCGAATCGTTCGTCCGCGTTCCCGGAACACGGGACGGGACGATGAAGCGTCCTTGCTTGGCTTGGCTTCGCGCCGCTCGCGGCTGGGAAAATCATGCGGCTCAGCCGCCGATTTTAGCCCTCGCGCGGCGCGCACGCAAGGCGGCCTATCCCTGACGTGGCTCGGCCAACACGGGGCCAAAACTAGCCGCGCGCTCCGGAAATCGAAGCGCGCGGCGGCCTGTTCTTGACCCGTCTACCGGTCCACCGGTCCACCGGTCCACCGGTCCACCGGTCCACCGGTCCACCGGTCTACGCCTTCCGATCGATACACCCCTGGAAATTCGGGTTCGTCTTCTCGTTGTCCGTCACCGGGAAGTTCACGTCCGTCCCGTACGACGCTCCCTTGAAGAACGATCCGACCGGGAACACCAGGTCCTGCGTCCTACCGTACTGACGCACCTGGCGCCGTTCGTCGGGCAATCGCTGGCCGCGGCCGAACGTCCAGAACGCCTTCTCGCGGAAGAAGAGCGTCACCGCCGCGTCCTTCGTCGCCGGCGTCGTCGCGATCGCCGCCATCGCCGCGACGTTCAGGTTCCCGAGCTTCTGCGCGCTCGTGCGCAGCGCATTGAGGATCGTCATCATCCCCGCGAAGTCGTTCGCGTTGAGCTTCGCCTCGGCCTCGATCAACCGCGCGTCGATGCCGGAGACCAACGGAACCGGGTCGGTGCGCAGCGCGAACACGCCTTGGCTGAACAGCCCAGTCGTCCCGTCGAAGCCGACTTTCTTCGTGTTCGCCGCCGCCACGCGCGGATCGCCGGCGGACGCGAACGGCAACGCGTTCTTGATGACTCCCGTCACGTCGAAGCTGTCGCCAACCGTGTATCGGCCGGCGCTGATGTTGAGGCTCCAGATCTGGTTGTCGCCCGTCGCCTGGTCGAAGGTCAATAGATACTGGAAGTTGGTCGGCACGGCGGTCACGGGAACGAGGGCCGCCGCATTCGCGAACTGCCCCTGATCCACGAGCACACGCGCGCGCATGACGAGCAGCGCCTGCTTCTGTGCCACCGACAGCGCGTCGCTGCCGTTGCTCCGAGCCAGCGCGCTGTCGAAGAAGAATCCCGCGCGCTTGTAGATCGAGTCCGTCGTGAGCTGCGGGCCATAGACGTACACGCCATTCGTCGTGTACGTCTCCGGCACGCCGTTGCAGAAATTCTCGGCGATCGTGAGCTCCGCGAAGCCGGCGGCCATGTACATCTGGCCGATGTTGCGCGTCGAATCGGGCGTGTACTTGTTGAGGAAGTCGATCGCCGTCCGGATGAATCCGCGCGACTGCTGGACGGTCGTGTACGCGCCCTGGATGTTCGCGTTGTTCGTCTGCACCGTGCGCTGGTCCGTCTCGTTGCGCTGCGAGAACGTGTCGCTCGACTTCCATTCGTCGGTCAGCAGGCCGCCGTAGAGCCACGTGGTCTCTCCACCGGCCGTGATGCCTTTGAGACGGCCGAACGCGCCGACACGCACCGCCTCGGCGGCGGCGGGCGAATTCACCGACGCCGGGTCGATGACGCTCGGATTCTGCGGCGCCAGCAACTCCTCCTTCCAGCTGCAGCCGGTCGCCACGACGACCGCGGCGACGGCCGGGATCCATGCCCACCGAGGGCGATTCATGCGATTCATCATGTGAAGTCGTCCTCGTCGGTTAGTAGTGGAGGTTGAGCCGGAACTCGAAGTACGTCGGCGGTCCGGTGGTGATGAAATCGGTCTGGACGTCGCCGGTCGAGTAGTTCGCTTCCGGATCGATGTCGGTGTACTTGGTCCAGACGTGCAGGTTGCGGCCGGCGAGCACGAAGCTCGCGTCGCGCGCGCGGAGACGGTTCGCCCACGTGTTCGGCAGCGTGAACGACGCGGAGACTTCGCGCAAACGCCAGAACTGGCCGTTCTCCCAATAGCCGCCGGGGGACGTGAACTTGGTGCCGTTCACCGTCGTGCCGTAGAGGTTTGCCACCGCTCGCGCCTGACGCCACATCGGCGTCGACGCGATCTCGTTCTCTTCGCACGCCTGCGGCGCCTGCTGGCAGAAGAACTGCCAGGTGTTGTTCAGCAGGTTGAAGCCGCCCTTGTAGTCGAGGCTCGCCGTGATGCGGAGCTTGCGCGAGAGCAGGTCGATTCCGTTCTGAATGGAAAGGAGGTCGCGCGGGAACGAATACCCGCGGTAGACGACGCCCGTGTCGACCGTGAGCTCGGTCGTCTGGACGATGCCGTCGCCGTTCGCGTCGGTGAAGCGATACGGCCGCAGGAACAGGCCGTTCACCGGGAACCCGACCGAGTCGCGCGTGCTCCCGTGCCGATCGTCTTGTTGGGATTCCCCGCCGGGTCGACGCCGAGCGAGAGCACCTTGTTGCTGTTGTGCGACGCCGCGATGGTCACGTCCCATCCGAACCGCCGCGTGTCGATGAACGTGGCGTTGATCTGCGCTTCGTAGCCCGAATTCTGCACGCCGCCGAGGTTCGTGCGCACGCTCGTCGCCGACGGCGACGCCGACGGCGCGATGGGGAGCGAAATGAGCGCGTCCTTCGTCTTCTTGTTGTAGTAGGTGAAGTCGATGTTCGCGCGATTGCCCCACACGCGCGTCTCGAACCCACCCTCGAACTCACCCGACGTCTCGGGCTTGAGGTTCGGGTTGCCGAGCGAGCTTTCGATCAGACCTGGCGTGTCGATGTTCGCGATCGCGACGGTCGTGGTCGAGAAGCGCCGGAGCCCGTCGGTCGACCCCGGCTGCACGCCCGACTGGCCGTACGCCGAGCGCAGGCGGAACTGGTTGACGAAGCTCCACTTCGGGAAGAACGCCTCGTCGGACAGGATCCACGAGAGGCTCACCTTCGGATAGAACACGCGTTGGAAGTTCGTGCCGAACGCGCTGTTCTGATCGGAGCGCACCGCCGCGGTGAGGTACATGCGGTCGCGGATCGAAGCCTGCTCCTGGACGTAGACGCCGAGCGTCTTGGTTGCGCTCTGCTGGCCGTCCGAGGCGCTCTTCACGGCGCCCGCGCCGACCGTCTGCGCCGCCGGAGGCAGCGTGCTGCCGCTGGCGCGCGAGAAATCGCTCTCGTTGTTGAGGTAGTCAGCGCCGCCGGTCGTCTTGAGGTTGAGCCAGGGCCTGGCCGTCCACGACGCGTTGCTCACCAGCTTCACCGTGAACGCGCGGTCGTTGTCGTGTTCGTCGTTCACGAATCCGGCGCGGTTGGAACCGAACGCCGGGCACTCGGTGAAGCGGCAGATGCTGAAGTAGATCTCGTCCGCAAGGTCGACGCCGACGACGGCCTGGTTCTGCAACCAGCTGAGCGGCCGCCACTGCGCGTCGGCGCTGCCCGTGATGCGCTGAATGCCCGTCTCGTTCACGTACTGGAACGCGGACGCGGGCGTCCATCTCGCGTAGCCGTGGAGGTCTTCGCCGAGCGCGCCGACCGGATTGTAGTCCAACCCGGCGTGGTTGGTGCCGTACGTCAAATACATCATGCCGCCGATGCCGTTGACGTTGTTGTCCACCTGCGGCAGGCGTTGGTCGGACTTGGAGAACCCCGTGGAAACGTTGACGTCGAACTTGGGCGAGACGCTCGCGCTGACGTTCGCGCGGATGTTCTGCCGCTGGAACGCCTCGGGGTGGATCCACTCGTCGCGAACGCTCGACTTGGCGGTATCGGCGAGCCACTGCTGCGCGAACCCCGGCATCTTGTATGGGCCGACTTCGTTGAACAGGTCGGCGGCCACGAAGTAGCGAACGGCGTCGCTGCCGCCGGACACCTGACCGCCGTAGTTGGTGTTCATGCCGTTGGCGATCGGCGTGATTCCCGGCGTCGCCGACAGGTCGAACGACGTCGTGCTGTCCACGACGCACGTGGTCGGCGTCATCGTCGCCAGCTCGCACCGGGCGACCTTGCCGTTGGTGGGGTTGTGTCCCCACAGCGCGTAGGTCGCCGGATAGTTGTTGCGGTCTTCGACGCGCTGGGTGGACGCGAACCAGTTCCACCGCGACGACCCGGCGCGCCCCTTCTTGGTCGTTACCACGATGACGCCGTTGGCCGCGTCCGTGCCGTAGAGCGTCGCCGCCGACGGCCCCTTCACGATCTCCACGTCCTCGATCTCTTCGGGCGAGAGCGAGTTCATGAAACTCTGGTTCGTTCCGCCGACGCCCGGGCTGATCGAGCTCGAGAAGAACCGCACGCCGTCCACGATCATGATCGGCGCGTTGCTCAGGCTGAGCGAGTTCAGTCCGCGGATCCGAATCACCGGGGCCGAGCCGCTCATGTTGGGCGGAGCCATGACCACCCCCGGTGCCTTGGCGACGAGGAGGTCGGCCATGTTCGACACCGCGCCCTGCTCGACGTGCGTCGGCGCGCTGATCGTCGACAGCGCGTTGCCGATCTCGACCTTGCGCTGGTCGCCCGTCGCCGTCGTCACGACTTCCTGGAGTTGGACCACCGCCGCCTTCATGGAGAAGTCGAGCGTCACCGACGCGCCCGGCGCGACGGCGACCGACTTCTTCTGCTCCTGGTACCCGACACGGATGACGCGGACTTCGATCGTCCCCGTGGGAACGTTGCGGAACGTGTAGCGCCCCTCGGAGTTCGTCTGCGTGACCGTGCTCGAGTTCACGATCATCACACGCGAGTCGGCGAGGTTTTCGTTCGACTCGGCGGCCGACACCCGGCCGGTGATGACCGCTTGCTGCGCGCGGACTCCACACGGCGCGACGAGCAGCGAGAGTCCGAGGGCTCGTGATAGCCAACGGCCGGAATGACCTCGTGCGACTGTTCTCATGACAACGCTCTCCTGGTGGTGGACAGGGTGTGCGTCAAAAAGCGCCCGCGCCGGTGGCGCGGCGCGCGAACCGCTACGGGGCTGGAAGCATCCGGCCCTCGATGGAGAACATTGGAATTGTCCCGTGCCGTCGACGACGATCTAGCGTGCAGCTGAACCGAAAAGTCGAGGTCCGCTCATCCGAGGAGAGCGCGCGAGCGATTGTACGCGCCGCTCACGGAGGGCGCAAGAAAGGAGCCGACTCGACCATCGGATCGCGGCGCCCAAAAAGCGCCGCGCGTCGTGGACTATCGCAGTTCGGCTGCCGACGGGTCGAGGTCCGCCTCGACGAGCATCGTGAGCGCGGCGACGTCGACCTCGACGCGCTCCGCCTCGCCGGCGCTGAGGTCCGCGAGCCCGCCGAAGTCGAGGGAGAGCTGCCGAACCGGCACGAACGACCGACGATGGTGCGGCGTGAGACCGGCCGCGCCGAGCCCCTCGAGATGCGCCGCCGTCGCGTAGCCGACGTTGGTGTCCCAGCGGTAGTTCGGGTAGCGCGGCGCGAGCGAATGCATCAAGCGGTCGCGCGTGACCTTCGCGACGATCGACGCGCACGCGATCGAGTAGCACGCGTCGTCGCCGCCGACGATCGCGGTGTGCTCGATGCCGAGCGTCCGGATCGGCTTGCCGTCGATGAGCACGTGGTGCGGCCGCTGGGCTGAGGCGTGTGAGCGCGCGTCGCATCGCCAGCACGGTCGCGTGGTAGATGTTGATGCGGTCGATCTCCCGTACTGAGGCGGCGCCGACGGAAATACAGACGGCGCGCTCGCGAATTTTGATCACCAGCTTGTCGCGCTCGGCCGCCGTGAGCTGCTTGGAATCGTCGACGCCGCGGATGGCGCGCTCGCCGGGCGGCATGATGCAGGCGCACGCGACAACGGGGCCCGCGAGGGGGCCCCGTCCCACTTCGTCGACACCGGCGATCAGCGGACCGGCCGTCTGCCGGAGATCACGTTCGATCGGCTTCCACCGATCGCGTCCCATGTCCGCGCCGCCCTACTCGGGCGTGCCGGTTTCTGGAACAGCGATGTGCGTTTTCTTTTCGCGGATTCGCGTCGCCTTGCCGGTGAGGTGGCGCAGGTAGTAGAGCTTGGCGCGACGGACGCGACCGCGGCGAATGACGTTCACTTCGGCGAGCATCGGGCTGTGCACCGGGAAAATTCGCTCGACGCCGACGCCATTGGAGATCTTGCGGACCGTGAAGGTCTCGCTGACGCCGCTGCCGCGGCGCGCGATGCAGACTCCCTCGAAGGCCTGGATTCGCTCCTTCTCGCCTTCCTTTACGCGGACGTTGACGCGGAGCGTGTCACCGGGACGGAACGGCGGCACGTCGCGGAGCCACTCTTTTTGGGTTTCGATGAAAGCATGCATGTGGGCACTCGGCGCTGGAGTCCGGGGGGATCGGCACCCGGGGGCCGACACTGGAAAACTTCTGGTAGAGACAGGGAATTGTAAGCGGGAGCCCAATTTAGCGCCACTGGCGCCTCTCGACCGCTCGGCTTGTTACCTGGCTCCGGCCTTCGCGAGGGCCTGAACCGCGGGCGGATAGCCGGGCGAGACCCTCAAGGCGCGCCTGAACAGCTCCACGGCTGGGCCCATTTCGCCCTTCGCCGCCCGGACCATGCCGAGTCGAGTGATCGCCTCCGGGTCGTTCGGGGCAAGTCGGGTCGCCTCCGTCAGGTACGCCTCCGCCTCAGCCGCGCGGCCGAGGTCCATCATCGCTCGGCCTGTGGTCATGTACACCTGCGCATTGGAGCCGCCCAGAGTCGCCGCTTGGCTTGCGGCGGTCACGGATTCTTCGACGCGATGCTCCTGGGCGTACCCGAGGCTGAGCAGCGCGAACGTCATCGGGTTGCGATCGCCGTTCGCCGCGGCGCTAGCGAGGTACGGCAGCGCATCGGCCATCGCCCCCTGTTGCGCGAGCAGTCCGCCGAGCAGCGCGGCGGCGTCGGCGCGGCGCGGATTGAGCGCGAGCGCGCGGCGGAGAGCCGTCGCCGCGTCCTCGAGGCGATTGGCGTCGACGTATGCCTGCCCGAGCGCGACGAACAACTCGTCTGTCGTATCGGGCGAACTCGCCATGCGCTCGAGATATGAAATCGACTTCGTATCGCCCTGTGCGGCCAGTAGCCCGCCGAGGCGCCTGGTCGCGTCGACGTAGTCGGGGTTGATGCGCAGCGCATGCTCGAGCAGAGCCCGTGCTTCAGAAACTCGTCCCTCGTCGACTCTGACCTGCGCCAGGTTCGAGAACGCCGGCATGTACGCCGAGTCGAGCGCGATGGCGCGGCCCCAGAGCAATTCGGCCTCGGCGGTCCGCTTACGGTCCTTCGCGTAGATCACCGCAGCGAGGTTGTCGTACGCGCGCGGGTTTTCAGGTTGCTTGGCGAGGGCGTCGCGCCACAGCGCTTCCGGATTCGCGTAGAGCGCGCTGCGACGAACGGTCACGACAAAAAGCAGCGCCGCGACGGCCGCGGAACCGCCGATGAAGAACCGGGGCCGTGAGCGCAACGCGTAGCCCGCGGCGACGACGACCCCGACGATGACGGCCGCGCACGCGAGATAGACCCGGCGTTCCGCGGCGATCTCCGTCCGAATAGGAACGATGCTCGACGAGGGCGCGATGATCGCAAAAAACCAGATGGCAAGAAAGGCGAGCCACCATCGCTTCTGTCTGATCGCAACGATGATCGTCCCGGCGCCGACCGCCAAAACGATCAAACCGCCGACGAGCCCCGCGACTCCGCGGACCGGCGCCGAGCCGTAGTCGAAGCGGAGGTCGGCCGGCCAGATGAGCAATTGGAGATAGTGCGCGATCGCCCAACCCTGGCTGTAGAGATAGCGATACCAGGGGAGCCCGAGCCCGAATCCCACGGAGTCGGCGCGTCCGCCGCCGGCGACGAGGGCGACCAAGAGCGCCAGCGTCGCGACAAGCCCGCCGTAGAACCAACGACGCGCGCGATCGTTCGCGAGCTCGCGCCATGAGGAGACGCGAAAGACGCGGTCGTACATCGCGACGACGAATGGTGCCGTGACCATTACCTCTTTGCTCGCCATCCCGACGGCGCACGCCGCGACGCCGCCGATCATCCACGCCGTTCGCCGGCGCGCCGTCGGCGCATCCCACGCGCGAATCGAGGCGTACAGCGTCGCGAGATAGCAGGCCGAGACGAGGAGCTCCGTCCGCTGGATGACATAGTCCACCGCCTCGCTCTGGATCGGATGCACGAGCCAGAGCGCCGCCGAAACCAACGCGACCGCGTCCGCGCTCGAGTTCGCCCACGCCCCGAGCGCCGCGAGCGACATGGTCCGTCGCACCACGCCGAAGAGGAGCAATCCGCAGAGCACGTGGAGCAGCACGTTCGTCACGCGGTACACGAGCGTTCGCCATTCGGCATCGGGATGGTCGAGGCCAAGCGACGCACTCAGCGCGCGATCGATGGCGAGCGACAGATTGACGGCGGGTCGCCCCGAGACGGCGAGCCGCGGCGGAGGATTCAACGACGTCGAGAGAGGAAAAACGTGTTCGATGGTTGGATTGCCGGGGATGCTCCCGACGTCATCGAACGCGAACGGCGCACGGATCGCCGGGGCGAACGCGGTGAACACCGCGATGATCATCACGGCGATACCAACGCGCGCCGACCGCGACAACTGGGAGCCCTTCCCCATCTCCTATCGCTCGCGGCGAACGCGCGAGAGGCGCTCGGCCTCGGCGCGTCGCCATGCCTCGATCTTCTTGTGGTCGCCGGAAAGCAGGATCTCGGGCACGGTGTGCCCGCGATAGTCGGGTGGCCTCGTGTAGCTCGGGGCGCTCACGTCGCGATCGAAGAATGAATCGGTGCGCGCGCTCTCCAGGTCGGACATGGCACCAGGAAGGAGCCGGACGATCGCGTCGATCACGGCGAGGGCCGCCGGTTCGCCGCCGCTCAGCACGAAGTCGCCGACTGACAGCTCCTCGGTGGCGAGAAAGTCGGCGACGCGCTGGTCGACATCCTTGTAGTGGCCGCAGAGCAGCGTCAGCTCGGCGCCGGCGGCGAAGCGAATCGCGTCGGCCTGCGTGAATCGCCGGCCGCGCGCCGACATCAGGACGATCGGCGCCGACACTTGCAGCGACTCGACGGCCTCGAAAAACGGCTCAGGCTTCATGACCATCCCGGCGCCGCCACCGTACGGATAGTCGTCGACCGTGCGATGCCGGTCGTGCGTGAAATCACGCAGGTCGACCACGCGATAGTCCACAGCGCCGGCGGCGCGCGCGCGTGCCGGAATGCTGAGGGCAAGCGGTCCGGCGAAAAACTCCGGGAAGATCGTGACGACGTTCACCCGCAGCGGCGTACCGCGTGCGCCCCCCTCGACGCCGTTCTCGCCGGGGTCAGTCATCGAGCAGTCCATCGGGTGGATCGATACGAATCACGCGACGCTCGCGGTCGACGCTCGTCACGACGCGGTCGTAGGGAATCACGACCGGACGGCCGTCATCGCGCGCGACCTCGAGCGCGAGTCCCTGCGGCAACTCGTACGTCTCGGCGACGGATCCGATCGGCGCGCCGGACGCCAGCTCGACGCGCATTCCGAGGAGATCGTGGACGTAGACCTCGCCCTCGCCCAATCCCTCCAGCTCGTCGGCGGGCACGAGCAAGAACCGGTCGCGCCATTTTTCGGCGACGTCGCGGTCGTCGATCCCGGTGAAGTGCACGATGAACCCGCCCTTGAACGGGTTGGCGGACACGATGTGCAACTCGCCGCCGTCGCGCGCCGGGTCGCCGGTCGTCGTGCCCGCGAGCAGGCGGCGCCCCGGCGAGAAAACGGCGTCGGGATCGTCGGTCAGCGGCTCGACGACGAGATCGCCGCGCACGCCGTGCGCCTTGCGAACCCTGCCGACGATGATCGGCGCCGTTTCGCGCGGCGTGCCCACTGACGAGCGGCTGTTACGCCGTTCCGGATTCCGGCTGCTCCGACAGCGGCACGGCCGCGGCGGAACGCTCGCGTCCGATGCGCGTTTCGTGGCGCGACTTGAGGACGCCGGCGCGACGAAGGAGCGAGCGCACCGTATCGGTGGGCTGCGCGCCGTTGTCGAGCCAGTGATTGACGCGGTCGGTCTGGAGGTTCAGCGCGTTCTCACCCTGGCGAGGCGCGTACTGCCCGACGACCTCGATGAACTTGCCGTCGCGCGGGCTGCGCGAATCGGCGATGACGATGCGGTAGAGCGGCTGCTTTTTGCGGCCGGTTCGGCGGAGGCGGATCTTGACGGACATGTTCTTGTTTCCTCATCAGGGTTTGTTGACTGCATCCGGGCTCATCGCGCACTAATCAACCGACTAGTCGCACCCGGTTTGAACAGGTCACTGGTCTCAGGTCACTGGTCTCTGGAACTACTGATTGCTGCGGCAGTTCCCAGAGACCGGAGACCTGCGACCAGAGACCTCAGACGTATGTCACCGCGCACCAAACATATTAGGCCTGAACTTCCCTCCCCCACCAGGAAGATTCCCGGCCTTTTTCATCATCTTCTGCATCTCGCGGAACTGCTCGAGCAGCCGGTTCACTTCGTTGATCGGCCTCCCGCAGCCTTTCGCGACTCTCGCCCGGCGCGAGCCGTTCATGATCTCGGGGTGCTTGCGCTCCTCGAGCGTCATTGAGAGCACGATCGCTTCGAGGTGGCGCATGCGCTTCGGGTCGGCGGCCTTCAGCTGCTTGAGCATTTTCCCATTCACGCCCGGGAGCATCTTGAGCAGCCCCTCGAGGGGGCCGAGGCGCTCGATCTGCTTCATGGCGGTGAGAAAATCGCCGAGGTCCATCCCTTCCTTGCGGACTTTCTTCTCGAGACGCTTGGACTCTTCGGCGTCGAAGGCCGTCTGCGCCTTCTCGACGAGCGACACGATGTCGCCCTGCTGGAGAATGCGGCCGGCCATGCGGTCCGGGTGGAACTCTTCCAGCGCGTCGGATTTCTCGCCGACGCCAATGTACTTGATGGGTTTCTTCGTCACCCCATAGATGGAGAGGGCCGCGCCGCCCCTGGCATCGCCGTCGAGCTTCGTCAGGATGACGCCCGTGATGTGAAGCCGCTGGTCGAAGCCCTGCGCGATCTTCACCGCGTCCTGGCCGGTCATGCCGTCGGCGACGAGCAGGATCTCGTCGGGGTGGATCGCCGCCTTGAGCTTCTCCAGCTCGACCATCATGTCGTCGTCGATCTGGAGACGGCCGGCGGTGTCGATGATGACGACGCGGTCGCGCCCGCGGCGCGACGCCTCGATGCCGGCCTTGGCGATCTTCACGACGTCCTGCGTCGAGCGATCGGCGTAGACCGGTACGTCGAGCTGCGTGCCAAGCGTCTCGAGCTGGTCGATGGCGGCGGGTCGGTAGACGTCGCACGCGACGAGTCGCGTCTGTCGGCCTTCGCCTTTGAGCTTGCGCGCGAGCTTTGCGGCGGTCGTCGTCTTTCCAGATCCCTGAAGCCCGACCATCATCACGATCGTCGGCGGGACGGAGCTGAGCTTGAGTCCTTCGCGCGTCTCGCCGAGCATGGCGGCGAGCTCGTCGTAGACGATCTTGACGAGCTGCTGGCCGGGAGACACGGTGCGGAGCTGCGAGATGCCGACCGCTTTCTTTTCGACGCGCTCGAGGAACTCGCGCGTGAGCTGGAAGTTGACGTCCGCCTCGAGGAGCACGCGGCGAACCTCGCGCAGCCCCTCTTTGATGTCGGCTTCGGTGAGGACGCCCCGGCCTCGCAGCCGGGCAAACGTGGCCTCCAGTTTTTCGGAAAGCTCGTCGAACATAGACTGTGAAAGGTAGCCGAGAGGGTCGGTTCGTTCAAGCAAGTCACGGTGCGCTATCGAGTTTGTGCTGTTATACTTAGCCGCGGTTGATAGCGGCTTGACGGCTCGACAGCGTGACGGCTGGACAGCTGTCAGGCCGTCTAGCTGTAAAGCTGTCCAGCCCTCTGGTCCCTCGCCCCTCCCCATGGCCAAGACCCAGCGCAAGGACGACATCCTCAAATCGGAGCTGCCGCCGTCACTTCCGCTGATGGCGCTCCGCTCCACGATCGTCTACCCATTGGGCACGATCGCCGTCCAGATGGGCGCGCCCGAAAACCTCGCGCTCCTCCGCAGCAACGAGCAGTCCGGGTTGATCGTGGCGCTGGTCGTCGCGAGCGGTGACCACGACGAGCCGATCGACAACGAGCGTTTCCGCGGACGCGTGGGCGTCGCAGCCCGCGTCCACGAGCGGATCAACCTGCCCGGCGACACCGTGCAGATCACGCTCCAGGGACTGCGCCGCATCGTCATCGACGAAATGGTTCAGCTCGAGCCGTATCCGATCGCGAACGTGCGCGCCGCACGGGAGACGCCTGCCGACCCGAGCGAGCTCGACGACCTCGTCGCACGCGTCGTCTCGTCGGCGGAGACACTGGCCGAGCTCGTCGAGCGGATTCCGGACGAGGTGCCCGCGATCCTCAAGATGAACGTCTCCGATCCGGGGCGGTTCGCCGACCTCGCGGCGACGAACATGAACCTCCGCATCGCCGACAAGGACGAGGTCCTTCAACGTCTCGACGTCGGCCAGCGGCTGCGCTTCATCCTCTCGCGCCTCGAGCGCGAGGTCGCGCGCGCGCGCGTGATGGAGGACGTGAAGAAGCAGACGGAGATCAAGATCGAGCAGCACCAGCGCGAGTTCTACCTCCGGCAACAGCTGCGCGCGATTCAGGCGGAGCTCGGCGAGGCCGACCCCGGCGAAAAAGAGGCGATCGATCTTCTCAAGAAGATCGACGACGCGAAGCTCCCCGAAAAAGTCGGACAGGAGGCCAGGCGCGAGACGGAGCGCCTGCGCATGCTCTCGCCCGCGTCGAGCGAGTACCACGTCGTGCGCACGTACCTCGACTGGATCCTCTCGCTGCCGTGGAACAGGCGCACGGGCGAAGAGCTGATCGATCTCAAGAAAGTCGAGAGCGCGCTCGACGACCGGCACTACGGACTCGATGAGGCCAAGGAACGCATCATCGAATACCTCGCCGTGCGCAAGCTGCGCGGCGGCGACCCGCACGGGCCGATCCTCTGCTTCGTCGGGCCGCCGGGCACGGGCAAGACGTCGCTCGGCGCGGCGATCGGCAAGTCTATTGGACGGGAGTTCTATCGAATTTCAGTCGGCGGCGTCCGCGACGAAGCCGAGATTCGCGGGCATCGCCGCACGTACGTGGGCGCGATGCCGGGGCTGGTCATCCAGGCGCTTCGCCGCGTGGCGGTGAAAGACCCGGTGCTGATGATCGACGAGATTGATAAGATGTCGGGTGGGGGCCCGAGCGGCGATCCGACGGCGGCGATGCTCGAGGTGCTCGACCCGAGCCAGAACAACTCGTTCGTCGACCACTATTTGAATCTGCCGTTCGACCTGTCGCAGTGCCTGTTTATCTGCACGGCGAACAACCTGTTCGACATCCCCGCTCCTCTGCGCGACCGCCTCGAGATCATCAAGATCGCGGGCTACACGATCGAGGAAAAAGTCGAGATCGCGTGGCGCTACCTGCTGCCGCGCCTGCTCGAGGAACACGGCATCACGGACAAGGATCTCCAGTTCACCGACGAGTCGCTCTCGTTCATCTCGAACCGCTATTCGCGCGAGGCGGGTCTCAGAAATTTCGAGCGCAATCTCGCCGCGATCATGCGCAAACGCGCGCGCGCGAAGGCCGAGGGCGAAGAGGGCGCGTGGGTCGTGGACGTCGAGAAGGTCGAGGAAGTGCTGGGCATTCCCCGCTACGCGGCGGAGGAAGCCGAGAAGATCCCGGAGGTCGGCGTCGTCACGGGGTTGGCGTGGACCTCCACCGGCGGCGACATCATGCTGATCGAAGCGCTGCGCATGCCGGGCAGCGGCCGCATGACGGTCACCGGCCAGCTCGGCGACGTGATGCGGGAGTCGGTGGACGCGGCGTACTCGTACGTCCGCTCGCGCGCCGCGCAACTCGGCATTGAAGATTCGGTATTTCGAGAGAACGATCTCCATATCCATCTGCCCGCCGGCGCGATCCCGAAGGACGGCCCGAGCGCCGGCATCACGCTCTCGCTGGCGATCGCCAGCGCATTGAGCGGCCGCCCCGTCCGCCGCGATCTCGCCATGACCGGCGAGGTCACGCTGCGCGGCAAGGTGCTGGAGATCGGCGGCGTGAAGGAGAAGGTGCTCGCCGCGTATCGCGCCGGCCTGCGGCAGGTGATCATGCCCAAGGCGAACGAGAAGGATCTGCGCGACGTGCCCGACGAGGTGAAGAAGAACATGAACTTCATGTTCGTCGACCGCATGGACGAAGTCCTCCACCTCGCGCTCCTGCGCCCCGTCACCAACGAGCTGGCGGACCACGTCGAGCCCTCCTCCCCCGAGGCGGCGACCGTGATCACCCCGAGCGCGTCGCCGGCGGATCGCGTGGCGCCGCAGGTCGAGCCGTCGCTCGGGTCAGACTAGAGCGAGAATTCGACTGGCCACAGGTGGCGGACGGTGGCGTGAGATACAAGACCAGCATCGAGCATCGTGCATCGAGGAGCCAGTTGTCGGAACCGCTTTGGACTCCGCGCGCCTTGACTCGCCACGGTGGCCACCCAGGCGTGAGACTGCTGAACTCTCGGCTGTTCTGAATCAGAGGTCAGACAACTCCGGCCTCAGGCAGTCCTGACGTCTGGGTGTGCAGCATGGCCATTCCGGTCACGTGGAGTGCAAAGCGGTTCCCATGCCTCGCAACCTCGATGCTGAATGCTCGATGCTGGTCCTCTAGCGCCTGAGATCCACGCCTTGGTAGTTGGCGCGATCTATTTGAAGAACGACGAGATCACGTAGATCAAGTAGACCAGCGAGTCCGCCGACGATGGTTCCGTTGATGCGGATGAACTGCAGGTCTCTCCCGATCGCCAGCTCGACGCGGCGGGACGTGAGCTCCGGGTCCCACGACGACACCGTCGACGCGATCAGCTCGCCGACTTCGTCCTGATATCGCGCGACGAGATAGACGGCGACGTTCACCGCGAACTCGTCCAGCTTGGCGAGCAGCTCCTCGTCCTGCGACGCCTTCTGGCCGAACGTCGTCAGGGCGTGCTCGATCGCGCCGGGAGTGCCGGAGTCGGGATTCGCGACGTGGCGTGCCAACGCGTCCTTGGCCTCCTGCCACAGCGAGAGCGAGAAGCGTCGTGCGGCCTCGTTGTCGAGGAAATCCTCCTTCCACGCGTCCACGCGCGCCGCGAGCTCGGGCGAGTTGTTGAGCCGGTCGACGAATCGCCGCAGCCCGTCGTCGAATCGCGCGCGCAGCGGATGGTCGGGGTCCTGGCTCAGCTCACTCAACAGCCGCTGGATCGCGCGCAACACCCGCTTGAAGATCTTCTCGTCCACCGCCGACGGAATCCACCACGGCGTTTCCTGCTCGATGCGCTGGCGAATCAACTCGCTGTTGTCGTTCACCGTGCGCGAGGCGAGGACGAGCACCTCGTCGAGCAGCTCCTGATGGCGGTCGCCTTCGGTGATGACGCCGAGCACCTTGCCCAGGAGCGGCGCGAGGTGCATCGAGCGCACGCGCTGCGCCAGACTCCGGTCGATCACGTCCTGTACGTCCTCGTCGCGGAGCATCTGCGCCGCGGAGCTCATCGCCTCGGCGGCGCTGTGGGCGATTGTCCGCGCGTTGGAGGGCTCCGCGAGCCACTCGGCGATCTTGCGCCCGACCTCGAGCGACCGCATGCGGTGCTCGATCACGTCGCGCGAGAGGAAGTTGCGCTGCACGAAGGCGCCGAGCGTGCGGCCGACGCGATCTTTTCGTGCGGGCACAATCGCCGTGTGAGGAATCGGTATGCCGAGCGGGTGGCGGAAGAGCGCGGTGACCGCGAACCAGTCGGCGAGGCCGCCGACCATTGCCGCTTCCATCGTCGCGCGCACGTAGCCGAGCCACGCCCACCGCGGCTCGAGCGCGCGCGTCACGACGAAGACCACCGTGGCCGCGACGAGCAGCAGCGTCGCGCGGCGCTTCATCGAGTCGAGCTGCGCCTGGCGTGTCGCCTCGTCGTGCAGGATCTGCATCGCGCGCGGGCCCGCCGTCGCGGCGGGGCCAACCGGTCCGGCTGGCCGCGACGCGGGGACGGTGGTCACCGCGGAACGACCTTGACCTTGCCGAGGTCGACGAGGTCGGTAGACGAGCCCGCGGGTACGTCGACGTAGAGCACGACGGGGCGACCGGCGATCTCGCGCACGTCCATCTCGATCGTGCGCGTCGGCGTATCGAAGTGGCGGCGCTCGCCGGTGACTCTCGGTCGCACGTTGAACCGCTGTCGCATGACTTGATCCATCGCCGACATGAACTCGGCCGCGTCACCCGGACGGTCCCACACCGTGACCCACGCAAGCGAGTAGCCCGCCGCCGTCTTCACCAGCGCGTAGCGGTCGCCGTCCCATCCGTTCGACGCGCGGATCGACGCGTCCTGATCCTTCGTGTGAGCGAAGACGAGAAGCCGCGTGCCGAACTCGCCGAAGTCATTCTCGTCGACGGTGCCCGGAATCTTGGGAAGGGTGACGTCGCTCGGCATGTCCCGCGGCTGCGTGAAGTACGCCGAGTCGTGCATGAGCTGCTCGGTCGACGCCGGCAGGTCGGACAGCGGAAGCTTTCCTTTTTCGCGCGCGTTGAACCGCCGAATGAAATCGGAGCCGTTGATGTACGGAAAGAGGAGCGTTTCCTGAATCACCATCGGCGCCGAGGCGAAAATCGGCTGCGTCGTCTGGGCCTCGCGAATCATCTGGCGAATCGACTCCCACCCGCCGGGGAGTTGCGCGGCGATGTTGCCGCCTCCGCCCGCCATGATGTAGGCCTGGTCGTACGTCGCCTGCCCTTCGACGACGGCTTGCG
This sequence comes from uncultured Gemmatimonadaceae bacterium, assembly GCA_963846925.1. Lineage (GTDB taxonomy): Bacteria > Gemmatimonadota > Gemmatimonadetes > Gemmatimonadales > Gemmatimonadaceae > JAQBQB01. The sequence continues at coordinate 236,141 of CAWJXW010000005.1, read as the reverse complement.
CGGCGAGCTGCCGGTCGTCGTCGCCTTCGATGTGCTCGAGCGAATCCAGATTCGCGTATTGGTCCTGGAGCGCGTGAATCAGCTCGTGCATGATCGTGATGCCGACGTACTCCTCCGGCGCCCCGTTCACGACGTACAGCACCTTCGTCTTGGGATCGTAGAATCCCATGATCTGCTCGGTGAGCACCTTCACGTAGAAGTCGGCGAGGTGCATCGTGTCGCGCACGAGGCCGAGCATCTTGTAGATGGCTTCCTGATTGGCGAGCTGCTTCTGCATCCCCGGCTCTTGCAGCTTGTCGACGAGGAACTTGCGGACCTCGTCGCGCGAGCGAAGCTCGAGCTTGGGCGGCGTCTTGAACTTGACGCCGAGCGCCGCTTCGATCTTGGGCACGTCGGCGGCGACTTTGTCGGCGTAGGGTCCGTCGCCGGCGGCTTCGCCGCGACGGCAGGCGGCGAGCGCGAGCGCGGAAAGCGCGCCGACCAATAGCGCGGGAAGTCTCGTAGAGGGGTACGTCATGGAATCGGAGCGCTGTCGTCCCACTTCACGTCGACGCCGGCCATCAGCCCGACGACGCGGGCGATATCGTGCCCGCGGATGACGATCCCCTCTTCCATCAACTGGTGCGCGAGCTCCGCCTCGATCGGGGCGAGCGGCGGAACGACGGAAGGTCTCGCGACGCCGTTCGCATCGCGGGCGCCTGGTCCCGTCGCCACCGGCGCGCCGACGAACAGCGCTTCGAGCTCGGCGCCGAAGCGCTCGAACGCGTTGCCCGGTTGGCGCGGGGCCGCCTCGGTCTCTCGACGCTCTTCCGCGTCCTTGTCGGTGCGCGCCACGTCTTTCAGCGCGGCGATCCGCCGCTCGATGAGCTGTTCCGTGCGGGGTGAGTATTTCACGACCGCCTGCATGTGCGCGCACGCCTCGTCGATCGCGTCGATCACCTTGTCGGGGCGCAAGCGGTCGGTCACGTATTGGTCGGTGAGCTTCACCGCGGCGCGGATCGCCTCGTCGGAGATGAGCACGTTGTGGTGTCGCTCGAGTCGTTCCTTGCGCGCCTGGAGGATCTCCAGCGTTTCGGCTTCGCCGAGCTCGCGGACGACGACCTTCTGGAATCGGCGCTCGAGCGCGGGGTCGCCTGCGACCCACCGCTCGTACTCGTCGCTCGTCGTGGCGCCGATCACCCGGAAATCGCCGCGCACGAGCGCCGGCTTGAGCATGTTGGCGGCGTCCATCGCCGCGCCGATCGCGGTGCCTTGCCCGATGAGATTGTGCAACTCATCGATGAACAGGATCACGTCGCTCGCCGCCGTCGTTTCGGCGACGATGCCGCGGATTCGCTCCTCGTACTGGCCGCGGTAGGTCGTGCCGGCCAACAACGCGACGTGGTCGAGCGAGAGCAAGCGCACGGATTTCAGAACGATCGGCACGCGCTCGGACGCGATGCGCTGCGCGAGCCCCTCGGCGATGGCGGTTTTGCCCACGCCGGCGGGCCCGACCAGCGTCGGGTTGTTCTTGCCGTGCCGCAGCAGGATGTCGATGACGCGCGAAACCTCGTCGTCGCGGCAGCGCACGGGCTCGAGGCGGCCGGCACGCGCCGCGGCCGTCAGGTCCGTCGTGAACCGCGCCAGCGCACCGCCGGCGGCTTCGTTTCGCAGGTATTCGCCGATCATTGGCGAAAGCTAGTGTGACGCACGGGCCGCAGATGGCGGCGACGAGGCCGCGGCCTATCGCACGAGCCAGGCGAGCAGCGTGTCGCCCCAAAACAACGTGAGCAGCGCGGCTGGCGCAAGGAAAACCCCGAACGGTACGAGCGGCGTTTCCAGCGGTATGGTGCCGAGCGCCAGCTCGGTCTGCTCCCGCGGCTGACCGCGCCGCAGGATCGCGACTGGAATCACGACGACACCAAACGCCAGAGCACCGAGCGTCGCACCGAGAAAGATCGTGATGAGCGCGCGCGTCGGTCCGAGCGCGGCGCCGATGAACGCCATGAGCGTCACGTCACCGAGGCCCATCGCCTCGCGTCTGGTCACGACTTCGCCGAGCCAGCCCACGATGGCGATCATGCCGGCGCCGGTGCACGCGCCGATCAATGCATCGTACGGCCCGGCGAAGATGCCGGTTTCGTTCTGGAAGAACCCGATCAGCGCGGTGAGCAGCGCGAATACCATCCCGAACAACGTGAATCCGTCGGGGATGAGGTAGTGCCGCGCATCCGTCATCGCCACGCCGAGCAGCACGGTGCCGAAGACCGACACGCGGAACGCAGTGAACGTCGCGCCGAAGTGGCGTATCGCGATCAACCACCCGAGCGCCACGACCAACTCGACCGCCGGGTACATCGGGGAGATCGGCTCGTCGCAGCAGCGGCACCGGCCGCGCAGCGCCAGCCAGCTCACGATCGGAACGTTTTCGAACCACGCGAGCTGGTTGCCGCACTTCGGACAACGCGAGCGCGGACGCACGATCGACCGCTCGTTGGGCCAGCGGACGATGCACACGTTCAAAAACGATCCGACGCACGCGCCAACCATGAACGCGTACGCCTGCACCAGAAGAGACGGCGTCACCGCGAGAGCTCGTGTAGGAGGATGCCTGCGGCAACCGCGACGTTGAGCGAGTCGACCGGTTGGGCGATCGGAATGGCAACAAGCTTGGTGGCGCGTTGGCGCGCCGCGGGCGACAGGCCGCCCCCCTCGTTCCCGACCACGACCGCGACGCGCGCCGACGCGGCGATCGAATGCGACAGGGGCTCACCCGTCGCGTCGGCCGCCCAGAGGTCGAAGGGAACCCGGCGTCGGAACGTGTCCAGGTCGTCCCAGGTACCAGCCAGACATAGATGATGAAAGTGTGCCCCCATCCCGCTACGGACGACTTTGGCGTTCCAGAGGTCAACGGTCCCCGGCAAGGCCACGGTCGCGTCCGCGCCGAGGGCCGCGGCCGTGCGGACGATGGTGCCCACGTTCCCGGGATCCTGAACGGCGTCGAGCACCAGCACGCGGAGCGACGCACGGCTCGCGAGGGGCTCCAGCGACCGGTCCGGCACCTCGGCGACCGCCAGAATCCCCTGGGGCGACTCGGTTTCGGCCGCGCTGGCGAACTCGCGGTGGTCCACCCGCTCGGCGGCGATCCCGCGGGCGCCCAGTTCGGCGAGGAGGGCGGTGCCCCTGGGTGTCTCTTCCAGTTGGGGGGCGGTGAGCACCCCGCGAATGACGAGGGACGAGCGCGCCAGCTCCTCCACCGTCCGGACGCCTTCGGCGACGAAAAGCTGCTGCCGTTCGCGCGCCTTCCGGCGACGGAGGTCGCGGGCCAGGGTCAGAAGGCGCACGTTAGACGAGAAAAAGGGAGCGGGGAGCGGCGTACGGGGAGCGGAGAAAATCGCACAAAGAATCGCGCTAAACGACGTGGAAATCGGGGCGGGCTCGGCGGGTGTCCGGAATATGTCTTGCCTTCTCCCGAAGTGAACTCTTCAGCCTGACGGAAACGCAAACAATGACACGATTTGGTGCGGCCGCCGCGGCCGCGGTGGCGATAGGATTATCGGGCTGCGCGATCTCGCAGCAACAGGAAGTGGAGATCGGCGCCCAGCAGTCCCAGCAGGTGAACGCGCAGCTTCCGATCATCCGCGACCCGGAGATCAACCGGTACCTCCAGGTGCTCGGTGATTCCCTCGCGCACGTGACCAATCGACGCGACCTGGACTGGCATTTCTTCCTGGTGAACACGAACGACTTCAACGCGTTCGCGCTTCCCGGCGGCTACGTCTACATCAATCGCGGCGTCGCGGAACGTTCCGATCGTTTGGATCAGTTCGCGTCGGTGATGGCTCACGAGATCGGCCACGTCGTGCTCCGCCATTCGGTGAAGCAGATGCAAACGATGCAGGGCGCCAACGTCGGCGCGGCGGTGTTGTGCACGCTGACTGCGGTGTGCAACGGCATCGGCGGGGCGGGAGTGCAGGTCGGCGGCGGATTGTTGTTCGCCAAATTCAGCCGCGGCGATGAGGCCGAAGCCGACGCTGCCGGTGTCGACGAGTTGGTCCGCGCAGGCATCAACCCGACGGGGATGCCCGAAATGTTCGAGAAGCTGATCGCCGAACGCCAAGCGCGTCCGACGGCCGTCGACCAGTGGTTCACAGATCACCCGCTCGAGGAAGACCGCGTCCACGACTCGCAGGCCCAGATCTCACAGATCAATCCCGCGATCATTCGCACGCTGACCAACGACTCTCGCGCGTTCCAGGACTTCAAGGCTCGCGTGCGCGCGCTGCCTGCGCCGGTCGCCCAGCGCGCTCGGGGGGGTCGCTAGCGCCAAGGCGCTCGACGACGCCGGACACGAGGCGAACGAACGCATCCGCCGCGCGGGCGGTCGTGTCGAGCACGTCGGCGTGCGTCAGCGGCGCCGACGAGAGTCCGGTCGCGAGATTAGTCACGCAGCTGAACCCGAGCACACTCATTCCCAGCGCGCGAGCGACGATGACCTCGGGCACGGTGGACATCCCCACCGCATCGGCGCCCAACACGCCAAGCATGCGGACCTCGGCCGCGGTCTCGTACTGTGGGCCGAGGAGCCCCGCGTAAACACCTTCGCGCAGCACGATTCCCTGCTCCCGCGCGACGTCGCGCGCGATCGTCGCGAGATGCGGATCGTACGGCGACGACATGTCGGGAAACCGGAGATCGCCGCGCTCGAGCGGTCCGACGAGCGGATTGCGAAACATCAGGTTGATGTGATCGGCGATCAGCATCAGGTCCCCAGGCGCGAAACTCCGATTGATTCCACCCGCCGCGTTGGAGACGATGAGCGTTTTCGCACCGAGCGCATGAACCACGCGCACAGGGTAGCCGGCCAACGCCGCGTCGTGTCCCTCGTACAGGTGAAAGCGTCCCGCCAGCGCGAGGATCGGCACGCCGCGGAGTGAGCCCGCGATCAACTTCCCGGCATGCCCGGCGACCGTCGCCGCGGGGAAGCCGGGAACGTCTCGATAGTCGATCGCCGTCGCGTTTTCGATCTCGTCGGCGAGCTTGCCGAGCCCGGACCCGAGGACGATCGCCGCGACGGGCGAAAAGTCGCCGACCCGGTCGCGAATGACCTGAGCCGCGGCGAGCGCCTCGGCGGCGCCGTGGGGGGGGCGCTCACGCCGCCGCGCCCGACCGGAGCCGCGCGAGCTCGGCGTCGAAGTCGGCGAGGAGCTTCGAACGGTCCTCCCACGGCAGGAACGCGCTCGTGAATCCGTTTCGCGCGACGCGCGCGAGCTCGTCGAACGTGAAGTCGAGCGAACGCGCGGCGTGGAGGTACTCATCGGTCAGCGTCGTGCCGCTCATGAGACGGTTGTCGGTGTTGAGCACCACGTTCAGCCCGCGATCGAAGTAGCGCCGCAGTGGGTGTGCCTCGTACGACACCACGGCGCGCGTCTGCACGTTGCTCGTGAGGCAGATCTCGAGCGGAATGCGGCGGTCGTTCACGTACTGCGTGAGCGCCTCGTCCTCGATCAGCCGCGTCGCGTGGCCGATCCGATGCGCGCCGCACTGATGAATGGCCTCGCGCACCGACGACGCGTCGGCCCCTTCACCGGCGTGACACGTGCACGCGAGGTCGTGCGCCTGCGCGAACTCGAACGCCGCGGCGTGCGGCGACGCCGGATTCCCCAGCTCGCCGCCCGCGAGATCGAAACCCACAACGCCGCGTGTACTGTATGCCACCGCGAGACGCGCCAGCTCCAGCGACACCTCCGGCGCCAGGTGGCGAAGTCCGCAGATGATGATGCGGCCGACCGCTCCGCCGTCGCGCTCCGCGCGCTCCAAGCCGCGAAGGGGCGCCTCCACGGCCTCGCCGAGCGAAAGGCCGCCACGGACGTTCAGCACCGGCGCGAACCGCACCTCGATGTAGCGCACGCCGTCGCGCCCTGCGTCGATCGCCAGCTCGTACGCCACCCGCTCGAGTGCCTCCGCCGTCTGGAGCACGGCCAGCGTGACGTCGAACTTCGCGAGGTAGTCCTCGAGACTCCGCGCATCGTCCACACGCATGAACTCGCGCAGCGCATCGGCGTCGTCGCGCGGGATCGGCTGCTTGTACTCGCGCGCCAGCTCGAGCAGCGTCTCGGCACGGACGGAGCCGTCGAGGTGGCAGTGCAGCTCGGCCTTGGGCAGACGACGGAGCAGCTCCGACGTGATCGGAACGCTCGGCTTCACGATTCGTCCGCCGACCGGGTGCGGGCAGACACGACGCGGAGGATCGAACCCGCGCTCATCACGGTCGACGGCGCCAGCGGAAGCCCACGGCTGTCGGTGATGACGCGAAGACCTTCACTGACCGCCGACGCCTCACTCGCATCGAACGCGCGAACGGCAGCGAGGGCGTCGGAGCCTACAGGGAGGTCGAGTGCTATGGAGTTGACAAAGACTCGCAAGAGGCGAAAGGCAAGGGCCATAAACCGAAGGCACCAAAGGGCGAGGCGCCAAGGAGCGAAACTAACGAACGCCGAGAAACGCGAGAACCGCGCGGAACGGCGTCTCGAGGTTTTGGCACCTTCTGCCCGTGCCCCTTCGGCCCTTGGCCCCTTCGGCTTTCGGCCTCTTCGGCTTCCGGCCTCTTCGGCTTTCGGCCCCTTCGGCCTCCGGCCGTTTCGGTTTTCGCTATTTCGCAATTCCTCTGCTGTTCACGACTCTCCACTGCGTCCCAGCGAACTGCTCCGGCCGGATCGTTCCTCTCTTTCTCACTTCCTCGATGAGCAGCTCCCTGATGTCTCGCTGCTGATCGTACACGACCGGCGCGTCGTGGAGCATGGAAAAACCTCCCCCTCCCACCTGCCGAAAGTTGCTCACCGCCATCGTGAACGTGTCGGCTGTCGCGACGGGCTTTCCTTGGAACTCCAGGCGAGTCACACGGTCGCCGATCGGCCGCGACACGTCGATCTCGTAGTCCACTCCGCCAACCACGTCGTAGTTGTAGCCCGGGATCGTCGGGTCGGGCTCGACACCGTTCGCGTCGGAGCGGAAATAGCGGGCGCTGTGCTCGAGGTAGGCGCGGAGCTGCGCGCCCGTGATGCGCACGGCGCGCAGCGTGTTGTCGTACGGATACAGCGCGACCATCTCGGCGACGGTGATCGGACCCGGGGCGAGCGAGTTGTCGACGGAGAAAACGGCCGTCGACGCCAGCTGCGCCCCTGACGCGCGGCGCTCGACGTCGAGCACGAAGTCTATGAGAGGGATCGCGGTGACCCGCGCCGAATCGGCGCGCCACGCCGCCGGCGTGTTGCCGATCGTCGTCGCCGCGTATCGGACGGCGAGGCGGTGCCCCTCGGCCGCCACCGCGAGCACCTGAGAATCCTCACGATGATGGACCGCTGGGATGATCCGGCCGTGCTTGTAGGTCACGGCCCAACGACCGTTGCGGCGCTCGAGACGAAGCTGGGCGACGGCGAGGCTCGTCGCCCAGTTCTTCGGCTGCATCAACAGCGTGCCGGCGATGACCGTGTCGGCCATCTCTTTGTGCGTGTGGCCGTACACGATCACGTCGATCCCTGGCACTTCGTGCGCGAGGCGCGCGGCGACGTTCTCGCTCCCCGCCCCGGTTCCGACGGTATCGTACGTCGAAGGTTCGTCGAGCCCCGAGTGGACGACGGCGATCACGACGGCGGCGCCCGCGTTTCGTGCTTCGCGAACCGCGCTTCGCACGTCGGGAATGATGTCGCGAACCTGAAGCTGCCCGGCGAGCTGATCGCGGTCGAGCACCATCGCGCCGGGCGTCGTGGCGCCGACGATCCCGACTTTGACGCCGCGTCGGATCTCGACGGTCCATGCGGCGAAGCGCCGCTGTCCGTTCGGCCGGTACACGTTGGCGGCGAGGGGCGGAAAGTTGGCCTGCTTCAGCGCCCGGTCGAGCGCCGGCAGCCCGTAGTCGAATTCGTGGTTGCCGATCACCGCCGCGTCGTATTCCATCGCGTTCATCGCCGCGATCACGGGGTTCCTGACCGTGGTGTCGAGGCGGGCCGCGACGTAGGTCAGCGCGGTTCCCTGCAGCATGTCGCCGGCGTCGACGAGAATCGGCATCGCGCCGGTCGCCCGCCGAATCGAGTCGACGATCGTGGCGAGACGGGCGAGGCCGCGAAGCGTGTCCGGCCGCCCCGTCAGATAATTCCATCCTTCGACGTATCCGTGCACGTCGGTCGTCGCGGCGACGACCAAATCCACCGTGCCATTGGCGCCCAACGTCACGCTCGTGAAGCACGCCGTGGCCGCCGACAGCGCGAGCAACGACAATCCCCGCATTCGCATCGATGCAAGCTAGCGATTGTGCGCGTGCCGATACCAGATTGTGACAGTGTGACGACTTCTTTTCCCCGGATGGCGCCGCCAATGTTCGCGGCGAATGAGCGCGTCGCGCGGCCGCAATGAACCCCTTCATCGTCGGAATCGCCGGGGGTTCGGGATCCGGAAAGTCGACCGTGGCGCGGCACGTCGCGCAGGCCCTCCGCGCCGAGTCGGTCGCGTTCATCGACATGGACGCGTACTACGTGAACTTCGCCCACCTCTCGCTCGACGAGCGGCGGAAGGTCAACTGGGATCACCCGGACGCGTTCGATTGGCCCCTGCTGGTTTCACACCTGGAGCGGCTCGCCGCGGGCGAGTCGATCGACAAGCCGGTCTACGATTTCGTGACGCACTCGCGGCGCGACACCACGGTCGGCATCCCGCCGGCCCGCGTGATCGTCGTCGACGGCATTCTGCTCTTCAATGACCGACGCATTCGCGACCTCTGTGACGTGAAGATCTTCGTCGATGCCGACGCTGACCTCCGACTCATCCGGCGAATTCGCCGCGACACCAACAAGCGCGGCCGCCCGCTCGACGAGATCATCGAGCAGTACCTCACCACCGTCCATCCGATGCACCTCGAATTCGTCGAGTCGACCAAGCGCTACGCCGACGTGATCGTGCCGCGCGGAGGGCACAACACGGTCGCCGTCGACATGATCGTCTCCAACATCCAGCGCCGGCTGGACGCGGCGGACGCGCCGTGACCGCGCCGCGCCCGGTCACCGGCGAGCGCGTCCTCGTCGTCGACGACGAAGCCGACATCGTCGCCCTCGTCGCGTACCACCTGGTCAAAGCCGGCTACCGCGTGTCCACCGCGGCCACCGGACCGGAGGCGCTGACTGCCGCTCGACAAGAGCGCCCCGCGCTGATCGTGCTCGATCTCATGCTCCCCGGCGCGTCGGGGTACGACGTGCTCGAGCAGTTGCGGGCGCACGAGGCGACGCGCGACGTGGCGGTCCTCATGCTCACGGCGCGCCGCGAAGAACAGGACCGCATTCGCGGACTCGCGCTCGGCGCCGACGACTACCTCACCAAGCCTTTCAGCCCGCAGGAGCTCGTGCTTCGTGTCGGCGCGATCCTCCGCCGCATGAGCGCCGGCGGCGTCGGGCCGTCCGACGTCGTCTCGATCGGTCCGGTCACGATCGATCGCGCGGAACACCGCGTGGCCGTGGACGGACGGGCGATCGAGCTCACGCCGACCGAATACAAACTGCTCTTGACGCTCGCCGAGCGGCGCGGTCGTGTTCAGGGACGCGCGCACCTTCTCGAAACCGTCTGGGAGGCCGCGCCCGACATTCAAACGCGCACGGTCGACATGCACGTCCAACGATTGCGCACCAAGCTTGGCGAGGCCGGTGACCTGATCGAAACAGTTCGCGGATTCGGCTACCGACTCAAGAGCAATCAGGCACGTCGCACGTGAGTCTCACCAAGCGGTTGCTGGTGGGGTCGCTCGTCATCGTCGTCCTGCTCGTCGCCGTCGTCGTCCTCATCGCCGGCAACCGGCTCGCAAATCGGCTGGCCGGCGAGACCCAGTCCGAGCTCGAGCGCGAAGCGCGGCTCGTCGGCAGCGAATGGCACGCCGGCATGAACGACGATTCGCTCGCCGACGCGGCGGGCGCCGCGCTCGGCCGGCGCGTGACGCTCATCCGACCGGACGGCAAGGTCGTCGGGGACTCGGAATTCAGCGGCGACGACCTCGAACAGCTCGAGAACCACTACAAGCGACCCGAAGTCACCGAGGCGCGCGAGCACGGCATCGGCATGTCGCGGCGCCGCAGCGCGTCGGCCGGCGACGACGAGTTCTACCTCGCCATCAAGCATCCGCAGGGGACCGTCCGGGTCTCCGTCAGTACGGCGAAATTTCGCGCGATCGTGAACGGCGCGCGCGACGACGTGATCGCCGCCGGATTGCTCGCGCTCGCCGGCACGCTGATCGTCGCGTTCGGTTTCTCGCGTGCGGTGTCGCAGCCGATCATCGAGCTGCGCGACGTCGCCACGGCGATCGCGGCCGGACACCTCGAGCGCCGCCCCGCTCTCTCCGCGCCGGGCGAAGTGGGCGACCTCGCCGCCGCGCTTCAGCGCATGACGGAGCAGCTCTCGTCGCGGCTGTCGGCGCTCCAGGCGGAGGACGCGCTCCTCTCGGCCGTCATCGACTCGCTCGACGAGGGCATCGTCGCGGTGAGCACGCGCGGCAGCGTCGTGCGATTGAACGAGAGCGCGCGGCGGCTGCTCGACCTGCGCGCGAACGTGCCCTTCTCCACCGACCTGCTTCCGCAAGACCGCGTGGTCCGCGATGCGGTGCGCGGCGCGATGTCAGGGGTCGCCGCCGGCCCGCTCGAGATCAGCGTCGGCGAGCGAACGTTGCTCGTCTCGGCGCGCCCGCTCCCCGACGGCGGCGCGGTGGTCGCCGTGCAGGATCTCACGACCCGGCGCCGACTCGAGACGATCCGCCGCGACTTCGTCGCCAACGTGTCGCACGAGCTCAAGACGCCGCTCACCGTCATCGCCGGCTTCGCCGAGACGCTCCGCGACCGTGAGCTTCCAACGGACAACCGCGAGCGTTTCCTCGACACGATCGAAGCCAATACGCGGCGCATGCAGCGCATCGTGGACGACCTGCTCGACCTGTCGCGATACGAGTCGGGAAGCTGGCGGCCGAACGTCGTGTCCAACGATCTGGCGGGCGTCGTGAGCGACGTGTTCACGAGCGTCGCCCGCGCCGCCGACGCGAAAGGCCTCACGCTCGGTTTTCAGGCGTCGCCCGACGCGCAACGCGTCGACGCCGACCCGACGGCGCTCCGCCAGGTTCTCGGAAATCTCATCGAGAACGCGGTGCGCCACACGGCGCGCGGCGGCGTCACCGTGAGCGCCGAAGCACCGCCGCGCGGCGGCACGACCTTGCGCGTTCGCGACACGGGCAGCGGCATTCCGACCGAACACTTGGGCCGGATCTTCGAGCGCTTTTATCGGGTCGATGCTGGTCGTGCACGGGAAGAAGGCGGAACCGGTCTCGGCCTCGCGATTGTGCGGCATCTGGTCGAAGCGCACGGTGGATCGGTGCGGGCCGAGAGCGTCGTCGGTCAGGGCACGACGATCACGGTGCATTTTCCGGCGAGCTCCGTTACGCACGCGTGACGCCAAGCGCCGCGCGCGTTGAACTCGCGCGGGTGGTCCAACATATATTCGTACGTGTAGCGTCCGCGACGACGCGCGGTCGATGACAGCTCACCCAAGCGTAGGAGGCACTCGCTTGTCCGTGACTATCCCGGTCGGGCGCGGTGATCGCCCACAACGACGCGCGGTCGCGCCGGGACACCGGCGTGTCGCCGCGATCGACATCGGATCGAACTCGATTCGTCAGATCGTCGCCGACGTCTCCACCGACGGCACGATTCAGGTCGTCGACGAGATGAAGGCCGCGCCGAGACTCGCGACGGGCCTCGCCGCGAACGGCCGCCTCTCCGACCTCGCGATCCGCGCGGCGATCGAAGCCGTCGAGCGAATGGCGACGCTGGCCAAGGAGCTGGGCGCCGCGCGCGTCGACGTCGTCGCGACGAGCGCCGTGCGCGACGCGACCAACGCCGCCGCCTTCATCACCGAAGTCCAGCGCGTGACCGGGTTGCGTGTGCGCGTGCTCGACGGCCCCGAAGAGGCGCGTCTCAGCTTTCGCAGCGCGGTCGCCCACTTCGACATGGGCGTCGGACGCACGGTGGTGCTCGACATCGGCGGCGGCTCGGCGGAGCTCGCGCTCAGCGCCGAGGGCGTCATCGAGCGTCTCGTCTCTCTGCCCTTCGGCGCGATCCGGCTGACCGAGGAGTTCTTCGAGCACGGCGTCACGCCGCGCGGCGTGCGCAAGCTCCGGAAAGCCGTCAGCGGCGCCATTCGCGCCAACGTTCCACGACGCGATTGGCGCGGCGCCCAACTCATCGGCTCCGGCGGAACGTTCACCAACCTCGCCGGAGTCTTTCTCGCACGGCAGGGAATCCTCACGGCCGCGCGGTCGGTGCACGCGGCGCACATCCCGCGTTCGGACCTCGAGCACATCCTGGACATGCTGTCCGACATGACGCCGGACGAGCGACGCGAGGTGCCGGGACTGAATCCGGAGCGCGCCGACATCATCGTCGCCGGCGTCGCGGTCGCCGCTGAAGTGCTGCGCCGCCTCGAGTCGCGCGAGCTCGTCGTGTCCCGCTACGGGATTCGCGAAGGACTGCTCCTCGAGGCGGCGCGCGTCGTTCCGACCATCGCCGACCCGGGCGACGCGCGCGCGCGGTCGGTGGGCGACTTCGCCCAGCGCTGCCACGCCGAGGAACCGCACTCGGCGCACGTGCAGATGCTCGCGCTCGCGCTGTTCGACGCGCTCGGCGAACGACTCGGCTGCAATCGGGACGATCGCGCGGCGCTCTCCGACGCGGGGCTGCTACACGACGCCGGCTATCACATCAGCTACGAGCGGCACCACAAGCACTCATATCATCTGGTGCTTCACGCCGACCTGCTCGGCATGCCGCCGTCCGAGCAAGTGGTGGTGGCGAACGTCTCGCGCTATCACCGTGGGTCCGAGCCGCGACGCCGCCACCGCAACTTCGGCATGCTCGACAAAACGCTGCGCCGCCGGATCCGCCGCTTGTCGGCGATCCTTCGCATCGCGGACGGCCTCGACCGCGGGCACGTGAGCGCGGTCGCCGGGGTCAAGGTGCGCTGGACGCAGCGTGCGATTCGCATCACACCGGTGCCCGCGTCGCCGCGACCGCGTGGCGCGATGCGACTCGAGATGTGGGGGGCGCACCGAAAGTCCGGACTCCTCGCGAAGGTCGCGGGAACGGCCGTGGAGATCGTCGCGCCGGACGGACACGTGCTGTCGTCGGACAGCCTTGGGGGGAGGAGCTCGAATAATCTCAGAACTGAGATTTCAGAACTGAGGTCTCAGTGCTGAGCTGGCTTCTCGCGCCGGTGTCTCGCTTCGCGTTTCGCCATCTGGAGACGAGACCAGCATCGAGCGTCGAGCATCGAGTTGCGAGACGCGGGAACCGCTTTGGACTCCCTGCGCCTTGACCTGCTACGCTGCCCATCCAGGAATCAGACTGCCGAGCCTTTGAGGTTCCGGACATCAGACGTCGGACAACGGGTCCTCAGGCAGTCCTGACGTCTGGGTGTGCACCGAGGCCATTCTTGCCAAGCGGAGTGCAAAGCGGTTCCCACTCCTCGGTTCTCGACGCTCGACGCTCGATGCTGGACTGAATTCGCGGGCCCGCGAGACCAATTCGCCCTACACAGTCCAACTCGCCCTACTCAATCACCGAGGACCGGCGTCCGCTCTCCTTGTCTCTCCGCCGTCGGGATCTCCCGCGCCGGCGCCGGCTCGTGCGGAACTCCCCACGGCTGCCTGATAAGCACCTCATGAGACGGCCGCGCCGTGCTCGCCGGGTTGCGCTGCGTCCACGTGCCGTCGGGTCCGAGGTCCCACGCCATGCGCTCGTCATCGAGGTACGTGCGAAGCAGCGTGCGCACGCGGTCGTGCACGGCGGGCGTCTCGATCGGCGCGACCGCTTCCACGCGACGGTCGAAGTTCCGCGGCATCCAATCCGCGGAGCCGAGGTAGAACTCCTCTTCGCCGCCGTTGGTGAACTGCCAGAGCCGCGAATGCTCCAGGAAGCGGCCGACAATGCTCACGACGCGAATGTTCTCGCTCACGCCCGGAATCCCCGGGCGCAGGCAGCAGATTCCCCGGACGATGAGGTCGATCTCGACACCTGCCTGCGAGGCGCGGTACAGTGCGTCGATCGTTTCGGCGTCGACGAGCGCGTTCATCTTGCCGACGATGCGCGCCGGACGGCCGGCGGCCGCGTGTTCGGCCTCGCGGCCGATCAGCTCGAGGAATCGCGCCCGCATGTTCACCGGCGCGACGAGGAGTTTCCGATACAGCCGCTGGCGCGAATAGCCCGTGAGCGAGTTGAACAGGTCGCTCACGTCGGCGCCGATCGACGGACTGCACGTCAGCAGACCGACGTCGGTGTAGAGCCTGGCAGTGCGCGAGTTGTAGTTGCCGGTTCCGAGGTGGATGTAGCGACGAATGCCGTCCACTTCTCGCCGGACGACGAGCGCCGTCTTCGCGTGCGTCTTGAGCGTGGCGGACCCGAACGCGACGTGCACGCCCGCATCCTCGAGCTGCCGCGCCCACGAGATGTTGTTCGCTTCGTCGAAGCGCGCCTTGAGCTCGACGATGACGGCCACCTGTTTGCCCCGCTGCGCGGCCTCGACCAACGCCGCGACGACGGCCGTGTCGCCCGTCGTGCGATAGAGCGTGACCTTGATCGCGAGCACCTGGTCGTCGCGCGCCGCCTCCTTGAGCAGACGCTCGACCGACGAGCCGAACGAGTCGAACGGATGGTGGACCAGCAGGTCCCCCTCCCGAATGACGTCGAAGATGTTGCGCTCCGCGTCGCGAAGCTCAGGCGGTGTCGCGCCCACGAACGGAACATCGCGCAGCGTCGGAATGTCGAGCGTCGCGAGACTGCTCAGATCGCTCAAGTCGAGCAGACGCCCTGCGTCGACGATGTCGCGCTCGTTGAGGCGCCCGCTCTCGGCGACGTCGTCTTCCCTCAACTCATCGAGAAGAAGGGCCCGCAGGTGGGCGGGCATGTCGTCCTGCACTTCGACGCGGACGACCTCGCCGAAACGCCGTTGGAACACCTGCTCCTCGATCGTCGCGAGCAGGTCTTCCGGCTCTTCGACGGGAATGTCGAGGTCGGAATACCGAGTGATTCGGAAAACGTACGACGCGACGACTTCCATGCCCGAGAAAAGCGCCGTGAGGTTCGCGCCGATGACCTGCTCGAGCGGCACGAAGTGGTTCGGACGCGCGCGCACCGGAATCCAGCGCGGCAGGCTCTTCGGCACCTTTACCCTCGCGAAGCGAATCGCGCCCGTGTCGGGGTCGCGAATCTCCACGGCGAGCGAGAGCGAGAGATTCGAGATGTACGGGAACGGATGCCCAGGGTCGACGGCAAGCGGAGTCAACACGGGGAAGATCTGCGACTCGAAGTACTCGTCGATCTCACCCCACTCGGCGGCGGTGAGGTCGCGCACGCCAAGGAGACGGATGTCGTGGCGGGCGGCCTCGTCGAGAAGCGACGTGAGGCAGCCGCGCTGCATCGCGCTCAGGCGCGCGACCTCGGCGTCGATCGCGTCGAGCTGCTCCTGCGGGGTGAGGCCGTCCGGCGGCGTCAGGACGACGCCGGCCGCGACCTGACGGCGCAGCCCCGCGACGCGGACCATGTAGAACTCGTCGAGGTTCGCGCTGAAGATCGCGAGGAATTTGACGCGCTCGAGCAGGGGCACACGCGGGTCGAGTGCCTGTTGCAGTACACGCGCGTTGAACGCCAACCAGCTCAGTTCGCGATTGAGGTACAGCGAGGCGGGACGAACGTCGATCATGGGTTCAGCAAGGGACGAAAAAGGAGGGCGCTTGGCTGCCGCCCCCCTGTGTACTTACGGCGCTCCGGCCGTAGGCGGCCAGAGGGCTTCGTGATGTTGATCGTCACGTTGGGGTCACGATTCTGGATGTTGAAAAGGTACAGGCAACATTCGGACCGAGCAGTGTGAGCCGTCACGGCGGTGACTCTAGGGCGCCAAACAATGCCATAATGCGTTACTGGCGTTTGCTTTACGGAGCCGAATCAACGCGCGGGCTCTACAGCCTCACGAACTCGGCGAGCGCGAGGTAGAGGATGGCCGCCATGCCGGCCGAGGCCGGTATCGTGAGCACCCAGGCCCATACGATTCGCCCCGCGATGCCCCACCGCACCGCCGACGCGCGCTGAGTCGCACCGACGCCGACGATCGCGCCGGTGATCGTGTGCGTCGTGCTCACCGGAATGCCGAAGTGCGTTGCGATGAGAATCGCCGTGGCTCCTCCCGTCTCGGCGCAGAAGCCGCTCACCGGGCGCAGCTTGGTGATTCGCTGCCCCATCGTGTGCACGATGCGCCAGCCGCCGAAAAGAGTGCCGAGCGAGATCGCGGTGTACGCGCCGAGCTCGAGCCAGTGCGGCACCGTGTTGTTGTCCGGCAGGTAGAGAGCGTGCAACCAGCCCGTCTGCGTGGCGAAAGTCCCGTGCACCGAGACCAGGAGTCCGACGACGACGCCCATCGTTTTCTGCGCGTCGTTCCCGCCATGCGAATACGACAGCAGCGCCGAGCTGGCCAGCTGCGCCGAGCGGAAAAACCGGTCCACGCGCGACGCCGACACGCGATGGAAGATCCAGAATATCAGGACCATGAACAGGTAGCCGGCGAGCATGCCGAGCAGCGGGGACACGACGATGAACGAGAGCGTCTGAATCCATTTGGTGCCCCACGTGATCGCCGCTACTCCGGCCTTCGCCACGGCGGCGCCGGCATAGCCGCCGATCAGCGCATGCGACGAGCTCGACGGAATGCCGAAGTACCAGGTGATGATGTTCCACGCGATGGCGCCGAGAAGCCCGGCGAGAATCACGTTCGGATTCACGATGCTTTGCTCGATCATTCCGCCGCCGACCGCCTTGGCGACGGCGAGTGACCCGGTGAACGCGGCGGCGAAGTTGAAAATGGCCGCCCAAAAGACCGCGGCGAGCGGACTCAGCACCCGCGTTCCGACGATCGTGGCGATGGAGTTCGCCGAGTCGTGGAAGCCGTTGCTGAAGTCGAAGACGAACGCGATCAGGATGATCGTGACGACGTAGGCGATCACTGGATCCTGTAGGGTCGCGTCATCCGTTTTTCAACGAGATGCTCAGGAGGACCTGCGCCACGCCCATGCAGCTGTCGATGGCTCCCTCGAGCGTGTCGTACACGTCCTTCCATTTGAGCACCTCGAGCGGGTTCGGGTTGCCGGCGAACAGCGCGCCCATCGCCTCGTGATAGATGGCGTCGCCCTCTTCCTCGAGGTGCTTGATCAGCGCGACGTGCTGATTGACGGCCGGCGGTTTCCGCATCTCCGAAACCGCGGCCTGGATCTCGGTCGCGGCGCGGACCAGCACGCCGCTCAACTGCCGCGCGGGGGGAAGCACCTCGCTGATGTGCAGCATCTCGAAGCGCCGGGCCGTGCCGTCGATCAGATCGATCACGTCGTCGAGCCGCGTCGCGAGCATGTGAATGTCCTCGCGGTCGATCGGCGTGATGAAGCTCTTGTCGATGCGCTGATTCACCGTCAAGGTCAACAGATCGGCCTTGTGCTCGACGTCCTTGATCGCCCTCACGTGGTCGTGCACGTGGGGCGCGTCGCCGAGCAGCGTGTCGAGCATGCGCGCCGTCGTGGCGAGGTGAGCCGCCAGTTGATCGAACAACTCGAAGAACACGTCGTCGCGAGGGAGCAGACGGCCGAGCATGAGTCTCCGAGTTGGCGGTAGGGTGGGTGCGGATCGATTCGTGGTCGTGTAACGGACGTGTCACGACCCGACTTTCCGCCCCGAAGTTACCGCTCCGGCGAAACCCCGCCAACCCGCGCGAAAATCGGGTCGCTCAAGCGCTGCGCAGCGTCCATTGCCGCTCGCTCCGAATCCGATTCCGCTCGGCCACGAGCTCGGGTTTCTCGAACAGCTTGATCAGCAGCATGCCGGAGATGAAGCCGCCGATGTGCGCCCAGACCGCGACCCCGCTCGATACATCGGGCTGTAGCGGCGTCACGTACGCGGTCGCGACTTGGATCCCGAACCAATAGAGCAGGACGATCCACGCCGGGATCCGGAAGACCTTGAAGAAGATGATGAAGATGAAGAGCATGTGGACCCGCACGCGCGGGTACATGATGAGGTACGCTCCGAGGACGCCGGAGATTGCTCCCGACGCCCCGACCGTCGGGGCGGCGGACGTCGGGTTGAGGAGGACTTGCGTCGCCGCGGCGACGAGGCCGCAGATGAGATAGAAGGCCAGGAAGCGTCCCGGCCCCATGCTGTCCTCGACGTTGTTGCCGAACACCCACAGGAAGATCGCGTTGCCCAGAATGTGCCCCCACCCGCCGTGGAGAAACATCGAAGTCAGCGGCGTGAGGATGTTGATCCGATCGTGATCGACGACGCACGCGAGTTGTCCCGGGATGATCCAGAACCCAGTCCCGACCGGGACGCGACCGGTCAGCTCTCCGGGCACCATGCCCAGGTTGCAGACGCTCTTCGCGAGTTGAAGGTCGCCGCCCGGGAGCCCGCCTCCCTGCACCACGAACCAGACGGCGAAGATGGCGCCCAGGATGAGCCAGGTCATCACCGGCGTTCGGAGGGTCGGGTTTTCGTCTGAGATCGGAATCATCGTGCCTGATCTGGAGCGAGAGCCGGTACGGCACGACGGTCTGACAGCCAGCCGACGTCGCCGCTCACTCGCTATTGCGAGAGCCCTGCCAAGTTGGCGTAGGAACCCGGTCCCGCATTTGCCCTCAACCCCCGCGTTCACGGCAGGGGACCTTTGGCCTGCCACAACCCGGTACTCGAAGAGGAAGCAATGGCCGACAAAGTCATTGGAATCGATCTCGGAACGACGAACTCCGTCGTCGCGGTCATGGAAGGCGGAGATCCGGTCGTGATCCCGAACGCCGAAGGCGGTCGGACCACGCCGTCGGTCGTCGGTTTCACGAAGGACGGCGAGCGTCTCGTCGGCCAGGTCGCCAAGCGTCAGGCGGTGACCAACCCGCAGAACACGGTCTTTTCGATCAAGCGGTTCATGGGCCGCAGGTTGAGTGAAGTCCCCGACGAGATCAAGCGCGTGCCCTATAAGGTTGTGGCGGGACAAGGCGATCTCGCCACGGTCGAAGTCCAGGGCAAGCGCTACACGGCGCCCGAGATCTCGGCCATGATTCTGCAAAAGATGAAGCAAACCGCCGAGGACTACCTCGGCCACTCGGTGTCGAAGGCCGTCGTCACCGTTCCCGCGTATTTCAACGACGCGCAGAGGCAAGCCACAAAGGATGCTGGTAAGATTGCCGGGCTCGACGTCCTGCGCATCATCAACGAGCCCACGGCCGCGGCGCTCGCCTACGGACTCGACAAGAAGAAGGATGAGAAGGTCGCGGTCTTCGATCTGGGCGGCGGCACCTACGATATCTCGGTGCTCGAGCTCTATGACGTCGAGGGCTCGCGCCAGTTCGAGGTGAAGTCCACCAACGGCGATACGCACCTCGGCGGCGACGATTTCGACCAGCGGGTCATCGACTGGATCGTCGGCGAGTTCAAGCGCGACCAGGGCATCGACCTCTCCAAGGACCCGATGGCGCTCCAGCGCCTCAAGGAAGCCGCCGAGAAAGCGAAGATGGAACTGTCGAGCACGATGTCGACGGACATCAACCTCCCCTTCATCACGGCCGACCAGAGCGGCCCCAAGCATCTCAACTACACGCTAACACGCGCCAAGCTCGAGCAGTTGGTCGACGACCTCGTCCAGCGCACGATCGAGCCGATGAAGAAGGCGCTCAAGGACGCGGGGCTCGAGCCCAAGGACATCGACGAGGTCATTCTCGTCGGCGGCTCGACGCGCATGCCCAAGATCCAAACGGTCGTGAAGGACTACTTCGGCAAGGAGCCGAACCGCTCGGTGAACCCGGACGAGGTGGTGGCGATCGGCGCGGCGATTCAAGGCGCGGTGCTCACCGGCGAGCAGAAGGACGTGCTCCTGTTGGACGTCACGCCGCTTTCTCTTGGAATTGAGACATTGGGCGGTGTGACAACGGTGCTCATTCCGCGCAACACGACGATTCCGACGAAGAAGTCGGAGACGTTCTCCACGGCCGACGACAATCAGACGACCGTCGAGATTCACGTGCTGCAAGGCGAGCGCGACATGGCGCGCGACAACCGTACGATCGGAAAGTTCCAGCTCACCGGCATCCCACCCGCTCCGCGCGGCATGCCGCAGATCGAGGTCACGTTCGACATCGATGCGAACGGGATCTTGCACGTGTCGGCAAAGGACAAGGCCACGAGCAAGGAACAGAAGATCCGCATCGAGGCGTCGAGCGGTCTCTCGGACTCCGACATCGACCGCATGGTGAAGGACGCCGAGAAGAACGCGACGGACGACAAGAAGCGCCGCGAGGAGATCGACGCCCGCAACCGCCTCGACAGCATGACGTACGAAGTCGAGAAGAACGCGAAAGAGTGGTCGGAGCGATTGCCGGCCGAGCTCAAGACGAAGCTCGACGCGGCGGTCGAGCGGGCGCGGAAGGCGATCCGCGGCGACGACACGAACGAGATTCGTGCGGCGCAGGAGGAGTTGAGCCGCGCGTACAGCGAGGCCGGCCAGTCGTTCTACGCCCAGAACCAGGCGCCGCCGGGCGGCACGCCGGGGCGGTCAGGGTGGCGAGCCGGGACCGACCGGGTCAACTTCGACGGGTGGGAAGCCGCAGGAAGACGTCGTCGAAGCGGACTATGAGATCGTCGACGAGAGCAAGAAGTAGCTCTCAAGCGTAAAGTTTTTGTCGATGACCGGCTCGCGGAGAAACCTCGAGCCGGTCACGCGTGTCATAGTACGAAGGGCCGACCTGAGCAGCCGAGGGCGCTCGAAACTTGCACGGCCTCGGCGGGTACGATCCATATCAACTCATTTCACGCAGGTAGATCTGCCTTATGACCAGTCGTTTCTCTCGCGCACGTTTCAGTGCCGCCGTCGTGGTGGCGTTCTTCTGCGGGCTGATCTTTGCGTCGGGTTTCGACCTCACGCATTTCAGTTGGGCGCAGGCGCGCGTCGGCTCGACGAATGCCGCAACGAAGCCCAGCGCGTCGCAAGTCGCTCCGGCCGTCGACCTCGAGTCGGCGTTCGAGGCCGTCGCTGACCACGCGCGGCCCGCGGTCGTTTCGATCGACATCGAGAAGTTCGCAAAAGCCCGCCCGGTGACTCGCCAGGTCCGGCCGCGCGGACAGGGACAGCTCCCGCCCGGAATGGAGGATTTCTTCCGCCAGTTCCAGGGGCCCAACGCACAACCGGATGACACGCCGGAAGAGGCGAGCGGCTCGGGCTTCATCGTTTCCGAGGATGGCTACATCCTCACCAACAACCACGTCGTCGCCGACGCGGACCGCGTGAACGTCACGCTGTTCGACAAGCGCGTGTTCCCGGCCAAGGTGATCGGCCGCGATTCGACGACCGACGTCGCCGTCATCAAGATCGACGCGGGCAACAACCTGCCGACGATCTCCCTCGGCGATGACGCGAAGTCGCGCGTCGGCCAGTGGGTGCTCGCCATCGGCAACCCGCTGACGCTCGACTTCACGGTCACGGCGGGCATCGTGAGCGCCAAGGGCCGCAAGGCGCAGGGGCTGCTCAACCCGAACGGTCAGAATCCGTACGCGATCACGGACTACATCCAGACGGACGCGGCGATCAACCCCGGCAACTCCGGCGGTCCGCTGATCAACATCCGCGGCGAAGTGATCGGCATCAACAGCGCGATCGCGAGCGGCACGGGCCGGTACGAAGGCTACGGCTTCGCGATCCCGATCACGCTCGCCAAGCAGGTGATGGATGATCTCGTGAAATACGGCAAGGTGCGCCGCGCCGTCGTCGGCGTCGTCCTGGGTGAAGTCAGCCCGGCGGACGCGAAGGCAGCGCGTCTCTCGCAGGTCGGTGGCGCGCTCGTCGGCGATTTCAACCCGCCGAAGGACAGCCCCGCCGAGAAGGCCGGCATCCAGATCGGCGACGTGATCGTTACGGCCGACGGCAAGCCCGTGGACCAGGTGAGCACGCTCCAGCGCATCATCCGCGGCCACAAGCCGGGCGACGTCGTCGATCTCGAGGTCATCCGCTACGGCGAGAAGAAGGACTTCAAGGTCAAGCTCGCCGAGCCGCCGACGGACACGAAGGTCGCCGCGAATGACGCGGAGAACTCGGCGCCGGTGCGTCCGACAGCATCGACCGGCCAGCAGAACGACAAGCTCGGCATCACGGTGGACGCGATTCCCGCGGAGTTCCTTCAGGAGAGCCGGCTGCAGCAGCAGTATCGATCGGGGCTGTACGTCAGCACAGTCAGCGGCCGCGGCCCGGCGTTCCGCAGTCTCTTTCAGAGCGACATCATTCTGAAGGAGATGGCGCCGTCGCAGCGCGACATTCACACCGCCGAGGATCTTCAGGCGGCCGTCGCCCCGCTCAAGACGGGAGACGTCGTTCAGTTCAAGGTGTGCGCGAACCCGGATCCGAGGGTGGGCAGCTGCCCGACGCGCATCGTCAGCATCCAGGTTCCATAACAGAATTCTGACCGTCAAAAAAAGGGGAGCCGCTCGCGGCTCCCCTTTTTCGCCCCTCTACCGGTCTACCGGTCCACCGGTCCACCGGTCTACGGCGTCGTCATGGTGAACTTCACCGTCATCGAGTAGTTGCCTGGCTTGTCGGTTGCCCAGTGCGCGATTGGGCGCATGTAGACGGATACGCTCGGCGAACCGGGACCGGGCGATCCCGTCGTCAGCGTCGTCGGCGTCGTCGACATCGCGGTCGTCGGCCCCGCCGGCGCGAGACTCCAGATCAAATCGCTCACCGGCTTGCTGGCCCACGCCCCAGCGCTGGCCGTCCAGAACGCCGCGTTGCCGTTGACCTGAATCGTCCAGGCACGATTGGCTTGCACGGTGAGCGAGATGGGCGTGAACGTCGCGAGCCCCGTCGCCTGATCCATGTCGGTCGTGGCGGCGGTGTACGTCGACGCCGTCGGCGAAACCGTGAGTTGCAGCAACGCCGGGTTCACCATCGTCGCCGGCTGATCGAGCGTCACCGTCGGAGAGCATTTGCCGGACTGCCCCGACACGCTGCACGTGAGCACGGTCTGCGCGGCGACGGCGGCCGTCGACAGCGCGAGCGCCGCCCAGATCGCGAGCGACGCGACCGCGAAGCGCACGAGAGCCGACGCGCGATCGCGCGCGCCGGGACTCATGGCACACTCCGGTCGTTGCCGCGCTTTTCGGTTTGCTGCTTCGTCTTGAAGATGCGAATGGGCCGCGTTCTGACGGTCAAGACGGCGCGCTGTCGCCCGGGCGTGGCCCCGATCTCGATCGTCGGGATGGGATCGATCAGGAGCGGCTCGCTCGATCCGTCGAGCTCCATGGTCAGCGTGTAGCGTCCCGCGGGGAGCGCGTCGAACGACGCGTGCTGGGATGCGTCGGCGCGCGCGACCCACTCGCGCCCCGTCGAATCGCGCAGCGCGAGCGTAGCCACTCCGACGCGCACCGAAGGCACCGTCCCATCCGCCAGCGGCGCGACGTCGATTCGCACGTCGAGCGCGGTAATCGGAATGACGCCGAGCACGAGAGGGTCGCTCGCCCGGTCGAGAAGGCGTGGACTCTGCTCCCAGCCTTTTGGGAGCGATCGGTCATCTACATCGGCGCGGGCCGACGACCCGCTGCTCATGCGGAACTCACCGTTGGCATCGGTGACGGCCGTCTCCGGGCCGCGGTGCACGACGATGCCCGGTACCCCGGGCTCGCCCGGATCGCGAATCCCGTTGGCGTTGCGGTCCTGAAACACGACGCCGGTCTCCTGGCGGCGGTCGAACGCGCTGATGCTCGACGCGCGCTCGACCTTGAGCGTGATCATCGTGTGCAGCGCCCCGAACTGGTCGCGCGCCGTGCCGCGCTCCGCGCCGAGCGCGATCCGCAGCGAGTTGAAGACGTTGACGTTGAGCTCGGCGCGCGACGTCATCGTGCTCACGTCGCCGTATTGCAGGTGCTGCGCGGCGGCGCTCAACGTCCAACGCGGGAATCGCGGCCAGAACTGGAAGCGCTCGAGGTGCGCGCCCCAGCTCGATTGAGGCGGCGTCGAGCTCGCCCCGAAGCTCGCCGTCTCGATCGATCCGCCGACCCCGATCACGCCGCGCGCTCCGACGTGGTCGACGCGCAGCTGGTTGACCACTCGCTCCGAGCGGCCGTCCTCGATGGAAACGATCGAGTCGGCGATGCTCTGCGCCACGTTCGTCAATCGCGTGTCGGCGCCGATGTCGAAGCCGGCCGCCAGAAAGCGCGCTCTCAGTCCATAGTCGACTTGCGTCGACCCGAACCCGCCGAGCGAGTCGCGCGACGTGATGGCGGAGTGCATCACGTTCGCACCCAGCGTGAACGTCGAGAAGACGTCGTATGTCGGCGAGAGTGACCAACCGGTCGAACCGATCGACGCGCGCCGCGCGTCGCCGTCCTGCGTGGACCAGTAGTTGAAGTTCGTGCGCAGCCGACCGAGCGCGCGGTCAACCCCGACGGTGAACACGTCGCGAGCCGGCGCGAATGCGAGCGTTCCGCCGGGTGCGTGGACGGCGCGAAACGCGAGATCGCCTCCCGCGACCGGCCCCCTGAAGTCGGCCTCGGCGCCGATGCCGCTGCCGTCGCTGTACGAGCGGCTGGCGAGCGCGCCCGACGCGAACGCGTTCGCCCACGGCTCCGTTTCCAGCAACACGCCGCCGGCGTCCACGCTGCGCACCAGGTACGTCGAATCGCGCAGGTGCGAGAAGAACGCGGTGAGCATGCTGGTGCCGAGCTGCTGCTGCGCCCCGGCCGCGATCAGCGTCGGTCTGTTCCAGGTGCCTTCAGCGACGAGGGGCGCTGCGGCGAGGAACTGCAGCCGCTCGTCGGCCGCGCCGATTCGAAGCGAACCTCCGCGTCCGAACACGTTCTGGCCGCCGAGGTCGCCGAGGCTCACTCCGGTGGTGCCGAGCGTCGCGCCCCAGGTCGGCGCGTTCAGGGAGAGGAAGTTCGACTGCGAGTTGTACCCGAGCGACGAGAGCGCGCGCCCATTCACCAAATCGTTGGGTGTCGGCGTCGAGAAGCGTCCGCTCACGCTGAGAGCGTCGGTCAACGGACCATCGATCGCTACCGATTCGACCGACCGACTCGGCAGACCGGCACTCATCACGGAGCCCGCGCCGAGCGTGATGACCGGGCCGGGGCGACGGCCGCTGTGCAGAGGGTCCGTCACCTCGACGATCGCCGACGCGACGGCGCGTTCGCCCGAACGACTTCGAGCGATCATCGTCACCGCGACGTCGCCGAGATCGGCGACCAGCGGAATGGCGGCCGTCACCGATCGCTCGATCGACTCGCCGCGCGCCAGCACGAGCATCGGCGCGCCTACCAGTCGCGCGTTCCACGTGCGGGGCGCGTCGACCTCGAGGTCGAGCGTGTCCTGGAGGTTTCCGGCGTTGAGGATCGTGAACGCGAGCTCGAGGCGGTCGCCGGCCTGCGCGCCGCGCATCGACTGCGTCGGCGTGACATCGATGCGGGCGACGCGCGCGATCGCGACGTCGATCGGCGCGCGCACCGGTGTTACGCCGGCCGCAGTGAACCGCACGAAGCCCGCTCGCGTGAGTCCCGCCTGCGCCGATATCGGCACGCCGACGGTGAGCACCACGACGCTGCCCCGAGCGACCGTGCCGCTTCGCGCACCAAGCAGCGGAACGTTGCCGCTCGCTACCACCTCGTACGTGACCTTGCTCGCGCCCGCGAGCTCCGGGGGCACGGGAATGTTCACCACTCGATACGATCGGGGTGCAGCCGCGGCGACAACGACGCCGGTCACTTCGCGCTCGTCGCCCGGATCGCGCCGCGTCGAGTCGCTGCGCGTGGCCACTCCCCTCGCGACGGTGGTCGTCAGCATTGGCCGGGGCTGTTGCGCGCGCGCCGCGGTGCCCCCGAGAGCGGCCAGCGCGAGCACTATCGGAACGCGGCGCGGGTGCCGACTCACGGCGTGCTCACGTTCACGGTCATCGCGAGCGTCGTCCCGTACGACGGCGCGGTGTCGGTCCAGTCCAGGATCATGCGCAGCTTGGCGCCCAGCGAGAACGACTGGTTCTTGCCGAGGACTCTGGTCGCGACCGTGCGCACTGCCTGCACAGCCCCCGAGCAACCCTGCACGATCGATTGCCACGGCTTGGAGGCGTCACTGGGCTGCCACATCAGCTTGGACAGCGCCTTGCCGCTTCCGAGGGTGGCGGTCGTGGCGCAGATCTCGACGGTGGTCGTGTGCGTCTTATTCGGGCCGCCCGTGACTGTCACGGTGAAATTGATCGTCGGCCCGTCGATGTAGCCGGCGACGTAATCCGCGAGCGTCGGCTGCGCGAACGTGGTTGCCGAGCCGCTCGTGACGGTGAGGCTCGTGGTTTGTGCGCGCGCAGCCGAGCGCGCGCACATGGCGAGCAATCCGCTAGTGAGGATCGCCGCGCGCGTGGCGCCCCAGCTCACGGGATATCCAGTTCCACCTGCCCGGCGGCGATCTCGGCCCCCTCGTAATCGAGGAGTGCAAGCAGCACGTATCTCCCCGAAGGGAGATTTGGAAGTGCGACACCGAGGCGCCTCGTCGCGCCGGGCAGCGTGGGGAATTCGGGAATGTCGATCTTGGAAACGACGGAATTGTCCGTCCGCCGAATCTCGACGGCGCCGTGGGCCATCGTCTGCCGCGCGCCGGTGTTCTTGTACGTGATGTCGAGCTGGCGAGCGCGCCCGCCTGCCTGCGCGCTCAATTTGCCGCTCGCGATATTGGCCTTCGTCTCGCTTACGCCGACGTCCGTCACCTCGGCGCTCAGCGGAGTCTCGGGCTCGACGTAGACCTTCACGCCGTACCGCACGCTGTACTGCACGGCGGTCGACTGCGCGGTCCTCGGCGGCGGCGGGTTGTCGACGAAGAGAATCGCGTAGCAACCGTGGCCGATCGCAGCGCCGCTATCCACCGTGACGCGAATCGTTTGCACCGACCGAGGCGCGAGTTGGAGCACGGACGGGAAGACGCTCACGTGCTTGCCGCACGACGTGGGCAGCGTTCCTGTCGGGTAGTAGCGGTTCTCGCCCGCTTCGCTGCGATCCCAATCCTGAACGGTGATCGTCGCGTTGGCAGGCGTGATGCCGCGGTTGGCGGCGTGAAAGGTCGTGGTGGTCGACGTGCCGCTCGGCCGCGTCGAGACCCGCAACTCGAGCTCGTCGACGGCCACCTGCGCGCTCACGATCTTGGGGAGCGCAACGAGCGCGCCGGCGAGGGCGATGAGCCCCGGCCGGCGCGCCATGCGTGTCACACGAGAACGCATTCCTCCGCTCCGGAGGTAATTACGGAGCGACCAGCGTGAACTTGACGTCGAGCGTGTACGAGCCTGGGACGTCCGCCGCGATGTTGTACGTCGTCTTGTAGAAGACACCGGCCGCCGCGCTCGCGGTGGTCGGGCCGCCTGAGGTCATGTCGACGGGGGTGGTGGTGAGCCCCACGTACGAACCAGCGAACGTCGAGGACCAGGCGAGGTCGCTCGCCGGCTTGGCGTACGGACCGGTGAAGGACCCGGCCGCAGCGCTGATCTGCACCTTCCAGTTGCGGTTCGCCGAGACCGTATACGTCGGACCGGTCGTCGCCATCTGAATCGTGCTCGACGTGTAGTCCGCCATCGTCGTCGGCGCGTTCAGGGTCATCGCCGTCCCGGGCCCAGTGAAGCCGCTCATGTTCAGCGTGAGCAGCGACGGGATCGTGAGGCTGTGCGTTGAGGTCACGACGCACGGCGCCGGGCTGGCAGCCGTCGAATTGATCGAGCAGGTGCCGGTCTGCGCCGCCGCGATCTGGGAACCGATAGCAACTGCGCAGGCTGCGACGCCTGCCAAGGACAACTTCCGCATGATGTTCAACTCCGGTGAATTGTTTAGCTGCGTCGCTAACCAGCGGCCTTGCTGCGGTTGCCCCCGCGCATCTGCCGCGACTTGACCAGGTTCTGCGTGCTCCCCAGGGGGCAAGAGGCTGACCACCGGGCTCGCTAGTGGACGCGCGCGATCAGGCCGGAGAAACGCAAAATTTTACAGTTCTGTATGTCTTTGTCCCCAAAGGGGATGTACCACCGGCGCCGTCGAAGACAAAAAAACGGGAGCCGTTTGATCGGCTCCCGTTGACAGGTGATCTCTCCGCGACATCGCGCAATCTGCGGAAATCCCTAGCAGAATACGTCGATTCGCCTGGGTTCGCAGCGAGGCGGGACTACGTGGATCGGCTGTAGAGGAACTGGCTTCCGCCGAACAGAATGGTCAGGACGCTCCCTTTGACGGAGCCGGCGAAAGAAACCGATCCGCCGCCGCTCGTCTGCACGAAGTTGATCTGCTGTTGGGCGATCGTGTACGTGCCGCCGATGTTGGTCACGGTCGTCGATTTGGTCCCGTCGGCGAGCAGGGTGACGGTATAGACGCTGATCTCCGTCCACGTTCCGTCCGACGCAATCGCCACAGTGTCGGAGGCCAGGTCGAACTCCTGGGTCGCGGTCACCGACGCGATGACGGGGAGTGGACCCCCGTTGATCGTCGACAAGGCGAACGATCCGGCGACGTTGGCGTCGGTCGGATCGAGACTCAACGAGTCGTCGGCCGAGAGGCACGCGCCCATCAGTATCGGGACCAGCAGCATCGCAATTCGCCGCACGTACCGCTCCGCGCTGAGGTGGATGCGAAGGGGGGGACTCGAACCCCCAAGCCTTTCGGCGCCAGATCCTAAGTCTGGTGCGTCTGCCAGTTCCGCCACCCTCGCCGAAGAGCGGAAGATAATGAAGCCGGCTTCTAGAACGCGAAACCGAGGATCAGACGCGTCGTGACCGTTGCATAATCCACGTCGGCCCGCTGGCGTTCGCTCTCCGACGCGAGAATGCGCTTCGCGCCGATGCCCGTGCCGACGAGAAATCGTTCGCTTCGTCCCAGCAGCCAGTTGTAGTCGAGCAGAATGCCCGCGGTCGGGGCGGACAGCGACTGTCGCACGTCTTTGACCGGGTGCGAGTATCGAGTGGCGCCCGCGCTCACGCCGACCGCGAAGCCGCGCAGCACGACCTCGCCCGGATAGTATCGCACTTTGAAATCGGCGGTCGCGAAGCGGGACTTGTCGAAGTCGATGTACGACCCGACCGCCCCGACCGTGATCCCCGACGTCACCGCGTTCTCGAGCTCGAGCGTGAACACGTTGGCCGGAACGCCAAGTGGGTTGAATCCGATGTAGGTCTGCGTCGGAATCGGCACGCGGCCGCGCGTCGCCGGCGCCTGCGCGCCCAGGGCATCGGCGAACGAATGGAGAAAGGCCGCGGCGAGCGCGGCGGCAGCGACACGGGTGAGTCGCATCAGGCGAATCGCATCGAGTATGGGAGTTGAGGAGAGCTGTTGCTGACCTCAACGGTAACGACTGGGAACACGCAATCGGTACGGCCTGCGAGAGACGGCTTCCGTATCGCTCGTCACGGGGCCCCGCCTCCTCCCCTCTCGCGGCACGCCCCCGCTAGCTTTCGCGCATGAATATCGAGATCACCCCGAAGAAGACCGACGGCCTGGAGCGGCTGATCGAAGTTCGGGTGCCGATCGAGACCGTCCGCGACGCTGAGGACCGCGCGGCGCGACGTTACGCGACGGGCGCACGGCTCCCCGGGTTTCGTCCCGGAAAGGCGCCACCGGCGATGATCAAGAAGCGTTTCAAGGACGCGATCCGTCAGCAGGTGATCGAATCGCTCGTCCAGGAAGCGTTTCAGGAAGTCCTCGACCGCGAAAAGTTCAAGGTGGCGTCGCAACCGCACGTCCACGATCTCAAGTTCGAGGAGGGGCAGCCGCTCAGCTTCGAGCTTCACGTCGAGGTGCGGCCCGAGGTCGCGCTGGCGCGCACGCAGGGGTTCCGCGTCAGCCGCACGCGACCCGAGGTCAACGACGAAGCGGTTCGCGACCAGATCGAGCAGATTCGCGAGCAGAAAGCCACGTGGAGTCCGGTCGAGGATCGTCCGTCGCCCGGCGACATGGTGCGCGTGGAGCTCGGCACGGCCGACGAAGACGGCTCTTTCCCGGAGCCGCGCGAGTACCCGCTGGTCCTCGGCGCGGGCCAGGCGATCGCCGGCGTCGAAGAGCTGATCATGCAGCTCAAGTCGGGCGAGACGCTCGAAAAGGCGGTGCGCTGGCCCGACGACTTCCCGGACGAAGCGCAGCGCGGCAAGACGAAGCCCGTGCGCCTGCATCTGCTCGAGGTCAAGCGAAAGACCCTTCCGCCGCTCGACGACGCGTTCGCGCGCGGCGTCGGGGATTTCGAGTCCCTCGCTGCTCTACAGACCACCGTACGTAAAGACCTCGAGGATCACGCGAATCGCGACGCCGACGCCGGCGTGCGACAGCAGCTCGTCGACCAGCTGTCGGCCGCCAATCCGTTCGACGTGCCGCCCAGCTGGGTCGCGCAGCTGATCGACGGCTACGCGCAGGCGTACCAGGTGCCCGACGCGGACCGCGACAAGTTCCGCTCCGAGTTCCGCCCGGTCGCCGAGCGTCAGGTGCGGCGCGACTTGATCATCGACGCGATCGCCGAAACGGAAGGGCTCAAGGCCAGCGAGGCCGACATCGACGAACGTGTCGCCGACGTCGCCGCCAAGCGCGGCGCCGATCCGGGCCAGGTGTACGCGTCGCTGCAGAAGGCCGGCCGCCTGCGCGAGATCGAGCAGAGCATCACCGAAGACAAAGTGTTCGCCTGGCTCCTGGAACGAAACGAAGTCGCCTAGTCCTCCACCGACACCAGACATCGCCTCATGGCCACCATCTATCCACCGTACGTGATCGAGCGCTCGCCGCGCGGCGAGCGGAGCTACGACATCTTCAGCCGTCTGCTGATGGATCGCATCATCTTCCTCGGCACGCCGGTCAACGACGACGTCGCGAACATCGTCATCGCCCAGATGTTGTTCCTCGAGGCCGACAACCCGGACCGCGACATCTTCCTCTACATCAATTCACCGGGCGGCAGCGTGTCGGCGGGGCTCGCGATCTACGACACGATGCAGTTCATGAAGTCGCCGGTGAATACCATCTGCATGGGACTCGCCGCGAGCATGGGCGCGTTCCTGCTCGCCGGGGGCCGCAAGGGCAAGCGGTCGACGCTCCCGCATTCGCGAATCATGATTCACCAACCCTCACAGCAAGGGGGCGGCGGATCGGCGTCCGACATCGAGATCCAGGCCAAAGAGATCCTCTACCTCCGCGGCAAGCTGAACCAGCTGTGGACGAAGCACACCGGACAGTCGCTCGAGCGCATCGAGCGGGACACGGACCGCGACCGGTACCTGTCGGCCGAGGAAGCGAAAGACTACGGCATCGTGGACCACGTCATCACGCAGCGCGGCGAGGTCGTGGAACCGAGCACGCTGGCCGCCGTCACGAAGTAAGTCGTGGCGGCGGCTGTCACAAAACGTTCGTCTCGCTGAGTCGTCTCTTGCTTGACCCGTGGTCAGCCCTTAACTCTCAGCAAGACTCTCTGTTCCTTCTCCCACCGGTCGCGCGCCAACGCTCGGGCCCCGCGACTCCCTGAAGTCACCCGCTGAGTGAGATGTCATGTCGCACGACAAACACCTTCGCTGCTCGTTTTGTGGAAAGTCGAAGGATTCGGTCCGCAAGTTCATTTCCGGACCGTCCGTCTACATCTGCAACGAGTGCATCGCGCTCTGTAATGAGATCCTCGCCGAGGACGAAGAGCGCGAGGTTGCCGAAGCGATCACTCAGGTCCCGACGCCTCAGGAGATCAAGGACACGCTCGATCAGTACGTGATCGGGCAGGAGAAGGCCAAGAAGGCGCTGGCGGTCGCCGTCTACAACCACTACAAGCGCATCAACTCGTCGTCCGTCCGCGACGACGACGTCGAGCTCGACAAGTCGAACATCCTGCTCATCGGCCCGACGGGCGTGGGCAAGACGCTCCTCGCGCAGACCCTCGCGCGCATCCTCGACGTGCCGTTCACCATCGCCGACGCCACGACGCTCACCGAAGCCGGCTACGTCGGCGAGGACGTCGAGAACATTCTCGTCCGGCTCCTCCAGGCCGGCGACTTCAACGTCGCCGAGTGCGAGAGGGGCATCGTCTACATCGACGAAATTGATAAGATTGCGCGTAAGTCGGAAAACCCAAGTATCACGCGCGACGTCTCGGGCGAAGGCGTGCAGCAGGCGCTGCTCAAGATCCTCGAAGGCACGGTCGCCTCGGTGCCGCCGCAGGGCGGCCGCAAGCACCCGCAGCAGGAATACATCCAGATCAACACGAAGGACATCCTGTTCATCTGCGGCGGTGCGTTTGATGGGTTGGAGAAAATCATCGAGGCGAGAACGGGCCGCCGTCAGATCGGCTTCAACAAGGGCGACGACACGCGTACGCCGCACCAGGCGAAGAACCCCTTCTCCGAGGTCGAGCCGGACGATCTGCTCCGCTTCGGTCTCATACCTGAGCTCGTCGGCCGTCTCCCGGTCGCGGTCGCTCTCGAGGCGCTCGACGAGGACGCATTGGTCCGCATCCTCAAGGAGCCCAAGAACGCGCTCACCAAGCAGTACGCCAAGCTGTTCGAGCTCGAGGAAGTGAAGCTCACATTCGAGGAGTCGTCCCTTCGCGCCGTCGCCGGGAAGGCGCTCAAGCGGGGCACGGGCGCCCGCGGGCTGCGCGCCATCCTCGAGGAGCTCCTCACGGAGGTCATGTTCGAGCTGCCGACGCGCGAAGACGTCGAAGAGGTCAAGGTGACGGAAAGCTCGGTGCTCAACGGCACCGCGCCCCTCCTCGAGATCTCGCCGCAGCGGAAGAAGAAAGAGGCCTGAGGCGCCGCCGCGGGCGGCGTCCGAATCACGCGACAGCGAGCCGCGTGTAAAGTGTGAGGCGAAGCCAATCGCCTCACACTATTTTTTGTCATGGCATCGTCCCCGCCTCCCGCGCCCCCAAAGTCGTCTCCGGCTTCCGGCCCCCCCCCCGCCCCCGCGAACTCTTCGACGGGCGCCGGAGCGCCCGCCGAGGTACAACGAGCGGCTGTACTGCCGCTGCGCGACGTCGTCGTCTTTCCGTACGTCGCCATGCCGCTGCTCGTCGGACGGCAGGCGTCGCTCAACGCGATCGAGGCGGCGGCTGCCGACGGCGGCACGCTCTTCCTCGTCGCGCAGAAGAGCGCGGACACCGAGGAGCCCGCGGCCAGCGACCTGCATCGCGTCGGCGTCGTCGCGCGCATCGTTCAGGCGACGCGGCAGGCGAACGGCACGGCGCGCATCCTCGTCGAAGGCGTGAGCCGCGCGCGCGTGACGCGATACATCCCGGCCGCCGGCTACCTTCGCGCGGCGTTCGACGACGACGCCGGAGACGAGGACGCGGACCCCGAGGCGCTCCAGGTATTGTCGCGCCGCGTACTCGCGCTCTTCGAGGAGTACGTCTCGCTCCATCGGCGCATTCCCAACGAAGTCGTCGCGCTCGTACAGAGCGCGGATTCGATCGGGCGCCAGGCCTACGGCATCGCGGCGCACCTCGCGGTTCGCGTCGAGGTCCGGCAGACGCTGCTCGAGGCACCCAACGTTCCCGCGCTGCTCGACGCCCTGAACCAGCTGCTGGTGAGCGAAGCCGAACTGCTTCGCCTCGAGCGAAAGCTCGACGAGGAAGTGCGCGGCTCGCTGTTCCAGAACCAGCGCGAGTTCTACCTGCACGAGCAGCTCAAGGCGATCCACCGCGAGCTGGGCGAGGAGGATTCCGACGACGCGAGCGACCTCGAACGACAGATCGAGGCGCGCAAGCTCCCGGAGGCGGTCAAGACGCGCGCCTTGCGCGAGATGCGTAAGCTGCGCCGGATGTCGCCGCTGTCTCCCGAGTCCACGGTAGCCCGAAATTTTATAGACTGGATCGTCGCGCTGCCCTGGACCGAGCGGACCGACGACGTGCTCGACGTGGCGCACGCGCGGCGGATCCTCGACGAAGATCACTACGGGCTCGAGGAAGTGAAGGATCGCATCCTCGACTATATCGGCGTGCTGTCGCTCGTCGAACGCATGGAAGGCCCCATTTTGTGCCTCGTCGGGCCGCCAGGCGTCGGCAAGACGTCGCTCGGCCGCTCGATCGCCCGGGCGCTCGGGACGCAAATTCGTGCGCATGTCGCTCGGCGGCGTTCGCGACGAGGCCGAGATCCGGGGACACCGACGCACGTACATCGGCTCGATGCCCGGGCGCGTCGTCCAGGCGATGCGGCGCGCCGAGGTCGTGAACCCGGTGATCCTGCTGGACGAGGTCGACAAGCTGGGCACCGACTACCGCGGCGATCCGTCGGCCGCCCTCCTCGAGGTCCTCGACCCCGAACAGAATCGCGCGTTCAACGATCACTATTTGGAGATCGACTACGACCTGTCGCAGGTGCTCTTCCTGACGACGGCGAACTATCTCCCGCAGGTGCCGGAACCGCTGCGCGACCGCATGGAGATCATCCGCCTGGCCGGTTATCTCGATCAGGAGAAGTACGCGATCGCGCGGCAGTTCCTCGTGCCCAAGCAGCTGCGCGCCAACGGCCTCGACCCCGCGTCCGTCGAGTGGGAGAGCGACGTCGTTCCGGGGATCGTGCAGAACTACACGCGCGAAGCGGGCGTGCGCGAGCTCGAGCGGCGACTCGGACGCATCGCGCGCAAACTCGCGCGCCGCGAAGCCGAGTCGCGCGACCTCACCAAGACGCCGCCGACGCCGGGACCCAAACCGGTCGTGCGCGCGGCCGACCTCAAGGAGCTTCTCGGCACCGCTCCGTTCGACCCGTCGGCGCTCACGCTCGACCACAAGGTCGGCGTCGTCACGGGGCTCGCCTACACCGCCGTCGGCGGCGACGTGCTGGAGATCGAGGTCAGCGTCGTCGCGGGACGCGGCAAGTTGCAGCTCACGGGCACCCTCGGCGACGTGATGAAGGAGTCGGCGAGCGCGGCCCTCAGCTACGCGCGTTCGCGCGCCAAGGTGCTCGGCATCGACAAGGATTTTCATCGCACGCGCGACCTGCACATCCACATTCCGAGCGGCGCCACGCCGAAGGACGGGCCGTCGGCCGGAATCGCGATCGCGACCGGGATCGTGAGCGCGCTCACCGGCATTCCTGTACGCGGCGACCTCGCGATGACGGGCGAGATCACGCTGCGCGGGCGCGTGTTGGCGATCGGCGGTCTCAAGGAAAAAGCGGTCGCCGCGCATCGCAACGCCGTGCGCCACGTGCTCATCCCGTACCAGAACCTGCGCGACGTCGAGGAGCTGCCGACGGAGGTCAAGGCGGCGGTGACGTTCCATCCGGTGAAGAACATGGACGAAGTGCTCGCGCTGTCGCTCGTCCGCGCCGGGCTCGACGCCGACGCGCCGACGATCGCGCCGAACTAGTCGATATGTCCGCGCCGGCGCGCGAACCGTTGGTGATCCGATCGCTGGAGTTCCTCGGCGGGATGGCCAGCGCCGGCGGCTGGCGTCCGGAACCGACGATGCCCGAGGTCGCGTTCGCGGGACGGTCGAACGTCGGCAAGTCGTCGCTGCTCAACCGCCTCGTTCACCGAAGAAAGCTCGCGCGCGTGAGCAACACGCCGGGCCGTACGCGCGAGGTGAATTTCTTCAGGGTCAACGACCGCTTCGTGCTGGTCGATCTCCCGGGGTACGGCTACGCGCGTGTCTCGAAAGAACGGCGCGCCGAGTGGAGGCCGCTCATCGAGGGCTACGTGCGCGCGAGCCCGGAGCTGCGCGGGATCGTCGAGTTGCTCGACGCCCGGCACGATCCCACCGACGACGACCTCAAGATGCTCGACTTCCTCGGTGAAGTCGGCGTCCCGACGATCGTCGTCCTGACGAAGATGGACAAGCTTACTCCGGCGGAACGCAAAGTCCGCGCGACGGAGCGGGCCGCGCAGCTGGGCCTCGACACCGACCAGGTGATTCCGTTCAGCGCGGTGACCGGCGAGGGGCGCGACGCGTTGGCCGAGGCGATCGAGGCGCTCCTCGAGCAGCCGTCGTGGCGGGCGGAGTCATGAGACGCGTCGCGTTGCTCGCGCTGGCGGTCGCGTGCGCCGGACAACCGGGATCCACGTCGTCCGCCGTCACCGCGGCGGCGCCCACGGCGGCGACTCGAGGCGGACGGGTCGACGCGGACACGAATGCGAACCTGATCCCCGCGGGCCTCGGCACGCTCAAGGAAGCCGACATCTCGATCACGCTCCAACCGCCGACCGGCGTTCGCGTCACCACGTTCCCGCTCGACGAGTCGGTCATTCGCACGCTCGCGCCCGATTCGTATCGCGCGATGCACGCGAACCTCGAGAGTCGCGCGCTGCAAGTCCGCCAACGCGCGTCCATGCACGGCGAGCGGACGCCGAGCGTGTGGTTTGTCCGGTTCTATGGCTTGGCGCCGGATGCACGATATGACCCGACGGACGTCACCGTGAGCGTTGGCGGCCGCGATTTCCGGCCCTTCGACGTGATTCCGGTCTCGGGCGATTTTGGTACGCACCAACTCCAGCCGCGCGAGACCCAGACGGGACTCCTGCTGTTCGAGGGCGGCGTCGACGTCTCGCAGCCGATCGTCGTGCGAATGGGCGCCGAGCAGAACACGGACTGGGGAGACGTCATTCTGCGGCGGATCGACGCCGAGCGCGCGGCGGTGCGCGCACGAGGCGCCGCGAAAACCCCGCCGCCGCCGAAACCGCAGTAACCGGCGCGCTGAGCGCGCCGCTCATTCACGAATCGTAAGCGAGGCAGCTCCATGGCGTACCTTCCCCTGCGACAAGTGGCCGAGTGCCCGAGTCGATCGATCGCCACCGAGTGGCTCGATGGCCTGAAGACCGCGCTGGCTGATCCCGCGACCGACCGTCGCCTGTTCTGCCGGACGGCGTTGACGGAGCTGTTTCATCCGGAGTACGCCGCGGATTGGGAGACGGCGGTCAACGACTCCACTCTGCCTGTCGCGACGCGGCTCGCGTTGAACAGCATGGATCCGTGCAACGTCACGCTCGAGCCCGAGTACTACGCCGACTGTGACCAGGAACGGTTTCAGCGCGTGAAGCCGTTGCTCTGGCTCTGGTACTCGTTCGACCGGAGTCTCGCGGGCGGACAAAACGTGTGGCTCGGCGTCGAGCTTCGCCGGATTCTGGCAAGGTACATCTTCAAGCGCTGCGGCGAGAACTTCAAATCGTTTCACAACGTCGAGTTCTCGTTCGGCTACAACATGGACGTGGGCGACAACGTGGTCGTCCACCGCAACGTGCTGCTCGACGATCGCGGCGGGATCGTGCTCGGCAACAACGTGTCGATCAGCGACTACGCGAACGTCTACAGCCACACCCACAGCATCGTCGACGCGAAGGACGTCACCAACGCGACGACGGTGATCGAGGACGGCGTCCGGATCACGTACCACGCCACGGTGCTCGCCGGCGTGCACGTGCACGAGCAGGGGATGGTCGGCGCGATGGCCGTCGCCACGAAGGACGTGCGGCCGTACCACGTGTACGTCGGGATCCCGGCGAAGAGCGTGCGGGTCAAGCCCAACGCGCCGCAGGCGGCGACCGTCCTGCGCACGAGTAGCGACCGGCAGACCGATAATCGCTGACGCGCGCCCGCCGCGTCAGCGCACCCGCATCACGTCCTCGACGGGGCCGGCGTTGCCGGCCCCGAGGAGCTCGACGACTTCGCGCAGCGAGGCCCGCTCACCGGGAAACGCGAAGCGCGCCAACGCCTCGTCGACCGACAGCCATTCGGCCCGCTGGTGCTCGCCGGCGATCGTAACCGTCGCCGGCTCTTCGACGAACGC
Source organism: uncultured Gemmatimonadaceae bacterium (assembly GCA_963846925.1). Taxonomy (GTDB): domain Bacteria; phylum Gemmatimonadota; class Gemmatimonadetes; order Gemmatimonadales; family Gemmatimonadaceae; genus JAQBQB01. The sequence continues at coordinate 198,328 of CAWJXW010000005.1, read as the reverse complement.
GGCGAAGACGACCGCGAGCTGCAGCGTGCGCGTGCGTCGCACGTAGAACGGGTTGACGCGGACGACGTACAGTCGCTCGGCGGACAACCCGGTTTCTTCGCGAAGCTCGCGCAGCGCGGCGTCCTCCGGCTCCTCACCGGGGTCGATGTGCCCGTGCACCGGTTCCCACGCCGTCGGACAGCGCGTGTCATTGGCGCGCTGCAACGCAAGCACCCGCCATCCGGCGGAGAGCGGACGCACGACGAAGACATCCACCGTGCCGACTTCGACGCGTGTCATGCGGAGGAACCTACGCCGGCGGGCACGCGCCCGCGCGACCATGACATCGATGTCGTCACGCAGATGGAAGGCGTGCCCGTCGAAGATCAGGTTCATCGCGGTCTCGCGCGCCTGGGCAGGGTGAGGCGGCGCCGGCGGTTCGTAGTCGGGAACGATCGGGCGCTCGATCTCGTCGGGTGTCGCGACGCGTCTGATCTCGTCGGCGGTCGTGCGGCCGGCGTTCGCGTGCGCGACACCCGACGCCCATAGCGAGCGCATGCCGTCCGCCCGCGCGGCCTCGGTGATGCGCTCGGTGGATTCGCCCGCGGCGACGCGCCGCTCGAACTCCGGCGTCGCGACGAGCACCTCGGCGATCGCCAGCCGGCCGTGAAACCCCGAGCCGCCGCACTCCTGGCACGCGGTCGAGTCCACGCCTCGACACGACGCGCAGAGTCGGCGCGTGAGTCGCTGCGCGAGCACGCCCTTCACCGCCGTCGCGATCTTGTAGCTCGCCACGCCGATGTCGATCAGGCGCGTGACCGCACTCGGCGCGTCGTTCGTGTGAAGGGTCGAGAGCACGAGGTGGCCGGTGAGCGACGCCTGAATCGCGATCTCCGCCGTCTCACGGTCGCGAATCTCGCCAATGAGCACGACGTCCGGGTCCTGCCGCATGATCGACCGGAGCGCCGTCGCGAAAGTGAGGCCGGCTTTCTCGTTCACCTGCACTTGTACAATGCCGGGCAGTCGGTACTCGATCGGGTCTTCGACCGTGACGATGTTGACGCCGCGTTCCTTGATGCGCCGCAGCGCGGCGTAGAGCGTCGTCGTCTTCCCCGAACCGGTCGGACCGGTGACGAGAATGAGGCCTTCGCGCGACTGGAGCAGGCGCTCGATGCGCTCCAACTCGTCCGCATGGAATCCCATGCCGTCGAGCGTTGGAACGGTGGAACGGCCGTCGAGCACGCGGATGACCACCTTCTCGCCGTGCGACGCCGGAAGGGTCGAGACGCGCAGGTCCACGGCGGCACCGTTGATCGCCACGCGCGCACGGCCGTCCTGAGGGCGAAGCCGGTCGGCGATGTCGAGTCCCGAGAGAATCTTGATGCGCGATACGAGGGCGGGGCCGAGCGTCCGCGGAAGCGTCCGCACGACGGCGAGCACACCGTCGACGCGATGGCGCACGGCGATTCCCCGCTCTTCTGTCTCGATGTGAATGTCGCTCGCGCGGCTCGAGATGCCGGCCGCGAGGAGCTCGTCGACGAGGGCGCTCACGGTCGCCGAGGTGTCGATGCCCGGGATTGGCGGTGCGGCATCGGATTCGCCTCGCAGGTGCTCGACTTCGACCGCCGGTTCGACTCCGGCCGTGGTCGAGTCACCGCCGTAGACCTCGTCGATACGCCTCGCGATCGCCGGCGCGGCGGCGATTGCGAGGCGGATCCGTCGTCCGGTCGCGAACCCCAGCGTTCGCTCGCAGTCGACGTCGAGCGGGTCCGCGGTGGCGATGAGCAGGTCGTGCTCGGTCGCGGAGAGTGGCAACACGTGGAATCGCCTGGCCCACTTCTCGGGGACCAGCTCGATCGCCTGGTCCGTCGCGAGACTCAAGTCCGCGATGGGGAGCCTGAAACGTGTCGCGAGCGTCTCGACGTCGAGAGCGAGCGGGGTCGGGAAAACGGCTTGAATGTCCACGCCGGCAGAATTGCGATTGGCCGTCCCCCGCGCGTCATCGGATTCACGCGGGAGCGGCTATTGCGTCGCAGTCGTGCCACTCAGTCGTTCGACGCGCGCCACTCAGCCGTTCGGCGCGGCCCACTCAGCCGTTCGAAAAATTCAACGCAGGTGACGCAGATAGAACGACGATGACGCAGATTTTTTCAAGTTTCTATCTGCGGGATCGCTTTTCCAGATCTGCGTCATCTGCGTTGAGTTTTCTCGCCCTACTGGACGGTCCGAGTCGGTGCGTGGGGCTCCGATGTCCGGATGGCCGCTCAGAGAATGCTCCAGAACTCGCGGCTCAGGTCGATGTTGAACGTCCACCGTCCTCCGCGTGCCACGCCGCGAGCCACGTCGATCCTGACGACGTCGAACGGCAGCAGATAGGCAGCGCCGAACGACGGATACAACTGCGGGACCGCCGGACACCGAGATCCAGAGGAACCGACACTCGACGTGCACACGACCGGCTGCTGCCCGATCAGCGCGAAGTGCGCGTAGGGAGCGAAGGAGCCGTGCGCCGGGACGCGCCCGAACCGGCCGAGCGAGAATGGCACGAAGGGCGCCGGCACGCGCCACTCGAGGTGCTCCGTGGCGCCGACGTTGGAGACGAGCGAGTGAAAGTCGTAGCCGGGCGCGGAAACGGGCCCGCCGAGGTAGACGAGCTCAGAGCGCTGCGGCGCGTCGACCGTGTTCTGACCGCCGACGCCCGCGACGGTCGTCGAGGTCACGAGGCGCATGTCGCCGACGGGACGTTCGATCTGCGCGACGAGTGAGCCGCGAAGCGTCGTCCCCAGATCGCCGACGAAGACGGGACCGGGCTCCGGCGCCGCCGGCCCCTGCGGCACGACGAGACGCGCCTGCGCGTGGACGGCCAGCTCGGTCCCGAACACCCAGAGCGACGGCGCGCGCGCCAGGTCGAGCGCCCATCGCAATACGTGCAGGTCCGCGACAGGAACGGTCGGCACGAAGGTGCCCGTCACCGCCGTGGCGCGGACGGCGACGGGCGATTGCCATTCGAGGGCCCCGCTGACGGTCGCGTCGAAGCCGAGAAGGGACGTCGCCTCCGCCCTGAGTCCGGCGGCGCGCACGAGGTACGGATCGGTGTAGTCGCTCGCGAATTCCTGCGCCGCGAGACTGTTCACCGCCATCGACCGTTCGGCGACGTCGCCAAGATCGCGATAGTCGCGCGACGCGAAGGCGCGAATCGACGACCCGTCGGCGCGCGAGAGACCGAGCTCCACGCCGCCCTTCACCAGCTTGTCCGCCGATCCATAGCGCGCCCGAACGTTGGAGACGACCCCGGCGCCGAACTGCTTCGACAGACCGGCTCCGAACGCCAGGCCTTCGGCCCGATTGAAGCGCGCGAAGTCCGAAACGTTGCGCGCCGAGAGCGTCGCAGCCTGGGCGCGCGACAGGGCCTGCGCACGCACCAGCTGGCGCACCTCGGACTGCACGCGCGCGATGTCGGGCTCCGAAACCGCGCGCACGTCGGGCGGAAGCGAGTCGAGCACGCGGCCCGTTCCATTTGTAGCCCTTGTAGCTCCGACGGCGGCGCCTGCACGATCTCGGGTCCGGTAAAGATCTGCGTCGGGATCGACGTGTTGAACTGATAGTCGCCGATCTCCCAGCGGCCGCGGATGATGCCGCGAACGGGATAGTCCAACCACGTGCCGCGCCGTTCGATCTCGATTTCCTGCCGGCTCGGCAACCAGAAGCGGCCGCCGACGAGGCGGTTCTCGAGCACGATCGACAGGTCCTCGAGCGCGTTGTCGAGAAAGGCGGCGCGCGTGAAGCCGAAGTTCATGCGCACGACCTGCCCGCCCGAGGGATCGATGTAGATCGCGCCGGCGACCCGCGGCTTTTTATCGTCTTTCGGGCGAACCTTGATCTCGTAGACGTTGATGCGTTGCGCGCCGGCGCCGATCGCGAAGCTGTCGGTGAGCGCGAAGTCGTACTCGCGAAGCCCGGCCGGCGAGAGCGGATGCGGCACGTCCGCCACTTCGTCGCCCTCCCCGATGCGAATGATGTTGGGGAAGTTGTTTTGGACGATGCCCAGGTGGTCGCGGTGATACGCGATGTCCGTAGGGAGCAAGAGCGTGTCGCGCCGGCCCACGATCCGCTGCTTGCTCAGGTTGGGCGCGTGCCAGTAGACTTCCAGCGCCAACTCGTCGGCTTTGATGACCTTGGGCGGAGTGCGAAGCCCCTCACCAAGCTGCGCAAGAAAAGTCACGTACCCATGGGCGGTAGCCCGATAGTCGGCGAGCCCCGTGTCGGCCAACTGCTCGGCGCGGCGCTGCGTGGCGCCGGCGACGAGCGTGAGACTGCGCGGGTCGTTCCACGTCTGCGCGACGACCGCCCGCCCGTACGTGGGGCCCAAGACGACAACGAACACGCACGCGGCGGCGGCGCGACCGCGGGCCGCGAGGAATCGAAGCATGATTTGCGAATATCGCGGAGCGTTTCTACGGGAGCAACCGGCGGCGTGAGTCTCGACGAATTTCGCGCACGAGCGCGTCTCGCCGACAACGGCTCGCCTCGTCTCGTCCCGGTCTGGCGCGACGTGTTGCTCGACGCGTACACGCCGGTCGCGGCGTTCGCCAAGATCCGCCACGGACCGTTCGCGTTCCTTCTCGAGTCGGCGCCCGCCGGAGGCGAGACGTGGGCACGATACACGTTCATGGGCACCGCTCCCCGAGCCGCCTGGCGGCTTCAGGACGGAATGGTGCATGACTGGACCGCCGATCGGGGGTGGCACAACGCCCGTCGTCCGGCGGATCCCCTCGCCGACCTCGAGACCCACCTCCGCGCCGCGGATCCCGTTGACGCGCCGGAGATCGGTGAGTTCTGGAGCGGCGCGGTCGGCTACTTCGGCTACGACGTCGCACGCCTCATCGAGCGCCTGCCGACCCCGCCGGCGCGCGGCGTGGACGTGCCCGACGCGCTGTTCGTCTTCACCGACGCGCTCGTCATCTTCGACAACCTGCGCTCGCAGGCCCGCGTGGTGGCCGCGGCGCGCGTCGAGCCGAATTCGACCGACGCGCAGCTCGACACGGCGTACGCGCGCGCCTGCGCCGCCGTCGAAGCCACGGTCGAGCGGCTCCGCGGTCCGTCGATGCTCGAGCCGCTCGACCTCGACCCGTCGGCGCCGCCCGTCGCGGGCCGCTCGAAGTACGCCCGCGACAAGTTCCTCGCCGACGTCGAGCGAGTGCGGCAGTACATCATTGCCGGCGACGCGTTCCAGGTGCAGATCGCGCGGCGCATCGACGTTCCGCTCGACTTCGCGCCGACGGATCTCTACCGCGCGCTGCGCGTGATCAACCCGTCGCCGTACATGTACCATCTCGTCCTCGACGGCACGGAGATCGTTGGGAGCTCGCCCGAGCTCCTGATCCGCGTCGCGACGGACCGCACGGTGACGCTGCGGCCGATCGCCGGCACGCGCCGGCGCGGGCGGTCGGCCGAGGACGACGTGCGTATGACGCAGGAGCTGGTGAGCAACGAGAAGGAGCGCGCCGAGCATCTGATGCTCGTGGATCTCGGGCGCAACGACGTCGGCCGCATCGCCGAATACGGCACGGTGAACGTCTCCGAGCTCATGGTCGTCGAGCGCTACTCGCATGTGCTTCACCTGGTGAGCCAGGTCGACGGCAAGCTGCGCGACGGTCTCACGGCGATGGACGCGTTCCGCGCCGGCTTTCCCGCGGGCACGCTCACCGGCGCCCCGAAGGTCCGGGCGATGGAGATCATCGACGAGATGGAACCCGAACGGCGCGGGCCGTACGGCGGCGCCGTCGGTTACATCGGCGCGGGGGCGAAGCGCATGGACCTCGCCATCACGATTCGCACGTGCGTGATCGCCAATGGCGTCGCATCGGTGCAAGCCGCGGCCGGCGTCGTCTACGACTCGATTCCCGAACAGGAATTCCTCGAGCACGAGAACAAGGTGCGCGCGTTGCTCACCGCGATCGGCCAGGTTCGCGCGGCTCGCCGCACGAGCGTCCGGGTATAACCAAGCGATGCCCTATCGCCTCGCGAGCACCGACGGCACGCTGACCTTCGACCTCAGCGCGGTCTCGGTGATCGTCGGCCGCGCGCCCACCGCCGACCTCCCGGTCGTCGATCCCACCGTCTCGCGGCGCCACGCGCAGATCCTGAGCGACGAGAACGGCCTCACGGTGCACGACCTCGGATCGAGCAACGGGACGTTCGTCAACGGCAACAAGATCGACGCCGCGCCGATCGTTCCCGGCGACGTGATCGCGTTCGGCAAAGTCAGCTTCCGTCTCGAGGGCGAAGCCCCCAAGGTCCAGACGGCGGCGACCGCCATCACCGGGCCGACGATCGTTCGTCAGCGCGCGATGCTCGACGGCGAGACGCCAGACCTGGGCGCGGGCGACAAGAGCCGGCGCAAGCTGGCCACACTGCTCGAGGTCTCGAAGGGACTTGGCTGGGCGGTGGACACCGACGCGCTGCTCGCCAAGATCGCGGGCTACGCGTATCAGATCCTCGAGGTCGACCGCGTCGCGATCATCCTCGTCGACGAGCGGGGCAACCTGCAGCCGAAGTTCGCGCGCGACCGCAAGGGCACGAACACCGCCGGCGAGATTCCAAGGTCGATCGCGCGGAGAGCGCTCGACGACAAGGTGGCGATCCTCACCGACAACGCCGGCGAGGACGCGCGGTTCACCGGGCAGTCGATCGTGATGCAGCAGGTGCGTTCGGCGGTCTGTGTGCCGCTCATGGGCAGCGAGGGGCGGGCGCTCGGAGTCCTGTACGTCGATTCGGTCGGGTCCGAGCACCGTTTCCAGGAGGACGATCTCGATTTCTGCGTCGCTTTCGCCGGCATCGCGGCCGTGGCCATCGAGAACGGCGAGTTCATCCAGCGCATTCAGCAGCAGGTCATCGCGCGCAGCAACTTCGAACGCTTCTTCGCCCCGCAGATCGCGCAGCGCATCGCCGAATCGTCGGAGATTCGACTCGGCGGCGACAAGCGGCCGGTCGCGGTGCTGTTCAGCGACATCCGCGGCTTCACCGCGCTCGCCGAGTCGATGCGCCCCGAGGACACGGCGAGCCTGCTCACCGAGTACTTCACCGAGATGGTGGACTGCGTGTTCCGGCACGACGGCACGCTGGACAAGTTCATGGGCGACGCCCTCATGGCGCACTGGGGCGCGCCGATCGGCGGAGACCATGACGCCGACAACGCCGTCGCGGCGGCGATCGACATGATGAAGGCGCTCGACGGGCTCAACGCCCATTGGCGGACGAGCGGACGTCCCGAGCTGCACGTCGGCATCGGGTTGAACTACGGCGAGGCGTTCGCGGGGAACATCGGCTCCGAGCGGCGGCTCGAGTTCACTGTCATCGGCGACACGGTGAACACCGCGTACCGTCTCTGCTCCGCCGCCGACGCAGGTGAGATCCTGATCACCGATGATCTCCGCCGAGCGCTCAAGACCCTGCCGAGCCTCACCGAGAGTCCGCCGATGGAGCTCAAGAACAAGGCACAGCCGGTGACCATATACCGCGTCGCCGTCGTTTGATGGCGCCCGTCTCGCACGACGTTCCATCGGGCTACTCCGCATTCGCGGTCGGCGGCGTCGAGGCGGTGAGCGCGGATCGTGTCGCTCAGTCGATTCGTGCCGCGCTCGAGTCGGGCTCCTCGACGCTCCATGACTACGCGCGGCGTCACGCCAGCGCGAAGCCGCTCGCCGGACGCGGCATCGCGTACGCGGCACCGCTTCCCGACGGCACTCGCGTCGTCGTTCGGCACAACCGGCACGGCGGGCTCATGGGTCCGTTGACGCGCGATCTCTTTCTGCCGCCCACACGCGCCCCGCTCGAGCTGGAAGCGTCGCTGCGTCTGAGCCAATCCGGCGTGCCGACGCCGGAGCTGCTCGCCTACGCGATCTATCCGGCGCCATTCGGCTTTCGGCGAGCCGACGTCGTCACGCGCGAGGTGGCCGACAGCTTCGACCTGTCGGCCGTTCTCACGCGGGCGGACGAATCGCTTCGCGCTCGGGCCTGGGCCGCCGTCGCCGATCTCCTGAGGCGACTCGCGGCGGCCGGGGCGCGGCACCACGACCTCAACGTGAAGAACGTGCTCCTGCGCCCCCGCGGTGACGCACTCGAGGCACTCGCGCTCGACGTCGACCGCGTGACGTTCGAGTCAGGTGACGTGATGACGGCCAACGTCGCGCGGCTGTCGCGTTCCGCGCGGAAATGGCGCGAGCGTCAAGGCGCCACGCTGGATGAATCCGAGCTCGCCGTGCTCGCGCGATCCGTCTTCGAGGCATCGCTCTCGGCGGTCACCCGCTCGTAGATGTCGATCGTGCGATCCGTCATCCGCTCCACCGAGAACTCGCGCACGCGCCGCCGGCCACCCTCGGCGAGGCGATCCGCGAGGGCACGATCGTTCGCCAGACGCGCGATCGCGGCGCCCAGCGCGTCTGGATTCTCGCGCTCGGCGAGGAGCCCGGATTCCCCGTCGACGACGACTTCCGGAATGCCGCCCGCGATGGTCGCCGCGATCGGCCGGCCGAAGGCCATCGCGTCGAGGAGCACGGAACCCATGCCCTCTTCGCGCGAGCTGAGACAGGCGATCGAGGCCGCGGCGAGGAGGGAATCCGCATCGTCGCGGAAGCCTGTCAGGTGGATGACATCAACCAGGCTGAGCCGCTTGATTTCGTCAGTGACCTCGGGGCGAAGCGGGCCGTCACCCACGAGCAGCGCTTGCAACTTCGTGCTCCCGCGATTTGCGTACGCCATCGCGCGGACGAAGTTCACAGGATCCTTATGCCCGACCAGTTGGGCCACTTGGACGACGATGGGATGGTTCGGCGCCACGCCGCAAGCGGCGAGCGTCGCGGCCGTCGCCGGCTCGACGGTTCGACGCAAGTCGACGCCGTCCGGCACCACGGCGATCCGGGAACGCGCGACTCCGCCGGCGACGAGCACGTTCGCCACTGCGTTCGACACGGCGACGATCCGGGCGGCGCGCCCGTACTTCCACCGCGTGCCGGCGTTCCCGCGCAACGGGAAGTCCACGCGGCGCGCGACGACCAGTGGCACACCCGTGCCGATGGTCGCCATCGCCCCGATCGCGACGGCGTGCGCGGTGTGCGCGTGAACCACGTCGAATCTTTGCGCGAGAATCTCGCGCCGCAGCCGCCACGCGGCTCGAGGATCCAGCTCGCTGACGGGCCGGCAGTCGACGATGGACAGTCCCGCCGCCGATGCGCGCGCCGCCAGCGGTTCGCCATGGCGCGCGGCGACGACCGATTCGTGGCCCCGCTTGGCCATTTCGGCGGCCAGCCAGAGCGTTTGTCGCTCGCCGCCACGCCACCCCTTCTCCGTGTCGACGTGCAGCACGCGGATCGTCACGGCGCGCAACTTCCGTCGTTCGCGCGGGTGACGCAAGCGTCGGCTCACTCCCCCGGCGCGCCACGGGGTGCACGGACGTCATGACCGGCGTCCCTTTCACCACCCCCGAACGGATTCTGATCGTCGCACTCGACAACCTCGGCGATCTCGTGTTCGCGTCGGCCCTCGCGCCGCCGCTGCGCGAGGCGTTCCCGAACGCGACGATCGACGTCTGGTGCAAGGCGTACACGGCGCCCGTCGCCGCGCTCGTCCCCCACGTGCGACGCGTGATCGCCGCGGATCCCTTCTGGTCGCCGCCGGCGGGACAGTCTCGCGGCCCCATGCTGCGCTTCTTCGGGGCGATGAACGAGGTGCGCCAGGGCCAATACGATGTCGCAGTGCTGAGCGAGGCGCCCTGGCGCACAGCCGCGGCAGTTGCGGCGGCTCAGATCCCCGTGAGAATCGGTCTGGCGCGCCATCGCAACGACACCTTCCTCACGCACGTGCTCCCGGCGCAGGACCCGCAGAAGCCCGTCGTTCGTGAGCAAGGCAGAATGCTCAAGGCGTTCGGGATCGACAACCGCGCGAACCACTACCAACTGGATCCCGCTCCGCTGTCGGACGCCGTTCGCTCGCTCGGCGACGCGCTGCCACCGCGGTTTGCCGCGCTCCATCCGTTCGCCGGCGACCGTGCCCGCTGCGTCCCACTCGCCGAATGGGCGCGGGTCGCCTCGCAGCTCGATTCGGCTCGGCATGCCCACCCTGTGGATCGGGACGGCCGAAGAGCTCAGCGAGCTCCGTCAGGCGCATCCGCATCCGCGCGGCTTGTACGCCGACCTGCTCGGCGATGGGTCGCTCGCGAGCACCGCGGCGGCGCTGTCGCGCGCGACGTGCATGGTCGGACACGACTCGGGGCCGCTGCACCTGGCCGCCGCGTTCGGCGTGCCGGTCGTCGGAGTGTTCGCGCCCGGACAACCCGAGCGCACGTTCCCCCAGGGCGCCGGCGTCTGGCGAATGCTGCATCGGAAGGCGCCGACCGAGATCACGGCGTCGATGATCGTCCGCGAGATCGAAGAGCTCGAGGTCTTGCCCGGACGATGACCGAAGCGCCGCCCCGCCTCGACCGCGTCTGCATCGTGATGATGAGCGCGGTCGGGGACGCCGTACACGTCCTCCCCGTACTGAACGCGCTCAAACGACACGCACCTGACGCTCGCGTGACGTGGATCCTGCAACCGGGGCCGATGAGCCTCGTGCGCGGCCACCCGGCCGTGGACGACATCGTCGTGTTCGACCGCGCCCGCGGCGCGCGGGCGTTCCTCGACGTGCGCCGCGAGCTGGCGACACGTGAGTTCGACGTGGTGCTCGACCTGCAGGTCTACTTCAAAGCAGGCATCGTCACGTCGTTCACGCGCGCGCCCGTCAAGCTTGGGTTCGACCGCGCGCGCGCGCGCGACATGAACTGGCTGTTCACGACGCGCCAGATTCCTCCGCACGAGCCGCAGCACGTGCAGGATCAGTACTTCGAGTTCCTCACGGAGCTCGGTGTGCCGGTCGGCGAGGTCGCGTGGAACCTCGGACCGTGGGACGCCGAACGCGCCGCGCAGCGGGCGTTCTTCGCCCCGTTCGACCGGCCGGCGGCGTCGATCGTCGTGGCGACGAGCAAGCCGCAGAAGGACTGGATCCCCGAGCGCTGGGCGGAGACGGCGGACGCGCTCTACTTCGATTTCGGTTTGCAGCCGGTCCTCGTCGGCGGACGCTCACCGCGCGAGCTTGCCGCTGAGCAGATCATTCGCGCTCGCGCTCGTGCACCGCTGGTGTCGGCGCTCGGCAGCGGCCTTCGCAACCTCGTCGGCATCCTCGACGGCTCGGCCCTGGTGCTTTCGCCGGACACCGGTCCGCTGCACATGGCGGTCGCGCTCGACCGGCCGGTGATCTCACTCATGGGCTACACGAATCCCAGGCGCACGGGCCCCTACCGGCGCTTCCACGAGCTGGTCGTCGACGCCTATGGCGATCCGGGTGAGAGCTACCCGATCAGCATGGAGAATCGCCTCGACCGGATGCAGCGGATCGGCGTGCGGGACGTGCTTGCGTTCGTCGATCGGTGGCGCGGGTCTTACGCCCCGGCGGTGAGCGGCCCGAAGTCGTAGCCGAGTCCGACGGCGCGGCACAGTCGCACGAGGCGGTTGAGCGGCAAACCCATCACGGCGAAGTAGTCGCCGTCCACACGGTCGACGATCGTCGCGCCGAATCCCTGGATGCCGTAGGCGCCCGCCTTGTCCATCGGCTCGCCCGTCTCGACGTAACGCCGGATCTCGTCGTCGCTCAGCGCGCGGAACGTGACGCCGGCTTCCTCGACCCCGGAGGACATACGGCCGCGCCAGGCGACCGCGACGCCGGTCATCACGACGTGCGCGCGACCGCTCAAACGCCGCAGCATCTCCACGGCCTGCTCGCGGTCGCGCGGTTTGCCGAGCACGTCTCCGTCGACGACGACGATGGTGTCGCTGCCGATGACGACGGCATCGTCGCGATCGATCGCGCCGGCTTTCTCCCGCGCGAGACGCTCGGCGTAGGCGGCCGCGGCCTCGCCCGGCGGATGGGCCTCGTCGATGTCGGCTGGAATCACGGTGTGCTCGATGCCGACGAGCCGCAGCAGCTCGCGGCGCCGCGGCGACGCCGACGCGAGAACGACCGGCGGACGGCTCACCGTTCGATCCAGATCGTGACGGGGCCGTCGTTGACGATCTCGACCTGCATGGCCGCGCCGAACTCGCCCGTCTCGACGCGTACGCCGCGCTGTCGCAGTCCGTCGACGAACTTGTCGTACAAGGGCTGGGCGTGCTCGGGGCGTGCCGCGTCGACGAAGCTCGGGCGTCGTCCCTTGACCGCGTCGCCGTAGAGCGTGAACTGCGACACGACGAGGATCGCGCCGCCCGCGTCGACGATCGAGCGATTCATCTTGTCCTCGTCGTCGGCGAAGAGTCGCAGACCGACGAGCTTCTCCGCCATCCATTCGACGTGGTCGAGGGCGTCGGTGTGCGTGAAGCCGACGAGCACCGCGAATCCCTGCGCGATCGCGCCGGTGACACGATCGCCGACGCGCACGCTGGCGCGCGTCACGCGCTGAACGAGAACTCGCACGGTTGCGCGGGCATGTCGACGCAAAAACCTAGCGGCGACGTGCCCGCGCCGCTGGTCTACGCCGCGGCGCTCAGCGCTTCGAGCTTGTGAAAGATCTCGACGTCGATGGTCATCTTGACCTCGGCGCCGACCGCGACGCCGCCGGCTTCGAGCGCCTGGTTCCACTGCAGGCCGTAGTCGTGTCGATTGATTTTGCCGGAGAGGCTGAAGCCCGCGCGCTCGTTCCCCCACGGGTCCTTGCCGCGACCCTCGAGGTGCGCGTCGAGCGCGACCTCGTGAGTAGTGCCGCGGATCGTCAGGTCGCCGATGATCTGAAAATCCTTTGCCACGTCGCCGACGATTCGCTTGCTGACGAAATGCATCGTCGGGTAGTTGGCGGCGTCGAAGAAGTCGGCGGAACGGAGATGGTTGTCGCGCATCTCCTGCCGTGTGTCGATCGAATTGACGTCTACGGTCACGTCGATCTTGGACTTGTTCAGGTCCGCGTTGTCGACGGTGACCGTTCCTTCGACTTTGCCGAAGCGCCCGCGAACGTTGTTGATCATCAGATGGCGAACGGCGAACGCCAGCTCGGCGTGGGCGGGGTCGACGGTCCAAACGGTGGTTGAAGCAGTGTCGTTCATCGGTAATCCTCCGGAACTACTCCCATTAAGAGTCTGTTGAGACGAGCCGGCATCGGTCATCCCTGAATCATTCGTACATCGAAAGTGCATACCTGTACTTCACGAACAAAAAAACTCAGTCCGGACACCGCGAGCTCAGCGTAACGCAAGCAGCATGCGATGAAGCGCCGCTCCATCGGCGTCCGACACCAGGTTCGCTAGATCTCGCTCCAGCGCATCCATTCTTCGGGCGCCATCGGCCTGTCGCCTCTGGCCCTCATCGGTGATCTGCGCCTTCACGGAGCGCCGGTCGGTCGGATCCGCCACTCGGCGAACCAAACCGTCAGCCTCCAGGCGGTCGACCAACTGAGTCATGTTCGACCGAACGCAGGCCAGCCTCGACGCCAACTCGCTCAACGCCAAAGGCTCTCCAGAGCGCACCAACTCGCTCAGGACAGAGAACTTGGCTCCCGACAACCCAGCGTCCCCAAGCGCCGCCTCGAGGCGTGCTTCAAGGGCGTGTGCCGTTTGGAGAATCGTGTCGAGGTGCTTGAGCTGCTGACCTGCGATAGTGTCGTTCACGCATGAATAGTACAGGCGGTGAACGCACAAGTCAAGTGACCAAAGATCACTCCACCGTCACTGACTTCGCGAGGTTCCGCGGCTGGTCGACGTTGAGCCCGCGCTTCACGGCGATGTAATACGCCAGCAACTGCAGCGGGATGACCGTCAGCACGGGGTACAACATGTCGATCGTCTGCGGGATTCGAATCTCGTAGTCGATCATCCCCTCGAGGACGGGCTCCGGCTGACTCGTGATGCAGATGACCCTTCCGCCACGCGCTTTCACTTCCTGGATGTTCGAGACCACCTTCTCGAACACCGCGTCGTGCGGCGCGACGAACACTACCGGCATCTCCGAGTCAATCAGCGCGATCGGTCCGTGCTTCATCTCCGCCGCCGGATACCCCTCGGCGTGGATGTAGCTGATTTCTTTGAGTTTGAGGGCCCCTTCGAGGGCCACCGGAAAGTTGTAGCCGCGGCCGAGATACAAGAAATTCGTAGCGTTCTTGAAGCGGTCGGCGAGCTCTTCGATCTCCGGCGCTCGGTCGAGGATCGACTGAATCTGGTCGGGGAGCGCGAGCATCGCTTGCGCGAGCTCCTTGCCCGCGACGACCGACATGTTCCGCAGGCGCGCCAGTTTCAGTGTGAGCAGCGCGAGCGCGATGACCTGGCTCGTGAACGCCTTGGTAGACGCGACGCCGATCTCGGGACCGGCGTGCAGGTAGATGCCGCCGTTGTCTTCGCGCGCGATCGTCGAGCCGACGACGTTGACGAGGCCCAGCGTCTTCGCGCCACGGCGCTTCGCCTCGCGCATCGCCGCGAGCGTGTCCGCCGTCTCGCCCGACTGCGAGATCACCACGCACAGCGTGCGATCGTCGACGATCGGATTACGATAGCGGAATTCCGAGGCGTACTCGACTTCCGCGTGCAGGCGAGCGAGCTCCTCGATGTACATCCCGCCGATCAACCCGGAGTGCCAGCTCGTGCCGCACGCCGTGATCACGACGTGGTTGATCGACTGCAGCTCTTCCCGAGTGAGATTCAACCCGCCGAGCTTGGAGAAGCCTTCGTCGACGACGAGGCGGCCGCGCATCGTGTTCTGGATCGTCTGCGGCTGCTCGAAGATCTCCTTGAGCATGAAGTGGTCGAACCCGCCCTTCTCGATCTCGTCGAGCGACCAGTCGATCCGGCTCACGCCCTTCGACACGCGGCGCGCGTTCAAGTCGAGGACCTCGTAGCCGTCCTTCGTCAGCACGCCCATCTCGCCGTCGTCGAGGTAGACGACCTGGCGCGTGTGCTTGAGGATCGCGGCGACGTCGCTCGCCACGTAGTTCTCGCCGTCGCCGAGGCCGATGAGGAGCGGGCTCCCCTGGCGCGCGCAGACGATCTTGCCGGGCTCCTTGCTCGACAGAACCGCGATGCCGTAGGTGCCTTGCACGAGATTGAGCGCGTCGATCACCGCGTCCTCGAGCGGCTCGTCGGGAAGGGCCGCCTCGATCAGGTGCGCGAGCACTTCGGTGTCGGTGTCCGACTTGAACGTGTGCCCCTGCATCTGGAGCATCTTCCGCAGGGCGCTGTAGTTCTCGATGATGCCGTTGTGGACGACGGCGATCGTGTTGGAGCAGTCGGTTTGCGGATGCGCGTTCAATTCGCTCGGCGCGCCGTGCGTGGCCCAACGCGTGTGCGCGATGCCGACGGTGCCGTGTATCGGATAGCGACCCGACCAGCGACTCAAGGTTCGAGATCTTGCCCTTCGCCTTCCGCGTCTCGAGCCCGTTGCCGTTGCTCATCGCGATGCCGGCCGAGTCGTAGCCACGGTACTCGAGGCGCTTGAGCCCCTCGATGAGCATGGTCCCGGCGCTACGCGAGCCGACGTATCCGACTATTCCGCACATGAATGGCGAATCCTTTTCAATGTTGAGCGGCGAGCGCGTCGAGCGGCTCGCGCGACTTGCGCACCAACTCTCGAGCGGCCGCGTCGGTCGGAGCCTCAGCGATCACCCGCACGATGGGCTCGGTGCCGGACGGACGCACGTGAACCCAACGGTCATTCCACGCGAGCCTGAGGCCATCCTGCGCGTCGGCCTCGGCGTCGGGGAACGCGGCGCGCAGTGCATCATACACCGCTCCGAGCGGAGCGGACGGACGGTCGAGCTTGTCCTTCACGATGACGTACTTCGGCAGCTCGGCGACGATGTCCGACAGTGTGCGATTCTCCTCGTGCAGCAGTTGTAGAACGAGCGCCGCGCCCACCGGCGCATCCCGTCCAAGATGCACCTCGGAGAGAATCACGCCACCGTTGCCTTCACCACCAATCGGGGCCCTTTCGTCGCGCATGCGCACCGCGACGTTCACCTCGCCGACCGGCGCCCTTACAACGGGCACCCCCGCCGAGATCGCCACGTCCTCGACGATTCGGCTGGTGGAAAGATTCGTTACAAGCGCGCCGCGGCGGTGGCGGAGCACTACCCGCGCGGCCAATGCGAGCGTGAAGTCTTCGCCGATCGCTCTTCCCTCGTTCGAGACCAGCGCGAGTCGATCAACGTCCGGGTCCACCGCAAAGCCGATCGCGGCCCGCGTCTTGAGCACGAGTCGTTCCAGCTCACCGAGATTCTCGGCGACCGGTTCGGGCGCGCGCGGAAACCTGCCGTCGGTTTCTCCGTTGATCATCGTCACGCGGCAGCCCAGCCGCTCGAGCAGCTCCGGCATGATCGCGGCCCCTGCTCCGCGCACACAATCGAGTGCGACCGAGAAGCCTCGGCGCGCGAATGCCGTCGACGTCGAGATATGGTATCGCAAGGACACGTTCGATGTGTCGCGCGATCGCACGGTCATCGAGCTCGATCTCACCCAGGTGGTCCCACGTGGCGCGCGGAATTCCTTCTTCGACCAGCGCGCGCATCTCGTTTCCCTCGGACGCCTCGAGGAAGAGGCCCGTCGGTCCGATGAACTTGAGCGCGTTCCATTCGATGGGGTTGTGGCTCGCCGAGATCATCAGCCCTCCCGCGGCATGGTGATGCTCGACGGCGAGCTGGCAGGTCGGCGTGGTCGTGAGTCCGATGTCGATGACGTCGCAGCCGACCGACTGGAGCGCCGCGAGGACAACCCGATGGAACATCGGGCCGGACACGCGGCTGTCGCGGCCGACGACGATTTTCGCCCGGCCCGGCGACGCGGATCGGGCGCGCTCGGCGGACCACGCGCCGAACGCCGCGGCGTAGCGTGCGACGACGTCCGGCGTGAGCGCATCACCGACTCGTCCGCGAATGCCCGACACGCTGACCATCAATCCGTCAGTCGACATCGGGCGAAACTAGTCGTCGGAGGAAAGGCGGTCCTGTCGGAGAGCGTCCTGCTTCGCTGCGTGGAAGGGGCGCGCCCCGATGCGCGCGTCAAAGCGCCGGCATCAACGGACTGGCTTGCGACGATTTTGGAAGAAGCTGGAGGTCGCCCGACGCCACGGCGCGCGTCAGAGCCTCGACGACGTCAGGGTCGAACTGGGTCCGAGTGTTGCGGCGGATCTCGTCGAGCGCGCCGCACAGGGACATTTCGCAGGGGCGATACGGGCGGTCGCTCGTCATGGCGTCGAGCGCGTCGGCGACGGCCACGATGCGCGCCTCGAGCGGGATGTCGCTGCCGCTCAACCCGTCGGGCGTGCCGAGACCGTCGTACCTCTCATGGTGCGAGCGCACGATGTTGAGCGCCGTCGGACGGTCCGCGAGCAGCGGCGCGAGAATACGCCAGCCGAGCACCGGATGGGTCATGATGTGCTCGTATTCCTCGGCGGTCAGACGCTCGGCCTTGTTCAACACGGTCTCGCGCACGCCGATCTTTCCGATGTCGTGAACGTGTCCGCCGAGCTCGATCTGGCGCAGCATGTCGCCGTGCAGTCCCATCGCGCAGGCGATCGTGCTGGAATACTTGCTCACGCGGATCGAGTGTCCGCGCGTGTACGGATCCTTGAGCTCGAGCGCCTCGGCGAGCGATTGAATGCTGGCGAGGAAGAGCTCCTCGTTCTCCCGCGCCTGCTCTCTGACGCGGTCCTCGAGACTCTCGCGATACGCGCGATTCTCGAGCAGCAGGCGGCGCTTGTCGAGTGCCTGCGCGACGCGCGCCCGCACGTCTTCGAGCTGGTACGGCTTGACGACGTAGTCGGCCGCGCCGCCGGCGAGACAACTCACCGCGACTTCGACGTCCGCGACGGCGGTGATCATCACGACGGCGAGGTCCGGGTACAGCTGCCGCGATTCGCGCAGCAGCTCGAGCCCGCCCATCTTTGGCATGCGCAGGTCGCTCAGCATGAGCGCGACCGAGTGACGCCCGAGCTGTTCGAGCGCCTCGACGCCATTGGCCGCCTCGATGCACTGAAATCCTTCGGCGCGCATCAGGTGGACCATGGCCTGGCGAAGGCGCGGTTCGTCGTCGACGACGAGACAGCAGGGTGAGGCGGGGGGGGGTTCGTGCGGCCGGGCGATCATCGCGTGGGGTTCGGTCTCGTCAGGTCGCCTTCATGGGTTAACTTCTACGCATGGCACAGGATAGAGTATCGGCATGACTCGAGTCTTTGATGACGATCTCGCCACGGGCTTTGGCACCCGCGCGATCCACGCCGGCCAACGCCCCGAACCGCTCGCCGGCGCCATCATGACGCCGGTGTACCTGACCTCGACGTACGTGCAGGAGGGGTTGGGTCAGAACAAGGGGTACGAGTACGCGCGCGGAAAGAATCCCACGCGCGAGGCGTTCGAGCGGAACGTCGCCGCGCTCGAGAACGGGCGCCACGGCTTCGCCTTCGCGAGCGGCATGGGCTGCCTCGATTCGATCATGAAGTTGTTCCGTGCGGGCGACCACGTCGTCTGCGCGGAAAACGTTTACGGCGGCACGTTCCGCCTGTTCGACAAGATCCTTCAAAACTTCGGATTGAACTTCGCGTTTATCGACACGCGCGATCCGCAGCTCGTCGCCGACGCGATTCGCCCCGAGACGCGGCTCGTGCTCGTCGAGACGCCGAGCAATCCGCTCATGCGGCTCACCGACATCGCGGCCGTGGCGGAGATCGCGCACAGAGCGCAGGCGCTCCTCGTCGTCGACAACACGTTCGCCTCGCCGTATTTCCAGCGGCCGCTCGAGCTAGGTGCCGACATCGTCTACCACTCGACCACGAAGTACCTGAACGGCCACAGCGACATGATCGGCGGCTGCGCGATAACCCGTGACGACGACCTCGCTGCGCGACTGCAGTTCATCCACAACGCGGCCGGAGCCGTCGCCGGACCGTTCGACTCGTGGCTCGCGCTGCGCGGGACGAAGACGCTGCACCTGCGTATGCGTCAGCACGACGCGAACGGCCGCGAGATCGCCAAGTGGCTCGTCGAGCGGGTCGGGGCCGAGAACGTGTACTATATCGGGCTCGCCTCGCACCCTCAGCACGAACTGGCCAAGCGGCAGATGTCCGGTTTCGGCGGGATGATCAGCGTGGAGCTCGGGACGAAAGAGCGCGCGGCCCACGTACTCGGACGGGTGCGCGTCTTCGCGCTCGCCGAGTCGCTCGGCGGCGTCGAATCGCTGATCAGCCAACCGGCCGGGATGACGCACGCGTCGGTGCCACCGGACCGGCGTGCCGCATTGGGATTGAGCGACGGCCTGGTCAGGCTTTCTTGTGGCGTGGAAGACGTCGGCGACCTGCTCGCCGACCTCGAACAGGCCTTCGAAGGGATTCCGGAACGGGCCGGGCGAGAATCCGCTAGAGGTTCGCGAGCTCGCGACACAATCAGCAGCGGCGCACCGTAGGGCTCGAGGCGACCCGCCCAGAGACAGCGACCCTCATCCAGATTTCGCCATGGCAAACCGCGTCCAGCTCGTCCAGATCTCGTCCCGCGCATGGGAACACCCCGCCGATCGCGCCGCCCTCAACACGCTCCGCGCCATTCCCGGCTTCGACGAGGTAGTGAGAAAGGTCGCCGGCTTCTTTGGCGAGCGTGGGATTCGCCAACTGTTCCTCGGCGACGCCGTGCAAGTGACGGCCGGGCAGCGGCCGCAGCTGAACGCGATGTGGACCGAGGTGCTCGAGACTCTCGACTGGCCCGACCGACCCGAGCTGTACGTGAGCCAGACACCGGTCGCGAACGCGATGGCCGTTGGCTTCGACAAGCCGTTCGTCGTGATTCACTCCGGTCTGCTCGAGATACTCGAGGAGGACGAGCTTCGCTCGATTCTCGGTCACGAGCTCGGTCACATCATGAGCGGCCACCCGACGTACACGACGATTGCCGTCATTCTCATGTACTTCGGGGTGAGCAATCTTCCCTTCCTCGCCGCGGCGGCGCTGCTGCCCTTCCAGCTCGCGCTCCTCGAGTGGAGCCGCAAGAGCGAGTTCTCGTCGGACCGCGCCGGCCTGCTCGCCGTGCAGGACTTGAACACGGTGATGGGCGCGGAAATGAAGCTCGCCGGCGGCAAGCCGTACGGCGACCAACTGCGCGTCGAGGAGTTCATCCGCCAGGCGGAGCAGTACGAGACGGGCGGCGACGCGTGGGACACCGTCTTGAAGATTCTCAACACCGTGATGCGCACGCACCCGATGCACACGGTTCGCGCGGCGGAACTCCTTCGCTGGCAGCGCGCGGGGGGCTTCGACAAGATCATGGCCGGCGACTACGTCCGTCGCGGCGGCGGCGACAAGGACCAGCCGCTGGGTGAGGACTATGCCGACGCCGCGGGCTACTATGGCCAGAAGACCCGCGAGACGGTCAATCAGTTCAAGGATGGGCTCAGCCGCGCGCGCGATGCGGTGAGCGAGGCGTGGCGGAAGCGCTGACCATCCTTCTCGTGGGCGGAGGCGGGCGCGAACACGCGCTCGCCTGGCGCCTGCGCCAAGAAAATCCGTCGTCTCGCATTCTCGCCGCGCCCGGCAATCCGGGCATCGGCGAGATCGCGACTTGCGTGGACGTCCGGGCGACGGACGTCGCCGCCCTCGTTTCGCTGGCGCGGCAGGAGCGGGTCGACTGGACGTTGGTCGGCCCCGAGGCGCCGCTGGCCGCCGGACTCGCCGACGCGTTTCGCGCCGAGTCGATGCCGATCTTCGGACCCACGCGAGCCGCCGCGGCGATCGAGTCGTCGAAGGCGTTCGCCAAGGAGATCATGGCCGAAGCCGGAGTGCCGACGGCGCGCGCCCGCACCTGCGGATCGCTCGCCGAAGCCAATCGGGCGATCGACGAGTTGGCCGACGACGAGAACCGCGTGGTGATCAAGGCGTCGGGCCTCGCCGCGGGAAAAGGGGTCGTCGTGGCGACGAGCATCGATGACGCGAGACGCGCCGCCGCGTCGATGCTGAGCGACCGCGCGTTCGGCGAGGCGGGCGACACCGTGCTGGTCGAGGAATTCATGAGTGGCGAAGAGCTATCGCTCTTCGCACTTACCGACGGCGAGCGCGTCGTCACGCTTCCCGCGTCGCAGGATCACAAGCGTCTGAACGATGGAGACCGCGGGCCGAACACCGGGGGGATGGGCGCGTACTGCCCCGTGTCTCTCGCCGACGCTCCCGGATTCACCGACGACGTCGTCGATCGAATCGTGCGGCCGACGCTGGCGGCGATGAATGCGCGCGGCACGCCGTTCACAGGGCTGTTGTACGTGGGGCTCATGGTGACCGCGGCCGGGCCAAAGGTCGTGGAGTTCAATTGCCGCTTTGGCGATCCGGAAACGGAGGCGGTCCTGCCTGCACTGGCCGCGGACGCGAACGTCTTCGAGGCGATGGCGACGGTGGCTCGCGGCGGGCGCCTCTCGGAACACTCCATCGCCGCGGACCGCGCGGCCGTGACGACGGTGATCGCCGCCGCCGGCTATCCGGAGCAGCCGCGCACCGGCGACGCCATTCGCTTGCCGCGCGCCGAGGAAGACGTGTTCGTCTTTCACGCGGGAACGAGGCGAAGCGCGAAAGGCGGCGTCGAGACCTCGGGCGGACGCGTCCTCGCGGTGACGGGGGTCGGCGCGACGCTCGAGGATGCACGCGCACGAAGCCAGGAGTTTGCCCGCGACGTGGAATTCGCCGGCAAGCAGTTCCGTTCGGACATTGCGTGGCGCGAACTTTCGCGCCGTGCCCGAGCTTCCCGAGACTGAAACGATCGCGCGCGACCTCGACCACGAGGTCGCGGGCCGGCGTATCGAACGGGCGGTCGTTCGGCGTTCCGACGTCCTGCGTGAAAGCTCGCCGGCGCAGTTCGTCCGTCGAGTCACCGGAGCGACGATCGAGCGCTGTTGGCGGCGCGCCAAGCTCGTCGTGATCTCGCTGTCGACGGGCGAGCGGATCGTCGTGCAGCCGCGGTTCACGGGCGGGCTACTGATCGACGACGGAACTCTCGCCGCGGCCGAGCGCCGCTACTCGACGGTCGAGCTCACGCTCGACGATGGGCGGTCGCTGCACTACCGCGACATCCGCCGCTTGGGGACGGTGACCGTGATGTCGTCGCGCCGATTCGAGGAGTACACGGGTTCGCTCGGCATCGAGCCACTTGACCGCGCGTTTACCGCCAAGCATCTATCGGCCCTCCTCGAGGGCCGCCGCCAATCGATCAAGAAAACGTTGATGGATCAGCGCGTCGTCGCCGGTATCGGAAACATTTACGCCAACGAAGCCTTGTGGCGGGCGGGGATCGATCCGTCGCGCGCCGCGGGGTCGATCGCGAACGGCGAGGCGGATGCCTTGCGCAAGGGGATCGTCGGCGTGCTGCGTGAGTCGATCGCGGCGCGGGGCACGAGCTTCAGGGACTACCGCGATGCCCGCGGCGAGCGCGGCGGCTTCGTCGAGCGCCTCGCCGTGTATGGACGCGGCGGCGAACCATGCGCCCGTTGCGGCGCGAGGCTGATCGAAACGCACGCGATCGACGGCCGGACGACCGTGCTGTGCGCGCGATGTCAAAAGTAAAGCTGCTTCGGCCGCCGACGTCCGACGTGCAACTGCGCGTCATGCGCACGCACGTTCGCGAGAACGCGCTCGACCGGCCCGCCGTCTATCAGATGATCGCGGCCGACGGGGAAATCGTCTACGTCGGCAAGTCGAAGCAGCTTCGGTCTCGCCTCCTGAGTTATTTCCGCGCGGCGTTTCCCGACGACAAGGGCGCGCGGATTCTACGCGAAGCCGAACGGATCGAATGGGAGTACGTACCGAGCGAGTTCAGCGCGCTCCTCACCGAGTTGCGTCTCATCAAACGATTCCGCCCGCGATTCAACGTCGCGATGAAGAACGACGGGCGAAACTACTGCTTCATCAAGCTCACGAAGGGGCCCGCGCCCAAGTTCGTCGTCGTGCGCGGACCGGGCAGCGACGACAACGCGGTCTACTACGGGCCGTTCATGGGCGCGATGGGCGTCGGCGAGGCGTTGCGCGAGCTGAACGACGTCCTCGGCCTGCGCGATTGCGCGGCCGACCAGCGGATGCATTTCGCCGACCAGCCCGAATTGTTCGACGCGTTCCCGCGCACGCCGGGGTGCATCCGGTTCGAGGTGAAAAAGTGTCTGGGTCCGTGCGTCGGCGGATGCACCGTGCAGCAGTACGACGAGCGATTGTTCCTCGCGCGCGCGTTTCTCGACGGCGTCGACGACGGTCCGATCGAGCGTCTGCGCGAGGACATGGAGGCGGCGAGCGAACGGCTCGAGTACGAGCGCGCGGCAGCGCTGCGCGACAAGATGCGTCGACTCGAGGCGCTGCGGGGGCAGTTCGCCCATCTGCGTTTCGCCGTCGAGAACCTGTCCTTCGCCTACACCGTCCCCGGCTACGACGGGGCCGACCGCGTCTATCTGATTCGTCGCGGGCTCGTGCGCGCCGAGTCGGCGGTGCCGAAAACGACGGACGAGGCGGCGTCGCTCATGCACCTCATTGACGGCGTCTTTTCGCCGGCCGAACGGCGCACGACACAGATCCCGACGCACGAGATCGACGAACTGTTGCTACTGTCCTCGTGGTTTCGTCGTTTCCCCGAGGAACTGCACCGCACGAGCGCGTCTCCAGCGGCTGTGGCCGCGGCCTCGTAGCAGATCCGGTCAGACGCCGAGGCCGCGCAGCGGCCTGGGGCGAAGCTGGCGCGCGTCCTGCACAGCAACATTGAGCGCACCGCTCGTCCCGTGCGCGTCACCCGGAACCGCCGAACGAGAGCAATGGCGACCACCTCCTGGCAGCCGACAACTCTGGTCAAGTGCGTGAGCATTCGCCCGTGGCTCGTGTACCCCGGATGCGATGAGCCCGGCGGGTGCCACGACCTCACGCTGGGCAAGATCTACGAGAGCCTCGGCGTCGAGGGCAGCGGGTCGTTTTATAGAATCGTCGACGACTCGGGGGAGGATTTCCTCTACCCGGTGTCGCACTTCACGCTGCTGTAGCGCGCTATCATGAGCGAGGTCGAGTGGCTCGCCCTCCCTCAACGACTCCGCCGAGAATTGTGAGCTTGGCCACACTCGGCAGGAGATCGAACCGCCGAGGGCCGGCTGCGCCGGGATTCACGACCCATCGGTCGCCGGCGTGAGTCACCAGTTGCTTGTGCGTGTGTCCGTAGACGATCACGTCGGCGTCGTATCGTTCGAGCAGCCGCTTCGGGTTGGGACTGCCGACTTCGTGACCGTGGCTCACGTGGATGCGCACGCCGCCGACGGTCAGCTCGATCTCGGCGGGCAATGGCGGATCGTCGGGCGGGTCGGTGTTTCCGCGGACGGCGCGCACCGGCGCGATCAGCGCGAGCTCCGTGAGCACGTCGCCGCCGCCGACGTCACCCGCGTGCAGGATCAGCTCGACCCCGGCGAGCGCCGTGTGAACATCCGGCCGCACGAGGCCGTGCGTGTCCGAGATCAGCCCGATGACGTGCACTTCCGACATGCCCGACATACCCGTCACTCCCCGCCGCGTTCACTCCAGCGAGGGACGAGCGAGTGCGAGACGCCCAGATGATCGAGCACGCGGGCGACGACGAAGTTCACGAGATCGTCGATCGATGCGGGCTTGTGGTAGAACCCTGGCGCGGCCGGCAACACCACCGCGCCGGCCCGCGTGACGCGGAGCATGTTCTCGAGGTGGATCGCGCTGAGCGGCGTCTCGCGCGGCACGAGAATCAGCTTTCGGCGCTCCTTGAGCGCGACGTCGGCGGCGCGCTCGACGAGCGATCGCGACGACCCGGCGGCGATCGCCGAGAGCGTTCCCATCGAGCACGGGCAAACGACCATCCCGGCGTTGAGCGCGGAGCCGGATGCCGGCGATGCGCCGCGGTCGGCGTCGTCGAACGTCGTGATGCACGAGTCCCACGCGGCACGGCCTACGCTGTCGCGGAGCGCGCCGATTGAATCGATGCCCATCTCGGTGCTCAACAGCCGAAGTCCGTGCGAGGATACGATGAGCTGAACCGATTCTTTGGCCTCGGTCAGCGAAGAGAGGAGGCGCACCGCGTACGGCGCGCCGGAGGCCCCGGTGATGGCGACGACTATTGGCGGTTTCGTCATCCGCCGACTGCGCGCAGGGCGAGAGCGATCGGATTCGTGTGCGTCAACCGCTCGATCAACACGCAGGTGAAAAAGACGATGCTGATCACGCCGTTCATCGTGAAGAAGGCGGCGTCCAGCCGCGAGAAGTCGTCGGACTTTACGAGCGAGTGCTCGTACACGAGCAGCCCTGCCGCCACCGCCACGCCAAGCGCGTAGAACGAACCGCCCGACCCGGCCCCAAATGTCGCGGCGCCCACCGCCGTGAGACAGAGCACCGTTCCGATGTGAAGACCGCGCGCGATGTTCAGCGCCCGGGCGCCGCCGAGCGCCGCCGGAAGGGAATGAAGGCGGTGCTCACGATCGAAGTCGATGTCCTGGAGCGCGTACAGCACGTCGAATCCCCCGCCCCACGTCGCCACGCCGAGCGCCAGCGCCACGAGCATCCACCACGGCGTGCTCCATCGGCCGGTCACCGCGAGATATCCGCCCACGGGGGCGATCGACATCCCGACGCCGAGCACCAGATGACACCAGCGAGTGAACCGCTTCGTGTAGCTGTAGAAGAACACCCAAGCGAGAGCGAGCGGCGACAGCTCGCCGCACAGCGTGTTCAGTTGCCACGCGGCCCAGACGAAAAGCGCCGACGCGATCACCACCGCCGAGACAGCCTCGGCGACGCGGAGCACGCCGCTCGGCAGCTCGCGTTGGCGCGTGCGCGGGTTGCGCGCGTCGATGTCACGGTCGACGATGCGATTGAAGCCCATCGCCGCGAAGCGGGCGCAGGTGAACGCGAGCACCACCCACCCGAGCGAGCGCCAGGTGACCGGCGCGCGGTACGACGCGAGCACGACTCCGACGAGCGCGAACGGCAGGGCGAACAACGTGTGCGGCAGCTTGACGAAGTTCACGTACGCGAGGAGCCGCGATCCGCGGTGCGCGAACGTCTGTCCTTCGCGCGCCCGTTCGGCGCCCGGGGCGGCGGTCATCGCTTGGCTCCGGGTCCGATGCCGAGCGTCGGCCAGAGGTCGTCCACGCGGCGCTTGGTCGCGTCGTCCATGAGGATCAACCCGGGCCACTCGCGCGTGAATCCTTCCTCGGGAAGTTTCTTCGTCGCGTCGATGCCAAGCTTGGAGCCGTATGTGAAGGTGCGGCTCGAGTGATCGAGCACGTCGACCGGGCCCATGGAGAAGCGCGCGTCGCGCTGCGGGTCGATGTTGTTGAGCGCGACCCACCACGCCTCCTGCGGGTCGCGCACGTTCACCCACTCGTCGACGATCACGAGCACCTTGGCGAGGGACATGAGGCCCTGCCCCCAGAGCGCGTTCATCACCTTGTACGCCTGGCCGGGATACTCCTTCTTGATCGATACGAAGACGAGGTTGTGAAAGATCCCCTCGGCCGGCATGTGGTAGTCGCGGATCTCCGGAATCGTCAGCTTCAGAAGGGGAAGGAAGATTCGCTCGGTGGCGTGGCCCAGGTAGAAGTCTTCCATCGGCGGGCGGCCGACGATCGTCGCCGGGAAGATCGGCGACTTGCGCATCGTGATCGCCGTGACGTGCACCTGCGGGTAGAGATCGGCGAGCGAGTAGAAGCCGGTGTGGTCGCCGAACGGCCCTTCCGTGACGAGCGATTCGGCCGGATCGATGTATCCCTCGATCACGAAGTCCGCCTCGGCCGGCACCTCGAGGTCGCAAGTCACGGCCTTGGTGAGCGAGACGGGCGCACGTCGCAGGAATCCCGCGAACAGAAATTCGTCGACCGTCGGCGGGAGCGGCGCGCTCGCCGAGTACATCGACGGCGGATCGGCGCCGAGGGCGATGCACACCGGCATTCTCTCGCCACGCTCGGCCATCTCGCGCCAGTGCGCCGCGCCGACCTTGTGGCGCTGCCAGTGCATCGCGAGCGTCGTCTTTCCTGTCTGCATGATGCGGTACATCCCGACGTTCCGAATGCCGCGCTTCGGGTCGCGCGTGATGACCATCGGGAAGGTGATGTACGCGCCGCCGTCTTCCGGCCAGCACTTCATGAGCGGGAGCTTGTCGAGATCGACCTCGGCGTCGCGCCAGACGATTTCCTGCGACGCGGCGCCGCCCTTTTTCGTGCGCGGCGGAAACTTTCCCATCTCGAGCAGGCGAGGAAGCAGCGCGAGCTTGGCGATGATCCCTTCCGGAACCTTCATCGCGAGCATCTCGTCGATGCGCACGCCGATCTCGTCGAGCGACTCGACCCCGAGCGACATGCTCATGCGGCGCATCGACCCGAACAGGTTGATGCCGACGGGAAAGGCCGAGCGCTGTCCGTTCATCAGGACCGGTTGCTCGAAGAGGAGCGCTTTGCCTCCGCCCTCCTGCTTCATCACGCGATCGGCGATCTCGCACAACTCCAGGTTGAGCGAGACCGGCTGTCGAACACGAACGAGCTCACCGGCTTGCTCGAGCTGCGCGACGAATTGCGAGAGTGTGTCGATGGTGGACACGCGTTACGCTTTCCGGCCGGTGTGGATCGCGGCGATGCCGAGGCTCAGCGACGCCCAGCCGACTTCGGAGAAACCCGCGCGATGCATTCGGTCGGCGAGCTCTCGTTCCGGCGGAAAATTCGCCACCGATCGCGGCAGGTACGCGTACGCGCTCCGATGCCCGCTGAGCATCGCGCCGATGCGAGGCAACACTTGATGGAAGTAGAAATGATAGAGCGAGCGCACGACGGCCAAGCGCGGCGTGGTGAACTCGAGGATGACGAATCGGGCGCCCGGCGCCAGGACGCGGTGCACCTCGCGCAGCGAGGCGTCGAGATCAGTCACGTTGCGGATTCCGAACGCGACGATGGCGCCCGAGGCCTCGCGGTCGCGGAGCGGCAGGTCGAGCGCGTCGGCGACGACCGGCCACACGATCGATCTCGGCGCCTTGCCTGAGCCGGCGCGAAGCATGGGCTCGGCAAAGTCCGCCCCCACGACCCGCCCCTCGAATCCGCGCGCTCGCGACAGCTCCGCGGCAACGTCGAGGGTGCCGGCGCACAGGTCGACGTACGTGCCCGCGGGGACCCGGGTCCACTCCAGCGCCGCGATCGCCTTGCGTCGCCAGGCGCGATCGATGTTCAGGCTGAGGAGGTGGTTGAGCCGGTCGTAGGTCGGCGCGATCTGACCGAAGGTCCGGCGGACGTAGTCTCGCTTGACGTCACCGCCGGCGGCGGCGGCACGCGCTTCTTCCGTCTCCAGCTCGCTCACCGTCATGCGGCGTAAGTTGCCGGTGCCCGGATGGCTGGGCAAGCCGAAGCGGCTGTCGATGGATACCGACCAGCCGAAGTGGCTGGTCGATGGATACCGGCGAGCATAGCTTTGGTCAACCGACGGCGCCGCTTCGTGATGGGCACGCGCCACGAGGCCGATGCCACCAGCCCTCGACCTTCAAAACCTCCCGGACGCCGACGTCGTCGCGCTGGCCCAGAATGGACGGGACGGCGCGTTTCGCGAGTTAATCCGCAGATATGAGCGACCAGTCTTCTCGCTCATTTATCGGATGGTCCGCGACCGCGAGCTGTCCGAGGACCTCGCGCAGGACACCTTCATAAAGGTTCTGAACCACCTCGACCGCTATCGGCCGGAATTCAAGCTGTCGAGCTGGCTGTTCAAGATCGCCAACAACGTCGCCATCGATCACCTGCGGCGGCGACAACTGGAAACGGTGAGCATCGACGGCTCACCCCACGCGCTGACGACCGACGCCATCGAAGCGACCTCGTTCGACGTCGTCGGCGGTCAAGAATCCGCCCTCGACGAGCTCGAGGCCCGAGAGCTGGGATCGTCCATCGAGCGCGCGATAGCGGGACTCCGACCGGAATACCGGTCCTGCATCATGCTGAGACACGTCGAGGGTCGCTCGTACGAGGAGATCGCGGCGACGCTCGACCTACCGCTCGGGACCGTGAAGACCTACATCCACCGCGCCCGGCACGAGCTCCGCCGGTCGCTCGAACATTTGCGCGAGAGCGGGTGACGCGAGTCACCCGGCCCCGATGTCAGGGCTCACCCGACCTGGACCAAACCGTGAAACCGGCACCGTCAACCCTCCGTACTGATCCTCCGGAGACTCCATGAACCACCGGCACCTCCTTCCAGACGAGATCGACCTCCTCCTCGATGACGAGGTGGGCTTCGGGGTGACCCCCCTTCGAGCCCATGTCCGCGAATGCGCGCGATGCAGCGCGTTGGTCGATGAAGCACGCGTCGCCGTAGACGCCCTGGAGGCAGTCCCTCACTTCGCCCCGTCCCACCTGTTCACCGACCGCGTGATGGCCGGCGTGCCCGTGTTCGTTCCTTGGCACGTCGCCGCACGAGATGCCGCCGAGCGGTGGCTGCCGCAGGCGCGACGCACCCGGTACATCGTGGCGGGACTTGCCACGTCGGTTGCGTCGCTCGTCACCCTCGCGATCCTGTGGGTGGCGACGCAGACCGACGCGCTGGTGTTGGCTACCGGCGCCGCGGGTGGCGAGCTGCGAAGCGTGGCGATGGACGCGGGACAACGTGCCCTCGCGACAATCTTCGGCGAGCAGGCGTTCCGGTTGGTCCAGGGCGCCGGTCCGCTGGGTGTCGCGGCCGCGCTGGGGATACTCGTTTTGGCGACAGCGGGGTCGGTCGCCGGATTCCGGGCGCTAGCGCTCGCTTCGAGCCGACGCCGGGCGTAGCGATGCGCCCCCTGATTGCGATCGCCGCTCTGGCGCTTGGCAGCATGCAGGCGTCGGCGCAGGCAGGTCAAACGAAGACGGATACCGCCCAGAAGTCAGCCGCTCCAGCAGACTCGACTCTCGCGCGTGAGATCGCGCAGCGTCGCGCGCAGGGAGACGACCGGCTCCCGGACGCGAGCAGCTTCACCGTCGGCGATCGCACGATCGCGGCGGACTCGACGATCCACGGCACGATCGCCGTCGCACGCGGGAACCTCGACGTGTTCGGCACGGTCGACGGCGACGCGGTCACGCTGGCCGGCAACATCCGCGTTCACAACGGCGGACGCATCACCGGCGACGCATGGGCGGTCGGAGGCACCGTGTCGATCGACGGCGGCGTCGTGGAAGGTCAGCGACGCGCGGTCGCCGTGCCGAAATACACGGGCCCACGAGTGGCTCGCACGCCGCTCACGGTTTGGCAGGCGCTCAAGCTCGCCGTCGGATGGTTCGCCGTGCTGGCGATCATCGGCATCGGCGTGATGCTCTTCGCCGACGCGAATCTCGACGGCGTCGTGACTGAACTTGAACGAGGCGTCGCGCGCGCCTTCTGGATTGGCCTTGCGGGACAACTCTTGGCGCTGCCCGGTCTGCTCATCGTCGTCGTCGGACTGGCGATCACGGTGCTGGGGCTTCTGCTCGTCCCCTTCGCTATCGTCGCGTACATCGTGGCGGCCGCCGGACTGGTCACGCTCGGATTCCTCGCCGCCGCGCGTCTCCTCGGCGGCGGCCTTGCGTCGGACGACGGCACCGCGTCGCCGCGCGGCGTTCATCTTCGCGCGCTGTTCCTCGGCCTGCTCGTGTATCTGGCTCTCTGGATCGCGACCGCGCTTTTCTCCCACACGGCGGGGGTCGGCACCGTCCTGCGCGTGCTGGCCGTCGCGACTTACGTGGGTAGCCGCGACCACCGGACTTGGCGCGACCATCTCGTCGCGCGCGGGAACCCATCGCGCCACGGCGCCCTCGTCCAAGTTCACGGGCGACGAGCTGGCCTGGCAGACTCCGACCCCGGTCACTGGCGTCGCCGCATCGTCACGCCGGCCGGTGTCGTCGCCCGCTCCCTGAGGAGCCTCGCTCCGATCAGGGCTCGGCGCGAAGAATGACCTTGTCGCCGCGAGAGAGATGTAACGCTCTCGCGGCGCTGTCGTTTCGGACCGAGATCTCGATCGCGCCGCCCGAACCGACGACCGCGAGCGCTTCGCCGATCTCGACGTCCGCATAGGCGCGGTGGATCGGAATCGTCCTGTGCCCGACGACGACCGACGCGACTCCGTCGGCCGTGAGGTTCGTGATCGCGTTTCCGAATCGATCGATCGCGACGACTTCACCCTCCATTGTTCCGCCGGGACGTCGAACAGGCTCCGGCGTGCGGCGCACGATCGGCGCATTGTCGGGCGGCGAACCGAGAGCGGTGATGGGCTCGCCCCGTGCGAGCGCCGCGGCGGCCGGAGCGAATACGTCGCGACCGTGGAACGTCGCCGACGCGTCGTCGGGAATGCGAAGCGCGACCGCCGTCGCGCTCGAGTCCACCAACGCCGGCGAGAGCACGCCGTTGTCCGGCCCCACGAGGTACCGGCCCTCGCACGTCACGGCGAGCGCCGCCCGCGGCGAGCCGACGCCGGGGTCGACGACGACGAGATGCACGGTGCCCACCGGGAACCGATGCCAGAAGCGCGCGACGGCGAGCCTCGCGTAGTCTACGTCGTGGCGGGGAATGTCGTGCGTGATATCGACGATCGTCGCGGCAGGCGCGTGCGCCACGAGGACCGCCTTCATCTCGCCGACGTAGCCGTCGGCTGTACCGAAATCGGTGGTGAGTGTGACGATGCGACTCATCGTCCAAGCTCCCTGCGCGATCAGTTCGTCGCGGCTGCTGCGGTGTCGTTCACCCGCTCGGCGACGCGACCCGCGATCGAAACGAGGGCGCGCGCCGCGGATGACGCGGGTTCCGCAGCCACAATCGGAGCGCCGCGATCGCCGCCTTCCATCACGCGCTGATACAGAGGAATCTGTCCCAGCAGCGGCAGCTCGAGCTCCTTCGCCAGCCGCTCGCCGCCCCCGGTGCCGAAGAGGGGGGACGGCTTGCCGCAGTGCGGACACTCGAACCAACTCATGTTCTCGACGATGCCGAGGACGGGCACGGTGACGCGCTCGAACATTTTGACGCCGCGCAACGCGTCGCCGACCGACACTTCCTGCGGCGTCGTGACGATCACCGCGCCGGTGACCTGCGTCGCTTGCACGAGCGTGAGCTGCGCGTCGCCCGTTCCCGGCGGAAGATCGACGATGAAGTAGTCGAGCGTCCCCCACGCGACGTCGCGCAGGAACTGCGTGATGATCTTCATGATGATCGGGCCGCGCCAAATCGCCGGCTGGTCCCGATCGATGAGAAAGCCAAGGCTGATGAGCTTTACGCCGTGGGCCTCGAGCGGGATGATGCGCTCCTGGATCACCATCGGCGGCTCGTTGACGCCCATCATCAGCGGGATGTTCGGCCCGTAAATGTCGGCGTCCATGAGACCGACGCGCGCGCCCTGCTGCGCGAGCGCGACGGCGAGGTTCACGGCGACGGTGGACTTGCCGACGCCGCCCTTGCCGCTCGAGATCGCGATGATCTTGCCAAGGTTCGGATAGGCGACCGGCGTCGGCGCGGGGACGCGCGGCTGCGCCGGGCGGTCGTCCATCACCGGCAACGCGCGACCGGCGGGCTTCGGCGCGGACGGAGGCGGAGCCGGCTGATTCGCCGCGACGACGTCCACGGTCACGTCGGAGACACCGTCCACCTGTTCGACGGCCTGCCGAATCATTCGAGCGAGCGCGGGGTCGTCGCCGGGAGCGAGTTGAAGCGTGAGCCGTACTCTACCCGTCGTTGTCGTCGCGATGTCGCGAATCGCCCCGGTCTCCATCACGTCGCGCCCGGTGCGCGGATGCCGAACGCGGCCGAGCGCGTCGGCGATTCGGTGCTGTAGCGTCGCTGCCATGTCTAGAAGGTAGGACTCTTCACGTTGCCGCGCGCGCTGACTCGGTCCCGTCGGCCGAGAGCGGCGGCAGGAAACGCTGCGCGGCGGCAAGGACGCGCGCTTTGACGTCGTCGAGCGATCCCGAGATCAACGCGCCCGCCGCCTTGGCGTGGCCGCCGCCGCCGAATTGTCGCGCGAACGCGTTGACGTCGATCTCGCCGGTACTGCGGAACGAGACTTTGACCTTTCCGTAGCCGAGGTCGCGGAAGAAGAGCGCCATCCGCGTGCCGGCGATCGAGCGCGCGTGCTCGACGATTCCGTCGAGGTCTTCCTGCCGAACACCGTGCTTCTCGAGCGCGCCACCGCGCATCGACAGCCAGGCGATCCCGTGCTCTTCGTCCACGCCGAGGCTGTCCAGCACCTCACCGAGCAGACGCACTCGGCCGGCGGGCGCGGAGGCGTAGATGCGGAGGTACATCTCCTCTGGCTCGACGCCCGCGTGCAGCAGGTCGGCGGCGATGGCGTGGCAGCGAGGCGTCGTGTTGCTGAAGCGGAAGCCACCCGTGTCGGTGAGGATTGCCGTGTAAAGCGCCTGCGCGATGTCGGGGTCGATGTCCAGATCGAGCCCGCACGCCAGGTCGTAGACGAGTTCGCCCGTCGCGCACGCGGCGACGTCGGTGAACACGACGTCGCCGGCCGGATCGTCCGACGCGATGTGGTGGTCGATGACGAGCTTCGGAACTCGCAGCTTGCGGACGGCGTCGGCGAGCACGCCCAACCGTTTCACGTCGCTGATGTCGAGCACGACGAGAACGTCGATGCCATCGAGGGCGGCGGCGCCGCGGTGCGTCAGGTCACGTACGCCGTCGTCGAGCAGGAACGAGAAGAGCTCCGGCCAGGGCGTGGGGTTCACGATGCGCACGTCGAGCCCGAGCTGGGCGAGCAGGCGCGACAGCGCCGCTTCCGACCCGCATCCGTCGCCGTCGGCATTCATATGCGTCGACAGGGCGACGCGCCGGCCGGACACAAGCTCGCGACGCAAGGCTTCGATCGCCGTGCGCCGCGACTCTGGAATCTTCAGATACTCCTGGATCGTATGCGACACGTCGTGCCGATGCTCTCCCAAGAAATCGAAACGGCGCCCGGACTCGGGCGCCGTCTCCAAAGCTAACGCGACTTCCCTCTGCCGTCAGTCGCCGGCGGCCTCCATAGGCTGACTCCCGACGTGCGAGTGGCCCATGCTGTAGAAGAAGTAGATGAACAGACCGATGGCCATCCAGACGACGAGCCGCAGCCAGGTGTCGCCCGGCAGGCTGTACATCATGTACGCGCAGATCAGGATGCCCAGGATCGGCACGACCGGCACGAGCGGCGTGCGGAACGGGCGCGGGATGTTCGGCCGCTTGTAGCGCAGAACCATGATACCGAAGCACACGATCACGAAGGCGAGCAGCGTACCGATCGACACGAGCTGACCGAGCAGATCGATCGGGAAGAAGCCGGCGACCAGCGCGGCCACGATGCCCGTCACGATCGTCGTGACGTACGGCGTTTGGAACTTCGGGTGAACCTTTCCGAACACCGCCGGCAGCAACCCATCACGGCTCATGGAGAAGAAGATGCGCGGCTGGCCCATGAGCATCACGAGCACGACCGACGCGAGGCCGAGGATCGCCCCGATGTTGATGAAGTAGGTCAGCCACTTGAGCGCCGGACCCGCCGCGGCGATCGCCACGTAAACCGGTTGCGGGACGTTCAGGTTCTTGTAGCTCGTGAGCCCCGTCATGACCAGCGCCATCAGGATGTAGAGCACGGTGCAGATCGCCAGAGATGAGAGAATGCCGATCGGCATGTCCTTCTGGGGATTGCGTGCCTCCTGTGCCGCGGTCGAGACGGCATCGAATCCGATATAGGCGAAGAACACGACGGCCGCACCACGGATGATGCCGCTGAACCCGAAGTGGCCGAACTCGCCAGTGTTTGCCGGAATGAAGGGATGCCAGTTGGCCGAGTTCACGTACATGAACCCGAAGCAGATCACGAGGATGACGATCGCAACCTTGATGAACACGATCACGTTGTTGAAGTTCGCCGACTCCTTGATGCCAACCACCAGCAGGGTCGACATCAGCCCGACGAGGAGGATCGCCGGCAGATTGATGATCCCGGGTTGCAGGACGGCTCCCGCCTGACACGCGCCGTTCACGGCCGCCGTCGCCGCACCGGACGGGTCGATGCACATCAGGTTTCTGACGAGCGTGTGCGTGCCGACCACACCGAGCGGCGCCTGTGTCCACGCCGCGGAGAGGTGAACCCCGAGGTTGTCGCGCAAAAACGCGACGAAGTAGCCGGACCATCCTACCGCCACCGTCGCCGCGCCGAACAGATACTCGAGGATCAGATCCCAGCCGATGATCCATGCGACGAACTCGCCGAGGGTCGCGTAGCCGTACGTGTACGCGCTGCCGGCGATTGGAATCATCGACGCGAACTCGGCGTAGCAGAGGCCCGCGAACAGGCAGCCGAGTCCAGCGACGACGAACGACAGCACGATCGCGGGACCAGCGGTTTGCGCGGCGGCCGTGCCCGTCAGCACGAAGATGCCAGCGCCAATGATCGCGCCGATGCCGAGCATCGTGAGGTTGAGAGCGCCAAGGGCGCGCTTGAGCGTGACCTCCTGCCCTTCGGCAGCAGCCTCGCCCTGCAGCACGCTGATGCTCTTCGTGGACCACAAGCCCATTGAAGGTCTCCCGGGTCTGACCTACGGATCTGACGTAAAAGAGGCGGCACCCGTGAATCGCGCCGCCGGCGATCGAAATGTCCGTCGAGCCTGCTCAGCGCCGAGGTAGGAGGCGGCGCCGATGAACTACTGTATACACTTGTCTGCGCGCAACTTGCGCCACATTAAAAGCGTTGTCAAGCAATCGAGCGCGATCCTGACACGCCTCTGACCTGCGCGAACGCACTAACGTTTCGACGGAAGAACCCGCTGCGATCGTCCGCCGTTCGCCGTCCGCCAGGATTTTCCGTCGTCACTCGTCTCGAGGCGCCAGCTGTATTCGTCGCGCTTTGAGAAGTCGTTGATCGTCCGGAACCAGCGGCCGCTCGGACCGGGGGAAACCCCGCCGTAGGTCCATGTCGCGCCGTTGATGGTGAGCGGCACCGGAGCCAGCGTGTCGCCCGGATTCGGCACGACGTAGAAGACGAACAATCCGGTTTTCGGATTTCGCGTGAAGAAGTTCATCGCGTGCTGTACGCCGGCCACCGTCGTGATCGTCTGATCGCAGATCACGCCGTTGCCTTGCGGCGTCCAATCGCAGCTCGATTTCGCCGACACGCCCTGCGTCGCATCGCTCTGCCACACGCCGACGATCGCGCCGAGCGGTTCAGCGCCCGGCGCGGGCTTCTGCGCGCCAAGCGACGAGGCCATGGCAAGCGCGACGACCGCGGTGACGCAGGCTCGCCGGCGGTTCACCGGTCCACCGGTCCACCGGTCCACCCGTCGGTGCATCACACCGAGTAGTTCGGCGCCTCGCGGGTGATCTGCACGTCGTGCGGGTGCGACTCCCGGAGACCCGCCGACGTGATGCGCACGAACTCGGTTTCCGTCCGCAGCTCGTCCACCGTCGCGCATCCCACGTAGCCCATGCCGCTGCGCAAGCCACCGACCATCTGGAAGAGCACGTCGCCCACCGGCCCGCGATACGGCACGCGACCTTCGATGCCTTCCGGCACCATCTTCTTCGGCGAGAGCTCCCCCTCCTGGAAGTAACGGTCGGCGCTCCCGTCCTGCATCGCCGAGAGGCTGCCCATGCCGCGCACCATCTTGAAGCGGCGGCCCTCGAGCAGGAACGATTCACCCGGACTCTCTTCCGTGCCGGCGAGCATCGAGCCCATCATCACGCACGACGCGCCGGCGGCGAGCGCCTTTACCGCGTCGCCCGAGTACTTGATGCCGCCATCCGCAATCACAGGGACATCTCCAGCGCCATCGACGGCGTCGAGCACCGCGGTGAGCTGCGGCACGCCGACGCCGGTCACGACGCGCGTCGTGCAGATCGAACCCGGTCCCACGCCGACCTTCACCGCGTCGACGCCGCGCTCGACGAGCGCTTCGGCCGCCTCGCGCGTGGCGATGTTCCCGGCGATGAGCTGAACGTCGGGGAACGCCTCACGCACTCGCGCCGTCGCCTGAAGCACGGCGTCGGCGTGTCCGTGCGCCGTATCGACGACGATCGCGTCCACGCCGGCGTCGATGAGGGCGCGCGCGCGAGAAAGGAAATCGCCCGCCGCGCCGATGGCCGCCGCAACGCGCAGCCGGCCGTACTGGTCCTTGTTCGCGTCGGGATACTGCCGGCGTTTATGGATGTCCTTGATCGTGATGAGCCCCTTGAGGACTCCGCGCTCGTCGACGACCGGCAGCTTCTCGATCCGGTTGCGGCCGAGGATCTGCTCCGCTTCGTCGAGCGTCGTGCCTTCGCGCGCCGTGATCAGGCCCTCACTCGTCATCGCCTCGCGCAGCGGCCGGTCGATGTTGCGCTCGAACTGCAGGTCGCGGTTGGTGATGATGCCAACGAGCTTCTCGTCTTCGTCGACGATCGGCACCCCCGAGATGCGGAAACGGTGCATGAGGGCAGTCGCCTCGCGCACCGTATCGCTCGGTCGCAGCGTGATCGGCTTGAGGATCATGCCGCTCTCGGACCGCTTCACGCGATCGACCTCGGCGGCCTGCCGGTCGATCGACATGTTCTTGTGGAGCACGCCGATGCCGCCGGCTCTCGCCATCGCGATCGCCATGTCCGATTCGGTGACGGTGTCCATCGCCGCGGAGACGAGTGGGACGCGCAGCTCGATGCCGCGCGTGAAGCGCGAAGTCACCGAAACGTCTTTGGGGTGCGTCACGGAATGGCGCGGGACGAGCAGCACGTCGTCGAACGTGAGCGCGTATTCATCGCGCACGCGCGCGGCCCCGCGCCCCTGGTGCTGAAGACGCGAAAGCCCGCTCCCCGAGGTGTCCGAGGTCGCGGGCCGCACTGGTGGTCGAGTTCTGGTTGCCATGGTGAAAAATAGGCGCGGCTCCGAATGGATGGTAGCCCGCGCGGGCAACCCCGCGAGCCGCCTAAAGCCGTCCGATCACGCGTAGCCGCCGGCGAATTCGCTTGGGAAGGAAGAACGCCGCCGCCGCCAACGCGCTTTTCAGGTTGAGATCCGCGAGGTCCACGGGATCGCCGGTCCAGTGGTCGAGCACCACCTTTCGGCCCGCGTTGTTGATCAGGTGCTGGAGCGCGAGCACGAGAAGAAACAGGTCGTCGATCTCGCCGAAGAACGGAATGAAATCCGGTATGAGGTCGATCGGCGACACGATATACAGGACCGCGCCCGCGACGAGAAGCTTGTCGAATATCGCGACGCGTTTGTCCACGAGCAGCCCGCCGAGCAAGCGAAGGTACGCGGGCAGCTGGCGCACGTAATACATCACCGTGCGCTTGGCGCCGGTGCGAGGCGCGCGAACCTCCCGCTCCTCTTCCTCGCGTACCGCGCGCTGCGCGCGCGCGGCCGATCCGTGTCGCGCTCTCATAGTTTCTCTCCCGACGCGCCCGGCTCCTGGATATCGCGCGCGGGCGACGATGCCGAGTCTCCCGTCGCGGGCGGCGGCGGCGCCGTGGACGGCGCGGTCGAAGGCGGAGCGGGGCGAGAGGAACTGACCAGTTCACTCGCCATCGACTTGCCGGTCTCGAGCGCGCTGTTCAGCACGTTCGCCGCGCGATTCATGAAGCCGACGGTCTCGGCGATCGCGCTCGCCGATACGCGACCGGCGCGAAGCTGATCCTCGATCGCTTCCGTGAATCGCGTGAACGTGCTGGCCGTCGGCGAAGCCCGCTCCGCGTACTTCGATTCCAGGAACTCGACGAAGTCGAGCACCTGATAACCGCGCTCGTCGGGCAGTGTTTCCAGTTTTCGGAGGATCCGGTCGCGCAGGTGCTCGTTCATCGTCTCTCAAATCGGGAGCCGCGCGAGACCTACGTCAACCCCGTCAGCCGCGCCAGCGACTGCGAGTGCCGCGCGCGTCGATATGAACGTACGGCGTGTTGTACCGTCCGCTGACGTACAGGCCGAGCCCGCCCACCAAATCGGGGTGCTCAGCTTCGACTTCGTCCACGGCACGCGCGACGAGGAGTTCGTCGCGCAACGTCACCCGGCCGTCGCCGTCGGCGTCGATTGCAAGATCCGCGGCATCGCCGTACTCGTGCCGGCTGTCGGTCGCCGCGCGCCACACGCCGTCGTTGTGCGCGGGCGTGCGGTAGCCGCTGTGCACGTCGAACGCGACTTCGTTCGCCGGGTCCTCCCCCGAGCCGTCCGTGTTCGCGCTCGCCATGCGCGCGTGCGTGCCGAGCTTGGCGAGCACCAGCTCGAGCTTATCGAGCAACCGCGGGTTGAGCGCGACGTACTTCGGCCAGACCTCGTCCTGATGGTCGTGCGTGATGAAGTCGCCGAGGCGCAAATGCTCGCTGACTTTGAGATCGACGTCGCCCTGCGCGACCTCGACGAAGCCGGGCGGATGATCGTGCTGGGCGAATCGCTCGGCGACGTACGTCCCGATGCGATAGCCGTTGAGCATGCTGCCGACCTTGCGCGAGAACGGCACGAGCACGACGAGCGTCGGCTCGGGCAGGATCTGTCGCGATGTGCCGCGTTCGATCGCCAGGTGGTAGAAACCGGGGCGCCGCGGCGCCGAGAAATCCGCGCCGTTGAGCGGCTGCGGGAGCTCTACGCCGACCGAGTCGCCCTCACGAATCCACTCGTACGTGAGCGATTCGATGTCACCGCCAACCTGAACCGGAAACTCGACGCGCTGCTCGGGCAGGGAGACGCGCACTCGTACTTCGTGGCTCGCGCCGAACGCGTTGAGCGACGCGCCCGCGGCGATCCCTTCTCCGGCGATCGCCGCGAAGGGCGCGGTCGGCGCGGGAGCGGGGCTGTAAAACGCCGCGACGCCAAACCCCGACACGACGATTGCCGCGAATGCGCTCACGCGCGCGCGATCGATCCTCGTGGCGAGCTTTGCGCCGCGGACGAGTATCATTCGCCGGCCCCCCGTCCCAGGCCCCAGTGGGCCGAGGAGCCGCGCACGTCAATGTGCGTGAAGGGTCCGTGGGATGAACTGCCGGGGTACACGCCCTCTCCGCCGACGAGCTCCGGATGCTCCTTGCCCACGCGATCGGCCGCGTTGGCGATCACCCTCGAGTCGCGCCAGTCGACTCTGCCGTCGCGGTTCAGATCCGACATCCGGCCCCTGCCGTCGTTGTCGACGAAGACGTCGGACGCGTCGCCGTACATGTGCCGACTTTGCTCGGCGCGGCCGCCCGTGGAGCCGCCATTTGCGTTGTACCACGGCGTCCGGAAGCCGCTCATGATCGACATGTGCTTCACGGGGACGCCTTCTCGCTGAAGCTCCTGCCACACCAGCTCGAGCTTGTCGATCAGCTTGTCGTTGAGCACCAGATACTTCGGCCAAACGTCGGCCTGATCGTGAGTGAGGAAGTCGCCAAGCCTGAAGTGTTCCGAGACCGGGGTGTTCACGTTCGCTTGCGTGACTTCGATGAATCCCTCGGGGTTGGCGTACGCGGGCGACCTGACCGCGTGCCTCTCCGCGGGCCAGAAGCCAAGACGGTACGAACCCAGCTTCATTCCACGCTTCTCCGCGAACGGATGCATCGTGATGAACGCAAAGGGACGCGCGAGAGGCGCGATCGGATACATCCCGGGTCGCGTCAGGCTCGAATCGCCGAACATCGCGGCGAACGCGGGCACGGCCGGCGTCCTTACGGCGGGCGAAACGAAGCGGGCGAACAGGCTGCCGCTCAGTCCGCGAAGCGCGTCGGCGAAACGCGAAATGGTCGAGGCCGAGGGCTGCGTGGAGTCGCCGCGCGCGAGGGTCGCCGCCGCGGCGTGCTGAGGGGCGGAGACCGCTTCGGTGGGTGCGGGGCGCGCGTCAACTCGGCGGGGGCCCGCTGCAGCGAAGGAAAGGCTCAGCGTGGCGCCCAGCGCGATGAACGTCGCGGTGGAGCGAATTCGATTCGACATCGGCGAATTTTTGGCTGACCCGGGCGTGGAGGGAACTCACTGCGCCTTGACGGCCCCGGCCATCATAAGCTGCGAACTACAAATGCAACAGGTAGGACATATTAGTCAACCCATTTGTTTTCATTCCGTTCCACTGCGCGAACGTCGGGCAATAGATTTCGGGCTCGTCGTTTTCATCCTCGTTCCAGTGAACCGTGCCCAGCAGTAACGCCCCCGCCCCAGTTGCGCTCATAGTGCTCGACGGATGGGGATATCGCCGCGAGCGCGATGGCAATGCCATCGCGCTCGCCGACACGCCCACCTGGGATGGCCTCATCGACCAATACCCGTGGACGCTGCTGTCGGCGTCGGGCCGTGCGGTCGGGCTGCCCGAGGGACAGATGGGAAATAGCGAGGTCGGCCACTTGAACCTCGGAGCCGGCCGCGTCGTGTCGCAGGATCTGGTTCGCATCGGCGAATCGATCCGCGACGGTTCGTTCTTCGAGAATCGCGCGTTCGTCGGGGCGTGCGACAACGCGGTTCGAACGGGGGGCACGGTTCACCTGGTGGGCTTGATCGGAAACGGGGGCGTCCACGCGCTCGACGGGCACCTGGTGGCCCTCGTC
Organism: uncultured Gemmatimonadaceae bacterium; assembly: GCA_963846925.1. Taxonomy (GTDB): domain Bacteria; phylum Gemmatimonadota; class Gemmatimonadetes; order Gemmatimonadales; family Gemmatimonadaceae; genus JAQBQB01. Next base: position 156,853 of record CAWJXW010000005.1, on the reverse strand, counting down.
GAGCTCTGCGCGCGGCGTCGGGTACCGCGCGTCGCCATTCACGCCCTGCTCGACGGCCGCGACACGATGCCGCGCTCTTCACTCGGCTTCATGCGCGAGCTGCTCGGCAAAGTGGCCGGACGGGCCTCTGTCGCCAGCCTCGGCGGCCGCTATTTCGGCATGGACCGCGACAAGCGGTGGGATCGCATCGAGAAGTGGTACCGCGCCGCCGTCCAGGGCGTCGGTCCCACGGGCACCGATCCGCTGCGCGTGATCAGCGAGGCCTACGAACGGAGCGAAACCGACGAGTTCATCACGCCCACGGTGATCGTCCATGACGGCCAGCCGGTCGCGACGATGCGCGACGGCGACTCCGTGATTTGCTTCAACTTCCGCGCGGACCGTATGCGGCAGATCGTGCGCGCGCTGACCGACCCGTCGTTCGATGGCTTCGACGTGAGCGGACGCCCCTCGCTGCACGTCGCGACGATGACGTCGTATGACAGGACGTTCGACGTTCCGGTGGCCTTTCCGCCCCAGACGATGGCGAACATCGTGGGCGAAGTGGTGTCCAAAGCCGCCATGCGGCAGTTCCGCACCGCCGAGACGGAGAAATACGCGCACGTGACTTACTTCTTCAACGGCGGCGTGGAGACTCCATTTCCGTGCGAGGATCGCCTGCTCGTCCCGAGTCAGAAGGTCGCGACGTACGACCTCATGCCCGAGATGAGCGCGCCGGGGGTGACGGACGTGCTCTGCAATGCGATCGAAGAGCGCGAGCACGAGTTCATTCTTTGCAACTACGCCAACGCCGACATGGTGGGACACACCGGCTCGCTCCCGGCGACCATCAAGGCCGTCGAGACGGTCGACTCGTGTCTCGCGCGCGTGCTGAAGGCGGCCGAGTCGAGCGGGACGCGATTGCTAGTCACGGCGGATCACGGTAACTGCGAACTTATGATCGATCCCGAAACCGGCGGGCCGCACACGGCCCACACCACCAGCCCAGTGCCATTCATCATCGTCGATCACGAAGCCAAATCACCGCTGCGGTCGGGGGGCGCGCTTTGCGACGTCGGCCCCACCCTGCTCTCATTGCTCGGACTCGAGCAGCCGTCCGAGATGACCGGCATCGACCTTCGCCAGGGAGCATACGCGCAATGACGAGATTGCGAGCGTCGATCGGTGCGATCGCGGCTGTCACGTTGCTGTCGGCCGGCGGCCGACTCGCCGCGCAAGGCACGCGGGTCGGTTATCCGCCGGCGAGCAGCCCCTACGTCGACCTTCCATTTTCGCAGGAGCTGACGTTCATCGGCGGCATGTATCACGCGCACCGCGACATCGCCGACGTCGGCCCGCAGAGCGGTCCCATTTCCGGCGTCCACTACGAGTGGCGCGCCGGCGGCCCGGCGCACATCACGGGCGAAGTCGCGTACATCTCGTCGGACCGGAACCTCATCAACCCGCTCAAGTCGGGGACGCTCCGCGATCTCGGACAGGCGTCGCGACCGCTCTACACGGCTGACGTCGGACTCGGCATCAGCCTGACGGGGGAGAAGAGCTGGCATCACCTCGTTCCGGAGCTTGGTGGAGGCGTTGGATTGATCTCCGATCTCCGATCGCAACCCGACTCCGGCGGCTTTCTCTTCGGGACGCGGTTCACGTTCAATGGAAGCGCCGGAATCCGCTACGTGCCCGGCGGCAAGTTTCAGATTCGCTTCGATGTGAAGGATCGGTTGTACACGATCTCCTATCCGCAGACGTACTTCACCGCGCCGAGCGGCGGAACGGCGGTCGTGACGACGCATCTGGAAAAATCCTACTGGCTGAACAACCCGTCGTTCACGCTGGGCCTGTCCTACCTGTTCTGATCCGCGCACCTTCACGCGTGCCGACTTTCCTCACTCGCCGCGTCACCTTCGCCGCCGCGCACCGCTATCGGCGGCCCGAATGGTCGGAGGAAGAAAACGCGCGCGTATTCGGGCTCTGCGCGCGCGAGAACTATCACGGGCACAGCTACGTTTGCGAGGTGACCGTGACAGGCGACGTCGATCCGCGGACGGGCATGCTCGTGGATCTCGCGGTGCTCGACCGCGTCCTCGACGCCGAAGTGCGCTCGCGCTTCGACCACCGCAACGTGAACCTCGACGTGCCCGAATTCGCCGACGGAAAGAAAATTCCTACCGGCGAGGAGCTGGCCCGGTTCATTCACGACCGCGTACAATCCGCGCTTGGCTCGGTGCGCGTGGTAGAAGTGTCGATCGCCGAAGACCGGACCCTGCGGGCGAGCTACCGGCCGGACTAGCGTGTCCGGAGACGCGCATCGCGGAGTGACGGGCGCCATCGTCGCCGGCGGAGCGAACGAGCGGTTCGGCGGCGAGCCGAAGGGACTGCGACGGGTCGGCGGCATTCGCATCATCGATCGGGTGGCGTCGGCGATTCGCGCCGTGACGCCGGAGATCGTTCTCGTCGCCAACGCGCCGGACGCCGACCAGTGGCTCGCCGGTGTTCCCGTTCACCGCGACGTTCGGTCCGAGCGCGGCAGCGTCGTCGGGCTTCACACCGCCATCGCGTCGATTCCGGCCGATGGCATCGCGGTCGTCGTCGCGTGGGACATGCCGTTCGTCAGCGCGGGACTGCTCTCGCTCCTCGCGCGCCGCGTGCGCGAGGGCGCGTCGGCGGCGATACCGGAGAGTCCGGCTGGACCCGAGCCCTTCTGCGCCGCATACGACCCAGCGTGTCTCGCCGACATCGAGCGCGCGATCGCTCGCGGCGACTTTCGCATGTCGAGCGTCGTCGGCGCGCTGCCCAACGCATCGCGCGTCGCCGGCGCCGAATTGAGAAGCTTCGGCGACCCGGCGCGCCTCTTCTTCAACGTGAACACGCCCGCGGATCTCGAGAAGGCGGAGCGGATGACGGCGGACGCATGACGCCGCCTCGCCAACGCGAGGCGCGATGCCGTATTGTTCACGCACCCCCACGGAGCTCCTGTTTGACGTCCACTCTTGCCCGCCTGCGCGCCGCGACCGTGCTCCTCGGCGCGACGCTCGCCTGTCGCCCCTCGACCGCCGCCTCGCCGGCGTCGATCAGCTTCGGCCGGGATCCCGGGCTTCGCCGCTACATCGACTCGCTCACCGACGCCCCCGAGTTCTCGAACGCGCATTGGGGAATCCTGATCGTCGATCCGTCGTCGGGCGACACGCTCTACTCGCGCAACGCGGGCAAGCTCTTCATGCCCGCGTCGAACATGAAGATTCTCACCAGCTCGACGGCGCTGACCCAGCTCGGCCCTGACTATCGCTACCGCACGTCGTTTCTCGCGCGCGGGACGATCGCCGAGGGCACGTTGACCGGAGACCTGCTCGTCATCGGCCGCGGCGATCCGTCCGTCAGCGACCACATGATGCACGACGCGATGCTCCCGCTGCGCGCCATCGCCGACTCGATCGCCTCACGAGGCATCCGCCACATCACCGGCCGCATCGTCCCGTACGGCGACGCGTTTCCCGGCGAAGTGCTCGGCTACGGCTGGACGTACGACGATTTCGAGGACTCCTACTCGGCGCCGATCGACGAGCTCCTCTTCAATGAAGGGTTCAGCGAGCTGCACGTGCGGGGCGGCGACGCGCCGGGCGCGCCGGTTCGAGTCGAGGTCAGGCCGGCGCGGTCGGTGCCGCGCGTGCGAAACATGGCCGTCACCGTCGCGGCGAACCCCGACACCACGCGCGCGCGCCGGGCGCGCACGCTGCGCGCGGTGAAGGACAGCACGACGTGGGACGTCGTCCTTCAAGGCCAGATCGGCGTGCACGACTCGGCGACGATCGAAGTCACGCACCACGATCCGGACGCGGCATACGCCGCGGCGGTCGGGGAGGCACTCGCCGAGAAGGGGATCACGATCGATCAAGGCTGGGCGGACACGACGGCGCGCATCGACACGCTCGCGACGCTCACGTCGCCGCCGCTCAGCGAGATCCTCAAGGCGCTCATGAAGCCGTCGCAGAACCAGATCGCCGAGATGCTCTTTCGCACCGTCGCGATCACGAAGCCGGCCGACAGCGCGCGCGCGGTCGTCGGGCGGCAGATCGCGTCCTGGGGCGTGGCCGTTCCGTCCGAGGCCATCGTGCGCGACGGCAGCGGTCTCGCGCGCTACGACTACATCTCGCCGCGCACCGTCGTGAGAATTCTCGACGCCATGCGCAAGGCGCCGACCTTCCAGGTGTTCTACGACGCGCTGCCGATCGGCGGTGTGGACGGCACGATCCGGAATCGCATGAAGGGGACGCGAGCCGAGGGCAACGTCCACGCGAAGACCGGCTCGGTCGCCCAGTCGCGATCGCTGTCCGGATACGTGACGACGGCCGATCAGCACATGCTGATCTTCAGCTTCCTGTCGAACAACTGGACGGTGCCGGTGCGGTCCGTCGAGATGGTTCAGGACTCGATCGCCGCGCGCCTCGCCGGCATGCGGATGCGCTAGCGATCGTGGCGTTCAGCGTTCAGGAGGCGAGCGAGCGCATTCTCGCCGCGATTCGCCCGCTCGGCACGGAATCCGTTCCGCTGCGTGACGCGCTCGGCCGGGTTTTGGCGAGCGACGCGCGATCGCCGATCGAGCATCCACCGTGGGACAACTCGTCGATGGACGGCTACGCGGTTCGCGCGGCCGACGTCGCGTCGGCGAGCGCGTCGTCGCCCGTCGCGTTGCCCGTCGCCGAGACGGTGCGCGCCGGTCAGCGCCCCTCGGCGCCGCTGCGGAACGGCACGGCCGTGCGCGTGATGACGGGCGCCCCCGTTCCCGACGGCACCGACACGGTGATTCGCGTCGAGGACACGGACGGCGGCGAGACGCGCGTCGAGATCCGCGACCGGCGAGACGCGGGTCGCAACGTGCGGCCGCGCGGCGAGGATCTTCAGGTGGGCGGAGTCGCCGTAGTTGGAGGCACCGTGCTCGGGCCGGCGCAGCTCGGCGTGCTCGCGTCGATCGGCTGCGGAACCGTCGAAGTACACCGGCGCCCGCGCGTGGCGATTCTCACGTCGGGCGACGAGCTGGTCGACGTCGATCAATTCGACCTCGTGCGCCGCGGCGACCGCATCGTGTCGTCCAACGGATACACGACGACGGCTGCGGCGAAGGTCGCGGGCGCCGAGGTCGTCGATCTTGGCATCGTGCCCGACGATCCCGCGGTTTACGCAGAGCGACTCTCGCGCGCTCTCGACTCGGATTTGATCATCACGACGGGAGGCGTGTCCGTCGGCGCCTTCGACTTCACGAAGGACGTGGTTCGATCGCTCGGCGCCGATCTCCACCTCTGGCGCGTGTTGATGCGGCCCGGCGCGCCGCTGGGGTTCGGCACTCTTCGCGGCGTTCCGTGGCTCGGGCTCCCCGGCAATCCGGTTTCAGCGATGGTGACGTTCGAGATCTTCGCGCGCCCGGTGATCCGACGGCTTCGCGGCGAGCGGAACGTCTTCGCTCACCCGATCGCCGTGCGCCTGGGAGACGACGTGTCGATCGGCGCGCCACTCACGCACTTCATGCGCGTGATCGTGACGTGGGAAGACGGCGTCGCGTGGGCGCGCCTCACCGGACCCCAGGGTTCCGGCTTGCTGACGTCCATGTCGCTCGCCAACGCGTTGCTCGTCGTGCCGCCCGACCGGCCGCTCATCCGAGCCGGCGAGACGGCGCACGCGATCCTGCTCGGCGATCGCGCGCTCTCGTCGGCGTCGCTCTCGTTCTGAGAAACTCAGTGGCCGCGCTGTCGCACGAGGTGGATGAGCTTCAGGCGTCGCTCGAGCGTCGCTTTCGCGTCACGGAGACGCGCATCGACCTCTCGTCGCGCACCTTCGTCATTCGGCATCCGGCGAACGCGGATGATCTGATCACCGAGGAGGACTACGTCCGCGACGAGCGCCTGCCCTACTGGGCCGACATCTGGCCGTCGTCGCGCGTGCTTGCGGCGCGCCTCCTCGAGGAGAACGGCACGGGCCGATCGCTCATCGAGCTGGGATGCGGATCGGGTCTCGTCTCGTCGGCGGCGGCGAGCGCCGGGTTCGACGTCGTCGCGACCGACTATTACGAGGACGCGTTGCTCTTCGCGCGCGTGAACGCGAATCGCAACGCCGGGCGTGACATCGGAACGAGGTTGCTCGACTGGCGGGATGTCGCGCACGACATCGGGCGGTTCGACTGCGTCGTCGCGTCGGACGTTCTGTACGAGCGCACGTACGGAGCGCTCGTCGCGAGCCTGTTCGACCGCCTCCTGGCACGCGATGGATTCGCGCTGATGGCCGATCCTGGGCGGATCAGCCGAGACGATTTCCTGAATGCGCTCGAGCCGCTCGGCCTCGTCGTCACGGAGCGCGTCGACGTTCCGTACGAGGAGGGGGAGATTCGACAGACGATCGCGATAATTCGCATCGAGCGATCAGAACGAGCGTCAGATCCTACTTCGCCGGCACTTCAAAGGCCAACAGATCAATCGGCTCCGTAACCGGCCGCGGATCCACCGTCGCCGCGTGCTGTCGGACTCGCTCCAATCCCGCTTCCAGTTCCGTCGCGGTGACGCGCGCCAGGACCGAGTCGGCGCCCGCCGCCAGTTTCTCGGCATACGCGTGCCATGTCGGCGCGATCGTCTGCGTAATGAGCTCGGATGAAACGTGGCGCAACCCGGCGCTCTCGAACACGCCGCGGATTTCGGCGAGCGACGGCAGCACCTCCTCGTGCAGACCTCGCGTGACCGGGATGAGAGGCACGTAGGCGTACGAGTCGATCTGTTCTCTGGTCCCCGCCCTCACGAGCAGCACACCGCCCGGGCGCAGCACGCGCCGGCATTCGCTCGCCGCGAGCGCGCGATCGGTGAAATGGTGGAACGTCATCGACGTGAAGACCATGTCCACCGACTCCGCCTCGAGCGGAATCGCCTCGGCGCGACCTTCCACGTAACGGACCTGCGGCTCGTGCGGCTTGCCGCGCGCGATCGACAGCATCTTGCGTGACGGATCGACGCCGACGACCTCCGCGTCGAACCGAGTGGCGAGCGCCTGCGAAAAACGGCCTGTGCCGCAGCCGAGATCGAGAATTCGGTGAATGGATCGTCCGCGCACGCGCGATTCGATCACCGACATCCACAGAGCCAGCGCCTCCGGGCCGTGGTCGCGGCCGCGGTCGTAGCCTTCGGGAATGCTCGTTCGATCGTAGTCGACCACGGCGTCAGATTGTCGCGAGCCGCTCCGCCACGACTTCCGCGATGTCGACGACGGGCACGCTGGAATTCGCCGCCTTCACGCCGTCGCTCATCATCGTCATGCAGAACGGGCACGCCACGGCGATGCGGTCGGGCTCCAGCGCGAGCAGCTCCTCGGTGCGCTCGACGTTGATGCGCTTGCCCGTGCGCTCTTCCATGAACATGCGTCCGCCGCCCGCGCCGCAGCACAACCCGCGGTCGCGCGTGCGCTTCGGCTCGAGCAGCTCGACGACCGGCAGCGCGCGGCGAAGCGTCTCACGCGGCGCGTCGTAGATGTCGTTGTAGCGGCCGAGGTAGCAGGAATCGTGGTACGCGACGGTGAGCCGTTGGCCGTTCTCGGTCTCCAGCGGTACGCGATGCTCGGACAGCAGGCGCTCGATGTACGTCGAGTGGTGGATGACCTCGTAGTTGCCGCCGAGCTGCGGAAACTCGTTGCCGATCTGGTGGAAGCAGTGCGGGCAGCTCGTCACGATCGTCTGTACGCGGTAGCGGTCGAGCGTCTCGATCGTGTCCTTGGCCAGCATCTGGTAGAGGTACTCGTTGCCCATGCGACGCGCGGGGTCGCCGTGGCAATGCTCCTCCTGGCCGAGGATCGCGAAGCTGACGTTGCAGGCCTCGAGGATTCTCGCGAACGCGACGGTGATCTTCTTCGCGCGGTCGTCGAACGATCCCATGCAGCCGACCCAGAAGAGCACGTCGGGGCGCTCGCCGCGCTCCGCCATCTCCGCCATCGTGCGGACGTTCATTCCGCGCGCCCAGTCGGCGCGGTCGGCCGGGTTGAACGCCCACGGCGAGCCGTTGCGCTCGAGCGACTCGAACGCGGGCTGAATCTCCTCCGGGAAGCGCGACTCCGACAAGCACCAGGTTGCGCCGCAGCTCGTTGATGATCTCGAGCTGGTCGATCGACACCGGGCACTCTTGCACGCACGCGCGGCAGCTCGTGCACGCCCAGAGCTCCTCTTCCGTTATGTAGCCATCCAGGAGTCGGTGCCCGCCCGATTCTCCGGCCTCGGCCGACGCCACCGCCGCGGTCTCGTGAGCCAGCGCCGGGCCCTTGAACGCCATCCAGTCGCCCGTCGCGACCGGAGCCTTCTCCATCAACCGTTGGCGGGTGTTGATGACGATCTTGCGCGGGCTGAGCGGCTTCCCCGTGATGTTGGCCGGGCACGCCGCCGTGCAGCGTCCGCACTCGGTGCACGAGTATCCGTCGAGGAGATTCTTCCACGAGAGCTGCTCGACGTCCGCCGCGCCGAACTGCGCGTTCTCGGCCTCGAGATCCATCGGCTTCATCGCGCCGCGCGTGCCCGGACCGCTCGTGTTCGAGAGGTAGACGTTGAACAGCGACGTCACGACGTGCAGGTGCTTCGAGTACGGCAAATAATTCAGGAAGGTCAGGATCAGCAGCACGTGCGCCCACCAGAAACCGGTCGCGAACGCGGCCGCATTGGTCACCGACGGCGCGATGACGCCCGCGACGGCGCGCGACACGACCTTCTCCGGTCCAACGTCGCCAGTCGCACCGAGATATGCGCATGCGTTGGCGAGCAGCAGCGTCACCATCAGCCCGCCGATCAGGCTCAGGATGATGATCGCGTCGGTGTGCTCGAGCTTGTCCCCCTCGAGGCGCGCCGGGTGAATCACCAGCCGGCGATACAGCGCGAATGCCACGGCGGCGATGACGAGCGCCGCGAACGCGTCCTGCGAAAACGAATAGAGGAGGTAGAGCGGCTTGGGAAGAAACAAATTGAACGAGAAGCCGCGGAACACGCCCTGGATCATGATCTCGACGGTGCCCGCCGTGAGCACGACGAAGCCCCAGAAGATCGTCGCGTGCATGAGCCCAGCGGGCTCCTCGCGGAAGATCTTGCTCTGGGCGATGCCGATCGACAGCAGATTCCTGATCCGCGTGCGCGGATCGTTGGTGCGATCGTCCGGGAGGCCGAGCCGCGCGTAGCGCACGAGACGCTGCACGTTGAGCGCGAACAGCCCCGCGCTCGCCGTGAACACGGCCAGGAAGATCCCGATCGACGCGGGGGGGGACATCAGTGTCCCGCTTTCGCCTCGCGCACCGCCTTCGTGAGCGCGGGAACCACCTCGAGCACGTCGCCGACGATGCCGTAGTCCGCGACCTTGAAGATCGGCGCCTCGCGGTCCTTGTTGATCGCGACGATCGTCTTCGAGGTGCGCATGCCGGCGAGATGCTGGATCGCGCCGGAGATGCCCACCGCGACGTACAGCCGCGGGCTCACTTGCCGCCCGGTCTGGCCGATCTGGTCGCTGTGCGGACGCCACCCATCATCCGTCACGGCGCGCGTCGCGCCGACGGCCGCGTTGCCGAACGCCGCGGCGAGGTCCTCGACGAGCTTGAAGTTCTCCGCCGACTTGAGCCCTCGTCCGCCGGAGATGATGATCGGCGCGTCGCCGAGGTCGATCTTGCCCGTCGCGCCTTCGGCGATCTCTTTGACCTTGATCTTCGACGCAGCCGGGTCGGCGCCGAGCGCGACCGACTCCGAGCGCGCGGTGCGTGGCGCTTCCGCCGCGGTGATCGCGCTCGGTCGCACCGACACCACGGCGAGCGGGCCGGCGACCTCCAACGTCACTATCACTTTATTCGCATAGACGGGATGCTTCACGACGAGCGCGTCGCCCGCGGCGCTGACGCTCGTCACGTCGCTGGCGATCGGCGCATCCAGCAGCGCGGCGACTCGTGGCCCGATGTCGCGGCCCTGCGCCGAGAATCCGAGCACGATCGCGCGGTAGCTCGACGACTTGGCGCGCGCCGCGAGCGTCGCCGCGACGACCTCGCAGTCCACCTCGGCGAGGCGAGCGTCTTCCGACACCAGCACGACGTCGGCGCCGTAGCGTCCGAGTTGCTCGGCGAGTGCACCAACGCCCGGCGGCCCGACGAGCAGCGCGTGGACTTCGCCGCCCCCCCCCGTCGAGTCGGCGAGGGCGCGCGCGGCGGTCGTCGCCTCGAGCGCAACCTTGCGAAGCGCCGTGCCGCGGCTTTCGGCGAATACGAGAATGTTCGCCATGGCTCAGAGCACCTTCGCTTCGGTGTGGAGAAGACGGACGAGCTCCGGTACGGCGGCGACTCCCTCGCCGATGATGCGGCCCGGCGGACGATCGGGAGGCAGCTCCATCGATTTCACACGCACGCGCGCCGGTCCGAGCTGCGCCGGCTTGCTCTCGAGCGGTTTCTTCTTCGCCGACATGATGTTCTTGAGCGATGGATAGCGCGGACGAGCGATGCCTTCGTCGATCGTCACCGCCGCCGGCAGCGCGAACTCGACGATCTCGCCCGCGCCCTCCAGCTCGCGACGCGCGGTGCCGCGGCCGTTCGCGATGTCGAGCTTCGACGCCGCTGTCACGCACGCGATGCCGAGCAGCTGCGCCGTCGCCGTGCCGACGATTCCGCCGGAAGTGTCGAACGCGTGCTTGCCGAACAGCACGAGATCGTAGCCTCCGCCCTTCAGTTCCGCCGCGAGCGCCTTCGCCACGGCGAGTCCGTCGTAGGGGACGGCGTCCGCCTTCAGGTGCACCGCGCGGTCGGCGCCCATGCTCATCGCTTTGCGCAGCGTCTCCTGCACGGAGTCCGGCCCGATCGCGTAGACGACCGTTTCGCCGGGCCCTTGTTTCTCGTTGAGTTGCAGCGCGACCTCGACCGCGTAACTCGCGAAGTCGTCGATGTCGAACTTGAGCCCGGACTCGTCGATCGTCGTTCCCGACGACGCGATCCTGAATCGCGACTCGGAATCCGGAGTTCTCTTGATGCAGACGGCGATTTTCACCGTCGATCCTCACTGTTTAGGTATTGCCGGTCGCGCCGTTCACTTGAACGCATTCAGCCCCGTCACCGCCTGGCCCAGCACCAGCGAGTGCACGTCGTGCGTGCCCTCGTACGTGTACACGCTCTCCAGATTCTCCATGTGCCGCATCGCCGAGTACTCGGCCAGGATTCCGTTCGCGCCGAGCAGCCGGCGCGCCTCGCGCGCGATGTCGGTCGCGATCGATCACGTTGTTCCGCTTGGCGAGCGACACCTGCTGCGGCGTGAACGTGCCCGCGTCCTTCAAGCGGCCGAGGTGGAGCGACACGAGCTGCGCCTTCACGATCTCGGTGAGCATGTCGGCCAGCCGTGCCTGCTGAATCTGGAAGCCGCCGATGGGCCGGTCGAACATCACGCGCGTCTTGGAATACGACAGCGCTTCCTCGAAGCATGCCATGGCGGCGCCGACGGCGCCCCACGAGATCCCGTAGCGCGCCTGCGTGAGACACATGAGCGGACTCTTGAGCCCACCGGATTTCGGCAGCAGCGCGTCGGCCGGCAGACAGACGTCCTGAAAAACGAGCTCGCTCGTGTCACTCGCGCGCAGCGAGAGCTTGCCCTTCTGGTCCTTCGCCTTGAAACCCTTGGCGTTCGTCGGGACGACGAAGCCCCGGATCGATGAATCGCTGCTGTCGCCGTTCGTCTTCGCCCAGACCACGGCGATCTGCGCGGTCGATCCGTTCGTGATCCACATCTTGGCGCCGTTCAGCAGCCACGTGCCGTCCTTCTGCTCGCGCGCCATCGTGATCATGCCGGACGGATTCGAGCCGAAGTCCGGCTCCGTCAGCCCGAAGCAGCCGATGATCTCACCCGACGCCATCTTCGGCAGATACTTCTGCCGCTGCTCCTCGCTGCCGAACGCGTAGATCGGATACATGGCCAGCGCGCCCTGCACGGACGCGAACGACCGCACGCCTGAATCGCCGCGCTCGAGCTCCTGCATGATGAGCCCATACGCGACGTTGTTCAGCCCGGCGCATCCGTATTCCTCCGGCAGATTCGCGCCGAACACGCCCAGCTCCGCCATCGTCGGAATGATCTCGCGCGGAAAGCGGCCGTCGACGTAGCACTGGCCGATGATAGGGAGCACGTGCTCGTCGACGAACGCGCGGACGCTGGCCCGCACTGCGCGCTCCTCCTCGGAGAGGAGCGAATCGATGTTGAAGAAATCGAGCATCGCTGGAATTTACGACGATCGGTGCGCTACGGCCCGCTTTGCGGCCGCGTCGATGCCGACGTCGCGCGCTTTCGCCCGGAACCGCGGCCCGTGGTCGATCGGCAGCCCGGTCTCATCTTGCCACTGGTGAACCATCTCGTGGATGAGGGTGTGGACGACCTCTTCCCATCGATGCCGCCTCACGTGCCGCCAACTGATCGCGATCTCCCCAACCCCCTTCGCCGTTTGCCGCTGCGGTCCAGCCGTCCGGCCGTCCAGCCGTCCAGCCGTATAGTGCCCCAGCCTGCTCTTCATCCGCCGCGACACGCGAATCGGCACGGCCGCGAGCGTTCCGCCGAAGTACTCCGCGTTGAGCCGCGCGTGCCATTCCTCGAGCTTCCGCGCCAGCGGCTCATCTTCGGGGCGCATTCGCTCGCGGCGGCCGCTGTCGCGCCAGGTCGAGCCGGCGAACGCCACGATTCTCTTGGTCGCCGCGCGCCGCTCGGCCCGCGACCGGCTCTCGACGAAAGCGACGATCGCCTCGTGAATCTCCGGCGGCGCCGAGAGATACCCTTCGTGCACCCGGAGCTCGGCGCCGCGCCAGCTGACCATCACATTGGCGTTGCGCGTCAGCCGGTAACGTCGCGATGCGGTTGAGTCCGAGCGACCGGAGCCGCGCGAGCAGGTCGTCGGCCGAGCGCAGCTGTCCCGCGTCGAGCTCGAGCACGAGCTGCGCCGGGTCGCGTCGTCCGAGCAGCGATTTCAGCGCGCGAAGCATTGATCGGGACCCGGGGAGAACGCGCGCGTGTCGCTCGACCAGACGAGCGTCGACACCTCGATCTCGTCGTCGGTGATGCGAATGCTGTTCACCGACGACGGCCGGCCGCCGCGCGACCGGCCGCTGATCGTGCCCGAAATCGAGATCACGGTGCCGCGCTGCGTGTGCTCGACGTAGTGCACCGCCTCCTGATGGTCGTGGCCGCAGAGCACGAGGTTCACGTGCATCTCGGAGAACGCGCCAAGCAGCCGCTGCGTGTTCTTCAACCCGTAGCGCTGCGAGAGCTGGCCCTTCACGGGATTGTGGTGCATCACGACGATGCGCGCGTCGCCCGCGGGCGATTGGTCGAACTCGGCCCGCGCGCGCGCGACCTGCGACGCATGCAGGTGCCCGATGATCGAGAGGTCGCGCATGTTCCATGTGAGCGTCTCGAGCGTGATGCCGTGCGACGTGTTGAGCCCGACGAAGGTCGCGCCCGGCACGCGGAGCACCGGCTCCAGGTTGGCGTCGACGTACATCCGGTACTTGAGATAGAGCTGGCTCGAGTCGCCTAGCCCAAGCGGCGCGAACCACCACGCGACGTCGTGATTGCCCGGCACGACGATCGTCTGGCTCACCCGCTGCGCTTGCCGAATGAATTCGCGGGCGCGCTGAAATTCTCCGGCGCGAGCGCGCTGCGAGACGTCGCCGGAGATGGCGACGACGTCGTAGCGCCGCTCTCCGATGAGCTCTTCGATTGCCTCGTATTGCTCCGGCACCGCAGGATGGCCGAAGTGCAAATCGGAGCAGTGCAGGACGGTCAGCGCGCTCACAGCTTGGCGATCACGGCCTCGGTGAACTGGTCGGTCGACGCGCTGCCGCCGAGGTCGCGCGTCACCGTCTTCCCCTCTCGAATCGTCGTTTCCAATGCCTGCCGAATGCGCGCCGCCCGGCTGTCGTCGCCGATGTGCTCGAGCAGCATGCACGCCGCGAGAATGAGCGCCGAGGGATTCGCGATTCCCTTGCCCGCGATGTCGGGCGCCGTCCCATGCACGGCTTCGAAGATCGCGCCGTTGGCGCCGATGTTCGCTCCGGGCGTGAGCCCGAGGCCGCCGACGAGCCCCGAGATTTCGTCCGACAAGATGTCGCCGAACAGGTTCGTCGTGCAGATCACGTCGAACCGTTCGGGGTGGAGCACCAGGTTCATCGCCATCGCGTCGACGATGCGCTCGTCGAACTCGATGCGGCCGGCGTAGTCGCGCGCGACCATGCGCCCGGTGTCGAGAAACAACCCCTGCGAGAACTTGAGGATGTTCGCTTTGTGGACGAGCGTGACCTTCTTGCGTCCGTAGCGCACCGCGTAGTCGAACGCGTAGCGCACGATCCGCTCCGATCCGATGCGCGTGATGATCGCCACCGACTCTGCCGCCGCGCGCGGATCGTCGCCGATCTTGATGTAATGCTCCACGCCGACGTACAGCCCTTCGGTGTTCTCGCGGATCAGCACGAGATCCAGGTTCCCGTACCGACCACCAGGCACGATGCTATGCGCGGGACGCACGTTCGCGTACAAATCGAATGTTTTCCGGAGCGCGACGTTGATCGAGCGAAAGCCCTCGCCGACCGGCGTCTCGAGCGGGCCTTTGAGCGCGAGCTTCGTTCGCTTGATCGAATCGAGCGTCGAGTCGGGGATCGGATCGCCATAAAGCGCCACGCCGGCCATTCCAGCGACCTGCGTGTCCCACTCGATGTCGGCGCCAGCCGCCGCGAGGATCTTGACGGTCGCGCCGCTGATCGACGGCCCGATCCCGTCACCCGGGATGAGCGTGACGTGCTTGGTCACGGCGCGATGACGGCGCTGAGCTTGGAGGCGATGCTCGCGGTGATCGACGGCCCGAACGCCGGGGCGGGATCGCTGGTGACGTCGCCGACCCACCGGACGGACGACGTGCGCGCGTCCACGAGCACGAGTCGCAACACGCCTCGTCCCGCGCCCGCCGCCCCCCCGGTCGCCGCCTCGATCCGAAGCTCGACCGGCGCGAGCACGAGACGCGTGTCGTCGTGAAGCGCGACGATCGTGCGCAGCTGCGACGCGATCGGCTCCGGAAGCCGCTGGTCGCCGCTGAGCGACGGCGATCGAAGCGGCTCCTCGGCGAGGGCGTGCGGGTCCGTGGCGTACGTCGGATTGCGGCGAAACGCGCTGTCCAAGCCACTAGGCAGGATCCACGTCTTTATCCCCCGATCGCGGAACGCCTCGGCGATGTCGGCGTCCTGAGTTCGCGCGACCTCGGTCAGCCGCGGCACCGCCCAACCGAGTCCGGGAGCAACGCGTACGACGTACGTGGGAAGGAGCACGACGTGCTGGGCCGCCAGTCCCGACAGCGCGTGCTCGGGAGGCTGGGCCGGAGTCGGCGATGAGGTCTTGCACGCCCCCAAAAAGGGCGCGGCGGAAAAGAGCAAGCCCGCTAGGACAATCCGCTGGGACGACATGCCGGGGAACTTAAACGGCTCGACCCTTGTTGTCCCTTCTTTCGCAGCGCAATTTGGCTCCGGTCGTCCCTCAAAATCAGGAGCACTCGACACATGCCGAAGGCGCTTCGCTTCGGGATCTGGGTTCTCGTTGCGGCTCTTGCCGCGCTGGCGTTCGGCAGGATCGCACTCGTACGCGGTGAAACGATCAACGCCGCATGGCTGCTCACCGCGGCCCTGTGCAGTTACGCCATTGCGTATCGGTTCTACAGCAAGCTGATCGCGGCCAAAGTGTTCGCGCTGGACGCGAATCGGGCGACGCCCGCCGTCCGCCTCGAGGACGGTCGCGACTACGTCCCGACGAATCGATGGATCGTCTTCGGCAGCCATTTCGCCGCCATCGCCGGTCCCGGACCCCTGGTCGGACCAACGCTCGCCGCGCAGTTCGGCTACCTGCCGGGCGTCATCTGGATCATCGTCGGCGTGGCGCTGGGCGGCGCGGTGCAGGATTTCGTGATCCTCGCGTCGTCTGTCCGGCGAAACGGCAAATCCCTCGGGCAGATGGCGCGCGAGGAGATCGGACCCGTCGCCGGCGCCACGGCACTGGTCGCCGTGCTGGGCATCATGATCGTACTACTCGCCGTGCTCGCGCTGATCGTCGTCAACGCGCTCAAGTCGAGCCCCTGGGGACTCGTCACGATCGGGCTCACCATCCCGGTCGCGATGTTGATGGGCGTCTATCTGCGATGGCTGCGTCCCGGACGCGTGCTCGAGGCGAGCGCCATCGGCATCGTGTTGATCGTCTTCGCACTCTTCGCCGGCCAGTGGGCCTCGAACCAGCCGTCGCTCGCCGCGACCTTCACGCTGAGCGGCACGGCGGTGGCGCTCGCCGTCATGGCGTACGCGTTCTTCGCGTCGGTGCTTCCGGTGTGGCTGTTGCTCGCCCCGCGCGATTACCTCTCGGCGTTCGTGAAGATCGCAGTGGTGTTGGCTCTCGCGGTCGGCATCATCATCTCGCTACCGCCGCTTCACATGCCGGCGCTCACGCAGTTCACCGACGGCAGCGGCCCGGTGTTCGCGGGCAAGGTGTTCCCCTTCGCGTTCATCACGATCGCGTGCGGAGCGATCTCCGGCTTCCACGCGCTCGTCGCGTCCGGCACGACGCCCAAGATGCTCCAGCGCGAGCCCGACGCGCGCATGATCGGCTACGGGGCGATGCTCATGGAATCGCTCGTCGCGGTCATGGCGCTCATCGCCGCGTGCGCGCTGACGCCGGGCGTGTACTTCGCCGTCAATGCTCCCGCCGGCGCGATCGGCACGACGGCGGCCAGCGCGGCCGAGGCGGTTCGGCATTGGGGCTTTTCGCTCGACCCGACGCAGATGGAGACGCTTGCCCGACAGGTCGGCGAGAAGACGCTCCTCTCGCGAACCGGCGGGGCGCCGAGCTTGGCCCTCGGCATGGCGCAGCTGTTCGCCAACGTGTTGGGTGGCAGCGGAGCGCTGGCGCTGTGGTACCACTTCGCGATCATGTTCGAAGCGCTCTTCATTCTGACGACGCTCGACGCCGGCACGCGCGTCGGCCGGTTCATGGTGCAGGACCTCGGCAAGCACCTTTGGGCCCCGCTCGGACGCACGTCGTGGTATCCAGCCGTTGTGATCTCGAGCGCACTCATCGTCGCGATGTGGGGCCATTTCCTCTATCAGGGCATTCTCGATCCGCTTGGCGGCATCAACTCGTTGTGGCCGCTCTTCGGAATCTCGAATCAGCTGCTGGCCACCGTCGCGCTCTGCGTCGCCACGACGATTTTCATCAAGATGGGCAAGGCGCGCTTCGCCTGGATCACGCTCATGCCCATGGCCTGGCTCTTCGCGGTGACGATGACCGCCGGCTGGCAGAAGCTGTTGGCCCCCGACGTGAAGCTCGGATTCCTCTCCCACGCGCACGGGCTGGAGGGGCAGGTGGCGAGCGGGGCGCTTCCCGCCGCGATCAAATCCATCGCTGACGCTCGACGCATGATCTTCAACGACTATCTCGACGCGGCCGTGACGATATTCTTCATGGTATCCGTCGTCGTCATCATCGCCGACAGCGCCCGCGTTTGGATGTCCGTGCTGCGCGGACACAAGCCGGTGGTATCGTCGGAGGCGCCGTTTGAGGCCATACCTGTCCCCGGCGACTGATGTCGACCGAAACACTTCACCGCGGAGCGTCGAATGACGTCGCGTGAGCTGGTACGTGCGGCACGCCTCCGCGTGACGAACGCGGGGGCGATCGTGCGCCGAATCATCGGCGCGCCGGACTATGATCGCTACGTGGCGCATCTGCGCGATCACCATCCGGGCGCGCGGCCGATGACGTACGACGAGTTTGCGCGGCAGCGGATGGTGGAGCGTTACAGCCGCCCGGGCACGCGCTGCTGCTGAGCGCGGTCGGTCCGGGCCTTGCGCCCCAGGGGTAAGCAATACTCCTTGAACACAATGAGACCGCAGGGCACGGGGGGGGCCTCCGAGACGGCCACGACACACCGGGCGCTCGCCGCGGCGCACGCGCGACTCGCGGCGCGCGACGACGCGATCGTCCGGTCGCAAATCGCCGTCGCCCAAATCGCCGCGCCGACGGGAGAGGAACACGAGCGCGCGAGCTGGGTCACGCGCCGGTTCCACGACTGCGGCTTGGCGGACATCCACACGGACGCGGCCGGCAACGTCATCGGCCGGCGCGCGGGAACGACTCGTCTTTCGCCCGTCGTGATCTGCGCGCACCTCGACACCGTGTTTCCTCGCACGACCGATCTCTCGATCCGCCGCGACGGCGAGCGCCTCGTCGGCCCTGGCATCAACGACAATGGCCGCGGCTTGGCGGTCATGCTCGCGCTCGCCGCCGAGATCGACGGTACTCGCGTACGAACTCAGCGTCCCGTCGAGTTCGTGGCGACGACCGGCGAGGAAGGCATCGGCGATCTGCGAGGCGCCAAGCACTATTTCGCCGGACGCGGCGCGAATGCGCACGCCGTGGTCGCGCTCGACGGCGCCGGCGACGAACGGGTCATCCACCGCGCGCTCGGATCGCGGCGCTTTCGCGTTTCGTTTCACGGACCCGGCGGCCATTCGTGGGCTGCGTTCGGCGCGCCGAACGCCGTGCACGCCGCTGCCGGCGCTGCCTCTCGCTTGGCGTCGATTCACCTTCCGACCGCCCCGCGTACGACGCTGTCGGTCGGACGCATCGGCGGCGGGCTTTCGGTGAACTCGATTCCAGCGTCGGCATGGCTCGAGATCGACGCACGATCGATCTCGGCCGCCCAGCTCGAGGACCTCGAGCGCACGGTCCGTCGCGCCGCGCACGCCGCCGCCGACGAAGAGAACGCCCGCCGCACGCTCGGCGCCGCGCCGCTCACCGTCCGCGTCGAGTCCATCGGCGAGCGCCCGTGCGGAGAGACGCCGGTCGAGGATGACCTCGTGCAACAGGCGATCGAGGCGACGATGCTCATCGGCCGCCAGCCCGACCTCGCGCTCGCCTCGACCGACGCCAACGTGCCCATCAGCCAGGGCATCCCGGCGATCGCGATCGGCGCCGGCGGCCGCGGCGGCGACGCACACACTCACTCCGAGTGGTTCGACAATCTCCGCGGCACGCTCGGCGTCGCGCGAGCCCTGACCATCGTTACCGCGGCGGCAAGGCTCGTCGCGTAGAAGCCTCGACTCTCGGCGAACGGCCGATGCCCAAGCTGTTCAAGTAGTCTGAAGCGGTTCTGCGCGCGTCAGCGCTCGTCCGAGCCACAAGATGGCGGCATACGTTTCCATCGCCAGCACCACCGCCGCGACGACCATCGGCAGCCAGATCGCGAACAGCGTCCGCTCGCGCATGCCGCCGAGGAATTGAAACGTGAGCGCGGCGAGCACCGTCGGCGGGAGCAGCGCGACGAGCAGGGTGAACAGGTTCGCCACCATCGCGAGCACGTTTTGCCCGAGCGTCTCGACGCCCGTGCTCACCGAGCTGCCGAGGCGAATCCACGCAGGAAAGAGAATCGCCATTCCGTTCTGAATCGTGATGAGCGCGCCGTTGATGGCGAGCATGAGGAACGGCGCTCCGGCCACGATGGCGAACCGCACGCTCGCCGACAGCGTGACTCGATCCGTCCCGAAGCTGGCGACGCACGCGATCACGATGACGGCGAGCTGCAGCGCGACGATCGGCACGGTCGCCGACGCGACCTCGGCCAGCACGATGTCGCTCGAGCGGACCGGTACGGCCTTGAGCAATGGCAGATGCAGCATGTCGTGCCGCAGGTCGTTTCGCACGATACGCCCGCCGAACACGATCAGCAGCCCGGCGAACGTCGTCGCCGTCGCGGCTACCCATAGCGAGAAGTCGCGCGCGCCGCTCGACAGCGCCGCGCCGAACGCGATGGCCATTCCCGCCGGACCGATCAGCAGTCGAAGCTGCGCCGTGCGCCGCAAGCAGAGGATGTTCTTCCAGAAGATCGCCATCGCCGGATGGCCCATCGCGTTGAGGCGAAGCGTCGTCTTGGCGGCGAGCGAGGACTTCGGCACGACGAGCGAGCGGCGTGACCGGATCGCGTCCACGCGGCGCGCCCGTTCCTCCGACGCTTCGAGCGCCGCGTCCTCGAACGCCGCGTCGTTGCGCAGCACCCAGAACACGTGAAGACCCATGACGGCGAGCGCCGGGATGATCGCGTACCGCCACTGCGTGATCGAGCGCGCGAACGTCGGAGCGACGACGAGATGGAACGGCCAGAGCCCGATCGACGCCGGCGGCTGCGCCAGCACATGGGCGACGGCGACGAAGAACTCGCCGATGCCGGTCGTGTCGAGCAGCTCCCGGCGATTCACGACGAAGCCGCTGACGAGCGCCGCGCCGACGAACCCGAAGAGCGCGATCGACCACCAGTTGCGCTTCGCGGCGGCACGACCGTGCTCCTTGAGCGACGACTGCACGAGCGCGGCGCCGAGCCGGTGGAGGTTGAGCGTCGAGAAGAGCACCCACACGCCGACGGCGCGCAGCGGCGACGGCAGAAAATTGCCGCCGCGCCGCAGCACGAACACCCAGATCGCCGCGTTGATCAACACCGCGACCTGGGCGCGAAACAACTTGTGGCCGATGAGTCCGCGCCGGCTGATCGGCGCCGGGAACAGCATCGACACCTCCGCCTGGGTGAACGCCAGCGCGAGGGTGTCGGACCCGAACACCCACGGTCCCGCCAACGTCAGCACCGCCAGCAACGTGATGAGCATCTCGCTCGGCTGGCTGAGCAGGAAGCTCGTCGCGCCCGGGTAGTTCACCGGCCGCCAGAGGAACCCCCACAGATAGAGGCCGCCGACGATGAGGGCGACCGCGTAGCGCGGGCTGCGCGCCCGCCGGAACGCCGACAGGAATCGGTTGCGCGCGCTGTTCCAGCTCAGATACAGCAGCGCGTTCATCCGGCCGACGAATCTGCCGCGGTGAGCGAAAGGAAGACTTCCTCGAGCGACTTCGACACGAGCGACGGGTGCGCCTCGATGATCTCGCCGATCGTGCCGTACGCCACGGCCCGACCCTGCCGGAGCACCAGCAGCTTCGTGCACAGCTCTTCGACGAGGTTGAGCAGGTGCGAGCTGAGGATCACCGACGTGCCTTGTGCCGCGCGCTGCGTCACCGTCGCGCGCATCCGGCGCATTCCGGCCGGATCGAGTCCGGTGAGCGGCTCGTCGAGAACGAGAACCGACGGGTCGTGCAGCAGTCCGCACGCGATGGCGAGCTTCTGCCGCATGCCGCGCGACAACTCACCCGGAAGCGACCGGCGCTTGTCGCCGAGCTCGAGCTCGTCGAGCAGCGGCCCGATCCGCGTCTCGACATCGGCCACGCCGTAGAGCCGCGCGATGAAGCGCAGGTGCTCATCGACCGACAGGTAGTCGAACAGATGCGGCTCGTCGGGGATGAAGGCGAGCGCGCGCTTGGCGGGGAGGGGGTCCTTCTGGATGTCGTGCCCGGCGATGGCGACGGTGCCGCTCGACGGCGCGATGATGCCCGCCAGACAGCGAAGCGTCGTCGTCTTGCCGGCGCCGTTCGGGCCGACGAGACCGAGGATCTCGCCCGCGCCGACGTCGAAGCTCACGTCGCGCACGGCGGCGAAGTCGCCGTAGAGTTTGGTCAGCGCGCGAACCGAGATCATTGGGGTGGGTGGGCTCGCGTTGTCTCGAGGCGCGCTCCTACGAGCGCACCTTCACCACGGAGTGGTCGCTCACGTTCAGCTGTCCTTGCGCCCCGTCCACGACCGCCGCGTCGCCGATCAGCGACGCCGGCCAGCGACGAGTCGAGAATGGACGTTCCTTCGCCGACGATCGTGTCGCGAATCCGCGAGCGCTCGATGCGGCTTCCCGCGCCGATCGACACGTTGGGCCCGACCGTCGACGCGACGAGCGCGACCCCGTCCTCGATGTACACGGGATCGATCACCTCGACGCCCGGAGGAAGCGCGGCGGGTTTTCGCGCCCGCCCCTTCTCGAGCATCGTGCGATTCGTCTCGAGGAGCGTGCCCTGTTCGCCGGCGTCGTACCAACCTTCGACGTCGATCACTTTGATCCGCGCGCCGTGGTCGATCATGTACTGGAACGCGTCGGTGAGATAATACTCGCCCTTGTTTTTCGGCTGCTTCAGCGTCCAATCGATGCCTTCGTACAATAGCTTCCAATTACGAATGTAGTAGAGACCGATGTTGGCTCGCTTGGACACCGGCGTCGACGGCTTCTCGACGATCTTCGTCATGTTCCCGGCGGCGTCGCTCACCACCACGCCGAAACGCTGGTAGTCATCGACCGTCTTCACCCAGATGATGCCGTCGGCGTCCGTGCGTTTCACGACCGACAGGTCCGCGTCGAAGATCGTGTCGACGAAGATGATGAAGACCGGCTCGTCGACGTACGCACGCGCCAGCGCCACGGCGCCCGCCGTCCCGTCCTGGACCTTCTGCTCGATGAACACCGAGTCGAACGGGTACTTCGCGCGAGCGTACGCCTCGACCTTTTCCTTGAGATGGCCCGTGATGTAGATGACCTGCGTCACGTCGCCCAACCGGGCCAGGTCCTCCATCACGTAGTCGATCACCGGCTTGCCGGCGATCTTGAGCATCGGCTTCGGCGTGATGTGCGTGTGCGGCCTGAGGCGCGTGCCCTTCCCCGCCAGCGGGATGATGACCTTCACGGCGCGCTCGTCCCTTCGCGGCCGTACCGGTCTTTCAGTCGCACGACGTCGTCCAGGTGCGGCGTCGAAACCTCCAGAATGTCGCAGTCGGTGACCGCTTCCATCTGGTGCACCGTCCCCGGCGTGACGCGGAACGCGTCGCCGATCTCGAGTTCGACGTCCACGCGGCGTGTCGCCCTCCCAGATTCGGTACTTGAGCTGCCCGGACATCAGGTAGACCGTTTCATCCTTGACCGTGTGATACTGGACCGACAGCGCTTCACCGGCTTTGATGTGCAGGATCTTGCCGACGTACGCGTCCGTCTTGCGCCCAGATCGTTTCGTGTCCCCAAGGCTTGGGAACGTGCGTGATGGCCGAGCGACCGCTCATCGAGTTCGGGGGCGGGGGTGGAGGCGCGGGCGAGTCCGGTCATGGGACCGAAATAAAGATGGTAGGAAAAGGGCGCGGTAGGCGCGGATCTACCAGAGGTCGCCCACCGTGATCGTCCACCGCGGCGCGATCGATCCGCGCCCGCCCAACCCCGTCCCGCCCGCCAGACCGCTCTGGTTCACGAACACCGGAGCGTCGAGCCGCACATACACGTCGCGATCGTAGAGACGCCCGCGCGCCACGAGACCGGCGCCCGCATCGGCGAGCGTCTGGTTGGTCAGCGCGACGTAGGTCGACGATCGCCCGTCCGGCGTCGCCGAACAGGCTCAGCGAAATCGACCCGCGGCCCCACGATCCCGGTCGCCTCGCCGAGGCGCTGCACGAACTCTCCGTTCACCGCGCCGACCGCGTCCAGCGCCACGTCGGTCCGGAATCCGCGCAGCCCCGCGCCCCCGAGCGGCAGATAGTTGATGCCCGTCTGCTTGAACAGCGCGCCGCGTCCGCGGAACAGTCGTTGTTGGAACGTCTCGAACGGATCCTGCGACGACGCGAAGATCGACCGCTGCCGCGGCGCGTTGTGCGCGACGCCGCCGTAAAACGCGGATGTGCAGCTGCGACGCGCTCCCGTCGAGCGACCACGTCACCACCCGATCGACGCGTCGGCGCGCACGTACCCGCGCGTCGTGCTCCTGCCGCGTCGCGAACACGCTCGTGGCGAGGCCCGACGCCGAGCGAGCCCGCGCATGGTGACGTAGTCGCTGTCCGCCGTCACCGCCGAGTCGGTACGACGCCGTTCCGCCGGCCTCGACGACGTTCGCCGTGTGACCACTGCTCCGGCAGCAGAAGCGAGTCGCTCGGCACGGCCACGGTCGCGTAGGCGCTGCGCCTTGATCTGCGGTCCCGGCGTGAGCACGAACGGACTCAAATCCCAGTCCTTGTACGCGTCCGCCTTGAACAGCCCGTCGAGGTAGTTGACGTCGCCGCCGTAGCCCATCAGCGGCCGATCGAACCCCGGGCAGATACGGATTCTCGGCGCGCGCCCACACGTTCGCCCGCGTCGAGCACGTTCGGCGTCTTCCCCGTGAGCGGATCGCGCGGATTGCCGCGACGCGAACGCGAATCCGCCGTCGTAGATGTCGACCGATCGACAGATAGTTCGTCTTGCGCGCGAAGGCCGAGCACGATGCCCTGCGGATTGCTGTACCACACCGGCGGCGCCAGCTCGACAGCGTCGTGTGCGCCCGATCCGTCTGGTCGAGGTACGGCCAGTTGAACGTGAGCCGCGGCTCGCGGAAGCGTGATCAGCATGCCGCTCCGGCATGTTGTTGCGCCGATCCCAGTCCCACGTGACGTGATACGGATCGAGCTCGCACTCGTTCCGGCGCTGGCTCGTCGTCACGATGCGCACCTCCGTGCATCGTCGGCCTGCGCACCGTGCGGCCGATCGTCCAACCCGACGCGCGTGTGCACGCCCACCGGCATCGGATGCCGCAGCTCGCCGCGTCGCGACGACGTGCGACGTCGTCTCGAACCGCGCGCCGTCGGTGCGTCACGCCGTACCGAGCCGATCGCATAGTCCATCAGACCCGTGTGCGTGCACCCACTGGTCGAAGAACCAGCCGAGGTCGCGCCCGGACGACGCGCTCCGCCGACGCTGCGCATCGCGCGCTCGTCGACGTGCTTGAGCGCCCAGCGGTCGTAGTAGTCGTGCAAGAACGCGCGGAACGCGCTGTCGCCGAGCACGTCGCGCAGCTGCGAGTACATCAGCTTCGCGCGGTCGTAGATCATCTCGTTGTAGATCCCGAACTCGCGAGAAGTCGCACGCCGGCGTTCCGATCGGCTGCGCGCGGCCCAGCAAGCTCGTTCTGCCACAGCGCGACAGCCCGGCGCTGTCGTACGCGCGGAATCGTCACCGCGTTGACGCGATACCCCTCGCGGCAGGCGCGGCGGCACCGGCGGGCGGCCGATCTGCTCCTGCGGCGTCAGCTTCTGCGCCCAGTCGGTCTGATAGTCGGTCAGCCCCTCGTCCATCCAGCCCGACCGCCACTCGTTGTTGCCGAGGATGCCGTAGGTGAAGACGTGGCCGACCTCGTGCAGGATCAGCCCCTGCGACGCCGATGCCGTCCATGATCATCATCGGGAACTCGGTGCCGCCCGGATCGAGCCGATGCACGTTCGTGATCTGCGGATAGGCGTACGGTCCCCAGATCGACTCGAGCCACTCGGAGCGCGAAGATCGTTCGCTCGCAGCGCGCGGCCGCCGCCCCACGTCGTGTCGTCGCCCGGCTTGAACAGCACGTGCACCGACACGGTGTCCCACGTCTGGAAAGTGCGTGCGTCGGCACCGGGCGAACGTACGACGCCGCCCTCGTACCGATAGTCCGGCGACGCGCTCCACGCGAAGTGGTGCACGTCGTTCGCGACGAACCGCACGGCGCGAAATCCGTCCGGCACGGTCGCGCGGCGAGCGCCGGCGGCAGCTCGACGTACGCGTCGGTCGCCGAGCCGCGGCGGACCCGTTCGCGACACGCGCGCCCATCCCGGATCGCCGCTCGACCGGAACGCCGGTCGACGCGAGCACCTGGTCGTCGCGCACGACCATCGTGACGTCGTACGTGCCGTACTCGCCGTACAGCTCGCCGGCCGGCACGAGCGGATTCGGCTCCCAGCCGCCGCGATCGTAGACGGCGACCTTCGGATACCACTGCGCGAAGTCGTACGTCCGGCCGCGCCGCCCCTGGCGTCGCGTCACCGTCGACGGCCGCGCGTCCCACTCGAACGCGACGCGAATCGAGTCGTGCGGCGCGAGCGGCGCGCGGCAGCTTGAAAGTGCGCGACCGTGCTGTCGGGCGCGCCCGGGTAGTCGACGACCACCGGCGTGCCGTCGACCGTCGGCGGCTGCGTGAATCGCTCGTACCCGATAGTCGGGCTCGGCGAGATTCTGAAAGCGCACGCGGTTCTCGTGCGCGTCGACGCGCGCTCCACTTGGAGCCCGGACGAAACGCGTTCAGATACTGGTGGACGTACATCTCGCGGAGCGTGTCCGGCGAGTTGTTGACGTACACGAGCGTCGCCGCGCGCGCGCAGATTGCGTCTGCGCCTCGTCGAGCGTCGCGACGATCGTGTAGTGAACGTGCTGCTGCCAGTACCCGACCGTGTCGCCCGACGGCGGGCGTCGTCGCGCCCTGATAACGGCGCGCTGCTGCAGGAGCGCGGCCATTGGAGAAGTGAGATCATGGCGGAGATTCGTACCGGCCGGAGCGACGCTGATCTGCACGGCACACGCGAGCGTCTGTGACGTCGACCCGTGTCGAGGCTACTTGCAGGGGTCGGACTGGCGTCGCCGACACCGTCGGCGTATCAAGCGCGTGCGATGTACTCGACTTGCCTGTTCTGCAACGCAGGCGCTCGGCGCGAATGAGCGCGATCGAGCACTTCCCGGTCGGCCGACGCCTGGCGTTCGACGCGGCAAAGGGCCGGCTGTGGGTCGTCTGCCACCACTGCGGCCGCTGGAACCTCTCGCCGCTCGAGGAGCGCTGGGAAGCGATCGAGGAGTGCGAGCGGCTCTTCCGCGGCACGACTCGTCCGCGTGTCGACCGAGCAACATCGGCCTCGCGCGACTTGCCGACGGCCTCGAGCTGATTCGCATCGGCGCGCCGCTTCGCCCCGAGTTCGCCGCGTGGCGCTACGGCCGGCATTTCGGCACGCGACGGCGCAAGACGCAGTACATCGGCCGGCGCCGGTGTCGCCGCCGCGGCGATCGCCGCCGTCGCGCTCGGTCCGACGATCGCGCCGGCGCTCGTCGCTCGGCGCGATCTCGATCGTCGCCATTCCCGGCATCACGACGGTGATGGGCGTCGTTCCCGTCGTCGGGATGCTCGCCGCGCGCGACTACATCCAGCACGATCGCGTCGTCGCGCGGCTGGCGCACGACAAGCGCGTCGTCACGGTTCGCGCGAAGCACCTCGGCGACGTCGAGCTGCAGCGTGCACGGGCACGACGGCCGCGCGACGCTCGCCGTGCCGCACGACGCCGGCTGGACCGAGTTCACGGAACGGCGGCGATTCACGCGACCGGCGTGCTGATCGCCGGCGCGAATCGATTCGGCGCCGACTCACGCGCGCGTGCAGGACGCGGTGCGCCAGATCGAGCACGCCGGCGACGCCGCGCGGCTTCCTGTCCGCCGCGTCGCGCGCGCAACGGTGGCGCGGCGGCCGACGTCATGTCGCTCGTGAACGACTACCGCCAGCTCGGCGCGATGCACCTCTCGCCGATCGAGCGTCTCGCGCTCGAGATGGCGGTCCACGAGGAGTCCGAGCGCCGCGCGCTCGAAGGCGAGCTCGCCGACGCTCGAAGCCGCGTGGCGCGACGCCGAGCACATCGCCGCGATCTGCGACGACGACCTGACGCCGCCCAAGCTGTACGAGTAGAGTCGTCCCGAGCGCTGCGATCAGGTCTGCGTCAGTTCGTCGCGTTCACGAACGGCTCTCCCCACGCGTCCCGTCCAGCTCGCGCGCCGCGTCCAGCGGCGCGAGAACGCGATGACGTTCCCGCGCTGCCGACCTCGCACCGATACATCGCGACCGACGCGCTCGCCGCCCATTCGGCGCGCAGCTGCATGAGCTCGACCGCGTCGCGCGCCTGCCGCTGCGCAGCACGTCCGGCGTCGCCCACGGCAGCTTGCGCCGATAGTCGGCGCACACGGACTCCGTCGGGCCCGTCGCGCGCCGGACCGTGAAAGAGCAGCATGATCTGCTTCACCTGGTGCAGCTCGACGAGATACTTGCACTCGCCGCGCAGCTGCTGCGCGCGGAACACGTCGCGATCGCTCGCCGACAGCGCGCCGCCGCCGCCCGGGCACGTACAGCCGGTCGAACTCCTCGAGGCCGAGCTCGCGTCGAGAAACGAGTCGGTCGCCTCCTGCAGACGTCCGTCCGAGCACGCGACGACGAGCGTGCGAGGGCGAGTCGGCGCCCAGTGGCCGTAGCTCGCGATCGGTCATCGAGGTCGGCGCTACAGAAAGCACGACGCCCGCCGGCGGATCGCCGGCGGGCGTCGTTGCGATGCACTGCTCAGCGGCGCGTTACGGAACGACCGCCGCGGGCTTCGTCGTTCTTCTGCGGGTTCTTCACGTAGATGTCGAACCACGCGATCCAGCGCGCCCACTGATCGAGATCCGACTCGCGCGTCGCCGGACCGTGATCCTCGTACGGATACATGAACAGCGACGCCTGCTTCCCGAGTCCCTGCAGCGCCTGCATCATGCGGATCGAGCTGATCGGGATCGGTGCCGACGTTCTGATCCTCGAGCGAGTGGTACATCAGGAGCGCGCCGCTCAACCGGTCGGCGTACGAGGAACGGCGACATCTCGAGGTACGTGTCCTTCGCCTCCCAGATCGTGCGCCGCTCGTTCTGGAACTCGTACGGCGTCAGCGTGCGGTTGTACATGCCGTCGCCGGCGATGCCCGCCTTGAAGTACGGCGTGTGCGTCATCGCGTTCACGTGCTGAACGCGCCGTAGCTGTGGCCGCCGATGCCGAGGCGGTCGCGATCGAGATAGCCCGCCTTGTCGACCGCGTCGATCGTGAGATCGAGATCCTCGCGGAGCTCGTCGACGTAGTGGTCGTTCATGCGGCCCGTCGGTCCGACGATCGGAATGTCGACCGGCTGAATCACGACGTAGCCCTGCGTCACCCAGATCTCCGGGCTGCGCGCGCCGACGTTCGCGAACTGGTTGATGTTCGTCGTGCGGCGGCGCTGATCGTACTCCTGCTGCGTCGAGAACTCGGTCGGATAGAACCAGATGATGCCCGGGAGCCGCGTGCCTTCGCGGTAGTCCTTCGGCAGCGTGACGTCGATGTAGAACTTGTAACCGTCGCGCGGACGCTCGACGAGCAGGCGCTTGCGAATGCGCCTGCGACGACTTCCGGCGCGAAGTCCGCGTTCTTCGTGAGCTTCGTCTCCGTGCCCGTCTTCATGTCGCGCAGATACGAATCCGGCACCATCGTCGGCGACTGCCGCGACACGATGACCTTGCTGTAGTCGTCGTCGAGCGGCGCGACGACGTCCTCGGCGATCTCGCCCTTGCCCTCGAACAGCGCGCGTCTTCTGGCCGGTCTCGAAGTCGACCTTGTCGACGAAGTTGTGCGGCGCCGTCTTCGCCCAATCCGGGAAGTACTTCGTGCCCTCGAGGAAGACGGTCTTGCCGTCCGATGCCGACCAGCGACGACCGGCTGGCCGTTCGGACCGCGCTTGGTCTGCAGCGCGCCCGGGTTGTTGTAGAACGCCGAATCGCTGCCCGCGCCGCCGCGGCCACCGCCGCCGCCCGCCGCCGCCGCGGCCGCCGCGGCCGCCGGCCGCGATCGTCGCGCCCTTCGCGATCTCGTAGTGCTTGGTCGGATCGGCGAGACGCACCGCGTACAGATCGTTGCCCTCGTTCACGAACAGCGTCTTGCCGTCCGCGCTGAACTCGGCCGACGTCATGCGGCTGTTCGCCTCGAACAGCACCTTCGCGTCGCTCGCGCCGAACGGCGGCGACCACGAGTAGAGGCGATCCTTCCGACTGCGGCATCCGCCGCCGCCGCCGCCACCGCCACCGCGCCGCGCCGCGACCAGCGCCGCCGCGCCGCGGCCACCGCCGCGCCGCCGCACCGGCCGGGCCGGCTTCAGCCTGCAGATACACGAGGCCCGCGCCGACCGGATTCCACTGGACGTTGCGCTTGCGCCGTATCCGACTGCGCGCCACCGCGGCCGCCGAAGCCGGCGCCGCCGGCGAATCGTCGTCGTGTCGTTCGCGCCGCGCCGTTCCTTCGCGCAGCACGGTCTTCGAGATCTCGGCGAGCGACCTTGCCGTTCGCGTCCCACATCTGCTCGACCGTGCCGAAGTTCGACACCGGAACGAGGTACGAGTACGGCTTGGTCTGCAGCGTGACGCGGAAGTACTGGCCGTCGGGCGACGCGTCGACGCTGGTGATCAGCGCCGGGCGCGCCGATCTTCTTCACGGCCTTCGTCTTCACGTCGATCGATGCGCGAGCTGGCCGATCGTGTAGTAGTCGAGCAGGTCCTTGTCGTACGGATCGCGCAGCAGGCTCGCGTAGTTGCGGTTCTGGAGCATCTTTGCCCGCTTCGCTCGTGCGCACGAGCGGTCCCGTTTCGACGGGCGGCCGCTTCGGCTCGGCCGGACGGTTGTCCGGGCAGCAGCACGGCGACGACGCTCTTGCCGTCCGCCGTCCAGTCGAAGCGTCGTCACGCGCGCCGCGAGCAGCGGCGTCTTGCGTGATCTGCACCGACTTGCCCGCTCGCCACGTCGGCGACGAAGATGTGCGTCGCGCGTCGAAGTTCGCGAGGTAGCCGATGCTCTTGCCGTCGGGCGACCAGGTCGCGCCGCTCACGAGCGCGCCCTTCGGCGTCTCGATCGTGCGCGTCGCGCCGGTCGTCGGGATCGATGCAGCGTGAGGCCGACGCTGCCGCGCGTCGTCAGCGCGCGAGCGCGGTTCGCCTTGTAGTCGATCTCGACGCCGCCGAGCCGATAGTGCGGCTTGCCGAACGCGTCGATCGACGGAAGTCCCTCGCTCTCCGTCTTGAGGAAGTACTTCTTGTCCGGGCTCGGGTTCGTGAACGCCACGTTGTTGCGCGGCGCCGTCACGATCCGCTCGACGATCTCCGGCGGTTTGACGTACGTCTCCTTCGCCAGAACCTCCTTCGGATTCCAGCCTTGCTGGGTGACCGTTTGCGCCGACATCGGCGCGGCGAGAGCCAGGCAGGCGAGGCCGATCACAGCGCGCAACGAGGCACGCACAACGGGGGAGAGGCGGGTCATCTGCTGACTCCAGCGCAAGTGGCTACAGGTGGACCGGGAAGAGCTGGGTGGGCGCATCACGCTCCAGTTATACGGAAGGCGGGCACGCGTCTGCTGAGCGACCCGCCCCGGTCGCGACCACTCGCAGCCCGTCCGGCTGTCCCGCCGTCGAGCCCCTCGGTCCAGCCGTCCTACGCTACCGTGCCCAGCATCCTCGCCCGCAGCGTCGCCAACCGCCGCCGCACCGAACCGTCCAGCACCGTGTCCCCGACCCGCACGATCACCCCGCCGAGGATCGATCGGGATTCACGTGGAAGTGCGGGACGACGTCCTTGCCCGAGCGTGCGGGACAGCTGGGTCGTCACCAGCTCGCGGTCGCGCGTCGTCGGCCTCGCGCGCGACCGTCACCGACGCGTGCACCCGGCCTTCGACCCGATCCACGAGGTCGTGGTATTCGTGCGCGATCGCGCGGAATGAGCATCTGGCGGCGATGTGTTGACGAGCGCCT
The DNA here is from genome assembly GCA_963846925.1 of uncultured Gemmatimonadaceae bacterium. Taxonomy (GTDB): domain Bacteria; phylum Gemmatimonadota; class Gemmatimonadetes; order Gemmatimonadales; family Gemmatimonadaceae; genus JAQBQB01. The sequence continues at coordinate 125,549 of CAWJXW010000005.1, read as the reverse complement.
GGAGAAAGCGCACGAAGTTGCGCGGCAGCTGCGCCGCCGAGCGCCTTCTGGATGATCTCGTTCTTCCGCTGGGCGCTCACCCGCGGCGACTCGAGGAAGACGCGCAGTCGGCGGTCGGTCTCCATCGCGTCGGCGATGCTGGTCGATCATCTCGCCCCAGCCGCGCAGGTCGCCCGCGCGCTGCGCCAGCTCGAGGAGCGTCTCGGCGTAGTTCCGCGCGATCGTGGGTTCGCGCATTACTAGCTCGACCTTGAGCGTGCCGAGCGACGACAGGTAGCTCTCGACGAGCTGGCGGTTCTTCGCCGACTCGAGGTTCTGCTCGATCACCTTGCTCGCGCCGGCCAGCGCGAGGTCGACCGCCTCCTTGCCGAAGCTCGGCGATCGCCTTGATCCTTCTCGCTCTCGATCTCGCGGCGAGCGCGCTCGAGCATGTCCTGCTGCTCCTTGCGCGTCTGCTCGAGCAGGTCGGCGCGCATCTTCTCGGCGACCGAGCGGCCGTCGGCGATGAGCTTCTGCGCCTCGCCACGCGCGGCGTCGATCTTGGCCTGATGCTCGGCGAGGAGCTTGGCGGCCGCTTCGCGGTCGCGCTTCGCGCCCTCGATCGCCGTCCTCGAGCGCCTTCTCGCGCGCCTCGACGGCCGCGGTGATCGGGCCGAACGCGAACTTCGACGAGAATGAAGAACAGGATCGACGAAGATGAGCGAGCGTCCAGAACATCAAGTTGACCTGGAGGCTCATCAACGCCGCCGCCACCGCTCGGCCGGCGCAGCGGCTTCCTGGGCGACCGCGACCGACGCCGCGAGCGTTCGCGACGAACAAGGCGACCGACACACGAAACGCATTCGCATGAGATTGTCTCGAATGACGATTGGAGGTAGCGCGACCGGGCGCCCCCGGGGGCGCCCGTCGTGCCGACGATCAGAAGTAGGTCTTGAACGCGATCAGCAAGCAGACGACGACGCCGAACAACGCGACGCCTTCGACGAGCGCCGACGAGAATCAGCGCGCCCGTCTGGATCGTGCCGGCGATCTCGGGCTGACGCGCCATGCCTTCGGTCGCGCCCGCGCCGATCCGGCCGATGCCGATGCCCGCGCCGATGGCGGCCAGACCCGCGCCGATGCCGGCGCCCAGCATCGCCCACGCACCCGTGTACTCCTGGGTTGAATCGCGGCGGCGGCCTGCAGCAGGGGAAGAATTGCCATGTGAGTTCTCCAAACATCGAAATCGTTAACCTCCGTTGCTCCGCGCCGATCGATCCTGCACAGGGCGCCGCCCGTCACCGAGCCCCGGGGCTCAACGAACATCACCAGGCGTTCGCCTGGCTACTTCTGCACGCGGGTGAAGCATGGCCGCCGCAGACTACAACGCCTCACGCTTTACAGCTTGACGCTGTCAGCCGTCAGGCTGTCGAGCCGTCCTACGCCTCTTCTAATGATGCGCCGCCCGAATCTGCCCGATGAACACCGCCGCGAGCAGCGAGAAAATGAACGCCTGGATGAACGCGACCAGGATCTCGAGCACGCATGATGAAGAGCGCCATCACGAGCGCGAGCGGCGCAAGCGCGATCTTGAGCCAGCCGACATCATGAAGATCAGGCCGATGAGCGCGAGGATGATCACGTGGCCCGCGATCATGTTCGCGAACAAACGGATCGTCAGCGCGAACGGCTTGGTGAACTTTCCGACGATCTCGACCGGCGTCATGATGATCGTCATCGAGCTTCATGCCGCAGCGGCATGTCGTGCGGCCAGTAGATGATCGTGCCGATGTAGCCCGCGCCGAGCGCCTTGATCCCGGCGACCTCGATCACGATGAACGTGATGATCGCGAGCGTCGCCGTCACCGCGATGTTGCCCGTCGGCGTCGATCCCCACGGAATCAGCCCGAACAGGTTGCAGAACAGAATGAAGAAGAAGAGCGTGAGGACAGAACGGCACGTAGCGCTCGCCGCCGTGCCCGCCGAGCACCGGGAGGTAGATCTCGTTGCGCAGGTAGAGGATCATCGCCTCGAGGCCTGCGGCGAATCCCTTCGGCCGGCCGACCTGCGCGCGATGCTGCGCGCGTGCGACCGCGCCGTCCAGATCAGGACGATGCACAGGAGCACGGCCGCGAGCGACAGGAAGACGACGTGCTTCGTCAGCCCCATGTCGAACGTCGTGCCCGCCGATCGTCACGTTGTGCCAGTCGGCGAACGTCGTACTCGCAGGCCCACTCCTGCAGGCTCTTGAAGCACGGGAACTCGATGTCTTCGAGTCCGTGATGTGCGGCATGATGATGTCGGCCGGGCCGAGCTGCTTGGCGAGCGCGGCCGGCTCGGGCTCCTGCGCGCGCGCCGCGGCCGGAGCGAGCACCGCAGCCGGCGACGAGCCATCCGAGAAACCGCGAACGTCAGTCTCATGTTCGATCAACAGTGGTTCGAGCAATGACGATGCGAAGAATAACGCGGCCAGGCTGATGAGCGCCGCAACCGGCGGCAACCTCAGGGCGAGCGCAACGACCAGCGCGTAGCCGACGAGGCCGAGGAACCGCACGAGCATTCCGGCGCCCATTCTCGCCATGAGGCCGGCCCGCCCCGCCGCCCGCGCCACGGCGAAGGCGGCGAGCTGCAGCAGCGACGGTGAACCCGGCGCTGATCCAGACGGCGGGACGATCACCGGGCCCTCGAAATGCGAGGCTCAAAATCGCTCCCCCCAAACCCGCCACGCCCACAACGAGCAACCCGTACCGCGCAAGTGCTTTGGTCACCTACCCCGCCCGGTCCCGCCGCCAGATTGCCCCTGGGCGACGACGTCCTTGGACTTCCGTTGAGCCGCTGTAACGCGCCGATACATCGAGTAAAAGCCGCCAGCCGCGCCGACGAAAACCGAGATGAGAATGAGCCACGGGGACGTGCCTAACCTGTTGTCGAGCCAGACGCCGGCGAACGCGAAGACCAGGATCGTCATGGCGAACTGGATGCCGATCCCAGCGAATTCCATCCCGGACACGGCTCCGGCGGCGCCTCGGCGTGCCCCGAGTCCGCGTCCTTCCGAGCCCTGTGGCGCGTCCCGCTTGTCGTCCATTCCGATGCAGAATTTAGGAGCTTGTGAAATTTTTCGCAAGCAAACCTGGCAGTGTGCAATTCCATTTGCCAAACGCCAGACCATTCCTCTTAAGTCGATGTCTGACTGCTGCTTCCCCGTTGCGCCTCATGTTGACTATTCGTCCACGCGTTGATAGGTTGGCGCACGCCCGTTCTGTGAGCGCATCCCGCCGTTCACGGTCCACCGGAGGCCAACCCTCGCCGCCACCGGGATTCATGAACATTCGTTTCGCCATCGCGTTGGCTTTCGCTAGGCGCACTCGCGTTCGCCTGTAGCCCGCGCTCGCGCTCCAGCTCACAGAATTCTCAGCCGACCGCGCCGCTTGCGAGCGCGTTGCTGCTCAAGTCGAGCGCAACCGGTGAAATCGTGGAAAGACCGGAGCGATCGGAACGAACGCGTCCTCGTTCTTCAGCGACATCGACGAAGACCGCAGCGACATCGACGAAGATCGCAGCCGAAACTCGATTCGCACCTCGTCGTCACCGTTCAACCCACTGCGATTCAGTTCGCGCTCGGTGTGAAGAACGTCGGCAAGAAACACGTCGAGCTCACGTTTCCGCAGCGGAAAGTCGTACGATTTCGTCGTCGTCGATTCGGTCGGACGCGAGGTGTGGCGGTGGTCGGCCGGCCGAATGTTCACGCAAGGCGTCCAGAACAAGCAGCTGAGCAGCGGCGACTCGATGAACGCGCGCGAAGCCTGGAAGCGCCCGCCGCCCGGCCGCTACACGGCGATCGCCACGCTCAACAGCACGAACTTCCCCACCGAGGAGCGCGCCGACTTCGTCGTGCCATGAGAACACTTTAAAACACCGTACATGCGGGACGACGGATCGGGCCGCCCATTTCGGCGGCCCGTCGTGTTTTCGCTGGACGCTCGATCTGTCGCCGCCGAATCCGGCGGCCCTGGACCGTCGCGCCGCACCGGTTAGGTTGTCCCGGATACCTCAATCGCGACAGGAGCGATCCCGCGTGGCCACGCGACAGGTAGTGGTGGACGATTCGCGCGACGTCGAGATGCTCGAGCAGCTCGCGCACGCGCGCTCGCAGCTGATCGGACAGATCAGCCGGCGGATCATCGGACAGCAGAAGATCGTCGACGATCTCGTCGCCGCGCTCCTCGCCGGCGGCCACGTGCTCCTCGTCGGCGTCCCCGGCCTCGCGAAGACGCTCCTCGTCCAGACGGTGGCGCAGGCGCTCGACCTGACCTTCTCGCGCGTGCAGTTCACGCCGGATCTCATGCCGAGCGACATCACCGGCACCGAGCTGCTCGAGGAAGACCACGTCCGGCGGCGCACGCCGGTTCTTCAAGTTCGCCAAGGGCCCGATCTTCGGAAACGTCGTGCTCGCCGACGAGATCAACCGCGCGCCGCCGAAGACGCAGGCCGCGCTCCTCCAGGCGATGCAGGAACACGCCGTTACCGCGGCCGGCCAGACTCACCGGTTACCGGAACCGTTCTTCGTTCTCGCCACGCAGAACCCGATCGAGCAGGAAGGCACGTACCCGCTGCCCGAAGCGCAGCTCGACCGCTTCATGATGCAGCTCACGATCGGCTATCCGAGCCGCGACGAGGAGGAGAAGATCGTCGCCGCGACGACCGGCGACCTCGACGTCGAGATCCGCCCGGTGCTCGACGCCGCGCAGCTCCTCGCAGCTCCAGCACCTCGTGCGGCGCCTTCCCGCGCCGCCGTCGGTCATCAGCTACGCGGTCAAGCTCGCGCGCTCGACGCGCCCCGCCGCCGACGAGGCGACGCCGATGGTGAAGAAGTACGTGAGCTGGGGCGCCGGCCCACGCGCCTCGCAGTACCTCATCCTCGGCGCCAAAGCGCGCGCCGCGATGGACGGCCGCGCCGTTCCCGATCTCGAGGACGTGAACGCGATGGCGGTTCCGGTGCTCACGCACCGCGTCGTCGTGAACTTCCAGGCGGAGGCTGAGGGGATGTCACCGGAAAAACTGGTGACGGTCCCCTCGAAGCCGTAGCCGCCCTTCGGGGACTACTTCATCCCCATGTTCTTCTTGAGGAAGCTGACCGTCTGCGGCCATGCTTCCTTGACCGCAGCGAGGTTTCCCTGCTGCACGACTTCGTTGGGCGGCGTCTGGGGATCGTCCTGTGCGCGCACGAATCCGTGGGCCGCGTTCGGGAAATTCTTGCTGTAGTACCACTTGTTCAGGGCCTTCATCGCGGAATCGACCCCCGGCATGCCCGCGCCGACTCGCGCGTCCGTGGCGCCGCCGAACATCATCACCGGCACCTTGATCTTCGCGAGCGAATCGCCGTTCGGCACCGTGCCGTTCATGTAAGGAAGCCCGTAGAAAGCGACGCCGCCCGATAGCCCCGACGTGCCGCCGTTGATCGCGTGATCCCAGACCGTCCCTCCGCCCCAGCAAAAGCCGATCACGGAATACTTCGGCGCTGCGGACGGCTGCGACATCGCGTAGCGAGCGACGGCGGCGATTCCTTCATTGCGGTCCGGGATCGATAGACCGCGTATCAGCTTCTGTGCGGAATCTCCCTTCAGCTCGTCAGTGGTCGGACCGCCGCGAATTCGCGACAGCAAATCCGGCGCAATCGCGATGAACCCGTCCGCCGCAACCTGATCGGCCACTCCCCGCACCCACGTCTGAAGTCCGAAAATCTCGTGGATGACGACGACCACGGGCGTTTTGGCGTTCGTGGTCGCCGGATAGACGATCCACGCCATCAGCGAATCGGACGAACCGGGTCGCCACGCGACTTTGACCCACTCGCCGTGTCGCGGACTCGCCGCGAGTCGCGCCGCGGAGCTGGTTCGCGCTCGGCGGCAGTGCTGGATTCCCCTGCTGATTCGACGCGGTAACCGGGCGAGACGACATGTCGGCCGCCGACATGTGCGCCATGTGCTCGTCCATCGGCGGTTGGCGGTGACACGCCGCCAACGTGAGGGCAGCGGAAGCAGCAATGAAAACGCGGGGGAAGACATACCGTAGCTCTCCGTTCCGTGTGAGGGCGATGATTTTCTGCGTGGCCGCAAATCAATACGCGGCCTGACAATAGATTCCCTCTTCCCCGGAAGGAAGAGGCCCGGTGCCTCTGCCGCCGGCTTTGGCGGCGCCTCACACGGCGATGGCGACAATCGTCTCGCCGCCGGCGGTGCTTCGCTTGCCGCAACCGCTGGCCCACTGCGCGCAGCGGTCGGTCATCCGCGCCCGGCGTTGGAGCCGCGGTTCGCCGGCGGCGGTGCGGCGATCGCCTGATCCGGTGCGCCGACCTTCGAGTCCACATCGATAGCCGAAGGCGAAAGTCAAATTCGGCGCACCCGACCCTTTCGACGACCGCGCCTGCCCGTCAGTTGATCGCGCCTTCGGGTTCTCCGACCGCGGGATCCGCTCGCGCCATCGGTGATTCCGGCCGATCGACCGAGACCGACGATGAGGTGGCGATATCCGCGAGTGTGGTGGTCTCGCGAACCCGCAAACGGGTCGCCGCGAAAACATCGACGGAGGGCTCGACCGGTGCGTTGGCCCAACTGCTCCGAACCGCCGGACCGGCGAGAATGTGCGGGCTATCGACACCAAATCCCGTATCGGAGTCACTCGCCGATTCGCGGCGGACGGCGGAAAAGTGCGGTGACCTTCGTGACCGGTGCGGTGACCGCTTTCACCAGCCCGCTGGCAAGGAACGGCCAGTATTCATCAGTCTGCCAGTGCACCCGGTCCCGTCGGCCCGAGTTCTCGCGACACCGGCCTCTCTACTTGGGTAATAGCGCCGACCCCCGAAATGGCCTCAATCACGTCGACCGAAACGCGCCCGAAAATGTCAAGGCAGCGTCATTCGGCTTCTTCGGCCTTGGAGAAACGTGGCGGATTCCATGTTTAGCAGAACCTCGCCGGTTGGGCGCACTATCTGGTCTGCCCCCGTCGGGCCGGCGACACGGAGAGCGCAGTCTCGTATTCGCGGCCGAACCCGCGGGAAAATTGATGGTTATTTAAAGAGCGAATCCAGGGGGTTGGCACGCGAGCGAGCGCGATTCATGACGCTCGCTTGACATTTTCGGGTGTTTTCCGAAGGGTGCGATTGAGGCCATTTCGGGGGTCGGCGCTATTACCCAAGTAGAGGGACACGTGTCGTCGACGAGTTGGCGATGGGGGTAGGGGGCATCATGGGGATCGGCGGAAGGCCCGTCGGGGACGGGCTCAATACACCCAGGGGATGAGCGCGCGCGTCTGGCGGCGGTACTCCTCGTACCTGGGGCCGAATATCTCATCGAGGTTACGCTCCTCGAGCCTGATCTTCCGCGCGTATGCCACGGTTATGACGCCCGCTCCAAGAAACGCGTGCAGGTCGCCCGAGACGAGCGCCGTGCCGAAGAACATTCCGATCATCGCCGTATAGATCGGATGCCGCACGAAACGATATGGGCCGGTGCGAATGAGCTCGTGGTCCGTCTTCTGGGTGATCTCGGCGCTCCAGTAGCGGCCGAGCGTGCGCCTCGCCGCGATCGCGAGCGCGAATGCAGCGGCATGCACGGCGAGACCGACCCCGACCCAAATCGCGCCCGGCGGAAGGATTCGCCCATCCAGCCAGGGCAGCGGGCCGAACAAGAGCACGAACGCCAGCAGCATCAGGTTCCGGTGAACCGCGCGCGAGCGCTCGGTCTCGCTGCGCACTGCGGGGGCCGCCTTCGACGCGGCCACGCTCCAGTAGACGAAGAACGCGATCCAGAGAAGGGCCGAGATCGTGAGCGGCGTGGCCAGTATTCTCGCGCGGTAGTGAATCACCAGGACAACCGCAACGGCGGCCAACAGGAACAGCGCCAGTTGCGCCGACAACCCGGTCAATCGCAGCGGACCGATGGCCAACACCGCTGTTGGTCGCGCTGTGTGGCTCGCCGGGGTCCCGACGCTCGGGTCAGCCCGCCCGGCTCGTCCAGTCGATTGATCGCTCTGCACGCTCATGTAATCCCCCCGGCTGAGGGTTGATTCGTCTGGCCCGGCATCGGACCTTCGTCCAATCTTTGGCCCCAAGCCCTTGCGGACTCTTGCCTTCCCCGCCGATTATGTCGCTGTCTCACGCGAACTTGCACACCGCGACGATCCCGGCCGAGAGGAATACCGATGGGTCTCCCGCAGCGCGCAGGATCACCCGCAAGCGCATTCCCCGCGCTTCCCCCCGGCGTCGCTGACGCCGCGGGACAGTATCAGCGACTGCGTGAGATCGAAAAGGGGCACCTCGCGCTGATGGCGCGACATAACCTGCTCGCCGACTGGACGCCGGAGATTCGCGAGACGGTGATCGAGGCCCGCAAGCACATTCAGGAGGCCAGCGTCGCGCGCGAAAAATTCCGCGCGCTCGTTCGCGAGATCGTCACGACGCTGCGCGCGGAACGCATGTCGCTCTCCGGCGTGCTGCGCCACGCGCGCTCGCTGCTGCAGATGCTCGAGCAATCCGGCGCGATTCAGAGCGACGGCGGCTGGCTCGAGGCCGACGTGCTCGAGTGGGCGATCGAAGACTACGAGTCGAGCTCGTGAAGAGCCGCGCGACTCCGCCCGAACGTCAGACGCGCGCGCGCCACTCCGCGGTCGCTTCGGGGACGAGCCGCGCTCCCCAATGACTGACCTCGAGGATGTAGTAGTCGCGCCGCGTCGGATCCCGGGGATCGACGACCTCGTAATACGTCGGCTGGGGCTCGACCCGTACGGTGAGCCCGTTGCATTCGCCGCCTTCGCAAGTGACCTGAATCATTCGTTCATCCTCCGGCGGTCGTCAGCTCGCCTGTTGAACGGCGGACCTGGAACCGCCGGTGAGAAACCGGGGACCGCTCTCACACGCGCGCTCGACGGTGCGCGCGATGCTTTCCGGCAGACGCACCGCGCCCCGCGCGTGCGCTTCGAGCACCAGAGTGAGCGCGCGCCGCTGGCGGTCGAGCGCCGAGAGAAGCTGCGCCCCGCCGTCGGGAGTCGCGAACACTCCGTGTACGAGCGCCTGCAACGAGCTCTGCTCGGCCGCGTCTGATGCGTCGTTCATGCAGACTTCCAGATTCCAGCTATTACGGTGCTGCTCGCACAAACCGGTCCTGCTATCGCGTGGTGCGTCCTGGGCGCACGCCGTACACAGAGCGATCGCGCGCAGCAGGTCCGCACTCGGAACGAATGACATCGGGTCTTCCTCGAGAACTTGTCGGAGCTCCTTCGCCAGGTCGGGATCACGCGTCGTCGCGTAGACCAGGTGAAGGCGGCGGCGGGCGTTGGGTTCGATGCTCATGAGTGGACTCGCCGCGGATTTGATCGCAAGCTGTTACCGTGCTTTGAAATGCCCGTCAGAGGAGTGAGCGAGGATGGGGCGCCGACGCCCGCATCCTCGCGTTCCGCAGATCCGCCGACATGACTACGCCGTCGATCCCGCCCCCCGCTCTTTCGCCGAACGCGCTCGAGACGCTCGACCGCCATTGGGCCGTGAAGATCGTCACGCCCGAGGACCGGGCGTCGTCGATCCAGTTCGCAATGGGTGTGCTCACGCGGCTCGGCGCCGGCGAGACTCCGCCGGCTGAGGCGACGTTGCCCGAGTTCGTCGTGCCACTGGCTGGCGCGTACGTCATCGCGGCCAGTGAATGGCTCGACTTCGAGGGTTCCGCTTCGCCCAGCGCTTTGCTCTCCGCCGAACAGGAGGCTCAGCGCACGGCGCACGTCGAGGTGGGCGCCGATCGCGCGTTCATCCTCACGGCGGCGCTCCCCGTCGAGCCGCACGAGCAAGTCGCCGCCCTCTACCGCACCCTGCTCCTGGCCGGACTCGCCCAGCTCGGCAACAAGCAAACGGAGTTTCGCCACTGGCTCCGAGCCTACGCCCCCATGCTCTTCCCGCCCGAGGGGCGCGGCGAGCGATGGGACATCGTACTGCTGCGGCGCGTGGTCGAGCTCTGGACTCACGTGCTCCGCGGCGCCGGACCGTCGGGGCTGGGGCACGCGATGGAGATCATCGCATCGATTCGCGAGGATCGGCCCATTCGCGAGGCCGCGCAGCTCGCGACTATCGACACCGCCGACGAGACGCGAACGCGATTCTACCTCTTCACGCTGTTCCATCTCACCGAGGCGGCCACCGAGCTGCTGCTCTTCCGCCTGCACGGCGAGCCGTCGCGCGTCGACGCGCGGCTCTACAGTCATTTCACCCTCGCCCGGGACGCCGCCGGCGGCGATCCGCGCCTCGACGCCAGCTTCGATTGGCTCTACGAGGCCGCTCGGCGAGTGGTCGAGCTGCGCACCGCGCAGCTCGAGCTCCTCCCCGAAGGATCTCGTTGAGCGTTTGATCATCGCTGGGATCGTCGGGTGCTGCCGACCAGCATGCGATGACCGTTCGGCGATCGCGCCACGACCACCGAGACTCTCGATCCCGGGCGGCCGGTCGGTCTGAGGGCGAGCACTCGCGCGCCGGACTGCGTGGAGCTTTGAGGCGCGACGTCATCGGCAAGCTGGAACCACGCCACGTCGCCCGCGTCTTTCGTGCAGCGAACGTAGTACGCGTCAGCGGACCAGAAGCCGTCCCAACGCTCGCCCTCGGTAAGGTCGGCGAGCAGCGCCGTACGCGGCGCTTCCTCGAGCGGTTCGGGTGGCGTAGCACAACTGACGAGTCGCATTGGTCGAGACGCGCTGTCGGTGGGGGAGAGACCGTCGTGACGCCGATGTTGCAAATCGAAGGGAGCGGGAACCTAGAAAACACTGATTCAAAGCGCAATAGTAAAGTTTTCCATAACTCCTTGTCATTGCTGTGGATAGCCGATGTGGAGAGTTGTCGATAATTCGGTAACTCCATTCGCACGCGGGCTTAACACGCGGCCTCGTCCTGTTGAAAACGAGTGTGGACAGATGTGTACGAAATTCCGGGGACGGTGAGCGGAGGCGGGGTGCGCGGGACATGCAAACTTCGACGCGAAAAAGCGTGCGTTTCCTCGAGTTTCACGTCGTAAAATCGACGCGCCGATACTCACTGACGCGTAACCAGTTTGTGTGGCCGCGGCGGTCGCGTTCGTGTAGAGAAACCGAGACCTGTCCACACGCGCATGTGGACACGCTGTTGATAGCATCAACGTTGCCGGGCTAGCCTAGCGCAACGCGGCGGCGCGACAATATTGCCGGACATCAAACGTCGGTCGCGCGCACGACGGAACCCAATCGGATGACGAGAACTAATCTCGAGCGACGATCCACCGACGCGCTGATGGCGAAGTTGGTGGTCTACCTCGGCGAGCTCGAAAGCGCGTTTCTCGCGCGCAACTCGCTGCGCGTCACCGCGCTGCTGCGCCGCCGCATGGCCGCGCACCTCCCGCGCGAAGTGCGCGAGGAGTTGATGGTGCTATCGCGCGCGCCGCGCGACAGTCTTCGCGCGCCGGTGCAGTTCTATCGCTTTGGGCACCGCATGGCGCAACTCGCGGAAGGCGGCGAGCGACTGCTCGCGGCTCAGATGGAGCTTCGACTCGATCCGCGAGTCGGCGGCGCGGCGCGTCGGCCCGCGCGGTCCGCGGCACGCGATCCCGCCGAGTCGGAACGGGACGACTGACGCCGCGGAGCTACGACTCCGACGATCCCGCGTCGACCGACGCCTTGAGTCCTTCGGTGAGCGCCTGCTCGCCGCTGATGATCGAGCGCCACGAAACCTCCGGACCGTTGCGGCGGCCCTTCTCCGTGACTTTGATCCCGTCGGGACCGATCGCGATCGTGTAGACCTTTCCGTCCAGCTCCAACTCCCGTTTGATCGTTTTGTCGAGCTTCGCAGTCATCCTTCCTCCTCTATGGTTCGGGCACCGGGTGCCGTGCGAATCGAGTAACAGAAAGTAGCACCCTCGGGATCAAGGCGTCGGGTGACGCCGTTCCATATATGTAGAGGTCGCCATTCGGGTGGAGAACCCGAATCGTTCGTACAGTGCCTGCGCATCGCGCGTGAGCAACGCGATCCGGCGAAGCCCCTGAAGATCCGGGATGGGCGAGGATCTCCTCGATCATCCACGAGCCGATTCCGCGTCGGCGCGCGTCGCCGGCGACGATGACGTCGGTGAGATAGGCATACGTCGAGAGATCGGTGACGGCACGCGCGAACGCGAGCTGCCGCGCGTCTTCGTAGACGCCGATGCACAGCGAGTTGTCGATCGCTCGCGCGAGGACGTCCGCGCGGACGGAGCCGCCCCAATGGGAATCGTGCAACATCGCGAGCACCGCGGGGTGGTCGATGCGCGCTCGATCGGTCGACAGCAGCAGATCACCGCGCCGGCGCTCGACCAGCCGGTCGTTCATCGAGGTTTTCCCTCGCGCAGCTCCAGGACCAACAGGTCGGCGGGAATCTCGAATCCCGTACGCTGGTAGAGCGGCGTGCTGCGTTGCGTCGGCCAGAGAAACACCGTGTCGACGTGATGCGCGCGACAGTATGCGACGGCGGCGCTCAAGATTTTCGTGCCCACACCGCTGTTTCGTTCGGCAGGAACGATGAAGAAGTTCGAGATGTACGCGTGCAACTCGGATTCGGGTCCCGGGTTCGGAATCTTCTCGACCAACTGCATCCAGAGGTTGCCGACGATTCGCCCGTCGCGCTCGGCCAACCACACCGTCCACCGCGAGTCGCCCCGCAGGCGCGGGCGCATCCAGTTGGAGCACCGCGCCGCGAATGCTTCCGGCGATTCCGTCGCAGGCCGCTGCTCGTTACGGAACACGTATCGGAGTTCGGCGAGTGCGTCGGCGTCTCGCGGAAGAGCGCGGCGAACCTGGACCGCCGGCCCGCGCTCCGAGGTTGGGGGGATCGCGATGGGCTCTTTCATGGGTGACGCAAAGCACGATAACCAGACCTGCGCCGACCGCGACAGCCTCGCGCCACACGCTCTCAGAGCCAGAATGACCGATTTCACCCAGGGTCGAGCCTGGCGAAACGCGAGGGCGTTGCGGCAAAGCGCATGAACTCGTCCCGACTCTTGGTAAGAGGACGAGGAGATGGAAGTGTCGCACGCGATGCAACTGCCGATCAATCCCTGCCCCCACGAGCTGCGCCCCGGCACGACCGTGTGTCTACACTGTCGCTGGGAGGCGCGAAGCGCTACGCGAAGACGTCGTCGTCGCCTTCTCATGAAAGGGAGCTCGGGACTCGCTCTTCTCTCCACACTGGCCGTGATGGGGCTGGTGGGGCGAGTCGCCTTCGAGAGACGTTTGTCGTCCCCGCGACTTCGCGTCGCAACGGCGACGGTGATGAGCGACGCTGGAGGCGACGCCGCAAAGGCGATGACCCCGGCGCCGAGCACGGCCCAACAGGGTGCGACGATGTCGGTGGCGCCGGCGCCGGCTCCCGTGTCGGCCGCGCCCGCGACGCCGTCGCCGGTGAGTCCGGTGGTCCCGCAAGGGCAATCCAGTCTCCCGGACAGCCTGCTCGCGACGCGCATCGACAGCGTGATCACAGTCTCGTTCGACCGGACGATGATTCGCACGCGCAACCCGTGGAAGTTCGAGCGGCTCGTTCGGTCCACGCTGCCGGCGCTGTACGGCCCGCTCGCGGACTCGGCGCTGGCTCGCATTCCGGAGGGTGGACTGGTGCGCCAGGGTGATCTGATCAACGAGCTCCCGACGCGCGGGATGCGCATTCCGGTAGCGCCCGGGTGGACGTTCACACTCTTCCCGATCACGCGACCCGGGCTGGACGGCCCACTCGTCACGCAGTACCGAGTGTCGGTCGTTCGCGGCTAGCTCCGGATAACCGTCGTCCGCTCCAGACCGTTGTCGGCAGGCGCGCCAACCATCGGCGCGCCTGTTTCGTATCAGGCGTATGGTCAATCGACGTACGCGAGCGCACCCCCGACATTCGGGGGATTGATGGCCAAACTTTCCTTGCGCCCGCAACAATCCGGCAGCCAGCCGCTCGCGCTTCCTCCGACGCAGCGGTTCCTTCCCGCGTTGCTGTTGCTGTTCGTCGGCAGCGGCTGTGCGGCGCTCATCTACGAGATCGTCTGGTTTCAACTCATCGAGCTGGTCATCGGCTCGTCCGCGATTTCGCTCGGCGTGCTGCTCGGGACGTTCATGGGCGGCATGTGTCTGGGGAGTTTGCTGCTTCCGCGGTTCGTTTCGCCGGAGCAGCATCCATTGCGCGTGTACGCGGCGCTCGAGGCGGCGATCGGCGCTCTTGGCCTGATCGTCCTGGTCGTCGTCCCGCTGATGGGAAGCATCTACACGGCGACGCCGGTCCAGGGCCTCGCCGGCATTCTATGGCGCGGCGTGCTCTGCGCCGTCTGTCTGCTTCCTCCGACGCTTTTGATGGGCGCGACGCTTCCGGCGATCGCGCGATGGGTCGAAGCGACGCCGACGGGCGTGTCCTGGCTCGGGTTCTTCTACGGAAGCAACATCGCCGGCGCCGTCTTCGGCTGCGTTCTGGCCGGCTTCTACCTGCTGCGCGTCTTCGACATGACGGTCACGACGTTCGTCGCCGCCGCCGTGAACTTCGGCGTCGCGGGCGTCGGACTGGCGCTGTCGCGCCGCGCTCCGCATCGACCGGCCATTCCTCGTCCAGCCGTCGAAGCTGAGCGAAGCTCGGCCGGCATCAACGCGATCTACGTCGCGATCGGTTTGTCGGGACTCTCCGCGCTCGGCGCCGAAGTGGTGTGGACGCGGCTGCTCTCGCTGATGCTGGGCGCGTCGGTCTACACCTTCTCGATCATTCTCGCCGTCTTTCTCGTGGCGCTCGGCGCGGGAAGCAGCGCCGGCGCGTACATCGCGCGCTCGTCGAGACCGCGCACCGCGCTCGCCTGGAGCCAACTGCTGTTGACGCTCGGCGTGGCGTGGGCGGCGTTCATGATCGCGCGGGCGCTTCCATTCTGGCCGATCAATCCGTCGCTGTCACCGAGCCCGTGGATCACGTTCCAGCTCGACGTCGTGCGCGTCGCGGTCGCCGTGTTCCCGGCCGCGGTGCTGTGGGGCGCCAGCTTCCCGCTGGCGTTGGCCGCTGTCGTCGGCCCCAGCGACGACGCGGGGCGTCTCGTGGGACGCGTGTACGCGGCGAACACGGTGGGGGCCATCCTCGGCTCCGCGCTGTTCAGCGTCGTGGTGGTTCCGCATTGGGGCACGCGTCACGGAGAACAACTCCTGATCGCGATCAGCCTGGCCTCGGCGATCGTCGTGTTCGCCGCGGTTCGTCGTGCGCGCGCGGTCGAAGCCGCGAGCGAGCGCGAAGTGCAGCGTCCGAGCGGTTGGGTGCCGCGGCCGGCAGGGACGCTGCTCGCTGTCGCCGGGGCAGCCGCGGCGATCGCGTGCGTGATCGCCGTGCCGAACGTTCCCGATGGGCTCGTGGCGTACGGCCGTTTTCTTCCGACCTACACGAACCAGCCGAAGTACCTCTACGTCGGCGAGGGGATTACGTCCTCGATCGCCGTTTCGGAGGAGCCGAGCGGCGTGCGCAACTTCCACGTCGCGGGCAAAGTCGAGGCGTCGAGCCTGCCGCAGGACATGCGGCTTCAGCGAATGCTCGGACATCTGTCGGCGATGTTGACGCGGACGCCGCGCACCGTGCTCGTCGTCGGATTCGGCGCGGGGGTGACGGCCGGGTCGTTCGTGACTCAGCCCGGTGTGGAGCGGATCGTGATCTGCGAGATCGAGCCGCTGATTCCGCGGGTCGTGTCGACCTACTTCACCAAGCAGAACTACGACGTCACACACGACCCGCGCGTGCAGATCGTCTACGACGACGCGCGGCACTACATCCTGACGACCAAGGAGAAGTTCGACGTCATCACGTCCGACCCGATCCATCCGTGGGTCAAGGGCGCCGCGACGCTCTACACGAAGGAGTATTTCGAGCTGGTGAAGGAGCATCTGAATCCCGGCGGCGTGGTGACGCAGTGGGTTCCGCTCTACGAGAGCTCGCCCGACGTGGTGAAAAGCGAGCTGGCAACCTTCTTCGATGCGTTCCCCGACGGAACGATCTGGGGGAACGACATCAACGGCAGCGGCTACGACGTGGTCCTCGCCGGTCACGCGGCGCCGCAGCCGATCGACGTCGATTCAGTCAACGCGAGGCTTTCGCGACCCGAGTACGCGCGCGCCGCGCGATCGCTCGCCGACGTCGGTTTCTCGTCGGGGCTCGCGTTGCTCTCGACCTATTCGGGCCAGGCGCGTGATCTCGCGCCGTGGCTCGCCGGGGCGCAGTTGAATCGCGACTCGAACCTGCGGCTGCAGTATCTCGCGGGTTTCGGACTCAACATGTATCAGAGCTCCGCGATCTACTCGCAGATGCTTCACTATCGAAAGTTCCCCGACGACCTCTTCGTCGGCGCCGGACCCGCGCGAGAGCAGTTGCGAACCCTGATCGAGGCTCCGCGCGAAGAACCGTGAGCGACGCCGACCTCGTCGCCATAACGCGCGCGCCGTCGCCGCGAATGGAGCTCGGCGAGCGCACGTACGTCGACGACGCGCCGATCGACGGAGCGCTGGCGTTGCGCCAACATGAGCAGTATCAGGACGCGCTCCGTCGCTGCGGCGCCCGTGTCGTCCCGCTCCCGGCATGCCAGGAGTTGGCGGATTGCGTGTTCGTCGAGGACACGGCCATCGTGGTCGACGAGATCGCGGTGATGATGTCGATGGGCGCCGCATCGCGGCGAGACGAAGTGCCCACGATCGAGGCGGCTCTTCGCGAGTTTCGCACGATCGCACACGTGAAGCTGCCGGCGCAAGATAGACGGCGGCGATGTCGTGCGCAGCGGGCGCGACGTCTTCGTGGGGCTGTCACAGCGGACGAACGCGGACGGCGTCGACGCACTGCGCGACGTCCTCGCGCCGTTCGGCTATTCGGTGACGGCGGTTCCGGTCCTCGGCTGTCTCCACCTCAAGTCGGCGTGCAGCGCGCTCCCCGACGGCAGTCTTCTGGTGAACTCGAACCTGATTGGAGTCTCACCGATTCGAGGACGCGAGTTCGTATCCGTTCCGAAGGGCGAACCGCTGGCCGGCGACGTCCTGGTGATCGGCGAACGGATCATCGCGTCCGACGCGTTCCCGGAGACGATCTCCCTTCTCGGGTCACGCGGCTGGGAAGTGATACCGGTTTCGGTGAGCGAGTTCGCGAAGGCCGAGGGCGGCGTGACTTGCATGAGCCTCGTCTTCAACGCCGGGCTCGATTGACGGCCGATCGGCCGCGACTCACTTCTTGCCGGCCTTTGGACCCTTCCCCGCCCTGGGCCGCGTCCACTTTTCGGCGAGCAGCGCGAGCATGATGCCGAACGGAACGTTGAGCGCGGCCATCAGAACGGCGACGAGGAGCGACAGGAAGTCATAGGGTCGCTCGGTGCGGGCGAGGTTGATGACGACGGCGGCGACCGCGGCGAGCAAGCCGAGGATGAACCCCGTTCGGCCGGCCGCATCCTGGCGCGCCCTGATCTCCGGATCGTCTTCCGGTTTTCGTCGTGGGAGATCCACCGGGGAGAAGATAAGCGCGGCCCAACGCGCGTCACGACCGCGAGGGCTGCGACGACCGCAACTGCTAAAGCAGTTCAACAAACGCTGAGAAAAAAGTGCGCACCCGCCGACAGTGGATCGTCGACGGGTGCGCACGTACACAGGCCGCTACGTCACCCGATCAGCGCGCCTTGAACCACTTGTCCTCGAGCACCTCGAACGGCTTGGTGTAGGTCTGGCCGTTCACGACGACTTTGGCCGTGTAGGTGCCTGGCTGAATCGCCGCGCCACCGCCTCCACGTCCGCCGCCGCCTCCTCCGCCACCGCCACCACCGCCACCACCACCGCCACCACATCCCGGCTCGGCGGCGCCGCCGCCAGCGCCGCGGCCACCGAAGCCCGCCGCCGCCACCGCCGCCGAGGGCGGGCGCGATGAGCGCCCACTGCACCTTGTGGATGCCGGCGGTCTTCGGAGCGTCCGTCGTGCACAACGTCCGTCCGGTCGCGTCGACCACCGACACCTTCACGTCGGTCGCGTTGGACTTGAGGTAGTAGCTGATCGCCGTACCGCGCGGCGCGTTCTCACCGAGGAAGTTCTTCTGTCCGCCGATGTGCGGATTGTTGGTGAGATCCGTGATGTAGTCGATCGCCGGCCGCGGATTGAAGACGTGCACGTCTTCGTTCATCACGGTCGAGGTCATCTCCTCGAGCGGCGTGATGTCGTCGGCGATCCAGATGCTGCGGCCGTGCGTCGCGACGATGACGTCACCCTCGCGCGGATGGATGACGATGTCGTCCGTCCGCACGGTCGGGTAATCGTTCATGAACCGCTCCCAGTGCTTGCCGCCATTGAGAGAGGTGAAGAGCCCGAACTCGGTGCCGACGAACAGCAGGTCCTTGTTCTTGGGATCCTCGCGAATGACCTGCACGTTGCCGTAGGTGGGCAGGTCGTTCGTGATGTTGGTGAACGTCTTGCCGTAGTCGCGCGTGACGAACACGTACGGATGCAGGTCGTCGCTGCGGTGTCCGTCGATCGAGACGTACGCCGTGCCCGCGTCGAAGTGCGACGCGTCGATGCGCGAGATCCAGAATGGATTGTCGTTGGTGAGCGCGCCCTGAGGCAGGTTCTGGATGTTCTTGCCGACTTCGGTGAACGTGAGTCCGCCGTCGCGGCTCACCTGCAGGTTGCCGTCGTCGGTGCCGGCCCAGACGACGCCCGGCATCACCGGCGACTCGCTCACCGCGATGATCGTGCTGTACGCCGACAAGCCGTCGTTCTTGGACAGCTGCGACTTGTCGCCGGCGACGCCCATTACCGTCACCTTGCAGCGATCGACCTGCTTGGTGAGGTCGGGGCTCGCGACCCACGACGTGCCGCGGTCGTACGACTTGAACAGCCGGTTGCCGCCGAGATAGATGATGTCGGGGTTGTGCGGCGAGAGCTCGTACGGCGTGTTCCAGTTGAAGCGATACGCCTCGCCACCTTCGGCGTTGATCACGTTCTTTCGTGCGGGAGCGCCGCCGCGGCCGCCCCCACCACCGCCGCCGCCCCGGCCGCCGCCCGGCGCGCGGCCGTCGACGCACGCGGCCGCGGACGTCTCAGCGCCCGCCGCACCACCCGCGAGCTGCACGCGCGGACCGGAGTTCGGCTTGATGCTGACCGTCTGCCCCGCGTTCAGGTCGTAGCGCGAGGTGTTGCCGTCCTGCGACTCGCAGAAGATGAAGTTCGGATTGTTGACGTTGACGCCGGTGTAGAACCCGTCGCCGCCGCAGATGCCGAACCAATCCATGTTGGTGATGCCGCCGCGCCCGCGCTTCGAGCTCGGACCGCCCCAGCTGTTGTTGTCCTGCAGGCCGGTGTAGACGTTATAAGGATGCTCATTGTCGGCCGTCACGACGTACGCGAGACCGGTCGCCATCGTGGCGACGAAATCCCACGTGCGGCCCTGATCGTAGCTGATGTCCAGGCCACCGTCGTTGCCGATCATGAGGTGTTTGCCGTTGCGCGGATCGACCCAGATCGCGTGCTGGTCGACGTGCGCCGGCGACTGGTTGCCGCCCGCGTCGTCGAGCGTGGCGAACGTCTTGCCGCCGTCGAGCGACTTCGCGACCGGCAGTCCCGCGACGTAGATCGTGTTCGGGTTCTGCGGGTCGACGCGAAGCTGGCTGAAGTACATCGGCCGCGAATTGCAGTTGCTCACGAAGGTGAACGAGCGTCCGCGATTGTCGGAGCGGAACACGCCGCCGAGCTTCGGGTCGAGTGGCGGGAGCGCCGGAGTCGAATCCGCGCCGCCGCGACCACGACCACCTGTGGCGCGCGGCGCGCCGTTGTTGCAGTAGCCGGTGCTCGGGTCGAGGCCACGGCCACCACCACCGCCGGCGCCGCCGGCCGGAGTCGCCGCCTCGGTCGCGGCCGGGCCGCCTCGGCCGCGCAGCTCGCCGCCGCTCTCGCCGGCTTCGACCTGCGCGTACACGATGTTCGGGCTCGACGCGGCGATGCTCAGCGCGACGCGTCCATACGTGCCCGGCGGAAGCCCGTTGGTCAGCTTGGTCCACGTCTTTCCGGCATCTTCCGTCTTCCAGATCGCGCTGCCCGGACCGCCGCCGTTGAAGCAGCAGCTGGTGCGCCGGCGCTGATAGCTCGACGCATAGAGCACGTTGCTGTTCGACGGATCGATGGCGATGTCGTTGAAGCCGGTGTTCTCGTCGATGTACTTGATCTTGTTCCACGTCTTGCCGCCGTCCGTGGTCTTGTAGATCCCACGCTCCGGATTCGGTCCAAAGAGGTGTCCCGGCGACGCGATGTAGACGACTTCGGGGTTGCTCTTGTCGATCACGATGCGCCCGATCGACTGCGTCTCTTTCAGTCCGAGGTTCGTGAACGTCTTTCCGCCGTCGGTCGACTTGTAGATGCCGTCGCCGAACGACGACGTCTGACGATTGTTCGGCTCACCCGTGCCGACGTAGACGATGTCGGGATTCGTCGGGTGAATGGCGATGTCGCCGATCGACGCCGAGCCGTACGTCTGGAAGATCGGCTTGAACGACACGCCGTTGTCTTCGGACTTGAAGACACCGCCGACCGCGTAGCCGATGTAGATGACGTTCGGATCGCTGAGCGAGACCTCGATGTCGTCGAGACGTCCGCCCATGCTCGCCGGACCGATCGAGCGAAACGTGAAGCTCGACAGGAGCGGATTCGTCGATGTGTTGAAGGGTGCCTCGCGATCACGCGCCCCGCGGCCCTGCGCGGGGATCTGCGTCGCGATGAGCGACGCGGCGATCGGGAGGAGCGAACTGTAGCGCGCACGCATGACGGTGCCTCCAAGTGGGTTTTGCGCGCTGTGAACATGTCGCGCGAAACGCCGTCTGGCGAGCACTGAGCGCGGACTACATTCGCCCAACGTTATAGACGGCACCCGCGTAGAGCGCGTGCGGTTGCGGCCCCGCGAGGGGGACGATCACGCCGGCGTCGAGGGCCAGCCACTTTCGAAAGAGAAAGGTGGGCCCGGCGAGCAACGCGACGATCGGCGCTGCTGCCGGCCGGCACGCGCCTGTGCCGGGATATCCGTAGCACTCGGCCGTCCAGCCGAGGCTCCCGGCCGATCGGGCCGCCAAACGACACCGTCCACAGAGACGCGTTCTTCGGTACGCGTCGGATCCGTCGCCGCTCCGGCGCGTGTACCCGGACGTTGATGTCCATCGACGACGGGCCCAGCGTCGTGACTCGAGATCAACAGCAACGACGCGTCGGTCGTGCCGGTGCCGGTGCCCTTCTTCGACGTCGCCCGTTGGAAACTTCATCGCGGGAAGGACGGCAAAGTCGCCGAGAAACAGCGCGTCGTCGAGCGATTCGCCATTTGACGCCGGCGCCAATGTCGCCGAGGCCCGTCGTCGCCGGGTCGTGGACGCCGACCCGAAGACGCCGAGCTGCGCGTGGCTCGCGAGGCCGAACTTGAGAACCGTCGGCGTGAACGCCGTCGAGACGCTGGGCTCGAATCGGTCGTGCTCGACTCCGGTCTCGATCTCGAGCCAGCCTGGCGCGACCGTGCCGGCGTGCGTCGCGACGGTTGGACGTTCGGGCTGCACGGCGTGCGGATCGCTCGCCTCCTGCGCGCCGGATCGCTCCCTGTGACGATGGCGAGAGCGGCGAACGCGAATCGCGCCATGCGCGACGGACTGCCCCGGCGGCCTCATTCGCTTCGGCGCGACTCAGCGTCCGGCAGGAGCGGAACCCCAGCCGATTCCTCGAGCCTCGAACGCGTCGACGTCGGCGAAATAGTCGAGCACCATGTCGCTGGAACGCGGATTCGTGTACACCTCGGCCACCGGGTTCTCGATCACACGCGCGAAGACGTCGGCGACGTCTTCAACCGATTGCACGTACGGTCCGGAGTAGACCGGCGTGCCGGGCGGCGAATAGACCGCGTTCTTTCCGAACTCCGTCGCCACCATGCCCGGCATGACGAGAGTGACGTGAATGTTCGGGTGCGTCTTGCGGAGATCCATTCGGAGATTCGCCGTGAGCGCGTTCAGCGCGGCTTTCGAGGCGTTGTACGCCGAACGATGCGTGGCCAGCGGCACCCGCGCGAGGAACGACGACACGTTGATGATCTGGCCCGCGCCGTCCGACCCCTTGGACATGAAATAGCCCGCGGCGATCTGCATTCCATGGAGCGCCGATTTGAGGTTGACCGACATCATTTCGTCGACGTCGACGTCGGTCAGCTCGAGCACCGTGCGAGTCATGCCCTGGCCGGCGTTGTTGATCCAGACGTCGAATCCGCCAAACCTGTCGATCGCTGTGGTGGCGACGGTTTGCAGGTCGGTGCGGCTGGTGGCGTCCGCCACCACGGCGAGCGCACGCGAGCCGTTGGCGTTCAACTCGTCGGCGAGGCGCTCGAGCTCACTTTGGCGCCGAGCGGTCAATACGAGGGTATTACCGTCGGCGGCGAGGCGCCGCGCCACACCGGCGCCGATGCCGGCGCTGGCGCCGGTGATCACGATCGTCTTGTTCGCCATTTGTCTGCGTCTGCTCGGTGCGGCTGGATTCGCGGGAACATAGCGGGAGGGCCATCGACTTTCGACTGCGCCCGCCCGAACTTATTCAAGTCAGCTTCGCACACTTCCAGAGGTTATTCGTCATGATCGACAGGTTCACGGCCCGGTGCTTCGCAAAGATCGGGCTCGCGGTCGCCATCTCCTCCGCGGCGGCGCACACCGCGGCCGCGCAAGACCGGCTCAAATCGATGCCGGGGTACGACCAATATCAGCGCATGGCGCCGCAGATCGCGCAGGTCGCCGCGGCCGTCACCAGTCGCGCGTTCACGCAGAACGGCGCGGGGGTCTCTTGGACCCCCGACAGCAAGTACGTGATGTATCAGATCGGCGGCGAAGCGCGAACGTACGACGTCGCCGCCCGCAAGACCGTCGATCATGCCGCGCCGCCGGCCGCACAGGCGCAGCCGGCAGGACGTGGGCGCGGACGAGGGTCGGCAGGCGGCGCTCCCGAACGCGGCCGCCAATTCGCCGCGGCGGTCGCGCCGGCGGGGAATCACCGCGCGATCTATAAGGACCGCAACGTGTGGATCGGCGACTCGACCGGCGCCAACGCCGTCGCGGTCACGACCGACGGCAGCGAGAAGACGCGCGTCAAGTACGGCACAGCGAGCTGGGTGTATGGCGAGGAGCTGAGCCAGCGCACGGCGATGTGGTGGTCGCCCGACGGAAAAAAGCTGGCGTTCTATCGGTTCGACGAGGGCAAGGTCCCGGATTTCTACCTGACCCAGAACCTCACGAAAATCCAGGACACGCTCGACGTCGAGGCGTATCCGAAGCCGGGCGTGGCCAATCCGATCGTGGATCTGATGGTCTACGACGTCGACACGAAGACCACGACCAAGGTCAACGTGCGCGACGGCAAGGACTTCGCGAACGACGTGCTCGGATACTACGTCTTTCGCGTCGAGTGGTCGCCGAAGGGTGATGAGCTGACCTTCCTCCGAACGAACCGGCGGCAGAACGCGCTCGAGATGGTCGCCTGCGCGCCGTCGATGCCGACGTGCCGCGTCGTGGTCCACGAGGAATGGCCGACCGGTTGGATCGACGACGATCCGGCCCCGACGATCCAGTGGCTCGACGACGGCAACCGATTCATCTGGGAATCGGACCGCTCGGGTTTCAAGAACTACTATCTATACGATTTCAAGGCCGGCAAACTGATCAACCCGATCACGAAGCTCGGCGCAGAGGTGTCGAGCATCGTGCGCGTCGACGAGCCGTCGAAGACGCTCTACTACATGGCGCGCGACGGCGACAATTACATGAAGTTCCAGTTCCACCGCGTGAAGCTCGACGGCTCGGACGACGTACGGCTCACCGACCCGAAGTTCAACCACACGGTGCAGCTCGCGCCTGACATGAAGCACTTCGTGGACGTGGCCGAGACGCACGACCAACCCGCGGTCACGCGGCTCGTCGACATGAAGGGAACGGTCGAAGGTGAGATCGCGCGCGTCGACATCTCCAAGTTCGAGCAGCTCGGGCTCAAGAAGGTCGAGATGTACTCGTACCCGACGTCCGACGGGCAGGCGACGCTGCACGGCTTGATCAGCTATCCGTCGACGTTCGACCCGAGCAAGAAGTATCCGGTGTTGGTGAGCGTCTACGGCGGCCCGGGCGTCGGCAACAGTACCAACGAACGGTTCGGCGTCCCCAACGCGCTCACCGAGTTGGGATTCATCGTGCTTCAGGTCGAAGCGCGCACGAATCCGGGAATGGGGCGGAAGTATCTCGACGCGGTGTACCTCAAGCTCGGCCAGGTCGAGATCGACGACATGGCCGACGGCGTGAAGGCGCTGTTCGCTCGGCCCTACATCGACGCGAATCGCGTCGGCATCTTCGGCACGTCGTACGGCGGCTACACGTCGGTGATGGAGTTGCTTCGCCATCCCGAAGTGTTCGCGGCCGCGTCGGCGTCGTCGCCGCCGACCGACTGGCGCAACTACGACACGATCTACACCGAGCGCTACATGTGGATTCCGCAGGAGAATCCCGACGGCTACACCAAGGGCTCGGCGATGACCTACGTGAACAACCTTCGCGGGCGTCTGATGCTCTACTTCGGCACGGCAGACAACAACGTGCATCCGTCGAACATGATGCAGCTGGTCTCAGCGTTGCAGCGCGCCGGGAAGAGCTTCGACCTGCAGCTCGGGCCCGACCAGGGGCATTCGGGGCTCAATTCGCAGCGGATGCTGGAGTTCTTCATCGAGAATCTCATGATCTCGCCGGCGGGCCCGAAAACGCACTAACAGAATGTTCTCCGGGGAAGAGATCGCGTCGCTGCTCGAGCGACTCGGCGTCACCCACGTGGTGACGGTGCCGGACAGCACGATCGGTCCGTGGCAGTCGGAGCTCGAGCGGCGCGGCACGATTCGCGTCGTGCGCGTCTGCCGCGAGGGTGAAACCTGGCAAGTCGCCGCCGGGTTGCACCTCGGGGGTGCCGTTCCGCTCGTGCTGATCCAGTGTACGGGGCTGTTCGAGTCGGGCGACGCGATCCGCAACGCGCTGCACGACTGGAAGCTTCCGATTCTGAGCATGATCGGCTATCGGAGCTATCTGAATCAGGACAACCTGCCGGGCGATACGTGCCTCGTGTTCACCGAGCCGACGCTCGACGCCTGGCGGATTCCGTATCGGCTCATCACTCGCCGCGATCAAATGCCCGAGATCGAGGCGCACTACCGCGCGGCGAGCATTTCCGGTGCTCCCGCCTCCGTCGTGATCGCGGAGGGAAGATCGTGAGCGGGCGGATGCCGGCTCGCGACGCGCTGGCCGCGATTCACGAAGCGCGCGGCGAACGCGACGTCGTCGTCACCACGATGACGCCGGCGCGAGACTGGATGACCTTCACGCAGCACGCGCTCGACGTGGTGATGGTGCCGTCGGCGATGGGACACGCGACGTCGATCGGTCTGGGGCTGGCGCTGGCGCAGCCGACGCGCCGAGTGATCGTGTGCAACGGCGACGGCTCGATGCTCATGAACCTCGGCTCGCTCGTCTCGATCGCCGACGCCAAGGCGTCGAACGTGACCGTGGCGATGTTCGAGAACGGCGTCTACGAGGTGACCGGTGAAGAGCCCGTCCCCGGCGCCGGTGCCGTCGACTTCGTCGCGATCGCGAAGGCGGCGGGGTTCTGCTCGACGTTCGAGTTCTCTGACTTGGCGGCCTGGCAGTCGAAGGTGCGTGAAGTACTCGCCGCCCCGGGGCCGACCTTCGTCACGCTGCACGTCGAGACGCAGCCCGGGACCCCCGCGCCCAAATCGCCCGGACCCGCATCCGAACGCGGCCGCCGCCTGATGGACGCGCTGCGAACTTAGTGGTAGCGCTCTTGTAGTTCACGAGAGCAGTCTCCGTTTGTTTCCGTTTTTTCCCCGTTTGTTTCCGTATCACAATTGTTATGGCTGGTTTTGGCGCTCTGGACTCGCCCGCCACGACAGGCATCAACAATTGGAACACTGAAACAAACGGTTAACAAACGGAAACAAACGGCTTGAACTGCTTTGTTACGGCAAAAGGCGAAGCGTCACTCCTCGCGGAACGCCACGTTTGGATCGAGTGACGCGGCGCGGCGGGAGGGGACCCAGCACGCGAGAGCGGCGATGGCGGCGAAGAGAAGCGCAATGGCCGCGTAGGTGAGCGGGTCGGTCGGCGTGATCGACACCAGCATGTCCGCGCGCTGCATGACGCCGGTCAGCGCGAACGCGGCGACCAAGCCGCCGGCAATGCCGATGCCGCTCAGCACCATTCCCTGCCCGATCATCAGGCGGAAGATGCTTTGCGCCGTGGCGCCGAACGCCATCCGCACGCCGATCTCCGCCGTGCGCTGGCGAACCGCCGTCGACAGCACGCCGTAGAGTCCAACACCGGCGAGTGCCGCGGCGACGATCGCGAAGACGCCGATCAGCACGAGCGAGAAACGCGTCGGCGCCATCGCGCGGTCGACGTAGTCGGACATCGGCCTCAGGTCGCCGATGGGAACGAGGCGATCCACTTCGGCGACGACACGGCGAATCTGGGGCTCGAGTCGCGCGGGATTGCCGTTCGTCCGAACGGCCCATCGTCCCGCGTTGCCGAACCCGCCCGTGCCGTCGACGACGAACACGCCTTCACGCCCCGGCTCGGCGAGCGAGAGGTGTCGTTCGTGACCCGCAACCCCGATCACCTGGTACATCTGCGGCTCGGGCGTCACGATGCGACAGAAGAGTTGCTTGCCGACGACTTGCGACAACGGCATTCCCGGGAACGCCTTCGCCGCGAGCAGCTCGTCGATGATGATCCCTGTCGCGCTGTTGGTGTTGTCGGCGTCAGTGAATGCGCGCCCCGCGAGCATGCGCGCGTGCATCGCGGCGAAGTAGCCCGGAAGCACGAAGTACACGGTCGCCTGGCGGAAACGCGACGCGTCTTCGGCGGCGTTGGGAAGGCCCCACCGCATCGAGAAGTCCAGTCCGTCGAGGGGAAGCGGCGTCGCCGCCGTCACCGCCGTGACCCCGGGAATCCCCTCGAGGCGCTGCTTCAACGTGCTGGTGAACGCTTGTCGCTGCTCGGGAGTGCGGAGCCCGCTCGGCGGCGAAGTGAACGTCATGACGCCGGTCGGGTCGTAGCCGGGATCGACGCGCGAGAGCGCCATGAAGCTCCGCAGCATGAGCCCCGACCCCACGAGCAGTACGAACGAGAGCGCCACCTCGGCGACGACGACCGTTTGTCGCACGTACTTGCCGGACTGAAGTCCGGCGGATCGCCCCGATGCGCGCAGCGTCTGCGCGAGGTTCGGTCGCGACGCGCGGAGCGCCGGAAGAATGCCGAAGACGAGCGCCGCGACGGCCGCGATCGCCGCGGTGAAGCCGAGTACCATCGGGTCGATCGAGACATCGCCAATGCGCGGCAGGTTGGCCGGCGCGATGTTGAGCAGAAGGTTGATACCCAGCTTCGCCAACCCGAGCCCGACGACGGCGCCGCAGCCGGCGAGCACCAGACTCTCGGCGAGCATCTGGACGATCAACGCGCGTCGCGAGCCGCCGAGCGCCGAACGCACCGCCAGCTCCCGCTCGCGCGCCGAGGCCCGGACGAGCAACAGGTTGGCGACGTTGGCGCACGCGATGAGCAGCACGAATATCACGGCGCCCATGAGCGCGAGAATCGCCGGCCGCACGTTCTTGACGATGCCTTCCGACATCGGCTCGGCGTACCACACCGTGTTCGACGTCTTCTTGATCGGGAACCGCGACTGGAGATCGGCGGTGAGGTCGACGAGCTGCGCGTTCGCCGCGCTCAGCGTCGCGCCGGGCTTGAGTCGTCCGACGGCGCGATACACGGGGTTGATCCGCGAAGCGGTGCTGTAGTCGATTCGATTTGCCTGGTAGGCATCGGGTTCGTCGGCGGTTCCACCGAGGCCGGTATTGAACACCATCGTGACGCTCGGATCCGCCACGCCGACGATCGTCGAGCGCAGCCCGAAGATCTGCACCGTCTTGCCGATGACGGACGAGTCGGAGCCGAATTTTCGCTGCCAGAACCCGTGGCTGAGAATCGTGATCTGCGGTGGAAGCCTGGCGGGATCAAATGGAAGTGGTTTGCCGTCGGGGCCCTTCGGCGGCGGCGGTGGTGGCGCGGCATCCGCTTCCACGAAGTTGCGCCCGAAGGCGATGCGAGCGCCGAGCAGCGTAAAGAAATTGGGAGTCACGCCCGCAACGGCGATCTGTTCCGGCTTGGCGTCGTCGCCGACGAACGGACCGGGAAACGTGAAGATCCCGGCGATCGCCTCGAATGCGTTCGCCCGGTCGCGGAGGTCGAGCCAGTCACCGGGCATGATCGGGAAGTCGACGACCTTCCGCGTACGCATGTCCGACTTGATGAGCGCCAGCCGATTCGGTTGCACGTACGGAAGCGGCCGCAGCAGCACCGCGTTCACGACGCTGAAGATCGCGGTCGTCGCGCCGGTACCCAGCGCGATCGTGACGACGGCGGTGAGCGTGAACGCCGGGTGGTTGCGGAGGGAGCGGACGGCGAAGCCGAGGTCCTTGGTGAACATGAGGGCGGGGTGCGGAGGCGGAGTGCGGTGACCTGGGACGGGTGCCGGGGGCGGCGTGCGGGGAACCGAGCGGAGACCGAGCGCGGGGGCGGCGACTCCCCGCCCGCGTTAGCACGGACCGTTCCGGCTCGGTGGTGTGCCAAGCCGTTGAGCCATTGACGCTTAGAATTCCGCGCGCGATGTTCCGACGCTCGGCTGTGGGACGCGGTGTTCGGATACGAACATGGGCCCACCGGACTTCGCGCGGTTTCGGGCGCTCGCGCGTAGATCAATCGAGCCGATGGCTCGGAACCACCTGTAAGGACCCGCCCACTTTCAGTACAAGGAGATCGGATGTCGCGTTCGATTCGATCGATCCGCCGATGGAGCACGATCGTCGTCGCCGGGTTGTCACTGCCCGTCGCCGGCGCACTCGCGCAATCGGCGCAGAAAATCGATCAGGAGTACACCGCGCAGATCAAGAAGGACTTGTCTGATCCGCGCATCTCGACCGAATTGGTCGATCACTTGCCGGCATCGAGCACGGTGCCGACGCCGCTCAAGTTCCTCGGACACATCGTCGGCGCGCCGGGCGTGCTCGATCACGCCGAGGACATCCATCGCTACCTCGAAGCGGTGACGAAGGCGTCGAACGGCCGAGCGAAGTTTTGGAAGATCGGCAAGACCGAAGAGGGGCGCGACATCGTGCTCATGGCGATCGCCGATCCGAAGACGATCGCGAACCTCGACCAGTACAAGGGCTACCTCCACGAGCTGACCGACCCGCGCAAGACGACGCAGGCGCGCGCGCAGCAGCTCATCCACACCGCGAAGCCGATCTACTGGGTCGTGAGCGGCATGCACTCGCCGGAGTCGGGCGGCCCCGAGATGCTGATGGAGCTCGCGTACCGTCTCGTCGTGGAAGAGACGCCGCTGATGCAGAACGTGCGCAACAACGTGATCACGCTGATCACGCCGGTGATCGAAGTCGACGGACGCGACAAGTTCGTCGACAACCACAACTTCAACGTGAAGTGGGCGAAGGATCACCCCGACACGAGCGGCCGCGGCGGAGCCGGTGGCCGGGGCGGCGGCGGTCCGCTTCCGCTGATGTACTGGGGCAAGTACGTGCAGCACGACAACAATCGCGACGGCATGGGGCAGTTCCTCGACCTGACCAAGGTCACGACGAAGACCTTCCTCGACTGGACGCCGACGTTCCTGCACGACTTGCACGAAGCGCAGACGTACCTCTACGCATCGACCGGCACCGGCCCGTACAACGACGCGCTCGATCCGATCACGGTCGACGAGTGGTGGTACATGGCGAAGAACGACGTGATGGAGATGACGAAGCGCGGCGTGCCCGGTGTGTGGACCTACGGGTTCTACGACGGCTGGGTCCCGAACTACATGTTCTTCATCGCGCACACGCACAACGCGACGGGCCGCTTCTACGAGGTGCAGAGCTACTGCTGCGAGAATTACGTCGTGAAGCCCGGCGCGACGACGACGAGCAAGGAGTGGTTCCGTCCGAACCCGCCGCTCGACTCGATCATGTGGAGCCCGCGCGCCAACACGAACATCCAGGAGTCGGCGATTCTCTTCGCGCTCAACCGGGTCGCGAAGGACAAAGAGATGTTCCTCGAGAACTACTGGATCAAGAACCAGCACGCCGTCGACCGCGGCAAGAAGGGCCCGGTCTACGCGTGGGTGATTCCGGCGAACCAGCATGCGCGTGAAAACGCGGCCGAAGCGGTGAACGAGCTCGAGACGCAGGGACTCGAGTTCCAGCGCGCCACGTCGTCGTTCACGGCGGGCAAGGTGCAGGTCAACGCGGGCGATTACATCATCCGCGGCGACCAGCCGTATCGCACGATCGCCGACATGTACTTCTCGCTCCAGAACTTCGCGCCGGCAAATCCGTCGCCGTACGACGACACGGGCTGGACGTTCCCGCTGATGCGGAACATCACCGTTACCGAGATCACGGACGCGAGCGTTCTCAAGCAGCCGATGACGGCGGTGAAGGGACTCGTCACGGCGACCGGCGGCATCACCGGCACCGGAAGCACCGTGGTCGTCGAGAACAACAGCGACAACACGCTGGTCTCCTTCCGCTTCAAGAACCCGAGCGTGAAAATGTCGGCGGCCGAGGAGTCGTTCAGCGCCGACGGCCACAACTTCGCGGCGGGCGCGATCATCATTGCCAACGCGAACCGCGAGCAGCTCGATCCGTCGCTCAAGGCGCTCGGCCTCACCGCGTACGCGGTGGCGTCGGCCCCGACGGTCAAGTCGCACGAGCTCGACATCCCGCGCATCGGCTACATCCATAGCTGGACGCGCACGCAGGACGAGGGGTGGGTTCGCGCGGCGTTCGATACGTACGGCGTTCCCTACAAGTACTTCGGCGAGAACTCGGTCGCGAAGATGGGCGACCTCCGCTCGCAGTTCGACGTCATCGTCTATCCGCACGGCGGTAGCGGCGTCGGCGGCGGACGCGGTGGCCGTGGCGGTGGCGGCGCGGGGCAGGACCTGCCCGTTCCGTACAAGAGCACGAAGGAATTCCCCTCCCTCGGCTATCCCGATTCGACGGACGACGTGCGCGGCGCGCTGGGTGACGAAGGCATGAAGGCGCTGTACGCGTTCGTGCAGCACGGCGGCACGCTCATCACGGAAGGCGGCACGTCGCAGATCCTGCCGGAGATGGGACTCACGCCGGGCGTGAAGTACGAGGCGGCGCAGGGCCTCTTCGCGCGCGGAACGATTCTCCGCGCCGAGATCAAGGATGCGAAGAGCCCGCTGGTGTACGGCTATAATCGCACGGAAGTGCCGGTGTATTTCAGCTCGGGCCCGGTGCTCAACGCCGGCGCGCCGACGGTCGCGTCGACGGCCCCCGCGGCTCCCGCGGATGCCGCGGGCGGCGGCCGAGGCGGCAACCGGGGCACGCTGACGCAGAACACGACGCCGATGGCCACGCCGCTCAAGCTCTCGGCGTGGGACCCCGATCACACGGGCGTCGCGTACGGCCTCGCGACGAGCATCGGCAATGACTTCAATGTCGCGCAGGCGGGCCAACCGGCCGGCGGCCGCGGTGGCGCGCGGCGGCGGTGGCGGCGGGTTTGGTGGCTTCGGCGGCGGCGGCGGACCGGCTTCAGTGCCCGGCCTCACGGCCGATCCGAGCTCGTCGACGCGCGTCGTGATGGAGTTCCCGGCGAAGGCCGAGGACATGCTGCTCTCCGGCACGCTGGAAAACGGCGCGCTACTCTCGAGCCGCGCGAACCTGGTGGACGAGAAGGTTGGCCAGGGTCACGTCGTGATGTTCGCCTTCCGTCCGTACTGGCGCTGGCAGACGCAGGGCACGTTCGCGATCGGCTTCAACGCGATCATGAACTGGAACGATCTCGACGCGGGCAAATAGCACGCGTCGGTCGCCCGACGCCCAGAACGAGCAACGGCCCGCGATGAGCGGGCCGTTGTTTTCTTGGCGGGCTCCCGTGCGTCTGCGAGATCCAAACAGCCTAACGCGGATGCTCGCGGATCGACAGCAATGAACGCGGATCGAAGAACGATCTTGAGACGCGAAGCCTCGTCCCCAAAACAAAAAAATTGTTGTATCCGCGGTCGTCCGCGCTTATCTGCGTGCATCCGCGTTCAAAGCTTCTATTTCCCGACGCGCCGCCCGAGAATCATCTTCACGATCTTCTTATCCCCTCCGGCCGTCAGTGTCGTCCCGTAGCCGAAGTTGAACTCCCACTGCGGGCCGAAGTCGAGGTTTGTCGCGAGGAAGATCTGGTGCTCCTGGTCCCGGAGCGGGTCCAGCCGGTTGATCGGCCCGGTCGCCCCGTAGTACTCCACGGACAAGTTGATCTTCTTCGTGACGTCGTACCCGACGTCGACGTTCGGCGAAAAGACGAACGGCACGTTGGCCGTCTGGCCGCGCAACGATTTCGCGAGCGTCGGGATTGATCGACGCGTACCAGGGGCCCATCTGCTTGTCGATGATCGGACGGAGCTCGTACGTCCACGTGTCGCCGCCGGTGAATGTCGCCTTCGAGTATCCGAACTCCTGCGAGATGCTCACGCCGACGGGCCAACCCCAGCTGTCCGGCACGCGGACGCGTGGGCGGAGATGCGTGCCGACCCACTGCCACGACTGCCCCGACGGTACGGACGTGAACCAGTAAAACCCGAGCTCCGACCAGTCGTTGAAGCCGTGGGTGATCTCGACCGTCTCGTGCAGCGCATGGTTCGTCGGGCTCAAGCCGCCGCTCGAACCGACGCCTGCTGCCGTCGATCGTGAAGTTCGAGTGGAGCTCGAACATCGTCACGCCGCGAGGAACCGTCTCGGATCCGTACACCTGGATCTCGTAGTTCTCCTGGGCGCGCAACGATGGAGCGCTCGCGGCGACCGCGAACAACGTCGCGACGGCGAGCAAACGGGAATCGAGGGAGGACATTCGGGATGAGTCGGGGGAAGAAGATAGGCCTTCTCGAGTTCTTACGCCCACAGTCGCCTCGGCGCTGGGCGTTGACGCCGAGTACCGCCGCAAAGTATATCCGCGGACGTCCCCATTGAATCGGAGGATCCGTGGGTCGAACGCCGTTCATGCGCATCGTTTCGTCTTGCTTCGCCCTCACGGCGGCATCCGCGTGCGCCAATCCGCCGTCCCAATCGGGCATCGATCCGGCGCTCGCCCGCTACATCAACTCGATTCACGCGATCGACGATCACGCCCACCCGATGCGCCCCGTGGTCCAGGGCGCGCCGGCCGACACCGATTTCGACGCGCTGCCGCTCGACGGCATCCCGCCGTTCGATTTGCCATCGCGCCTCAAGCCCGACGACCCGATCTGGCGTCAGGCGCAGAACGCCCTCTATCACATTCCGCTCACGATGAGCGGCGCGACCTACCATTCCACGCTCAAGAACGACGTCGCCGCCGCGCAGCGGACAAACGGCCTCCGGTTCCCCGAGTGGGCGCTCGATCAGGCGAACATCGACGTCATGATCGCGAATCGCATCTCCGTCGGCCCGGGACTCGCGCCGCCCCGTTTTCGCTGGCTGGCCTTCGCCGATCCGCTGATGCTGCCACTCGACGTGAGCGGCGAAGCGGCGCTGACGCCGGACACTCGGCCGCTGTATCCGCGCGAAGCCAAGCTCCTGCAGCGATACATGCGTGAGGTGAACGTTCCGGCGCTGCCGGCCACGTTGGCCGACTACGTCCGCACCGTCGTCGCGCCGACTCTCGCGCGCGAACGCGCGAACGGCGCGGTCGGAATCAAATTCGAGGCGGCGTACCTTCGTCCGCTCGACTTCGACGATCCCGATTCAGTCGCGGCCGCGAAGATCTACGCGAAGTACGCGCACAGCGGCGTCCCGACGCACGCCGAGTACAAGACGGTCGAGGATTATCTCTTCCGCGCCATCGCGCGCGAAGCGGGCGCGCAGAAGCTGCCCGTCCAGATCCACGTGCTCGAGACGTTCGGCGGCTTCTATGCCACGCACGGCAGCGCGCCGCACCTGCTCGAGCCGGCGTTCAACGACTCGACGCTGCGCGGAACGAAGTTCGTCATCGTGCACGGCGGTTGGCCGCTCGTCGGCGAGACGCAGGCGCTGCTCAGCAAGCCGAACGTCTACGCCGACATCTCGATGATGGACAACATTCTGTCGCCGACCGTGCTGGCGGGAGTGCTCCGCCAGTGGCTCGGCGAATGGCCGGACAAAGTTCTGTTCGGCACCGACGCCTTCGACGGCGGCGCCGAGCAGGGCTGGGAGCAGATCGCGTGGGTCGCGTCGACGACGGCGCGGCGCGGACTCGCCATCTCGCTCAGCGGCATGATGCGCGACGGCGACGTCACGCGCGACCGCGCCGAGTCGCTCGCGCGGATGGTGCTGCACGACAACGCCGCCGCGGTTTATGGACTGAAGTAGCAGCCTCAGCGCCGGCGAGACGCGGCGATCATCGACCAAGCGAGCCCGCCGAGGAAGACGATGGCGACGACGAACAGCGGGCCCGCGATGTATTTCTGTCCACGATCGTAGGCCTGATAGGAGAGCACGCCGGCGGCGGTGCCGATCACCGCGTAGATGAGCTGCCGTGCGCCGGAGTAGATGAGCCGCGCCGCAGCGCTGATCTCGGGCACGCGGATCTCCAGCTCGCCGCGATTGGCGCGCCCGAGCGTCTGGCGAACGTCCTCGGGAAGGACCGTCGCGCTCTTGGCCATCTCCTTGATCGCGGTGACGATCAGGTCGCTCCAGCTGCGATCAGGTCCGGCCACGACGCCCTCCAGGTAGGGACGGATCACCGTCATCGGGTTCCACGAGGGAGCAAGCTCGATGCACAGGCCGATCAGCAGCAGCAGCGTTCGCTCGAGCAGCACCCAGTTCTTCGGCACCTGAAACGTCGCCGCGAGCTTGCGGAACGAGACGTCGAGGCGGCGCAGATCGGCCATCGTGTCCAGCTTGGCGCGCATGTCCAGCTGGAGCTGGCCCAACCCCCACGACTCGGTCGTGAGCTGCTCGAACACCGTGCGCTGAAAGTAGTCGATCACCCGTTGCGCCACGTCGATCGACCCGGCGTCGCGCGCGATGAACCCCATCGTGCGCACGCCGTTCGTGATCTGCACGGCGTCGCGGCGGATCACTCCGTCGAAGAACTCGCGCACGCCCCGGCGCATGTCGTCCGACATTTCGCCGACCGCGCCGAAATCGACGAAGACGATGGCGCCGTCCGGCGCGACGAACAGGTTGCCGGGGTGCGGATCGGCGTGGTACACGCCATCGACGAAGATCATGCGGCAGTACGCGCTGACCACGCGCTCGGCCACCGTGCGCCGGTCCAGCCCCATCGATTCGATCGCTGCGAAGTCGATGACCTTGGCGCCATCCACGAACTCGGTGGTCAACACAGTGCCGGTGGATCGCTCGGGCACGACGCGCGGCATGCGGACGAGCCGATTCCCGGCGAAGCTGCTCGCGATGCGCGCGACGTTCTCCGCCTCGCGGCGGAAATCCAGCTCCTCGCCGATCATCTGGCTGATCTCGGGATGGTACGCCTCCATCCCGCGTACACGCGTGAAGAATTGGACGATGGCCAGAATGCGCCGGATCGTCTCGAGATCCTCGGCCGCGATGCGGTCGATGTCGGCGTGCTGCACTTTGACCGCGACGCGTCGGCCGTCCGCCATCCGCGCCTCGTGCACCTGGGCGAGCGACGCCGTGGCGAGCGGCTCGCGCTCGAACGACGCGAACACGGTATCCGGCTCGCCGCCGAACTCGGCGCGGATGCGCGCGACGATCTCGTCGAACGGTCGCGGGGGGAGCCGGTCCTGCAGTCCCTCGAGCTCCGCCCTGAAATCCGGCGGGAGCACGTTCGCGAGGACGCTGATCAGTTGCCCTACCTTGATGAACAACCCGCCCGCGCGGACGATCGCATCGCGAATCCGGCGCGCGTTGACGCGGTGCTTGGCCTCGAGCAACTCGACGTACCGCGCCGGATCGACGAACGGGCGTCGGGCTCGAAGCAGGAGGTAGCTCCCGAGCACGCGCGTCGTGGTGCCGTAGATTCGAACGAGGCGGAAGCGAGCGCGAGCCATGTCGCGTAAGCTACAGCACCCTGTATGGAGGGTTTCGAGATGATCGTCGGGCGTGGAGCTTGGCGGCTCACACTGGTCGTCCTCGCGGCGCAGTCGATCGGCGCGCAGTCGCGGCCGTCGGTCGCCGACACGTCGCACTTTCGAGCGCTCACGCTGCCGACGCCGAACGAGTATCGCGCGTCGGACGGCCGACCGGGCCCGAAATACTGGCAGCAAAAAGTCGACTATCGCATCGAAGCGACCCTCGATCAGTCCCGCAACGAAATCCGGGGAGTCGAGACGATTCACTACGTGAACCGCTCGCCGATGACCCTGCCGTACCTGTGGCTCTTCGTCGAGCAGAATCTCTGCGAGCCGAACAGCATCACGAACCAGCTCAACCAGCCGCCGCTCGTCTTCCTCGGATCGAGCTTCGACTTCTCGTGTCAGGGCTTCAACAGCGCGCCGCGGCTCGAGTCGATGACGATTCGCGGCCACGAGGTGAAGCGCACGCGCTACGGCACGACGCTGCGCGTCGATCTGGACTCGGCGCTCGCGCCCGGAGCGTCGGTCGACATCTCGGCGCGGTGGCACTTCAACGTGCCGGCGCAGGGCGGCGGCCGCATGGGGCACGACGGGCCGCTGTACGAGATCGCGCAGTGGTATCCGCGGCTCGCCGTCTACGACGACGTGAAGGGATGGAACCACGAGCCGTACATCGGCGCCGGGGAGTTCTATCTCGAGTACGGCGACTTCGACGTCACGCTCACGGTGCCGAACGAGGACATCGTCGCCGCGACCGGCGAGCTGCAGAACGCCGCGCAGGTCCTCACGACGATCGCAGCGGCAGCGCCTCGACGCGGCGAGGCATTCCGATACCACGGTCGCGATCATCGCGGCGTCGGAAGCCGGCGACGTGGCGAAAACGAGGCCGGCCGGACCCGGCGGCGCGCAGCCGGCGACGCGCACCTGGCACTATCACCGCGCACAACGTGCGCGACTTCGCGTTCGCCGCCGGCCCAGACATGCGCTGGGACGCGAGCGGCTACAACGGAATTCTGATCGAGGACCTCTATCGTCCCAAAGCGGACAAGTGGCCGGAAGTGAATCGCATCGGACGCGAGGCGATCAAGTACTACTCCGAGCAGTGGTTTCCATATCCCTACTCGCACGCGACGACCGTCGAAGGGCCGATCGAGGGAATGGAGTACCCGATGCTCACGTTCACGCCCAACAGCCCGACGCGCGAAGACCAGCAATGGGTGATCGCGCACGAGTTCGGCCACGAGTGGTTCCCGATGGTCGTCGGGTCGAACGAGCGGCTGTATCCATGGATGGACGAGGGCTTCAACACGTTCATCGATCTCGGCAACGCGGCGAAGTATTTCGCGGGCACGCCGTACGGCGACACGATCGAGGTGCATCCGCTGCACCTCTACGCCGAGCACGGCGTGCCGGGGAACGAGCAGCCGTTGATCGAGAAGCCCGTCGAGGTCCGCGATCTCTTCTGGGGCGGATACCAGAAGCCCGCGCTGATGATGCAGATGCTGCGCTATGAAGTGCTCGGCAAGGATCGGTTCGACCCGGCGTTCCGCGCCTACATTCGCGCCTGGGCGTTCAAGCACCCCACGCCTTCGGACTTTTTCAGAATGATGCGCGACGAGTCGGGGATGGAGCTCGACTGGTTCTGGCGCGATTGGATCTTCACGACGGCGCGACTCGACCAGGCCGTGGACTCAGTCAGCCGCGCGTCCGACGGGCAGACGAGCGTCTACCTCTCCAATCGCGGCACGATGGTCATGCCGGCCACGCTGGCCATCACGTTCTCCGACGGCACGACGCAGGACGTCAAGCTGCCGATCGAGATGTGGAACCTCAGCGACCGCTTCGCCTATCGCGTTCCGGGAATCAAGTCCGTCCAGCGCGTCGTCGTCGATCCGCACAACGCACTTCCCGATATCGACCGAACGAACAACGCGTGGCCGAGGGGCCGGTAGACCGGTAGACCGGTCGACCGGTAGACCGGTGGACCGGTGGACCGGTCCACCGGTCCACCTAACTGCGGACGGCGGCGACGATGCCGCTGATGCGGGACGGATCGAGCTCGCAGCGCGCGTGGAGCTCGGCGACGCCGGTCTGCTCGACGAGTGAGCGCGCGTTGTCGGCGCGAACCTTTCCGCCGGCCATGATCGTGATGCGGCCCAGCGACTCGTAGACGAGATCACGCAGCATGTCGATGCCTTCGACGGCGGTGCCGGGACCGCCGCCCGTCAGCACGCGATCGACTCCAGCTTCCACGATCGCCTCGAGCGCGGTCGCCTGACTCCGCGCCTCGTCGAATGCGCGATGGAACGTCACCGGATGGAACGCCGCGCGCTCGACCAGCTCGCGCGTCAACGCGCGGTTCACGTCGCCCATCTCGTTCAAGGCGCCGATCACGAGGCCGTCGGCGCCGAGGTTGAGCGCGGCGTCGATCGACTTGCGCATCTGATCGGTTTCGGCGGCGGTGTACACGAACGAGCCGCCGCGCGGGCGAATCATCACGAAGACCGGGATGTGCACCGCCTTCTTCACGGCGGCGATGAGCTCGGCGCTCGGCGTCGTGCCGCCGACGTCGAGCTGCGCGCACAGCTCCAGCCGCCCCGCCCCGCCCTTTTCGGCGGCCACGGCCGAGTCGACGCTGTCGACGCAACCCTCGACGAGCACGGTCACCGTGAGGCTGGTCGCTCGAGCGTCGGATTCTCGTTGTATTCCCGGGATTTGCCTTTCGGAATGGTGATCCATTGCCAATCGCTCGTGAGGATGCGTGCGAGGACGATGATCTGCCCGCAGTGGTTGGCGATGTGCGAGAGCGAGCGCGTAAGTGCGGCGTGAACGGTGGACGGAAGACCCCGCAGTACGACGGTTCGCTCCAGGTCGGCGTCGGTGAGTGGTGCGAGCGCTTCGTTCAAGGCTGTCCAGCCCCTGTCCCAGAGCGCCTGCGCATCGGCGCGAGTGAACGGCCCTTCGGCGAATTCGCCGTCGCGGTCGCGCCATGGCTTCTCGAGGTCCGATGTGAGGAAGTCCGTGAAGCGCGACGTGAGGTTGCCGCCGACGTGCCGCATCAGCATCGCGATCGAGTTGCCGTCCTTCGCGAAGATCCGATTGAGATCGTCGTCGTCGCCGACCTGCGCGATCGCTTTTTCGGCGGCGAGGCGCCAGCGGCGGTACTCCTCGACGAAGTCCGTGATGTACATGGTACGTGTATCTTATCCGCTTCCCGTTCCCCGTCCACACCCGCTGCACGTATGGATTTTCACGCGACAGCCGTTTTTCCGCGCGGGTTCCGGTGCGCGAGCCGGAACTGCGGTCTCAAGCCGGCGGCGAAGGATCTCGCGCTCTTCGTGAGCGAAGTCGATGCTACGGCGGCCGCGGTCTTCACGCGGAACCAGTTTCCGGGTGCGCCCGTGGTGCTCGGACGAGAGACGATCCGCGGCGGCGTCCTTCGGGCGATCGTCGCGAACAGCAAGTACAGCAACGTCGCGACGGGGCCTGAAGGCGTGGCGTCGGCTCGGCGGATGGCAGCCGCCGCGGCGAAAGAGGTCGGGAGCGAGGCGTCGCGCGTTCTGGTGAGCTCGACGGGCGTCATTGGCGTGCGCCTCCCGATCGAGACGATCGAGGCAGGCATTGTCGGCATGTCGCAAGATCTCGTCGCCGACCCGCTCGTCGGCGCGGAAGGGATCATGACGACGGACACGTACGCCAAGGCGCTGTCCGCGACGGTGCCGGGGTCTCGGGCGACGATCACCTGGGTCGCCAAGGGCTCGGGGATGGTCGAGCCGAACATGGCGACGATGCTCGTCTACATCTTCACGGATGCCGAGGTCGACGCAGCCTCGCTCGACCGCGCGTTGCGCGACGCAGTGCACGTGTCGTTCAACATGCTCTCGGTCGACACCGACACGAGCACGTCGGATACGTGCGCGATCCTCGCGAATGGGCTCGCCGGCGGGGTGGACGTGCGCGCCTTCACCGAGACGCTCACCGCCGGCTGCATTCGGATGACGGAGATGCTGGCGCGCGACGGCGAGGGCGCCGAGCATCTGATCCGCGCGACGGTGCGCGGCGCGGCGAACGACGAGGAGGCGCGGCGCGTGGCGAAGTCGCTCGTGAATTCGCCGCTGGTGAAGACGATGGTGCACGGCGCCGACCCGAACGTCGGGCGACTCCTGATGGCGGTCGGCAAGTGCTTCGACGTGCGTCTCGATCCGAGCGGCACGGACGCGTCGATCAACGGGCATCCCGTCGTGCGCGGCGGGCGGCGGCTCGACTTCGATGATGACGTGGTCCGCGCGACGCTCGCCGCCGATCAGGTCGATCTCGAGGTGTCGCTCGGCGTGGGCAGCGCGTCGGCGACGGCGTACGGCTGCGATCTCACGAAGGGGTACATCGAGGAGAACGCGGCGTATTACTCGAGTTAGGTCTCCGGTCTCGGGTCTCAGGTCTCTGGGGAAACTGCGAGAAGACTCGAGCTATTTCTCGCGGGTCCAGAGCCAGAGAGAACCGCAGCCCTGGTCGGTGGCCGAGTGCATGTCGATCGGCATCGATGCGGCGTCGGCGTAGAACTCGATCCCGGCCAAGTCGGTCAGACCCATCTTCGCGAGATCCGGCGGCTGATCCGCCGGGTTGCTCTGGTTTTTCTCCGTCATGCCGGGATTGTAGATCATCACGCCGTCGACGTGGATTTCGACGTAGCAGTTGGGGTGTGTGCACCCATGGAAGGCGAGGCCGAGGCACTGCTTGCGTGTCGAGACCAACACGCGCGATCCATACGGGCCCGACGTGATCGTCGCCCCGGGAATCCTTCCCAGGATGTTGGCCAGCGTCGTGTTCTCGTTCGCACGCAAGACGCTGTCCGGGATGAACTGGCCGCCTTGCCGGGAGAGGCGTCGCTCCTCGAAACCGCGGAGCATCGGCGAGATGTACGTCGGCTCGTTGGCGAGCGAGCGCATCGTGTCGAGCGCCTGAGCGGTCGGCATCAGCGAGAAGCGGCGCGTGGTCTCGCGGCCGCTCGCGAGTGTGACGGTGTCGCGACGGATCTCGAACCCGATGTGGCGAATCTCGACGACGAATTGGCCCGCGGGCAGGCCGTCGAACCGAAACTCGCCGGCCGAATCCGTTCGAACATGGCGATCGACCGAGATCGCCCAGGCGTCGGCCGCGGACACGGGCGTCTTGCCGTTCTGGCTCGAGACGATGCCGTGAAGGCGCGCCGTGGTCGCGCGACCGAGCGAATCGCGCGCGAGGCTATCGGCGCGCTGGGCGACCGCGCGCTGGGCAGCTGCCGCGACAATCGCGACCAAGAGCGACGTGCCTGCGAATCCTGCCGACGCCACTACGTTCGCCCGCCGCTTCATGTCGGCTCCCGCGTCTACGCCACGGCCATACACTCGATCTCGACACGCGCGTTCAGCGCCAGCCCCGACGCCGCCATCGCGCTCCGCGCCGGCTTACGCGCGCGGAAATACGTGAGGTAGATCTCGTTGAAATCATTGTAATCGCGAATGTCGGCGAGGAATACCGTGCATTTCACGACACGGTCGAGGCCGGAGCCGTGCTTTTCCAGCGTCGCCTTGATGTTGTTGAGCGCCTGCCTCGCTTCAGTCTGTAGCCCGCCCGGGATGAGACGACCGGCCGAGTCGGTGCCGATCTGACCAGCGAGGTAGAGGATGTCACCCACCCGAACCGCCTCGGAGAAGGGAGCGGTGGGCCGAGGAGAAGGAATCCATTCAACCTCGAGCGCGTTGGGATGAGCGCAGCCGACTGCGAGTGAGGCCACGAGAAGAAGGGCGAAGGCTGAGGCGCGTTGCATGGGTTGGCGGGAGAGAGTTGAGCCCATGATGCAGGGGAAAGGGTGAGCGGCGATAGGGCGAGAAGGCCGGACTCCGAAACTGCCAGAGTCCGAAACTGCCGAACTCCGAAACTGCCAAAGTCCGAAACGGCCGGGCTCCGAAACGGCCAAACGCCGAAAAGGTCCGAAGTGCGTTCGCTGTTCGGCACCTTCGTGTTGGCCCATTCGGGTTCGGCCGTCTCGGCGTTCGGTAGTCTCGGCGTTCGGCCGTTTCGGCGTTTGGCAGTTTCGACCTTCGGCACTTTCGGCCTTCGACCCTTTCGCCGTCCGGCCTTTCACCCAACGTTTATCCTCTCCCTTGTGTCACATAGGGTACAATGGCCGACGCCCAATCCGATCTTCTCCGCAGCAGCCTCGATCTCCTCGTGCTGAAAGCGCTCTCCTGGGGCCCACTCCACGGATACGCGATCAGTGAATGGATCGAAGGCGCGAGCGAGTCCGTGCTGCTGCTCGAGGAAGGCACTCTCTACCCCGCCCTTCATCGCCTCGAGCGACGAGGATGGATCGCCGCGGAATGGGGAGTCTCCGACAACAATCGCCGCGCGAAGTTCTACAAGCTCACGGCCGCGGGGCGGGCGCGATTTCGGGCCGAGTCGCCCGTATGGCACCGGCATGCGAGCGCGATCGTCGCCGCGCTCGCACGTAAATCGGCGGAGACGTCATGAGCGTAGGACCAGGCTGGCGGCGGTTTTTCCGAATCGCACGCGACCAGCAATCGGCTCATCGCGACGTCGACGACGAGATCGCGTTCCACCTCGCCATGCGCGAGGAGAAGCTGCGCCGCCTGGGAGCGTCGCCGAGCGAAGCCGAGGCCGAGGCGCGCGCCCGGTTCGGCGATCCGGGGCAGGTCCGAAACGAGTGCGTCACCATCGACCAGCGCTACGCGAGAGAGGTGCGTGTCATGGAGTGGATCGAATCCGTGTGGTCCGACCTTCGGTACGCATTCCGCACGTTGCGTCGCATGCCGGCGTTCACCCTCGTCGCGACGCTCACGCTGGCGCTCGGGATCGGCGCGACGACGGCGATGTTCACGCTCGTCGATGAGATCCTGCTGCGGCCGCTGCCATATCCCGATGCAGATCGGATCGTGCGGCTCCTTCAGTCGTATCCGGAGATCGGCCTCGACACCTGGGGCGTCTCGCAGGAAAACCTCGCGATGTACCGCGACCGCGCCAGCGACTTCGAGTCGTTCGCCGGATATCGGCCGGACGGAATGACGCTCGCGGGCGACGGCCGAGCCGAGCGCCTCGACGCGGCGTGGGTGACCGCCGACTTCTTCCACGTCCTTGGCGTCGACCCCGCGCGCGGACGCCCGTTCACGCGCGCCGAAGACACGAAGGGGAACAACAACGTCGCCATCCTCAGTGACGCGTTCTGGCGGTCGCGATTCGGCGGACGCGCCGACGCGATCGGGTCGACGATCGATCTCGATGGGACGCCCGGTTCGCGTCGTCGGCGTGATGCCGCCCGGATTCGGGTTTCCGCACGCCGAGACGCAAGTGTGGCTTCCGATGGGGCTCGATCCGACGCGACAGTTCGGGTGGATCAACGCTGGCATTGGACGATTGAAGCCGGGCGTCTCGATCGAGCACGTCCACCGGCAGACGACGGCGATCATGTGGGACTGGGCGCGCCGCAGGCCGAATCTGGCGCGTGGAAAGTCGGTCGATCCCGAGCGGACGCACATGGCGACGATCGTCGCGCCGCTTCAGGAGGCGATGACCAAACGGAGTGCGCGCCCGCTCATGGTGTTGCTCGCCGCGGTCGGGCTCATTCTCTTGATCTCGATCGCGAACGTCGCGACGCTGCTCTCGAGCCGCGCCGCCATCCGACAGCGAGAGATCGGCCTTC
Source organism: uncultured Gemmatimonadaceae bacterium (assembly GCA_963846925.1). Lineage (GTDB taxonomy): Bacteria > Gemmatimonadota > Gemmatimonadetes > Gemmatimonadales > Gemmatimonadaceae > JAQBQB01. The sequence goes on along the minus strand of CAWJXW010000005.1, from coordinate 81,693 downwards.
GGGCGGCGCTCGGGGCAACCGGCGGCCGCGTGATGCGTCAGCTGCTCACAGAGAGCATCGCCCTCGCGCTCCTAGGCGCGGCGGCCGGCGTCGCGCTCGCCTTCGGCGCCGTGCGGGTCTTCGCTGACTCCAAGCTTGTCGCGCTGCCGCGGCTGCACGAGGTGCACGTCGACGGGCGCGTCCTGGCGGTGACGCTCGCGCTGTCGGTGATGAGCGGCGTCCTGTTCGGACTCCTGCCCGCGCTGCAAAGTGCGAGTGCGCGGACGACCGGCGAGCTCACGACGCGCGAGACCGCGCACCGGTCCGTTCGTCGTTTGAACCGCGGACTCGTCGTCGCGCAGCTCGCGCTTGTCGTTGGTTCTGCTGATCGCGCGCCGGCCTCATGCTGCAGAGCTTCCAGCGGCTCACTGCGCTCAATCTCGGTTTTCGTCCGGATGGCGTCACGTCGATCGCGCTTCCGCTGCCGTCGAAGTACAGCAGCGCATCGACGGCGAATCCGTTCTACGCGACGGTGCTCGACCAGGTACGCGCGAGTCCCGGGCGTCAAGTCCGCGGCGCTCGCATGGGGACTCCCGTTCGAGCGCGAAGCGAACTACGACGGGTTTCTGGTCGGCGACCGCCCCATCGCCAGCCTCCGGCGCCGAGGGACAAACGTATCAGGTGGGCGTGAGCCCGGGTTATTTCGCGACGATGGGTATTCCGCTGCTCTTCGGGCGCGACGTGTCGGTGAGTGACGACACGGCGACCGTCCCGATCGCGGTGGTCGACGAATCGATCGCCAAGCGATACTGGCACGGCACCGACGCGCTCGGAAAGCGCATTCGTACCACCGGCGACACGACGTGGTTGACGATCATCGGTGTCGTCGGCGCGATCCACGATGATGACGCGACGAGGCTGCCCGCGCCGCACCTCTATGTGAGTCTCGCACAGAGCGGCTGGCAGCGCGTGTCGCTGGCCATTCGCGCTGATGCGGACGCCGGCAGCGCCGTCCGCATCGGTGCGGTCGGCGCTCTCGAGGCTCGACTCGTCGATTCCGCTGGACGGTGTGCGGACGTTGGCGTCAGTCGTCGGTGACTCGCTCGCGACGAAGCGGCTCACCGAGATTCTGCTCGCGGCCTTCGCGGCCGTGGCCGTGCTGCTGGCCGCGGTCGGCATCTACGGCGTGATGTCGCTCTCGGTCGCCAATCGCCGGCGGGAGTTTGGCGTGCGGCTCGCCGTCGGGGCCGAGCCGCGCGCGCTCGTCCGACTCGTATTGAAGGAAGGCGCGGCGGTCGCGGCGGTGGGCGTCGGAATCGGCGTGATCGGCGCGCTCGTCGCGACGCGCTGGATGGCCTCGTTGCTCTACGACGTCAGCCCGACCGATCCGATCGTGTTCGTCTCGCTCGCCGCTCTGCTGGGCGCGATCGCCGTCGCGTCGTGCTTCATTCCGGCGCTACGAGCCTCGAGAAGCGACCCGCTCATCGCGTTGCGCGCGGACTGACCACACATACACTTCGCGCGCAACGCCTACCCGAGCTCACAGCTTGTAGAGCACCTTGGCGTTCTCGCCCATGATCTTTTTGCGCTCAGCGTCGGACACGTTGAGCGCGGCGAGGCTCGATTTCATTTTCGGAATGCTGCCGATCTGGTGGGGGTAGTCGCTCGCGGCGAGCACCTGGCCCGCGCCGGCGAAATCCACGCAGAGGCGCACGGCGCGCGGGTCGAAGTTCACGCCGTCGTAATAGAAGTTGCGCAGATACTCGCTTGGTTTGATCGAGATGTCGGCGCGGCAATCCGGGAACGCCTCCCATCCGCGATCGAGGCGTTCGACGAGATACGGAATCGCCCCGCCGAGGTGGCCCAGCACCCATTTGATGTTTGGGTACCGCTCGGGCACGCCGGCGAAGACCAGCTTGGCGGCGGCGAGCGTCGTGTCCATGAGGAATCCGACGAGCGGCATGAGCCAATAGTCGGTCATCGCCTCGACGCCGACCGGATCGGTCGGATGAATGTGCAGGATCGCGCCGAGGCGGTTGGCTTCGGCATAGAGCGGCTCGAAACGTTTGTCGGCGAGGGCGACGCCGTTCACGTTGCTGAACAGCATCGCGCCGGGCATGCCCAGCTGCGTCATGGCGCGCGTGAGCTCGGCTACGGACGCCGCGGGATCGCAGAGCGGGAGCGTCGCGAGCGCGGCGAAGCGCGGCGAGCGCTCGCGCACCACCGTCGCGAACGCGTCGTTCACGAGGCGCGCGAATCGCACGGCGCGGTCGGGCGGCTCGACGTGCGTGCCGGGCGTCGTGAAGGTGATCACCTGCGTGTCGACACCTTCTTTGATCAGTACGTCCTGGCGATACGCGATGTCCCGGTGGCCGCGCACCGCGACGTTGTAGTCACCCGGATAGTGGAGACACGGATTGCCCTCGGCGTCGATCGTGAGCTTGACGGCGCTATCGCCCGCCTTGAGCGCGTCGAGGTATTCCGGCGGATAAAAGTGGTTGTGGACGTCAATCAGCATGTCGCGGAGTTTGCGAGAGGGAGGACTTGCGAAAGAAAACAAAGTAGACGGGCAACCCCGCGGCAACGAAGAGGAGTCCCGTCCACGCGTTCGCGGCGTCGGTCACCAGCTGGTGCGCGACGATGAAGCCGGACGCCAGGATGAAAACGATCGGCACCACGGGGAAGCCCCACACGCGATACGCGGGCTGGTAGCTGCCTCGCGCGCGCAGGCGAAACAGCCCGGCCGCCATCAAGGCGAAGAAGATCCATTCGGTGTAGACGACGCGCGTGAACAGCGCGCGATAGGTGCCCGTCGACACGAGAATCACTGCCCAGATGCCCTGAAGAAGGATCGCCCGGTGCGGCGTATGAAAGCGCGGATGGATGGCCGCCGCCCACGAGGCGAGCAGTCCGTCACGAGCCATCGCGAGGTACGCGCGCGGGCCGGAGAGGATCACGCCGTTCAACGCGCCGAAGGTCGAGACCGCGACGATGCCCGACATCAGCGCCGCGCCGCCGCGACCGAGCACTGAATCGGCGGCGTCGGCGGCGACGCGCGACGAACCGGCGATGCGATCGGGGCTCAGCACGTGGAAATACGCGGCGTTGAGCGCGATGTAGCAGGCGGTCACGAGGAGCACACCGGCGACGAGCGCGCGAGGGATCGTGCGCTCGGGTGCGCGAGTCTCCTCGGCGGCGTACGTGACCATGTGCCAGCCGCCGAACGCGAACAGTCCGGCGACGATCGCCGGGGGAAAGCTCGAGAATGCGAGCGTCCCGCCCGCCGCCTGGCCGCGGGCGACCGGAACGCGCGGGCCGAGCGCGAATGCGACCGCGATGATCAGAACGATGGCCGCGACCTTGAGAAGCGTGAACGTCGTCTGCACGACGCTTCCCTGCTTCACGCCGAAGTAGTTGATGGCGGTGAGAACGACGACGGCGGCGACGGCGATGGCTCGCGCGCCAAAATCGCCGGCCGGAAAAAAGAACGTGACGTAACGCGCGAACACCGTCGCGATGACGGCGATGATTCCGGTGTGCATCGTCCAGAACATCGCCCAACCCCACAGAAATCCGACCGCCGGGGAGAAACTCTCTTTCAGAAAGACGTACACGCCGCCGGCGTGCGGAAACGCCGATGCGAGCTCGGCCGCGATCAGCGCGCCGAAGAGCGTCAGGATGCCGGACGCGAGCCAGACCGCGAAGACGCCGCTCACCGTCGGGACCGTGCCGGTGATGACGGACGGCTGCACGAAGATCGACGCGCCGATGATGATGCCGACGACGAGCGCGGTGGCGTCGAGCTGGTTTATGGAACGCGAAAGCATGGGCGCGGAAACCTGGGCGTGGGCGGCTGAGGTAGCCAGTAGCGCTCGGCGGACGCGGCTGTCCCGAACGTCGGACGCGAATCTGTCCGAGCGCGCGGACGAAGTGCATCACTACCACTGCGTCGCGGGTCACAAATGCCCCGTTACCACGGGCCTATTTCGTCGTCTAACGGTAGTAACGACAACGACTTAGAAGAAACGAGCCCGAGTTCCCGCGCTCGTGGGCCAGTGCGGCATGGGCGCTGCTAGTTCATTGGGCTCAGGCCGGCCACACCCGGGCCGGTCTCAACAAGGAGCTAGAAATGACAAAACTCACGTGGATTCAGCGCTCGATTCCGTTGGCAGCCGCCGCGGTCGTCGGCGCGGCGCCGGTGGTCATGGCGCAGGGTCAGCAACTCTTCCAGTGGACCGGCCGAGTGGACCGCGAAGTCCAGATCGTCATGCGCGGCAACCAGCTTTCGACGCGCAGAATCGGCGCGACCGAGCCCAACTGGGCGCAAGGCCGAGCGATGAGCGACCTGCCTCGGCAAGACGGCGTCGTTCGCGTGCAGGTGTTGCAGGGTCGCGGTAACGTCGCCGTGATTCAGCAGCCGAACGCGCAGAACGGCTTCACAGCAGTCGTCCGTATTCAGGATCCTGCCAGCGGATCCGACCCGTATCGTCTCGTCGGCTATTGGGAGGGCTACTCCAACGGCGAGTACGTCGGCTGGCCGGGTCGCGGCCGTGGACGCGATCGGAACTATCCCGACAACAACGGTGGCTACGGCGACCGCGGTAACGGGCGGTACGGCAACCGCACGATGCTGCACTGGAGCGGAAACGTCGACGATGAAGCCGAGGTTCGCATTCAGAACGGCCGAGTCACGTCCCGCACGCTGCGCGGCAGGAACCTGACGAACGAGCGCGTCGACGCGGGCAACATGGACATGCCGCGCGGCAACGCGAACGTGACGGTAGTGCAGAACACCGGACGAGGCGGCGTGACGGTGGTGCAGCAGCCCTCGTCGTGGAACAACTACACGACCGTGATTCGGATTCGGGACCCGCAGGGCGGTTACGGGTACTACGACTTCGACCTGATGTGGCAGTAACGAAGTTCCGTTGTTCGAGATCGCGCCGCTTTCGCGATTCGCGATTCACGAATAACGGCGGAACAACGGCGGCGTAGCGGACTCTCCGCTACGCCGCCGTTTTCTTTGGTCGGGCTACCGCGGGTTGTGCGTCGCACCCATTCTTCAACGATCTTCGGACGACCGGACTCGTCATGGCAGTCACGAACGGCGCTGGCGGAAGTTTCTCGGTGTGGAAACAGGCATCACGCGTCGCGCGAATCGCCGCGACCCTCGGCGTCGTCGCGACCGGATTGCCGGCCCACGTCGCCGCTCAAGAATTGCAGTCGCGCGTCGCCGAGCAAAACCTGCCGGCGCGCCTCAGCGATAGCGTGTTCTGGAGGCTGGTCACGACCACGTCCGAGCCGGGGGGCTATTTTCGCTCCGACAACTTCGTCTCGAACGAGACCAGCTATCAGTGGGTGATTCCGGAGCTGCTCCGCACCACCAAGACCGGGGGCGTCTACCTCGGGGTCGGTCCGGATCAGAACTTCACGTACCTCGTCGCGCTGCATCCGAAGATCGCGTTCATCTTCGACATCAGGCGTCAGAACATGTTGACCCACCTGATGTACAAGGCGCTGCTCGAACAGTCCACGGACCGCGCCGACTTTCTGTCGCGGCTGTTTTCACGCCCGCGGCCGCCGCACCTCGACACGTCGTCGGCGCCCGAGTCGCTCTTCGTCGCGTATCAGCTGGTGCCGCCGGACAGCGCCGCGTACCGGCGGAACATCGCCTCCATCCTCGACCAGTTGTCGAAGAAGCATCACTTCGCGCTGTCGGACGATGACACGGCGTCGATCGCGCACGTGTATCGCTCGTTCGTCGCGTACGGACCGGACATCACGTACAACTCCAACCAAGGCCGGTCCGGCTACGGGCGAATGCCCAGCTACGCGCAACTGCAGATCGAGACCGACAGCGCCGGCTTGCACCGCAGTTACATGGCGAACGAGGCGAACTTTCGCGTCCTCAAGCAGCTCGAGGCGGACAACCTCGTCGTGCCCCTCGTCGGCGACTTCGCCGGTCCGACGGCCATACGCGCCGTCGGCACGTACCTCAGGGAGCACCACGCCGGCGTTTCGGCATTCTATCTGTCGAACGTCGAGCAATACCTGTTTCAGCAGGGCGACGACTGGCGCCATTTCTTCGACAACGTCGGCGAGCTGCCGCTCGACTCGAACAGCACGTTCATCCGATCGGTGTTCGACGGCGCGGTCTACTATCGCGGCGCGCCGCCGTTCGGCGGATACATGCGCGCGCGCCAGATGCTCGCGTCGATGCTCGCCCAGATCACGGCGTTCCGGGCTGGGAAACTGATGACCTACAGTGACGTGATCGAAACGTCGCGGTGAGCGGGTGCGGGCGGGGCAGAATGTAAGAAGGGCCGTTCGCGACGAAGGGCGCTGAGTGGGCCGGCCACTCTGAGTTCGATTGGCGAGTTGGGTACGGCTTTGCGCTCGAAGTCGGGAACTGACAACTGACCTCAGACAACACACCCGGCGTGACGGGATTCGAGTTCTGTTGAGCCTCGGCGTTTTCTCCCGCTCGCCCAAATCACTGCGTGGCCAGACTGCCAGGCTGGAGGTCTGTGGTCAGTGGTCCGCGGTCAGTTCCGGTCGTCGAGCGAACCACGTGGCTCGCAAGCCACTCGAACTCAGAGTGGCCGAGACCGATTTCTCACGTCTCCAGCAGCGCCGCCATCGGCGTTTCGGCGAACTTATCGCGGACCGGACGGGATGTGCTCGTTCAGGAATCGCGTCAGCAGGTTGAACAAATGCACGCGCGTGCCCGGACCCTCGAAGATGCCGTGCGTTCGGTTCGGGTACTCCATCATCGTGAACGGCTTGTTCGCCGCGACGAGCGCGTTGATCAACTGCTCGGTGCTCTGATAGTGCACGTTGTCGTCGCCGGAGCCGTGGACGACGAGCAGATCGCCGCGCAGGCCGTCCGCATAGTAGAGCGGTGACGCGTCGTGGTACGCCGGCTCGTCGGTGCTCGGCAAGCCGACGTAGCGCTCCTGGTAGATGGTGTCGTAGTTGTGGACGTTCGGCCACCGGCGCGACCGCCATACCGGCGCGATAGACGTCGGGCGCACGGAACATGAGGTGCAGGGTCGACGACCCGCCGCCGCTCCAGCCCCACACCGCGAGGCGGGTCGAGTCGACGAAGGGCAGCCGGCCGACGACCTTCGCGGCCGCGGACTGCTCGCGCACACGAAGTGAGCCGATCTGGTTGCGTACGACCTTGCGCCACTCGCGTCCGCGCGGGCCCGGCGTGCCGCGATTGTCGACGCTCGCCACGATGTAGCCGCGCTGCGTGAGCATCAGGTGCCAGAGGTACGTGCTGCCTCCGTATGCATCGAGCACGGTTTGCGACGCGGGCTCGCCGTACACGTAGAACAGCACCGGATACTTCTTCGTCGAATCGAAATCGGCGGGCTTCATCATCCACGAATCGAGCTTGACCCCGCCGCCGATGTCGATCTGCGAGAACGTGACCGCTCCGCGCCGCAGCGACGCGATGCGCGCCGCAGCGTCGGCGTTCGATTCCAAGGTTCGCACGACCTCGTGACTCGGCAGCCGGACCAGATCCGTCACTGGCGGCGTGCCGAACGTCGAATAGGTGTGAATCGCCCAATGCGCGCCGGGGGCGATGTCGTACGAGTGCGTGCCGCGCGCCGCCGGCGGCGTCAACCGCTCCGGATGGCCCGACCCGTCGAGCTTCGTGCGCCAGAGAAACATCTGCGTCGCGTTCGTCGGCGAGGCGTCGTAGTAGAGCCAACCGCCTTTCGTGTCGACGTACGCGATCTTCATCACGTCGAACTCACCGGGGGTGATGAGCCGCATCGCGCCGGTCTTGGAGACCAAGTACGCGTGCCGCCACCCGTCGCGCTCCGACAGGAAAACGAATCCCGAATTGTCGGCGAGCCAGTCGACCGAGGGGCCGGTCGCGTCGGAGTAGACGTCGATCCACGCGCTGTCGCGGTCGACGAACAGCGGCTTCGCACCGCCCGTCGCCGCGTTCGCGACGTAGAACGTGTTCTGCGTCTGCCGGCGATTGAGCTGCTGCACGAGCACGTCGTTCGTACCCGGCTCCCAATCCATGCGCGCGAGGTAGTTGTTGCGCGGGTCGCCCGGAATCTCGAGCCACTTCGTCGGTCCGCCGTCCGCGCTCACGACCCCGATGCGGGCGGCCGAATTCGTCGTACCGGCTTTCGGATACTGGACCGGCTTGACGAACGAGTAGAGCGAGTCCGTGTCGTCGATGAGCAGAAAGTCACGCACTCCCTTCGCGTCGAGCTGCCAGTAGGCGATGCGCTTACCGTCCGGGCTCCAGCGAAATCCGTCGCGGTCGTCGAGCTCTTCCTCGTAGACCCAGTCGAACGTGCCGTTGATCGTCGTGACCGAGCCGTCGCGCGTGAGCGGCGTGATGTGACCATCGGCCAGTGACTCGGCATATAAGTTGTGCTCGCGCACATATGCGACGCGCGAGCCGTCGGGCGAGAACTTGGCGAACATGAGCGTCGACGGCTTGGCATCCGGACCGCCGAGCTTTCGCAAGCGGCCGCTCGATTGCGACAGGTCGAGCACCCAGTAGTCGCCTCGTGTGTTCTGCCGCCACACGCGCGCCGTGTTGGTGTAGACGAGAAGCTTCGAGTGGTCGGGCGACCACGTGTAGTCCTCGATCTCGATCGGATCGCTCGCGCCGGACGGGACGAGGCGCGTCGCCGGAACGATCACGGTCGCCTTGCCGGTCGCCGCGTCGACGCGAACGAGATTGCCGCCGCGGCCTCCCGGAGCGGATTCGATCGTCGTGTAGGTGCTGTCGTCGAGCCAGCGCGAGGGGCCGAAGCGGCGGACGGTGAACTCGCTGGGATCGTAGATGCGCTCCACGGTGAGGAGCGACGGATCGCCTCCCCCGCCCCGTTGTGCGTGCACGGGCCGAGCGAGCGCGGTCGCGGAGAGCACGACGGTGGAGGCGGCGACCATCCGTCGGCTGCGCCAAATTCGCGAATTCGTCAAAGACATGGAGTCGAGCCCCGGGGAAGGTCGGCGTCAGGAGCGAATCAAGATATTCCCAGGCGGTTGCCAAGCGCATCCTCGGACCTAGAATCACGGAATGCCCGAGAACGCCTCAGCGCTCGCCCGGCCCCAGCGCGCGCCCGCGTACGACCTGTCCGCGCTGCGCCGGCGCATCCCGATCCTCTCGACGATGATCCCGATGAACAACTGCTCGCAGGCGCCGCAGACGACAGCGACGCGGGCAGCGGCCGAGCGGTATCTCGACTCGTGGAACACGCGCGGCATGGACTGGGACGCCTGGGTCGCCGAGGTGGACGCCGCGAAGCGTGAGTTCGCCCGGCTGATCAACGCGTCGGCCGACGAGATCGCCGTTTTCAGTTCGGTCTCCGAGGCGACGAGCGCGGTCGCGAGCGCGCTCGATTTCATCGGCGGTCGCTCGAAGGTCGTCGTGACCGAGGCCGAGTTCCCGACGATTGGCCACGTGTGGCTCGCCCAACGGTCGCGTGGGGGCGCGCGTCGAGTGGATTCCTGTGCGCGACGGCATGATCGACGCGACCGACTACGAGCGCGTCGTGGATGATCAGACCGCGATCGTGTCGGCGACGCACGGCTACTTTCTCAACGGCTTCAAGCAGGATCTCCCGCGGCTCGTGACCGCGGCCCACGAGCGCGGCGCCCTGCTCTACGTCGACGCCTATCAGACGCTCGGCACCGTGCCGGTCGACGTGAAGGCTCTCGGACTCGACTTTCTGGCCGCCGGGAACCTCAAGTTCCTCATGGGAATTCCTGGAATCGCGTTCCTGTACGTTCGACGCGACCTCGCTGCGCGGCTCGAGCCCTTTGTGACCGGATGGTTCGGGCGAGCGAACCCCTTTGCCTTCGACGTGAAGCATCTCGACTGGTCTCCAACGGCGAGCCGGTTCGACACCGGGACGCCGCCGATCGTCAACGCGTATGTCGCGCGGGCGGGGATGGAGATGATCAACGAGATCGGCGTCGGCGCGATCCGCTCGTGGCTCGAGGTGCTTGGCCAGCGGTTGATCGACGGCGGCCGCGCTCGCGGACTCGAGCTACTCGGCACGGACGAGATGGCGCACAAGACGGCGACGACGGCCTTTCTCGTCGACGAGTCGCATGTGATCGAGTCGAAGATGCGGGAGCGAGGGGTCATCGCGTCGGCGCGCGGGCCCGTCATCCGACTTTCGCCACACTTCTACAACACGATCGAGGACGTGGACTTGGCCCTCGACGCACTCGTAGCGGTGTTGGCCGACCGGTGACGGCAAGCAAGCTCCGCGGCGGTATATTCCCGCCGCGATGACGAGTCTGACCGACCTTCAGGCGCAACTCGGCGGACGCTACGCGATCGAGCGAGAGCTCGGGCGCGGCGGAATGGGAGCCGTGTATCTCGCGCGCGACGAGAAGCTCGGGCGTCCGGTCGCGCTCAAGGTCCTGCCGGCCGAGTTCGCGACCGCGACCGCGCTCCGCGATCGGTTCCTTCGCGAGACGAGGCTAGCGGCGAGCTTCTCACACCCGAACATCGTTCCCGTCTACGCCGTCGAGGAGAGCGACGACTTCCTCGCCTACGTGATGGGCTACATCGAGGGCGAGAGCGTCGCCGAGCGCGTGCGTCGCGCCGGTCCGTTGAGTGTTCGCGAGGTCGTGCGTCTGTTGCAAGACGTCGGCTACGCGCTGGCGTACGCGCACGGACGGGGCATCGTGCACCGCGACATCAAGCCGGACAACATCATGATCGAGCGTGCAACGAGTCGCGCGCTCGTCATGGATTTCGGCGTGTCACGAACCATCGCGGCCCCCGAGGACGGCGCGGCCGCCGGCCTCACACGCGTCGGCGAAGTGGTGGGTACGGCCGAGTACATGAGTCCAGAGCAAGCGACGGGCGATCGCGTCGACGGACGGAGCGATCTCTACTCGCTCGGCCTCACCGCGTATTACGCCCTCACGGGCCAGGTGGCGATGGCGGCGGATTCCACCGGCAAGGCATTGGTCAAGCAGATCACACAGACGCTGCCGCCGATGTCGAGCGTTCGTCCGGATCTGCCGGCCCCGCTCGCGGACGCGATCGACCGCTGTCTGATGAAGGACCCCGACGCGCGCTTTGCCCGAGCGGAAGAATTGGTGGAGGCGCTCGACGCCGCGCAGCTCACGGGCCCGGAGGTTCCCGTTCCGATTCGCCTGTTCGCGCAAGAGGCGGGCACGCTGTCGCTGGTGCTCGTGTTGGGGAGTATCCTCGCCTATTTCATGGCGGCAGCGGTCAGCGCAGAGAACGGCGGTTCGATCGACATGCTGCTGCCGGTTCTGTTGTTGGCGGGCGTCCTGGTCACGCGCATCGCGCAGACGTTCGGCGAAGCGCGCCGGTTGGCGGTGAGCGGTTTCACCGCCGACGCGGTGCACCGAGGCTTCGTCGCCGTGCTCGGCGAGCGAAAGGCGCAGCGCGACGCGTTGCGCGCCGATCCCGCCGCGCGACACGCGCGTCGGCGAAGCGTCGCCATCCTCGCGGTTGCGCCGGTCGTGGGTTTCGGCATGGCTTGGTGGGCGCTCAAGATGCGGAAGCAGATCGGGCCGCACTCTTACCAGGTTCCAATCGCCGGAATGCTGCTCGTTTTCGGCGGCGTCGCGTTGTTCGGCGTCTCGCTCGGGCTGCTGCTTCGAAGCCCGTTCCGGATGCCGCTCGGCGAGCGCCTATTCCGAGTCGTGTGGCTTGGCCCGATCGGCCGAGCGTTCATGCGGGCCGCGGGCCGCGGTGTCGCGCGCCCGAGCTCCGCGAGCGGCGTCTCGCGCGCCAGTGCGCCGGCGACGGCGCAACGCATGACTGCTCCGCTCGCGAAACCGGCCGTAGCACGCGCGCCGGATCGCGTAGAGGCACTCGAGATGCGCGTCGCCGAGTTGGAACGCTGGCGGCGAGACAACTGATGGCGGCGGGGGGAGGCGTGACCGCGAACCCGGGCGAGGTGGGCGTGCGAGGGTCCACCGCAAAGCCGCGCGAAACGTTCGCCTCGCGGTTCGGCACGCTCGTCACGGTCATCGGCGTGGCGATCGGTCTGGGGAACGTCTGGCGGTTTCCGTACCTCGTCGGGAAGTTCGGCGGCGCGGCGTTCGTCCTCTTCTACGTCTTCGTCGCGGTGGCGATCGGCGTCCCTGCGCTGATGGCCGAGTTCGCGCTCGGCCGATTCGCGCGCCGCGGTCCGGTCGGCGCGTTCAAGGCGGCGGGACTTCCCGGTGGAACGGCGGTCGGCTGGTTCTTCTTCGTCATCGTGATCGCGGCGACCGGATACTACACGGCAGTCGTCGGGTGGGTGCTGTATCACGCGGTCGCGCAGATCGGCGCCGGGGTCGGCCTGCACATCGAAGCGTCGGCGATTCTGCCGCCGGAGCACGGGTTCGACTTCGTGTCGTTCGCGTTGCAGATGTGCTTCACGGCGATCGTGGCACTCGCGTGCGCCGTCGTCGTGGCGAAGGGTTTGAGGGCCGGGATCGAGCGCGCGAGCGCGTGGGTCATGCCGGTGCTGCTCGTCGCGCTCGTGCTGCTGATGATCCGGTCGCTCACGCTGCCGGGCGCGATGGCCGGCGTGCGCTGGTACATCCTGAAATTCCGGTGGGCGGATCTCACGCCGACGGTGATGGTCGCGGCGATCGGACACGCGATCTTTTCGCTCTCGCTCGGCGGGACGTTCATGGTCGTGTACGGGTCGTACATGAAGCACGACGAGAGCGTCGCGCGGCCGGCGATTTGGACGGTCATCGGCGACACCGGGTCCTCGTTGCTCGCGGGGTTCGCCGTGATTCCCGCGGTGTTCGCGTTCAACCTCGAGCCGACGTCCGGACCGGGGCTCATCTTCGCGACGCTGCCCAAGGTCTTCGCCGAGATGCCGGCGGGGGCGCTGTTCGGCGCGGTGTTCTTCATCGGGTTGTCGTGCGCGGGCTATCTCTCGGACGTCGGCGCGTTCGAGGTGCTGGTCGCAGGGCTCACCGACAACACGAAGATGTCGCGCGAGCGGGCGGTGTCGCTCGTAACGGCGGCGATTTTCGTCGCGGCCATTCCGCCGGCGATCAACACGCGCATCTTCGTGCCGTGGGACCTCACGTTCGGGTCCGGAATGCAGACCCTCGGGTCGCTCGTCGCGGTGCTCTCCGTCGGCTGGTTCATGAAACGCGGCGCCGCTCTGAAACAGCTCGGCGAGCGAGGCGAAGTGCCGGTGCCGGTATGGCTGTACTACTGGGTGCGTTTCGGGATTCCGGCGGCGATCGGCGGCGTCGGCATCTGGTGGCTGTTGTCGAGCGTGTTCAATACCGTTCGGGCCGTGTGAGGAGTACGGAGGCGGAGTGCGGAGATGGTGCGGAGTTGGGGTGCGGAGAGGGTGAGGCGTGAGGGGTCGGGGTGCGGCGTGAGTACGGAGTTCGGCGGTCTACCGGTCTCCGTACCGGTCCACCGGTCCACCGGTCCACCAGGTGTTTGAGGAGTGACATGCCCGTTTCCGTTTCGAGCTCGAAGCTGATCTATCAATGCCTCCGCGACATCGGGGTGCGGATCGTGTCCGCGCTGCCGGAGACGTGGCTCGTGCATCTCATCCGGATGGCCGAAGAGGATCCGGAGATGTTGCTCGTGCGCCTCGCCAAGGAGGAGGAAGGCGTCGGTATCTCGGCGGGCGCGCATCTCGCCGGCGTGAAATCGGCGATGCTGATGCAGAACCACGGTTTCCTCGCGTCGGTCAACGGCATCGTGTCGTGCGCACAGCTCTATCGCATTCCGCTGCTCATGTTCATCAGCCATCGCGGAGAGTTCGGCGAGCGCGATCCGTGGCAGACGGAAGGCGGCGGCGTGACGACGCACGTGCTCGACGCGCTGCGGATTCCGCACACTTTGCTCGATTCGCCCGACCACGTGGCGCGCCGAATACACAAGGCGCAGACGCTCGCCCACTCCGCCAGCCGCCCCGTCGCGTTGTTGCTCGGGCGCGACCTGATGTGGGAGGAAGCATGAAGCGCCGCGACGCGATGGAAGCCATTTACGGCGATCTCGATCGGTGCGTCGTCGTGACGATCATGGGCGCGGTGGCGGCGGAGCTTCAATCGATCGGGCACAAGCCGAATTTTTTCTATCTGCAGCACGCGATGGGGTTGGCGTCGTCGATGGGGTTGGGGATCGCGTTGAGCCGCCCCGAACTGACCGTGGTCGTGTTCGACGGCGACGGGTCGGTCCTGATGAACCTCGGCGGTCTCACGACGCTCGCCCGTTACCGTCCGAAGAATCTCATCCACGTCGTGTTCGACAACGAGAGCTTGCTTTCGGTCGGCGGCTTTCCCGACGGCGACGTCCACGGGCAGCGACATCGCCGCGATCGCCGCGGCGGCCGGAGTCCCGCGAACGATGACCGTCACGGCGATCGACGAATTCAAGAGGGAGTTCGCCGAGGCGCTCGCCGCGCACGACCTGACGACGCTCGTCGCCAAGGTCGAGGCGGTGGGGCCGTCGGGGTACGTGACCGATCTCGCGTTGCTCGAAAATCGATATCAGTTTCAGCGCCACCTTCGCAGCCTTCAGACTTCACAACGGTCGAGCTGACTATGAGCACAATGACGATGACGGTTCTCACTCAACTGGTGGACGAGCTCAACGCGGGCAAACTCAAAGTCGTCGACCTGACGCAGCCGCTCGGCCCGGAGACGCCGGTCATCGGGCTGCCGCCGATGTTCGGCCAGTCGCCGGGCCTGACGATGGACGTGATCTCGCACTTCGACGACAAAGGGCCCGCCTGGTACTGGAACGTGTTGCACCTCGGCGAGCACACGGGCACGCACTTCGACGCGCCGGTGCACTGGATCACGGGCAAGGATCTGCCGGACAACCGCTGCGACACGATTCCCGCGCGCCGGTTCGTCGGGCGCCGCGTGCGTGATGGACGTGTCGAAAGAAGTCGCCAAGAACGAAGACTTCATCTTGATGCCGGACCACGTCACGGCGTGGGAGAAGGAGCACGGGCAAATTCCGAAAGACTCCTGGTTCCTGCTCCGCACGGATTGGAGCAAGCGGTCCGATCCGAAGTCGTTTCTCAACGTGAAGGACGACGGGCCGCACAGCCCGGGATTTCACAAGAGCACGTCGGAGCTGCTGGCGAGGGACCGCGGCGTGCTTGGCGTCGGCGTCGAGACGGTGGGAACGGACGCCGGCCAGGCCGGTACGTTCGATCCGCCATTCCCGAACCACGCGACGATGCACGGCGCCGGGAAATTCGGACTGGCGAGCCTGCGCAAC
This sequence comes from uncultured Gemmatimonadaceae bacterium, assembly GCA_963846925.1. GTDB lineage: Bacteria > Gemmatimonadota > Gemmatimonadetes > Gemmatimonadales > Gemmatimonadaceae > JAQBQB01. The sequence goes on along the minus strand of CAWJXW010000005.1, from coordinate 66,479 downwards.
CTCGATCAGCTTCCAGCGACTGGTGCCATCGTGATCGCCGCGCCGCTCAAGATCGTGAACGGCAGCGGGAGTCCCCTCCGCGTGATCGCGATCGCGCCGGCTTGAGCTCACTCGTCGTCTACAGCACTCGTCGTCGGGAGAACACTTCATGTGGTCGTTGACGCGCGCCGCCGCGGCCGCGGGTTCGCTCGCAGCGATCGCTCTCGTCGGAGGCGCGACGCAGGGCTTCGCGCAACGAGCGCAAATGGCGCCGACCGGGCAGCCCGTCGCGGGAATCTCCTGCGATGCGATGGAAGGGCAGCGGATTCACATCCATCAGCATCTGCTGATCCTCGACCACGGCGATTCGGTTCCAATCCCGTATAACGTGGGCAGGCCGTCGAGCAATCAGTGCCTCTACTGGCTGCACACGCACACGCCCGACGGCGTGATTCACATCGAGTCGCCGGCGAACCGCACGTTCACGCTCGGCGACTTCTTCGCGATATGGGGGCAGCCGTTGAGCACGACGCGCGCGGCGAGCGCGTTCGCGAAGGCAGGCTCGAAGCTCAAGGTGTGGGTAAACGGGAAGCCCTATGTCGGCGATCCCGCGAAGATTCCGCTCGTCGCGCACGCCGACATCGTGATCGAGGCCGGACCGCCCTTCCCGACGCCGCCCAAGTTCACCGACTGGGGACAGCGGTAGAAATCAGGCGAGCGCCTTGTCCGCCGCGAGCACCGAACGGAGCAGGACGTTCGCGCCGTTGGCGATGTCCGCCGGCCGCGAGAATTCCTTCGGCGAGTGGCTGATGCCGCCGACGCTCGGAACGAAGATCATGCCGATCGGGCCGATCACCGCCATCGCCTGAGCGTCGTGCCCGGCACCACTGGGCATCTGTCGAGTCGAAAGCTTGAGAGACGCCGCCGCATCGCTGATGATCTTGCGCATGCGCGGATCGGTCGGCGCTGCGACGTTGACGTGCAGCTCGGAAAACGCGAATGACGTTCCATTCTGTTTGCCGATCGCGTCGGCTTCCTTGCGGATCGTCGCGTACATGGAATCGATCTTGGCGTCGTCGAGGTCGCGCAGCTCGAGCGTGCAGACCACCTTGCCCGGTATGACGTTCGGCGCGCCGGGGAACGCCTGAATCCGTCCCACGGTTCCAACCTGCCGACCCGGAATTCCACGCACCACGCGATTTACCATGTCCACGAAGCGCGCGGCCGAGAGCAGCGCGTCGTGCCGCTGGTCCATCGCGGTCGTGCCGGCGTGATTCTGAAATCCGGTGACCGTGACCTCCCACTGCTTGATCCCGACAATTCCCTCGACCACGCCGATGTCGATCTTCGCCGCGTCGAGCGTGCCGCCCTGTTCGATGTGCAGCTCGAAGTACCCGGCGATCGAGCCCTTCGGACGCTTGACCTCGGCGAGGCGGGCGGGATCGCCGCCGATGAAGCGAATCCCGTCTTCGACGGTCTTTCCGCTGTTCGAGACGGTCTTGAGTTCGGGCGTCGTGAGCTGGCCGCTCACCGCGCGACTGCCGAACAGGCCGCCTTCCTCGTTCTGCCAGATCACGACCTCGAGCGGATGTCGCGTGACGATCGAATGTTCGGCCAGCGTCTGCGCGACCTCGATCGCGGAGGTGGATCCGACTTGTCCGTCGTAGTTGCCGCCGCCGGGGACCGAATCGATGTGCGACCCGAACAGCAGCGGGTGGAGCGACGAGTCGCTTCCGGCGCGACGGCCGATGATGTTCCCCGCGAAGTCGATGGTCGGCTCGAGCTTTGCGGCTCGCATCCACTCCGTGACCTTCGCGCGCGCCGCCTTGTCGGCGTCGCTGTACGCCACGCGCGACACGCCGCCCTCTGGGTTCTTGCCGAACTCGCCGAGCGCGGTGAGATGCGCGCTGATGCGCTCGGCGTTGACGCGAAGGTCAGGCTGAAGCGGGTGGACCGGGAGACCGGTGGACCGGTGGACCGGCAAACCGTCGGTCAAATGGCCGAGAAACGCTGTGGCCGCGCCGCTCAGCGCGATGGCGTTGAAATCGCGTCGGTTCATGAAGGCGGAACTTGGCGGGCGCTGGCGTTGGCGGGAAGAAGGCCGTGGGTCCGATTGGCGGGTAAGTACTACTGGCAGGGGCGAGCATCAACGATTGGGACACGGAAACAAACGGAGCAACAACTGAAACAAACGGGAAGACCAAAAAATGACTGGCCCGTTTGTTTCCGTTTTTTCTACCGTTTGTTTCCGTGTATCAATCGTTATGGCCAGAACAGGAGCTACGAAATCCCGCTGCTGAGAGGCCACGCCCAGTCACGTCGGCCCAGACGGCCGATTGTCCGAGATTCGTCATGGAACTGGCCGGACCGGCTTGGGGTCGCACATCATGATGCGAATTCTCACGTGAACTCACGATGCTGAAACAGAGTCGCCAATCGTTGACGCCCGACCTCACCCCGGAGCACGGCGCTCGTTGGGTCGCGCGCGAGCCGTACTACCTCGCGTCGGGAGACGAGATCGAGGTCTTTGCCAAGTGCCACGCCCGCGGACTCCCGGTGATGCTCAAGGGACCGACCGGGTGCGGGAAGACGAGGTTCATCGAGCACATGGCGTGGAAGCTCGGACGTCCGCTCGTGACAATCGCCTGTCACGACGACCTCTCGGCCAGCGATCTCACCGGACGCTTTCTGATCAAGGGCGACGAGACGGTGTGGATCGATGGGCCGCTCACGACGGCGGCGCGGCTCGGGGCGATCTGCTATCTCGACGAAGTCGTCGAGGCGCGGCAGGACACCGTCGTCGTGATCCATCCGCTCACCGACGACCGGCGGTTGCTCCCGATCGAGAAAACCGGCGACGTCGTCGAGGCGGCGCCGGGGTTCCAGCTGGTCATCTCGTACAACCCCGGCTACCAGCACGCCATCAAGGATCTCAAGCCGAGCACGCGGCAGCGATTCGTCACGCTCGAATTCGATTTCCCGTCGGCCGCTGCGGAGGCGGAGATCGTCGCGCACGAAAGCGGTGTGAAGCGAGGCACGGCTCAGTCGCTGGTCGAGCTGGCGCACAAGGTGCGCCGACTGAAGGATCAGGGACTCGCGGAGGGACCCGGAACGCGATTGTTGGTTTCCGCGGCCAAGCTGATCGCCGACGGCGTGTCGCCACAGGACGCGTGTCAGGCGGCGTTCGTCGGGCCGCTGACGGACGACCCGGATCTCGTAAGCGCGATCACGGACCTCGTCGCCGCGCTGTTGTAGTGACGCGCGGCATCTCGCCCACGAGACGATTCGCCCGCAAGGCGGAGCACTTGGCACGGCAAGTGCGCGATCGCGCTCGCGCGCGGTTTCAAAAAACCAAGCCGACCGTGACGCTGGAAGCGGTGCACCGGCGGCTCGAGCTCGTCGTCGCCGCGCTGTACGGACGGCCGATCGCGCTGACGGTGACCGAGCGCGCGCCGACCAATTGGGTCGACAAGCTGGCCCGATTCCTCGGCACGCAGGCGGACACGCGTCGAACGACGCCAACGGTCGACGGCGAAACGATACGGCTGCCCGAGTCGCTCGACGCGCCGAACGGCGTGGCGTCGGCAGTCTCGCGTTATCGCATCCTCGCAATCGAGCAGGCCGAGCGAATCGCGCGCGGCACGCCGAGTCACCTGCCGACCGCCGACCCGCTCGAGCGCGATCTCTATCTGCTGCGCGAAGGGATGGCGATCGACGCCGAGTTGATGCGGCGCCACCCGGGGGAGGGTTCGTGACCGCGCTGAGCGCCGAGCGAGAGTCGGCCCTCGAGCGGCGCCCGATGCTCTCCTCGCTCAGCCCGCAGGAGCGCGACGTCGAGCTGCTTTTGCGCGACGCGCTTCGCGCCGACGCTGCCGCCGGCTCACGCGAAGCGACCACCGAAGAAGTCGCGACCCCCGCCTCGTCACTCGAGTGGGCACGAGAGGCGGCATCCCGCATTCGCCGACTCGGCGGACGTTATCGCGGCCTGCCGCCGACGCTGCATTGGGGTACGGTCGCCGGCGCGGAGGTCATTCGCGAATCCGACAATCCGTTTGACCAGGCGCCGCACCATCTGCCGATCGCCGGGTCCGACGCGGCACCCAATCGCCGCTCGGCGGCGATCGATCAGGCGGAGGAACGCAAGTCGAACGACGAAGGCGAGTCGCAGGGGAAGGCGTTCGACCCGAGCGCTCCGCCCGACGACAAGTTGAGCGACGACTCGTCGACATTCGACCCGTACGCGAGGCTCGATCCGAATCGGCGCGCGCTACAAGGCACCAACGCGTTCGAGCGCACGCGAGATCGTCTGCCGACGATCGAGGCGGACGAATTCGCGCTGCTCCCGCCGGTCGTCGCCGCGCAGGACGAATGGGACGCCGAGGCCGGTCGCTACGAGAAGCGCGTCGCGCTCGTGCGGCTGCAAGATCCCGTCGACGGAGACCCGGTGTGGGCCGCCGACGTGGTGCAGCGACACCGCGCGCTCGTACGCACGATCCGCCACCACTTCGAACGATTGCGGGCGCGCCGGATGCTGCTCAACCGCCAACTCGCGGGCGACGAGCTCGACATCGCCGCGTGGGTCGACGCCGTCGTGGATCGCCACACCGGCGACGCGCCCGACGACCGACTGTATCGAGAGGCGCGTCCGGCGCGCCGCGGGCTGGCGATCTCGCTGCTCGTGGACGTGAGCGGGTCGACGGAAACGCGCGTTGGCGACGGACTGAGAATCGTCGACATGGAGAAGATCGCGCTGCTGCTGGCGAGCGAGGCGCTCGACGCGCTTGGCGACTCGTTCGCGGTACACACGTTCGCCGGAAAGACCGCCGCCGACGTTCGCGTTTCGCGAATCAAGGATTTCACGGAGCACAACGGCGATCGCATTCGCCGGCGGATCGCGGGCATCGAGCCCGGCGGCTTCACGCGGCTCGGCGCTGCAGTCCGCTTCGCGTCGCGCCACCTCGCCCGTCGCGCGGCCGGACATCGTCTTCTATTGATTCTCTCCGACGGGCGGCCCAATGACGTCGATCGGTATCAGGGTCCGCACGGCGTCGAAGACGCGCGGCAGGCGATCCTCGAAGCGCGTGCTTCAGGAATCTTTCCGTTCTGCCTCACGGTCGACGCGGACGCGTCCGAGTACCTGCCGAGAATTTTTGGCCGGGCCGGTCATCGCATGGTGCAGCGGCCATCGCAGCTTCCGTCGGCGCTGCTTTCCGTGGTGAGTGCGCTGGTGCGGCGTCGGTAGAAGGCGGCGCGGCAGGCGACTGGAGTTCCCACCTGATTTCCGCAAGGACCCAAAGGCCCATCGCGCCCGCGCCCCGGCGAGGCGCATTCTGATCGGGTCGGAACGCGGGCGAACGGGTGCGGAGAGGGAAGCCAGACAGATCAATCGTGGAGGAGGCGAGCGGGATGATTGCGCCGACGGAAAAACGGTCTCCGTTCAGGGTCTTCCTCGCGACCCTGCTGCCGCTCCTCGTCGTGTTCGTGCTCGAGGCTTTTTTTGGCGGCGCATCGGGTAGGTGGTTTATCCTCTATCCCGCCGTGCTCGCCTGCGCGTGGTTCGGCGGCTTCGAGAGCGGGGTCGCCGCCACGATCCTTTCAGCGGGCGTCATGTGGTGGTACTTCGTGCCGCCGGAGCACCATATCGTCAAACCGGCCGGCCCGAAGTATTTCGTTGCGCTGACGTTCGTGCTCGTGGGCAGCGCCATCAGCGCGGTTGTAGGTCTCCTGCGTCGCAATGCCGTCGAGCTTTCACGCAATCAAGGGTTGCTGCAGGCGATTCTGGACCACTCGCCGGAGGCGATCGTCATCAAGGACCTCGAGGGCCGCTACGTCCTGGTCAACAAGGCGTTCGAGGCCCTGAGCGGCGTCACGGCAGAGGCCGCGCTGCATCACACGGCCAAAGACCTCTTTCCGCGCGTGATCGCCGAGGACTTGGCGGCCAGGGAAAAAGTCGTACGAGAGACGCGCGTGCCGATGCACTACGAGGAGCCGAACGCGGTCGAGGGGCGCGTCTTTTTGTTGAGCAAGTTCCCGCTGATCGACGAATCGAACGCCGTGTTCGGAATCGGCACTATCCAGACCGACATTACCGAGCGCAAGCGCGACGAAGAGGCGTTGCGAGAAGCGATGGGGGATCTGCGCATTGCACAGCACGTCGCGCACGTCGGCAGCTGGCGCTGGGATTTCCGAACGAACCAAGCCAAGTGGTCCGATGAGCTGTATCAAATCTTTGGAATCAACCCGACTCAGCCGCCGTCTCCGCTGGTCTACCTCGGCGCTAGGCTGATGACCCCCAACAGTCTTGCTCAGCTCCGCAGCGCCATGGAGAGACTACGGCTCGAGGGCGAGCCCTACGACCTGGAGCTGGAGTTCACTCGTTTCGACGGAGCGGTGCGCTGGTGTGCTACGCGCGGCGAACCGGTACGAGACGCTCAAGGACAGATCATCGGAATCAACGGCACGGTCGACGACATCACGCACATCAAGGAACTAGAGCGTTTGCGCGAAGAGTGGACGTCGCTCGTCGCTCATGACCTGCGACAGCCGCTCAGCGTCCTCACGATGGCCTCCGATTTCCTTCCCACGCTGCACGAGGGTACGAGCCAGGAAGAGCGAACCACGTTGCAGTCGATCCAGTCGGCGACACAGACCATCGAGCGAATGGTCGATGATCTCCTCGACATGTCGTTGCTGGAAGCGCATCGGCTGAAACTGGACCGCAAATGGGTCGACCTCCACGTGATGGTCGGCGAAACCGTGAAGCAGATGTCACACCTCGCGGGCACTCGCATCGACGTCCACGAGAGTGGCCAGCCGGTGTCTTGCTTCGTCGACCCGATGCGCATCGGGCAAGTGCTCGGCAACCTGATCTCGAACGCGGTGAAGTACGGCGAGCCAAAGACCGGCGTCGACGTGTCGCTGGATTCCACCGACGGCGAGGTCAAGCTCGCGGTGACCAATCAGGGACCGGGAATCACTACTGACGAGATGCCCCGGCTCTTCGAGCGCTTCATGCGATCGAAGACGAGTCGGGGCTCGGGCGTGACGGGATTGGGGTTGGGGCTGTACATCGCGAGGGGGATCGTCGAAGCACACGGCGGCCGGATATGGGCCGACAGCGCGCCGGGCAAGGCGACGACGTTCTACATCGCGCTGCCGGCCGCCGTGGTCAAAGCCCAAGAGGCGGCATGACTCGGGCGCGCCAGTCGGCGCGCCTCCCGGCTAATTGCTCGTTGCCTCAGCGAGCGTCGAGAAAACTGCACCGCCCCGTGTAGGTGAACGTCGGGTTTCCCTCGGGATTCAACCCGGTCCCGACGACGTCGAGGGTGCACTGAACTCGCGGGCCGGCGATGTGATCGGACAGGTACACGCGCCCGGTCTCGCGCCCCGTCTTCAGGTTGACGTCGAATCGAAACCGATTGTCGTGGATCAACACCGGCGCCGAGCCGGCGATCGTTCCCGAATAGACCTGGTCGCCGGTGTTGACGAGCGTGCCATTCAGCGAATCAACGACCGTCGTCACGTGATACAGAACGCGCCCCACCAGATCGCCCGCGAGGTCGACGATTTCCGTGCTTTGTTGGATCGTCCCGTGGGGTTTCCCTTTCACTGAATGAACGACGGCGGTCGTGAGATGGTCGATCCCACTGCCCGCGACGCTGATCGCCAGCGTGTCGGCCCGGCCGGAAGCGGGACCACCGCGACTCTGGGCAATGGCTCCGGCGGCGTTTACGACCGTGAAAGCGATAATGGCGACAGGGCCACGACATGAGATCATGAAGGCCTCCTTGAGAAACCGAACGAGGTGTACGTTTCCCGCGAAGGTACGGGTCGGAGCCCGTTGGCAAAGACGACAAAGCAGGCAGCGGCGCTGGTGGCCCACATTGGCCCACTGTCGTTGTCCCCTCCCCCTACTGCTTGGGAACTCCGCGCGTGACGCTCGAACCAGCATCGGCTGCGGACCGTCTCGATTCGTGGAAGCAGATCGCCGCGTACCTCAAGCGCGGCGTTCGCACCGTGCGTCGCTGGGAGCGCGACGAAGGCCTGCCGGTGCACCGACAGATCCACCGCGTGCTCGGCAGCGTCTACGCGTTTCGATCGGAGATCGATGTCTGGCAGCGGCGTCAGGGCAAGCAGGGTCGTGCCGCCCATCGTCAATCCGTCGCTGACAGCAGCTCGACGGATTCGATTGCCGTGCTGTCTTTCACGAGCCTGAGCGCCGATCCCGACAACGAGTTCTTCGCGGACGGTCTGGCCGACGAAATCACCGCCGACCTGTGTCGGATTCGCGCGTTGCGGGTCATCTCGCGAACGTCGGCGGCGACGTTCAAGGGCTCCGCGAAGGACGCGAAAACAATCTCGCGCGAGCTGGGCGCGCGATACCTGCTCGAGGGCAGCGTTCGGCGAGCGGACAAACGGATTCGGATCACCACGCAACTCGTCGACGCGCAGGCCGACACGCACATTTGGGCGGAGAAGTTCGACGGCGACGTCGAGGATCTCTTCGCGATTCAGGAGCGCATCGCGCGCGTCGTGGTAGGTGCGCTGCAGCTCCAGCTGACAACCGATGAAGACCGGCGGCTTCGTGAACGGGGATTCGACAACGTCCACGCGTACGAGTGTTATCTACGCGCCCGCCAGCAGGGTTGGCGATGGCGGAAGGATGCGATCGACCAGGCCATCCAACTTTTGCGCAACGGGTTGGCCATCGTCGGCGACAACGCGCGGCTTTACGCCGCCCTCGGCGTCGCCTACCTCCAGTACCGCGAGGCCGGCATCGACTTTGGAGAAAGTCCGATCGCCGAAGCCGAGGCGTGCGCGAGGAAAGTCTTCGAGCTCGAGCCTGCATCAGCGGCAGGATTGCAGTTGCGAGGATGGATTCACTACTCTCGCGCGCGAATTCAGGAGGCCGTCGGCGATCTCGCATCCGCACTCGAGCTGGAGCCGAACAACGCCGACACGCTGCTGCTGCTGAGCAACTGCTATCTCATTTCCGGGCGCGTACCGGCGGCGCGTCCGCTGATCGAGCGCCTCGCGGCGATCGATCCGCTGACACCGTTGGTGCGATGCATGCCGGCGTGGGCGGGGATCCTCGAGGGCGATCTGGCGGCGGCGATCGATCCGTACCGGCAGATGTTCGAGATGGATTCGGGCAACCCGATGGCGCGATTGTTCTACGTGTGGGTGCTTCTCGTCAATGGGCGATTGGAGAGCATCCCTGCCATCGTCGAATCCTTTCCGTTCGAGGTGCGCGAGACCGTCCCGGCGCGCCTCGCATTCTTGTTGGCTGCCTCGCTGGGCGACCGTGATGGCGTGCCGTTACCCGCCCCCGGAACGCAAGTGGAAACGGCGGCCGGCGTAAGCGACGTGTTCGCGCGACTGCTCGCCGGCGCCTACGCGCGAGCCGGCGACACCGACAACGCGATCCGCTGGCTCGAGGTCGCCGTCGACCGCGGCTTCATCAACCATCCGTTCCTCACGCGCGTGGACCCGTCGCTCGATACTCTTCGCGGAGAGCCACGCTTTCAGCGGCTGATGGAGCGCGTGCGCGAGCGGTGGGAGTGCTTCGAAGTCTGACGGCGGCCCGGGATGCTAGCCGCGGGCGGATGGTTCGCGTAAGGGCGAGAAGGTCTTGAACAGAAGTCGCAGCGACGGAATCAGGACCAGCGCTCCCGCCGCGAGTCCGACGAGCAGCAGATCCAGCGTTTCGTCGGGTGCGGCGCTCTGGCGAATGGTGAGCGCGGGCGGAATGACGAATGGGTACTGCGCGAGCGCCCAGCCCCACAGGATGAACGTCACCTGCGCGGCGACCGCGACCCGCGCCAATCGATAGCGCCGCCACCAGAGCGCGGCGATTGCGGTGAGCGCCGCGATCGCGGTGACGGTGTGCAACAAGAGCGCCCATGGTGAAGTGGTGACGCCGCGCGCGATGCGCGGCGCCGACGACGTCGACATGAGCAGCGAGACTCCCGCAGCGACTCCGACGACCACCGCCGCGACCAGCGCTCGACGACGAAAGTCCTCGCGGAGCGCGTCGTCTCGCGCGGCGAGCGCGAGGTACACGGCGGCCAGCATCGCGAACAACGCCAACGCGAGGAACCCGACCGTCAGCGGGTAAACCGCCAGCCATGGCTCGACGTAGACCTCGGTGAACGACCCGCCCCCGTGGCGGCCCGCGCCGACGCCTGGCCGACCGCGCCGCTCGAGATGGCGCCGATCACGATGCCGAAGCACAGCGGCGTCACGACGCTCGCGATCGAAAACACGAGTCCCCACCGCTCGACGATCCTGTGCTCGGCGCGGCCGTAGCTGCGAAACACGAACGCCGACCCGCGCAGCACGATGCCGATCAGAAGAATCGTGATCGGAACGTGGAGCACCGTGCCGAGCACGCCGAACGCGGCCGGAAAGCCGGTGAACAGCACGACCACCGCCACGATCAGCCAGACGTGGTTCGCTTCCCAGATCGGACCGATCGACTCGGCGATCAGCCGGCGTTGGGCCTCGCGGCGCGGCCCGCGCGCCAGAAGATCCCACACGCCGCCGCCGTAGTCCGCTCCGCCGGTGAGCGCGTAGCCGGTGAGCGCCAGCACGATGGCGCCGGCCACGATCTCGGGCAGCCCGATCGCGAGCTCGCCGCTCATCGCGTCTCGGCGCACCAGCGACTGCATCAGCACGACGACGATCGCCGCGAGGACGATGTAGAGAATCGTGAACAGCGTCATCGGCACGGCGACGCCGGGCATCGGCGTGACCGCGTCGGCCGTCCGGAGCACGCCCTGCACCACCCATGGCTGGCGGCCGACTTCGGTCACCGTCCAACCGGCTTCGGTGGCGATGAACCCGAACGGCGTAACGATCGCGAGCGCGAATAGGAGATTGCGCTTCGCCAGAATGTCTTTGCCGTCGCACCAACACGACGAGCGACCACGCGGCGACAACGGCCATGAGCGTGCCGAGGCCCACCATGATCTGAAAGCCGAAGTGCACCGGAGGCACGGGCGGCCACAGCGCGCGATCGAACTCGGACAGCCCTTTCACCGTCGCGCCCGGATCGTGAAACGCGAGCAGCGACAACCCGCGCGGAATCTCGATCGCGAACCGAGTGCGGCGCGCGTCGACGTCGGGCCAGCCGCCGATGCGCAAGCGGCGCGCCGACCTCGGTGTCGAACTGTCCCTCGAGCGCCGCGAGCTTGGCGGGCTGCGTAGTCGCGACGGTCCGCGCGCTCAAGTCTCCGGAGATCGGCTGCAGCACCGCCGCTGGCGCGCCGATCGCGAGCGACGCGACGAGCGCGGACTCGATGAAAGCGACGCGTGCTGCCGCGGAGAAGCACGATCGCGTGCACTCCCGCGACGGCGATGCCCGTCGCCGCGTACGCGGCGAGCACCATGTGCAGCGCCTGCTGGAACGTCGACGGGTTGAGCATCCCGGCGATCGGATCGACGGCGGCGATCCGGCCGTTCACGAGCGTGATGCCGCGCGGCGTGTTCATCCACGCGTTCACCATGACGACGAACACGGCCGACGCCATTCCGCTGAGCGCCACGACGATCCCCGAGAACAGGTGCGTCCTCGGCGAGACTCGCTCCCAGCCGTACAGATAGATGCCGAGGAAGATCGCTTCCGTGAAAAACGCGAACCCTTCGAGCGAGAACGGGATTCCAATGACCGGTCCCGCGAACTCCATGAAGCGCGGCCAGAGCAGGCCGAGCTCGAACGACAGCACCGTGCCCGACACGGCGCCGATGGCGAACAGAATGGCCGTGCCTTTGGCCCAGCGCTTGGCGAGCTCGAGCCACACGTCGTCGCCCGTCTTCCGCCAGCGCCATTCGGCGAGCACCATCATTGCCGGCATGCCGATGCCGATCTCGGCGAAGATGATGTGGAAGCCGAGTGAGATGGCCATCTGCGCGCGAGCGGCGAGCAGGTTCGACACGGCAATAAGTTTAAGCCACCCCGACGAGGCCAACGCGAATGTCCACCCCCCTCCGAGATCACCGGAATCCACCACATCACCGCCATCGCCGGTGACGCGCAGGAGAATCTGGACTTCTACACGAACGTGTTCGGGATGCGGCTCGTGAAGCGCAGCGTCAACCAGGACGACCCCGGCACGTATCACTTGTTCTACGCCGACGCCGACGGTCATCCGGGGACGGACCTCACCTTCTTTCCATTCCGTTTCTCTGCCCCGGGACACTTGGGTGTAGGGCTCGGCGTCGAGATCGCTCTCGCGATTCCGAAAGGCAGCCAGGAGTACTGGAAGGAACGCCTCGCCGATCTGGGCGCGCACGTCACGGGCACCGAGGATCGTCGCGGCGATCGCGCGCTCAAGTTGACCGATCCTCACGGGCAGCACCTGGCGCTCGTCGAGGCGCCGGAACGTCGCGACTTCTCAGCGTGGGACCGGAGCCCGGTACCCGCCGACAAGCAGATCGTCGGTCTTCACGCTGTGCGCGTCTGGGAGCGGGACAAGGACGCGACCGCCTCGTTTCTCTCGCAGATTCTCGGCTTCCAGAATTTCGGCGAGGAGGACGGCTGGCATCGCTTCGGCGTCGCCTCCGGCGGATCGGGCGAGCACATCGAGATTCGCGAGATGCCCAACGAGCGGCGCGGCGCGTGGGGAATCGGCACGATGCACCACGTCGCGTGGCGCGTCGCCGACGAGTCGGTCGAGCTCAAGCTCCGCGAGCGAATCGCGAAAGCGAACCGCCGGCCGACCGAAGTGATCGACCGGTTCTGGTTCAAGTCGGTCTACTTCCTCGAGCCGGGCGGCGTGCTGTTCGAGCTGGCGACGGAAGGGCCGGGCTTCACCGCCGACGAGCCGCTGGAGCACCTGGGCGAGACGCTCGTGCTCCCGCCCTGGCTCGAGCCGCACCGCGCGCAGATCGAGGCGTCGCTGCCGGTGTTGAGCACGCCCGCTACGGCTTCTTCAATTCGACGGACTTAGCGGCGTCGCCTCGCGCCGCCATCATCGAGTCGCGGCGCGCCTTGAACTCGGTGCCCGGCTTCCATTGTGGCATGTCCGGCACCTGAGCCACGCCGAACCCGACGCGGAAGAGCGTCGCCATGTCCTGCGTGGCGCCGCTCAGATCCCAGTCGGGTTTCACTTCGTCCGTCACGTTGTGGTAGTCGTGGTTCGTGTACTCGTCGCGCTTCTGCATCCCGTAACCGGCCGGCTTCCCGATGTAGTCGATGCCGGCGTCGGTGTCGAGGGCCGGCACTCCGACTTTCGCGAACTCGAAGTGGTCTGAGCGATAGTAGAACCCTTTCTCGGGCTCCGCGTCCGGACGAACGACACGATTCTCGCCCTTGAGGGTGTTCTCGAGCACGTCGTCGAGCGTCGAGTTCCCCAGCCCGATCACGGTGAGATCCTTCGTTTTCCCCCACTGGTTGACGCCGTCGATGTTGATGTTGGCGGCCGTGTTGGTGAGCGGATACAGAGGATGCGTCGCGTAGTACTTGGATCCGACGAGTCCCTTTTCCTCCGCGGTCACCGACAGGAACAGAATCGATCGTCGTGGAGGCGTCGGCAACTTCGTGAACGCTTTCGCGATCTCGAGCAGCGCCGAGCTGCCGCTGGCGTTGTCCATCGCGCCGTTGAAGATCTGGTCGCCCTTCAGCGTCGTGTCCTTGCCGAGATGGTCCCAGTGCGCCGAGTAGACGACGTACTCGTCTTTCTTGTCGGTGCCGGGGAGCTTGGCGACGACGTTGTGCGATTGAATCTTGCGGACGTCGATCTTGACGTCGAACGTCGCCGAGGCGTTCAGCGGCACCGGCTTGAATTGCTTCGTCGCCGCCGACGCTTTGAGTGAATCGAAATTCTGCCCCGCGTCGCGCAGCAGCTCCCGCGCTTTGTCGAGCGTGATCCACCCTTCTATCTGGACCCGGTTTTCGGCATCGGGGGAGAGGACGTCGAACTGCTCCTGCGAGTTGCTGCTGCTGACGACGCCGTAGGGGTAGCCCGCCGGCCCTGTCTCGTGGATGATGATCGCCGCGGCGGCGCCTTTCTCGGACGCGATCTCGTACTTGTACGTCCACCGGCCGTAGTACGTCATCGCGCGCCCCTTGAATACCGCCGTGTCGAGCGAGGTGTCGCCCGCGACGCGCACCGGTGGATCGTTGACGAGCATGAGGATCGTCTTCCCCTTCACGTCGACGCCCTTGTAGTCGTCCCAGCCGTATTCGGGCGCGACGACGCCATATCCGACGAACACGATGTCGGACTTGTCGACCTTCGTCTCCTTCCGGTCGTGGCGCGAATTCGCGATGAAGTCCGCCGGATACGCGAGCGCGATCGTATTGCCGCCCGCCGAGAACGACGCGGTCGGATGGGCCTTGTACCCGATCAGATCGACGTTCTGCAAGTACGTGCCGTCTGGATTCCCCGGTTGGAGTCCGATCGCCTTGAATTGCGACTGCATGTAGGCGATGGCCTTCGCTTCACCGGGAGTTCCGGGTGCGCGCCCTTCCATGGAATCGGCCGACAGATCCTCGATGTGCTGGAGAAGGCCGTTCGGCGTGATCGCCAGCGCGGCCGAATCGACTCCGGCGGCCGAGGCGCCACCCACGTTTTTCTCGGAAGTACACGCGGCCGCGGCGCAACACAGCAGGGCGGTAAGACGGCGTAGGTGAATCATCGAATGCTCGGCCACGGGAAAGGATCTGGTAAGGGCTTGAGAGCGTGCGGCTCGTCGCGGGAGCGCGCGATCCGCGGTATCATGCAGAATGTAGTCCACGGTACACCGTCTTCGAGCCACCGTGCCAACCAAGCCTGCCACCCACTCGTACCGCGCGCACGTCGTCTGGACCGGCAACCGCGGCTCCGGGACGAGCACCTACCGGGGCTACGACCGCGCGCACGAGATTCGCTCGCCCGGTAAGCCCACGCTGATGTGCTCTTCCGATCCCACGTTCCTCGGCGACCGTGAACGCTACAATCCGGAGGAGCTGCTCGTCGCGTCACTCTCGTCGTGTCACATGCTGTGGTACCTGCACCTCGCGGCTGACAACGGGATCGTCGTCGTGGACTACCGCGACGACGCGACCGGGACGATGGTCGAAACTGCGGACGGCGGCGGGAATTCACCGAGGTCACGTTGCACCCGGTCGTCACGGCGCGCGGGCCGGTGGACGAGCGACTCGCCGCTCAGTTGCACCACCGCGCGCACGACCTCTGCTACATCGCGAGCAGCGTCGCGTTTCCCGTCGGCCTGCGAACCCAAATTGGTGCTCGCCGCTGAAACACTCACTGCTTCGCCGCAAGCGGACGGTGCGTGAGGCGTAGCTCGATCGTGAGGTCGCCCGCCACGCGCGCGATGGTCGGACTCGCGCTCGGGCTGATCACCGGCGGTGCGATCGCCTGGAGCGGATCACGCGGCGGTCAGGCGTTCGCCGCTTTCGTGACGCCGATCGGTACGATATGGGTGAACGCTCTGCGCATGACGGTCGTTCCGCTCGTCGCCTCGCTGCTGATCGCGACGCTGGCATCCGGGGGTGGCGCGCGCTCGTTCGGGAGGCTCGGGCGGCGGGCGATCGTGGTCTTTTTCGTCTTCCTCGTCTCGATAGCGATCATCGGCGTCGTCACGGTTCCGCCGTTCTTCTCGCTGCTGACCGTGGATCCGGCGGCGGCCGCGTCGTTGCGCGCGAGCGCGGCCGAGCCGCCGCTGGTGCAGGCGCCAGGTTTCGGTCAGTGGATTACCGGCGTCGTTCCCTCCAACGTCGTAAAGGCCGCGGCGGACGGAGCGATGCTGCCGATCATCGTGTTCGCGTCACTGCTCGGTCTGGGACTCGCGCGGGCGACCGCGACGTCGTCGCGGCTGGTCGCCGTTCTCCGTGCTGTCTCGGACGCGATGATTCAGATCGTGCGATGGGTGCTGCTGTTCGCGCCGATCGGCGCGTTCGCCCTCGCCGTGCCGTTGGCCATGCATCTCGGAAACGCGGCCGCCGGCGCGATCGCGTTCTACCTCGGCGCGATGGTCGGCTTTCACGCGGCGATCACCGCGATCATATACCTCGTGGTACCATTCGTCACCGGAACGCCGATCGCTCAATTCGCGCGAGCCATGCTTCCGGCTCAGGTCGTCGTGGTGAGCACGCGATCGTCCCTCGCCGCGCTCCCAGCGATGCTCGAAGGGGCGCAGCGCGAGCTCGACATCTCACCCGATGTCGCGGGATTTACCATTCCACTCGGCGTGGCCCTCCTGCGCGCCAACATCGCCGTGGCGTGGATCATTCAGGCAATCTTTCTCGGCAAGCTGTACGGCGTGACGATGAGCGCGGGCGCGATCCTGGCGGTGGCCGCCGGCTCGATCGCGTTGAGCTTCGCCGTCCCGGGGATCCCGAGCGGCGGCTTCCTCATCGCCGCGCCATATCTGCCCAGCCTTGGCCTGCCGGTTCAGGCGATCGGAATTCTCATCGCGCTCGACGCGATCCCCGACATCTTCAAGACGCTGCTCAACGTGACGGCGCACGTCTCCACCGCGCTCGTCCTCGCGCGCCTCGACCCGGCGACCCAGCGCGCCGAGGTCGGCGTCGCTGTCAGCGGCTGACGAGCGCGGTCGTCAGCTGGTTGACGCGTTGCTCCATGGTTCCTTTGGTGGAGCAGTGGAATGGCTCCTGAGCAAACGCCATGGGCTTGGCCGAGGACTCGAAGTCGATCGTCATCGCGGTCGCTCCGCCCGCCGTCGCCGTCAACGTCGTGGTCAGCGTCAGCGTGACGTCGTACGACTCGGCGTTCGGACCGATCTGGGTCGTGCCGCAATCGATGTAGCGGGCGAGTCCGACCTTCCCGAGCTTTCCGCGCACCTTGAAACCGCGGTTGCCGATCGTGTGCGTCGTCGGATCGAGCAGCGAGATGGGAATCGACAGCGAGTCGAACACCGCCGGCATCACCTTCCAGACTTTCTCCATTGGGGCCGCCAGCTCGCGGCTCGAGATTCCGGAGGTGGCCACGACGTTGAGGCCCCCCGCCGAACCAGGCAGGACCACATGCTGCTCCACCGGCGCCGCGCCGGGGGTCGGGGCCGAGCCGGCACACGCCAGCGCGGGGGCCAAGCAAGCAACGAGGAGTCGTCGCATAGAATCTCCGAAGCGATTGGGGAGGCGAAGTTGGACAACAATGTGCGACGGGAACCGGTGTGTCCACCGGTCCACCGGTCCACCGGTCCACCGGTCCACCGGTCCACCGCGTCCACCCACTCACGGAACCGTCTTTACTCCGCGATCCAGCTCCTCGATCGTCGCCGTCGACGGCTTCGTGGTCGACCGAAGCTTCGCCGACACGCGTTCGGCCTCGGCGAGCACGCGCAGCACGTTGCCGTTCGCCAGCTTCGCCAGATCGCCGTCGGTCCACCCGCGTCGGGCCAGCTCGGCGAACAGCGCCGGGAATTTCGACACGTCCTCGAGACCGACGACCGTCTCGGTGATTCCATCTAGGTCGCTGCCGATGCCGACGTGATCGACGCCGGCAATCTTGCGCACGTGGTCGATCTGGTTCGCGACGTCGGCGAGCGTCGCTTTCGGCCGTACGTGGGCCGTGCGCCAGGCGTCGACTTCCTTCTTCACGG
The DNA here is from genome assembly GCA_963846925.1 of uncultured Gemmatimonadaceae bacterium. Lineage (GTDB taxonomy): Bacteria > Gemmatimonadota > Gemmatimonadetes > Gemmatimonadales > Gemmatimonadaceae > JAQBQB01. The sequence continues at coordinate 48,932 of CAWJXW010000005.1, read as the reverse complement.
CCGCGCTGTCGCGCGGGTGGCGTTTGGTCGCGGCGACCGCCTCCGCCTCGAGCGCGTCGTCGTCGGCCTTGACCGCGGCCGACACGAACGAGTTGACGAACGGGACCATGACGACGCCGCCGTTCTTCGGCATTCGAGCGAGGATCGAGTCGGGCACGTTGCGGCGATGGTCCACCATCGCGCGCGAGCCGGAGTGCGAAAAGATCACCGGCGCCTGCGTCACGTCGAGCGCGGCGCTCATCGTCCCTGGCGACACGTGCGACAAATCGACGAGCATGCCCAGCCGGTTCATCTCGCGCACGACTTCCCGTCCGAAGGGCGTGAGCCCGTGGTGCTTCGCGCTGTCCAACGCGGCGTCGGCCCAGTCGAGCGTCACGTTGTGGGTGAGCGTCATGTAGCGCGCGCCCATCTCATAGTAGAGGCGCAAGACGGGCAGTGAATTCTCGATTGCGTGTCCGCCCTCGAGGCCGAGGAGCGACGCGATCTTCCCCTTGGCCATCGCGGCTTTGACTTGCGAAGCGGTCGGCGTCCACGCGAGTTCGGGATACTTCGCGATGACGCGCTTCGCGATGTCGAACTGCTCGAGCTGGACGCGCGCGTAGCCCGGCGTGCTCGCCACCGAACCCTTCGACTTGTAGATAGGGTCGGCAGCCTCGCCCGGAGTATAGATCGACCAGAACTGCGCGCCGACGTGTCCTGCCGCGAGCCGGGCGAGATCGGTCATGCCAGGCGTTCGCTTGCGCAGATCGTACGCGTCGACGTCCATCGGGTGGATCGAGTCTTCGCGAATGCGCCACGGAAGGTCGTTGTGACCATCCATGACGGGCGTGGCCCGTAGGACGCGGATGGCGCGCGCCATGTTCGAGTCGGCGGGCGCTTGGCCCATCGCCGGGCTCGCGGCGAGCAGCGCCGCGGCGGCAAGACTGTGAATTCTGAGAGGGAGATGCATCCAGTGACCTGAGACCAGAGACCAGAGACCTGAGACCAGTTCGTCGAGGCCAACCTACGGGCGCGTACACCGGTGACGCAACGCTGGGGCAGTCCCGGGTGTCACATTCGGCATGACCTTCGAGAGCCTCGTTCAGGACCTCAAGTACGCCGCGCGCGGGCTGCGCCTGAAGCCGGCCTTCGCCGTCGCCGTGATCAGCACGATCGGGTTGGGGATCGGCGCGAACGCGGCGATGTTCGGGATCGTCGACCGCCTGCTCTTTCGCCCGCCAAACCTCATGCGCGATCCGGCGACGGCGCACCGCGTCTACGGCTACCGGACATCTCGCGGCAAGGAAAGCGTTGGCTTCGGGGGCCAGTACGCTCGATACAAGGACATGGAGAAGTGGACGACGTCCTTCTCCGACGTCGCCGGATATTCCTGGCGCCACCTGGCCGTAGGGGTCGGCGAAGCAGCTCGGGAAATGAACGTCGGCACCGTGAGCGCGAATTTCTTCGGCTTCTTCGACGCGCCGCCGACGCTCGGCCGGTACTTCACGGCCGCCGAGGACTCGATCCCCGATGGCTCGCCCGTCGCCGTGGTGAGCGACGCGATGTGGCAGTCGCAGTACGGCGGCCGGCGCGACATCCTCGGCTCCAAGGTTCAGATCGCATCCGTCGTCTACACGATCATCGGCGTATCGCCGCCGGGATTCGTTGGCCTGTGGGCGGATCAGCCCCCGGCGTTCTTCATTCCGCTCACCTCATACGGCGCGGCCACGGCCAAGAGCAATCCTTTCCTGAAAGGCGATTGGTGGCACGCGTACAGTTGGGGCTGGATGTCGATGATGGTCCGGCGCAAGCCCGGCGTATCGATCGCGAAGGCGAACGCGGACCTCACGCAGGCACTGGTCAAGACCTACCAGGTTCAGCTCGAGCAGCAGCCTCGTTCGCGACGCCGCTCGCGCTGGCGCGGCCCCGCGCCGTCGCCGGATCCATCATCGCCGAGCGCGGGCCCAGCGAGTCGCCGGTCGCCAAGGTCGCGACGTGGGTCGGCGGCGTGTCGTTCATCGTTCTGCTGATCGCCTGCGCCAACGTGGCGAACCTGCTCCTCGCGCGCGCGCTTCGACGGCGGCGAGAGATCGCGTTGCGACTCGCCCTGGGAGTCGGGCGCGCGCGCCTCTTCTCGCAGCTGTTGACGGAGACGCTCGTGCTCGCGCTTCTCGGTGGCGTGATGGGACTGTTCGTCGCGCACTGGGGCGGCGCCGTGCTGCGCGCCGTCGTGCTAGACCAGAGCGAGGCGCCGGCTGGATTGCGCGATCCACGCACCGTTCTCTTCGCTCTCGGCGTTGCGATCGTGGTCGGGCTGCTCACCGGGCTCGCGCCGATTCTCCAGGCCGGCCGCGCGGACCTCACGTCGGACCTCAAATCCGGATCGCGCGAGGGGACTTTCCATAGATCTCGCGCCAGAGTCGCACTACTCGTGCTCCAGGGAGCGCTGTCGGTCGTGCTGCTCGTCGGGGCCGGGCTCTTCGTGCGCAGCCTCAAGAACGTCAACGACGTGAAGTTGGGCTACGACGTCGATCCGGTGTTGCTCGTCGATCTGAACATGCGCGGCGAAACGCTGGACAGCGTCGCAGCGGTCGGCCTGCGCGAGCGTCTGCTCCGCGCCGCGACGACGATCCCCGGCGTCACGCACGTGAGCACGCAGGTCTCCGTGCCGTTCTGGAGCACGTGGAGCGTCGGGCTCTACGTGCAGGGGATCGACACAGTGGGTCGTCTTGGACAGTTCAACCTGAATGCCGTCTCGCCGGACTATTTCGCGACCTTCGGCACACGAGTCCTCCGTGGCCGTGGCATCGGGGCGCAGGACGTCGAGCACGCGCCGCGCGCGATGGTGGTGAGCGCCGGAATGGCCAAGACCCTTTGGCCCGACAAAGACCCCATCGGCCAGTGCGTCCGAGTCAACGCCGACACCATGCCTTGCACCTATGTCGTAGGCGTCGCCGAAGACATCAAGCAACAGAGCCTCGGTGTCGACTCGGCATTGTACAACTACTATTTGCCGGCGACGCAGTTCAACCCGAACCAGGGCGGGCTGTTCGTGCGCGTGAACGGGAACGCGAAGCACGCAGCCGATGGGATTCGGCGCCGCCTGCAGCGCGAGATGCCGGGCGCGTCATACGTGACCACGACCCCGATGGAGCAGATCATCGGCAGCAGGACGCGATCGTGGCACCTCGGCGCGACGATGTTCGCGGCCTTCGGCGTGCTGGCGCTCGCCCTCGCGGCCATCGGTTTGTACAGCGTCATCGCGTACAACGTCGCGCAACGGACCCACGAGCTCGGCGTGCGCGTCGCGATCGGAGCGCAGGCGGCGGACCTCATCCGCCTCGTCGTCACCGACGGCCTGCGCCTCGCTGTCGCCGGCGTGGCGATCGGCGCCGCCGCGGCGTTCTACGCGGTGCGGTGGGTGAAGCCGCTGCTGTTCGACGTGTCGCCGACGGATCCGCTCGTGTTCGGAGGAGTCGTGTTCGTTCTGCTCGCGACCGCGATCGCCGCGAGCTGGCTCCCTGCACTTCGCGCGTCGAAGGTCGACCCGAACGTCGCGCTCAGGTCGGAATGAGTGGCTCAGGGTTTTCCGGTCAACCGGTCAACCGGTCCACCGGTCCACCGGTCCACCCGCTTACGCCGACGTCACGCCGAATTGTGCGGCTCCTTCCTTGCTGAGCAGCACCCAGAGCGTGTAGACGCCGAGCAGCGTCCCGAGCGGGAATCGGATCAGCGAGATCACGCCGAGCACGATGGTCAGGATCCTCGCCCATGGCTTTCGCTGGAGCAGTCCCCATCCGGCGACCAGCTGCAACGCCGCCATCGCGCCGAGGAAGATCCCAAGGACTCCGCCGGCCAGACCGACGATCGCGGAATTCGTGAAACTCCCGGCGAAAGCCGCGCCGAACATCGTCCCACCAAGTACGGCCACCGCCGCCAGCGCGCCGAAGAGTCCGAACACGATGTGCAGCCAAGCAAGGATCTTGATGTGCGTCGTCATACGCGGCTCCGGTGGGAGGAGAGAGGGTCGCTGGCGTCGTTCGCGGGTCCAAACTACGTCGCGCCCCCACCCTACATCCAGAACCCCCACCGCTGTGTGACGATCACGAACACGGAAAGCGCGAGGTTGGTCGTCGCATGGCAGACCATCAAGTCGCCGAGCGATCGGGTGCGGCGCATCCACCAGTTGTAGATCACGCCCGTCAGTAGCCCGACTTCCCAGAACGGTCCATGTTCGGCTGCAAAGAGCGCGGCGGTCGCCCAGAACGCGAGCGGCGAGTACTGACCCAGCGGAATTCGATTGAATTGCGGGTCCTGTAGCCACCGCGGGAGCCACCCGCGCCAGAACAATTCTTCGAGCACCGGAACGAGCAACGCGGCGCGCGCGGTCCGCAGAACGAGCATCAACGGCGTCAATTCGCGGGGGTCGATCGAGACGGTGACTCGGCCAAGGACCCCGTTCTGAAAGACGACGCTCGACCGCCATCCGGGAATCAGAATATCGGGCGCAACCCAGAGCGCGCAGACGCCGACACCGATGGCGACGCTCGCCTTCCAGTGCCGCGCCGTCGTCGGAAGGACCCTTCGCGAGAAGATCAGGATCGACGCGAGTATCACCGCGTCGCGGACGATCTCCTTCCACGGATTCGCGAGCGGAACGTGCTTGTCGAGGAGCAGCCACACGGCGAAGACGACGAAGGGGCCGATCCACGCGATCGTTCCCTCCGCCCGATCCGTCGTCGATGGATGCGAAACAGCGGCCGCGCCGGCATCCGTGTCCGTCATCGCGGCGGAGTATAGCACCGCTCGCCGCGCCGCTGCACTATCATGCCCTCGATGCAATTCCGCTCAGTCGCCGCCGCCATCCCGTTCAGCCTTCTCATAGGCGCGACGTTCGTCGCGTGTCGCCGCGATGGCACGGCGGCGCGACACGCGCTCGATCCGCTCACGGCCGGCGAGATCGACCGCGTGCGCGACGTACTCGGCGCGCACGCGCTGATCGGAGGCTCGCGGCGCGTCAGCACCGTCGATCTGCTCGAGCCGCCCAAAGCGGACGTTTTGCGCGGCACGGTCGGGCCGCGGAAAGCGTTCGTCGTGCTCTACGACGCGGCGCGGAACGCGACGAGCGAGGCCATCGTCAACGTCGACGAGCGAACGCTTGAAAGCACGCGCGACGTCCCGGGCGTCGAACCGCGCCTCGACGGAGTCGATGCCGACGCGGCCGAGGCGATCACGCGCGCGAACGACGCGTGGCGGCGCGCGCTCGCCCGCCGAGGTCTGTCGCCGAACGACGTCGTCGTCATGGCGTGGACCGCGGGCAACTTCGGGCGGGGCGACGAAGACCCGTCGCGCGGTCGTCTCGTGCGCGCGCTGACGGTCGTGCGCGCCGCGTCGGCGAACGAGTTCTCGCGGCCGGTCGAGGGCCTCGTCGTGCTTGTCGACGTGGCGGGGCGGCGCGTGCTCGACGTGCAGGATACGGGCGAGGTCCCTCCGCCAAGCGCGGCCAGCGAACGCGACGCATGGCAGCCGCTCGCTCGGCCGACGACGCCCAGCCCGCGCGCGTCGACGCGCGACGAGCCCGCGGTACGCTCGGCGGGCATCGACGTGAGCGGCCACGCGGTGACCTGGGGACGCTGGCGCCTCCACGTCGCGGTGCGTCCGCGCGAGGGGCTGGTGCTGTACGGCGTGGGGTTCGACGACGGCACCGCGGTGCGCGGCATCTTGTACCGCGCCTCGCTGTCAGAGATGGTCGTGCCTTACGGCGATCCCTCGGCCGCATGGTATTTCCGAAACACGTTCGACGTCGGGGAGCTCGGCGTCGGCGCCGCGGTGTCGATGCTCGCGCCGGGCGTCGACTGTCCCGCGGGCAGCAACTTCATCGACGCGGCCTTCGCCGAGCCATCCGGTTCATCGCGGCACGTGCCCCGCGCCATCGCCGTGTACGAGCGCGACGGCGGGCTCGCGTGGAAGCACGCCGGTGCGGGCGCGCGCGCGCGCGAGCTCGTGGTGTTCTCGGAGAGTCGGCTCGGCAACTACGACTACGGATTCGAATGGGCTTTTCGAGAAGACGGCACGATCACGCATCGCGTGCTGCTCACCGGCGTCATGGCGTCGAAGGCGGCCGCCTCGCCGTGATTCGGTGGCCGAGCAAGTGGCGCATGGCGTCGGCCGCGGTGAACCATCAGCACTTCTTCAACTACCGGCTCGACCTGGACGTGGACGGCGCGTCGCCCAATCGCGTCGAGGACGTGGAGGCCCGCCCGCTCGGCGCGATGGTCAACGGCCACGCGGGTGGATTCGCGTCGCACGAACGGACGTGGTCGACCGAGCGCGACGCGCTCGGCGAGAGCGCCGTACCGCTCGCCGGCGGGTTGGCGCGTCGTCAACGCCAGGCGGCGCAACGCCCTCGGGCAGGCAACCGGTTACGAGCTGGTTCCCGGCCAGATCGTCGGCTCGTTGGCCGACTCATCCAGCTCGCTCCGCCATCGCGCGGGCTTTCTCGATGCGCCGCTGTGGGTTACGCCGCAGGTGGACTCGGAGCGCTGGTCGGCCGGCGACTACCCGAATCAATCGCGAGGGGGCGACGGGCTCACCCGGTGGACGCGGGCCGGACGATCCGTGCTGGATACCGACGTCGTGCTCTGGTACACCGTCGGCGTGACCCACATGCCGCGGCCGGAAGACTGGCCGGTGATGCCGGTGCAGAGCGCCGGGTTCAGCTTGGTGCCCGTCGGCTTCTTCAATAGAAATCCGGCGCTGGGTCCGCCCCAGTAACGATTTCGTTACAGCGGCGGACGCGCCTTGACGCTCGATCCGGACCGGCCCATTCTCAGCGTACAGGCGGCTGCGCGGGCCTCCGACGGCGGGGCTCGCTGAAAGATTTCTGGCGTTAGCGTTTTCTCATTGGAGGACGGCATGAAGAACATCGCACGGGCGCTGGCGCTGCTCGTCGTCGCGGCAGTACCGGCGTACGCCGGTGTCGTGACCGCGACACCGGAACCGGCCACGATCACGCTGGTCGCCACTGGAGCCGCCGTAGTCGGCGTGGCGGCGTGGATCCGCCGCCGCAAGAAGTAGGGCGTTAGCGTTTTCTCATTGGAGGACGGCATGAAGAACATCGCACGGGCGCTGGCGCTGCTCGTCGTCACGGCCGCACCGGCATACGCCGGCGGCGCCGCGGTGACGACACCGGAACCGGCCACGATCACGCTGGTCGCGACTGGAGCGGCTGTAGTCGGCGTGGCGGCATGGATCCGCCGCCGCAAGAAGTAACGCCGCGCATTGCCGACGAACGACGGCCCGCCGCGAACCGATCGCGGCGGGCCGTTCTTATTGCACGGGGTCTCGAGCCTCGGCCGCTCAGAGACCTGGCAAGCGAAGCGCTTCCGTCCGCGCTTCCAGGTCGAGCAGCTTCTTTTTTCGCCACAGCCCGCCGCCGTACCCGGTCAGCGATCCATCCGAGCCGATCACCCGGTGGCACGGGATCAGGATCGCGATCGGATTGTCGCCGTTCGCCCGAGCCACGGCGCGGACGGCCGACGCCTGCCCGACCGACATCGCCAGCCGCGCGTAGCTCGTTGTCGTTCCGGTCGGGATCCGGCGGAGCGCCGCCCAGACGCGCATCTGAAACGGCGTCCCCCGCGCGTCGATCGGAATCGTGAACTCCTTGCGCTCGCCGCGGAAATACTCGTCCAGCTCGCGGCGCAGCTCGCGCACGATCGGTGACTCGCCGCGCTCGAGCGTGAATCCGGTCATCCGCGTGAGGCGCGCCAACTGCGCGTCGAGCGTGCGACGGCGCGCAAATTCGAGGAGCACGAGGTGGGTGTCCGTCGCGCCGCCGATCATCTCGCCGATGGGAGTCTCCACGTCGGCGAGCCAGGCGACTTGGGTCGCTGCTACCCTGCCGGCACTCATACCGGCTCCAGCACCGCGTGCGGTTCGGCCGGAAGCTCGACGACGATCGCGTCGCCCGCGCGAACGAGTCCGCCCGCGACGACGACGCTCATCACGCCGGCGCGTCGCACGATCTCGCCGGTGTCGCTTCGCCCGACGACCTTCGCGAGCAGCCCCGATTTGAATCGGTCGATCTGCACGCACGGCGTCCGCAGACCGGTGAGCTCGATGACGGCATCGTCCCCGATTCGCAATCGAGCGCCCATGGGCAGCTCGAGGAGCGGAATCCCGCGCGTCGTAAGATTCTCGCCGAGCGCTCCGGGAGCGACGTCGAACCCGGACTCCGCCAGCTCCTCCAGCAGCTCGGCGTGAATGAGGTGCACCTGTCGCAAGTTGGGGCGCGTCGCGTCGCGTGCCACGCGGGAGCGATGCTTGACCGTCGCCCCGCCGTGCGCATCGCCTTCCACGCCGAAGCCCTCGATGAGGCGTATCGCGTCACGGTTCGCCTTCTCGAACGAATGCGTCTCGCTCCGACTCACGGCGACGAGGGTGCCTCGAAAACTGTCGCTGCCCGCTGTCATCTACTTCACTGCCCCCGGTTGCGCGGCCGCTCACGAACGCGAGCAGAGGATTCTAGAGCGCGCCCGCCGCGCGCGCGACTCTGCCTCCTGGGCGGGGGCGGTTACACTTCGAGTGTAGGCAACCGATCGAATGCCCTTGTCGACCCAGTCCGCTCCCCCTCCGACGTCGCAGCGCTCCGCGGCGAGGGATTTGTTCGCCAGCCACGCCTGGCGTGAGGCATTCGCCGTGCTCTCGGCGGCCGACGAGTCCGGAGAGCTCGACGGGCCCGAGCTCGAGCTGCTCGCCAGCGCGGCGTTTCTGATCGGGCGCGACCAAGTCGGGGAATCCGCGCTCAGTCGCGCCCACAAGACGCACGCAAGCGTCGGCGACTTCGAGGGCGCGGCGCGTGCCGCTTGCCATCTCGGATTCCGGCTGATGTGGCGCGAGCCGGCGCACGCCAACGGGTGGCTCGGTCGCGCCGCGCGAACGCTCGAGGACGCGGGCTGCGACGAATGCGCGGTGCACGGGTACCTGATGCTCTTCGCGGGAATCCGTCATGCCATGGAAGGAAACCTCGATCAGGCGCACGTCGACTTCGCCAACGCCATGGCGGTCGGGCGCCGCTTCGCGTCCGGCGACCTCATCCTGCTCGCCCGACTCGGCGAGGGACGCGCCTTCATTCATCGCGGCGAAATCGCCGCGGGCACCAGGCTTCTCGACGAAGTGATGGTCGCCGTCACCGGCGACGACCTGTCCCCCGAGAACGTGGGAATCATCTACTGCGTCGCACTCGACGCGTGCGACGAGACGTTCGACGTCGCGCGGGCGCGCGAGTGGACCGAGGCGTTCGGCCGCTGGTGCGACTCCGAGCCGGAAATCGTCCCGAATCGCGGCGACTGTCTCGTGCGACACGCCGAGATCAAGCAGCTGCGCGGCGAGTGGGACGACGCGATGACCGAAGTCGCGCGAGCCTGCGACGTCCTCGCGGGCGAGCGGACCACGCCAGCCGCCGGCACCGCGTTCTACCACCTCGCCGAATTGCATCGCCTGCGCGGCGAGCTCAACGACGCGGAAACGGCGTTCGCGAACGCCACTCGTCATGGCCGCGAGCCACAGCCGGGTCTGGCCCTCCTCCGGATTGCACAGGGCCAACACGGGGCGGCGGTGGGAGCGATTCGCCGAGCGCTCGATGACGCCAGGACCCCCGCCCGTCGAGCAAACGCGCTCCGCGCCTGCGTGGAGATCTCTCTCGCCGTCGGCGACGTCGCGCGCGGTCGCGCGGCGGCGGACGAGTTCGCCACGTTCGCTGACAAGATCGGCGCTTCGTTGCTGCGCGCGGCGGCGGCATACGCACGCGGGGCCGTTCAACTGGCCGACGGCCAGGCGCGCGACGCCCTCTCTTCGCTCAGCGACGCGGCGCAAATCTGGCGACAGCTCGACGCACCCTACGAGGTCGCGCGCTCCCGAGCGTTGGGCGCCCGCGCCCATCGCATGCTCGGCGACAGCGACACCGCCCGCCTCGAGCTCACCGCCGCGCGACAGGTGTTCGACGACGTCGGCGCGCGCCCCGACGCCGCCAGAGCCGACGCGATGCTCGACGAATTGGCGGGCGACGATCAATCCTCGCCAAACTCGCTCACCGATCGCGAGGTCGAGGTGCTCGGCCTCGTCGCCACTGGGCGAACGAATCGCGCCGTGGCCGACGCTCTCGGGATCAGCGTAAAGACCGTGGCGCGCCACGTCGCCAACATCTTCGGCAAGCTCGGCGTGTCGACGCGCGCCGCGGCGACGGCGTACGCGCATCGCAAAGGGCTCATATAGCACGAGCCGACCGATCCCCGCTCTACATAGAAATACCCACGCCGCTCCCCTCGACGGCTACATCGTTCGCCCGACGCGCGAGCGACGCTCCGGGTCTATCCTGCGCCCCTCAAACCGAACATGTTCGCGATGCGCGGACGGGGGGATGCGGAGATGGAGAAGACTGAGCGGATCGACACCGTCGTAATCGGCGCGGGGCAATCGGGGCTTTCCGTGGGGTACCACCTCGCGGGCACCGGCGTCCGGTTCGTGATACTCGAAGCCAACGACAGAATCGGCGACACGTGGCGGCGCCGTTGGGACTCGCTGCGACTATTCACGCCGGCGCGCTTCGACGGGTTGGTGGGCAAGCCCTTTCCCGCCGCGCCGAACTCGTTTCCAACGAAGGACGCGATGGCCGACTACCTCGAGTCCTACGCGCGGGAGTTCAAGCTTCCCGTGCGCACGGGAACGCCGGTCACGCGGGTCTCGCGGCACGACGATGGATTTCTCGTCGCGACGAAGGACTCGACGCATCGAGGCGAAACAGGTCGTCGTCGCGATGTCCACGTTTCAGCGGCCGACGACGCCGGACTTCGCGCGTCAGATGGATCATCGCGTCGTGCAGTTGCATTCGTTGGAGTATCGCAATCCGGCTCAACTCGCCCCGGGAGGTGTGTTGGTCGTCGGCGCGGGGAATTCCGGCGCGGAGATCGCCATGGAAGCGGCGCGCGGAGGCCACGCCGTCTGGCTCTCGGGACGCGATGTCGGCGAAGCGCCTTTCCGTCTCGACACCTTCTGGGCTCGGCACCTTCTCGCACCATTTCTCTTTCGGGTGGTCTTTCATCGGCTGCTCACGATCGACACGCCGATGGGCCGCCGTGCACGACCGACGTTCACGACGATGGGCCATCGATTGATTCGCGTGAAGTCGCAGGACCTGACGAGCGCGGGCGTCGAGCGTGTCGCGCGCCTCCGCGGCGTGAAGGACGGGTTGCCGCAAACGGTCGACGGCCGCGTGCTCGACGTCGCCAACGTCGTCTGGTGCACCGGTTTCAATCCCGGTTTCTCATGGATCCAACTGCCCGTGTTCGACGCGAGCGGCGCACCAACGCAACGCCGCGGCGTCGTCGATTCGGTGCCGGGCCTTTACTTCATCGGATTGAATTTCCTGTACGCGGTGTCGTCCACGATGATCCACGGCGCGGCGCGAGACGCGGAGTTCGTGGCGAAGGCGATCGTGAAGCGCGCCGTGGAGCGAGCGGCCTAGGGCCCCTCAATAGTTGTATCGATCATGGTGTCGGACCCATGCCTGCGGGTCCGACAGCTGCGCTTCGTCCCGCCCCTTTGGCGTGAGGTCGAGGAAGTTGTACGTGACGTTCAGCAGATCGATCCCGCGCGCGTAGGTCGAGTACGTGTGGTAGACGTCTCCATTCTCGGCCTTGTAGAAGACGCTCGCGCCCTCTCGCTCGCTCCCGGCCTCGCCCGGCACGTAGTTGTACACGCCGGCTCCGCGGGCCTGCTCGTCAAGAGTGAACGAGACGCCGAAGTCGAAGTTGAAATCGCTCGGTGCCGACGAGACCCACTTGAACGACCAACCCATCCGCTGCTTGAACGCATCGATCTTGGACAGCGGCGCGCGAGAGATGGCGACGAACGTCGTATCACGATGATTGAGGTGCGCGCCGAGCGCGTTGAAGCTGTCGGCCCAGAACGAGCAGTGCGCGCATCCTTCTTTCCACGACGGGTCGAACATGAAGTGGTAGACGACGAGCTGCCGTCGCCCCTCGAACAGATCGGCCAGCGTTTCGCGGCCACCGGGACCGTCGAACGCGTACGGCTTTTCGACGTTCTCCCACGGCAGCGCGCGGCGTAGTCGAGCGATCTCGTCGCGCGCCTTCGAGAACTCTTTCTCGCGCCGGAGGAGCGTAAGGCGCGCAGCGACCCAGGCGTCGTGCGAGACGACTTCGTGATCGCGAATCGGGCCACCGTCGTAGTTGGGCACCGTACACCTCCGATTCAACAACTCCGCGGAACGGCATTCATCCCGTCATCGGGAGTTCTATCGCACTCTGTCCGGCCTTCTTCCGTTTTGCGTTCAATCCCGCGAGACCCGAGGTCTTCAACGTGGCCCACCGTTTCATTACGGCGGCCGCGTCTGCTCTCGCCTTCGTCACCGCCGCGACCTGCGACGCCGTCGGCGCAACCTCTGCGGCTTGCATCGCCATCGCCGCGGCCATCTGTGAGGTCATCACGGTCTCGAGATTCTGAACCTCGGGCGCGCCACCGCGGCCGCGTCCCCCTCCACCGCCTCCAAATCCACGCCCACCCCCACCCCGTCCACCCGCCGGTGCAGGCGGCGCGAGTGAATCGACCTCGCGCTTGAACGCGGCCGCGTCGTCGCCGCCGGCGCTCTCGAGCTTTGCCGACAGCGCGCGTGCCTGATCGTACGCGGCGCGCGCCGCGGCGGCGCCGGTGTACATCTCGCGGGTCAGCGACGCGAGCTGCGCGAGCGCGGCCGACGGCGTCTTCACACGCGGATCGAGGCGGAGCGTGATCGGCTGCGTGTACTGCTTGCCGTCGACCGTTAGACGCACGGTGTACGCGCCGGGCGGCGCCCATGGCGCGGCGACTCCCGGATACGTGTGGTGCGGAACGGCGCCGCCTGCCCCACCTCCACCACCGCCCCCTCCGCCGGCTCCGATCGGATCCATGCGTAGATCCCACGCGAAGCGGTGGAAGCCGGCGCCCTGCGAGAGCACGATCGGCGCGCCCGGCCAATACAACGGAAGATTGCAGTCGGGTGCCGTGGGCGTCTTACGACAAATCTGGTCGTACGCCTCCGGATCGAGCGCCGGATGTGGATTCATCACGGGGTCCGCGCTCGAATAGTGGCGCACGACCTTCCCCGCGCCGTCGAGGATCTCGAGCGTGACCGGCGCCGAGGCGTTGCCGGCCAGGTTGTAGTCGATGATGCCGCCCGGCATGGGATTCTCCCCGGCGGGCCACTCCGGCGGCCACGGCGTCGGGTCATTCATCCCGTAGCGAACGCGGATCGCGGTGATCGGCTTGAACAGAAATGCACTCCCCGCGCTCTGCGCCGCGCGGGCCTCCGCTTCCTGACGCAGCGGCGTCACGTCGTCGAGGATCCAGAACCCGCGCCCGTGCGTGCCGGCGACGAGGTCGGCGCACAGACACGTACTGTCGTCCTTGAGCTCGAGATCGCGAACGGAGATCGCCGGCATGTTGAAGCGGAGCGTTCGCCAGTGGTCGCCGTCGTCGACCGACAGCCACACCTGCACGTCGGTCGCCGCGTACAAGAGCCCTTTCTTTTTCGGATCCTCTCGGATCGAGTTCGCCGCGGCTCCGCCGGCGATGCCGGTGTTGATCTCCGTCCACGTCTTGCCGCCGTCGTGCGTCCGCCAGAAGTGCGGGTTCGCGTCGTCGATGCGCAGCGTGTTCGCGGCCGCGTACGCCGTCATGCCGTCAAAATGCCCCGCCTCGATGTTGAAGATGCGCGTCCACGGCTTGATCGCGGGCGGCGTGACGTTCTTCCACGTCGCACCGCCGTCCATCGTCACCTGAATCATGCCGTCGTCCGAGCCGGTCCAGATCGTCTTGATGTCGCGCGGCGACGGAGAGAGCGCGGTGATGCTGCCCAACGGCGCCGGCGCGACGACGCCCGAGTATTTGCCGGCGCTCGCCGGCGGCTCCCACGTCTGCCGCGTGAGATCGCCACTGATTCGCGTCCAACTGTGCGCGTGATCCGTCGACTTCCACACCGCGTTCGACGCGTAGAAAACCGTCGAGTGGTCCACCGGCGACCACTCGATCGGCATCGTGCGCACGTTGCGGTTGAAATCCGCGCGCTGCTCGGCGCTCGGACCGACGGCGGATGTCTGCCCGGTCTTGCGGTTGTAGAGCGAGACCCCCGCACGCTGGCTGCCGTACACCATGTCCGGATCCTTCGGGTCGGGCGCGGCCTCGCCGTACTCCTGGATGTTCACCGGATGCCAGTCGTGGAACGTGATCTCGCCGTCGTTTCCTCGGCTGTCGACGCACGCGGAGCCGGAGTCCTGCTGTCCGCTGCACACGCGATAGGGGAACGAGTTGTCGGTCGTGACGTGGTACATCGCCGCGGTGGGCTGCGTGTACCAGTTGCTCCACGACATGCCGCGGTTGGCCGAGATGACGGCGCCCTGGTCCGAGACGACGAGCAGGATGTTCGGGTTGTTGGGATTCACCCAGATCTTCTGATAGTCGTCGCCGCCCGGCGCGCCGCGCACGGCGGACCAGGTGACGCCGCCGTCTTCGGTGCGCCACAACACGGTGGATGCACTGTAGACGACGTTCTCGTTCTTCGAATCGACGGCAAGCGTCGGCAGGTCGCCGCCGCCGATGCGCGCGAGCGGCCGCGGGTCCTGCTGCACGCCGCCTCCGCCGCCACGCCCACCGCCTCGGCCACCACCGCCCGCGTTGAGCGCGGGATTCACCACGGCTTGCCAGTGCTCGCCCGCGTCCGTCGACTTGTAGAAGTTCACCGTGCCGGTGACGTTCGCCGGCCCCGCGCGACCGCCGCCCGCCGCGCCGCCGCCCCGTCCGGCGGCGGGCGGGAAATCGCCGGCGATCGTCGCGTAGATCGTGCGCGAATTGCTGGGCGCGATCGCGAGGTTCGCCTGGAAGACCTGCGGCAGCCCCTCGGTGAGCGGCTTCCACGTCGTCCCGCCGTCGACCGACTTGTAGATGCTCGTCCCCGAGCCGCCGAAACCGCCGCCCTCGATGAAGCTCTGCTGCTGCTGCCAGAGCGTCGCGTAGACGATGTTGACGTTCGACGGATCGATGCGGACGTCGTTGCCGCTCGTGTACTCATCCTTATATAGAACTTTCTGGAACGTCTGTCCGCCGTCGGTCGAGCGGAAGATTCCGCGCTCGGCGTTGGGTCCGTACGGGTGCCCGAGCGCGGCGACGAAGAGCCGGTTCGGGTTCGTCGGATCGACGTCGATCATCGCGATCATCTGGCTGTCGCGAAGGCCGAGGTGCGTCCACGTCTTGCCGCCGTCGGTGGATTTGTACATCCCGTCGCCGATGGCGAGGTCCGGGCGAATGATCCCGGCGCCGGTGCCGACGTAGATGACGTTGGGATCCGACGCCGCCACTCCGATGGCGCCGATCGATCCAGTCGGCTGGCTGTCGAAGAGCGGCACCCAGGTCGAGCCGTAGTCGGTGGATCGCCATACTCCGCCGTTGTCGAATCCGGCGTAGAAGACGTTGGGCTGCGACGGCACTCCGGCGAGCGCGCGGGCGCGCCCGGCGCGCGTCGGGCCGATCTCCCGCCAGTGGAGCGGGTTTGAGTCGCCAGTCTGGGCGTGCGCGGTGGCGACGAGGCTCGCGGCGGTGATGGTCGCGAGCGTGAGGCGAACGAGTCGAGTGTGCACGGGGGAGGGATCGACGGGGTCGAATGGTTGAATTCGTCGGTTCCAAAGTGATGGTCATCACGCTCTCGACTCAAGGGGGACCGAGAGGCGGGTAAGAATGGTGTCGAGGCGTGGCCTTGCCCGGTGTCCGCCAGGTATAGTTATGCCGTTGACCACACACCATTCGAGAGGACAGACCATGCGCCGCGCATTTGTTCCCACCGCCCTCACCGCCGCTCTGGCGCTCGTGCCGTGGATCGGCGCGGCGCAGGGTCAGGCAATGGACGCTTCCAGAACCGTCGCCGGCGGCGGCATCTCCGTGCCGGGTTGGACCGGCAAGGCCGACGGTACCGCCAGCGTCGAAACCGCCAAATTCACGAAGGAAGGCGACGCCTTTCACATCACGACGGGCCCCGCGATCTCCTACTGGAATCCCGCCAACACGGCGAAGGGCGATTACACGGTGAAAGCGACGTTCACGGAACCGCAATACATGAACCTCAACAGCCACGATCACCCCTACGGAATCGTGATCGCCGGCAACGACATGGGCACCGACCAAACGTCGTATCTCTACTGCGCCGCGTACGGCGACGGCCGGTTCATCGTGCGTGGCTTCGGGCCGGCGGCGTTCAAGATGAACGGACCCGGGGAGGCCAACGCGGCGATCCACAAGGCCGCCGCGAAGGGCGACAAGGTGACCCAGGAGATCGCGATGTCGGTGAAGGGCGACCAGGTCACGTGCTCGATCAACGGCACGGTCGTCGGCACGTACGCCAAGGCCGACCTGGTGGGCCCCGGAAAGCTCAAATCACTCGACGGTGTTTACGGCATCCGGTTCGCGCACAATACGGAAGGCATGGTCACCGGATTCACGAAGACCACGCCATAAGGTCGTGCTCACAGCTCCATCTCACGGCTACTTCTCGAGGCTAGGCTCGACTTCCGTTTCGGCGATCATCAGACCAACCAGTTCGAAACGCCTGGTCTGTTATCTCGACTCGGCAACCCGAGCCTGCCGTGAGAATGGCCTTGAGCAGGAGCCGTGAGACTGCACCTGCGCAGACGCGGGCGGCGAGACCTTTCGCCGCCCGTTCTCTTTTGTTTTAGTTCAGTTCCCTTCCGACCCCCGCACCCATGGCTCTCTGCCGACTCCTCTCGCGCGTCTCACTCGCGACCATCGCGCTCGCCGGCGTCACCGCGGCACAACAGGCGCCCCACTTTCCCTCCGACGACGCGACGCTGGAGCGCATCTGGCGACTCGGCATGGACAGCTCGCACGTCCAGAAGCTGTCGCAGACGCTCTTCGACTCGATCGGCCCTCGCCTCACCGGCAGCCCGGGCATCAAGCGCGGCGAGCGACTGGGTCATCGGCACGTACAAGTCGTGGGGCATCGACGCGAAGCGCGAGCAGTACGGCACCTGGCGCGGCTGGCGGCGCGGCGTCTCGCACATCGATCTCGTCACGCCGCGCGTGCGCTCGCTCGAGGGGACGATGCTCGCGTGGAGTCCCGGGCACGAAGGGCACGCCCGGTGACGGCGCCGGTGATCGTGCTCCCGAAGTTCAACGACAGCACGGAATTCGTGAAATGGCTGCCGAAGGCGCAGGGCAAGATCGTGATGCTCTCGCCCGCGTGGCCGACGTGCCGTCCGTCGGAGGACTGGATCCGCTGGTCGACGCCGGCATCGATGGCGCGCATGGACACGCTCATCGCGCGAGATGCAGCGCGATTGGGCGGCGAGTCCGGACAGCACGAAGCTCTATCGCGGCACGGGCTACTCGCTCGCGCTCGGCACCGGCACGCTCGGCATGCGTCTCGAGAAGGCCGGCGTCGCCGGCATGATCACGTCGCGCACGAAGTTCTCCGGATTTCCGAACCCGTTTCCCGCGACGGACAACGGCCGTGGCCGCGGATTCGGCGGACGCGGTACGCCTGGGCCGGCGAGCGCCAGCGGCGGCGGCGGGCCGGGAGCCTCGCGCGCGGCGGTACCGGCGGCCGGCTGGCGGCGGACGCGGTGGTCGCGGCGGATGTCGCGGCGGCGCCGGCAGCGGCACCGGCGGTTGGGGGACGATCGAGGTCTTCGAGACGTACAACACGATCGCGCCGGCCGTGACGCTGACGTGCGAGGACTATGGCCTGCTCTTCCGCCTCGCCGAGAACAACCAGAAGCCCGTGCGTGCGACTCGACCTCGACGCGCAGCTGCTCGGCGAACAGCCGGCGTTCAACACGATCGGCATGATCAAGGGCACCGAGAAGCCGAATGAATACGTGATGCTCTCGGCGCACTTCGATTCGTGGGACGGATCGTCCGGCGCGACGGACAACGGCACGGGCACGATGATGGCCATGGAAGCGATGAGAATTCTCAAACTGGCCTATCCGCATCCCAAGCGGACGATCATGGTCGGCCACTGGGCGAGCGAGGAGCAGGGTCTCAACGGCTCGACGCGCCTTCACCGAGGACCATCCCGAGGTGATGAAGGGACTGCAGGCGCTGTTCAACCAGGACAACGGAACCGGTCGCGTGCAGTCGGTGTCGTCGTCGGGCCTCTCGCGACATCGGCCGGCATCTCAAGGCGTGGTACGCCAAGCTGCCGAGCTTCTACACGGACAGCATGAGCCCGAACGTCGTGTCGTGGAGCTTCAACGACGTGCCGACGGGCAATCCGGGCGGCACCGACGGCGCCGTGTTCGCCTGCTACGGCACGCCGTCGTTCGGCATGGGCGCGGTGGGCTGGAACTACGACACGTACACCTGGCACACCAACCGCGACACGTACGACAAGGTCGTGTTCGACGACCTGAAGCACAACGCGACGCTTGGCGGCGATGCTCGCGTATCTCGGCGTCGGAGGATCCGGAGTTCATCGCGCGCGACAAGTCGCCGGGCACGTGGCCGGCCGACTGGCCGAAGAACTGCGGCAAGGCGCCGCGGAAGACGAAGCCGAGGCTCTAGAACACACCACGACGGCGGGAGTTGTTTGCTCAAAGCTCCTGCTCAAGCTCCTGCTCGAGGCAGGGCTCGCTTGCCGAGTCCGGGATCTCAAGCCGGCGTCGAGATCCCGGACTCGGCCACCCGAGCCCTGCCTTGAGCAAGAGCTTGAGCAGGAGCCGTGAGCCTGTATGATCGCCGCAACTTGCGGCGTGTACGACGACTACATTGGTGGTCTTCGGCGAATCGGGGACGAATTGGCCTTCGCCATAGCGGCCCCGGCCGGTTTTGTCGAAGAAAATCCACATTCGTGTGACGCACCTGACGGCGGGCGCGTCCATCGCCCAGTATTCCTCTTCACGCGAATTCGCATCTCTAGAGGAGCCCCGAGCAATGGCGATTTGGAAGGACGCAACTTCACCGAAAAAGGATGCCCCGATGACTCCCCCCCCAGCCGCCCCGGAACCAGCTTTCCGAAGAGAGCCCGACGCCTCCATGGACAACTTTAGCCCGAGTTCGATGCGCCGCCCGGCGCGTGAAGGACGTGAATCCATGATCGCCTCCGACATCACCATTGAAGGCAAGATCGAAGGCGCCGGAAACGTGCGCCTCGCCGGCCGCTTCAAGGGCGACGTCGTCATCCAGGGCGATCTCACCATCGAAGCCGGCGCCAAGCTCACGGGCAGCGTGCGCGCGAACGCCGTCGTCATCGCCGGTGAAGTCGAAGGCAACATCGAGAGCGCTCAGCGCGTCGAGCTCCAGGAGACGGGTGTCCTGAACGGAGACCTCAAGGCTGGAACGCTCACCGTCGCCGCCGGTTCGCGCATGCGCGGCCGCTCCGAGTTCGGCTGGGGTGACGAAGTCGTTTCGAAGCCCGCTCTCAAGCTGGGGACAGGCACGCTCTAGTGAACACCTTTCGGGCGCCGGCGGGCGCGACTCGCCTCTGCCCGCACTGTCGGGCGGTGATTCTTCAGAGCGCGAGCAGTTGCCCGGCGTGTCGGAAGCACCTCAAGTTCGAGCCCGGCGCGGCGGCAACCCCCGCGCCGAGCTTTTCCGCGCTCAACCTCGAGGGCGCGGTCCGGCATCCGAATGTCGGCCAGCCGTGGGAATACTCGGTCCTCGTCTCGATCAAGAACGACAAGGGCGAGGAGGTCGCGCGCCAGGTCGTCAACGTCGGGGCGCTGGAGCCCGGAGAGCAGCGCTCCTTCACGTTCTCCGTCGACGTATTCGTTCCGGGAGACGCTAAAGCCACGACGCCCGCGGCGGGTGTCTCGCCGGCGACCACCAGCCCAGCGGTCGCCGCCGCGGGGCCGCCCGGCTCCGCGTCCGTACCGAGTGGAACGCGACCCGGAATGCCGTCGGTGACGGGCGGAACGCGGCCGGGGGTGCCTCCGGTCCCGACTCCCGCTCCCACGACGCCAAGTGCGCCGCGACCGCCAGGGTCCGCCTCAGTTCCGAGCGGAACGCGGCCCGGACCGCCGTCGGTCCCGAGCGGAACTCGGCCGCGGCGTTGAGCTACTGAGCGTGCGTGCGTCACGCTGTGCGTCGGCGACGCCAGCATGGTCCGCATCCGCTGAATCTCTCCTCGCTGGTCCGCGTCGACGTCCGACGCGAAGCGGAACATCTCTGACGCCTGGCCCGCGCCGGGCGTCGCGAAGAGATCCGCGACCATCTTGATCGCGCCTTCGTGGTGCTGGATCATGTCGGTGAGAAAGAGCCGGTCGAACGTCGTGTCGCGCGCCTGGTCCAGCGCCGTGAGCTGCGCGTCCGTGAGCATCCCGGGCATCATCATCGGATGCGGATCGTTCGGGTCGGGGACGGCCTGATTTCGATCCTTGAGCCACGTCGACATCGTCGCGATCTCGTCCTTCTGCGAGACGTCGATCTTCTTGCACAAGATCTGCACCGATGGCCCCGCGCCGTGCGTCGGCGCCATCGCCACCATCTTCAACGCCTGCGCGTGGTGATGGATCATCCCCTGCATGAAGCGCACGTCGGCGGCGGTATAGTTGGCGCCGGGCGGGATCTTGATCTCCGCCATCGACATCGCCGGCCGGTCGGCAGCGCGACACGCGCCGAGTTGGAGAGCAGCGGAAACGCACACGAGAACGGCGACGATACGAAAATGCCGAGTCATGACGAATTCTATCGGTCCACCGGTCCACCGGTCCACCGGTCCACCGGTCCACCGGTCCACCGGTAAGCGAAACCCGCGAGTCTTGTAAGCCTTTGGCGCGTGGACGTAGCCCCGGCGAGCCCGCGGCGTAGAATGCGATCGCACCCACCAGCATGGAGATCGTATGCTGCCGTTCGGCCGATTCGCCACGGTTGTCGCTCTGGTCGCCGCCGCCCGCGTCGCCGCGGGTCAAGCGAGTCCACCAAGCGGGCCGCCGCCGAACCCATGCGCGGGAAATCCCGATCGGCATCGCTTCGACTTCTGGGTCGGTGAGTGGCAAGTGACGACGCCCGATGGGCACGTCGTCGGATCGAGCAGCGTGCAGTCGATGGCCGGCGGGTGCGGCCTGCTCGAGAACTGGACCGCGTCGAATGGCACCACCGGCAAGAGCCTCAACGCGTTCAATCCCGTCGCCAAACAATGGCAACAGTATTGGGTCGGACAGGGCGGCGCGGTCACCGAGTATCGCGAGAGCGAGTGGCACGACGGGTCGCTCTCGCTCGTCGCGCGACCGACAACGGCGGCAGCGCCAGGCCAGCCGATTCAACGGCTCACGTTCACGCCGGTGAACGACAGCACGGTGCGCCAGCACGGCGAGCTGTCGAAGGACGGTGGCTCGACGTGGACGACGTCGTACGACTTCTACTATCACCGCCGTGGATCGTGACGGCGGCCGTTTCGTAGCAGCGTTCAGTCGGCCCGCAGCGCCGACACGGGATCGGCCTTGGCGGCGCGCCAAGCCGGTGCGAGCGACGCGACGGCGGCGATGACCATCAACGCGCTGGCGGCGACGACCATCGCGATCGGATCGTTCGCTGAAATGCCGTAGAGGAGCGACGCGACCAATCGGCCGCCGGCCAGCGCGAGCACGATCCCGAGCGCGACGCCGACCGCCACGGTCCGCAAACCGCCGCCAAGCACGTGAGTCAGCACATTGCGCGTCGTCGCGCCGAGAGCCACGCGGACCCCGAACTCGTGCGTGCGTTGGCTGACGGCGTACGACACGCTGCTGTAGACACCGATCGCCGGCGACGATCAGCGCGAGAACCCCGAAGAGAGTGAACAGCGTCGCGCCGAGCTTCCACGGCCGGTATTCCGGTTCCATCGACGCCGCCATCGTGGTCGCGTCGGTTCGCACGCCTGGGAAATTCCGCGCGGAGAATCCCGCGCACCGCCGTCATCACGGCGCTCGCCTCCCGCGGGCGAACACGCAGGACGATCGACCGGTCGTTGTACGAACGGAACGACGCGTTGTCCTACTGCACGTAGAAACGCGGCACGGGCTCCTCGGTGACCTGCAACAGCATCGCCGTTTGAGCGACACCGATGATCGTGGAACAGGGGGCGCTCGGTGCCGAGAAATGCACGCAGCGGCCGATCGGGTCCTGCCCGGGCCAGAGAGCGTGTCGCCATGGCCTCGTTCACGATCAACGGCGGGGGTTCTCCCGCCCGACGACGGCGACAAATCGCGTCCGCGCACGAGGCGCGTCCCGGTCGCGTCGAAGAAACCCGGCGACACGGCCGTGAAGAACCCGATCGGCTTCTTGTGAACGAGTGTGTCGACGTCGGGATAGTAAGTCTCGGTCTGAAATCCGCTCTTGGGGCGCATCGAGGTGTACGCGACGCGCTCGACGCCCGGCACGTGCTCGAGCCGGGATTGCAGCGAGGCGAGCCGAGCACCGCGTGCGACGTCGTCCGCCGAGTCGACCGCGGAGGTCCGCAGCCACACGAACGCGAGACGATCGATCGCGAAGCCGGTGTCGAGAGATCTCCACGTTGTTCAAGCTTCGCACGAACAACGCCGCGCCGACGAGCAGCACGACCGAGAGCGCCGCTTGCACGACGATCAGCGACGAACGGGCGCGCGACCGATGGCTCGTGTCGTCGCCGCACGCCCGATTTGAGCGAGTTCGTCGAGGTCGACCGACAGCGATTGCAATGCGGGCACCAGCCCCGCAACGGCACCCGCCGCAAGCGCAACGGCGAGTCCGAACGCGATCACGCGCCATTCGACGGGCGCGGTTGCCCAATGCACCTCGGGCATCAGCACGCGGCGCAGCAGCGCGCCGCCCCACCAAGTCGCGGCCACGGCGGCGAGCGCCGCGATCACGGCGAGCAACGCGCTCTCGGTCAGCAGCATGCGCACGAGCCGCCGCCTCGAAACGCCGAGCGACAAACGAATCGCGATCTCGCGCCGTCGGCGAACCGCCCGCGCGAGCAGCAGATTGGTCACGTTCGCGCATGCGATGATGAGAACGATCAGCGCCACGCCGGCCAGCCGCGTCGCGACCCGCATGCTCGCGTCGAGGTCACCGGGGCCGCGCGCGCGGTTGATCGATCCGAACCTCGCGACGCCATTCGTATCGGTGGCGAGCCGCGTTCCGACGCGCAGGCGCGCCGTGAGTCGCACGTTGCTCGAGCTCCGCCGGTTTCGCGGCCGTCGTCGGGCGAAGCACCACCTGGAACCCGTTGATGTTCGGGTCGCGGTACCAAGGAGTCGCGCGCGGCGTGACCGAAGAGGCGATCGGACGCCAGACATCGACCGCATCCAGATCGATCCCGCTGAATCGCCGGCGGCGTGACGCCGATGACCGTGTACGGCTTGGTGCCGAGTTTGATCGTTCGCTCCTATGGCGCGCCTGGTCGCCGTCCAGCTCGCGCTGCCAGAACGCATCGCTGACGACAGCGACTGGGGCCGGCGACTCGAGCGCGTCCTCTTCAGTCGTGTAGAAGCGCCCGAGCGCCGGCCGCAGCCGAGCACGCGAAAGTACGACGCGCTGGCGCCCTCGACGGACGCCATCGGAGGATCGTCGCCGCGGACGAGCGCGACTCGATCGGGCCCGCGGTAGGCCGCCAACTCCGCCTGCCCGACATCGAGGCCACCGCCGCCTCGTACGAGGTATAGTCGAACCCCGCCCAGAACTTCGGACCGTCTCGTGAAGCGATCGTAGAACCACAAGCCGCTCGATCTCGTTCGGACGCGACGACGCCCGCCGGCGGACGGAAGAAAACGGTGTCGAGCAGCGAGAACATCGCCGCGTTCACACCGAGGCCGAGCGCCAGCGTCACGATGATCGTGAGCGACACCGCCGGCGTGCGGCGCAACGACCGCGCCGAGTACACGACGTCCTGGCGGAGCGCGTCGAACCACTCGAGGCGGTCGCGGCGGCGCGCGAGCCGGTCGTCGATCTCGTGCAGCCCGCGCCGCACCTCGTCCACGTTCCCGAACTCGGCGATCGCTTGCGCGCGAGCGCCCTCCGGCGTGGCTCCCTGCCCCACCAGCTCCTCGATGCGAGCTTCGAAATGAAAGCGCAGCTCGTCGTCGATGTCCGCGCGGACGTCGCGGCGCCAGAACCGCAAATAGCGATACCAGCGAGACGCGGTCATGGCTCGGGCACCGCGGGAACGGCGACCATCACGCGGGCGACGGCCGCGGCGTAGTCGTTCCAGCTTTCTGTTTCGGCGCGAAGCGCGCGGCGGCCCGCGGCGGTCAGCCGATAGAACTTCGCGCGCTTTTTCTTGTCCGACGCACCCCACTCCGACGAGACCCAGCCGCGTTCTTCCATGCGGTGAAGCGCCGTGTAGAGCGCGCCGTCGAGGACTTTGAAGCTGCCGGTCGATCCGTCACGTATGAATCGCGCGACGCCGTAGCCGTGCATCGGGCCCCAGGACAGCGCGCGGAGCACGAGCACGTCGAGCGTGCCCTGCAGCAGGTCGAGTTCGCGGGTCGTCATGCCGCACGATAAAGCGCGGCGGCGATTACATCAAGTGTTGAGGGAGTGGCATGGGGCCGGATAGAGCTGGACGGCTCGACAGCTGGACCGCTGGACAGCTGCAGCCGTCAGGCCGTCATGCTGTCCAGCCGTCACGCCAGCCTAGTCGGCCACAATCACAACGGTCCCGGCTGCCTTGTCGCCCAACCGCTGGTGGTTCTCGCCGAAGATGAAGATCCAATCGATCGGGCCGAGGATCGAGAGGACGTTGCGGATGAATGAGTCGCCCCAGGTGCACGGCTCGCCGGTCTTGGCGTCGACGACGCGGATCCCCAACCATCGTTTCGCGAAACTCTGGCCGTCGTAGAATGCGTCGCCGAAGGCCAGATAGAAGGCCATCCACGACGCGGCCAGCGGGAACCAGACACCCGTCAACGAGGGGACGTGATTCACGATCGTCGGTAGCACCGCCATCGGAAGACCGGCGAAGACGCTGTCGATCATCTGGCCGAGGAAGCGTTGCCACCTCGATGCCAGCTCGAGCTGGACGGGCTGCGCGACTGCGGTCATGCCGCAACATACAAGTCAATGCGGCGAACCGCTCGGCGCCCTCGACGCGGACTACTCGGATTGGCGCCGCTCTTACACTTGCCGTACGTTCCTCGCGTTGTGTCGTGCGCGGACTCGCCGCACCGGCGACTCGACGTGAATTCCCTCCTTTTCGCATCCGAGATGAGCGATCCCATCACACGTCGCGCGTTTAATCAACTCCTCGGCGCGGCGGCGGTGAGCCGCGTCCTGCCTGATCTTTCGCATCGGATTCCAATGCCGACTCACGAGGACACGACCGATTCGTCGCCCGCGACGCCCAACACTTCGAGCGACGAGCTCTGTACGCTCACGGCGATCGAGCTCGCGCGCCGCATTCGCCAGAAGCAGGTCTCGGCGCGCGACGTCATGACGGCGCACCTCGCGCGCATCGGGCGCGTCAATCCAAAGATCAACGCGATCGTGACGCTCGTCGCCGACCGCGCGATGGCGGACGCGGCGAAGGCCGACGAACAGCAGGCGCACGGCCGTCCGCTCGGTCCGCTGCACGGGCTGCCGGTCGCGCACAAGGATCTCGTCCCGACGGCGGGCATTCGCACGACGTTCGGTTCACCGTTCTATAAAGACAACGTCCCCACGAAGGACGCGCTCATCGTCACCCGCATCCGCGCGGCCGGCGCGATCACGCTCGGCAAGACGAACACGCCGGAGTTCGGCGCCGGATCGAACACGTTCAACCCCGTCTTCGGCGCGACGCACAACCCGTTCAACCTCGCGAAAACGGTGGGCGGAAGTAGCGGCGGCGCCGCGGCGTCGCTCACGACGGGGATGGTTCCGATCGCCGACGGCAGCGATACGGGCGGATCGCTTCGCAATCCCGCGGCGTGGAACAACGTCGTCGGCTTCAGGCCGTCGCCGGGGCGCGTTCCGCACGAGGACGGCACGTGGTCGCCGCTCTCGACGAGCGGACCGATAGCGCGAACCGTGGCGGACGTCGCGCTCTTCCTGAGCGCGATCGCCGGCCCGCTCGCCGCCGATCCGCTGACGATCGACGAAGATCCCGCGCGCTTTCGTGCTCCACTCGCCCGGTCGTTCAAGGGCGTTCGCGTGGCGTGGTTCAAGGACCTCGGCGGACTGCCGTTCGAGCCCGAGATCACGCGTGTCGTCAACGCCAATCGCCACGCCTTCGAGCAGCTCGGCTGCGTCGTGGAGGACGCCGAGCCGGATTTCACCGGCGTCGACGAAGCATTTCCGATCATCCGGCATCTCTCGTATCACTCGAGCTACGCAGCGCTGGCGCGCCAGCATCCCGACCTCGTGAAGGCCACAGTGAAGTGGGAGATCGCCGAGGCCGAACGGAACACCGCGGCGGACGTGGCCCGCGCCTCGGTGCGGCAGGCCAAGCTCTATCACGACACGACGGAGTTCTTCCAGAAGTACGAGTACTTCGTGCTCCCGGTGACACAGGTCGAGCCGTTCGACATCACGACGGAGTACCCGATGTCGATCGCCGGCGTCGCGATGCCGACCTACATCGACTGGATGCGCTCGTGTTGGTACGTGACATTCATGTCGAATCCGGCGATCTCGGTTCCCGCGGGGTTCAGCGCGAGCGGGCTGCCCGTGGGACTACAGATCGTCGGCCGGCACCGTGGCGATTGGAGCGTGCTGCAGTTGGCGCACGCGTTCGAGCGGGCGACGCGGCACGGGGAGCGACGGCCCATCGTCTAGCGAAGCGTCGTTCGTTCAAATTGCAGTTCTTGCGAGGAGTGGGATGAAAAGATTGTTCTTGACCGCGTTGACGGGTGCGTTGCCACTCACTGCCGATCCGACCGCGGTGCAAACCGGATCGATTCAAGGCGTTTGGAAAACAGTCGAGATCGCGTTTCCCGGTCCCGACGGGCGCACCCTCACGAACCTCCAAGCCAATCTCTCGGTCTTCGCCGCGAACCATTACAGCCGGACCGTGATCGAATCGAACGGTCCGCGACCGATTCTCGCAGACCCGTCGAAGGCCACGGCCGACGAGTTGCGTGCGACGTGGGGCCCGTTCTCCGGCGAGGCCGGGACCTACGACGTGAAGGGCGACGTGATCACGATGCGTCCGCTGGTCGCCAAGAATCCGGCCGTCATGGTGAAAGGCGCCTACACGGCCTACGCGTTCAAGCTCGCCGGCGACACGATGTGGATGACGGCGCAACGAACGGAACGCGGACCGATGTTGAATGCGCCGACCATCAAAGCTGTTCGTCTCGAATAGCCTGAACGAGAAGCCGTAGCCGCCGGCGCGGCAGACGCCTCACTTCTCGTTCTTCAGCGCCTCCTCGGCCCGCCGCTCGTCTTCCGCCGTCGGTCCCCTCGTGGCACGATCGATCTGCCGTACGGCGCCGAGATGATACGCGAGGTGTGCCACGCTTCCGGCGACCCATCCGAGTTCTCGGCCTTTCACTTCGCGCGGCACCGCGAGCGCCTCGACCCACGCGTCGGTCTCGCGTCGTAGATCGTCGCGCAACGCTCGCCACTCCGCGTCGGTGACGACGCCTTTCTTCCAGCTCTTGGTCCAGTCCGCGTCCTTCCAAGGCTCCGGCTCGCCTCTCGCCCATCGATTCAGGAGCGCGATGCCGTAGCGCAGATGATCGGCGTGCGCCGCGATCGACGCGCCGCCGGCATTCGGCGCGGACGCCGCCGCGGCGGAAACGTTCTCGAGCGAATCGAGGAGTCCTCGGTCGCCGCGATTCAGCATGTAGGTGGGATGGCGCGGGTCGGGTGACCCCCGCACGAGCTCCCGCATGAGGGTGGATAACGTATCCGAAAAGGTGTGTGTATTCATATTTGAACGCTAATGAATGACGCGTGCAGCGATGTCCGGTTCACACCCCAATTCACGGAGTCTAAGGCGCAAGCGAGCGAACGAAAGGACCGTCCGCTCATAAGACCGACTCATCCGGAGAAACATCGCCATGTCGAATCCCACCCGCATCCGCCGTTCCGTCACGTCCGCGTTCCTCGCGATCGTGTCGGCGGCTCTCGCCGTCGTCGCGCGTCCGACGCCCGTCCACGCGCAGCATGCCCTCGCATCCGCGAGCGCTCCGATTCAGCCCAGCAACCATTGGCTCGATGGGCTCAAAGCGAAGCACAAGCAATTCTTCGACAACCCGTCGCCGAACGGCGGCATCGCGCTCGTGCACGTGTTCGAGTACTACGAGACGTACAACAAGGCCTTCGGCGTGAAGGACGCCGACGTCAACGCGGTGCTCACGTTCTACGGCGGCACGACGTTCTTCGCGCTCACTGACGCGGCGTGGGCGAAGTACCAGCTCGGCGACTTCCTCCAGGAGAACGATCCGGCCACCGGAAAGCCTGCGTTGAAGAATCCATGGCGCAACTCGCCGACGATCCTCGGCATGTCGCTGCCGTCGATGAGCATGGAGGCACTGCAGAAACGCGGCGCAACGCTCATCCTGTGCAATAACGCGCTCGAGATCTTCTCAGGGCTGCTCGCCGCGAAGCGCGGGCTCGATTCAAAGACCGTCTACGAGGACCTCAAGGCGAACATCATCCCGGGGATCAGTCTCGTGCCGGGCATGGTGATCGCGGTCGAGCAAGCGCAGCGCGCAGGGCTCACGTATCATCGGCAGTAAACCCCGTGGCTCTCGTGGCTGACAGACCTGGCCGACCGGGTCGGCAGCCGCGATGAACACCAGACACAAACGGGTTGAACCGACCCAAACGGAGACGGCAACAACTTGTGTTTTGTTGTCTCCGTTTGAGGCTCGTTTCGTCCGTTTGTGTCTTTTCAATCGCGGCTCTTCCCGCCGAGACAATGCGACGCGAGGAAGCCCTAGTCGCGCTGCGCGATTTCCGGGCGAATCAGTTCGAGCGCGAGGACGTACGCCACGCCAGACGTGATGAGCACCAGGGTCACAGCCGTCGCGTAGATCGCCCCGGCCTGCGCGAGCGACGGGAGCATCGCGCTCACCGCCAACGCGGTCCCGGCCGCGGCCTGAATGGAGATCAGGATCTTCACGAACACGGGAACAGGCATCCCGGTCGCCGCGCGTCGCCGCGCGGGCAGCGTGATGGCGAATGACAGAATGGGAACGGCCGCGATCGCGCTCGAGACGCGCCACACGACGCTCGGTAACCAGCCCCAGAGCGCGATGAGCGATGGCACCAGGCCGCTCACCGTGACGATGAACCCGACTTGGATGAACGTCTGCGTGAAGTAGGCGTCGAAGGCGGTGAGATGGCTCCCCTTCGCCTGGCGCAGACCGACGAGCAGCGCCGAGAATCCGACGTAGGTCGTCGATACAATGGCGAGATTGAGCAGGTACGACGAACCCGGCAGATCCACGTGTGCTCCTTGCGACCGATCGCGTGAGCGACCTAGCATGGACGCATTCATGAGCCGTTCCCGATCCACGGCAGTGGCCGGCACGACACGCTCTGGCGAGCGAGGCCTTCAACATGTGCAATCAGCATCACTGGAACGAGCACGACGCGTTTGGATTCCTCGTCGACGCCCCGGCGATCCGGGGACTGATCGACGAGGTACGCCGGTACGCGGACCTCGACGACGCAGCCGAGCGCATCGAGAGACTCAAGCCGGCGTTCGCCACGTTGCTGGCGAGCGACGGCTGGCTGCCGGACGAGTTTACGCGCGGGGACGCCGCGAGCCGGATGGGCGACGGCATCGGTCAATACGCGCTCTATCGAGCCGAGGATGGCTCGCTCTGCCTGTTCGCTCTCGTCGTTCCGCCGGGCGCGGCGACGCCGGTGCACGACCATCTCGCGTGGGGGCTCGTCGGCATTTACAAGGGCGAACAGCACGAGACCGTCTACCGCCGCCTCGACGACGGCCACGACGAGAAGCGCGCGCGGCTCGAGGTCGCCAAGGAACAGACGTTGAGCCCGGGCGAGTTCTATCCGCTCATCCCGCCGGTCGATGACATCCACTACGTGCGGACGACGTCGGCCCAACCGTCGATATCGATTCACCTGCTCGCGAACGACACGGCGTGCGTGTGGCGCCACAAGTTCGATCCCGCGGCGGGCACGGTGACGCCGTTCAGGTCCGGGTACGCAAACGCGAAGTGCGCAGAGGAGACGGCGGACAGCTAGGCAGGTCGGGCTCGCGCCAACATCCGAGATGCCGGAGCGGCACAACGGACCGCGAACGACTCCAGCCCGCGCCCGAGAGCCGCAGCAGCCTCGCTGACTCGCTAGCGCGCGCCCACGGGGCTGAAGAACAGCGCGATGGGCTGGTTGGTGCTCGAGAATCGGTACTGCACCGAATAGCCACCGCTGTTCACGGTCGCGACGTGAACCACCGACGGGTCCAGATCCGACGTCAGCAGAAGATTCCCTTGCGCGTCGTGTGTCACCGTTCCGTGATCGCGGAAATCGAGCATGCCCCGCAAATCCAGCCGGCGGCCGTCGGCTGTTTGAGTGACGGCGTACTGCGCGTAATGCAGCAGTGTTTCGAACCGCGCTTGCGGGTCCTGAAATAGCGTGAGGGTGCCGCGCTCGAGATAGATCTCGCGGTACTCGACACCGGTGGCCAACGCGACCGAATCCCCGCTGTCGAGCGATGGCAGCGTATCGCCGCTCACGCGCGCGAGCGTGAATTGGGCGGGCCCGGAGGTGCCTCCAGTCGGCGGCGAGTTGTCGGACGAGCACGCTGCAACAAAGGCCATGACGCAGAGCAGCGCCAATCCGGTTCGTACCGCACGCATGAGCATCACCTGTTCAGGTAGGTGAAGACGAAACGCGATTTCGAACCCGAAGTGGACATCGGCAACCGCGTTTGCAGTGGCCGGCACCTGGTTTAGGCCATACCTTCCCTCATCCCTCCCCTGGCCCTCGACGATGAGGCCCCACTGATTTCGGATCTCCGGGCACAGCTCCAAAAAACTCTCGGCGACACTTACAGTCTCGAGCGCGAGCTCGGCGGCGGCGGCATGAGCCGCGTCTTCGAAGCCGAGGAGCTCCGCCTCAAGCGCAAAGTCGCGATCAAGGTCCTGTCGCCCGAGCTGGCGCAGGGCCTGTCGGTGAGCCGGTTCGAGCGCGAGATCCAGACGGCCGCCGCGCTGCAACAGGCGAACATCGTTCCCGTCCTCTCGGCCGGCGACACCGACGGGTTGCCGTTCTATACGATGCCCTTCGTCGACGGCGAGTCGCTCCGCGCCCGGCTCGCGCGCGGACCGCTGGGCGCCACCGAGGTCATCGGCGTGCTGCGCGACGTGTCGAAGGCGCTCGCTTATGCGCATCGGCAAGGCGTCGTCCATCGCGACATCAAACCGGACAACGTGCTGCTGTCCGAGGGCACCGCGGTCGTCACCGACTTCGGAATCGCAAAAGCGATCAGCGCGGCGCGCACGTCGGCGCCGGGCGCGACGCTCACGCAAATCGGCACGTCGATCGGCACCCCGGCGTACATGGCGCCCGAGCAGGCCGCGGGCGATCCCGACATCGATCATCGCGCCGACATCTACTCGCTCGGCGCGATGGCGTACGAGCTGCTCGCGGGGCGCCCCGTCTTCGCCGACCGCACCGCGCAGCGCATGCTCGCCGCGCACATGGGCGAAGCGCCGCGGTCGATCAGCGAGGTTCGACCCGACGTGCCGGCGCCGCTCGGCGAGCTGGTGATGCGGTGCTTGGAGAAGGATCCGAAGGATCGCCCGCAGAGCGCGACCGAGATCGTGCGCGTGCTCGAGCAGATCACCAGCGGCAGCGGGATGCAGGCAATGCCGCCGGTGCTCCTCGGCGGACCGGGCATGCTCCGCAAGGCACTCGCGATCTACGCGGCCGCGTTCATCGCCGTCGCGATTCTCGCCAAGGCGGCGATCGTCGGCATCGGGCTGCCCGACTGGGTGTTCCCCGGGTCGCTCATCCTGATGGCGCTCGGGCTGCCGGTGATTCTGTGGACGGGCTACGTGCAGCGCGTCACGCGACGCGCCGTCACTGCGACGCCGACGTTCACGCCGGGCGGCACGCCGAGCGCCGTGCAAGGCACGATGGCGACGATCGCGCTCAGGGCGGCGCCGCACGTCAGCTGGTATCGCACCGCGAGAGGCGGTGTGTACGCGCTCGGCGTGTTCGTGCTGAGCATCGCCGCGTTCATGAGCCTGCGCGCGATGGGCGTCGGGCCGTTCGGAAGCCTCGTCGCGTCGGGTAAGCTCAAGTCGAAAGAGCCGCTTCTCATCACCGACTTCCACGTCACCAATGCCGACACGTCGCTCGGCCGCGTCGTGAGCGACGCGGTGCGCGCGGGCCTGTCGCAGTCGTCCGTCCTTTCGCTGATGTCCACCGGGGCGATCGGGCAGGCGCTTCAGCTGATGGAGAAGCCGCCGCTTTCACGAGTAGACCTCACGCTCGCGCGCCAGATCGCGCAGCGCGCGGGCGCGAAGGCGATCGTCGACGGCGACATCACGGGCGTGGGTAGCGGATACATCGTCGTGCTTCGGCTCGTGACCGCGGACTCCGGCACGGAGCTGTGGTCGTCGCGCGAAACCGGCGACGGGCCCAAGGGACTGATCGACGCCACCGACCGGCTGACGCGCGACCTGCGCGGAAAGGCCGGCGAATCGCTCAAGAGCGTGCAAGAAGCGGCGCCGTTGGCGGAGGTCACGACGACGTCGCTCGACGCCCTACGCAAATACAGTGAAGGCGCGCGGTATCACGACGTGCTCGCCGATTGGCCGAACGCCATCACCAAGTTCCGCGAGGCGGTGGCGATCGACAGCAACTTCGCCATGGCGTGGCGCAAACTCGGAGCGGCTCTCGGAAACGAGGGACGCCCGGCCTCGGAAGCGAACGCCGCGCTCGAGCAGGCGCACCGGCACCGCGACCATCTCTCCCCGGGCGAGCGCGACTACGAGGAAGCGTACTACTACGTCCAGGGGCCTGGTCATGATCGGGCCAAGGGCATCGCGCTGTACGAGGGTCTGGTGCGGCAGGGGGATGCAACAGCCGCGGTGAACCTCGCCCTTGCGTACTTGTCGCGTCGACAACAGGCGCTCGCCGAGTCCACGTTCGCCAAGGCGACGGGGTCCGGAGCGGCGCGCGCGCTCGCCATGCACGAGATCACTTGGCCGCAGATGGATCTCGGACATTGGGCGCAGGCCGAGTCGAGCGCGACCGCGGCGGAACGCAGCGTTCCCGAACAACTCGACGGGGCCGATCGTCCGCGCGTACCTGCTCTATCACGCCGGTGCGCTCGACTCGCTCCAGCGCTACCTCGACGCCCTCCGTCACAGCCCGCGCACCGACCTGCGCCCCGAAGCGTCATACCAGGCCGGCAATCTCGCGTTGGTGCAAGGCCGACTCAAGCGCGGGCTGTCGCTGCTTTCCGAGAGCGGCACCGAGGCGGCTGCCCTCGGAAACGTCTCCAATATCGTCGCGGACACGGCCAATACGATCCGCATCGAACTCGCGACGCTCGGCGAATCGCCGCGCGGTATCGAGCGGCTCGACGGCGTGCTCGCGCGTTCGCCGATCAAGGGCCTGGCGCTGGATGATCGGCCGTACTTCAGCGTGGCTCGGACATTCGCGCGACTCGGCCATCCGGAGCGCGCCCGTGCCGTACTCGCCGAGTACGATCGCGACGTCCGCGACACGACGTACAGGCGCGTCCACGAGCCGCAGCTTCATGGAGCTCTCGGAGAGATCGCGCTCGCCGAGAACAAGCCGTCCGAGGCCGTGAGCGAGTTTCGCAAGGGTGACGTGATGCCGGACGGTCCGTCCACGGCCTGCGCCGTGTGTCTTCAGGCCAACCTCGCTCGCGCGTTCGACGCGGCGCACCAGTCCGACTCGGCGATCGCGAATTACGAGAAGTTTCTGACGACGCCGTACGGCGAGCGCCTCGATTCGCCGCTCTTCGACATGTTCTCCGATCAGGTGGATCCCGTGTATCTCGCCGGCGTCCACCGACGCCTCGGTGAGCTGTACGAAGCGAAGGGAGATACCGCGAAGGCGGTGGCGCAATACCGGGCGTTCGTGGAGCAGTGGAAGAATGCGGAGCCGGAGCTGCAGCCGCGCGTGGTGGAAGTGCGGAAACGAATCGAAGCGTTGACGCCAGTGGAGAAGGGGCGAAAGGGATCCTGACGCGACACGTCCTCGTGTCCGGTTCGGCCGCGATAAATCGTTCTTCTATCCCGGCCAGGCTACTCCCTTATCGCGAGGATCGGGCACGTCGCTCTCCACCAGCCCGGAGCTTCGGGCGCTCCACGACGCCGTCGCCGGCCGCTACTCAATCGAGCGTGAGCTCGGACGGGGCGGCATGGGCATCGTCGTGCTCGCCCACGACGTCGCCCTCGAGCGCCCGGTGGCGATCAAGCTTTTGCCGCCGCAACTCGCGAGCGACGACCGGATGCGCTCGCGTTTCGTCCGAGAGGCGCGGACAGCCGCGCGCCTGTCACATCCGAACATCGTGCCGATCCACAGCGTCGAGGAGCACGCCGACGCCGTGTTCTTCGTCATGGGGTTCGTCGATGGCGGGACGTTAAGCGCGCGCATTCACGGAGCCGGGCCGCTCGCGCCGCGCGATGGCGCGGCCCTCATACAGGAGCTCGCGTGGGCGCTCGCATACGCCCATTCCGCCGGTGTGATTCACCGCGACGTCAAGCCGGACAACGTCCTGATCGATCGCGCGAGCGGCCGCGCGATGCTTACCGACTTCGGCATCGCGCGCGCCGGCGATGGGCCCGCGGCGGCTGGGCCGGGCGAGATCGTCGGGACGCCGCAGTTCGTGAGTCCCGAGCAGGCCGCCGGCACCGCGGTCGACGGGCGCAGCGACCTCTACTCTCTCGGCGTCACTGCGTTCTATGCGCTCACCGGGCGGCTACCGTTCGAGTCGAGCACGGTCATGGGACTTCTCGTCAAGCATGCGTCCGAAGCACCGCCGCCGGTCGCGACCGTCCGGCCGTCGCTGCCGCCGAAGCTCGCCGCGGCCGTGGATCGCTGTCTGGCCAAGGATCCCGCGAACCGATTCGCGACCGGCGAAGCGTTGGCGACGGCGATCGCGGATGCGCGCGGCATAGTCATGCAGGTTGCGCCGCCCGTCCGCGAATTCCTGCGCGACCGCGCACGAACGGGACACGAGGTCGCGCTTCTCTACTTCGCGTTCGTGTACCTCGGCGCCTTCGCCCACATACCCTTCGTGCGAATCGCCGGCCCACTCAGTCTCTTGGCCGTGGCGAGCGTGGAGCGTCTCCTTCGAACCACGCGTCGCGTCCTACGGGCCGGGTACGGCTTCGATGACGTCCGTGGCGCGATCGACACGGAGGCCGACGCGCGTCTCGAGGAGGCGGGGCTCGCGAACGGCGACGTTCGGCGCGAACGCGCACAAGCTCGCGTCGCCATAACCGGCGTGATGATTGCGAGTATTCTCATGATTCCCATCGCGATCAAGAGTGGGCACGAAGCGTGGTCCGCACTCGCCGGCATCGTCGCGTTCGCTGGGTTCGTCTACTTGTGGCGGACGCACATTCCGATGCCGCGCCGGCAACGGAGGGTCGAGGTGCTTCGCTGGCTCGACCGCCTGTGGCAGGGCCGGTTGGGGAAGTGGTTCTTCGCGGTCGCGAAGGCTCCCGACGCGACGCTGTTCGCACGCATACGCGGGTGGCTCGATAAGCGCGGCGTAAGCGCCGGACGACCTTCGTTGGCGCCGCCATCGACGGCGCCCACCGAATTCGTGCTGGCCGAGCGAGCCGTCGATCTCTTGCGCCACCTGCCGCCGGCCGCGCGCGAACAGCTAGACGATGCAGGTGACGTCATCGAGCGGCTGCATTCGCGAATCAGGAAGCTTCGCGAACGCGAGGATGAGCTCGACACGGCGCTCTCGCAGGCGGGCGATCCGCGCGCAGCCCTGTCTCGCGACGTCGCCGGCGCCGGACGGGCGCTCGTCGAACGCCGGATCGAGTTGACGAAAGAGCTGGAGCAGGCAAGGCGGGAGGTGGCCGGCCGCCATGCGTCGGCCTCGGCAGCGCTCGAGAACATTCGCCTGCAGCTTCTGCGATTGCATGCCGGCGTCGGCGCACCGTCCGATCTCACCGCGGATCTCGAAGCGGCACGAGCGATCGAGCGCCAGATCAGCGCCGCGATCGAGGTGAATACCGTGGTCTCCCCGGCGGCGACTTTGCCTGAACTTTCGCACTCAGAGCTCAGGTCTCACGATTCTAGTCTGACCTCCGGGAAATCCGGTACGCCTCCACTGCGGGCCTGAGCGGCCGGAGGAGCCAATACGGCCGTCGCATTCCGTCCGGCCCCGGCCCTGGTCGCGTTTTCGCGAGCCACTCCTTGTACACCGCGTGACTTCGAGCCGTATCCACGACGACATCCGCCTCCTGATCTCCGGGCTCCGCTTTCGTCACTCGAACCTTCTGATGCCACGCGTGCGCGCCGCTGATCGGGTCGGGGTGCACCGCGAACGTGAGGTTCTGATGGACGCCCGCGCTCTGCCACCACACGCGGCCCGAATCGCGATCGTCGCTCTCGAACGGCTCGACGCCTTTCAGGCGACGCATGCGCCAGCGCCCGTCGCCGCGCTCCTCGAGACGAACGAGCGCCGAGCTCCAGCGGTCGGTGCCCTGATCGTCGGCGACGCGCCAGCGTCCCATGTGGTGTGAGCATGCGACCACTCCGGGTCGGATGCCTTCGGTCACCCACGCGGGCACCACGAAGTAGCCGATCTCCGTCGTGACGCGAAGCAAATCGCCGAGCTCGATGCCGAGCTTCGCGGCGTCGGACGTGTGAATCCACAACGGGTTCGAGTGCGCGATCTCGTTCAACCATTTGGCGTTTCCAGTTCTCGTATGGACGAGCACCGGAAGCCTGAACGTCGGCACGAGCACCACCTCGCCCGCGTTTGCGTCGAGCGCCGATGGCGCGACGTGGCTCTCGATCGCCGTGGGGATCGCGAGCTCGGGCCAGCCCCAGGCGGCGAGCGTCGGTGAATAGAATTCGAGCTTGCCCGACGGTGTCGGGAAGCCGCGACGCGCGACGCCGTCGATCATGACGCCCGCGGCGCGCCGGCCTTGCGCGTCACCCGGGGGCGCTGGCATCGGCACGATGTTCGTCGTCGGCGCGGGTGCGCGTGCCGTGAACACGCGTTTCGTCGTCGGCGTCGACCGACGACTCGGCGTTCTCCTCCGGCGAGAGCTCCGATTCGTGCCGGCCGTACGCGCCGACGGGAATCTCGAACGACGCGTACTTGCGCATGAACTCGAGCGGCGAGAGTCCTTCGCGCGCCGCCGCCTCGGGCAGCCCCGGCACCGAGTTCTCGAAGATCCAGCGATAGTACTCGTCGATGCGCAGCTTTTCGCCGGGACGATACGGCGACTCGAAGTGTTTGCGGATTCCCATCGCGCCGTCGGGGTCGATGCGCCACGACAGCTCGATCCAGAACTCGTTCTCCTCCCACACCTCGCCCGGGTTCACGTCGCGCGTATCGGTCACGTCGTGACCGAGCCGCTCCTCGATCGCGCGCTTGACCGGCTGCCGAAATCCGACCCAGCTCCCGGCGTGCGTCTCGAAGCTCGCGAGGTCGTGCCGCTCGCTGCCGAGTCCGACCGGCAATACATAGTCGGCGAACCACGCGGTCTCGCTCCACACCGGCGTGAGCGCCGCGTGCCGGCCGATCATCGACTCGTCGCGCAGCACCTCGATCCACGAGAAGCCGTCGGGGTTGGTCCAGACGGGGTTGTAGACGCGCGTGAAGTACACGTCGAGCGAGCCGCGCCCTTCCTTCAGGAAGTGCGGAAGCAGGAAGCTCATCTCGAAAAATGCGAGCGGATATTCCTTGGGCCACGTCAGCTCGTTCCACGTCGTCGGGTGCGGCGGCCGAGCGTGCGGCGCGGGGACGAACTTCGTCCACGAGTTGGGCACGACGCCGCCCTCGGTGCCGACGCTTCCCGTGAGCACGTTGAGAAAGAACAGGCAGCGCGCCGTCATCCAGCCGCCGAGGTTACCGGCCGCCGCCGCGCGCCAGTTGTGGGCGCTGAACGCCGATCCGGCTTTGCCGATGGCGTGCGCGACGTCGACGATCGTCTTCGCCGGCACGCCGGTCTCGCGCTCGGTGCGTTCCGGCGTGTAGTCGGCGTAGAGTCGTGCGAGCTCGCGCTCGAAGCGATCGAATGTCGGCGGCTCGTTTGGTAGAGTCGCGCGGAGGAACTCTTCCCAGTTCACCCAGCGGCGCACGAACTCGCGGTCGTAGAGTTTCTCCCGAATCAACACATTGGCGATCGTCAGCAGCACGTCGACCTCGCTGCCCGGGTACGTCGGCAGCCAGTGGTCGGCGTGAGTCGCCGTGTTGGAGAGGCGCGGATCCATCACGACGATGGTCGCGCCGTTCTGCTTGGCCTCGATGATCCGCTGCGCGTGCGGATTGAAGTAGTGTCCGCTCTCGAGGTGCGCCGAGATGAGCAGAATGCACTTCGCGTTCGCGTAGTCGGGGCTCGGGCGGTCCATCCCCATCCAGAACGCGTAGCCCGCGCGCGCGCCGGACGAGCAAATGTTCGTGTGGCTGTTGTGGCCATCTACGCCCCACGCGGCGAGCACGCGTTCGGTGTACCCGTCTTCGCCCGGGCGGCCTACGTGATACATCACCTTGTTCGGCTCGCGCGCCTGGATCGCGCGGCGGATGCGGCCGGCGAGATCGTCGAGCGCCTCGTCCCACGTCACGCGCTCCCACTTCCCTTCACCGCGCGCTCCCGCGCGGCGCAGCGGAAAGAGGATGCGTTCGGGATCCGTGATCTGGTTGAGCGTCGCCGGTCCCTTCGCGCAATTCCGCCCGCGACTTCCCGGATGGTACGGATTTCCCTCGAACTTGCGGATTTCTTTCGTCTCTTGATCGACGTACGCCAAGAGTCCGCACGCGGCCTCGCAGTTGAAGCAGGTCGTCGGCACGAGGCTGTAGTGTCGTCCGCGCTCGACCCAATCGTTCCACCGCTCGACGGGCGGAAACGCGGAGAATCCTTCCTGCATTCGGCCCTGGTCGGAGGGGTGAAGGCTTTCTCGAGTCATGAGGTCGAGTTCACGAGATCGGCGGACCCTGTCCCGCGAGGATGAACGCGTGGCCGTGCAGCCAGAGACCCGCGAGGGCCAGCACGGCGGCCACGGCGAGCAACGCTCCACCCGCGAGTGCGAGCGGCACCACGAGCGCGACGCCGACCACCAGCGACAGCCAGAAGAGCCGCGCCTGCGCGCCGCGCGCGAGTGTGCGCGCGGCGGCACGGGCGTTCGACGTGTGGTGTCGTTTGAACGCGTCGACGAGCGCGATGAGCCCCGTGACGAGCGCCGCGCCGGCGAACGTGTAGTCGAGGCGCTCCGCGGGTCGCAGGCCGGACATTGCGCCGACGATGATGACGACGGCGAGTCCGCCGACGAGCGAGTGCACGAGCAGGTGCGGCAACAGCAGGCGGCTCTGCCAGAGATCGCGCCCCTCGCACTGCGCGAGGAGCGGCGCGGTGTAACCCGCCGTGAAGGCACCGGCGACGATCAATACCGGCGCCAGGAGAGTCTGACCGCCTTGCGAGCCGGGCACCGCGAACGCCAGCCAGGCGACGAGCGTCGCCCCGTACACCGTGATGATCACCGCGCCGCGCGCCAGCCAGCTGCGCCACTGCGGGCGCACGAGGATCGTCCAAAAACGCTCGGGGCGTTTGAGATCGCCGACCAAGAGCGCACCCGTGAGCCCGAGAAACACGAGCGCCAGGAGCGGCGATACGATCCGCAGCAGACGGTTGCCGGGTCCCAGGTTCGTGTACTGCGCGAAGCCTGTGAGCATTCCAAGCCCGGCGGCGATCCCTTTCGTCCAGATGTACGATGACACCGGCCAACCCCAGGTGCGCTGGCGAGGTACGTCGTACGCTACGCGGGCCGGCGGCGCGGGCTTCGCGCTGTAGATCGGCAGCGGCGTGCGGTCGCGCGTGTCGCGCGGCCCACGGTCCGACCACATATAGGTAGCGTCGTGCCGAGCGGCCAACGGCTCGAGCGTCGCGTCGTGTGCGCCGATGTAGAACGCGTGCGGCTTCGTGCCCTGCTCCGGCCGCCGAACCGTGACGTCGTGCTCCTTGAGCGCGCGACTCACCTTGCTCGTCGGATCCTCCATGTCGCCGAAGAGGAGCGCCTCCTCGGGGCAGACGACGACGCACGCCGGCAGCAGCCCTTCGTCCACGCGGTGCGAGCAGAAGTTGCACTTCGCCGCGGTGTTCGAGTCCGGATCCATGTAGATCGCGTCGTACGGACACGCCTGCATGCACGCCTTGCAGCCGATGCATGCGTCGTGGTCGAAGTCGACCAGTCCGTCCGGCCGCTGGTACATCGCCGTGACCGGACACACCTCGACGCACGGTGCATCCTCACAATGGTTGCAACGGAGGACCGCGAAATGCCGCTTCACCTCGGGGAACGTGCCGACTTCGACGTTCTTCACCCACGTGCGGAACACGCCGACCGGAACATCGTTTTCGGACTTGCACGCGGTGGTGCAGGCGTGGCAGCCGATGCAGCGGGTTTGATCGATGACCCAGGCCCAACGGGTCATCGTGCGACTGGACTCAGGATGGTCGGCTCCGTTTCGCGTGGGGGCGCGAGGGATATTAGCCGGGGAGACGGCGCAACCGCTACGTTCTAGGAGCTTTCTTGGCGCTTGGCATCGCGGTCGAGATCTCAGACACGGCGGCAGAGCGCCAGACCCCGTCATCTCACAACTCGCGACCTCAAACCGGCCTCTCACGACTATGCCGAGCCTCCCCACCCTCGCCGGCTCTTTGCTCCTCGCCCTTCTCAGCTCGCGGCTTGCCGCGCAGAGCGACTCGGCGAAGCTCGTCCAACTCAACCGCGGCTACGTCGACGCCTTCATGAAGGGCGACGCGGCGTGGTACGACGCCCATCTCGCTCCGGAATTCGAGTGTCTCTGCCCCGACGGCTCGATCGTGCGAAGAGCCGACTTCCTCGCCGGCTCGCAGCGTCCAATGACGAACCGTTCGTTCCTCCTCGACAGCGTCCGAGTCAAACTCCTCGGCGACGTCGCCGTGATCACCGCGATCACGCCGTTCGTGCGCGCCGACGGCACCACTGGTACCAACCGCTACACCGACATCTGGGTCAAACGAGCGGGCACCTGGCTCACGCTCCAGGCTCAGATCACGCCGGTACGAGGCCGATAGAGTCGTGCGGCTAGCACGCCGCCATATGCTTTAGCGCACCATGACCACCGTCGGCCTCGTGGGCGGCCTCGGCCCGGAATCCACCATCGACTATTACCGTCGGATCCTCGACGGTTGGGCGAAACACGACCCGACCTCGTCGCCATCGATCGTCATCGACAGCCTCGACTCGACGCTCGCACTCCGCCTCGTCGCGCAGGATCGCACCGCCTTCGCCGAGTACCTGCTTGGCTCGATTCGGCGGCTCACCGGTGCGGGAGTGGACTTCGTTGCAATGACGGCGAATACGCCGCACATGGTGTTCGACGAGCTCGCGGCCGCGTCGTCCGTGCCGCTACTCAGCATCGTCGACGTCTGCGCCGAGGAGGCTCGACGACGCGGACTGCGGCGCCTTCTGCTGCTCGGCACGCGGTTCACGATGCAGGCGGAGTTCTACCCCGCGGTGTTCGCACGCTACGACATCAACGTCGTCGCGCCCAACGAGGCGGAGCGCACGTGGGTCCACGCGCGGTACGTGGACGAGCTGCTCAAGGGCGACTTCCGCGACGCGACGCGCCACGACTTCATCGCGCTGATCACGAGCCTGCGCGACAGCCTGCGTGTCGACGGAATCATCCTCGGCGGTACGGAATTGCCGTTGCTGCTGCGAGCGCCGGTCATCGCCGATCTCCCCGTGCTCGACACCACGGAACTGCATGTGGCGGCAATCGTGAACCGATTGCTCGGGCGGGGACTAGTCGGCGGACCAGCGCTCGCGAGGCGGCACCTCGTTCGGTTACGAGGCGGACGTCGCGCTCACTTCGTCGAGCAACTTCAGCAGCTGCGTCCAGCCCTGCTCGTGGCCGGCGGTCTTCTTCCCATCGTCGAAGCCTTCGTGAGTGAGAATGACCTCGGTCGCACCATTGCCGACGTCCTTAAAGTCGATCGTGACGATCGTGGCGCCGACGCGCTTCGTCGGATCTTCCCACTCCCACGTGAACGCGAGTCGCGTAGGACGCCGCACCTCGCGGTACTCTCCGATGGCGATGTGGGACTTTCCGTCGGGCGCCACCATGCCGAGTCGGTACTTGCCGCCGACGCGCAAGTCGAGCGAAGTCTCGCTCGTCGACCAACCCTCGCCGTCCATGCGCCACCACTTCCGGAGTTGAGCGGGCTCGGTCCATGCGGCAAAGAGCGCATCTGGCGTGGCGTGGATGATTCGTGAGACGCGCAGTGAGTTGGTAGCCATGGTCGTGGTCATGATGGTCTCTCGGTTGACGGTGACGGTTTGCGCTCGGCGTATCGGGCCAATGCGTCGAGTTGGCCCTCCCAGAACACGCGGTATCGTTCGACCCAGTCCGCGGCGTCGCGGAGCGATTGTGCGTCGAGCTCACAGCGGCTGACTCGGCCGAGTCGCGTGCGCCGCACGAGGCCGGCGCGCTCGAGAACGCGGAGGTGCTTCGAGATCGCCGGCCGCGACATGCGGAACGGTTTGGCGAGCTCACCGACCGAGTGGTCGCCGCCGCTGAGCCGCGCGAGGATCAGCGGTCGCGTGGAATCGGAGAGGGCCGCGAAGGTGCGGTCCAGCCGCGCGTTATTGGTAACCATGTGGTTACCAATCTACGCCGAACCGCTCGCCCGTCAAGACCCGCCCTTTTTCAGCGCCGCGCCGCCGCTAGAAAAGCTTCGACGTTCTGGACCGCACGCCCAAGACCGCGCTCGATCACCTCCGGCGTCATCTCCCCGTCGTGCGGCGTCAGCACGACGTTCGGCAGCGCGAGCAACGCGTCGTCTGGCCGGAATCGGTTCCTCGTGAAAGACGTCCAACGCCGCGCCCGCGATCCGAAAGCTACGCAGCGCGTCGATGAAGGGCTTCACGATCGACGAGGCCGGCGCGCGCCGTGTTGACGAGAAATGCCGTCGGCTTCATGAGCGCGAGACGCGCAGGGTCGATGTAGCCGGCCGTCCCGCTCGCTAAGGCGCAGATGGAGCCGTAACAACATCCGAGTCTCGGAGCAGCGTCTCGATCGGAACGTGTCGCGCGCCGACCCGCGGCCGATCGTCCGCCGTCGTCGCCCGAGCGTCGACGCCAGCAGCCGCACGCCGAAAGGCGCTCGCGAGCGTCGCCACGCGCCGTGCCGACCGCGCCGAGTCCGACGATGCCCCAGCGTCTTCCCTTCGAGCTGGGTGAGCATGCCGCCCGGCCACTGGCCGGCGCGTACGGCTGCGTCCGTCGCCGGAATACGCCGCATGATCGCCAAACATGAGCGCCATCGTGTGCTCGGCGACGGTGTCTCGCGTTGACCCCCGGCGTGCTAGTCACTGTCACGCCGTGCCGCCCTCGCGGCCGCGAGATCTACATGGTCCGTGCCTGTTCCCCAGACCGAGATGAGTCCGCAGTTTCGGCGACGATTCGATAGCAATACGTCGGCGCCCAGGTAGCGGAGAACAAAACCAGATTGCTAGGGCTGGCAAGTGCAGAGCACGCCGCCAAAGGAGACGTCGCGGCAGGGCTCGAAATGGGTCGGGGCTCCATCCAGAAGACCGAATGCCGCCAGGATGCGCTGGTCCGGCCGGGTGCACGCCGTGCCCATTTCAGCCGCGGCATCTTCGACGGCCCGAGTGGATCTGTCTGTGGCAATGGGCGGCTGGAGAGCTGCGGCTTTATCCGGTGCTGTCGCCCCCGGTTCGAGTGGGCCTGGGCTCGGTCAGTCGTCCCTGCTGGAACGCCTTGCGGAGCGTGTCGAGTTTAAGGCCCAGGTGCTCGGCGACTTCTCTTCGGCTCCAACCAGCCCCCGGCAACTGTTGTGCTTGGGCCGTGACCTCCGGCGTCATCACCGTAGCGCCGCGTGTCGCACGAGGCGTGTAGAACGCTTTCACGCCTCCGGCGCGATACGTGTTGACGCTACGAATGACGCTCTTCTTGGAGACGCCGAAGGCCCGGATGATATCCACCTGGCGGCAGACACCCTGGCAGATCAGTTGGGCAGAGAACATTCGAAAAGATTGGCGGTCTGTCTCGGATGTGATGGAAGACTGGCTGAGCGCCGCAGAAGTATATCCATTGGCCATTTTCGCGCACGACACTGATTAAGTCGCTGATGCGGGTGGCCCCATCGGCGATCAGCGGTAATAATGCTCTGGGAATGGTACCTTCTTCCTGGCAAGTGCCAGGCGATTTCGACAATCAAAGAAGGTATCATTTCCATTTCCCACCCTGCACTATTGTAGTCTCGGACGAGGATCCCCCAAACCTCATCCCCGCTGGTGGATAAGTCTCACGCCACGCA
The DNA here is from genome assembly GCA_963846925.1 of uncultured Gemmatimonadaceae bacterium. Taxonomy (GTDB): domain Bacteria; phylum Gemmatimonadota; class Gemmatimonadetes; order Gemmatimonadales; family Gemmatimonadaceae; genus JAQBQB01. The sequence continues at coordinate 4,474 of CAWJXW010000005.1, read as the reverse complement.
AGATACTATCTTGCAGATCAGGAGGTCTGAGCCTCCCGTAGTCGGCCATTTGCTGGTAACGCTGCACCGGGCGCACCAACTCGTGGCCGCTGCTGAAGCCCCCGGCCCAGTGGATGGTCACGTCGACCCATTCGCTCTCCCCACGGACCGTGACGACCACCTCCTCGACCAAGAGGCGGACGATCCGCTGACGGTCCGCTGCCGTCGTCGCCGGTGCCTGCCACAGCGCCGGCAGGTCTCGCGCCAGGGCGCGGATTTGCTCGCGCTCGCACGCCGACAGGCCCCGGGGCTGGTCGCGGCCGAACCGGGCGTATTCCTCCTCGAGACGGCGCTGCTCCTTCAACGCCTCCTCCCAGCGCCGCTCCAGTTCCCGCGCCACCAGGCGGTTCTCCGGTTCGACCGCGTCGTACTGCCGCCGCGCCCGCTCGGCCTCGTAGCGGGCGCGCTCCACCTGCTGCTGCCAGTTCCGGTGCAGCCGCGCGCGTTCCTGCTCGATATCGTCCGCCGCCGCCAAGCTCAACTCCAGCGCCGCCGGCTCCAGCGCCGCCAGGACCTGGGCGGCCACCAAGTCATCCAGGACACGACCGGCCAAGCCTTGGCACAAGGGCTCGGCGTATTCCACCATCGCCCGGCCGCAGCTATAGCGCAGGCGGCTGGCTCGGCCGCTATAGGCCACCATCATCCGCTGCCCGCAACGGCCGCAACGGAGGATCCCCCCCAAAAGGGAGGGCCCCTGGCGCACCGCTCCCGCCGCCTCGGTGCGGGCGCGGTTGGCCGCCAGCCGCTCCTGGTTGGCCCAGAACCGCTCCGGCGTGATGTAGGCCGGGCAGCGGCCCTCCAGCAGCACCAAGCAGTCCTCCGGCTTGTTGATCGTCCGCCCCGTCCCGGGCCGGCCGGGCACCTTCCGCCGCGGGTCGAGAGCGCGGTGCCCGTGACGGTAGTAGCCGGCATAGACCGGATGATGCAACATATTCTGAAGTGTCTCTCGATTGGGGCGATGCCACTCCAGCTTGCCCCGATTGGGCCCGAAGTGAGGCCGAACCGGCAGGCGGATCCCGTGATGGACCAGGTAGCGGAGCAACCCGTGCAAGCTCCCTTGGCGATCGAATTGGTCGAAGACGATCCGCACCACCTGCTGAGCTTGCTCGTCGGGGTCGAGGGCCAACCCGCGGCCGGGCTCGCGCACATAGCCGATCGGCGCGTGGTTGAACAACTCGCCGCGGCGGGCCTTGTTCAGTCGCCCCTCGTGCATCCGGACGCGCAGGAAGTGCAACTCGGCCTCGCTCATGATCCCCTTCAGACCCAAGAGCAGACGGTCGTTGAAGTCGGTCGGGTCGTACAGACCATCGTAGTCGCCCAGCAGCGCCCGGAACAAGCCGCACGAGCGCACCATGGGGGCCCAGTCCGGGTCGGAGCGGGCCAGGCGACTGGCGTCCTGGCCCAAGAAGAATGCCGACATGATCAAGACTGAGTTCCGCGAGGATGTACTGGAAGCCTCGGCGACCCTCGACCGTCTGTCCGGTGCGTCCTTGGTCCGCGTCGACGACCTCGACGCGGTCGCGGGGCCAGCCCAGCGCGACGGCCACGTCGGCCAGCGCATATTGGCGCGCGGTCGACTCCTTGTGCTCGGCCACCTGCTGGGGACTCGATTGGCGGACATAGACGATGGCCTTGCGATCGAGATGATGGTCGCGGACCTTGGCGGGACGCAACGCCAGCAAGTGGGCCGGCACGATGACAGGGCACGCCGGAGAGGTGGGCGTTGGCGAAGCGGGGGTGAATTCAGGGGTGCTCATGGCCGGCCTCCTTCCGCACCGCGGCTGGGAGGCCCTTGGCGATGATCTGGCTGAGCACCAGCAGGACTTCCTGACGCCTCGGCGCGGGCAGGCCCGACCAGGCTTGGGTCAGCGGCCCGGGAAGCCTCGCGGGCTGCGGCGCGGGGGGGACTGCGGAGCGGTGAGAGTTGGACATGGTGGCCCTCCGAGCGATTGGCCGAGCGATTCGCCGCGACGTGACTGGCACCACTGCGCCAGCTGCAGCAGCGCGGCCGCACTGATTCTAGGCGGCCCGGCTTCCGCGATACAGGCTATCGCTTGAGGGGTAGTCTGGGTGGGACATCTCCGCCTGCCACCGCTGCCGGTACAGTTCCGCCAACGCCTCCAGCGGATACAACTCCGGGTCCAGCAACGTCGTGACCAGTGTCACTTCACGGATCCGAAACCCGGGCTGTCCCACGGGGTACCGCAGCTCGCGCACCACCTGCCGCTCCGGTAACGTCGCGTACTGGGACGCGGTCATCCACTTGGGGGCCTTCTTGGGCTTGATCCACTCCACCAGGTGGTCCATCGCCCCCAAGCGGTGCAGCCAACGGGGCAGCCGCCCGCTGCGGGTAGCGGCCGCGTCGCTGTCGGAGGGCTCAACGAGCTGGAAGTCGACCTTCATCTGTTGATGGATGCGGAAGACACCGAAGACCCCCCTGAGGCTCAGCAGGGCCAAGTGGGCGTACGAGCAGAACCCCCGGTCCCCCAAGCCGATGTCGCCGGGCTGAAGCGCAGGATGCAGTTGCACGACCTGGGACATGTCGTGGGTCCGGAGCGGGGAGGTCAGGATCTCGCGCAGCAAGCCCGTGCCGGCGTGAAAGAGGACCAGCAGGTGGGCCACTGGGAAACCGCAGCCCGGACGCTGGTTGCCTGGCTGACCGAAGTGCCGTTGCAACTCGGGGGTATCGGGCATGGAGCAACTCGAGCCGTCCATGATGAAGGTTCGGTGGCCATGCCAGCGGCCCTCCTTGTCGATCCGCTCCCCGCCGGGATGGGGCAAGAGCGTTTCGGCCAAGCTGCGGAGCAAGCGTTGGAAGACCCGCAGGGGAAGTCGCTGTCGCGCCTTGCAGAAGGCCGAACCGGTGAAGGATTCGTGGCTCTTGCGGGGTAGGTCATTCAGGGCAGTGTTGCGGTTGAGGATCTGGAGGATGAACAGATGGACTGTATTGGTGGGATTGAACAGTCGCTCCCGCCAGGTGTATTTCTCCTCGCGACAGGCGGCGTTGATGGCCTGTTCGTCGAGGTGGGTGGCCACTGCTTTTCGGATGCCGCCGAAGATGCTAACCAAGCGCTGATGCAATCGCATTGGAGGGTCCTCCCAAGGTGGCATGATCCATCCAGTTGGTATGTTCCTACTACCTGTACAAAGGAGAACCCTCCTTTTGTGCTCAACTCGTCGCAACCGGTTTCCTACGTGGGACTTGAGACCTTATGTTAATGCCATTCGGAAAGTGGCGGCAGGCGTAAGTGACGTAAGACCACTCACCGACCTTGATAATCCGGGGATCCTGAATGGTCGCGCGGTCGAATCCTTCGACGCTGGGACCGAGTATCGGCTGAGGGGAGGTGCGTTCGAGGTGATAGCCATCGCGGTTGGTTGCCGGCTCGAAGTAACACTTGTATTCCGGATCTGGACACTGGCGAAAAGGGAGGAAAAGCAGTCATAAATGGAGGGGGTAAGTTGCTATAGTCTCCATAAATGGGTATATTTTGTCCTATGATACGGATATAATGAACCGAAGACGAGAACCGAGGGTCGTCGCCCTGAACAACTGACCGATCAGTCCCGAACAGCCATCAGAGTTCAAGGCGAGGGGCTTTCCTTCGTAACGAATATTCAACCGACCGAAGTCGAGGGAATGACTTCCCTTGCGCCGGGATTCTTTGATATCGCGGAACGTGTCCGCAGCATGTTTTCACATGCCTGTGCCTGAAGCTCCCTCTGCCCGCTACTCTTCGTGCTTTCGGGCTGTTTGTAGGGTAAATCCGAGGTAAATTTTTCGCCAGAGTCCAGCTCCGGATGCGATTCGGCCGCCCGGCAAAGCAGCAACACCTGCTTCGCTTCCGCATCGTACCAGGCGGCTGGGTTGAAGACGGCCAGATCCTCCCAGAAATGATCCGGATGAGGGCGAGGATGGGATTTCCCGCGTAGCGCTTCAGCTTCATGGTCGGCTCGAGAAGAGGGCCGGGATCAGAACCCGCCGGGTGTGGAGGCTGCGGCAAGACGACTTCGCGATGGTCGAAGCGATGCGTTAAACCGGGCTCAGGCCGTCTCGACCTCAGCGGGAATCCATGGCCGACGATAGGGTCTGCGCAAGAGCCGGTTGGCTTCTTCGTCATCGCGGACTCGCCCTTTCGCGGCGTCCCAGGTGAGCGTTCGGCCAAGCTGCAGCGCGAGGTTCGCGAGGATGCAGCTCGCAGTCGAAATGTGGCCCTCCTCGATGTCGGCCACCGGCTTGCCGCGCGACTCGATCGCGGCGAGCGAAGTCCAGCATGTGGCGACGGATGGCCGGGGCGACGTGCTGCTCCAGGTCTTTCTCGGTCTTGTCCTCGGGATATTCCTCGAACTCGAGACGACATCCTTGTGGATCGGGGTTCCACCGCCGAGCGGGATGAAGTCGTAGCTGTAGACGCTCAGCTTCAAGGTGCCCTTG
>CAWJXW010000004.1:0-437476 GCA_963846925.1 uncultured Gemmatimonadaceae bacterium | reverse complement strand
CCTCGCCCGATTGGACATCGCCATTGCTCAGCCGAAACGAGCCGAGCGTCTCGTGCGCTTCGGCGAGCGAGTCGTCCAATGTGATTGCCTTCTGAACCGCGTCCTCGGCGAGCGCAAAGTATCGCGTACGATCGGCGGCAAGGGTCATCTTAAGGCCCCATAGACGGTACATGCGACCCAACCCGGCCCAGGCCGCGGCGTAGGTCGAATCCAGCGCGAGGGCTTGCCGGAACAGCTCCATCCCGGTACGCAGACCGCTGTCGGTGCGGATGAGGACGCGATCGTTGCCATGGCGATAGAGTTCGTACGCCGCAAGGTTCTTCATCGGCTCCCGGTGCAGCGGTGAACCCGAGGCGGATCGCAGGCGTAGGCCTAGCTCGCGGACAACCGCTCCACCGATGTCGTCCTCCACCGCGAACACATCCTGGAATTCTCGATCGTACGTCTCGGACGACCAGCGCGTCGATCCGTCGCGCCCATCGAGGAGTCGCAGCTGAACGCGCAGTCGTGATCCACTCTTTTGAAAATCGCCTTCGAGGACGTAGGCGACGCCCAGCGTGTCTGCGATCTGGCGCACGTCCATGTGTCGATTCTGGAGGGCGAATACCGACCAGCTCGCGATGACGCGCAGACCCGCGACCCGCGACAGCCGCCCGATGAGCTCATCGGTCATGCCGTCGGCCAGCGTGGCGTCGCGGGGATCGGGGCTGTGATTGGCGAGCGGCAGTACGGCAATCGACGGAGCTGTCGTAGACGGATAGGCCAGAACCGGCCTCGATCCCGCGGCCCGCGGTCGCCATTGCGCGGCTACACCAACGAGCGCTACCACCAGGACCGCGGCGACGCCATACCATAGAACGGCGCGGCGGACAACGGCGGGCCGAGATGACTGGGGCTCGCCCGCGTACGTGGCCTCATCGCTCGGTTTCGGCGTCTCGGCGGCGCGCGCCACGGGCATCGAGGCTTCGCTGTCGGGCCGGACCACTACAGGCGACGCCACGCCACGAACGACGACGGATTCCGTCTTCATTTGGGCCCGCACCTCGGCGACCAACTCGCTGACCGCCGGGCCAACACTGGTCCCGAGCTCGCGCGCCACGATCGCTTCGTAGCGCTCGGCGTACCGCAGCGCCGCCGCGTGATCTCCGGCATTCATGAGCGCGCGGATCAAGCCGATTGCGTGCTTGCTGCTGACCGGATCGATGTCGATCAGTTTTTGCAGTAACGGCGCGGCCGCTGATGGATCGTTCGCATCTTCAAAACTCTTGGCGAGGCGCTCGAGCGCGTCGGTGTAAGCACGTTCGGCGCGGCCCCGCTCGGCGTCCATCCATTGCTCGAATTCCGGGGCGCCGTTCAAATAGAATCCGTCCAGGAACGGCCCGCGGTAAAGCGCGATCGCGCTTTCTAGTTCACGACGCGCCAGCGCATCCGAGAAATCACCGACGTCGCTGCCGATCAGCGCACCGTTCAACTGGACCGGATTGCCGCCCGTGAAGATCGTCGTCGAGCGATGAGCGCAGCGCATACAGCAATTGCTCGAGGGAATGCCTCGCGCGCGCCTGTGAAGATTCGGGCCAAAAGAGGCCCTGAAGCCGGTCGCGGCTTCGGCCGCCCTCGCCCGATGCGGCGAGCACCGCCAGCAGCGCCAGCCGGCGACGGTGATGGCCGTGATCGCCGAGCAGGGTTTCGTCTCTCGACTCGACGAGCCTGAGCGTTCCGAAAGTGTAAAGCCGGAATCGTCGCGACGCGGCGGTCACGCCGGAAATGGTCGTCACCTACCGAAGCTAGGGTACGCACCCGTGGGCGGCAAGAAAGGGAGACCGGCGAGCGACTCTGATCGAACTCTGATCGATCTCAGAGGCCGGCGATGAGTACCAAGAGCGACATTCGGGCGACGTGGTCAACGCCAGTCGACAAGAGGCCATCATGATTTTCTTACTTGGAATGGACCGCGCTCGGGCTTACGGGCGTGCGATTGGCGTCTGTTGTCTCATGACGGCCGTCGGCTGTGAGAACCCGGTCGGCCCTCGAGCCGTCACCATGAGCGCAATTTCGGCGACCAGTCGGGACGCTGTAGCGGGCCACGCGATACTGCCAGCACCTGCCGTCGTTGTTCGTGATGCGGAGGGACACCCGGTCGCCGGCATTCGGGTCACCTTCTTCGATTCGGCGGCTTCCCCGGCCGTCGTGAAGACGGGCGCCGACGGGAAGGCGACCGTCGACTGGTACGCGAGGTCTCTCGTGGGTGTCGACCGCATGACGGTAAGTGCCGACGGTCTTCCAAACATAGTATTCGTCGCCGACGTGCACGCGGGGTCCGCGACGAACCTCGTGCCGGACATCGATCTCGATCAGGTGGGCGCGGCCGACGAAACCGTGTCGTTGCAGCCGTCCGCTCGCGCGGTGGACATGTATGGCAATGGGGTCTCCGGCATCAGCGTGACGTTCACCGTTGCCGGCGCCGCGGCGTCGATCATTGAGCACGCGACGGCGGTGAGCGATTCCAACGGTCATGCGGTCGCGGGCGGGTGGAAACTGGGCTCCGCGATTGGCGTTTACACGCTGACTGCTGCGGCCGCCGACGTACCAGCCACGCCGGTGGTATTCCGAGCGCGGATCTACGCGCCGTTTGCCGTCTCCTCTCTGGCCGCCGGTGGGACTTCGAGTTGCGCCATCGCGAGCACCGGCACGTACTGTTGGGGCGTGTCGTTCGGGGTCTCCCCGCCTGTGCTAACGCCGGGACTCGTCGGGGAGTGCTCCGCCCCTGGTGACACTTGCCGCGGGCTATGACCATGCGTGTGGTCTGACGAACTCCGGGGCGGCGTATTGCTGGGGCAGGAATTGGTCCGGTCAGCTCGGGCTCGGGCACTCGAGCGAGACGGAGCCTCCGGGCGCCGTCGCCGGCGGCCTCTCGTTCGCGACCCTGGTCGTCGGATACGCCTTCACATGCGGCCTCACGACCGATCAGCAGACATACTGTTGGGGCGACAATAGCGTGGGGCAACTCGGAATTTCCTCAACTGACAACCGTTCAGTCCCGACGGCTGTCGCGACGCCCCAGCGCATGACGACGTTGGCCGCGGGCTTTCGCCATGCGTGCGCGACCGCTACTTCCGGGACGACGTACTGCTGGGGCGCGGACGATGGCGGTCAGCTCGGCGGACCCACGGGAGAGATCTGCCAGGTCCCTGGCGGATACTACGATCCCCCCATCGACGTCAGTTGCAGCAGAACACCCCTCCCACTCCCGAACGCACCTGGCGCGTTCGTGGCGCTCACGGCGAGCACGGGAACCTGCGGGCTCCTCGGCACCGGAGAGGCGTACTGCTGGGGCTTCAGTCGCAGCACGATTCCTCCCGAGGGGCGTTTCGTGAGCCTGGCCGCCGGGGCCCGAAGCGTCTGCGGCATCACGACGGCGCAGACCATTTCCTGTTGGTCCTACACCGACTCGACCGCGCCGCCTTCGACGCTGACCGTGGTGCCCGGCATCGGCGATCCCATCGGCCTCGTCAGCGGATACGAACATTGGTGCGTGATCGGCGCCGCCGGAAAGATCGCCTACTGTTGGGGCTGGAATGGTGCCGGACAACTTGGGAACGGGACGGTCGTCTCGACCACGACACCGCGGCCGGTTGCGGCACCATAGGATGTCCACACAACCTGGTGAGCTTGCCGGCCGGCTCCGGACGACGCTCGTCGCGGTGCTCGTCGGCGTCGGAACGGGATGTGGCGACGTTGTCGCTGCGCCCGCGGCGCCGAGCATAGGCAACGTGACCGCCGAAGCAGAGTTGAACAACGTCCTGTCGGCGGAGCTTCGCTTCACGGCGCGGAACGCCGACTCGGCACGTGCGGTGTGGGACGACGGCAATGGCGACACCGGAGCCACTCCATTCGTCGAGACGAAGAGCGGGCCGTCGCGTGTCGTGGTCCTTGGGTTGCTCGCATCGCACCGGTACGCAATGGCGATCGAGGCGCGTGGCGACGCCGCGGCGGTCGTGTCCGAAACGGTCAGCTTGACGACGGGTGAGTTGCCGCTGCCGATCCGGTCGCTGCGATTGCGCTCCGATCGAGCCGCGTCGTCAGGTCTCACGTTGATCGCCCCGCTCCTGTCCGACAGCTCGCGTGCCGCCGTCGGCTTTCTCGTCGCCTTCGATAGCGCGGGCGACATTCGGTGGTATCACCCTTTTCCGGGGACGTGGCCGATCGAGGCGAAGCAATTGCGAAACGGGCACATATCGGTGTACGCCGGTCGCTCCTACGGTTGGCAGCCGGCCGCCGGCCAATTCCTCGAGCTCGCCCCGACCGGTGAGACGATCCGCACGTATTCCGTAAGCAGCGGATCCTATACGGACCCACACGAGATGTTGCTCACGTTCGACGACACCGCCGTCGTCGCGGCTCACCTGCTCGGCTACGACGTTCGCTCCTTCGACCTCCGACCCTTCGGCGGGGGCGCCAGTTTCCCTCTGGCGGTCCACTTCGTCGAGCGGCGGACGCCAACGGGCATGCGTGCAATTCCACTGGAGCGCTGGGGATCTCTTTACGCCGAGCGACTGGGCGTTGCCCGCCGCGCAGCACGCGGATCTGGATCATCCCAGCTCGCTCGCCATCGATGTCGACGGCAATTACGTCATCTCGTTTCAGGCGATGAGCGAAGTCACCAAGCTCGATGCGCGCACGGGCACGGTCATGTGGCGTCTCGGTGGAATGCACAACCAATTCAGCTTTCAGAACGACGCCCGCTCCGGTTTTGCCGGGCAACACGACGTGCAAGTGCTTCCCAATGGACACCTGCTTCTGATGGACGACCAACTGCACATCGTTCCCGGGCCGGCGCGCGCCGTCGAGTACGCACTCGATCCGTTGGGCAAAACGGCCACGCTCGTGTGGCAGTACCAGCCCAATCCGCCGATCATCAGTCCGATCATGGGCTCGGTGCAGCGCCTCGCGCGATCGGATGCGACGCTGATCGGATTCGGAGCGGCTGGCCGAATAGTCGAAGTGGCTCGAGATGGGAGCGTCAGTTGGGCCGCGACGCTTGCCTCGAGTGATGGCGCGCCCATGCCATTCTACCGCGCCATCCGCCTGGTTTCGCTATACAGTTACGCTGCGCCGTGATCGCCGCGGGGACCGAGCGGAAACAACAGAAGAACTCTGAAATAAGTATGAGCGAACCCTGAGCACGGCCTGAGCGGCGCCAACTAACGTGTCGCAATGAGACTTCGCTTCCTAGAGCCCTCTCGGCACCAGGTCGACGCATCTCATTACTCGACCCCTCGCCCTCGTCCCAGGTCTCCGCACTCCGCCCACCGTCCTCCAGATTCTCACCCAGTTCCTGCAAACGGTCGAGCGCCTAGTCCGCGCGCAGCGCCTGCACCGGATCGATCTTCGTCGCGCGACGCGCGGGCAAGTACGCCGCGAGCGCGCCGACGGCGAGGAGGACGAGACAGGAGCCGCCAAGCGAGACGGCGTCGGTCGGTGCGACTTGGAAAAGCAGGCTCGCGAAGAGGCGCGACACGGCGAGTGCACCAATGAGGCCGATGGCCGCACCAGTCCCGGTCACTATCGCCGCGCGACGGAGCACCTCACGACGCACGCGACCGGGCGACGCTCCAAGCGCGACGCGAATCCCGATCTCGCGCATCTGATCCCGCACGAGCGACGTCATCACACCATAGAGACCGATCGCCGCTAGCAGCAACGCGACCAACCCAAACCCCGACATGAGCGTCGCGCTCAACCGCGGCTGCGCCAGCGGCTCGTCGAGCATTTGATCCATCGTACGAGTCTTCCACAGCACGGTGCGCGGATCGGCAGCGATGCCCGCGGCCTTGAGCGCCGGCTCGAGCGCATGAATGTCGACGCTGCTCCGAACGGCAAAGCCCCCCTGCCACCACGCCTGACGCGTCGGGAAATAGATGATCGGCGCGACGTCGCGCACCGAGCGCAAATGCGTATCGCGCGCGACCCCGACAACGGTACGCCATGCATTCCCGCCCGGTGTGCTCGCTGAGTCGGCCGGCATGCGAATGCGTTTGCCGATCGCGTCCTGGCCCGGCCAGAATCGGCGGGCGACAGCTTCGCTCACGATGGCGACATACGGCCCCGACTCGCGGTCATTGTCCGTGAACGCCCGACCCTCGAGAATGCGAATGCCGTAGGTCTTGAAGAAGTCCGGTCCACCGATCTCGAGCGGTAGAGCGGGGTTCTTCTCGGCCTCGTCTTTCGTCTGTCCCTCGAGGTCGATGCGCTGCTGCACGATGTCGAGACCGATCAGCGGCGGCGTGTAGATCGGTGTCGCCGCGGTCACCCCGGGAATCGCCTCGATGCCGGCGAGAAGCCGATCCGACAACTCGATCCTCTTTCGATCGGCTTCGTATTCGCGTGCGTTCCATGAGTACGACAGAATCGACAGATGGTCGCTGACGTAGCCGGCATCCTGGTTCTGCAAACGGGCGAGGCTTCGCGCAAGCAGCGCCGCGCCGCCGAGCATGATCATCGCGAGCGCGATCTGCGACGCGACGAGCACCTGCCGCGCGGCCCGGCGCCGTCGCGTTTCGCTTCCCGATCGGGCGTCGAACCGAAGCGGTGTCGCGAGATTGGTCCGCGCGGAGAGCAGGGCAGGAGTGATACCGAACAGCACGACCGCGGCGGCCGATATGCCGATCGCGGCGAACAGCGGTGCGCCGCTCAATTGCACGTCGTCGAGACGCGGAAGATGCGGGGGCGCGACAAGGACGAGCGCCCGAAGCAACCCCACGGCCAGCGCGAACCCGAGTACGCCGCCGGTGATCGCGAGCGCGGCAGCTTCGACCATCAATTGGCGGACGATGTCGCCATAGCTCGCGCCGAGCGCCCGCCGCACCGCGATCTCGCGGGCGCGACCCGAGGCGCGCAGCAGCAGCAAGTTGCCGACGTTGAGACAGGCGATGAGGAGCAGCAGTCCAACCGCGGCGGTGAGCGTGGCAAGGACGGGTCGAACGTCGCCGAGGACGGCGTCGGTGAACGTGGCCGCGTGCGCACCGCGAAAGTGGGCGTTCGGCACCTCGCGGTTCTCGATGCCTACGTACTCGTGGCTCGCAGCGGCGAGCGTAGCGCCTGGGGCAAGCCGCGCGACCGCGATGGACGCCACGCCGCTGCCCCAGCCTTGCCACATCGGGTACCAATACTCGGCGCCGGACGGAAAGCTGAAGCCCGGTGGCGCGACGCCAATGACACGATACTCCCAGCCGAGCAGCGGCTCGACGAGGCGGCGTCCGATGACTGCCGAGTCGCCGCCGAAATGCGCCTGCCATGCCTCGTAGCTGAGGACGAGCGCCTTCGAGGCAGTTCTTCCCGTGATATCAAATTGCTCGCTTGCGTCGTCGTCGCTCGAGTGGAAGAGTCGCCCGAGCACCGGACGCACGCCGAGGACGTCGAAGAAGTTGCCGGTCGCCATGGCGCGGTTCAGCGTGACGGTGCGCTCGCCATCGAGCAGCGGCGCGCCGATCGCGGGCCAATGCGCGACGGCGGCGACATCCCGGATCGTCTTGCCTTCGCGACGGAACACGGCAAGCGGTTTCGGGCCGACGGTGACTTCGACCTTGGGATCGTCGCGATAGGTCCACATCACGGCAATGTGATCCTGATCGACGACGGGCAGGCGGCGAATCGAGCACCGTGCGAAACACGGTGAACATGGCGACGGACATGCCGATGCCAAGCATGAGAATGAGCGAGGCCGTGGCGAAGAAGCCCGGCGTTCGCCGAAAGCCGCGGAGGGCAAAGCGCACGTCTTGGCGAAGGATCACGATGCCGACGGCCTTGAGGAGGTCGCCGGAGGCTATGATGCGGGACAAACATGCGCAAGAATGCGACGCTTCTCGAGGCCGGCGGCGTGTACGCGCGGCTCCACGACCGCCAATTCAGTCGGTCCCCCGCCCGGCGCTCGGTGATGCGACTCGTCGATCGATGGATCTATCGACGAAGGGCGGCGTCGGCGTCACCCGCGCTCGGCGTGGTATCGTAGTCGCGCGCCGCTCAAGCCGCGCTCAGAGTTCGCTCATGCCTATTTCAGAGTTCTTCTCTCTTGTCCGCTCGCGCTCGAGGGCGATCAGGGCGCCGCGTAGCTGTAGAGCGAAACCAGGCGGATGGCGCGGTAGAACGCCGGGCGCGCCACTAGTCGAGGAAAGCGTCGCGGCCCAACTGACGCTCCCATCTCGAGCCACTTCGACTACGCGGCCGGCCGCTCCGAATCCGATCAGCGTCGCATCCGATCGCGTGAGGCGCTGCACCGAGCCCATGATCGGACTGATGATCGGCGGATTGGGCTAGTATTGCCACGCGAGCGTGGCCGTTTTGCCCCGACGGATCGAGTGCGTACTCGACAGCGCGCGCCGGCCCGGGAACGATGTGCAGTTGGTCGTCCAGCAGAACCAAGTGTCCATTGGGAAGCACTTGCACGTCGTGTTGCCCGGCAAAGCCCGAGCGGGCGTCATTCTGAAAGCTGAATTGGTTGTGCGTTCCACCCAGACGCCAGATGACGATGCCCGTGCGCGAATCGAGCTTGGTGACTGACGTAAGCGCGGCGCGGAAGGACGTGGCCGCCGGCGCCCGCGCCTGGCCGCACAACATGGGAATCGCGGATGCCGACGCTCGTTACCTGGTGCGTGCGGGCACGCCGGGCCAGCTCGATTCCCTGTTGGACGAGGCGCTGCGGCTGCCCGCCATCGGCGAATATGACGCCGCGTCGGTGATGGGGCGTGGCGTCGAGCGAGGCCGCGGCACACGGACACGGCGACGGGGTCCCGCATATCCGCGACCGCGCGCTGCGGTGGTATGCCTCGTTGCCAACGGGGGAGCGCGGGGCGGAAGAGCCGTCGGTGGCCGGATTGTGCTGGATGCTGGCCTCGGTTCGGGCCTGGCCGGAGCTCCGGTCGCGAGTGGCGACGCTGCTCGCCTCGACCGCCGATTCATCGCGGTGGGTTCGCTACGAGGCGCTCGCCGCTGCACACAGTGGCGATACGGCGACGCTCACGCGGCTTGACCGCCGGCTGCGCGTTGCGATCGATCGCGCGTCCGGCGGCCTGTTGGCGGAGTTGCTCGCCGAGCGCGCGCGCGTCGCCGCGTTGCGCGGCCACGGCGACGAGGCCATCGATCTCCTCCAACAAGCATTCGCACACAACAAGGCGCTCGACCCATACGTGCACACCGACCCGTCGTTCGAGACGATCTGGTCCGACCCCCGGTTCGCCCGTCTTCTGGTCGCTGTGGACGGCGGTGCGCCACGATGACGGAGCCGCGCGTCCGGTTTCCTTCGAGTCTCCCCCCACAAGCGGGAACACCGCGGCTGGCCGACAGGTAGTCATCGGAAGGCGTTCGACGCTGGGCGCAATGACCTCCCCTGCAACCACAGAATCGTCATGCGCCGTTTGTCGTTTCTGACGCCGCTGGTCGCGTGCGTCGCCTGCATCATCAATCCGCCCGTCGTGCTTCCGGTGGACACGACGACATCGGTCGATCAGACCTACGAGTGCGCGCTCCGGTCGCTCAATGACATGCAGTACACGATCACCGCGGCGGATCGCTCCTCAGGGTTCGTTCGCGCGAGACGGCTGCGACGCCACGTCCTCGGCACCGACACCGACTACGATCAGCAAACCGTGAGCGTGTACCGCGGGGACGACGGCCACACGATGCTCAGAGTTGTTCCGGCGACGGCGGGTGCGCACGAGGACAACACGAGCCCGACGGACGACGGCATGAAGGATCAGACGAAGCTCGTCGCGAAGTGCGCGGGAAAGCTTCCGTCTAGTCCCTAAACCAGTAGTCCCCAGCGCCTTCATCGTCGCTTCCAACCGGTGCGCCGCACCGTCGAGATAGAAGGTGTCGTTCGTGCCCACCGTCAGGTGGATTTTTCCGTCGAGATCACGCCTGAGCTCCGGCCAGTGGCGACGGAGGTGTTCGGCCACGTCGTAGTGCTCCCTCCAATACGCGATCACCGCCGAGTCCACCGGCCTGTCGTGCGATCGAACATGGGGACCGGAAGCCCGTCGGTGCCGCGCGGGGAGAAGACCCGCTCGAACGAGGCGAGCTGGCCGCCATACGCCCCGAGCACGACTTCCCGCCGCGACCGGTAACGCCCGAAGAATGTCGGGTCGTGAAGCGAGATCGCGTGTGTGTGTTTGGGCCCGCGTGCAGCCCAACCGACGGCGTCGGTCCGAGCTGCCAAAACCGACACAAGTCGAGGAGCGATCGATGTCCAGACAAATCGTCAAGTGGGAAGCGCGCCATCCGTATCGCCGCGCCTCGACTGCGAGTCGTCGAACGTATGCGGGACGGGTGGCCATCTTGTTTGCCGTCGTCGGATCGGCGTCGGGCTGTGCGACGAACGCATTCCGGCCGTCGGATCAGATCTGGTCCCGATCATCCACCGGTCAAACGGTGTCCGCGATGGATCTTTCGCGCGAGGGACAAAGTGACATGGTGCTCGCGGCGCTGCGTCGCGTACGTCCGGAATTCTTCAACGCGCGTGGCTCGGCGCCGCTGGCGGTATCCATCGACGGAGGGCCGCTCACGGACCTTTCGATCCTCGAGACGATGCGTGTGTCGGCTATTGAAGACGTGAGCCTGGAGCGAGGCGCTTCGTCGGTCGCTCCTCGCATTACGACGACGGGTGATGTCGTCGTGGGAAATGTGCTGCGGGTGCGAACGCGGCGTGCCCGGCCGAGATAGTCGACTGAAGCACGCGAATTCGCGAGACAGCAGGCTAGCCGCATCGATCTCGACCCCGCTGGCGATCAGGAAACACCCGTCGGCCGGCATGCTCATCGCGCTGGTGGCGGTTCGGGATCCCTGACCCTAAGAGGGTTTCCCCGACAGCGACGAGGTTCCCGCCCGACAGTCAGGCGAGGTGTGTAAGGCTAACCTCCCGACAATCGCATTCGTGCGGAGCGACCTGCCATGGCTTTGCCGACCACAGCGTGGCCCGAGGCGTCGAACGCGGCATCATGCAGCGTTCGTTCGCTGCCGGAGCATACGCTAGAAATCGTCTCCGATTCCGGCGAAGGCGCGCAGAAGTGCGGACAGATCTTCGGCGCCGTGTCCGCGAAGATGGGGAACGGCGTCTGGACCGTCGAGATCATCCCCGCGGAGATTCAGCCGCCGCCGCGGACGCCTGAAGGAGCGAGCGGGAATCGTGTTCGCATCGGTTCGCGCGCGATCACCAACTGGGGCGACGCCGTCGATCTCCTCGTCGCCTTCAATGAGCAGGTCCTGCTCTCACGCCACCGCCTTGGCGTGCTCGCGCCGAACGCGATCGTGCTCGTCGAGGATCTGTGGGCGTCGCACGCGAACCCGGACATCCAGGCCGCGTGGAACAAAGCGATGGACGAGCTCGCGACCGCGAGCTATCGGATCATCCCGGTACCGATGGAAGAGCAGTGCCTCACCATCGACGACAACCCGCGCAAGGGCAAGAACATGTTCGCGCTCGGGTTGCTCGCATACATCTACTCGCGCGACCTGACGCGGATCGAAGAGCAGATCGCGTACGCCTTCCGCAAGAAGTCCGAAGAGGTCTACGAGCGGAACGCCGCCCTGCTGCACCTCGGCTACACGTGGGCCGAATCGAATCTCGATTTTCGCATCGACGTCGCGCCTGCCGCGCCCGATCGCGCGCTCGTCGTCATGAACGGCAACGAGGCGCTCGCGCTCGGCGCTCTCGCGTCCGGCATGGAGCTGTGCGCGATGTATCCGATCACGCCGGCCACGTCCGTCTCGCACTTCCTGGCCGAGGTGTTCGAGAAATTCGGCGGCATTCTGCACCAGGCGGAAGACGAAATCGCCGCCGCGGGCGTGGCAATCGGCGCGTCGTACGCGGGGAAGGTCGCGTTCACCGTCACGTCGGGCCCGGGCCTCGCGCTCAAGACGGAGTTCATCGGTCTGGCGATCATGACGGAGACGCCGCTCGTCGTGATCGACGTGCAGCGCGGCGGGCCGAGCACCGGACTGCCGACCAAGGTCGAGCAATCGGATCTCCTCGCTGCGCTGTTCGCGCAGCCGGGCGACGCGCCACGCATTGTCATCGCGCCGGCGACCATCGAAGAGTGTTTCCACTCGGTGATCACCGCGCGGCGGCTCGCCGAGGCATTCCGCACCGTCGTCATCGTCTTGAGCGACGCCAATCTCGCGACCGGCGTGCAACCCTTCCCGCGTCCTGAGCTCCGTGCCGAATGGCAAGGAGCCGAGCCGGACCTCACGCCGGTCGCGCCCGGCAGTCGCCCGTACGCCTGGGACCCGCAACTCGGAATCTCGAAGCGAATCATTCCCGGGCAAGCGGGCGGGATGTACACCGTCACCGGCCTGTCCCACGACGAGAACAGCAAAGTCGCGTACGGATCCGGCGTCCATCAGCGCGGCGACGGCGATGCGGAGCCGCAAACTCGCCGTGCTCCGGCAAATGATGACGCCGCCCAAGGTCAACGGCGACGCCGAGGGCGGTGACCTGCTCGTCGTCGGGTGGGGAAGCACCAAGGGCGCCATCGAGGAAGCCATCGAGCGCGCACGCGCCGGCGGCCTGTCGGTGTCGTCACTCCACCTCGGCTTCCTGTCGCCACTCGAGCCGGGGTTGGCGGACATCTTCCGCCGCTTCAAGAAAGTGATGACGGTGGAGATCAACTACAGCGACGATCCCGAGGATCCGTTCATCACCGACGGAAAACCGGCGGCGCGGCCAGCTGGCCTGGCTGCTCCGGGCCGAGACGCTGGTCGACGTCGATTGCTGGACGCGCGTGCCGGGTGAGCCGCTTCGCCCCGGAGCAATCCTCGGCGCGATCCGTCGCGCGCTACCCGAGCCGTCACTGGAGGCCACGCCATGAGCGAATTCTCATGCACCGTCGTCGGCTGCGGACCGCTGGGCGCCGACGAACGCGAATACGAGCTCGGAGACTACGAGGGCCCGGTTGCGCGCTGGTGTCCCGGCTGCGGCGACCACTCGGTGCTCACGGCGGTCGAGCGCCTGCTCGTCGCCGAACAGCTCAAGCCCGAGCAGACCGTATTCGTGTCGGGCATCGGCTGCTCGAGCCGGTTCCCGCACTATCTCAAGACCTACGGATTCCACGGCATTCACGGACGAGCGCTTCCCGTCGCGACGGGCATCAAGCTTCATCGGCCCGACCTCACCGTGTTCGTCGTGATGGGCGACGGCGACTGTTGCTCGATCGGCGCCGCGCACTGGGTCCACGCGATTCGCTACAACACGCACATGGTCGCGATGCTGCTCGACAACAGCATCTACGGCCTCACCAAGAAGCAGACGTCGCCGACGACGCCGCGGGGGTTCAAGACCAACACGCAACCGGACGGGCAGCTTCCTGCCGCCGCTCAATCCGCTTTCGACGATGCTCGGCACGACGAACGTGTCGTTCGTCGCGCAGACGGCCGAGTGGATTCCGGCGCATCTCTACGCGACGCTGCGCGCCGCCTACGAGCACAAAGGCCTGGCGTTCGTTCGAATCCTCCAACGCTGCCCGATGTACACGCAGTCGATCTATCGAGCGTGCGGTGAAGGACCCGAGCCTCGTCGAGCTGCTCGTGCACGACGACGGTGTGCTGGTGCCCGAGCTCGACGCCATCTATCGCGCCCGCGTCGCGCACAACCCGTCGGACCTGAGCGCGGCCGGGCCGCTCGCCGACGACGTCGATCGCATCCGGCTCGGCGTGTTCTTCCGCGACGAGACGCGGCCGCGCTACGACGACATCCGCCGCGTCGCACAAAGTCTCGGCCACCGAGCGCATCGCGCTCCTCGAGCGGGAGCTCGACAAGTATGCCGTCTGAGAAGCTGTCGCCGCCCGAGGATCGGCTTCGAATCGCGCTGGAGGCCACCGCGCGCCAACGAGCAGCGTATCGCTCCGCCGTCATCGCGGCTCACGAGCACGCGAAGGCGATCCTCGCCGCGGGGGGCGGCGCGGAGCGCGCAGCGCTCGAGCTGGGACGATTCGGCGGCGCCCGGATCGACGCGGCGCGCTTCGCCGCCCTGACGCACCGAACGCCGCGCTCGACTACTCGCGACGCATTCGCGTCGAATGCGGCCGCGAACGTGCTTCGGGCGCTTGCCGCCGGCGACGACGGCGCGTTCGTCGTCGACGTGCCGCGCGGAGGCGACCTTCGGTCGGCTGTCGCCGCGTGCGCTTCGCCCAACTCGGACGCGCGTTCGGCGCTGCGGCGACGGTCGAGCTGGTCCGCGCCGGACGCTTCGAAAGCGAGCGGCACGCTGACCTCGATCGAAACGCTGGAATTCGAGCAGTGGGGCAGGAGCGAGCGTCGGGCTGCGCCGCCGCTCGTCGTTCGCGTCGATGGCGCCGACCTGCACGCCGGCGGGCTCGCCGACTTCCTCGACGGCGCGGTGCACATCGTCCTCGTCGTCGACGGACCGTGCGCGCCGGCGCCGCTCGTGCGGCTCGTCACGCCGGGCACGTTCGTGCTTCAGACCGCCGACGCGACCGGCGCTCGACGTCTTCGCGAGATTCGACGGGCCGGCGGTCATGGCGCTCGTGCCGCCGACCGGCCGCGTGCTTCGTCCACGATCCAAACGGCGGGCGCGCCGCGTGGCAGCGACTGCGCATCTGGAACCGGCCGGCGACGTCGCCGCGCAAGCCGCTCGGCGGCTCGAGCGCATGGCAGCAGATCGAGGAGCTTACGACAGCTCGACGCGCTCGCCGAGCGTCCGTCGCTGGAGGCGTGCGCCGGTCGAATCGCTCGTGCCCGCCGGATCCGGACGATCCGGCCGATCGCCTCGCCGCCTGGCTCCTCGACGCGTCCGGCCTCGGCGTGCAATGAGGAAACGCCGATGCTCTCGCCGCTCATTCGCTCGGTCGAGATCCTCGGTGGCGTGGGACTGGTGTTCGCCATCTTCATCGCGCTCGCGTATTGGAAGCTTCGCGTGTGGGAAGATCCGCGCATCGATGCCGTGGCCGTCGATGCTGCCCGGGCGCGAACTGCGGCGCGTGCGGGCTTCCCGGGCTGCCGCGGCTTCGCCGAGCAAGCCGTCGCCGGCAAGGTCGCAGCCGGCCGGCTGCAACGTGATCAACGAAGAGGGCGCCGCGCTCATCGCCAGCTACCTCGGCGTCGACGCCGGCCAGGCGAACAAGAAGCGTCGCGCGGCTGCTTCTGCGCCGGCGGCAGCAACGTCGCGATGCAGCAGGCCGAGTATCGCGGCTTGAGGAACTGCGCGCGCGGCGGCGGCGGTCGCCGGCGGCGGCAAAGGCTGCGCGTGGGGCTGCCTCGGCTTCGGCGACTGCGCCACGGCGTGCACGTTCGGCGCGATCACGATGAATCGATTTCGGGCTGCCGGTCGTCGACTCGCGCAGTGCACGGCGTGCGGCGACTGCGTGACGCGTGCCCGAAGGATCTGTTCGAGATCGTCCCGCTCGATCAGAAGCTGCTGGTGCAGTGCAAGAGCCTGATCGAAGGCGACGAGGCGCTCGCGTCATGCGCGGTCGCCTGCACCGCCTGCGGCAAATGCGTCGCCGACGCCGCGCCGGGCCTCATCACGCATCGAGCGCGGCGTGGCCCGTGTGCACTACGAGCAGCAACGCGCTCGCCGACCCCGTCGGCGATCGCGGCGCTGCCCGACGGGAGCGATCGTCTGGCTCGAGGGCGCGCCATTCGCGTCGCGACCGGCCGTCGACGCCGCGCCGGCACTCACCGGGAGTGCACGATCATGAAGCTCTGGCCCACGTTCGCGCCGACACCGACCGCGACCGCCAAGCCGAAATTCCCGGGTCTCCGACGCGCGCTCGACGGCAGCAGCGCCGTGGTCGCGATGGAGACCGCCGGCGAGCGAAGCCGCCGGCGCCTATCCGATCACGCCGTCGACGCAGATGGGCGAAGGCTGGGCGGCCGCCGTGGCCGACGGCCAGCGCAACGTGAACGGCCGGCGCCTGCTGTTCTTCGAGCCCGAGGGCGAGCACGCGGCCGCCGCCGTCACGGCGGGCATGAGCATGATCGGGTCTGCGCGCGGCGAACTTCTCGAGCGGGCAGGGCATCGCCTACATGCACGAGTCGCTGTACGCCGCGGTCGGCAAGCGACTCACGTACGTGCTCAACGTCGCGGCGCGCGCGATGACGAAGCACGCGCTCAACGTGCACGCGGGCCACGACGACTATCACGCCGTCGACGACACCGGGCTTCTTCCAGCTCTTCGCCAAGGACGTGCAGGGCGCGGCCGATCTCAACCTGATCGCGCACCGCATCGCCGAGCTGTCGCTCAATCCGGGCATCTGCGCGCAGGACGGGTTCCTGACGAGCCACGTGATCGAGTCGCTGCTGCTTGCCGGAGCGCGAGCTGATCAAGGCGTACCTCGGCGACCCGTCCGACGAGATCGAGTCGCCGACGCCGGCGCAGCGCCTGGTGTTCGGCGAGACGCGCCGCCGGATTCCGGAGCTGTTCGACGTCGACTACCCGGCGATGCTCGGTGTCGTGCAGAACCAGGACAGCTACGCGCAGGGCGTCGCGGCGCAGCGGCCGTTCTACTTCGATCACGTCGCGGCGCTCACCGATCGCGCGTTCGCGGAGTTCGCCGAGCTCACCGGGCGCCGCTACGCGCGCGTGCAGGGCTACAGGCTCGACGACGCGGAGTACGTGATCGCGGGCCAGGGCTCCGTCGTCGCGCAACGCCGAGGCGGTCGCGGACTATCTGCGCGAGACGCAGAAGCTGCGCGTCGGCGTGCTCGACGTCACGATGTTCCGCCCGTTCCCGGCGGATCTCGTGTCGCGCGCGCTTCGCGGCAAGCGCGGCGTCGTGGTGCTCGAGCGCGTCGATCAGCCGCTCGCCGTGGACGCGCCGCTGCTGCGCGAGATCCGCGCCGCGATGAGCAAGGCGCTCGAGAACGGCCGCGCCGCGAAGACGGCGCCGCTGCCGCATGCCGGCGTCGAGCGCGTGCTCGCCACCGAGATGCCGGAGTTCTACTCCGGCTGCTTCGGCCTCGGCAGCCGCGACCTCCAGCCCGGCGACATCATCGCCGCGGTCGAGAACATGCTGCCGGACGGCGCGCAGCGCCGGCAGTTCTACCTCGGCATCGACTTCCTGCGTCCGGCCACGCGGCTTCCGAAGCTCCAGATCTGGCAGGAGCAGCTGCGCGACGCCTATCCGAAGCTCGAGCGAGCTGTCGCTGCCGAGCGCCGGCAACGTGAACCTGCTCCCGACGGGATCGGTGGCGGTGCGCATCCACTCCGTGGGCGGGTGGGGCGCGATCACGATGGGAAAGAATCTCGCGGCGACGGTGTTCGACCTGCTCCACCTCGAGATCAAGGCGAATCCGAAGTACGGCTCGGAGAAGAAGGGGCAGCCCACGACGTTCTACGCGACGTTCGCGCACGAGCCGATCCGTCTCAACTGCGAGCTGAAGCACGTCGACGTCGTGCTGTCGCCGGATCCGAACGTCTTCCGTCACTCGAATCCGCTCGCCGGCCTGGCCGACGGCGGCGCGTTCGTGCTGCAGAGCGATCGCACGCCCGACGATGCTGGGCTGCGCTGCCGGCGTCGGCGCAGCGCGAGATCATCGATACGGAAGATCCGCGTATATCTGCTCGACGGGTTCGCGATCGCCGGCAGCGAGGCGTCGGACGTCGAGCTGCGCTATCGGATGCAGGGCGCCGCGTTCATGGGCGCGTTCTTCGCCGTGTCGCCGCTCGCGGAACGGCACGGGCTTGGACGAAGCGAAGCTGTTCGCCGGCATCCGCGAACAGCTGCGAAGAAGTTCGCCAAGCTCGGCGAGCGCGTGGTCGCCGACAACCTGCGCGTCATCGAGCGCGGGTATCGCGAGCTGACGCCGCTGGACACCGCGCAGCGGGCGGTGCGTGTGGAGAGCGACGCGCACGTTCCCGAGTATGCCCGACGATCTCGACGTGCCGAACGCCGAGGAAGGCGTCGGCAACCGCGGGCGCTTCTGGGAGCAGGTCTGCTTCCTCAACAAGACGGGAAGCGACGGCATCGCCGATCCGTTCGCCGCGATGAGCGCGATCCCGGCCGTCACCGGCGCCGCGCGCGACATGACCGACGTCCGCCTCGAGGTGCCGGAGTTCATCGCCGCGAAGTGCACCGGGTGCGCGCAGTGCTGGACGCAGTGCCCCGATTCGGCGATCCCCGGACTCGTCACCGACGTCGATCAGCTGATCGAGATCGGGATCGCCGCATCGGCGAACGGCCGCACGCTCGACCGGATCAAGCCGGTCTCGAAGCACCTCGTGAAGGAAGTGCGGCGCGCGCTCGCCGCGGAGTCCGTTCACGTCGTTCATCGACACGCTGGATTCCGTCGTACGCCGCCGTGGCGACGAAGCTCGGCTGGCAGGGCGAGAAGCGCGCCGAGCTCGACGCCGACTACGCGCGACTCCGCGCGACGCTGGCCGACTTCCCGGTCGCGAAGACGAAACCGTTCTTCGACGTCCACGAGTCGAAGCAGGCGGGCACCGGCGGGCTGCTCTCGGTCACGATCAATCCCGAGGCGTGCAAGGGCTGCAACCTCTGCGTCGCGGTGTGTCCGGACGGCGCGCTCGTCACGGTGAAGCAGGAGCCGCCCGTCGTCGACAAGCTGCGCCAGCAACTGGGAACTCTGGAAGAAGCTGCCCGACACGCCGGATCGTTTCGTCAACGTCCGCGACATCGACGAAGGCATCGGCGTGCTGTCGTCGCTCCTGCTCAAGAAGGACAGCTATCGCTCGATGATCGGCGGCGACGGCGCCTGCATGGGCTGCGGCGAGAAGACCGCCGTCCACCTGATCGTCTCGACGATCCACGCGCTCATGCGGCCGCGCGTCGCGAAGCTGGTTGCTCGTCTCGACGAGCTCATCGCGACGCTCGACGCCGCGGCGCGCGATCTCGTCGGCGCCGCACGCGGATCTCGACGCGGCGTCCGCGGCGACGAACGGCAGCGTCCCCGTCTCGATCGACGCCGAGACGCGCGGCAAGATCGAGCTGCTTCGCAACACATCTCGTGCCCTCGCCGATCTCAAGTGGCGCTACGTCGAAGGGCCGAGCGGCAAGGGTCGCGCGTCGATGGGCATGGCCAACAGCACCGGGTGCTCGTCGGTGTGGGGCGAGCACGTATCCGTACAACCCGTATCCGTTCCCCTGGGCGAATCACCTCTTCCAGGATTCGCCGTCGCTCGCCATCGGCCTGTTCGAGGGGCACATGCGGAAGATGGCGGACAACTTCGTCGCGATCCGCCGCGCCGAGCTGCTCGCGTCGGGCGCGTACGACGCGGCGCGCGACGAAGCGACGCTCGCGAATCTCGACTGGCGCAGCTTCACCGACGAGGAGTTCGGCCTCTGTCCGCCGATCGTCTCGATGGGCGGCGACGGCGCGATGCTCGACATCGGCTTCCAGAACCTCTCGCGCCTGCTCGCGTCGGGGAAGCCGATCCGCGTGATCGTGCTCGACACGCAGGTCTACTCGAACACGGGCGGCCAGGCGTGCACGAGCGGCTTCACGGGCCAGGTCTCCGACATGGCGACGTACGGCGCGGCGCAGCATGGCAAGACCGAAGTGCGCAAGGAGCTCGCGCTGGTCGCGATGGCGCACCGCGGCGCGTACGTCCACCAGTCGTCGCAGGCGTCGGCGTCGCATCTCGTCGCCGGCGTGCTGCGCGGGCTGCAGAAGCGCCGGCCCGCGGTGTTCAACATCTACACGCCGTGCCCGGTCGAGCACGGCCTCGCCGACGATTGGTCGATGCGCGCGGCGCGGCTCGCGCTCGAGTCGCGCGCGTTCCCGTTCCTCACGTTCGATCCCGACGCCGGCCCGCTGTTCGCCGACGCGCTCACGCTCGACGGCAACCCGTCGGTCGATCAACGCTGGCCGGAGTACGGCATCGACTACGTCGACGACGCGGGCGCCGCGCAGCGCATCGACGCTGCCGCTCACGATCGCCGACTGGGCCGCCACCGAAGGACGGTTCAGCAAGCACTTCACGCCGCTCGATCCGTCGAAATGGAACGAGGACGCGGTGCCGTTCCACGAGTACCTCGACCTCTCGGCCGACGACCGCGACGGCAAGACGCCGTACATCCTCACGGTCGACCGCGACAAACACCTCGCGCGGCTCGCGGTCTCGACCGAGATCGTGCGGCTCGCCGAGGAGCGCCAGCAGTTCTGGGCGCAGCTCCGCGAGCTCGCCGGGCTTCGAGCCGTCGGCGAGCGTGCGCGACCGGCTCGTCGGCGATGTGCAGGCGGAGTACGAGCAGCAAGCTCGCCGCCGTGCGCGCCGAGTACGAGGCGAAGCTCGCCGAGCTGCCGAAGGTCATCGCGCGTCGGATGGCCGACGTGCTGCTCCGCGGCGGCGCGGCGAAGTCGGTCGTCGATCTGCGTGTCGTCGATCGCCGGCTCGCGCCGCGCCGACTGCCGCTCCGGTATCGGACGCGCGACGCGTCGCGCCGCCGTCCGACGGTCGATGGCCGGTCGACGCCGCAGCGGCGCCGCGATCGCGTCATCGCCGGCGACCACGTGCAGCCGTCGCCGTCGCGGCCGTCGCGTCAGCCGGCGACTCGCCGCGTCGCCGTCGACGACGACCTCGCGATCGATCCGTACATCGACTCGGCGCGCTGCACGTCGTGCAACGAGTGCACCAACCTCAACGGCCGGCTGTTCGCGTACAACGCCGCAAAGCAGGCCACGGTGCGCGACGCCGACGCTGGAACGTTCCAGCAGCTCGTGTCGCCGCCGAGCGCTGCCCGGTCGGGATCATCCACCCCGGCACGCCGCGCAATCCGAAGGAGAAGGATCTCGCCAAATGGCTGAAGCGCGCCGAACCCTTCACCTGAGCCGTGCGATGAGCTCCTTCTCCTCAGCGGCTCGGACTTCCGCCACGGCGTGCATCCGCCGGAGCACAAGGAGCTCACGGCGCACCGACCCATTCGGCGCATGCCGTATCCGTCGGAGGTGGTGATCCCGCTGCGGCAGCACGCCGGCAAGCCGGCAAAGCTCGTCGTGCGCGAAGGCGATCGCGTCCTGCGCGGCGACGTGCTCGGCGAAGCGGACGGCTTCGTCTCCGCGCCGGTGCACGCGTCCGCGTCGGGGCGCGTCGTCGAGATCGGACTCTGGCCGCATCCCGACGGCAGCATGGACACCGCGGTGCGCATCGAGGTCGAGCGGTTCTCGCCGCAGGTGCCGCGGCCGCGACTCGTGCCGCGCTGGGAGGATCTCTCGGTCGACAAGATCGTCGCCGCGGTGCAACAGGGCGGCGTGGTCGGACTGGGCGGCGCCGCGTTTCCCGACGCACGTGAAGCTCGCGCCGCCGCGCGACGTCCAGGTCGACACGATCATCCTCAACGGCGCCGAGTGCGAGCCGTACCTCACGACCGACCATCGCATCATGGTCGAGTATCCCGAGCGCGTGCACCTCGGCGCGCGGATCATGATGCGCACGCTCGGCGCGCGGCGCGTCGTGATCGGCGTCGAGCGCAACAAGCCGGATGCGATCGCGGCGCTCGAGCGCACGCGGCCCACCGACATCGACGTCACGATCCTGCCGCTCACGGTGAAGTATCCGCAGGGCGCCGAGAAGATGCTGATCAAGTCGGTGACGGGTCGCGAAGTGCCGTCGGGCAAGCTTCCCGTGTCGCTCGGCGTCGTCGTGCAGAACGTCGGCTCGGCGGCGTCGATCGCCGAGATCTTCGACACCGGGCTGCCGCTGCTCGAGCGCATCGTCACGGTGAGTGGACCGGGCGTGCGTGAGCCGGCGAACCTCATCGTCCCGGTTGGAACGAAGCTCCGCGATCTGCTCGCGGCGTGCGGCGGCCTCACCGACGATGCCGAGGAGATCGTCTTCGGCGGTCCGATGATGGGCGTGGCGCAGAGCAACCTCGACGTGCCGATCGTGAAGGGCACGACGGGCGTCGATCGTGCTGACGACGCCGGACGTCAATCCCGCCGATTCGTTCCCGTGCATTCGCTGCGGGCGCTGCCTCGAGGCGTGCCCGGTGTTCCTCAATCCGTCGGCGCTCGCCGACTACGCGCGCAAGGGCCGGTACGAGGAGATGGAGGAGATGCACCTGCTGGACTGCATGCTGTGCGGTTCGTGCTCGTACGTGTGTCCGTCGAAGATCCCGCTCGCGCAGCTCTTTCAGGCGAGCAAGGCGGCGCTCCGCAAGCGCAAGCAGGCGGTGACAGCATGACGAGCCCGACGCAGACGTCGCGCCCGCTCGAAAACCGTCGGCACATCGGTCGATGACCGAGTCTCGCTCGCCAGGCGACTCGTCATCGCCGCGTCGCCGCACCTGCGCGGGCCGGCGAGCACGCCGGTCATCATGTGGAACGTCGTCGGCAGCCTCGTGCCGGTCGTCGCGGCGGCGACGTACTTCTTCGGGCCGAGCGCGCTGCTCGTCGTCCTCGCGTCGATGGCGGGCGCGGTGCTCACCGAGCACGCCTTCGGCAAGGGCACGACGATCGGCGACGGCTCGGCGGCGATCACCGGCGCTGCTGCTCGGGCTCACGCTTCCCGCGGGCATTCCGATGTGGATGGCGGCGTTCGGCGGCGTTCGTCGGCATCGCGTTCGGCAAGCTGATCTTCGGCGGGCTGGGATACAACGTCTTCAATCCCGCGCTGTTCGGGCGCGCGTTCCTGCAGGCGGCGTTTCCCGTCGTCGCTCACCACGTGGCCGGCGATCGGCGGACACGTGGTGGGCGCTGCGCGGCGACAACTTCGCGCTGCCGTTCATGCATCCGCGCACCGTCGACGCGATCACCGCGGCGACGCCGCTCGGCCTCATGAAGTTCGAGGGGAAGGGGACGCCGCTCGCTCGACCTCTTCGCTCGGCAACACCGGCGGATCGCTCGGCGAGACCGCGGCGCTGCTGATTCTGCTGTGCGGCGGGTACCTCGCGCTGCGCGGTTTCCTCAACTGGCGTCTCCCGCTCGCGCGTGCTTGGCACGGTCGCCGTGCTGCAGGCCGCATCCTGCACGCGACGAACGCCGCGACGCTACGCGTCGCCGTTCGTCGCGCTCGTTCTCCGGCGGCCTGATGCTCGGCGCCGTGTTCATGGCGACCGACCCGGTGACGGCGCCGCTGACGAGCCGTGGGCCGCTGGATCTTCGGCGTCGGCATCGGCGTGCTCGTCGTGATCATTCGCGCGTGGGGCGGGCTGCCCGAAGGCGTGATGTACGCGATCCTGCTCATGAACGCGCTCACGCCGTTCATCAATCGGGCGACGCAGCCGCGCGTGTTCGGCACGACGCGTGACGCGCGGCGAGCGTGCGATCATGAGCGCCGCCGCATCGCCGACGCGCATGGTCGACGAGTCGCACACGGTGGACGCCGCCGTTCCGTCGTGGAAGCTGCTGCTCACGCTCGGGCTGGCCGGCGCGGTCTCGGGTCTGTCTGATCGTGCTCGCTCTACATGTGGACGCTGCCCGGCATCGAAGCGCACAAGGCCGGCATTCTCCGCACGGCGATCACGCAGGTGCTCAAGAATCCGGCGCGCTCCGATACGCTCTATCTCGTGGGCGGCGCGCTCACGGCGAAGGCGCCGCCGGCGGATCCGTCCACGCACGTCGAGCGCGTCTATCGCGGCTACGACGCGCCGGGCAAGCGATCGGCTACGCGATCGAGGCCACGGGCCCCGGCTTCTCGGAAACGATTCGCCTCATTTTCGGCGTCGACCTGCAGCGCCACGAGCTGCTCGGCATGACAGTGCTCGACAGCAAGGAAACGCCTGGCATCGCCGACGACGTCGAGCGGCCCGTGTTCACGAGCCAGTTCGCGGGAGCGAGAGACGCCGGTCGAGGGCGTCAAGGCGTCGGCGCAGAAGCAAGCCGCCCGGCACGATCGTGATGATCACCGGCGCGACGATCTCGTCGCGGGCGGTCCTCAAGGCCATCAACACGACGCTCGCGCGGTGGCAGCCGCTGCTCGAGCGGTACGAGCGCGCCGAGGAGCCGACTGATGCGTTGCGCGCCGCCTCCCTCCAGGCACCAAGCCGAGCACGGCGACCCAGGACTTCGTGCGCGGGCTGTGGAAGGAGAATCCCACGCTCGTGCAGCTGCTCGGCATGTGTCCCACGATGGCGATCACGAACAGCGTGAAGAACGCCATCGCCATGGGGCTCGCGACGGCGTTCGTGCAGACCTTCTCGAACATGTTCGTCTCGATGTTCCGCAAAGTCATCCCGAACGAGGTGCGCGTCGCCGTCGTACATCCTGATCATCGCGACGTTCGTGCAGATCGTGGACATCGGCACCGAGGCGCTCGTCCCGGACATCCACAAGGCGCTCGGGCGCGTTCATTCCGCTCATCGTCGCCAACTGCCTCCTGCTCGGGCGGCAGGAAGCGTTCTCGTCGCGCAACACGGTGTATCGCTCGACGCTCGACGGCATCGGCATGGGGCTGGGCTTCACGCTCGGGCTGAGCATGGTCGCCACGGTGCGCGAGATCCTCGGCAGCGGCAGCTGGCTCGGCTTCCGCGTGATGCCGCACAGCTTCGAGCCGTGGGTGATCATGAACCTGCCGCCCGGCGGATTCTTCGGGTTCGGGCTCGTGCTGCTGGCGTTCGCGTGGTGGAAGGACCGTCAGAAGAAGCGCGGCCGCGATCCGCGCGACCATCGAAAGCGTCACGGCACCGTCGCCGGCGCCGGCACCGGCGTTCGCCACGGAGCGTGCCTGATGAGCAACCACCTCTGGATCCTTCTGTCGGCGATGCTGGTGAACAACTTCACGCTCGTGATGTTCCTCGGGCTGTGCTCGTTCCTGGGCGTCACGCAGAAGGTCTCGACGGCGCTCCGGCTCGGGATCGCCGACACGTTCGTCCTGCTGATCACGTCCATCTCGGCGTCGATTCTCAACCGGTGGGTCCTCGGCGCGGCGCCGTACCTGCGCATCATCGCGTTCATCGTCGTGATCGCGTCGATGGTGCAGATCACCGAGATGGCGATCAAGAAGTGGAGCCCGACGCTGTTCCGCGAGCTCGGCATCTATCTGCCGCTGATCACGACGAACTGCGCGATCCTGGGATTGGCGATCTTTCAAACCAACCGCGGCTACACCTTCGCCGAAGGCATCACGTTCGCGGTGGGCGCCGGGCTCGGGCTGATCATCGCGCTCACGCTGATGGCGAGCGTCCGCGAGAAGCTCGAGGTCGCCGACGTGCCCGCGATCGCGCGCGGCACGGCGATCGTGCTGTTCATCGCCGGCGGGCTGTCGATGGCGTTCATGGGTTTCGGCGGTCTGATGACCGGAGGATGAGGAACCGCTCATGATTCGCACACTCGTTGCCATGTCACTGCTCGGCGTCGCGTACGCGGCGTTCACGCTGCTGTTCCGCAACAAATCCTGTGCGGGAAACTGTGGCGCGTGCCAGGGATCCTGTCGCGCCGCCGGAGGTCATCATGAAACGGACTGATTCGATCGACCTCGCGCGGTCGCTCGATCGGCGGGGCTTCCTCGCGTTCGGGGCGGGGCTCTTTGCCGTCGCGGGCATTCCACTCGCGATGTACCGCCGCGCGACGCATCCCACGCTCATTCGGCGGTCGATTGCCGGTGATGGGCACGATCGCCGAGGTGGCCGTCGTGCACCGCGACGCGGCCGTGGCGCAGGCGGCGATCGACGCGGCGTTCGAGTCGCTCAAGTGGGTCGAGACGACGATGACGCGCTTCACGACGACGTCGGACGTCGGGCGAGCGAACATCGGCGCCGCGCGAGCTCCCGTCACGGTGTCGCACGAGACGGCCCTCGTCGTCGGCGAAGCGCTTCGCTGGGCGCGCGCGACGAGCGGCCGTTACGATCCGGCCGTCGGCCGCACCGTCGAGATATGGGACGTCCTGAATCGCCATGCGCCGCCGCCGAACCGCGAGACCGCGCTCCTCGCCGATCGCGGACTGTATCGCGGTGTCCTGCTCGACCCCGACGGCCTCGACGGTCGGCTACCGCAGCGGGGACGTGCAGCTCGATCTCGGCTCGATCGCGAAGGGATACGCCGTCGACCGCGCGACGACCGCGCTTCGCTCGCGCGGCATCGAGCACGGCGTGGTCATCGCGGGCGGCGACTTGTATGCGATCGGGCAGGCGCCCGATGGCGAGGCCTGGACCATCGGCATTCGCGATCCGCATGACCTGCGCGCCACGGTCGGCACGCTTGCGGTGAGCGACGCGGCCATTGCCACATCGGGCACGTACGTCCGGTACTTCATGTACCGCGGCGCGCGGTACCACCACTTGATGGATCCAGAGATCGCCGCGCCACGCCGAACACCGGTCGAGAGTTTCACCATTCGCGCCGACAGCTGCATGCACGCCGACGTGGCGACGACCGCGCTGTTCGGCATGGCGAGAGATGAGGCGTCGTCGTTCCTCGAGCGCCTGGTTCCTGGTGCGCGCATCGAGAGCGTGCTGCTATAGATCGGACGGACTGTTGTCGTCACCTTGGCGCAGGGAGGTCGGCCATGCAAGCAAAAACCGTGTACTGCTCGGCGTGTGATCGGGACGTCAACATCGTCGTCACCGACGAGCCATCACAGGACGGACATGCGAACCTGCACGACTCGGAGGTTGTCTGCCTCGAGATCGGCCACAAGTGCAGCGGCAGTTTGTGCCCCGTCGGTGCGACGCCTCCCATCGTCATGGCCGCGAGACTGGTGCGCAATGGCCTCCTCGCGGCGATCGACGCCGGAATCACCACGCGCTGCGCCGCCTGTGGCGTCGTCGCCGTGCATATGATCATCGACGACACTTACGCGGTCTGCACCGAATGCGGCATCACCTCCAAGCGACCGGCGGAGGACCGCGAGCGCGCTTCGTGAGTCCGAATCTCAGGGCGGGCAACCGAGAAGCGAACTAGCCCAGGGCGAAACGACGACGGATTCTCGACCAGCGTGACCGAAGAGTAGATTGGGCACGCATGACGCTTCTCGCCGACGTCGCGGTGATCGGAGGAGGGCCGGCGGGAGCCGCGGCGGCCCGACTCCTCGCGTCGTGGGGCCAGTCCGTGATCGTGCTCGCGCGCGCAGCGCGCCAGCCGCCGCTGGCGGAGTCGCTCCCGCCGAGCTGCGTGAAGCTCTTCGACGAAATCGGAGTTCGCGCGGCGGTCGATCGCGCCGGCTTCATTCGCGCCACGGGCAACACAGTTCAGTGGGCCGACCGAGCCCGCCGCGTCGAGATGTTCGACGCCGCAGGACTCGGCTATCAGGTCGTACGCGACCGGTTCGACGAACTGCTCCTCGGCGGAGCGCAGGCCGCCGGGGCGCTCGTACTGCGAGACGTGTCGGTGCGCGACGCCGAGCGCGAAGTCGATGGTTGGCGCCTGGACGTCGAAGGCGCTCGAACGGGCGGTGTTCGCTCGCGCTGGTTACTCGACTGCAGCGGGCGAGCCGGCGTGATGGCCCGACGTGGCTGGCGCCGAACGGAGTCCGGCGCCCGAACGATTGCCATCGCCGGTATCTGGGAACGGCCGGATGCGTGGCCGCTCGAAGACGCGACCCACACATTCGTCGAGAGCTACGCGAACGGATGGGCGTGGTCCGTTCCCGTCTCGGCCTCGCGTCGGTTCGTGACCGTGATGCTCGATCCGCGTGTGACGACCGTGCCCGGCCGCTCGGAGCTCGACGCAGCGTACGACGCGGAGCTGGCGCGGACGCCCGCTCTCCGCGCGCTCGTAGAGGGCGCGATGATGGTCGGCGCGCCGTGGGCGTGCGACGCCACTCCGTACTCGGCGGCGCGAGTGGCCGGCGATGGCGCGCTGCTGGTCGGCGACGCGGCATCGTTCGTCGACCCGCTATCATCGTTCGGCGTCAAGAAAGCGCTGGCCTCGGCGTGGCTGGCGGCGGTCGTCGTTCACACCGCGCTCACCGACCCTTCGGCGACTGACGGTGCGGTCGAGCTTTTCACCGCTCGAGAGTTGGCGATGGCCGACCACCTTCGGCAGGGCGCCGCGGCACTCGCGCGCGACGCGGCGGGAGCGCACGAGACGCCGTTTTGGTCCGCGCGCGCAGATGTGGACCCGGCTCGCGCGAGTGACGAGTGGGACATCGACGCATTGCGTGCGGACAATCGCGTCCAGGCGGCGTTCGAGGAAATGAAGCGCCGACCCGCTCTTCAGTTGCGGCCTGCCGACTCGCTGCGGTTCGTCAAACGGGGCGTCGTGCGCGGCCACCGGATCACGCTGGAAGATTACCTAGCGGCACCGCCGGTTCCGAATGGCGTGCGCTATTGCCGCAACGTTGACCTCGTCGTGCTGGCGCGCCTGGCGCCGGAGTTCGATCAGGTCCCGGATCTCTTCGAGGCGTACAACCGCGCCGCGCCACCCGCGCCACTGCCCGATTTCCTCGGTGCGCTCTCGACGCTCGTCGGATTTGGGATGCTCACGTTGGTGATCGTGACCACCGCGCTTGACAGCGCGGGCGCCAAGCCGTATCCCGTAGGGCACTGGGAGCGTGTCACTTCCACCCCGAGCATCCTCAGGTCATGCCGCGTCGACTGCTCGCTGGTTCATCGCGCGTTTGGATCGTCGTCGGACTGTTGGCCGTTGGAAGCTTGGCGCGAGGCGCAGCGCGCGTGGCGGCGGGGGCGGGCGAGGGCGGGGCGCCGGCGGTACTTCCGCGGCGGCCGCGGCGGACACGACGAAGGGCTTCGCCATCAACGACCCGACGACGCGCGCGCACTGTTCGAGCTGCCACGTCCGCGATTCGCTCGGCATGATGCAACGCGTCTCGTACGAGCGAAAAACTCCCGAGGGTTGGGAGATGACCGTGCGCCGCATGGTCGCGCTCAACAACGTCAGGCTGAATCCGGCCGACGCACGCACGATCGTCCGTTATCTCAGCGACAACCAGGGACTCGCGCCCGCCGAGTTGCGCCCGGGACGGTTCGAGGTCGAGCGGCGGATGATCGAGTATCGGTACACCGCCGACACGCGCACCGAGACCACGTGCCGCGCCTGCCACTCGATGGGGCGCGTGATCACGCAGCGTCGAACGCGCGGTGAGTGGGAGCTGCTCGTCACCACGCACCGCGCGCTCTTCCCGGATGCCGACTTCCAAGCCTTCCGTCGCGGTGGCCCCGCGGTAAACGACAGCGGTGTGGCCCAGCCGCATCCGATGGACGTCGCCCTCAATCATCTCGCCCGCGCGTTCCCGCTCCGCACGCCCGAGTGGGCCGCGTGGTCCGCGACGATGCGGACGCCGCATCTCGAGGGCACGTGGGCGCTGAGCGGCAGCGAGCCGGGACACGGGGCCTTTTATGGACGGATGACCATCACGCGCGGGGCGTCCGACGGCGAGTTCGTGACCCAGGCGACGTACCGCTACGCCGACGGCGGCAAGGTCGTGCAGCGCAATGGAAAATCGATCGTGTACACCGGCTTCCAATGGAGAGGCCGTTCGACGGACCCCGCGCTCAAAGCCACCGACACCGTGGGACTCCGCGAAGTGATGTTCGTCGAGCCCGGGTGGGAGGAGATGTCGGGCCGCTGGTTCACCGGCGGCTACGACGAAATCGGCGTGGACGTCTCGCTCAAGAAGCTCGGCGCGAATCCGGTGCTGCTTGGCGTCGCTCCGCACGCGGTACGGGTTGGAACTCGCGCGCAAGACATTACCATCTTCGGCGCGAACCTGCCGAAAAACGTCGCGGCGACAGGCATCGACTTCGGGCCCGGCGTGACGATCGAACGTGTCGTCCGGTCGACCGCCGACTCGATCACCGTGCGGGTGAACGTCGACTCCACGGCGTCCGTCGGCAAGCGCGACTTGTATGCGGCCGGCGTGTCGCTGCGCGACGGTGCGGTCGTCTTCGATCAGGTCAGCCGCATCAAGGTCATTCCGCTCGCGGGGCTCGCGCGCGTCGGCGGCAACGTCTTTCCGAAACAGCTCCAGCAATTCGACGCGATCGCCTATTACAACGGGCCTGACGGAAAGCCCGACACCGACGACGACCTCGAGATCGGCCGCGTGAACGCCAACTGGTCGCTCGAGGAGTATGGCGTGACGTACGACGACGACGACGTGAAGTTCGTGGGCTCCGTCGATCAGACGGGACTCTTCACGCCGAACCTCGACGGTCCGAATCCTCAGCGCAGCTCCAGCCGCAACAACGTCGGCGACGTGTGGGTCGTCGCGACGTACCAGCCGCCCGGCAAGACGTCGGCGGGCGGCCGATCCGCGCGCGCGCACAGCTCATCGTCACGGTGCCGCTCTACGTGAAGTTCGCTCAATGGAAAACGCAGCCATGATGCAGCTCAGGCGCGGTGAGTATCACAGCTTCCGCGGCGGGGACGCGCGGTTTCTCTACCTCGTGCCGTCGGCGGCCGTCGTGCGCCTCGACGACGTCGCCGAGGCGGTGCTCGAGACGCTCGCCGACGGAGATCGCACGGCGACAGAGCTCGCCGACTCGCTCGCGTCACGCTGGGGCTCCGAGGTGATCCGCTCGTCGATCGATGAGCTCCTCGGCATGCGCGCGATTCACACGGTCGTGGCTCCCCCGCCCAAGCCGGTCGCCGAGAAGCCCAAGCGGCGCATTCCGCTCCAGACGCTCGTGCTCAACGTGACGAGCAAGTGCAATCTGTCGTGCGGCTACTGCTACGAGTACGGCGAGGACCGGATCGTCGAAGCCGCGACCAAGCCGCGCTTCATGGATGAGGCGACCGCCAAGCAAAGCGTCGACTTCTTGTTCAACGAAGCCGGCGAATCGCCCACCGTGAACCTGACGTTCTTCGGCGGCGAGACGCTGCTCAACTTCAAGATGTTGAAGTCGGCGCTCGCCTACGCCCGGGAGCGCGCCGAGCCGATGGGGAAGCAGGTGAACGCGAGTCTCACGACGAACGCGACGCTCCTGCGCGAAGAGATCATCGATTGGATCGTCGCGAACGACGTCGGCGTCACGGTGTCGATCGACGGGGCGCGCGAGCAACAGGACAAGTTCCGCGTCTTCTCGAACGGCATGGGGAGCTACGACCTCATCGTCCCGAATATCAAAGAACTGTTGCGGCGCCATCGCCGTCGACCCGTTGGCGCGAGGGTGACGCTCACGGGGCAGAACCTCGACGTCGCCTCCATATATCGCCACCTGTACGAGGAGCTCGGATTCTGGGAGGTCGGCTTCGCGCCGGTGACGACGTCGTGGCAGCGGGAGTATGCCATCGAGGACGCGGGCTTCCAGCAGTTGCTCGCCGGTTTCCAGAGCCTGGCCGCCGAGTTTCTCGACGCGGCGCTCGCCGGACGCCGCCACGGGTTCTCGAACGTGCGCGACACGCTCGAGGAGATTCACAAAGGGATGAGCAAGGCGTACCCGTGCGGCGCAGGCCTTGGACTCATGGGCGTGGCGACCGACGGCGACGTCGCGCTCTGCCACCGCTTCGCCGGATCGGACGAGCACAAGCTAGGCAGCGTGTTCGATGGCATCGACCATTCGCGCCAGGACGACTTCCTGCTCAAGCACCACATCGCCAACAAGACTGATTGCGCGACGTGTTGGGCCCGGCCGCTCTGCGCGGGCGGCTGCTATCATGAAGCACACACGCGGTACGGCTCGACCGTCGAGCCGAACCTGCACTACTGCGAGTGGATTCGCGCGTGGACGAACACGTGCCTCGAAGTGTACGGCGTTCTCGCTGACAAGAAGCCCGAGTTTCTGGCTCAGTTCGACTAACCGGTCCACCGGTCCACCCGTTCACCGGTCCACCTGCCCATGCGACACCTGACGCCGATCAACCAGAAGGCCCGCCGCATCGAAGCGACCATCGAGAACGACGTCGTCGCGCTCCAACAGGGCGGGGGGGCGCCGACCGGGCCGCACGTCCCGCTCGGCTGTTCGTTCGTGTTTTCGCCGGGCTGGGAGGTGGACTCGAGCGGCGGTACCGCGGGACTCTGCCAGCCGGTGGAGCGGGATCTGTTCGACTGCCACCTCACCTGCTTCTGGCCGGCGCACGTGCCCGATCTGTACAACTACGCTCCGGATTGGACGGCGAAGTGCGCGTCCGCGCAGAAGGATTGGCGCAAGATCGATCTCGTTTTTCCATGAGGTCACCCATGAGACGCGCGATCTACCGCGCTGCGGCGCTCGTCGCGCATTTCGCCGCTCGCGCTCCTCGCCCAGTCGGTCAAGCAAACGTCGGGGGATCCGATTCCCTCGGGGGGCAACGGCTCGATCTACGTCGGCACGTACGCGCGCAACATCCTCGTCCTCGACGAAGCGACGATGAGCGTGCGCGACACGTTGCACACCACGGTCGGCATTCCCGAGATCTCGCTGTCGTTCGACAGGAAACACCTCTACGTCAGCGACCCCGGCAACGAGAAGGTCGAGATCATCGACCTCGCGACGAAGCAATCGCTCGGCATGTTCACGCTGTCGCACGACAGCGTGAAGGTGCGCATGAATGGGTTCAGCCTCGACCCGATGGAGCGATTCGCCATCATCCTGGTCAAGATCTACACGAAGCACCGTGACCGGTACGAGATCAGCGCGCCGACGTTGCTCCGCTACGATCTCGCGAAGCGCGCCGTGACGGATACGATCGCCTGGCCGCGCGGCGAGGAGCGCGAGTTCGCGCAGATCGTTTTCCCGCCCAAGGGCGACCTGATGTACTTCTTCACGCAGGACGACGTGCTGATCTACGACACCAACACGCTCAAGCAGGTCGACCGCTGGGAGATATCGAAAACGCTGTTCGAGGAAGGCCTGGGCCGCATCAACTTCGGGTTGCCCTACGACGTCTACGAGGATCCGGGCTTCTACACGGGCCTCTTTCGCACGAACGATCCGGTGAACCATCGGACGCAGATGGGCGTGGCGCGAATGGATCTCACGAACCGCCAGCTCGATTTCTATTCGCTGGGGCCTAGCCAGGCCGTGAGCTTCCGGCTCTCGCCGGATCGCAAGCGCGCGTACGGCATCCACAACGAGATCGGCAACTATCAATTCTGGACGTTCGACCTCGAGTCGCGGCGCGTGCTCGGCAAGACGGAGTTCGCGGGTCGCCCGCGCATGGGGCTCGTCGTCAGCTCCAACGGAACGCAGCTCTATATCACGACGGCCGGCAGCACGATCGACCGGTACGCGTCGCAGGGCTTCGCGCACCTCGGGACTGTGAACCTCGGTGCGGACATGACGAACGTGATCATCGTTCCGCGTAACACTGCGGCGCGGTAGCGAGATGAGTGCGGGGGGGCGGAGTGCGGGGAACTGGGACGAGTCCGGGGTGCGGAGCGCGGGGACGCGCTGCGTTTGAGTTTGATCGATAGGGACCTCCGGCGCGCGTTGGGCTACGTCGTACCGCATTGGAAGCGGCTCGCCTTGGTGCTGCTGCTGTCGCTCGTCAGCACGTTTGCCGCGCTGTACATCCCGTATCTCTCGCGGCTTCTGATCGATCGCGCGCTGCTCGGCCGGGACAGCGCGGCGCTGGTCAGCATCATTCTGCAGTTCGCGGCGCTCACGCTCGGCAGCTTCGCGCTCAACGTCGTGAGCGGCCTGGTGTACACGCGCGCGTCCGCCGAGATCCTGTTCGAGATGCGGCTGGCGGTGTTTCGTCAGCTGCAGCGGCTGTCGCCTCGTTTCTTCGCCGAGTTGCCGATAGGGCAGATCGCGACGCGTATCAACGCCGACATCGGCGAGATCCAGCGCGTCGCCGCGGAGATCGCGCTCGCCTGGATGGGCAACGTGATCTTCCTGGTCGGCAGCGTGGTCATTCTCTTCCGGCTCGATCGCGTGCTCTTCGCCGTGAGCCTGGCGATGCTTCCGCTCGCGCTCTGGGCCCTGGTGCGCTATCGGTCGCGCATGGAAGCCGCGGTCGCGGGGGTGCGCGACCGAAGCGCGGACGTCGGCAGCTACCTCATCGAGGCGCTCCTCGGGATGAAGGTGATCGTCGCGTTCAATGCGCAGGAGCGCGAGGCGTCGCGCTTCCGCGCGAGCAACGACGCCTTCATTGGCGCGCTGATGTCGATGCGTCGGCTGACGTACCTGTCGGGTGGCGTTCCCGGATTGCTCCTCTCGGCCGGGAGCGGGTTCGTGTTCTTCGTGGGCGGCATGCGTGTGATCGACCATACGATCACGATGGGCACGCTGGTCGCGTTCATCGCCTATCAAATGCGGCTCGTCTGGCCCATTCAGGCGCTGATGGGTCTCTACGCGAGCCTCGCGTCGGCGCGCGTATCGCTCAAGCGCGTCAGCGAGATTCTGGATGCGCGGGTGGATGTGGTCGAATCGCCGGCCGCGGTGGCGCTGCCGTCGGTGCGGGGCCGTATGACGCTCGAGCACGCGACGTACGCGTTTGGACGAGGCGGCCCGGTGCTCGACGGCGTCTCGCTCGACGTGTCGCCGGGCGAACGCGTGGCGATCGTCGGGCGCAGCGGGGAAGGCAAGTCGACGATCGCCGATCTCCTCGTGCGGCAGCTCGATCCGGACAACGGACGCGTGCTGCTCGATGGCGTGGACCTTCGCGCGGCGCGCTTGGCGGACGTCAGGCGGCATGTGCTCGTGGTCGACCAGGACCCGTTCGTGTTCAACGCGACGCTCGCGGAGAACATTCGGTACGCCCGGCCTTCGGCGACCCATGAGGAGGTCAGCGCCGCGGCGGATGCGGCCGGTCTCGGCACGCTGCTCGCCCGCTCTCCGCGAGGTCTCGACACGAGCGCGGGTGAGCGGGGGCGCGCACTCTCGGCGGGCGAACGCCAGCGGCTCGCTCTCGCGAGAGCATTTCTCGCCGACCCTGCCGTACTGGTGCTTGATGAGGCGACGGGGGCGTTGGACCCGGCGACCGAAGCACAGGTCGCTGCCGGCTATGAAGCCGTCATGGCCGGTCGGACGACCATTATCATCACGCATCGTCTGGACCTGGCGCGCCGTGCGGACCGCGTGCTCGTTCTCGAGCGCGGCCGCATCGTCGAAGAGGGGACCGCCGCGGTGTTGCTGGGACTCGGGCAGTCCTTCGCCAACCTCTTTTCGCCGGGCGCACTGGCGGAAACGCACTAGCACGTGCGGTTCACGCTCGCGGACGCACCCTACGTCGGTCGCACCGGCCGTGGCGTGACGGTTGCGCTTCTCGATAGCGGCGTTCACGGCAACCATCCCCACGTGGGCGGCGTTCGCGGGGGAATGTCGTTTCTCACTGGGACCGACGCCGACGATTTCGTCGATCGCGTCGGACACGGAACCGCGGTCGCCGCGGCGATCCGCGAAAAGAGTCCCGCCGTCGACCTCATTGCGGCAAGGATCTTCGACCGGCAACTCGCCACGAACGTCGACGTCCTCGTGCGCGCGATTCGCTGGGCGGCGGACGAAGGCGCACAGTTGATCAACCTGAGCCTGGGGACCACGAACCCCGCGCATGCCGAGAAGCTGGCGCCGGCCGTCAGCTACGCCGCCGAGCGAGGCTCGATCGTCGTCTCGGCGCGGGAGTGGAACGGCGCAGCGTGGCTCCCGGGCAGTCTCGCCGGTGTCGTCGGCGTGGTGGCGGATGCCGACCTGGATCGCGACGCGATCGACGTGACGGCGATCGACGGGGGCCTACCGCACTTCAGGGCGGCGCCGTTTCCCCGGCCGATTCCCAACGTGCCGCGCGAACGGAATCTCTCCGGCGTTTCGTTTGCCGTGGCCAACGTGACCGGCTTCCTGGCGCGCGCGACTGAAGCGTTCGGCGATCCGTTCCGTGCGGCCGGGCTCGGCGACTGAGAAATTCCCTCGCGACGAGGCGCGGCTTCGCGCTATCTTCTTCGCCCATGGTCGCCATGACACGATGACGTGGCTCGCCGACGCCGGCGAGATGGGGCCACTGGTGCGCAGCACCGATTGGTCCGCCACTGGGCTGGGTGCGCTCGACTCGTGGTCGGCGGGCCGCAAGACGGCCGTCGGCATCTGTCTCCGCGCGCCGCTCCCGGCAGCGCTTTTTCTCGGCCCGGAGCAGCGTCTGATCTACAACGAGCATTTCGTTCGCTTCCTTCCCGGCGGGCAGCATCCGACAGCGCTCGGACGCGCGGGCAAGAGCGTGCGCGAGCGCGTGGCGGATGGGACGTTCGATTTCAGTCCCGTCATCGCATCAGACGGAGAAAGCGTCGACGGGACATTGTGCGTGTACAATGGAACGCGTCACTCGTCGCCGATGGACGACGCGCGGGAGCTGCGCGCGGCCGTCGATCTCTTCAAGCTGGGTCGCTATCGCCAGGATCCGGTCACGCAGGCCATCGAGTGGGACGCGCAGCTCAAGGCGATGTGGGGGTTGCCGCCCGACGCTTCCGTAGATCTCTCGCTATTCATCAGCGGCATCCATCCCGACGATCGCGCGCGCGTGCAGGCGGCGCTCGGACAGAGCGTCGACCCGTCGGGCGACGGCGTGTGCGACATCGAGTTCCGAGTCGTCGGCGTCAACGGCGGGGCCGAGCGGTGGGTTGCTACGCGCGGCAAGACCGTGTTCGAACAGGGACGCGTGGCGAGTTTTCACGGCGTGGTACTCGACATTTCCAAACGAAAGCGCGCCGAACAGACGAACCTCACCCTGATCGCCGAGTTGCAGCACCGGACACGGAATCTGCTCGCCGTCGTCGACGGCCTCGCCGAGCAGACGCTCGCGTCGTCCGACTCGCTCGACGACTTCAGCGTAGCGTTCCGCCAACGCCTCGCGACGCTGTCGCGAGTGCAGGGACTCCTCTCGCGGGGCGATTCGACGCCGGTCACGATCCACGAGCTGGTGACGCTGGAGCTGCGCGCCCTGGGCGCCGAGCCCGACGGCCGCCGAGTCGTGGTCGACGGGCCGGACGTAGCGCTTCCAAGCCGGTCGGTTCAGATCCTCGCGCTCGGACTGCACGAGCTGGCGACGAACGCTCGCAAACACGGTGCGCTGCGCGGAGACGCCGCCGAGGGACGCCTGCGCGTGAGCTGGACCGTGACCGCAGAGAACGGATCGCGGCGCCTCGCCCTGCGCTGGGAGGAAACCGGCATCGCAACTCGCGGGGAACGCCCGCAGACGGAGCGGGCCGGTTTGGGACGAAACTTGATCGAGAAGGCGCTTCCTTATCAACTCGACGCACTGACACAACTCACAATCGGCGCCGATGCGGTGCGCTGTGTCGTGTCCATCGCGCTCGACCCGGAGCAAACGTGAACGGAAATCTTCCCGCGTTGGACGGCCGCCATATTCTCATCATCGAGGACGAGCACATCGTCGCCGAAGCGCTGTCACGATGCCTGCGGACCTGCGGCGCCGAGATCGTCGGACCGGCGGCGACGGTGGAGCAGGCGCTCAAGCTGCTCGAGACGACTCACCAGATCGACGGCGCGCTGCTCGACATCGACCTGCGGGGCATCCGCGCGTACGCGGTAGCCGACCGTCTGATCGCGCGAGGTGTGCCGTTCGTCTTCGCGACCGGATACGAGACCACGATTCCCGAACGCTACCGGCACGTCACGGTGATTCAAAAACCGTTCGACGTCGCGGAGACCGCCGCCGCGCTGTTCCCCGTGGTGACTGGCTGACCGCGAGCGTTTTCACGTTCGTGGTCCACCTCACAATCGCCAGATTGTGAGCCAGTTGTGATCCATCGCACTCAAGTCCAGCGGGGAAGGTGCCGCTACTCTAGGCGTGCAACTCCGCCTACATGGACTCGTGATGGAGCCAACTATGATTCGACGTTGTGCGCTTTCCGCAGTTCTTTCGCTCTCGGCCGCGGTCGCGTCGCAACCAGTGCACGCGCAGGCCGTCGGCACGACGGGAACGACCGTCAATGGACGCGTCGTCGTCCAGGTGTTCGTCACCCTCTCCGACGAGGCGACGATGTACCACCCGGTCGCCGGTCTGCCGCTCGGGTTTACGCGCTCGGCGCGTGACACGGCGATCGCCGTCACGGACCGATCAGGTTCGGCGACGATTCTGCTTGCCCCGGGACAGTATCGCCTCGTCTCGCTGATGCCGACCCAATGGAAGGGGATGCGGTATTCATGGAACATGTCGGTCGTGGTGCGCGAAGAGATGTCGGCGATCGACCTGCGTCGCGCCGACGCGATGGTGAGCCGCGCCGTGACCACCGTGACGACCGTCTCGAATGGCGAGACCGCGCCGAGCATCGTCGAGAAGGCGGCGCCGATTCCGATTCGCGCGGCGGCAGTTTCGCCGGCGCCCGCACCCGCTCCGATGCCCGCGCCCGCAAAGGCGCCGGCGCAAGTGGTGGCGCAGGTTGACGCTCCCGTCGCCGCGGTAGCCATTCCGGTTCCGGCCATGATGCCGGAACACGTTGACAGCGCGGCGAAGGTCGAAATGCCTCGCAAGCCGGTGCCGTCGCGTTCGTCGATGGAGCGTTCGCGCTCCAAGGGCTTCTTCGTCGGACTCGGCGTCGAGGGCAGCGGCATCCAGACAAACGTTGCCGGAAGCACGGCCGAGTCGGGCGGCGGTGGAGGTCTGGTTCTCGGCTACGGCTTCAGCAAGCGCTGGTCGCTGTACACCGACGTGAGTGACGCGGTCATAAACGAAACCGGCGGCGGCACGTACTCGCTCGCGCACGCCGATCTCGGCGCGCGCGTGCACTTCCGCGGCGGAGCGCACTCGCTCGTTCCGTTCTTACAGGTCGGCGCGACCGGTCGCGCGGTGTCGACGACTGTCGGCGGCACGACGTACACCGGCAGCGGCGGCGGTGCCACGCTCGGCGCCGGACTGAATGCGTACTTCACGCACTCCGCGGCCCTGTCGGCGGTCGCGAGCTGGTCGGTCGGCAACTTCGACAAGTTCCAGGTGGACAACACTGTCGTCGGTACGAACGCTTCGGTGAACGCCACGACGGCGCGCGTGCACCTGGGTTTGGTGTGGTTCCCGTAGTGCGGTAGCGGTGACAGTCGAGGGGTGACGAAACGCCCGGAGCTCTGCTCCGGGCGTTTTCGTTTGTGCTACCACCGGTCTTCAGCCGGTCAGAGCTCGTCCGTGTCGCGCGAAAAGAAGTCCGCGACAACCCAGCGAACGATCTGCTCGAGCTGAGGGTCGCGGACGCCGCTCGATGCCGCGCCGGTGATGCCGACCGCCTCGACGATCACGTCCTCGACTCGCATGCCGACGGCGCGAGCGTCGTCGACGAAGTGCCGCACCGCGAGCCGCGCGGCGCCATTCCGCTCGACGTCATCCCAACCTCCCTGGGCGGTGACGTCGGCGAACACCTGCCGGAGCATGGTCGCTGCGGGGCGTTCTTCCATCGATGTCTTGGCGTGGCCTGGGTGGAGGCCGGGTTGGGAACGGCCGAAAGACTATCAACGTGAATTGCCCGCACAATGTCGGTGTATGGGATTTACAGAGATGTAAGACGCTCCACACATTCCGCGAATGCAACACGGCGCAACACTGATCACGACAATGGTTGCCGCGTTCGGTTTAGCGCTCGTATTCGGCTACGCCGCGACGCGCGTCAAGCTGCCGCCGCTCGTGGGCTATCTCATCGCCGGCGTGCTGCTTGGGCCCGCGACGCCCGGGCTTGTCGCCGACGTGAATCTCGCGCAGCAGTTGGCCGAGATCG
Source organism: uncultured Gemmatimonadaceae bacterium (assembly GCA_963846925.1). Lineage (GTDB taxonomy): Bacteria > Gemmatimonadota > Gemmatimonadetes > Gemmatimonadales > Gemmatimonadaceae > JAQBQB01. Next base: position 398,038 of record CAWJXW010000004.1, on the reverse strand, counting down.
GCGTGATTCTGCTGATGTTCGGCATCGGGCTCCACTTCTCGCTCGACGATCTGCTTTCCGTTCGGCGCATCGCGATTCCCGGAGCGCTCGGGCGCATCGTGCTCACGACGCTGCTGTGCGTGGGCATCGGTCGATTGTGGGGATGGAGCATCGGTGCGGGGCTGGTGTTCGGACTCGCGCTGGCGGTGGCGAGCACGGTCGTGGTCCTGCGTACGCTCGCCGACCGCGGACTTCTCGCCACGATGACGGGCACGATCGCCGCCGGCTGGCTCGTCGTCGAGGATCTCGCGTTGGTGTTCGTGCTCGTGCTGCTTCCACCGCTCGCCGGCCCACTCGGCGGAACGCCGGCGGCGGCTGGTGCGCACGGACTGACTTTCACGTTGGGTTGGGCGCTCACGCGCGTGGCGCTGTTCGTCGTCCTCATGCTCGTCGTCGCGCGTCGCGTGCTGCCATGGCTGCTGTGGCGCATCGCCGGCGCGGGGTCACGCGAGCTGTTCACGCTCGCGGTCGTCGTCGTCGGAGTCGGTGTCGCGTACGGATCGGCGAGACTCTTCGGCGTGTCGTTCGCGTTGGGCGCCTTCCTCGGCGGGGTGGTGCTGGGCGAGTCGGCGCTGAGCCATCGCGCCGCGGAAGAATCGCTGCCGCTGCGCGATGCGTTCGCCGTGCTCTTCTTCGTGTCGGTCGGCATGCTGTTCGATCCGTCGGTGCTCGTGCACGAGCCGCTGCGCGTTCTGGTCGCAGTGGTCGTGGTGGTCGTCGTCAAGTCGGTGATCGCGTTCGCGATCGTGGCGTCGTTCCGCTATCCGTTGGACATCGCGCTCACCGTGTCGGTCGGGCTGGCGCAGATCGGCGAGTTCTCGTTCATCCTGCTCGCGCTGGGCCAGTCGCTCGGGATTCTGCCGACGGAAGCGGGGAACCTCATTCTCGCGTCGGCGATCATCTCGATCGCCGTGAATCCGGTTCTCTTTCACGCGGTCGAACCTCTCCGGCGACTCGGCGAGCGGCTATCGTCGCGCACCTGGTTCGTGACGCGAGCGGGAGACGTGCTCGCCCAACTGCCCAACGAGGTTCAGCCCGAGCGGCTGAGCGCGCACGTCGTGCTGGTCGGCTACGGCCGCGTGGGCCGGCGCATCGGCGAGGCGCTGCAGGCCAATCATCGCACGTTCGTCGTCGCCGAGCAGAATCGCGAAGTGGTGGAAGCGCTGCGGCGTGAGGGGTTGCTCGCCGTTTCGGGGGACGCCGGCGAAGCGGCGGTTCTGATTCAGGCGCACGTCGCGCGGGCGAGCATGCTTGTCGTCGCGACGCCGGACAGCCCTCGCGCGCGGAAGATGATCGACATTGCGCGGCGCTTGAACCCGCGCATCGAGACGATCGTGCGCACGCACAGCGACGAGGAAGCGGAACTGATGCGCCGCGAGCGCGTGGACGCGGTGTTCATGGGCGAGCACGAGCTGGCGACGAGCATGATCGCGCGCGTGCTACGCGACGAGCTGGCCGCAGCGCGAGCAAACGTGTAACGACCGCCACCGCTTGCGCCGGTCGTAGAACCGGTCGCTGTAGCGGCGCAGCCAGGTCATGAACACGGTGAGCGTCACCAGAAAGTCCGCCACGAAGGCGAACTCGCCGATTCCCTGACCGAAGCGGCGATACACAAAGAACGCCCCCACGGCGAGCGGCAGCGCGACCAACGCGGCGGGCCAAAGCGCCGATTGTCGGGGCGGCGGGCGCAAGCGGGCAACGATCTGCCGGTCGGTCATCCCGCCGGCCCGAACCTCATTCGGGATGTTGGGATCGTCTTCCAGGCGACTGGCGCTCTCGTAGTAGAGATCGGCGGCGTTCACGAACGCCGATGCGTTGCACTTTGGGCAGCGCGCGTCACGCAGCTCGTGGTCCTCGGAGTCGAGCTTCGAGACCGCGTTCACCGCGGCGTGGAGCCACTCGAGTCGGTCGTCGGGGGGGGCTCATTGGACTGATGCGAGAAAGGTCGGCGAGCTGGTCGTACCGCCAGAAAGTTAGCGATCGGGATCGAGTCGGCGCGACGCGTGGGCTCTGGGCACGTTCTTGCCCGTTTTCGTCGATACCAACGTCAACACTAAACCCGCATCGCGTCGGGGGAGGCGGGAATGGACGGAATACAAGCACGACTCTCGGATCTCTTGCAGCACCGATGGTCGGCCTTGCTGCTGCGCGGCCTCGTTGCGATCGCGCTCGGTCTCTTGGTGTGGTCAAAGCCGGGCATTTCGCTGTCGCTCTTCGTGGTCGCCTTCGGCGTCTGGGCGCTGATCGACGGCGTCGTGACCTCGTGGCTCGCCTTCGAGGATCGGCCGCAGAAAGCGTGGGGTTGGATGCTGCTTGCCGGTGTCGCCGGCATCGTGATCGGCCTCATGGCTCTCGCCAGGCCGGGGGCGACGGCTCTCGCGCTCTTGTTCCTCGTCGCGACGTGGGCTGTGGCGCGGGGGATTTTCGAGATCGTCGTCGCGATCTCGCTGCGCAAGGAGCTCGAAGGCGAGTGGCGGCTGCTGGTCGCCGGCATCCTTTCGATCGCGTTCGGCGCGATCATTTTCGCGCGTCCGGGCTCGGGACTGCTGGCCGTGCTCTGGCTCGTCGGTTTTTACGCGGTGCTCTACGGCCTGATGCTGGTGATGCTGGCGTTCAAGGCGCGCAACTTGGGCAAGCATCTCGAAGCCGGCGTTTGACGCCGTCGGCAAGGGTAGGGAACGTCACCGGCCTCGGGTCACCTCAAGCTCTTGTGGAGATCCACTAGCACTTGGTCGAGCGGATCCACGCGAACCAGCCCGATCCGCGGGTACTCGAGGTCGAGGATGACGTAGGCGGAGATCGAGACGGCGGCGGCGATGCCCACCATGTACGTCCAGTTGCGGGTCGGTGTGGTCGCGAACGCGTAGCCTCCGAGCAGCGCGGCCGCGAGCGCGGTCAGCCCGAGCATCAAGTAGATGATCTTCGGCGGGTGGATCAACCGCGCAATCCGCTCCCGCTCCGCGGAGACGAACATCTCTCTCAGCGCGGGGAGAAGGATCAGACGCGCGCGCTCGCCGCTCGGCACGCTCACCGCGGCGACGGCTTGCAGCCAGACCGCGTGGCGCGCCTTCGTGACGTCGGATGCCTCGAGGAACTTGTCCGCCACCGTCACCGGTTCCTCCTGCGTCGTGTCGGCGGCGAGCAGCGCCTCGAGATACTGTTTGAATCCGGCGCGTATGGGCTGTTGCGACTCGGGCGGTAACACGTCGATAGCCTCCCACCCGACGCCGATCGCATGCACCACGTCTCCAATGCGCAGTCGTCGGGCGTCGAACCGATTGGCGGCACCGGAGAACGTGAATCCGATCAGCAGCCCCAGGAGGCTGTAGACCACGCCGTCGACGACGCCGACGCCGGACCTCGCGCTCGTCCCGTGCTTCGCCGACTCGCGAAGACCCAGCCGCCGCCCGACTTCGAGCAGCAGAAGCATCCCGAGGAAGAGGCCGATGGCCAGCGCCGACGTGAGCGCGACGAACAAAGAGTGTGTCACGTGAATAGGCGCGCCCGGCGGAAAACCGGACGCGCCCTTTCGCTCAGTGATTCAACGCGAACGGTCAGCGCTTCTTCGCGATCATGTTGTGCGCCTGGCTGATGTACGGGTTGCCGTGGAGCGCCGCCGAGATCTCGGTGATGGCCTTTTGTCCGCGCACGCTGTTGCCCGCCGAGTCGAGTGGCGGCGAGACGACGGCGATGCCGAACTTGTCGGGCGACACGGCGATCAAGCCGCCGCCGACACCGCTCTTGGCCGGCAGCCCGGTCACGTAGAGCCAGCGGCCGGAATCGTCATAGAGCCCCGCGGTGGCCATCACCGCGAGAATCGCCGGCACGTGCTGGTTTCCGACGACTTGATGTCCGGTCACCGGATTCAAACCGCCGTTCGCCAACGTGGCGGCCATCGTCGCCAGGTCGCGGGCGTTGACGTTTACGGAGCACTGCTTCGTGTACAGGTCGACGGCCTGTTGCCAGTTGGCCGAGATGTGGCCGTACGCGAACATCAGGGCGCCGATGGCCTGGTTGCGTTGGTTCGTCGCTGCCTCTGATTGGTAGACCTCCTGATTCACATTCAGCTGGCGGCCGGCGAATTCGTCGAGCGTGTTCATGATGTTCGACCAGACCGCGTCGGCGCTGCCGCCGCCGATCATGCTCGTCGTCGTGATTGCGCCCGCGTTGACGAGCGGGTTCATCTGATGGCCCTTGTACTGCTCGATCGCGACGATCGAGTTGAAGGGCTGTCCGGTGGCGTCGACGCCCATGTTCTTCTCGATCTCGGTCTCGCCGGAATCCTGCATCACCCTCGCCATCGTGAAAACCTTCGACACCGACTGGATCGAGACCTCGCTCGTGACGTCGCCCGCCGTGAAGACTTGGCCTTCCGGCGTGACCAGCGCGATGCCGAAGAGGTTGGGGTTGACCTTGGCGAGCGCGGGGATGTAGTCGGCGTTCTTGCCCTCATTCAGGTTCTTGTATTTCTCGTACGCCGCGTTCACGATGCGCTGGTAGTCGGGCGCGGTTTGCGCCGCGACCGCGCGTGGCGCGGCGACGCCGAGAAGTGCGAGAGTAGCGAACGTGCCGAGGGTGGCGGCGCGCCGGGACCCGGCGCGGTCGTGCAGCGTGACCGCGATCATCTGTTGCCTCCAAAGGTCTGTGAAAAGGAATACTTGCCGGAGAACTGGAGCCGGTAGTCGTTGAAGTGGAACCCGTCGCTGTGGTTCTGGCGGTAGCCCCACTGGAACTCGCCGCCGATCAGAACGTTCTTCACGGGCGTCCAGAGGAGATTCGTCGACGCGTACTGGCCGATCTTGAACGCCTCCGGCAGCTGCAGGTTGCTGTTGTCGATGTCGACGCGAGAGTAGCCGATCGCGCTCGTGAAGTGGTCGTTCCACGTATGGTCGAGGTACAGGACCATGCCGAAATCGGGGAGCGCTTTGCCCGTGACCGGCGTGAGCGGCTCGTCGAAGTTCGTGCGAACGCCGACGTCGACCGGCGCGTCGTTGAAGTAGTTCTCGACGCCGGCGCCGTAGATGACCTGTGCGTGGATGAGGTCCTTCTTGCCGGCCTTGTAGCCGCCGCTCAGCGACACGCCCCAGCCGGTGACGCCGCCGTTGAGGTCGAACACATCGGTCGTGAGGACGTCGTCCCACCGGATCCACCGCACGATCGCGCCGATCTTCGCGTACCCCCAGTTTCCCGCGTAGCGATACGTGCCCGAGAGGTCGGGGACGGGGAAGCGAGCCAGGATGTTCTGCAGCTCGACGCGGTCGGCGACGACGACCGGCGTCGGCGCTCGCGCCGGGACGCTCGAGCGCGATGATGGCGCGCGTGCCGTTCGGCTCGTTGAGCGGCTCGTAGAAGAACTGCACGTTGCGAAAGAAGAGCATGCCGTTCGGGCCCCAGTACTCGAGGATGTTGGGGAACACGTCGAGGTCCATGAACGGACTCTCGGTCTGTCCGGCGCCGAACACCCCCCACTGTCCGTACATGTGGCGCGGCCGAATCGTCGTCTGGCCGGCGTCGACGCCGACGCCGAAGAGATCCCAGTCGAACACGACGGTGATCGGCTTCGTGCTCGTCGGGATGGTGGCCTTCGTGCCGAAGCGCGACTGACGCGCGCTGAGCCACGTGTGCCCGTTGTGGCCGAACTCGTCGTCGAACGCCGGCAGCTTCGAGGGCCGGTTGACGTCGAACCAGTCGGGGTTGTTGGTCTTGAAATCGTTGATCATGTCGCCCTGCGTGAACCCGTAGATCTCGATCTTGATCGACGTATCGGCCTGTTGTTTCTTGGCCTTGATCGACGTATCGGCCTGCTGTTTCTTGGCGGGCGCCGACGCGCTCGTGGCCCGCCCCTGCGGAGCGACTCCCTGCGCGGCGCTGATGCCTGCCCCCCGCGGCCAACACGAGCAGCGACGCGAGCCCGATCGGCCGTCGCGCGAAATCCCCTCCGATGCTCCTCCACATGGCTTCACCCTTGGTGTCGAGTTTCGCCGGCGCCGCTACCGCGCGTGCGCCGCTTCCCACGCGCGGACTTTGCGTCGTGCCGCGTCGAACAGCCGTTCGTAGTTCTCGACCCGCACCTTGGCGCGCGCTTCGGGCGTGAGCGCGGCCCAGAGCGGGCGGTACAGCTCGTCGGTGGTCAGGTATGCCGTGGCGGTCTTGGGCGCGACGGCGTCGGTGCCGAAGAGGAATCGATCGGGGAACCGGTTGATCAGATCGGCCGCGACACGAACCGCCTCGGGCGAGGCGACCAGGTACTTCGCGACCACGTCCCACGAGATGTCGAAATAGAGATTCGAGAACGCCGGATCGGCGAGCATCGCGGCGACGATCGCGGCGTGGCCCTTGACCGGGCGGACGACGCGGCCGAGCCCGGTGTGCGCCCAGATGATCGTCGTGTTCGGGTGGCGCCGGATGAGCGCCTTCATGTCGTCGAGGTACGCCGGCTTGCTGGTGTCGGCCGCGAACGGGACGTCCATGTCCTTGTGGATGATCGCGACCAGCCCGACCTGGCCGGCCAGCGACAACACGCTGTCGAGCGCCGGGTCGAGCAGACTCGCCGGGCCGGGACGCACCTTGTCCGAGACGAATTCCTTGTGGATCGTGAACTCGCCGATCCCGGTGAACACGCCGGGGAAGGTCCGCAGCACTCGCCGAATCTGATCGGCGGCGTACATGTCGCTCGGATTGAACCCGGTGATCATCGGGTCGAATCGCGCCTGTTCGGCGGGCGAGAGCGACCGGTACTCCATCGCGATGTTCGCGTCGACGAACGAGTAGTAGTAGAGCGGCGCGTCGGAGTGGAGGTAGTAGGTCGGCGCGTTGTCGCCGGTCACCGCGTCGAGCCACTCCTGCTGGAGCGGAATGCCGAACACCGCCACGCGCCCGATGCTGTCCCCGAGCAGCGGGAGGAATTGCTTCAACGTCGGACCGCGCTGGATGTAGTTCGTGAGGTGGAAATGGGAGTCGGTCAGCACCACCCGGCTCGGCGCCGGCTGGCTCGCAAGCGGAGTCGACGCGCACGCCGCCACCAGGGCGGCGAGAGTTCGGCGAATCGACGTGGAAAGAGGCATGTGAGAGCGGCTCAACGTGCGGTTGCGAGCGGTCGCAAGGTGGGTATCGGGTACGCCGTGAGCCCATTGGCATTTGGGTGTACCAGCGGTCGCTGCCGGGCGTCTGCCGGAGACCTTTGCACGGCCTTGTCGCGGCGCGGCATCGAGGTTGCGTTGGTCGTTCTCTTCAAATGACCCATACCAGCGCCAGCAGTAGACGGCGTTGCCTCGCCATCGCGTCAGCTTCGTTGCTCGTGATCGCGGTGGCTGCATCGCGCCCGGCGCGCGCTCAGGCGCGCATCGGCGGCCATACGCGTCTCGAGCGCTTCGGCATCGACTTGGGGTACGGGGCGCTCATGGGACTGGCCTTCGCCGGCATCGACCAGGCGCGCAACGACCCGCCGGAGTGGGGCGGTGGCGGGGAGGGATACGGGAAGCGCGCGGCGTCCAACGTCGGCGAGTTCGTGATTCAGGAAGGCGTGACGGAAGGTCTCGCCGCCATCATGAACCGACCGCTCGACTACAAGCGCTGCAAGTGCCAGAACACGGGAGCGCGGATCCGTCACGCCTTCCTCGGCGCCGTCACGGACGAGATGCCCGACGGCAGCCACAAGTTCGCCGTGCCCCGCGTCACGGGCGCCTACATCGGTTCCTTCGCACAGGCGGCGTGGCGACCGAACGGGGGGCGCAACTGGGCGCAGGTCGGGCTGGGGCGAGGAACGGCGTCCCTCGCCGTGGGCGGCTTCATCAACCTATTTCACGAATTCGTGAAATAGCGATCGCTGTACCTCAAAAGAGAATGTCGCTCCCCAGCGAAATGATCGTTCCCGTGAGACCGGCGAGATAGTAGCCGAAGCTGGAGCTCGCCGGACTCTGGTCGATGTGCACGGCGCGAAGGTCGAGCCGCCAGCTCCTCGTATGTGACGGGTAGTAGGCGAGACCTCCGCCCGCCTCCCAGGGATACCGACGGAACTGGTCGTGCACGTATCCGCCGATCGCGTACACGTTCAGCGTCTTCGGGACGGCCATATACCCCGCCTCCGCCATGAAGCCGCGGTCGTAAATCGAATTGAGCGGCAGCGGGCCGTTGGCGACGAAGTCGCTCAGGGTGCGCCAGTAGAACTCACTCTGGAACGAGAAGCCGCGATACTTGGCTCCCGCGTCGGCGGCGATTTCACGGTACGACAGCGTAGACACCGTGACGGAATCGGCCAGCGCGCTCTCCGTGAACGGGTTGTCGCCATCAGACAACTTGATCTGTGTGTTGAGCGGCGGGTCGCCGAGCGGCGCGTACCGTCCTTCGCGGCTCTGCGCGCCGTCAAAACCAAACTGCGTCGCGAGATGCTTGTGATACTCGAAGTCCCCGAAGCCGCCTCGGTCCCCGAACTCTCCGGTCGTCGGCTGCCAGCGCAGCCCACCGCCGAAGAGCATGTTCCGAGTGTCGAACGATTGCGGGACGCCGAGCTCGCTGATGTTGTTGTTGATCGTGAGCGTGTATTTGAGCCGCGGCAGGACCTCGCCCGTGACGAAGAAACCCGAGGAGAAACCGCCGCGAAAGAACTCCTCGGCCATCGATCGGTCCGAGCCTGCCCAGAACGGCCACGACCCCATCATCGATCTTGCCGTCGTGCTCGGGGAGAGGCCCACACCGATGACGAGCGAATTCGAGGCGATGTATTGCAAGTTTCCGAAGAGGAGCGTTTGCTGCGTCGTCGGAAGAGACCAGAGTGTGATGTTGTAGCGGAACTTCGGGTCGTAGAAGAAACCGGTCAGCCACACCAGCGTGCGGTGCCAATTGAGGAAGTTCGACGTGTTGATCGTTTGCACGTTGCCCAGATGGTCGGTGAACGTCTGATTTCCAGGCACCTGGTCCAAGTAGCGAAACAGACCGTACGCGCTGATGTTCAGGCTGCCGAATGAGGTCTTGATGATGTCGAAGCCCGCCCCAGGCGTGAACTCGCCGGCGATCGTATTCGGCAATCGCAGCGTGGTATCCGGTCGTTGGGGCCGTGGGTCGGCGTCCTGAGCGGATGCGGGCGGCGAAACGCCGAGCGAAGCGACCATGAGCGCCAAGAGCGGGAGAGTGGGGAAGCAAGCGCGTCTGCGTAGCCGAATCATCGCGTCCTCGTGTACGGGTGACCTGCCCCCCTCCCGAGCACGCATGATCGACCTTGGTCCCACGATTCACATATGCGACTTTCGGCCAAGGGGGGACGGCCGCGGCCGAGTTGAAACTCACCGGCGCCCTCGCCTCGGTGGCGAGCAGCGCGACCGGACAACGGGGGGGGGGCGCTAGAGTATCAAGGAGCGGACGAAACCTTGAGGCGCGAGGAAGCACGTGACAGGACCCGCTGGGCATTCGCAGATGACGTTGGTGACCAGGCTGCGATCGTTCGTCGCCGCGCGATTCGCCCGCGGGGAGTATCTCGGCCTGCACCTCACCGTGGGATTTCTCATCAGCGCGAGCGCGCTCTGGCTGTTCGGGTCGATCACGGAAGACGTCGTCCACAACGAGGCGCTCACCGCCTTCGATCTCACCTTGAACACGTGGATGCGCGCGCACGCGACCCCGCTCGGCGATCAGATCGCCATCGCCATCTCATTCATCGGCGGTCCGCTGATGATGACGATCATCGCGCTCGTCGTCGGCATGATACTGGTGCGTCGAGGCGCGTGGCTCATGCTCTGGGTGTGGCTCGCGGCGTTCGTCGTCGGGGCCTTTCTCGATTGGATGCTCAAGAACACGATTCGCCGCCCGCGGCCGGTCGGCGCCGAGCGTTTTCTCCACGGCATTTCGTTCAGCTATCCGAGCGGCCATTCCATGGGGTCGCTCATCGGGTTTGCGATGCTCGCGTATGTGCTGTTCGAGCTGTGGCCGCCGGCGCACCGGCACCGTGCAATCGTGGTGATCGCGACCGTCGTGCTCGTGCTCCTCGTCGGCTGGTCCCGGCTGTACCTCGGCGTCCACTACCTGAGCGACGTGATCGCGGGCTTCGCCGCGGGCGCGGTGTGGGTGACGGCGTGCATCACCGGGCTCGAACTCGCCGTTCGGCCCAGGGACCGAGGCGCGCACGAATCGGCGTTGTCGCGGGAGTGACCCCTCTAGTCGTCAGCGACAGGCGGCAGCGTCAGGGCTACTCGTAGCGAAGCGCTTCGATCGGGTCCAGCACCGCCGCCCGGCGGGCGGGCCACACGCCGAAGATCATTCCCACGGCTGCGGCGAACGCGAAGGCGATGACGAGGGCGCCGACGTCGATCGATGTCTGCCACCCGAACGACTGGGAGAGTACACTCGAGGCGCCGGCGCCGAGAGCGATGCCGAGCAGGCCCCCGGCGATGCACAGCACCACGGCTTCGACGAGGAATTGCAGGAGGATATTGCGGCGCGTCGCGCCGAGCGCCTTGCGAATCCCGATCTCGCGCGTCCGTTCGGTCACCGACACGAGCATGATGTTCATGATGCCGATCCCGCCGACGAGGAGACTCACGGCGGCGATGCCGGCGAGGAGCGTCGTGAAGGTGGCCATCGTCTCGCTGAGCGTGTTGAGTAGATCCGCCTGGTTGCGAATGCTGAAGTCGTCCGGGCGGTTCGCCGTCAGGCGGTGCGAGCGGCGGAGGGCCGCCTGAATCTCTCCCATCGCGACGGTCACCGACTCCGGCGCCACGACGCGGGCCCAGATGTCGTTGATGCGATCCGTGCCGAAGATGCCGAAGCGGCCCGTGAGGAAGGGAATGAGAATCTGTTGGTCGTTGTCGCCGAAGCCCGTCGTGCCCTTGCGGGCGAGCACGCCGATGACCTTGAACTGGCGTCCGGAGATGCGAATCGTCTCGCCGATGACCGCCTGTGGGTCAATGACGTCGAGCAGCGGCAGGACGTCGGCGCCGAGCACGGCGACGCGCTGGCGCCCCTGGTTGTCGGCCGACGTGAACATCGCCCCCTCGCCGAGGGCGAAGCCGCGCACGTCGAGGAAGTTGGGCGTCGTCCCCGTGACCTGCACGTTGGTGTTCTTGCTCTTCCACACGACCTGGAGGTCGCGGTCCTGTTGCGGTGTAACCCCGACGACGCTCAGCGCGTGCGCCTCGATCGACTTGACGTCGTCGTAGGTGAGCTTGACGGTCGTGCTGGTGCCGATACCGCCCTGCATGACGCGCTGCGGATTGATTTGCAGCGTGGTCGTGCCGAGTCGCGCGATGCGATCCTTCACCGCGCCGGCCGCGCCGTTGCCGAGCGCGATCATGGCGATGACGGCGGCCACGCCGATGATGATGCCGAGCATCGTGAGGAGCGACCGCAGCGCGTTCGAGCGGAGCGACGCGAACGCGGTGCGAATGACTTCGCTGATCAGCATGGACGGTGCGGCGCGACGAACGACGCCGGAGATCGGCGATCCGAAGGCATCGATGAGATAGGCACGGTGGGTCCTGAATTTTAGCCGATCAATCCTGTCGAGAAGCTGACACTGGCGTTAGCCTTCGAGTGGAAGTCGCCGAGAGCCGTGGGTCACCGAGATCTGACATGGAAACCAAACCATATTCGCCTCCGCTGATTACGCGCCGCGCGTGGATCGGCTCCACATTCGCATCAGCCCTGCTGCTCGTCGGCGTGGCCGCGCGGAGATCGGCACTGGGCGCGGGGGTCGCGCCAACGGGAATTCTCGTCTACGCGAGCCCCGACTGCCAATGCTGTCGGGCGTGGATCAAGCATCTCGAGGCGAACGGGTTCGTTCCGGCCGCGCAGTTCGTGAACGACGTGGCGCCGATCAAACGCAAGCGCGGAGTTCCCGAGAAGCTCTGGTCCTGTCACACGGCGATCGTCGGCGACTACACGGTGGAGGGACACGTTCCAGCCGATTTGATTCACAAGATGCTCGATAAGCGGTTGGCAATCGCCGGCCTCGCGGCCCCCGGGATGCCGAATGGAGCGCCAGGGATGGAGGGCCCGACGAAGGATCGCTACGAGGTGATTTCGTTTACGCGTGCCGGCCGGACCGAAGTCTTCGCGACGCGGTGACCGCTTGTGAGTCAGCCACTCACGCGCCTACCGCGTCACGCATCGAACGACGCTGTGGCGTCGCGCCGAGGCTCCGCAATTCGTGAAAACGGCGTCGCCTGAGGTGCTTCCACCGGGCTCCGTGAACTCGCGTGACTCAGGCTAGCGGCGACGACCCACGCCGCGGCCGCGATGAGCCCAGAAATCACGAAGCCGGTCCACTGAAGTCGGTTCGTCGGAGCTGCGATCACCGCCGGCAGCCAGACCAGCACGGTGAACACGCCGATCATCGCCGCCTCGAGCGTCGCAGCAAAGTCAGGCAGGACGCCGAATAAGACGCCGAGTCCCGCGGCGATGTGTCCGGCGCCGCCGAGGTACGCCCAGCCGGTTCGGTACGGGAGCCACGCGGGCACGAAGGACACCGTCTGCGTCAGATAGACGAAGTGCGACAGTCCGATAGGAAGCAGCGCAATCGCGAAGAGATAGCGCGCGATGCGGAGTCCATTCGCGCCGGTCGCAAAGCGCGGAGCGGTCGCGTGGGGCTCGTTGTTCAGCGACGCGAACATCGCCCAGGCGCAGGCCAGCACGACACAGATCTCGCCCAAGCCGAGCCAGTTGCCCTCGATGAGCGGCGCGGCCGCTACCCTGGGCACCTTCAGTAGAAGCACCCAGAGCAACGAATAAAAAAAGAGCACGCGCGCCGCGAGCGCGCGGGCGCGCCTCGTGAGGAGCGCGCCGCCACACGCTAGCAGGGTCGCGCCCGAGAGGTACGCGAGAACGCGCCGTTCCGGTACCCAAGCGGGGACGGGTTGCCACTGCAGCGTGAAGTCGCCGTAGACGAACGTCAGGGCCGCGAGCCCGATCAGCGCCGCGGCCAAGGTCAGCCGACTCGGTGTCTGCATGAAGTTTCTCCTCGCCAGCCTCGAAGCGGTCGCGAGTCAAACTTCGGGGACCGAGCGTCTGGTCACGCTCCTCCGCGACACCAAGCGGCGCGGGACGAACCGAGATCGATCAGGGCTCAGGCGTGAGCGCGAGCCAGAGCGTGACCGCGGCGCCGCCCAGTCGGTGATGGCCGTTCGACGAGCCGTCCTCGGATTCTACGGTCAGATCGCCGCCAAGCATCCGGGCCACGCGGCGGCTCACGGCCAGTCCAATTCCAAATCCGGGCGCCAGATCTCGCGACGCAGGCACGCGGGCGTACTCCTCGAACACCCGTTCCCGCCACTCCGGCGGAATGCCGGGACCCGAGTCCTCGACGGTGAGCGTCGCCCAGCGCCGCGCGTCGCGCATGCGATAGCCGACGCCGACGCGGATGTGTCCTCCCCGAGGCGTGTACTTGTTCGCGTTGGACAAGAGGTTGTCGACGATGTGCCGCACCCGGGCCGCGTCGCCCACCGCGCGACACTCGGATTCCGCGTGGAGCTCGACCGTCTGCTCCTTGCTGACGACGCGTGAAGCTCTGATCGTCCACCGCGGCGCGAGCGAGCGCGCAGAGATCGATCGCGGTGGTGCTGAGCCGGATGTCGCCTGTGTCGCTCCTCGCCACCGCGAGCAGCGTCGACACCGTATCGCTCGCCCGGCGCGTCAGCCGGCGAATTCGCAGCAGAGCGTCCCGTTGGTCGGTGGGCTTGGTGACTCCCTCGAGCATCAGGTCGACATTCCCGAGCGCGGCGCCGAGCGGATTCTGAAGGTCGTGGGAGATGCCCCGCATGAAGGCGCTCTTCTGATCCATCACGGTCGCGAGGGCGCGCCTGTCGCGGTCCGCGGCCACGGCGAGACGCACCGTCCGCTGGCCCGCGCGCACGATGAGGACGCAGGCGAGCAGCGCCAGCGGCACGAGCGCGACGGGGAGCCACACGTCGACCCGCTCCCAACTTCGAACGTTGGCGCGCACCGTGTTGGCCGATTCCTCGAGCAGCTCGCCGAGGTGGCGCGCCGCCATGAGCGCCGTATCGGCGTCCACGCGCGCCGTGTCGAGCACGGCGGCGTTGGGTGACGCCGTCATCGTTTCGACGTCGTCGTGCCAGCGCGTGGACGCCTCGCGGTATTGCGCGAACCGCTCGAGCGCCTCCGCGTTCGAGTTTTCGAGGAGCGAGTCGAGCGCCAGAGCGCCACGGCGCTCGGCCCGCAGCGCGGCGACGTAGCGCGGGTCGGCGTTCGGGTTTCCGGTGGACGCCCGCATCCCGACCGCGAACATCTCTTCGGCGAGGAACGACGTGACGTTGGTGGCGCGGACCCGGGCGGGGTCGACGACGTCGGTGATCACCTTGCGTTGGCTCCGGAGTCTGGCGCCCACACCGATGGGTGCGACGACCAGAGTGGCAAGCACAGCGATCACGACGACGAGCGGGATCCACATGCCGCGCGTCGACAGCTCGCTCGGCTCTGGCTCGTGGCGGTCGGGCTCGGGTTGATCCGCGCTTGTCGTAGTCTGTGCCTCCGCGAGGCGATGTACCCCGCGACCTGACTCCGGTTCGCAAGCTCGGCGGCTTTCGGAGCCGGGACTCTTGCGTCCGTCTCGCCAGGTCCGATCTTCGACTTGCCACCACACTCCGACACCGAGGGTCGCATGTCGAAGTACACTCGCGTCATGACTGTTTGTTGGTCATTCGCCATTGCGTTTGTCGCAAGCGAATCTTTGTGCGCTCAGCAGTCTCCTACGATCGATCTCGGAGCGTCCGCGTCCGCGCTGCGGTTCCGCTACATCGGTCCGGTCGGCAATCGTATCGCATCGGTCGCCGGCGTCATCGGCGACGCGAACGTCTACTACGCCGGCGCGGCGTCCGGCGGCATCTGGAAGACGGTCGACGCCGGCATCCACTGGTCGCCGATCTTCGACAACCAGTCCATTTCTTCCGTCGGCTCGCTCGCCGTGGCGCCGTCGAACCCGAATATCGTGTGGGCGGGCACCGGCGAACCGTGGATCCGGAGCCACATCTCGATCGGCAACGGACTCTACAAGTCGACGGACGCCGGACGCACGTGGACCCACTCCGGCCCCGACTCGGCGAGCCGCATCGGGCCGCATCGTCATCGACCCGGCGAACCCCGACATCGTGTTCGTCGCGGCGCAGGGTCACAGCTACGGCCCGGAGCAGGAGCGCGGCGTCTATCGCACGACGGACGGCGGCCAGACGTGGAGCAAGGTGCTCTTCGTCGACGCGAACACAGGCGCCATCGACGTCGTGATGCACCCGACTGATTCGAAGACGCTGTTCGCCGCGATGTGGCAGCTCGAGCTCCACACGTGGGGTCGCGAGAGCGGCGGCACGGGGAGCGGCGTCTACGTCACGCACGACGGCGGCGACCACTGGACGAAGCTCGAGGGACACGGCCTGCCGACGCACGAGATCGGAAAAGTCGGACTCGCGATCTCCCGCTCGAACCCCAACCGCGTTTACGCGCTGATCGAGACGGGCGACGGCAACCCGCTTCACGGGCGCCCCACGGACAACGGCGAGCTGTGGCGCTCCGAAGACGGCGGCGTGAACTGGAACGTGATCAGCTTCGACCGCGACCTCGCGTGCCGACAGCCGTACTACACGCGCATGGCCGTCGCGCCGGACAATCCGGACGAGACGTATTTCCTCTGCGCGACGTTCAACCATTCGATGGACGGCGGATCCACGCTCACACAAACGGGTCGCGGCGGGGGAGGCGGACGCGGACGAGGCGGCGCTGCGCCAGCAGCGGAGGGAGGACGCGGCGCGCCACCGGCGCCCGCATTCACGTCGCCTGGCGGCGACAACCACGACATCTGGATCGATCCGACGAATCCGTCGCGCATGGTCGTCGGCAATGACGCCGGCGTGCACATCTCGACGACGCGCGGCCGCACCTGGCTCCACGTGAACCTGCCCATCGCGCAGATCTATCACGCCACGGTGGACAACCGGGTTCCGTATTACGTGTACGGCAACAAACAGGACGGCCCATCGTACCGCGGGCCGAGCAACAGCCGGTCCGGCGGCGCGATCTCCCGCAGCGAGTGGCACGCGGTGCAGGGCGGCGAGAGCGGGTGGGCGACGCCCGATCCCGTCGATACGAATCTCATTTGGTCGACGGCGTCCGGATCCGGCAGCCGCGGCGGCATCGTCGTGCGATTCGACGAGCGCACGCGCACGGGCCAGAACGTCGAGGTGTGGCCGTTGAGCACCGGCGGGCATTCCGCCGCCGAAGTCGAGTATCGCTTCGTGTGGGACGCGCCGTTCACGATCTCCCCGCACGACCACAACACGATCTACACGGGCAGCCAGTTCGTGCACGTGTCGAAAGACGGTGGACGAAGCTGGCGCGTGATCAGCCCCGACCTCACGCGAAACGACAAGTCGAAGCAGCAGAGCTCCGGCGGCTTGACGCCGGACAACATCGGCGTGGAATACGGCGACGTCGTGTACGCGATCGCCGAGTCGCGCGCACAAGCGGGCGTGATCTGGGCGGGCACGAACGATGGCCTCGTGCAGGTGACGCGCGACGCGGGCAAGACGTGGACGAACGTGACGGCGAACGTCCCGGGCATCCTGCCCTGGGGATCCGTCCGCCACATCGAGCCGTCGAAGTACGACGCGGGCTCGGCCTACATCATCGTCGACGGGCACCAGGAGAACAACCGCGATCCGTGGGTCTATCGCACGAAGGATTTCGGAAAGACGTGGAAGCTGATCGTCACCGGCATCCCGCACAGCGTCGTGAGCTACGCGCACATAATTCGAGAGGACCCTGTTCGGCGCGGCCTCCTGTACCTTGGCACGGAGGGCGGGCTGTACGTGTCGTTCGACGACGGCGATCACTGGCAGCCGATGCAGCTCGGCATGCCGCACGCGCCGGTGTACGGCCTCGTCATCCAGGAGCATTTCAACGACCTCGTCGTCGCGACATACGGACGCGGGTTCTTCATTCTCGACGACCTTTCGCCGCTGCAGAAGCTCACGCCGCGAAGTGACGGCATCGCGCGGCGACGCTGTTCGCGCCGCGCGCGGCGTATCGCTTCCGCGACATCGAGGCGAACGTCTCGCCGAACGACGATCCGACCGCCGGCACGAACCCGCCGTACGGCGCCGACATCAACTACTGGTTGGGCGCGTCGGGAGGCACGGCGAGCGTGGCGATTCTCGACGCGGCGGGAAAGACCGTGCGCACGATGCAGGGCACCACGCGCGCCGGGCTTCAATCGCGTGTACTGGGATCTGAGCAACGAGCCGTCGAAGACGGCGCGCATGCGCACCAAGCCGCTCTACGACGCCGAGTTCACGATGGACGCCGACGGGACGCGGCCGGCGCCCGGGATTCGGCACGCTGTCCGTGCTGATGCCGCCAGGACGTTATACAGTAAGACTCACCGCGGCCGGCAAGACGATGACGCAGCCCCTCGAGGTGCTCAAGGATCCGAACGAGACCGTCACGGCGCTCGACATGACGGCATCGACCGAGCTGTTGAGGAAGGTCCAGTCGGACATGACGACGAGCGCCGACATGCTGCTCACGATCGAAAGCGTGCGCGCGCAGCTCGACTCGCTCGCGGCGCAGATCGGCGGCAATTCGTCGATGGCCGACGTGCGCGCGCAAGGCGACTCGCTGGGACGCAAGTTCGTCGTCACCGAGGGCAACCTGATCGACGTGCGCATGACCGGGCGCGGCCAGGACGAAGTCCGCTACCCCGCGAAGCTCGGCGCCCAGCTCAACTATCTCGCGGGGGGCATCGCGGCGTCGGACTTCGCGCCCGCGGCTCAGCAGCAGAAGGTCGGTCAGGTGCTGGCGAAGCAGGTGCGGGATACACACGCATCGCTGCAGAGCCTGATCACCACGGATTTGGCCAAGTTCAACACGTTGCTGCGGTCGCGGGGCCTGAAGACGATCGACGCGACGGTTCCGGCCGTCGTGTTCTGAGTCGCACGGTACGGAACGTCGTGCTCGTCTGCTGGATTCTATTTGGTGAACGCACAACCTCTGAGGAAATGATGCGAAACGTGAAGGTGTTGCTGGCCCTCGTGCTGGCTGCGTCGGCCGTCGCCGGCTGCAAGAAGGGAGGAGGCGGGTACATCCAGACCGCGCCGGCGCCGGCGGTCGCCCGCTGACGCGCTGGTAGTCTAGGAGGTCGCCGCGCGACTGTCGTGCGGCGACCTCCAGGGCGCGGCGGACGACACGACGCAGCCTCGCTCGCGCCGGGCGCTCGGTCACCGCGATCGCGTTCAACGCCGGCTTCGAAACGCACGAAGCGTTCACGCGCGCGTTTCGCTCGTGTTACGGCGCGCCGCCGTCGGATTTTCGCCGACGTGGCGTCCGTCGAATCGAGCTGGCGGCGACGTGCGGCGCGCATTTCGCTGAATGCAGCGTCGTTCCAGCCTTCGTCCCCAGAGACTCAGGAGGTCGCAAAATGAAAGTCGAAATCACGCGCATGCCCGAGCAACGCGTCGCTGCCGTTCGACACGTCGGACCGTACAACCAGATCGGAGAGGCATTCGGCCGCTTGGGCGCGATCGCCGGCCCGGCCGGCTTGTTCGCGAACCCGAGTTCGGCGATGATCGCGCTCTATCACGACGATCCGGAGGCGACGCCCGCCGATCAACTGCGATCCGACGCCGGCATCGCGGTGACGAGCGACGCCAAGCTGCCCAAAGAGCTCGAGGAGCAGCGACTGCCCGCCGGCCGCTACGCCAAGACGGTGCACGTCGGTGAATACGAGAAGCTCGGCGACATCTGGGCGCGCTTCCTCGGCGAATGGCTGCCGGAGAGCGGCGAACGACTGGGATCGGGGCCGAGCTACGAGCGGTACGTCAACGATCCCACGACGACGCCCAAGGACAAGCTCGTCACCGAGATCTACGTTCCGATCGCCGACTAGGCGAAGAACGGACGGCTGCGGCGCGTTGTTCGCCGACAACGCGCCGCCGTCATTGGCCCGCGGGCAATCGGAAGATCGCGAGCTGCGGCTTGAGCGCGGCCGGCAGTGCATTGCCGCCCGCGCCGGAGAACTGAATCGAGACCGTGGCGTCCGTCGATTTGGTGTTCAGTCGGAAGTACGAGGACGTTCCCGGGTCGAGAACGGCGAGCGATGTGTCCGCCGTTATCGCAAACAGGGCGAGCGGCGAGGCGAACGGAATGTCCGACGCGCCGCCTGAAGTGACAAAGAGACGATTCCACATCTGCCGGACGTTGCGCGACGTGAACCGGTCGGCGGTGGGGGCCGTCGTGCGGGCGAGTCCAGGAAGGCTGTCCGTGTACAACGCGAGCGCGAAGTTGGCGAAGAGGTTCGGGAACGGCTGGCCGCTCGCCGATTCGATATTGGCGACTCCGGTGAGCGTGTTCTGATCGAGCTTCCTGAAGATGCCCGTTCCCATCTGGTCGCCGAGCCACCGCACGAGCAGCCAATCACCGCCGCGCCAGGAAAAGCCGTCGTCGTCGTCGCTGTGAAGCGTCACGCTCGCGGTGTCGGGCAGGAGCGCGTACTGATACGAGTCGTACAGAAAATTCTCGACGAAACCCTGCGAGGAATCGGGGAAGAGTTGCGTCGGGTCGCTGCGGCACGCCGTCCCCGGACACTTCTGCTCGTAGTAGAGCGAGCCCAGCTCCTCGGCGACGATGCTGAGGCCCTCGTCCAGCCAGCCGAACTCGGGGTTCGAATGGTGGACGACGACGTGCTGCGAGAATGAGATGAGGTGTTGTAACTCGTGGAGGAACGTGCCCGGGACCGCGAAGCCCACCTCGTCGACGCTGTGCGAGCAGCTCGCGACACCCGTCGGGTCGGGGACCATGGAGTAGAAGATCTCCCCCTGGTTCGAGTTCGGATCTCCCGCGCCGCCGCCGAGGTCCTCGTCGTCGAAGAAGCCGGCGACGTAGCCCTGGGTCTGGCATGACGAGGCGGAGACGAGCGCGTTCACGGCCGGCGTCATCAGCATGATGACGCGGCCGTTCTGATCCACGTCGCTCGGCGCGCCGAACGCGGTCGTATCGATCGGATAGAGCGTCTGGTCGAAGTAGGCGCCGAAACGTCTGGAGCTGCGTAGAGGTGAACCCGTTCGCCGGCGCAAGCGTGTCGACGTACACGAGAACGTTCGCGCCGATGAACGCGAGCCTGGCCCCGGCCGACGTGAACGAGTTGCCGTTCGACGCCAGGACACGGAAGCTGCGAATGCTGCCGAGAGTCGGTAGCGGAACGATGTCGGCCGAGCGCGACAGCGAACGCGCGGCACGCCCGACGGGTCCGGACACGGGCCATGCCCGCGACGCGAGCCTCGCTCGAGCGCGCGCGTGCAGCGCGCTGGAGAAGCGTCGCTGCGCGCTGCCCGGTGCCTTTTGCGACGCACGAAGCGGCGTGAGCCCCACGGCCGATCTTGCCCCCGAGATGCGCGTCGACGGGAACCGACTCGGCGCCGGGGAGAGGGACGCCGAGACGGCCGTCCCCGACGTGACTCGGTAAGGCACGAGCGTGTCCGGCACGAGATCGACCGCGAACTGCGCGATGACGATGTAGCTGGCGCCGTTCCCTGCCAGCGTGACGGTCGTTCCTCCGTTGCTGCAATCGACGCGCGCCGTCGCCGCGACCGCGAGTTGGAGGGTTCCGGTCTGCGAGCAGGGCGACGACTTGAACGACGCTGGTCCCGTCGGCGTGGTCGTCGTGTCGGAGCTCGAGCAGGCCCACAGCGCGCAGAGCGCGCTCGGCGCGAACAGGCGACGGATCGTCGAGGGGGAGGGGGCGATGCGGATCATGATTCCGGCAAGAGAACGTTGAACGAGCTCGTGGACACAGGACGCGCGCCGGCCCCCCGGGCGGCGGCGTCTCACCGAATTCGTTGACACGCCACGCGCGTCCTGCCCTGTCGTAGTACAAACTCGGCGCCAAAGTGTTGGGTCCGTTTGCCTCACGCGCGCCGCATCGCGTAACGTCCTACGACAGAATTTCCGTTGGAGGAATCCGATGGCGTCAACATCAGTGGACTACGAGACCGTCGCGGTGCGCGCCCCCCAACCGCCCAAGGGAAAGCCGCTCACCGTCACCAGCGAATCGTTTTCAGACGGGGAAGAGATCGGACTCGAGTATGTCTCGGAGGGTGATGGCGGAAGGAACCGCTCGCCGCAATTGACGTGGAGCGGCGCGCCGCCCGGCACAAAGAGTTTCGCTATCACGTGTTTCGACCCCGACGCGCCGACGGGGTCGGGGTACTGGCACTGGCTGGTGTGGGGGATTCCCGCCTCGGCCACGAAGCTCGACGCCGGTGCCGGCACGGGACACTCGCCCCCTGGCGCCCACAGCGGATACAACGATGCCGGAACGGCGTCCTACGAGGGGCCTGGCCCGCCGAAAGGCGACGGCGACCATCGCTATGTGTTCACCGTCTACGCGCTCGACGTGGAAACGCTGAGGGGCGCGGGCGAGAAGACCACGGGAGCCGGCGTCATCTTCAGAATGCGCGGGCATCTGCTCGCGTCGGGCTCATTGACGGGGCGTTTCGGCCACTGACACGCGCCGGTAAACGAACAACCCTGGAGTGCGAGTGGCACCCCAGGGCTGTTCAGCTCGGACGACCCAACGCGTGGGCCACGACCGCTGCGCTCAGCGGCGCCGAGCTGTTGATGAGCGAACGTTACTTCAAGAACTTCGCAACGCCGCCGTGATTCGAGCACGCGCCCTGGTGGTGCGTGGCGTGTGAGTACGTTCCATCCTTGCACTGCGCGGTCGCGTTGGTCGGATCGGTGTTGTCGGCCGTCTTGGTTCCCTTGGGTGCGGTTGCCTTGTCGGCCTTGGATTCGGCCTTGTCGACCTTGGACTCGGCCTTGGACGTCGTCTTCGCGGCCGCCGCGTCGGCCTTCGAAGCCTGCGCGGTGCTCTTGTCGACCGCTTTGTCGGTGGCCTTCGCAGCTTTGTCGGTCGCCTTCTCGGTGGTCTTGGCCGCTGACGTCGTGGCCTTGCTCACCGCCTTATCGGCTTTGTCGGCCTTGGCGGCGGCCTTCTTCGCGGCGTCCGTCGCCTTGGCGTCTACGCCGCCGTGCGAGGAGCAGGCGCCGCGTCCCGAGGTTGCCGACGTCGTGCCGTCCTTGCAGACGGTCGTCGCGGCGCCCTGGGCTGCGAGCGACGTGGCCGCGGCGAGCGTCAGCGAGAGAAGCGTACCGGCGAGAGCGCCGACTCGAATTCGCATCGTGGAACTCCGGGTGGGGGACGCCGGCAGCGGCGCGCTCGCGACACTACGCGGTCCGACGCGAGCAAAGACCCCGCGTCGAGGCGAACCGTCACGGCGCGCCGAGTGTAACGCGCGTCACACGATGCGAGGCGCGGCTAGAAGACGCGAACCGTCAGTGCTGACGGCCCGGAGCCGACTGCGATGCTGTCGATGAGCGCGAACGTGCCGGCCTTGTACACGAATAAGTACGCCGGAAGGCTCTGCGTCCCGAAGAACGCCTGATAAACGTTGCCGGCCTTATCCGTCGTCGCGGCGAACGCGCCTCGGCAACTGCCATTCGACAGCTTCGCGCAAAGCGCGTTGTCGGGCGGTCGGACGAACTGACGAGTGGTCGTGTTCCAAACCGCGGTCCCGAACAGGAATCCCGAGATGTACGCCAAACCCGAGGGGTCGACGAACACCGCTCCTGGTCCGACCCCGGCGTTCGCGACGTTGGTCACGACCTGCATGGCTCGTGCCGTTCAGCACGGTAAGACTCCCGGGGCTCGAGAAGTCCCCGTGTTCATCGACGTACAGCAACCCGTCCGGTCCCACGCTGATATCGGTCGAGTTCGTTCCTCCCATCGTCGCCGTTCCGACGACCGTCATCGTCGCCGGGTCGATGGCGGTCACGATGCCGTTGCCGATCGGCTGAAAGTTCTGGTCGAGGTTCGACGATACGACGAACACGCGCCCGCCCGAGGCGGCTATGGCGGTCGGCTGCGGAGCCACCGTCACGGTGTTCGTGATCGCTCCGGCGGCTTGTCCCGTTGTGAAACGGCCGACGACGTTGGTCAGCAGGTTGGCCGCGACGACCATCGTGTCGTTCACGAAGGCAGAGCCGGTCGCGTTCCCCGATGCGAAGGTGAAAAAGCGCTTCACCGTATCCGCCTGGAGATCGACGAGTGCGACCGACGCGGCGTCGCCGAGTGGAACCGCGGCCAGGCGTCCACGCACTGACATGCCGGTCGGCGTGATCGTGGTGCTGGAGCCGAGCGCCACCTGCTGCTGGGTCGCCGGGCTGCCGTGTTGAAACAGGGTCACACTCCGCGCGAGCGAATTGACGACGACGCCGATCTCGTGATCGCTTGACGTCCCGCCGAGGAATCCCGGGGCGATTGGAGCGGTAGTGTCGTCCGAGCAGCTGAGCGTGAGTGCGAGAGAAGCGAGCGTGCCGAGCGCGGCGAGGCGAACGTTGAAGCGGTGCATGGATGGTTGCGTTTTGAGGAGGCCGAGAGCGAGTGCTGTTAGAGTTGGGTGATTGAGATCCCTCTGCCGCGGTGACTAACCGCCTTCACCGGCGCCTCCCGTCCGTCGGATGGTTCGAAGTCCGACGGTCCATCGCCGGCCGCCGAACGGGTAGTCGACGAGCATCGACGCGGGGCGATCGAACACGTTCTCGACGCCGAGCGCGCCCTCGAGCCGCCACGCGGCGCGCACGAGCGGAACGGCGAGGCGTACGTCGGTCAGCCAGTACGGCGCGAGGTCGTTGAGATCCGTCCCGGCTACGGTTCGCCGGCTGCCGACGTAGCGCGTCTCGACGTCGACGCGCGCGAAGCGTCGCGCGATCGATTCCGAGACTCTCGCCGTCGTGCGCGGGCGATAGATGACCTGCCCGGTTTGCCCGGCGCCGGTGTACGTGACCGCGCTGTGGTCCACGTTCGCGCCCACGTTGAATCCCCAGGCAGCCGGAATCGCGAACCTCGCGCCGAGTTGCCACCCCGAACGGCGAACGTCGACGTTCAGCGGGCTCCAGATGAACTGGAAGTCGGGCGACCAGAGAATCATTCCGTCGACGTCGGCGCGGTACACGGCCGCGTCTCCGCTGACCGTCGCCGCACCCAACGTGACGTCGCGCACCGCCGCGCGAAGCTCCGTCTCGCCGCGAGTGCGCTCCGGCGCGAGCGACGGGTTCGCTTTGACCAGCACGCCCTCGTGAAAGAACTGGTCGGCGAGCGAGGGCGGGGAATACCCGCTGCCGATCGACGCCGACAGCGACGCAGCGCCGCGCGAAAGCTCGACCGACGCGCGCGGCGACGACACCGTCGCGGCGATCAGATCATCGTGGTCGACGCGATCGGCGAAGGTCGTCGCGACGCCGAGAGCTCCGAGGTCCCGCGATATGAGAAGGCTCGTGTACGCTCCGACGATTCGCTGCGACCGCGGCGCGTTCGGCGCCAACGACGTGGCCGTGACGTCGAGTTGCCGCGCGTCCCCGCCGAGCGTGACGCTCGCCGGTGTCACGGCGCCGAGCGTACCGGACGCCGTAGTGGACGACGCGGCCCGCGCCTCGGTGGCGTCGAGAACGTCGTCGTACGCCGATCCGAACGGCGGCGTCGGGTCGGAGAAGTGCGTGCGGTCGCGGGCGAGACTCGCCGACCCGTCGAACGTGAACACGCCACGGGCAGACGAAAGCTCCAGCGCGGCCGACGCATGGTGTTCGTCGTCGCGCCCCGTGAGCGACGGCTGCACGATGCTTCCCGCCAGGCCTCTCTCCGTAGAGCGCCAGTCGCCGCGCAGCCGGACACTCCCCGCCGAGCCGTCGATTCCCGCCACGCCGAGCACGCTCGTCGACGTCGCGTCGGAATTCGCGCGGCGCGCTGTTCCGCCGCCTCGCACCGCCGGTACGTCGTACGAGAAGTCGCCGCGCGTCGTGTGATGCTCCGCCGAGATCATCCCGCTGACGCGTGACGCCGACTCGGTCGCGTCGCCGATCGAGCCGCTCACCGCGTGCTCGCCCCACGATCCGGCATCGACCGCAAGCGAGCCCTCTCGCTCGGCGCGGCGCGTGTCGACGACGACGACGCCGGCGAGGGCGCGCCCCCCGTATCGCGCCGACTGCGCGCCTTCCCAGACGGTCACCCGCTCGATCGTCGCGAGCGACAGTTGCGACAGGTCAGCGCCGCCCGTGAGCGGCGAGTTCGCGACGACGCCGTCGACGACCACGAGAACCTCGGAGGCGCTCGATCCGCGAATCGAGACCTGCGTCGGTTGTCCGGGGCCGCCGCTGCGCGTCACCACGACGCCCGGAACAGTCGTGAGGAGCTCCCCGACGTCGCGCTTTCCCGAGGATTCAATCGCAGCGCGGTCGAAGGCGGCCGTCTCTCGTTCGGAGGCGGGTCGTCGCGCCGAGCTGACGACTGCCGCCAGCGGCGTCGGCACCGGCTCCAGAGCAGCGTCCAGGAGCGCGGTGCGCCCGTTCTCGATGGAAACGTCGCGTCTGAATGCCGCGTAGCCCACGGCACGGATGGCGACGCCGTACGTCCTCGGCTCGAGGCCTCGCACGACGAACGCTCCGTCCGCGTCTGACCGGGCCGGCTCGACGCGGTCGACGATCTCGATGCGGGCGCCGGCGATCGCGCGGCCCGTGGTTGCGTCGGTGATGCGCCCGCGCAGCTCGCCGGGCACCTGGGCGAGCGTGCCGCGCGCCGCGCCGAGGAACGCCAGTGTGAACGCCGCGACGCCGAGCGAACGCGTCGCTCGACGAAGGTACCAGCTCACACCGGCCTGCAAAAACATGAAACCCGTCCTGGCTCGATCGAGAGCGGGGACGGGGCGAAGGGGAAAGCGCCAGGAGTGGCCGGCTTCACGTTCGACCCCGCGCCCCTCCCTCGAGGGGGTTCTGTGCGGGAGTGAACGGGGACGGTCTCCTGGCTCGAGACAGTCTGGGCTCGCCTTCCCAGCGCGCGAGCGCGCCAGTGGACGGATGAGCAGACCTTTGTTTCGCGAGCGAGCATCGAATGCCCGCGAAGTCTCTTACAGTGGCGGGGCCGCGCCGGATTCGCACCGGCTTCCAAAAACTTGCCCCCGTTCACACAATTCGATTGTGTTGGGGACTCTATCAGGGGTCAGCGCGAAGGCGCAAGTCCGGTGGACCGGGAGACCGGTGAACCGGTAGATCGCCAGATTCCAGAAAACAGTTATCGTCGTTTGTCCGGTCCACCGGTCCACCGGTCCACCGGTTCACCGGTCCACCGGTCCACCCGTACACCTGTCAATCATGAAGTTCAATTCGGTGTGTGTCTTCTGTGCGTCGAGCATCGGCGCGAAGCCGATCTACGCGGAATCGGCGCGGCGCTTCGGCGAGGCGCTCGCGGCGCGCGGGATCGCGCTCGTCTTCGGCGGCGGGTGCGTGGGACTCATGGGTGTGCTCGCCGACGCCGCGATCGGCGCCGGCGGGCGCGCGATTGGCGTCATCCCGCGCGCTCTCGTCGAACGCGAGATCGCCCACCGTGGACTGACGACGCTCCACGTCGTGGAGACGATGCACGAGCGCAAGCAGCGCATGGCCGATCTCGGCGACGCGTTCGTGATGCTGCCCGGCGGTTTCGGAACCTGGGACGAGTTCTGCGAGGTCGTGACCTGGGCGCAACTCGGTATTCACCGCAAGCCGCTCGGCGTGCTGAACGTGGGCGGCTACTACGATCCGATGCTCGCGATGGCTGACCGTGCCGTGGCCGAGGGTTTCGTGAGCGCCGCGCAGCGCGACCGGCTCGTGGTGGACGACGACGAGGACCGGCTTCTCGACCGGCTCGCCCTCGCGCCGGTGCCCGCGGACGTGAAGTGGCTCCCCGCGATAGCTCCATGAGCGTCCGGCGGCGGAATTTCACAGCGGATTGACCCCGGGCGTGCGTTTCTCGAATATCAGGTCGGAGCGCCCTGCGGCCACGGCGCGCTCCATCACCTTGGCCAGCATCTCGGGGGTTACCGTGCGTCGTTCTCCTATTGTCGCTAGCGCCGTGCTCGTCGCGCTCGCGGCCGCATCGCCAATCGCCGCCCGCGCGCAGACACCCGCCGGAGCACCCGCGTCCGCGGCAGCGATGAGCCACGAAGACCTCATGACCTTCGCCAAGGCGCACGTCGCGATCAGCGTCGCGCGTGACTCGATCGGAGTCCGGCTCGCGTCGATCAGAAACACGAAGCCCGAGTCTCAGCAGCAGCTGCAGGACAGCCTGCGGACGCAGATCGCCGAGATCCTGCACCACAACGGACTGACCGAGTCCGACTACGAACACAAGATCTATCTCGTGAGCGTCGACCCGACGACCCGCAGGGATTTCGACGCGATGGTCGCGCAAATCAGCGGCGTGCCGACGCCGGGGCAGCTCCCGCCACCACCGCCGCACGTGAACGTGATTCCGCCGGCGGACCTGCCTGCCGGAGCGGTGGGAACTCACATCGGCCACGTGATCAACGGGTTCAACGGCACGCCGAACGGCGACGGGCTGCTGACGGTCGCGATCAACGAGGCGAAGGTCGCCATTCAGCACGCGACGCTCGCCGGCCGGCAGCCGGGCAACCTCGACGCGATGAAGCTGCACGCGGGGCACGTCCTCAACGCGCTCGACCCGACGATCGTGCCGACGGGTCCGGGGCTTGGCTACGGATTGAAGAAGGCCGCCGCCGGCGCCGCGACGCACATCGAGCTCGCGGCCAAGGCGCCCGGCGCGTCGCCGAACGTGCAGACGCACGCCGCTCACATCGCGCAGGCGGCGAAGAACAGCGTGACGCGGGCGGATTCGGTCATCGCCATCGCGAAACAGGTCCAGGCCGCGACGTCGGCCCCGGACGCGGCGGCGCTCGTCAGCCGAATGGCGTCGATGTCGGAGCAGCTGATGGCGGGATTCGACGCGAACGGCGACGGGCGGGTGACGCCGGACGAGGGCGGGCTACAGCTCGCGCAGGATCACGTGAAGATGCTGGTAGCGGGCGAGAAGAAGCCGTAAGCCGGATGGCCCAACGGTGCCTGTTCGTCATCCGGAACCTGCCGCGCGCTCGCGTCTCGGTCTCGGCAGTCATCGCTGGTGAAGAGGCGCTCTCTGGGAGTCACGTCGCAACGCTCCTCGTCGCCGAAGGTCTCGCCCGTCGCGGGTTTGAGATCGGCGTGTACATCGTTCACGGCCAGGAGCTCGTCGACAAGACGTTTCGCTCGTTCCCGGATTTGACGGCGGCGGCCGCTTGGATCGGCCGCGACCCGACCGTGTGGGCCAGCTATGGCGACGATGCGATCCTGACAACGATCGGCGCATCCGGCCTCAGGCCGATCATCTGGGCGCATCTTCCACTGACGGCTTCGGACAAGCGCGCCCTCGAGGGCGGAAGCGCGACAGGCGTGATCACGGTTTCCGACGGGGTGCGCACGCCGCTGCTGCGCACGCGGCAGCATCGGCGCGTCGGGCGCATCTACAACCCCCTCGCGCCGTCGTTCACGGCGCCGACTAGTTCCGACGCGAATCGCTACGCGAATCGAACTGTCGTGTACGTCGGCGCCGCCGGGGTCACGAAGGGGTTGCACCGCGTGCTGGAAATGTGGCGGTTCGTGCGCCGCGCCGACTCGAACGCGAAGCTCTTGCTCGCGGGGACGGGTAAGCTGTATGGCCAAGAGCGCTCGCTTGGCCCTCACGGCATCGCGAATCCGGAATTCGAGTCTCGCTACGTATCGCCGCTCGTCGACGAGTTCGGATCGTTGGCGGCCGCGGGAATCGAGCCGCTCGGCCTGCTGACTCCCCTCGAGCTGCTCGACCTGTACTCGCGAACGAGCCTTGGGGTGGTGAACATGAACTGGCGCGAGTACTTCGAGACATTTTGCTGCGCCGCGGTCGAGATGCTCGCCGCGGGGCTGCCCGTCTTCAGTGTGTCGCGTGGTGCGCTCCCCGAGACGATCGGCCGGAGCGGCGGCGCTTTCCTGACGCGTCGAGAGGACCCAGGCGGCGCGGCCGCGGATTTCTGCGCCCTTTTGTCCAACCCGCGGCGGTTGGCCAGCATGGGAGGCGCCGGGCGCGAATTCGTTCGTACCGAGTACGATTGGGGCCACGTCGTCGATCAGTGGGCCCGGCTGCTCGAGCGAGACGGCGAGATCAAGATCCTCGACGGTCCGTGGCGCGGTCCCACCAGCGCTCGATACTACCTCGAACGCTCGGCGGGACGCATGAACGCAGGCTGGCTGCTCGATGCCGCAGCCTCGGCCGTTCGAAGAATCAGGCGGAGCGGTTGACCCGGTCAGTCGTCGTGACTGGCCTCGTACTCGCGTTGCGCTCGCGTGCGATCCGACCCCTGTTGCGCGTCGCGCCGCTTCGCGGCGCGCATCGCGAGGCCTTTGGTCGTCTCCGACTTCACCCGCGGCATCGATAGCTGCCGCTCAGCGTCCTCCGACTGGCACTCGGGACACTTGGGAAGCTTGGAAGACGAACCGCGCGTGAGGGCCTCGAACTCGTGCCCGCACGCGCGGCAAACGTAATCGAAAATCGGCATCGTCGAACTACCGCGTGACCGTCAGCAGGACACGCAGTGGTGCTGGTTCTTCGCGCCGAGCTTCTCGAGCAGCGCGATCGTCTCGGGGAATGGACGGAGTCGCTGCACCGGCCCGTTCGCCATGTCCACGGTCGTGTGGCCGTCGCGCGACACGGCTTCGCGGATCCGCGCCGTGCGCGACGAGGTATTGGATCATGTCGTTGTCGCCGCGCGCGGCGGCGTGGTGCAGCGGCGTCATGCCGCGCGCGTCGCGCGCGTTGACGTCGGCGTGCAGCTCCTCGACGAGATATTTCATCGCCGGCATCCAGCCGTCGGGCGCGTGGCGATGCGAGTTGCCGGCAAAGCCGTTTCCGTAGCCCACGCCGGCCGCCGCGTGAATCGCGTAGACGCCGGCGCCCGACCGGGGCCGCCTTGGCCGCCGAGTCGATCGCGGGATCGAGAATCGGTGCGGCGCCGCGTCCACCACCGCCGCCACCGCCACCACCTCGGCCGGCGAATTGCGCGGCTCGCGTCGCGGAGTCGAACGCCGCGATGTCGCCCGGCGGCGGAGCTCCACGTCCCCCCCCGCAGCGCCGCCGCGACCACCACGACCACCCCGCGCCGCCGGTCTGCGGCGCGCGGACGGATGGGACATTGGGATCGGCGCCGTACTTGACCAAGCAGCTTCATCGCGTCGACGTCGACGGCGTACGCCGCGCGCCAGAACGCCGTGGAGCCGTCGAGGTACTCGAGACCGCAGTTGGCGTTGCCGCAGTTGTTGTAGGCGAAGTACCACGGCTGCGTGCCAAGCTTCGCGTTGATCGCTGGCCTTCGCGTCGAGCAATGCCTTCATCAGCTCGAGGTAGGTCGTCTTCTGATTCTGGATCGCCTGCGGCTGCGGGTAGCGCGACTTCGGCGCCCACTGCGTGTTGATCGCCGCGTACAGCGGCGTCATGCCCACGTTGCTCGCGATGTTCGGATTGGCGCCGCGCTGCACGAGCAGCATGGCGACGTCGAACTGGCCGTTGATCGCGGCCATGAGCAGCGGCGTGGTATGGTCGACGCGGCTGGTGTCGTTGATGTCCGCGCCGCCGTCGAGCAGCGCGCGCGCGGCCTCGACGTTCCCCTGTCGCGCCGCGTGATGCAACGCCGTGAAGCCGCCGACGCCACCGACCGTTCCGTTGTATCCCGCGACGCCGCCGTTCAGCGTGTCGACTTCTTCAGTCACCTGCGCGTTCGCCGCTGGGCGCATCGCCTCGGCCAGGCGGCCCGAGTCGATCGCGGCCTGGACCTGCGCCGCGGTGAACGGACCCTTGGGCTGCGGGCCTCCTCGTCCGCCGCCACCACCCCCGCCGCCACCTCCGCGGCGAGCGAACTGCGCGGCGTTCGGCCCTGCTTCGGCGGCCGCGATCGAATCGGCATGCGCCTGAGCCTTGGCCGCCGCGGTGACCGAGTCTCTGCGCGCTTGCGGCATGAAGGCGATGAGGACCTCGTTGCGCTTCTTCGTGCCCGCCTGATCGCGCGCGCCCTCCTCCTGCAGGTTCATCACGTTCGAGCGGAGCGACGGATCGGCGCCTCTTGGCGAGCAGCGCCTTGATCGCGGCCGCACGATCGTTCTCGGCGGCGAAGAAGAGCGGAGTCTGGCCCCACTCGTTCTCGCGCGCGTTCGGGTTGGCGCCCTTCTCCAACAGCGCCGCCACCGCATCGGGATTCCCGGCCGCCGCCGCGAGGTGCAGCGCGGTCGCGCCGTTCGCGTCCGGACGATTCGGATCGGCGCCCGCGGCGAGAAGCGCCTTCACGACCGCCGGCGAGCCCGTGCGGCTCGCCAACTGCAGCGGCGTGTACGAGCCGATGCGCGTGGTCGCTTTCACGTCTGCGTGAGCGCGGATCAGCGTGATGGTCATCGCCGAGTCGCCGTGCTCGGCCGCCCAGTGGAGCGCGGTCATGCCGTCGCCTTCCGGGACGTTCACGTCGGCGCCTTGCGCGATGAGCTTTTTCACCGCGGCCGCGTCGCGACTCTGCGCGGCGTCGGCGACCGCCGGCGTACGTGCCGGCGGCATCGGGAGCGTGACCTTACCGCGCGTGTCCTTCTGCTGCGCGAATGCCTGTGCGCTCGCCGCGAACAGCAGCGCCGCACCGAGCAGGCTGACTCGTTTCATTCCGCGTCCTCCTCAGACGCTGAGTGCGAACTCGCCCGTGCTGTCACCGAAGCTGTTCACGTTCAAGCCGAGCTTGTGCATGAGCGTGAGGAACACGTTGGCCATCGGCGTTCCGTCGGGCGCCTTGAGATGCGTCTCGCCGGCGATTCGTCCGTTCCCGTGTCCGAGCACCAGGAGCGGGCAGCGCCGGTGGTTGTGAATGTTGCCGTCGGCCATCGGCGAGCCGTACATGATCATCGTCTGATCGAGCAGGCTCTTCTCGCCGTCCATCGTGTTGGCAAGCTTGTCGAGGAAGTACGGCAGCATGCTCACGTGGTAGCGATTGATCTTGTTGAAGTCGAGGATCGCCGACTCGCGGCCGCCGTGGTGCGACGCCGGATGGAAGCCCTTGTCGGTGCCGCTCTCCGGGTATTGGCGGCTCGACGCGTCGCGGCCCGTCTTGAACGAGAACACGCGCGTCATGTCCGACTGGAACGCCAACACCTGGAAGTCGAACATCAGCTGCATGTGCTCGGCGAACGAATCGGGCACGCCGACCGGCGCCTCGGGGAGCTCACGCGCTTCGCCGCTCGAGTTGCGGGCTTCGATGGCCTGGATTCGGCGCTCGAGCTCGCGAATGTCCTGGAGATACTTGTCGAGTCGCTGCTGATCCGAAGGACCGAGCTGGCGCTTCAGCGAAGCTGTCTCGCCGGTGATCCAGTCGAGGATGCTCTGGTTCGCCTTGCGGCGCGACATGCGGTCGGCGTTGTTGTTGCCCGCGCCGAACAGCAGGTCGAACGCCGTGCGCGGGTTGCGGATCATCGGCAGCGGCTCGCTCGGGCTCGCCCAGCTGATCGTGTCCGTGTACGCGCAGGCGTAGTTGTAGTAGCAGCCGCCGGCCTGGTCGAGGTTCTCGATGCAGAGCTGCATCGACGGAATCGCCGCGTCGCCGCCGATTTGGCGCGCGATCAGCTGGTCCATCGACGTGCCGACGTACAGATCCGAACCCTGCGTCTGCTTCGGGTGCGACTGCGTGAGAAAGACCGCGCTCGACCGGAAGTGGTCGCCGCCGATCTCCGGCGCGTCGAACGCCTCGGCCATGCGCGTGTCGGTGTTGCTGACGATCGTCAGGTGCTTGCGCCAGGGCTCGAGCGGAATGAGCGCACCGTCCGGGTTCAGCACGAAGTCTTTGCCGGTGGCGGCGGGCGCCCAGAGGTTCTTGGACGCGCCCCAGATGTTGCTCCCGGCCGCCCCGTGCACCGACTCGATGGCGACGAATCGCGTCTTGTCGCCCGGCGACGGCACGAGCCGCGACCGTTTGGTCAGCGCCCCCAGCGCCGGCACCATTGCGTCGAGGTAGGGGAGGGCGACAGCCGCTCCCAGCCCGCGCAGGAACGTCCGACGTGGCAACGCCTTTCCATTGAGGATCTGCATGGTCCGCCTTCCCCCGAGTCGGGTTGTTTAGTGCTTCTCTTTCGTGTCGGTCGCGGCCGCTGCGTCTTCCGCTCGCTTCATCCTGAATGCATCACTGCGAACGACCCCGTTCACGAACGACGAGAACCGGTAGTCGTTGGTCTCAGCCTGCTTGGCGATCGCGCGGATCGTCGGTTGGTCGAAGTCCTCCACGCGGCGGCCCAGCGCGTACGCCATGAGATTCTCCGCGAACGCGCGCACCATCGGAATCGGACGCTTGAGCAGCGCGGTCGTGAGGTCGGCCGGCGTCTGAATCGGCGTGCCGTCGTACAGGTTGCCTCGCGTGTCGAGAAGCATCGCGTTCTCGCGATACCGCCACTTGCCGGTCACGTCGAAGTTGTCCATCGCGAGACCGATCGGGTCCATGTACTGGTGGCACGTGTTGCACGTCGGGTTCTTGCGGTGGATCTCCATCCGCTCGCGCGTGGTGAGCGGGTGGCCGTCCTTGCCGGCGGCCGTTTCATCGAGCGTCGGAACGTTCGGCGGCGGCGGCGGAGGCGGCATGTCCATCAGCACTTCCATGATCCATTTGCCCCGCAGCACCGGCGACGTGCGGTCCGCGATCGACGTCTGCACGAGGTAGCTGCCCTGGCCGAAGATCCCGCGGCGCGTGCTGTCCGGATACTCCACGCGGCGGAAGTCCTGGCCGGAGACGTTCGGAATGTCGTAATGCCGAGCGAGCCGCTCGTTCACGTACGTGAAGTTCGCCTTGAAGAAATCCAGAATGCTGCGGTCGTTCCTGACGACGTCCTGGAAGAACAGCTCGGTCTCCCGTCGCATGTCGTCGGTGAGCTGCTGGTCGTAGTCCGGGAACAGGTAGGCATCCGGATGGACCTTGTCGAGGTCCTGGAGCCGCAGCCACTGCGCGGCGAAGCGCGTGGCCAACGCCTCGGACTTCGGGTCCGCGAGCATGCGATGCAACTCGCGGTCGAGCGTCTTCGGCTCGGAGAGCTTTTTCTGCGCGGCGAGCTTGAGCAGCTCGTCATCCGGGATGCTGCCCCAGATGAAGAACGACAGCCGCGACGCGAGGTCGACGTCGCTGATCTGGTAGTTCTGCCCCGGCGCGACGTTCGCCGGTACGGGCTCGAAGCGGAACACGAAGTACGGGCTCGACAGGATCGCCTGGAGGGACGACCGAACGCCCTCCTCGAACCCGCCGGCTTTCGCGGCTTGCGTGTAGAACGCCATCAAGCCGTCTCGATCGTGCTTCGTGAGCGGACGGCGATACGCGCGTGTGCCCAACCGGTCCACGATCTGCTCGGCGCAGGCGCCCTCGGAGAGCGACTTCGACGGCCGGCACGAGAAGATCATCCGCCGGGTCTTCGTGTCGGAGATTCCGGTGATCTTCGAGGGGCCGATGACCGTCAATTCCATGACGTGCGGCGGCGTCGTCGTGCCGGCGCTCGCGTTGCCGTTCGACGCCATCGACCAATCGTGCGGCTTGATGAGATCTTCGTAGGGCCCGTCGGTCCGGCGCACGAACGCGGCGGAGACGAGCTGCTGCCCCGCCTTCACGGCGATCGGGTCGCTCGTGTAGAGATCCGCGCCGAGCGGCGCGTCGGCCGACGCCGCGGTGCGATTCACGCCCTTCTCGTAGTGGAAGAGCGAGACGCTCTTGCCGTCGATCGAGATGTCGATGTCCTCGAGATGCGTTCCGACGCCGCCTTCGACGACCATGCGGAACTGATACATCCCGTCGGCGGGGAAGACGTATTTCGTGACGATGCCGCCGCGCGTGCCGAACGGCGCGCCGTCCATGTGATCCCAGGGATGCTGCGACGCGAACGGCGACGATTTGTACGTCGTCTGCGTGAGCGCCGCATTCTTGTCGCCGACCGCGAGCCGGCTCACCGCCGACGCGGCATTGAGGTACGCGTCGAGCAGCGTCGGCGAAAGGATCTGTGCATCCGCGATGTTGTCGAAGTTCGCGCTCTTCGTATCGAGCGGGAGCCAGTCACCCGCGCTCACGTCGAGTCCGATCAAATCGCGGACCGCGTTCTCGTATTCGGCGCGGTTGAGCCGCTGAAACGTGCGAGTACCCGGATTCGGCTTCGCGCCGCGATCGATCACTTGCTCGATCGTCTCGACGAGGGCGCGGAGCGTGTCGCCGCCGGGACGCGGAGCCCCCGGCAGGGGCATCATTTCGGCCCGCAGCTTCCGGATCATCTTCTCCGACGACGCGAGTCGCGTCGGCGCGGCGGCCACGTCGTAGTGCTCTAATGAAAGATTGCCGACCATCATCTGGTCGTTGTGGCAATCGGTGCAGTACTGATCGACGACCGCGTTGAGGGCGCTGATCGGAATCGTCGGCGCGAGGCCGGCGCTCGCCGAGCGGGGCCCGTGCTTGACCGGATGTTTTGCGAGAGGTCTCGTCGGTGGCGCGTTGGCCCGCAAGTAGTTAGGGGCTCGCGTTCCTGTCGCGGTGCCGACCGAAAAAGCCACCGCGGCACTCACCGCCGCAACTGATGCAAACACGATCTTCATGCTCGACAATCTCCCGGGAAAGCCGGTCTGTCGTGTCGTTGTTTTCGTAGCGGCTACACGGACGATTTCAGGTGCGCACGCCGGTTTTGAGGGGATGGGTGTCCCCGGCGTCAAGATGCATACGCACCAACACTATCAAGCGTTTACGGCTCCTTGGCAACCCTTCACCGGTCATCCATCCGGCCGCCGACCCTCCCGCCCCCTCCCTGGAACGGAAAGAGGCGCCCGGCCACCTGCCGGGCGCCTCCCGCCAACCGATCCCGCCGCGATGAAATCAGGCGGGGAAACGGGCGATCAACCGCCGCCCGTGCAGTACGTGCAGCCCTTCTCCTGTGCCCGGTTCACGCCCCACGTGCCCGACGGAATCAGGGGGATGCCGGGGATGAGGTTCGCTGCCCATTCCTTCGCCGCGACTTCCTTGGTCATCTTGGCGATCGGGGGCGAACTCGGCGCTCAGGAATTGGAGCGCGACGTTGCAGGCGCCGAAGATCGTGCCCTTCGCCATGAGCTTGTCGATCGCCATGTCTTCGATCGGCAGCGAACCCGGCTTCGGCTTGTACAGAA
The DNA here is from genome assembly GCA_963846925.1 of uncultured Gemmatimonadaceae bacterium. Taxonomy (GTDB): domain Bacteria; phylum Gemmatimonadota; class Gemmatimonadetes; order Gemmatimonadales; family Gemmatimonadaceae; genus JAQBQB01. The sequence continues at coordinate 361,923 of CAWJXW010000004.1, read as the reverse complement.
GGTTCTTCGTCGCCGGAGCTTTGGTCGCGCCATCCATGAACTTGATGTTTTCGCCGATCTTGTACTTCGCCCACATGGCGTCGTTCAACGCGAACGGCATGGCGAAGTGGCGAAGGACCATCACGGTGCCGACCGTAGCCGGCGGCGGCTGCACGAGGTAGAACGAAAAGACGAACGCGAACGGGAAGCCCTCGTTCGGCATGTATGCGTCGACCAGCTGCTTGTGCTGGCCCTTCAAGCCGTCGAGCCAGTGCTCGGGATCCGGCGCCGCGGCGCCGTTCGGGAACGTCTTGGCCCACGCCTCCCGCGGATCGATCGCGGCCGCGAACGAAAGACCAGCAGCTCCGGCGGCGAGTTTGCCGAGAAACGCGCGGCGGTCCTGGCCCTCCGCCTCATTCGGTGGATGATCGTGCATGCTTCCTCCCGGCGCGCGTGCGCCGCTGTGGTGGGTGGCTCTTTCGGGACTTCAGTAGCAACGCAAAATCAGCTGCACTGCGGACAGCAAAGGCGCACGCACCGCGATCACGCGGGCTTCAGCTCGCGGTACCACGCTTCGAAAGCACGTTGATAGAAGACTTTGTTGAAGAGCGTCCACTCTCCGAGCGACGACGGTAGCGAAAACTTGGCGCCGAGGTCCGCGGCGGAAGTCCCCGCGGCGAGCCCCGCGCGCGCGGCTCGCTCGACCTCGTCGAGCATCGCCACGTAGCGGTCGTACTCCGGGGCATGACCCAGCGGGCCGTGCCCCGGCACGTAGAGCGTGTCGCGCGAGCGCCGGAGCGCCCGCACAGATGCCGCCAACTTGGTTGGAATCGCGTCGACGAAGTTCGGAAACATGGCGTTCCAGAACAAATCGCCAGCAAAAACGATCGAAGGCTCGTCGAGTTCCAACGAGACGTCACTTTCCGTGTGGCCGAGGCGCGGCACGACCCGAACCGTCCGCCCGCCGAGGTCCAAGGTGCTCGGTTCCGCGGCGATCAGTACGGAGTCACGAACCGCGGCGGCCCGTGATGCGTCGTCGGGCTTGTTGCGCTCGATGACCAAATCTCGCGTGCGAGCGGTCGCACGAACGACCGGATGGTCGTTCTCGGTGAGGTAGCCGGCGACGCCGTTCGCGTGGTCCGCGTGGTAGTGCGTGAGCGCCACGTGCGTCGGCCAGCGCCCCGTGAGCTCGCGCGCTTTGCCCGCGAGCCACTGCGCGCCGGCCGGTCGGTTGAACCCTTCGATCGCGAGCACGGCGTTCTTGCCGACGATGATTCCACCGTTCGAGACCGTCGTGCTGTCGCCGTTGAGCGGCGTCGAGACGAGCGCCCACACTCCCTCGGCGACGCGCTCGAGGTTGCCGAATGGTTCCCGCGCCACGACACGGCCGAGCGAAGCCGACCATAGGGCTCGCGCGGTCTTCGGCATCACGGCGGCCGCGAGCGCGAGATGCGCCGCGCACGAGCCCGATTGCGCGAGAAACGCTCGGCGACTGAACGTCGACTCTTTCATGCTCGTTGGTGACGAATGGCCGAGGCTACGTCGTTCGGGCAATTGCTCGGCAGTCGAATTCTCGCAAGTCAAGGCGCGATGAGCAACTGAGCCGGCAAGCTCGACCGGAGCTTCGGGTCGGCCGTGGGGGTCAGGGCGTGCGACTTGCCTTCGGTCAGGGCGTTGTCTTTTCGATCACGTCAGCGACACGGAGGAGTCTGAATGACGCGACACATCGCAATAACTCTAGCCGCGGCCTTGGCCGCGGGAGCGTGCGCATCCGGCACGCGCGTCGAGTCCGCCGGCGAGATCGCGCCGGCTACCCCGATGAACGGCGCCGTGCTTCCGGCCGGCACCACGATGCGGGTTCGGCTGAACGAATCCGTTGGAACGCGCTCGAGTCACGAGGGCGATCAATTCACGGCCACAGTAACTGACGCCGTTCAGGCTTCGAACGGTGTCGACGCCGTGCCGCAGGGCTCCATGCTCTTCGGCCGCGTGACGGGTCTGCACGCGGCGAACGTACCGGGCGAACAGGCCGTCATTCGGCTGGCGTTCGACAGCGTTCGCATCCGCGGCGAGTCGTATCCGTTCGACGGACAGATTTCTGACGTCAGGGTGGCGACCGAGCAGACCGATCCGACGAAGGCGGGTGTCGCCAAGGAGGCTGGCATCGGGGCCATCGCCGGCGCAGCGCTTGGCGCGATCGTTGGCGGCGCCGAGCTGTCGAAGATCATCACGGGCGGGCTGCTCGGCGCGGCCGCCGGTACGGTCATCTCACTCGGAACAGGATCGACGCAGTCGGTGATTCCCTCGGGCACGCGCATGAGCGTTCGCTCGACGGACACAATACGCTTGCGCTGACGGCGCTACCTCGAGGGAGGTGCTTTCCAACTCCCGGAATCGGGTAGCACCGGAGCGACGTTGACGAGCGTCGCCCGCGGGGCCATCGACGGGACGCCACGGATGAACGTGACGAGTCCGTCGATCGGCGCGTGGATCTCGCCGGTCGGGCGGCCGAGGTAATCGGTCGTCCGGCCGACGACCTGTCCCTTCGTCACGCGAGTGTCGCGCGCTACAACGGGAAAGAAAACGCCGGCGCTGTCCGCGGCGACGCGAGCGCCCGCGCCCGCGAGCCAGGTGACATGCTTCATCGGTGGAACATCGCCGCTCGATCATGTGGAGCGCGCCGAGCACGTTTAGCGAGCCATCAACGAGCGACGCGAGATCCGCGTTCGAAACGACTCCGCTTCGGCCGGCTTCGGCGACGAGCACCGTCTTGCCGCGCACGAGCGCCTGGCCTGAGAGTGAGCGGCCCGCCGTCGGCGACGAGGGATCGACGTCGGTCACGATGATGTGATCGAGCCCGAAGGCGAGCGCGAGGCGGAGACCGGCCGAGTCTTGCGCGGCGCGTCCGCCGCGGAACCAATAGCTGTACGGCCGAAGATCTTCGTCGAGATCACCGCCGTGGAGATCGACGATGACGTCCGCCGGCGCGACGATCTGCTCCGTCACGGCCGCGAGCGCACGCTGCGTCTGCGTGCCGCTCGCGTCACCCGGATACGACGCGTTCATTCCCTTGCGATCGATGGGATTGATGTGCGGCGTCATCATCTGGAACGAGTAGACGTTCAGCAGCGGCGCGACGATCACCGTTCCCGCCAACTGCGTCGGCGCGATTCGGCCGATCAACTTCTGCATCGCGATGATGGACGTGTACTCGGTGCCGTGGCTTCCCGCGACGAACGCGACGACGGGGCCGGGGCGTGCGCCGCGAATCACGGCGACGGGAATCGAGAGAGACGAGTCGGAGCCGGCGGGAACGGCGATCGCGCCGTACGCGGTCTGACCTTGCGACGGCGGTGGCCGACCCGACGGTGAACGACGACGGCCGCTGCGCCGCGCCGTCGTGGCGAACAGTGCGAGCGACGCGAGGCGAAGGACGATACTCGATGCAGCACGCATTGTCGGACTCCGCGACGAGTGGGAGAGGACAATCATACCACGAAAAGGCGGCGCGGTCTCGGGGGCGCCCGACGGAAACGAGAACGCCCCCGCCATGAGGGCGGGGGCGTTCTGTCGTTAGTTCGTTGCCTCGCGGAGGCTACTTCACCTCGAACTCGCGCACCATGCCGTGCTCGAGGTGCGGCTTCCCGTCCTTCGCATCGCCGATGAAGCAGAGCATGACATACTTGCCCGGCGTCAGATTCGCCGTGAAGTACGACACCTGCTTCGGGAGGCCGGCTGAGATGCCGCCGATCAGATCGGCCGGCGGTGGGCCGGCCGGCGGATTCGGCCCCATCGCCGCGGCCATGAAGTCGCCGACGTCCTTCATCGTCTTGCCCGGCGCGAAACGGAGAATCTCGATCTCGTGCGGCTGCGGACCCGCGTTCGTCACCTTGAACGTGTGCGTGCCGGCGGTCGTCACCGGACCGGTCGTTTCGAACTTGTAGTCGCTGAGAGCCACGGTCACGTCGGCGGTCGGCTCGGCGGCCGGCGTGCCCGACGCGGCAGTCACCTTGATCGGACGAACCATGCCCTTGTCGAAGTGCGCCACGTGGCTCGGAATGTCGACGAGGCAGATGAGCGCGTAGTTGCCCGGCGCGAGATTGATCATCGCGTCGCTCTCGGCGCCCGGATTCGGCGCGTTGGGGCCCCCGACGAGCGTCAACCACGCAGGCGGCGGACCCTGACCCTTGATCACCGCGTCCATCGCGGGCACGAGATCCTGCACGGTCTTGCCGCTGTCGAGGCGAACGAACTGGATGTGATGGATCGCCGGGCCGTCGTTCATCAGGTGGAACGTCGTCCATCCAGCTTGCACGGAATCCGGCGCGTCGAAAGCGAAGTCCTTCGTGTGCACGACGGCGACGTGCGTCGTCGGGGTCGTACGACGCCTTCGACGCGGCCGCGCCGGCCTGAGCGACGGGGGCGGAATCCGCCTTGGCGGCTTCCTTCTGACTACACGCGCAGAGCGCGATAGCGGCGGCGGCGCCGATCGAGCCGAGTATTCGTTGCATGCGTCCTCCCTGCATCGGGGTGTGGTGGTGGGGGCCCGGGAGCGCTTGGTAATCCGGGGCGGTGAATTTAGCATCTCGACGCGTGCTGTGCGACGCTCTGGACGAAGGGGCAGCGTCGCCGGAGAGCGGTGGATGGTCGAGGCACGTCTCGGGACAGCGAATCGACGCGTGAAGGTGACGAAGTGCCCCGCGCAGGTGGCCGGAGACGACTTCTAGCAGGCCGAGTCGCCCACACCTGGTGGCATGCGAGGCTTGCCCTCATCTACCACCGAGCCCAGAATGACAGGCGTCGTCACGCGCGACACCATCTCTTACAACGTAGAGGCACGTATGCGTCGCCCCATCCGATTCGCGGCGTCGGCCGCGCTCAATGGACTGCTGGCTCTCGCGCTGTTCGCCGGGCCTGTCGCGGCACAACGAGGACGCGGCGGCGACTCGACTGCGGGCCGCGGCCTGCCCATGACGCCGACGCACGCCCTCAAGTTCACGACCGACGAGGGAACGTGGCTGTCGCTCGATCTCTCTCCCGACGGGCGAACGATCGTCTTCGAGCTGCTCGGCGATCTGTACACGCTTCCTGTCGACGGGGGCAAGGCGACGCGCATCACGAGCGGTCAGGCGTACGACGCGATGCCGCACTACTCGCCCGACGGCAAAGAGGTCGTTTTCGTCAGCGACCGTTCGGGGTCGGACAACGTCTGGATGGCCAACGCCGACGGCACGAGTCCTCGCCAGGTCACGCGCGACAACGCCAACACACACTTCCAATCGCCGACGTTCACGCCGGACGGGAAGTACATCGTCGTGTCGCAAGGGAACGACCTACAGATGTACTTCGCGCACGGCGGCACCGGCGGCTTCCGCCTCACGGGAGACACGGCGGCGGCGGGCCGTGGGGCCGCGCCGCCGGGCGGCGGGCGCGGAGGCGCGGCGCCGAACGTGTTCCTCGGCCCGACGGTGACGAAAGACGGGCGGTACATCTACACCGCGATGCGCAACAGCACCGGCGGCGGGTACAACCAGACGGCGCTCGGCTGGCAGATCGGCGTGGTCGATCGCGAGACAGGCCGGATCTTCACGAAGACGAACGAGGTCGGGAGCGGCATGCGCCCCGAGCTGAGCCCCGACGGCCGCTGGCTCGCCTACGCGACGCGCAATGGCGCCGACGAGTCGCTCGTGCTGAAGGAGCTCGCCACCGGCGATCAGCACATTCTGCTTCCGAAGGTGCAACGCGACGACCAGGAGTCGCGAGCCAACCGTGACGTCTTTCCGACCTACTCGTTCACGCCGGATTCGAAGTCGATCATCATCGGACACCACGGCCATTTCTGGCGCGCCGACGTCGCGACCGGCAAGGAGACGATGATCCCGTTCACCGCCGACGTCGACCAGATGATCGCCGGGCCGCAACACTTTCAGTACGCGTACAACGACACGAGCATGCTCGTGCGCCAGATTCGCGACGTGAAGCCGTCGCCGGATGGCAAGCGCCTCGCGTTCGTCGCGCTCGACCGCGTGTGGACGATGGATCTCCCGAACGGCACGCCGAAGCGTCTTACCGAGAACGACGCGGTCGGGCAGTTCCAGCCCGCGTGGTCGCCCGATGGGCAGTACATCGCCTACGTCACGTGGAACGACGTCGACGGCGGCACCGTGTCGCGCATGCGCGCCGACGGAACCGGGCGGCCCGACAAGTTGACGAGCAAGCCGGCGTACTACGAGAAGCCGGCGTACTCGAACGACGGCCAGCGCATCGTCGTCGGCCGCGGCCCGCGGAACATGCACAAGGATCTCCGCGAGGACGAGCGTCCGCCGGCAGCGGCGATCGGCGTCGAGCTCGTGTGGCTCCCGGGCAACGGGGGCAACGAAACGTTGATCGCGCCGATCTCGAACTTCGGCCGTCCGCACTTCGTGAAATCGGATCCCGATCACGTGTATTTCGCCGAAGGCACGCAGCTCGTGTCGATGCGCTGGGACGGCACGGATCAGAAGACGATCCTGCGCTCGGCCGGCGGTGGTGGTCGCGGCGGCGGTGGCGGTGGCGGTGGTGGCGCGGGCGAGATGATGATGTCGCCCGACGGGAGCAAAGTGCTCGTCCAGGTCGAGGACCAGGGCGGACCACGCGTCTTTCTCGTCGAGGACGTGCCGAAGGCACCAAACGGCGCCGCGATCAACGCGACGAATCCGGCGCAGTCCGAAGTGCCCGTGCGCAAGGTGACGGGGATCGGCGGCGAGTTCGCGACGTGGGCCGCCGACGGTCGGCACATCTACTATGCACTTGGGCACTCGCTGTTCACGTATGACCTGACCGCCGCCGATGCCGCGGTGCGTGATTCGACGACGCAAGCCGCGGCGCGACTCGCGCAGGCGGACAGCGCGGGCGCAGGCGCACCGGCAGGCGGTCGCGGCGGCGGCCGCGGCGGGGCGGCGGCTCGCCCGATCTACGAGGCGACGCGATTCGACGTCGCGATCACGGTGAAGAAGGATCGGCCGTCGGGCACGGTCGTCCTGCGCGGCGCGCGCATCCTGACGATGAAGGGAGGGGTAAGCGAAGTCATTCCGAAGGGCGACATCGTGGTGAAAGACAACCGGATCGTCGCCGTCGGGCCGCAGGGAAAGGTGCAGATCCCGTCCGGCGCGAAGGAGTTCGACGTCTCAGGCAAGACGATCTTGCCGGGCTACGTCGACGTGCACGCGCACATCTGGCCGGCGTTCAACATCCACCGATCGCAGCCGTGGGAGTATCTCGTCAACCTCGCGTACGGCGTGACGACGACGCGCGACCCACAGACGTCGACCACGGACGTCCTGTCCTACGGCGACATGGTGGAGGCCGGCGAGTTCGTCGGTCCGCGCATCTACGCCACTGGTCCGGGCGTCTTCCAGCAGACGAATATCCGGACGATCGAGGAGGCGCGCGACGTCCTCAAGAAATACTCGGAGTTCTACAATACCGAGACCATCAAGCAGTACATGTCGGGCGACCGGCGCACGCGCCAGCTCATCATCATGGCGGCGCGGGAGCAGGGGTTGACGCCGACGCTCGAGGGCGGCCTCGATTTCAAGAAGAACATGACCGAGGCGATGGACGGCTACATGGGGAGCGAGCATACGCTGCCGATCGCTCCGCTCTACAAGGACGTGCTGACGCTGCTCAAGGAGTCCGGCACGACGTGGACTCCGACGCTCATCGTGCAGTACGGCGGTCCGTGGGCCGAGAACTACTGGTACGAGAACAGCGACGTCGTGAACGATCACGAAGCTCCGCCACTTCACCCCGCGCGATGAGGTCGAGCGCAAAGTCGAGCGTCGCCCCGGATGGTGGGCGCCGTCGCAGTGGTCGTTCCAGCTGTTCGCCGAGCAGGCCGCGAAGGTCATCGCCGCCGGCGGCCGCGTCGGCTTCGGCAGCCACGGCCAGCTCCAGGGCCTTGGCGCGCAGTGGGAGATCTGGAACATCGCGTCCGGCGGGATGCCGCGATACGACGTCCTCCGCGTCGCGACGATCATCGGCGCGGAGGCGATCGGCCACGAGAAGGACGTCGGCTCCCTCGAAGCGGGGAAGCTCGCCGACCTGCAAGTGCTCGACAAGAATCCGCTCGACGACATCAAGAACACGAACACGATCAAGTACGTGATGAAGAACGGCCGCATGTACGACGCGAACACCATGGCCGAAGTGTGGCCGCGGCAAAAGCAGATCGCCCACCTCTGGTGGTGGCCGTCCGGCGCGCCGGGGAACGGTCAGGACAAGCAGTAGTCGCCGCCTGAGAACGAATCGCGGCCCGCCGACGCAGTGTCGGCGGGCCGCTTCGTTTGCACGAGTAAAGCCGCTCAGTCGGCGCGGAGCGCGAGGTTCGGATCGATGCGCGCGGCCCTCAGCGCGGGCAGATAGGTCGCGAGAAGCGTGACGGTCACGACGACGGCCGCCGCGCCCGCATAGATCGACGGGCTCGTGGCGCTGACGTCGTAGAGCAGCGATCCGACGAGGCTGCTCAACAAGCGCGCGCCGAGGAGTCCGGCGAGTACACCCAGCGCCGTCACTCGCATGCCCTCTCCGAGCACCAAGCGGATCACGTCGCCCCGCTGCGCGCCGAGTGCCACACGCACACCGATCTCGCGGCGGCGCTGGGTCACGCTCAGCGCGATCACGCCGTACAGCCCGACCATCGCCAGCAACAGCGCCGAACCGGCGAAAATCCCGATGAGTGTCATGCTGAATCGGCGACGGGCCAATGACTCGGCGATGACCGTCGTCATCGGGCGTGGGTTCGAGACCGCGAGCTTGGGATCGAGGTCGCGAACCGCGGTCTTGAGCAGCGCGAGCATCGCCGCGGCGTCACCGGGGCCGCGGAGCACGACATTCAATCCCGGATACGCCATCTGCTCCTGCGGCACGTACGTTTGCGGCGTGGCGGGGGAATCGAGCGATCCGTACTGCACGTCGTCCACGACTCCGACGATGGTGCGCGGCCCCTGGCTGAAGTCGAAGTAGGGAATGATCTGCTGTCCGATGGCTGAACCGCCGAAGTACCGCCTGGCGAGCTCGCGACTCACGATCGCGACGCGGGCTCCCTCGCGGACGTCGGTGGCGTCGAACGCGCGGCCCGCCACGAGCGTGATGCCCATCGTCCGGAAGTAGGCGCCCTCCGTGACGACGTATTGGGTATGCGGCGACTGGCCCGGCTCCGGCTTCGGTTGGCCGACGATCGCGAAACCTCCACCTTCGGCGGCGTCGGCCAACGGCAGAGCGCTGACCGCGGCGGCGGACTGGACGCCGGGAGTCTGCGAGAGTCGTTCATCGAGCTGCCGGAAGAAGCGCGCCCATACCCCTCCGTCGTTGACGAAGTCCAAGCCGTTCGCAATGGGAAGCGTGATGCTCCCCGTAAACGTGCCCTCGGCGCGGAAACCCGGATCGACGCGTTGCAGGCGCGTAAAGCTCGTCGCCAACAGCGCGGCCCCAATGATCAGCATCAGCGAGAGCGACACCTCGGCGACGACGAGCGCACGCCGGCCCAACCGCGTCGCGCGACCACCGGTGACGCGAGCACCTGGGTCGCGGAGCGTTTCGGCAACCCGATTCCATTGCACCTGCGTGCTGGCGGCCAAGCCGAACGCGGCACCGATCGCCATCGCCACGAGAGCCGCTCCCGCCGCGATCCGCCAGTCGATGCCCACGTCGTCCGCGCGAGGCATCGACCCCGGACGAGCGCGAGCATGGCGCGAGTCGCCCACACCGACACGAGCACGCCGAGCGCCGAGCCGGCCGCGGCGAGCAGCAGGTTCTCGGTGATCAGCTGCCGCGCGATCCGCGAACGGCGTGCGCCGAGCGTTGCGCGCAGGGCGAACTCGCGGCGGCGCGCTCCTGTCCGAGCGAGCAGCAGGTTCGCGACGTTCGCGCACGCGATGAACAGGAGGAAGGCGACCGCGGCCATCAACAGATAGAGTCCGCCGCGGACGTGCGCCGCCGCCTGGTCCTTGAGCGAAACGAGGTTGTAGTCCAGCTTGAGCTTCGGCGCGTTGGCCTTCAGGAATTGCTGAAGCGGCACCGACAGCTCGCCATGCGCGCGCCCGAGCGTGACGCCCGGGCGCAAGCGCCCGATCGCCGACATGTTCATCGTGCCGTAGCTGGTGCGATCCTTCGCCGACAACTGGAGTGGGACCCAGATGTCGGTGCGCAACCCGAACTGCAAGCCCGTCGGCAACTCGGCGCCGCGTGGAAACGCGAAACCGGGCGGCATGACGCCGAGGAGCTTGAACGGCCTCCCACCGAGCTCGATCGAGCGTCCAACGACCTCAGGGTCGCTTCCGAAGCGACGTTGCCAGAGCGCATGACTGATGATCGCGACCGGAGTGGCGCCCGAATCGGCGTCGGACGACGCGAAGTCGTGGCCGAGGGCGGGCCGGACACCCAGCACGCCGAAGAGCGACGGCGCCACGCGAGCGCCGGAGACCTGTTCGGCGTCGCCCGAGCCTGTGAGCGTAAACGGCCAGGAACGGAACGCGGCGATCGACGAGAAGGATTGCTGTCCTGTCGTCACCGCGTCGTTGTAGAATCCGCTGGACAGCGGCAAGTGGTCGCCGAATTCGCGTTGGGCGAGCCAGATCATCGCCAAGCGGCCCGGGTCTCCATAGGGGAGCGGCCGCAACAACACGCCGTCGACGACGGTGAAGACCGCCGTCGCCGCGCCGATGCCGAGAGCGAGCGTCGCCAGCGCCGCCAGCGTGTAGCCGCGATTCTTCCGCAGCGTGCGCACGGCGAACGTGACGTCGCGCGCGAATTCGCGCAGCGATTCACGCCGCTCGCGCGAGTTGACGTGGGCGAGGCGCGCGACACTCAGTTCGGCGTCGATTGCGGCCACGTTGCCGAAGGCCCGCCTCGCCGCCTCGCGAGCCTCGGCTTCGGGGAGGCCCTGGTCCATGAACTCGCGCGCCCGCATCTCGAGGTGAAACTGCAACTCGTCGCGGACGTCGCGCGTCGGCTCGGACCGTCGGAAGATTCGCTTCATCGTTCCTCCATCACGCCGACGCGGCGTCGATCGCGCGGGACACGGCCGACGAGAACTTCGACCAGCGCTTGGATTCGGCGCGGAGGTACGCGCGTCCGGCAGACGTGAGCTTGTAGTACTTCGCCTCGCGGCCGGTTTCCGAGATGCCCCACTGCTCGCTGAGCAGGCCCTTGCGCTCGAGGCGGTGCAGGGCGGGGTACAGCGCGCCCTCCTGCACGCTCACGTCGTCGGACGTCGTTTCGCGAATCCAGCGGCCGATGGCGTAGCCGTGGCGCGGGCCCCAGCACACGGCTTTGAGGATCAGGATGTCGAGCGTGCCCGTGAACAGATCGGAACCGGCCATGTACGTCGCTCCGGGTCGAAGGCCTTGTTCACTCAGGTATACGCGCCGGGGATACCTATGTCAACTAGGTGTCCGTCGGAAGGAGGTCGCAGTACGCGAAGCGGTCGTCGCGCAGGACGACGTCGCCGACGCGTACGCGATCGGCGCGTCGAAGATCGGGCCGTTGGAGACGAACGTGTGGAACTCACCGCGTTCGCCGCACGGGTCGACGCAGCCCGGCAGATCGGCGAGCAGGTCGCGGTCGAACGCGCGCCCGGCGAACGACGCGTCGAGCTGCGTCGTGTCGACGCAGACGAGGCGCGCCTCGAAGCCGCGGGCGATGAACCGCTCGGCCAACTCGCTCGTCGGTTGTCCCCAGAGCGGAAACGATCCGGCGAAGCCGAGCAGACGGAGTCGGTCTTCGCGATAGCGTCGCACGTCTTCGAGGAAGAGATCTCCGTAGGCCACGGTCGTCAGCCCCGGATGCGCGTGACGCAGCGTTTCGAGCGCGTACGACACCGCCTGGTCGTAGTGCTGGTTCGAGCTGTTCCGCTGGAGCACGATCTCCTGCAGCGGCAGGCCGGCCGCGCGTGCCTGCGCGCGCAGGAGCGAGCGCCGCACGCCGTGGATGCTGATCCGGTCGTACCCCAGCGTGACCGACGTGAGCAGCGCGACGACTTCCACCGACGGGTCGGCGCGAAGTGCGGCGAGCGTGAGCGCGCTGTCCTTGCCTCCGCTCCAACTGAGCGCGACCGGCGTCGAGTCGTTTGTGGCCAAGCCAAGAATTTACGCGGTGTTTGTCTCGGGCCCGATGGAGGGGCCGCGTTCCGCGGCGTAGATTGGCGTCGTCGTCATCCGGATTCGTCAACGTGCGCCATTGGCTGGGATATGCCGTCGGGATCGCGCTGGCCGCGGGCCAAGTTGCCGGCGCGCAGGATTCGCTGCCGCGCAAGCTGCCGCCCGTCGTCACGGTCACCCGCGACGTCGGCCGATCGCCGCTCGACCTGCCGTACGGCATCACGAATCTGCGTCCCGACTCGTTGGCGCCGGGCCAGTTCCACATGAACGTCGACCAGACGCTCTCGCTGCTCCCGGGCGTCACCGTCGCGAATCGCACGAACCCGTCGCAGGACACCCGCATTTCCGTGCGCGGGTTCGGCGCGCGATCCCAGTTCGGCGCGCGGAGCATCCGCCTCCTCCGCGATGGGATGCCTCTCACCCTCCCCGACGGACAGACGCCGATCGACTACCTCGACCTCGAGTCGGTCGAACGCGTCGAGGTGATCCGCGGAGCGGCGGCCGCCCTCTACGGAAACGCCGCGGGCGGCGTGATCGATCTGCGCTCCGGACCGCCGCCCGACGCGCCGTTCGCCGCGCAGGTGCGCTCGTGGGGCGGCGGCTCGGGTCTCCGCCGATACACCGGGCTGTTCGGCGGCGAAGCCGGCGGCATCGGCTACGAGGGGAACGTCGGACGGACACAGAGCGACGGCTACCGTGACTTCGCGCAGCAGCGTCTCACGAACGCCTTCGTCCACTCCAGCGCCCAATTAGGAAACACTCAACTCGGCTTCACGGGCATGGGATTGGACATGCCGGTGGCGCTCAACCCCGGCGCGCTGACGCGCGCCCAGGCGGACAGCGCGCCCGGTCAAGCGGACGCGCAGTCGATACTCAAGAAAGCCCGCAAGACGGTGCATCAGGTGCAACTCGGTGTCTCGGCGCGCCGGCCGATCGCCGGAGACGGCGAGCTGACCGGCCAGGTCTACGGCGGAACCCGCGCGCTCTACAATCCGCAGACGTTCGCCATCGTGCGCGTGGATCGGCATCAACAGGGCGCGGCGGCACGTCTCACGCTGCCGTGGCGCATCGACTCCGTTCAGAATCGATTCAGCGTCGGCGTCGACGCGCAGTGGCTCAGCGATCTCAGGAAGAACTGGGCGAACTGCAACGGCGTGAGCGCCGTGAGCGCGACTTGTCCCGCGCTCCCGGTCGAGAAGGGCACGATCTCGCTCGACCAGAGGGAACGCGTGTCGAGCGTCGGTCCGTACGTGCGCGACGAGGTGGAGCTCGGCCGGTTCCGCGGCAGCGCCGGTGTGCGCGCGGACCAGGTGCGCTTCGACCTTGCCGATCACTATTTCGGCGACGGGCGCGACGACTCCGGCGATCGAACCATGAAAGCCGTGAGCCCGATGTTCGGCGCCGCGTGGCGCGTCTCCCCCGTCCACTCGCTGTACGCGAGCGTCGGATCGGCGTTCGAGACGCCCACGACGACGGAGCTCGGCAATCAAGCCGACGGGTCGGCGGGTCTCAACCGCGACCTCAAGCCGCAGTTCTCGACGACGTACGAGGTCGGAGCGAAGGGCCTCGGCTTCAGCCGAGTGCAGTACGACGCCTCGATCTTCGACACCGAAGTGCGCGACGAGCTGATTCCGTTCCAGATTCCGAACGGCAACGGCCGCACCTACTACCGAAACGCCGGCCGCACGCGGCGCGAAGGCGTGGAGCTCGAGTTGCTCACCGACGTCGGACCCGTGACGCTCACCGGCGCGTACGCGTATTCGCATTTCCGCTTTCGCGACTTCGTGAACGCCGGCGTCCAGTTCGCGGGCAAGACCATTCCCGGAATTCCCGAGCAGCAATGGCAGGCGGCGGCGACGTGGCACGTCCCGCGCGCGTTGCTGGTGGCCGACGTTCAGTCCAAGAGTCAGGTGTTCGTCAACGACGCCAACGCCGCGGCCGCGCCGTCGTTCGCCGTCGTCGACGCGCGCGTCGTGGGCATCGCCGCGTTCGGCAAGCCATGGCTCTCGCCCGTCGTCGGCGTGCAGAATCTGTTCGACCGGAAGTACATCGGCTCCGTCGCCATCAACGCCACCGGCGCGTCGCTCGCCGCGACGAAGTTCTACGAGCCGTCGCCGCGACGCACCTGGATCATCGGGCTGAGCGCCGCGACGAATCCGTGGTGACGACGGCGGGCGGGATGTACCACAAGCGCATCGACGGCCCGACGCGCGCCACCGGCGGGTAGTCGAGCAGCCAGTCGTAGGCGCTGGCCGACCCACTCGCCGGCGAGGTACGTCTCGCTCGCCGCGATCCAGCCCGTCGCGCGCTCGTGGAGCCCCAGCTCGCGCGCGTTCGGCACTCCGGCGGCCGCGACGTCGGCCGTGCCGAAGTAAGCGACACGCACCGTATCGCGGATGCCTCGAGCAACGATCGTGTCGCGAAGCCGATAGAGGTCCTGGCCCCAGTCCAAGTTGCTGTCCACCAGAACGTGCTCGGGGTGGTCGCCGGCCAACGCGTTGAAGTACGCCAGGTGATCGGGGTGCGCGCGTACCACGATCAGCAGCGACCAGGCGAGCAGCGCGCCGACTGCCGCACGAGGGGCGAACGAGGATCTCTCGGACCAGAGTCGCATCGCCCCCTGCGCGGCCGCGATCGCCAGCAGCGGATACATCGGCAGTATCAGGCGAACGCCGAGGTCCACGCGCACGGTAGTGCTGATGACCAACATCGTGAGCGCCGCCGCGACTGGAACGGCCGTGCGCCAGTCTCGCCGCATCTTCACGTCCGCGAATGCGACCACCGCGCCGACGATCGACAACAGCAGCAGCGGAATCGGTGTCTTCACCGCGAGCGCGACGGGGAAGTAGTACCACCAACCGCGATTCGCCGGCGTGCCCAGGAGAAAGCTCGGGTGGCCCGAGCTCCCGTGCAGCAGGAACGTGTCCACACCCGAGAGGAATGCCGGCGCAGGGACGCTGGCACCGCCGGGATGCATCGGCCCGATCGCGAATCTGTAGATCGCCCAGATCGTCAAGACGAAGAGCAACGCGCTCGCGCCCAACTGCGCGCTCACTCGTGGTGATTCGCGGCCTCGCTCGTATCGTCGCGCGCCGCGAGACCCATGCGTACAGCGCGTAAGACACGACCAACGCCCCGCCCACGAACGCCAGGGCGGACAACCTGCTGCCGACGGCGAGCGCGGCGCCCGCGCCGAACGACAGCGCGCGACCCATCGTCGGCGACTCCACCCATCGCACGGCGAGAAACAGGGCGAGCGTGGTGGTGGCGGTGCACGCGATGTCCGTCGTCGCGAGACCGGCGTGAGCGAGAATGTTGGGATTGGCGACGAGCAGGAGCGTCGCGACGGCCGCGCCGGCGTTCCCCAAGATGCTCTTCGCCCAAAACCAGACCACGAGCGCGAGCAAGACGAAGAAGACGAGCTCCCCGTGTCGCGCGCTGGCCAGCATCTGCGGAATAGCGCGCGCCGGTGCCGAGGATCTTCGCGCCTTCATCGTAGATGGCCGGCTCGCCCGCGGACCGCACCCCGTGGACGTACGGGCCCATCGCGGCGGCGATTCTGCCGAGCGGCGGATGCTGCAGGTCGTACGAATACTGGCCGGTGGTCAACCACTGCATTCCGGCGGCAAGGTGCGCCGGCTCGTCGACCGTACCACTGAACACGCGCGCCGTCGATGCCACGGCGAGTGCGCCGGCGAGGACCATGGTCCACGAGAGGGCCGTCCACGCGCGCGCGGCGGACAAGGGGGGGCGTCCAATCGTACCAATCGTGGTCATTCTGCTTGAGAGGACGATTCACGGGCCCTACGTTTCACCGTCGCGCCCCACCCCCCGCCGACGCATGGATCCAGAGACGATCGAGATTCGCTCGCTCGACGGGCTAAATGAGTTTCAGGCGTGCGTCGACCTACAGTGCGAGACCTGGGGCGAGGGTTTCAGCGACGTCGTCCCCCCAAGCGTCCTGAAAGTCGCTCAGCGGGTGGGCGGCGTGGTCCTCGGCGCTTTCGGGCCGGACCGGAACCTCGTCGGATTCGTCTTCGGGCTCACCGGCGTCGAGCGAGGGCGCATCGTCCACTGGTCCGACATGCTCGCCGTACGCCCAGAGGCTCGGAACATCGGCGTCGGACGCCGCCTCAAGGAGGAGCAGCGAAAGGTCGTTCGCGAGCTCGGCGGTGACGTCATCTATTGGACGTTCGATCCGCTCGTCGGCCGAAACGCGCACCTCAACCTGAACAAGCTCGGAGTGCGCGCGAGCGAGTACGTCGTGGATATGTACGGCATCACGGACGCCACCCTCCACGGCGGCGTCCCGACGGATCGTCTCATCGTGGCGTGGCCGACGCGCGACGACGAGATCGCCGAGCGCCTCAGCGAGTCGGAACGCGCATTGGCGTCGCTCGATTGTTGTCAGTCGCCGGTTGTCACGTCCGAGTGGATCGCCGAAGTCACCGGTGCGACCATCCTTCCACACTGCGTTCGCGTCGAGGTCCCGGCCGATGGAGAAACGTTGTTGTTGACCAATCCCGGCGAAGCGGAACGTTGGCGCCTGTCCGTTCGCGAAGGCATGCAGTGGGGGCTCGCGTCGGGCTATTCAGTGAGCGCGTTCCTCTGGGCCGACGGCGAGTCTGGGGGGAGGGGGGCGGTTTCTACGTGCTCTCTCGGGGCGCGCGGGGCTCCGGGGGCAGTCGATGAGCTTCCCCGAATCGGTCGGGCTCCGGTTCTCCGCCGAGCTGCGGGATCGCCTCGTGACGCTTCGACGCGAGCTTCATCGTCATCCCGAGCTGTCGTTCGCCGAGCGAGATACGACGGCGCGCCTGGTCGAGGCGCTCGGCGACGTCGGGGTGTCCGACGTTCGGCGCATTGGCGAGACCGGCGCTGTCGCACGCGTTCCCGGACGCACGCGCTCGGCGCCGGTCGTCGCGCTGCGCGGAGACATCGACGCCCTCCCGATTCAGGAAGCGACGGGACTTCCGTTCGCGTCGACGGTTCCGGGTGTGATGCACGCGTGCGGACACGACATCCATGCATCGTGGGCCGTCGGTGCGGCGGCTCTGCTCGCGGCGGACCCGGCCGAGGGCGACGTGCTCGTAGTGCTGCAACCGGCGGAGGAGGTCGGACAGGGCGCGCTCGCCGTGCTCGAGAGCGGCGCCATCGACGACGCGCGCGCGATCTTCGGCGGACACGTCGACCGGAGGTTCACCGTCGGGCAAGTGGTTGCCGACGACGGACCGCTTGCCGCCTCCGCAGACACGTTCACGATCGAGATCATCGGGGCAGGGGCACACGCTGCGCGCCCCCACGAGGCGAGAGATCCGATCGTTGCGCTCGCCGCGGTGGTGTCGGCGCTGCAGTCGATCGTCTCGCGCCGGCTCAATCCGGCAACGCCGGGTGTCGTCACCGTGGGGACGCTCAACGCGGGGACGGCACCCAATATCATTCCGGATCGGGCCCGGGCCACGGGGACGATTCGCGCCGTCGATTCCGACTCGCGCGCGCTCATGCACGAGGAGCTGAGGCGCGTGACCGAGTCGATCGCCTCGGGGTTCGGCACGGAGGCGCGTGTCACCATAGATCGCGGACCGCCGCCAGTCGTCAATCCTGCGGAGCAGGCGGGGTGGGCACGCGAGGCAGCGTCGGCGGTCGTCGGAACGAACAACGTCGTCCCACTCGGCTTCCTCAACCTCGCCGGCGAAGACTTCTCGAACTACCTGGAGCGGATCCCCGGTTGCTTCCTCCGCATTGGCGCCCGCGAGCCCGGCGGCGCGGTGATTCCGGCGCATTCGCCGACGTTTGCCCCCGCCGAGGATTGCCTCTTCGTCGGGGCCGCGGTCTTGGCGGAATGCGCGCGAGTCGCTTCGCGGTCCCTCCGATAAATTCGTTGATCGTGCAGATGGCTCGGAAGCTGGTGTTGATCGCGACCGCCCCGGTCGCGTTGGCCTGCGGCGGCGACTCGATGTCGCCGTCGAGCGGCCCGCCCGCGCATCTCGCGGCGGGGACGGATCTCAATCGCACCACGGTTGTCGGTGCGACCATTCCCGGCGGACTTGTCGTCACCGTCACCGACGCGTCCGGACGCGCCGTCGCCGGAGCGCCGGTGGCCTTCGCCGTGACGGGCGGCAACGGTTCGACGAATCCGCGTATTGCGACGACCGGGTCGAACGGGCAAGCGACGGCCTCGTGGACCTTGGGCACGATCGCCGGCGACAACGTGATCACGGCGAGCGTCAGCGGTGCAGGGGGGAGCGTCACGTTCCACGCGATGGGCACGCCCGGACCCACGGCGACTTTATCGCTGTCGCCGCAGAGCGTGCGGATGCCCGTCAACGTGGACTCGGCGCGGATTTCGGCGGCGAGCCTCGATATGTTCGGCAACGCAACCACTCCAGTTCCTGTGCTGGTTGCGCGCGATCCGACGCTCATCAGCCTCGACGCCACGGGCCTCGTGCGCGCCCTGCGGCGCGGATCTGCGACCTGGGTCGTCGCGACGTCCGGCGTCAAGTCGGATAGCGTTCTCGTCACCGTACTGGCCGTCGGCCAATCGCTCTGCACTGGCGCGGCGCCTCCGGTGGACATCCCCGTCGGCCAGGTAATCACCGCTGTGTCGGGCGACGGCTTCTGCGTCCACGGCTCGAGCCCAGGTGCCGAGTACGCGATCATCCCGTACTACAACTCCGGCGTGGCGAGCGCCACGGCGATCCTCGAGGTGCGCGGCCAGGGGATCGCTCCACTGTCGCTTCCGTCGGCCGAGGTGTTCAGCGCGGCGTCCGTGCGCGGGGTAGAGCGTGCGCACGAGCCGCCGATCACCATCGACCACACGTTCGAGAATCGTCTTCGAGAACGCGCCCGCGTGGAAGCGGCGCGCCGGCTCGGCGGGCGCGGCGGTTGGCGCGCGAGTCTCGACGCGGCGCGCGCGAACACGACGTCGGTGATTCCCGCGGTCGGCGACTTCATCTCGCTGAACGGGAACGCTAATGATTTTTGCGACAATCCGCAGCCGCGCATCGCTCGCGTCGCCGCGGTCACGAACAAGGCGATTGTCGTCGCCGACACCGGTAACCCGGCGGGTGGTTTCAGCGACGCCGAATACCAGTCGATCGCCGTGACGTTCGATACGCTGGTCGACCCGGTCGATCGCGCCGCGTTCGGCGCGCCATCGGACATCGACGGCAACGGCCACGTCATTCTGTTTTTCACGCGCGCCGTCAACGAGCTGACGTCGCCAGGCGCGCTCGGCGTGACACTCGGCTTTTTCTTCCCGCGGGATCTATACCCGAAAACCACGGCGCCCGGGCCGTGCCCCGGCAGCAACTTCGCCGAGATGTTCTACCTCCTGGTTCCGGACACCGGGGGCGTCGTCAACCAGAACAAGCGGTCGAAGTCCCTGGTGTTGACGCTCACCAACGGCACGGTGGCGCACGAGTACCAGCATCTCATCAACGCGTCGCGCCGCATGTACGTGAATGGCGTAGGCCCGGCGTTCGAGGAGCGCTGGCTCGACGAGGGGCTCGCCCATGTCGCGGAGGAGCTCAACTTCTTCCGCTCGGCGAACCGGTCGCCGAGAACCAACCTCGACGCGACGGGGTTCAACGATCCGATCTTCACGAACGCCTACTCCGTCTTCGCGATCAACAATTTCCGCCGCTACAGCCTGTACCTCGGCACGACGGAGACCCAGGCGCCGATCGGTTTCAATTCAGCTGACGACGATCTCCAGACCCGCGGCGCGATCTGGAACTTCCTGCGCTATGCGGCCGACCACCTTCCGGCCGGCGCGGAGAACGCGTTCTGGTTCAACCTCGTGAACTCGCACACGAGCGGCATGGCGAACCTCACCAATGCGCTGGGCACGTCACCCGCGCCGCTGCTTCACGACTGGGCGACCTCCGTCTTTCTGGATGACAATGCGCCGAACGTCGATCCCCGATATCAGCAACCCTCCTGGAACATTCGGAGCGTCCTCACGGGAGGCGGGGTGTCCACGGCCTTCCCGCTGCTGACCCACATTCTGTCGGACAACGTGCCCGTCAGCCTGAGCATGGTGGGGTACGGCGTTTCGTTCTTGCGCTTTTCGGTGGCCAGCGGCCAAGATGCATTGCTGACCGTGACGTCCAACGGCCAGCCGCTCCCACCGACGATGCAGCTGTCGGTGGTTCGCGTGCGCTGAGGAGTTCCCATTCCCGGCGCGCGCGGCTGTGCGAGGCGCGTTTTCTCAGGAAGAAGCAGACCCCTCACGCGAGATAAGGGACATGCGACGTTTTGTGATTGCGATTGCTGCGCTCGGCCTGGTTGCTTGCTTGGATACCGGTACGACCGACGTTTCCGTGTCGAACGATCCGAGCGATCCCGCGACCGAGACCTTCACGGGATTCAGCTCCGCCCATCGTCATCTCTCAGATGACGAAGACGGCGCTGGGGGACTACTATCTGGATGAGAAGGTTGGAACGGGGCCCGTGCTCGAGGGACCGCGAATCGTCGTCTTCAGCTATCAGACGTTCCTCAAGAACGGCCTCATCGTGGATCAGCAACTCGGGGCGCAACAGGATCTCAGCCAGGTCGTGCGTGGTCTGCAGGACGGTCTCGTCGGAATGCGGGCCGGCGGAGAGCGGGTAGTCGTCGTCCCGTCCGCGCTTGCGTTCGGCTCGTTCGCCAAGCCGCCGATTCCGGCCAACGCGACACTCGTGTTCGACGTCGTTCTGAGCGACATCCCGTAGACATTTCGCTCATCAGGAGAATCCGATGTCCTTTCGACTGCTCACGTCGGTCGCGCTGAGCGCAGCCCTCGTCTCGTTGCCGTCGGCCTCGCGAGGGCAGGGCGGGGTCTCGACAGACCCGGTGCTCGCCCGCATGTGGGCGCTCGGCATGGACAGCTCCCACACGTGGGATCTCTCTCAGACGTTCTTCGACTCGATCGGCCCGCGCCTCAGCGGAACGCCGCAGGGACTCGAGGCGAGCGACTGGGTGATGAAGATGTACCGCGTGTGGGGAATCGAGACGCGCCGCGAGAAGTACGGCACGTGGCGCGGCTGGAAGCGCGGCTATTCGCACATCGACCTCGTCAAGCCGCGCGTCCGCACGCTCGAAGCGACGATCCTCGGCGACAGCCCGGGCACCGGCGGCAGGAACGTGACCGGCACGACCATCGTGCTGCCGATGGTGAAGGACAGCAATGAATTCGTGAAATGGCTGCCGAACGCGAAGGGCAAGTTCGTGCTCATCTCGCCGGCTTACCCCACGTGCCGCCCCGAGGAGGAGTGGGCGGCGATGGCGACGCCGGCATCGAAGGCGCGCATGGACTCGACCGTCGTGAACTTGGTGAACGACTGGAACACGCGCATTCGCAACACCGGCTACCCGGTCACCGCGGGCAACCCGACGGGCAATCTGGGAATGCGCATCGAGAAGGCGGGCGCGCTCGGCGTGATCGTGTCGAACTTCGCCAACGCGCTCGGAGGGGCGTGGGGCACTTACACGGTCTACGACACCAAGAACAAGACCGCGCTCGGCATCGCGATGAGCTGCGAGGACTACAGCCTTCTCTATCGGCTGACCGAGCGCCACCAGGGTCCGCAGTTGCGCGTGAACGCCGATGCCGAATCGATCCCCGACGTCGCGATGTACAATACGTTCGGCGTGATCAAGGGAACCGAGAAGCCGAATGAGTACATCCTGCTCTCGGCGCACTTCGACTCGTGGGACGGCTCGCAAGGGGCGACCGACAACGGCACCGGCACGATCACGATGATGGAGGCGATGCGCATCCTGAAGGCGGCGTATCCGCACCCGAAGCGCACGATCATGGCCGGCCACTGGCCGGGCGAGGAGCAGGGACTCATCGGATCGCACGCGTACGCGTACGACCATCCGGAGATCGTGCGGGCGATTCAGGCCGGATTCAACCAGGACAACGGCACCGGACGCATCCAGAGCACGTCGGGCGTTGGACTGCCGAACGCCGGCGAACACATGCAGGCCTGGCTGGCGAAGCTGCCGCAGGAATTTCAGCAGCAGATTCGCTACACCGGCGTGGGCGCGCCGGCCACCGGCGGAACCGACAACGCGTCCTTCGACTGCTACGGCGCGCCGGTCTTCGGACTCAGCTCGCTCAACTGGGACTACGGGACGTACACGCACCACACCAATCGCGACAGCTTCGACAAGATCGTGTTCGACGATCTCAAGGGGAACGCGACGATCGTCGCGATGCTCGCGTATCTCGCGTCCGAGGACCCGTCGTTCATCACGCGCGAGCGAGCCGACGTAGCAGCCGGCCGCGGCGGGCGTGGGGGCGGGGGCGGCGGGCGTGGTGCGCAGAGTGGACGCGCCGAGCTTTCCGCGGCTCTGCTGGGTGTCGGTGGCGGGCGGGCGGCTGGCGCAGGCGGCCGCGGCAACGCGCTCGACGACAAGGGTTGGGGAACGACCTGCCCCAAGGCGGCGCGCTTCTTCAACGACACGTCCCGCGTCACGGCGCCGTCGAACCGCCCGTAGGATCCCGCGGCGATGGAGCCGATGTGGACGCCGTCGCCTGAACGCATCGAGCGAGCGAACCTCACGCGCTTCATCGCGCAGGTTCGCTCGCTCGGCGAGGATGGCCGCGCGGAGTCGGTGCACGACTTCGAGTCGCTCTACGAGTGGTCGATTCGGAACGTCGAGCTGTTCTGGCTCGAGGTTCGGCGCTTCGGCGGGATCGTCACCGGCCCGCCCGATCCCGACATCGCGTGCGAGCGCGTGCTGGTGGGGCGCGACCGCGTGGCGCCGCCGGACCCCGTGCTCGGACCCAACTGGTTCGTCGGCACGCGGCTGAACTTCGCCGAAAACCTGCTGCGCTATCGAGACGATCACGAGGCGATCGTCTCGTGGAACGAGCGCGGGGCGCAACAGCGGCTCACCTACGCGCAACTCTTCGACGAGGTCGCCCGCGTTGCCGCTGGACTGCGCGCGCTCGGCGTCGGCGTCGGCGATCGTGTCGCCGGGTTCATGCCGAACGTTTCCGAGACTGTCGTCGCGATGCTCGCCGCGACGAGCATTGGCGCCGTCTGGTCGTCGTGCTCGCCGGATTTCGGTGTCTCGGGCGTGCTGGACCGTTTCGGGCAGATCCGGCCACGCGTGCTCATTTGCGCGCACTCGTACCTCTACGCGGGCCGCGAGATCGACTGCCTGGCGCGCGTGAGAGAGATCGCGGATCGAATCCCGGAGATCGAGCACGTCGTCGTCGTGCCTTACCTCCAGGCGTCGTCGCCCTCAGCGATCGACGGTATTCGCGGAGCGATGACGTGGGACGATCTATGCTCGCGGGGAGGGGGCGACCAGTCCGCGCTCGCGTTTCGAGCATCTACCGTTCAACCATCCGCTCTACATCATGTACTCGTCGGGCACGACCGGGCTGCCCAAGTGCATGGTCCACGGCGCGGGCGGTACGCTCATCCAGCACCTGAAAGAGCTCGGGCTCCACACGGACGTCACGCGCGACGACCGCGTGTTCTACTTCACGACGTGCGGCTGGATGATGTGGAATTGGCTCGTGTCGTGCCTGTCGTTGGGCGCGACGATCGTCTTGTACGACGGGGCGCCGCTCATCCGCGAGCATCCGATTTTGTGGGACATGGCGGAGGCGGAGCGAATCACGATTTTCGGCACGAGCGCGAAGTGGCTGGCACTCGGCGAAAAGGCGGGCCTTCGTCCGCGCGAGACACACGATCTGAGCGCGCTGGACGCGATTCTCTCCACGGGCAGCCCGCTCGCCGCGCACAGCTTCGACTACGTCTACGAACACGTGAAGCCCGACGTGCGGCTGAGCAGCATCAGCGGCGGCACGGACATCATCTCCTGCTTCGCGGGCGGCAACCCGATCGGCCCCGTGTGGCGCGGTGAGCTGCAGGGCCGCGCGCTCGGCATGCGCGTCGAGATCTTCGACGAGGCTGGGAATTCCATCGTCGGCAAACCGGGAGAGCTCGTGTGCACGGCGCCGTTCCCGAGCATGCCGGTCGCGTTCTGGAACGACCCCGACGGCGCCAACTACCGGGCGGCGTACTTCGAGCAGTACCCGAACGTGTGGCGCCACGGCGACTGGGCGGAGATCACGTCGCACAAGGGGATGATCATTTACGGTCGCAGCGACGCCACGCTCAACCCCGGCGGCGTGCGCATCGGCACCGCGGAGATCTACCGGCAGGTCGAGCAACTGCCCGAAGTCGTCGAGAGCGTCGTGATCGGCCAGACCGTGACGATCGACGGCAACCCGGACGTTCGCATCGTGCTGTTCGTGCGCCTGGCCGAAGGCCTGAGGCTGACGGACGAGGTCAAGGACAAGATCCGCGCGCAGATCCGGACGAACGCCAGTCCCCACCACGTGCCGCGAAAGATCATTCAGGTCACCGACATTCCGCGCACGATCAGCGGCAAGATCACCGAGCTCGCCGTGCGAGACGTCGTCCACGGCCGGCCCGTGAAGAACGTGGACGCCCTGGCGAATCCCGCGGCGCTCGAGCTGTTCCGCGATCTGGCGGAGTTGGCGAGCTAGGGCCGGCGCGCGCCACTCTCGCGGCGCGGGCCACTCTTGCAGACGAAGAAGAATTCAACGCGTTGAATCTTGTTCCGCGACAAGCGTAGATCGTCGGGCACGTTGAAGAAATTCGCACTAGTACTTCACCGGATCTCCGCACGCCGTCTCGATCCAGCCACGGTATTCCGTCGGTGGGCCAATCGATCGAAAGGAAGGCGCGCGAGCAACGCGCCGCGGTCCGCGCGACACGCGGCCAGCGCTCCGGCGGCTGCGTCCGCCGAAAGCAGCGTCATGAGCGGTCCGTAAGCCTGCATGCCCATCGTGCGCGATACGCCGTCGACTGCGACCGACGAGTCGGCGAACCCGCGGTAGCGGGCGACGTCGAACAGGTGCGCGCGAAGAACGCGTGGATCGGCAGACGCGTTGACCACCGGAACGATTCGGGAATAGAGCCCTTCGATACGCGCGTATGGCTGGAGCCACTCCATCGCACCGGGTCCGGTGATCGCGAACGTCAGCGGTCGCTTCCACGCGTTGGTGCGCACGATGTCCAGCAGCACGATCTCGGCCGGGAGCATGTAGTCGCCGTGCGCCGGCCGGATGCGCAACGTGAGCGAGTCTGGCAGCGCGACGCCCGGCGCCATTCCGAATTGCTCCGCCGTGCCGTGGATCGGCATCACCGCGATCGTGTCCGTCCCCCCCCATGGCCGCCTGGCGAGCGCGGTGCGCTGCTCGAGCGATAGGGAAGCCGGAAACGATGGATCACGCTTCGTCAGCTGATCCGGCCATCGCGGAATGTTCGCGACCGACAAGTTGATGATGGTGACGTCGGGCCGCACGCCCTCGACCGACTGCAAATACATCACCGGGAAAGTGTCGTTGTCGCCGACCGTGAAGTAGATCGCGTTGGGCGGAAGGCTGAGAAGAGCGTTCGCCGCGTAGTCGCGCGCGAAGTACCGTCGCGACGCGTCGAGCGCCGTCCAGTTGTTCCAGAGCTGCGTCACCGGCAAGAGGGCTGCCGCCAACGCGGTGAACGCGATCCGTGACGGTCGCGGCGAGGCTCGCTCCATCGCCGCGCCCAATCCGCACGCCACCAGCACGCCGATCGTCACGCCGATGGGCAGGTAGTGCCGGTCGAACGTTCTGAAGTAGCTGGATGGAATGTTGAAGTAGAGGACTGTGAACGCTACTTGCAGCACGAGCACGGTCGCCAGCGCCGCGGCGAACCGGCGATTGCCTCTCCAGAGCGCGACGACACCCCACGCCGCGGCGACCGCCGGCAGGAGACCCAACGCCCCGGCCCGTCCGGCAACGTTCAGAAAATCGTGGCCGAGCACGCGCAGCAGGTCCATCGTCTGCGACGACCAGATCGGCGACTTGCGCGGAAACACCTCGAGCAGGAACGAGCCGCCGAGCTGCTTGATCGTCACGTAGTCCCAGAAGCGCCCGAGACTGCTCGGATCGGAGAAGTTGAGGGTCGAGTTGGTGAGCGCGGCGATTGGAACGAGGAGCAAGTGCACCGCGAGTCCCGCCGCGAGCGAACCGGCACCGCCCAGGATCGCTTTCGGCGAGCGGAGCGTCGCCGGGCGGCGCAGCAGAATCCAAACGACCACGCCGGGGATCAGCAACGCGTTCGTCCGGTGCACGCTGAAGTCCAGCCCGAAGAGGAGGCCGAGGAGGGCGAGCCACGCCCAAGCATCCGGGCGGTCGGCGTCGGCCCACCAGCGCATCATCGTCAACAAAATCAAACCCGCGAACACCGCCGTGAGGACGTACGGCGTGAACTGCGTCGCGTACGTCCAGAGCGTGCCGCTGAACGCGAACGTCAGCGCGCCGGCCGCCGCGCCGAGTGTCGTCGCCGTGTTGGCGCGTCCGTCGAATCCGGCGATCCGAAGGCTCGCCAGGGAGATGACGTAGACGAGCCCCGACGTGAGCGCCGCGAGAAGACCCGCGAAGAGGTTCAGCGCGTGCGCCGGAGCGAGGCCGAATGAAAGCCGCGCGACGGGCCAGCCGATGAGTGTGAGAAGCAGCGACCCCGGAGGCGAGTTGACGCCGAGGGTCGCCGCCGCGAGCGAGTAGCTGCTCGAGTCCCACCACGTGATCGTCGGGTAAGCGGTACGCCAGAAGACGCCCGCCGCCGCCGCAGCGACGATCGCCGCCATGACCAACGACTTCCGGGATTGCCGCGTGTCGGTGTCCATGTGAGATAAGATTTTATCACAGCGGGCCGAACTCGTCAACCCGGGCCAGCCAGCGATCGGCTATCGGCCCGCGATCGACTCGCGGACTTCGTGCGCGAGCGCTTCGGCCATCGCGCGGAGCTTGTTCCGGCGATCGCGGGCCTTGGCGGCGAAGATGGTGCGGGCGAGGCCGTAGGACGTCGCGACGGTGCCGAGCCAGCCGGCGAGCGCGGCCAGTGGGTGATGCGTCGACCCCATGATCACCCCGAACACCATGCCGCCCCCACCCCCGCCGCCGGCACCCATCGTCGGTCCGAAGATCGCCCCTGTGAGACCCGCGAGGTTTTCCGTGCATCGAATCGTGGTCTTGCCGCGACGCACGACGATCGTGACACTGAGCCGCCGCGCGCCGCTGTTTGAGCTCCAGTTGAGCGAGCGGCCGACGGCGGTAAGCGTCCCCGCGTCTCCCGCCATTCGTTGACGGATCACGTTGCCCAGTACGTCAAAGTCGCGTTCCGAGACCTCGCCGTCCACGACCGCTTCGTACTCGAGCAGGAGCGCATTGCCGGCGAGACGATTCTTCTCCGCGGAGAGATCCGCGATCGTGACCGGCGCGAGCGACGTCGATTCGCCCGGTGCAAGCCCGTATTCGGCCAGCGCGCGGTCGATCGCCTTCGTGGCGATGCCGGCTTCGCGCGCCGATCCGCGAACGTCGGTGAGCGAATAGCCCGATGTCGGAGGTTCCTGCGGCCGTGCAGGCGAGGGCGGAAGCGCGGGCATCGGTTGGGAGCTCGTCGCCTCCTGCAATTCGGCCGCGCGCCCCCAGATCCTCTGGGCGTCGCTGTCCGACACGACCACGCGCGGCGACTCGACAGCGACGCCGGGCATCTCGGCCTCGATCTCGGCGAGCTCGCGCGCGAACTGCGCGCCGCTCTGGAATCGCGCCGCCGGATCCTTGGCGAGACAGCGATCGACCGCCGCCGCGAGCCGCGTGCGGACACTCGGCGCGAGCGAGCGTAACGTCGGCGGCGCCTTGGTCACGTGCGCGAGGAGGACGGCCGACGCCAACTGCGCCTCGAACGGAAAGCGCCCGCTGAGGGCGAGAAACCCAGCGACGCCCAGCGAATAGATGTCGCTCCGCGCATCCACCGCCTCGCCCGCCACCTGTTCGGGGCTGAGGTAGTAGACGGTGCCGAGCACCTGGCCGGTGGCCGTGAGCGGCGCCGCCTCGGCGAGGCGCGCGATGCCGAAGTCCGTGACGAGGGCGCGGCCACTCGACCGCTCGACGAGGATGTTCTCGGCCTTCACGTCGCGGTGGATGACGCCGTGCGCATGCGCGTAGTCGAGCGCCAGCGCCACGTCGCGCAGCTCGCGAACGGCCTCTCGTTCGTCGAGACGCCCGAGCGCGCGAATCCGCTGCGCCATCGAATCGCCGTCGACGTAGCCCATGACGAAGAAGACGTGGCCGGCGATTTCATCGGCGCGGTGGATCGGCACGATGTTCTGGTGCGACAGCCCGCCCGCGGTCCGCGCCTCGCGCAGAAAGCGCTCGCGCACGATCGGGTCGTTGGCGAGATGCGGCGGGAGCGTCTTGATGGCGACGCGGCGGTCGAGCCGGACGTCGCGCGCGAGGTACACGACGCCCATGCCGCCGCGGCCGATTTCGCGGAGCAGCTCGTACTGGCCGGCCAGCGCTTCGGCGAGACGGCTGAAGTCGTCGGATTGTGCGGGGAGGGCGGTCGTCACGGTCTATACATTATCCACGAGGGGGGGCATCGCGCAGGTCTTCACCTGTTCACGCTGCCCGCCTAGGATTTCGGACAGCGAACGACGACCAGTCGTCGCGCCGGAAAGAGCTCGTCGAGCAGTACGGCACCGCACCCCTCGAGGTTGCGGGCCGGCCCCCATCGGGTGACACGGAGCGAGCATGGCCACGCAGACTCGACCGACCGAGACGGCGACGCACGACACGTTTCCGATCAACGGAACCGACTACGTCGAGTTCTACGTCGGCAACGCGAAGCAGGCGTCGCACTTCTATCAGAGCGCGTTCGGCTTCCAGTTCGCGGCCTATCGAGGTCCCGAGACGGGCGTGCGCGATCGCGCGAGCTACCTGCTCGTCCAAGACAAGATCCGCCTCGTGCTCACCACGCCGCTGGGCCCCGACGGCGAGGTCGCGGACCACGTGCGCCGACACGGCGACGGCGTGCGCGACATCGCGCTCTGGGTGGACGACGCGCGCGACGCCCACGCGAAGGCGCTCGAGCGAGGCGCCGAGTCCGCGGGCGACCCGCGCACGCTGCGCGACGACGACGGCGAGGTCGTCGTGGCTGCGATCAAGATCTACGGCGACACGATCCACTCGTTGATCGAACGGAAGAACTATCGTGGGCTGTTTCTCCCCGGCTTCCAGCCCCGCGACCCGCATTACCAGGCGGCGCCGACCGGTCTGCAGTACGTCGACCACTGCGTCGGGAACGTCGAGCTCGGGCGGATGAACACGTGGGTCGGGTTCTACGAGCGGGTGATGGGCTTCAAGAACCTGATCTCGTTCGACGACGAAGACATCTCCACGGAGTACTCGTCGCTGATGTCGAAGGTGATGACCAACGGGAACGAGCGGATCAAGTTCCCGATCAACGAGCCGGCCAAGGGAAAGAAGAAGTCGCAGATCGACGAGTACCTGGACTTTTATCGCGGGCCGGGCGTGCAACACCTGGCGCTGGCGACGAGCGACATCATCGCCACCGTCACCGCGCTTCGCGACCGCGGCGTCGAGTTCCTGCACGCGCCGACGACGTACTACGAGGAGCTCCAGGGGCGCGTCGGAAAGATCGACGAGCCGATCGACAAGCTCGAGGAGCTCGGCATCCTCGTCGACCGAGACCCCGACGGCTACCTGCTGCAGATCTTCTCGAAGCCCGTCGAAGACCGGCCGACGCTGTTCTACGAAATCATCGAGCGAAAGGGCGCGAGGAGCTTCGGAAAGGGGAACTTCAAGGCGCTGTTCGAGGCGATCGAGAGGGAGCAGGGGCTCCGCGGGAATTTGTAGAAAATTGGGTCGTAATCGGTGATCGTTGCCTTTCGGTGCGTCTTGGTCTCTGGTCACAGGTCACTGGTCTCCGTTAGTGCTCAGCCCTGAGGCCCCCAGGGACCAGGGACCAGAGACCCGTGACCTAGAGTATCCCTCTCGCGAAACACCCCATTACCAATGCCGATCTACCACACGCTCGGATCTATACCTCGAAAGCGCCACACCGCCTTCCGCAAGCCCGGCGGCGGCATCTATGCCGAAGAGCTGATGGGGCACGAGGGGTTCACCGGGACGTCGTCGCTCCTTTACCACGTGCATCCGCCGACGACTGTGAAGTCGGTGCGGCGGGTGAAGGAGACGGCCTTCGAGGCCGATCCGGATCAGACGCTGCGGCATCGCCACTTCCTCACGGCGCGCGCGAAGAAGGGAGGAAGCCCGACGCTCGACCGCGTTCCGCTGATGTTCAATCAGGACATCGCGATGCTGTACGTCGAGCCGGACAAGCAGGACGAGCACTACTATCGCAACGCGCAGTCGGACGAGTTGGTGTACGTCGCCAAGGGCAAGGGGACGCTCCAGTCGGTGTTCGGAGAGCTGCCGTTCGGGGAGGGGGACTACGTCGTCATCCACCGCGGCATCCTGCACCGCTACGTCTTCGACCCGGCGGGCGATCCGCCCAAGCTGCTCGTCTTCGAGAGCCGTGGGCACGTCCGTTCGCCCAAGCGATACCGCAACGAGTTCGGCCAGCTGAAGGAAGGCGCTCCGTACTCGGAGCGCGACATCCGCCTCCCCTTGAAACTCGACACGCACGACGAGATGGGAGACTTCCGGCTGCTCGTGAAGCAGTACGACGGCATCAATGAGTTGATCCTCGATCACCATCCGTTCGACGTCGTGGGGTGGGACGGATACTTCTACCCGTGGGCGTTCAACATCGGCGATTTCGAGCCGATCGTCGGACGCATCCACCAGCCTCCGCCGGTGCATCAGACGTTCGAGGGCGACGGCTTCGTCGTCTGCTCGTTCTGCCCTCGACCGTATGATTTTGATCCGAACGCCGTGCCGGCGCCCTACAATCACAGCAACGTCGACTCGGACGAGGTGTTGTACTACGCGTCGAGCGAGTTCATGAGCCGGAAAGGAATCGAATTCGGCAGCATCACGCTGCACCCGGACGGCATTCCGCACGGCCCCCACCCGGGGCGCGCCGAGGCGTCGATCGGCGCAAAATCGACGAACGAGCTGGCGGTGATGATGGACAGCTTCCGCCCGCTGCGCGTCGCGAAAGCCGCGATGGACTTCGAGGACCCCAACTACCACAAGAGCTGGATCGAGGCGCAGCACAGCGGGATAGCCTTCAACCCGCCGACGAGCTGAACGTCAGTTCTCAGTTCTCAGTTCTCAGTTCTCAGTTGTCTGTCGTCAGCCGCGAGTGGTCGCACTAATGGCGATCGCTGACTCGCGGGCACTCTAGGCGGCAGGCGGCAGCGCCAGTCGCCTGTCGCTGACGACTGGAGTGCTCGGACTGTGTATCTCGCGTTTAGTGCGCGCCAGTCGCGTTTACTTTGCTCCGAAGCGCGCGATCGCGGACCGCGTAAACTCCGACAGCACCAGTGTCCCGCTCGTCTCGGCCCGTTCCTCGAGAAGGGCGGACCAGTCGTCGGTGCCGGTCCACACCGCGCGCTTGATGCCCATCACCGCCTCCGGGTTCGCCGCGGCGAGCGAGGCGACCCGGCGTTCCACTTCGGCGTCGAGCGCCGTGGTGTCCTCCACGACGCGGGCGTAGAGGCCGTGTCGCTCGGCCCACGCGGCGTCCCGCCAGTCGGCGTCGATGGCCATCGCTCCGAATGCGCCGGTGCCGATCTTTCGCTCGATCGCCGGGCCAACGACGAACGGGCCGATCCCGACGGCGAGTTCGCTCAGCCGCACCGACGCGTTTGATGTCGCGATCGCGTAATCGGCCGCGGCGACGATCCCGACGCCTCCACCGACAGCCTTGCCGTGCACGCGCACGACGATGGGCTTCGCCGACTTGATCATCGCGCCGATGACGCGGGCGAAGCCCATGAAGAACGCCTTGCCCTGAACGGCGTCGCGGATCGAAGACAGCTCGTCGAACGACGCGCCGGCGCAGAACGCGCCCGCGCCGTAGCTCCGAACGACGATGACGCGGACGTCGGCGCGGACGCTCAGGTCCGCGATGGACACCGCCAAGTCACGCAGGACCGTCGCCGGAAGGGAGTTGCTCTTCGGATGACCGAAGCAGATGTCGGCGACGCCGTCGGCCAGCAACGTCGACACGGTTCCGCCGGCGTCGAGCGGCGCGTGCTGGCCGAGCGTCATGTCACGAGCCGTGCGCGGACGTCACTGGCCGACGCGAACGCGCAAACCGCCTCGAATCGTCCCGATCGTCGTGTTGCCGTTGCGGAAGGTGTCGCACCCCACGGAGCTGCAAACGCCGCCCGGCGCGAATCCGCTGCCGTAGCTCGTGTAGCCGTAGACGTACAGGGCTTCGCCGAAAACTCCGTAGCGATCGAAGAGATTTTTCTCGACCCCCGCGCCGACGGTGACTTCGGCGCTGAGGCGGTGTTGCTGTTGGGCGCGGCCGGATCCCATCGTCGACTCGTAGTTGATCGCTCCGGGTTGCCAGTCGATCAGTCCGAGTCCGAGGCTCAGGTTCGGCATGAGATATGGGAGCGGCATCCGCAGACGAAGGCCCGACGTGATCTCGAGGATACCGGCGCGCGCCGCGCTCACCGAGGTCACGGTCGCACCGTTCAGAGGCGCGAAGCTCGCCATAAAGAGCGGCGTGTTCAGCGGGAGCGCGCTGTACGACGCGTTGAGGCTGAACCCGAGACGGCTGACGCCGCTCGCTCCGGTGTCCCAGTTCTCCCAGCCGGCGTAGTACGTGGTGCCTCGATCCCAAAACCGAAGGGCGGCGTGGGGACTCACCGGTGTCGCCGAGCCGGCGCTCATGCGCATGTAGTTTCCTGGCACGAGCCCGTCATTCCACGGATTGCTCGGCGTTTCGTCCTGTCCTCCGCCCCCACCCCCCTGCGCCAACATCGCGCGCGGTGCGAGCAGGGTCATCAGAGCGGTGGCGACAAGCAACGGTAGACGGCGCATGCTGACTCGGGACGAAGGGAGAGAGCGAGTCCGAAATCTATCCAGCGGTATCGGCCGGGCACTAGATTTCTCATCGGGATCGCGGGCGCAAGGTCAACAACGGCGCACGCTTACTCCAGTAGACACCGATGCCATCCACGAACCCCCCTTCTGCCGGACCGGCCGAAGACTCGGCGAAAATCCGCGAGTTCGAGGCCCGAATCGCTCGAGGCGAGTCGATCGAGCCGAAGGACTGGATGCCGGAGCGGTACCGCCGGCAGCTCGTGCGCATGATGTCTCAGCACGCGCACTCCGAGGTGGTCGGGATGCTGCCCGAGGGCAACTGGATCACCCGCGCGCCGAATCTGCGCCGGAAAATGGCTCTGCTCGCCAAGGTGCAGGACGAGGCGGGGCACGGACTCTACATCTACTGCGGCACGGAGACGCTCGGGGTCGACCGCGGAACGCTGATCGACCAGCTCCTGGATGGCTCGGCGAAGTACTCGAGCATCTTCAACTATCCGACGCTCACGTGGGCGGACATCGGCTGCATCGGCTGGTTCGTCGACGGGGCAGCCATCGTGAACCAGACGATGCTGGCCCGGGCGTCGTACGGACCGTACGCCCGCGCGATGGTGCGCGTCTGCAAGGAAGAAAACTTCCACAAGCGCCAGGGCTATGAGATCATGGCGACGCTCGCCGCCGGAACGCCGGCGCAGCGCGCCATGGCGCAGGACGCGGTGAATCGTTGGTGGTGGCCGTCGCTGATGATGTTCGGCCCGTCCGACAAGAATTCGCCGAACTCCGAAGAGCTCCTGCGATGGGGCGTGAAGCACAAGACGAACGACGAGCTGCGCCAGCGCTTCGTGAACCTCACGGTCGCGCAGGCGAAAGCGATCGACGTCACGCTCCCCGATCCCGATCTGCGCTACGACGCCGAGACGGAGAACTGGATCATCGGTCCCATCGATTGGGATGAGTTCTGGCGCGTGGTGAAAGGCGACGGTCCGTGCAATCGCGAGCGGTTGGCCGCGAGGCGCGCCGCACACGACGAAGGCGCGTGGGTCCGCGACGCGGCCACCGCGTACGCGGCCAAGCGCGCCGAAACCGGCGAAGCGGCGTGAGCCCGACCGACGACTCGCAGTGGCCGCTCTGGGAGGTGTTCGTGCAACCACCGAAAGGCGCGCCGCACGAACACGCGGGGAGCGTGCACGCCGCCACCGCCGAACAGGCGCTCGAGAACGCTCGCGACGTGTACGCGCGCCGCGGCGAGGCGGTGAGCATCTGGGTCGTGCCGAGTACCGCGATCACGGCGTCGTCGCCGGAGGACGCAGGTCCGTTCTTCGACCCGGGCAACGACAAGCCCTACCGCCACCCACAGTTCTACAAGGTCC
Source organism: uncultured Gemmatimonadaceae bacterium (assembly GCA_963846925.1). Taxonomy (GTDB): domain Bacteria; phylum Gemmatimonadota; class Gemmatimonadetes; order Gemmatimonadales; family Gemmatimonadaceae; genus JAQBQB01. Next base: position 327,594 of record CAWJXW010000004.1, on the reverse strand, counting down.
CTCGTGGCGTTCGAGGAGTCTAGTCAGCAAGTTCTAACGTCCTCATGAGCGCTCCCGCGGCCTTCCCCTACCTCGTCACCCTCGGAGACGATCGGCTGATCCTGGGCCACCGTCTGTCCGAATGGTGCGGCCACGGCCCGATCCTCGAGGAGGACATCGCGCTCGCGAACATCGCGCTCGACCTGATCGGTCAGGCGACGCTGTTCCTCAAGCTCGCGGGCGCGGCGGAGGGCAAGGGACGCAGCGAGGACGACCTCGCATTCCTGCGCGACGCGATCGATTTCCGGAACCTGCTCCTGGCCGAGCTTCCGCGCGGCGACTTCGCGGTCACGGTCGTTCGCCAACTTCTCTTCAGCGTCTATTCGCTGCTCCAGATGGAGGCGCTCTCGGCCGTCGCCGACGCCGACGTCGCCGGCGTCGCCGCCAAAGCCGCCAAGGAAACGCGCTATCACGTGCGCCACGCGACGCAATGGGTGGTCACGCTCGGCGGCGGCACCGACGAGAGCCACCGGCGCGCGCAGACGGCTCTCGATGATTTGTGGCGCTACACGGGCGAGTTGTTCATCGCCACACCGGCCGACTTGGCGGCCGTCCAGGCCGGCGCCGGGCGTGAATCCGGAATCGCTCTCGGCGGCGTGGCACGCGCAGATCGGGGAGATCCTGCGCGTCGCGGGGCTCGAGACGCCTGCTGCGGGGTACATGCAGAGAGGCGGCCGGGAAGGGCGCCACACCGAACATCTGGGACATCTCTTGTCGGAAATGCAGATCCTCGCGCGATCACACCCCGGGGCCGAATGGTGACGCGGCCCCCAGCCTCCAGCCCGGAGTTGCTCGAGGTCCTTGACGAGGTCATGGATCCCGAGGTGCCGGTGCTGAGCATCGTGGAGCTCGGGATCGTGCGCGGCGTCGAGCGCGTCGGAACGGGCGCCGTGGTGACGGTGACCCCGACGTACTCGGGGTGCCCGGCGATGCGGGAGATCGAGAGTGACATTCGGCGGGCGCTCGCGGAGCGCGGCGTGGCCCCGGTCGAGGTTCGAACGACGTACTCGCCGGCGTGGACGACCGATTGGATATCGGATACGGCGCGGGCCAAGCTCGAGGCGTATGGTATCGCGCCGCCAGGTTGGGCGGGCGCGCCCGCCTCGGCGACCACCGTCGTTCAACTGGAGCGACGCTCGTCGCGCGTGAAATGCCCGCGTTGCGGTTCCGAAGAAACGACGATGACGAGCGAGTTCGGATCGACCGCGTGCAAATCGCTACGCGTGTGTCGCGCGTGCGGCGAGCCGTTCGAGGAATTCAAGACGATCTAGCTCACCGCTGCGGTCGGTTACTCCGTTCGGGAAATTTTCTCGATTGACGAATCGAAAGCACAATTGCACTTTGGGCCCACGCGATCGGACACGGTCTTCACCGTTCGCGTAAAGCTTCGGCGGGACGCTGTCCGAAGCGTTTGTGAGGCGGAGGTTCGGCGCCGCTTCACCGGTCACGAGGTCGCTGGACGTGACTGTAGCTTTGCAGAATTCCAGAGCACCGGATGGGACCGATACCAACCGGATAAGGGAAGTCGATCAGGCCACGCACGTTGTGGCGTCGAACCGAATGATCGAATCCCGCCAGCGAGGATGAGCCCCTCAGGCCGCAGCGTGCTGCGCCTGAGGGGTTTGTCGCTTGTACCAGGTGGACCGGTGGACCGGTGGACCGGTGGACCGGTGGACCGGTCAGACGGCCAGCGTTGCTTCGATGCGCTCGGCGATTCGGTCGACGCTCGGCAAGACGGCCTCGAGCAGTACGGGATGGTAAGGCATCGGCACATCCTCGACGGCGATGCGGTCGACGGGTGCGTCGAGTTGCCAGAACGTCTCGTGCGCCACCGTCGCAGCGATCTCCGCGCCGAACCCGGCCGTGAGGTTGTCTTCGTGTGCGATCACGCACCGGCCGGTCTTCCGAACCGAATCGAGCACGCACGCCCGATCCCAGGGAGCGATCGTGCGCAAGTCGATCACCTCGACGCGCTCGCCGAATCGACCGGCGGCTTCGACACATCGATGAACCAGCGCCCCCCACGTCACGAGCGTCAGGTCGCTCCCTGTCGTCCGCACGGCGGCGCGCCCGAACGGCAGCACGTAGTCGTCGCCGGGATAGTGCGCGCTTCCGTCGCTCGTCATCAGCAGCGAACGGTGCTCGAAGAAGATCGTCGGATCCGCGCCGCGCATCGCCGCGCGGAGCAGCCCGGCCGCGTCGGCCGCGTTCGAGGGAATCGCCACACGCCAACCGTACGCGTGCGCGAAGCGCACCTCGTCGCTCAGGCTGTGCCACGGGTCGCCGACGTCCTTCCCGAATCCGCCGGGCATCCGCACCACGATGGGCGCGGCGAACCGGTTCGCCGTCCGCCACCGCAGCGTGCCGCAGTTGTTCAACTGTTCCGCGGCCGGGTCGGCGTACTTCCGGAATTGAATCTCCGCGACCGGCATCAAACCGCTGATCGCCATGCCGACGGCGCGCCCGATGATTCCCTCTTCCGAAAGGCTCGTGTCGAAGACGCGCTGTTCGCCGAACTGCTTCTGGAGTCCTTCGGTGACGAGATGAACGCCGCCCTTACGCCCCACATCCTCGCCGAACACGAGACACTTCGGGTTGACCTCGAGCTCCCGCCGCAGGGTTCGTCGAACCGACTCGGCAAAGCGGACCACGTCTCCTTCTTCATCGGCCGTCTCAGAGCCACCGAGCGTCGCGCGCTCGGTCCGTGAGAGCCCGCCGAAGGCTTCGGGTGAGCCAGGAGAGTCGTCTGCGTAGACCCACCGCGCGACGTTGGCCGGGTCCGGATACGGCCGCGCGCGGGCGGCGTCGAGCGCCTGTTCCACGTCTCGCGCGACTTCGGCCTCCAACTCGTTCCACTCCGACTCGCTCAACAGCGACGGAACCAGATGCGCGCGGAGCCGCGGCATCGGGTCGCGCGCGACGTCGGCCGCGATCTCAGCGTCGGTGCGATAGCCGCGCTGATTGTCCGGCCCCGAGTGGCTCGACAGGCGCGGGACGGTGAGTCGCACCAGGGCCGGGCCGCCACCGCCGCGAACGTGCGCTGACGCATTCGCCGAAGAGCTTCGCCGATTCCGCGGGGTCGGTTCCGTCGCCGTCGCGAATGAACAGGTTGTCGAACGACGCCAGGTTCCGCGCGATGTTGGCGCCGGGCGTCTGCATCTCGCCTCGCACCGACAGGCCGAGCCCGTTGTCCTCGACGTAAAACATCATCGGCAGCGAGAGGGTCGTCGCCATCGTGAGCGCCGACCAGAAGCCGTTCGTCGCGACCGAGCCTTCGCCGCCGAGAACGACGCCGATCGCGCCCTTCCAGCTGGCGTCGCGCAGCACCTCGGCGTGATAGCGAATCGATTGCGCCCAACCGGCGCACGGCGTGAACTGCGATCCTACGTCGCCGGACATCGGGAGAACGATTGGACAATCCCGATTCGGCAGGTTGCACACGACGCCGATGTCACGGCCGTCGCTGAAGCCGCCGGATCTGCCCAACGGACTCGCCAGCGCGTCCTCGATGCTCAGCCCCAGGGACAGCAGCAGAGGACGCGACCGGTAGTAAGCGCTCGCGGCGTCGCGCGGATGGGTGAGCAGCGACCCGAGGATCGCTTGAGCGACGTCGTGCCCTCGCGCCGAGAACTGGTACAGGACCAAGTTCTCCCGCGCGACGTTTGCGCGATTCTTGTTCGTCGCTTCTTCGACGTCGTCGAGCGAACGCGAGACCAGCGCGTGGTAGGCGATGCGCCGCCAGTTTAGTCGCGAATCGGCCGCGCCGGAATTCGGCGCGGACTCGGGGGCGGGGGCGGCCGCGGGTCTACCTGACACGCGTGCGCGCGACCCGCGCGGAGGCGGAACGGTCGTCACGTCTCGAAATCTGCCCCCCTGCGATGCGCGATTCCAGCGCACCGCGGGGTATCGAGCGTCGCGGGCGGGGCCGGGAAGGGGCTAATTTGAACGCCGAGTTGAGAAGACGCATTCCCCCGAAGGACGATCGTCGGCGACCACGGGTCCCGTTTCCACCGGCACGAGCGCGAGGCATGGCCGAGATTCTCTGTGAGGTTGCCGAAGGCGTAGCCACGATCACGCTCAACCGGCCGGACGTTCTCAATAGCTTCACGCGGCCCATGGCGGCCGCGATGCTGGAGGCGCTCGGCCGTGCCGCCGAGGACCAAGCGATTCGCGCGGTTCTGCTGACCGGCGCGGGGCGAGGCTTCTGCGCCGGGCAGGACCTGGCCGAAGCCGCGCCGAAGGACGACGTGATGCCGGACCTCGGCGACTTCGTGCGCGACAGCTACAACCCGATCGTCCGCGCGATACGCACGTTGGAGAAACCGGTCGTCTGCGCGGTAAACGGGGTCGCCGCCGGCGCCGGCGCCAACCTCGCCTTTGCGTGCGACATCGTCTTCGCGTCGTCCAGCGCGACGTTCATTCAGTCGTTCGCGAAGATCGGCGTCATCCCGGACAGCGGCGGCACATTCATCCTTCCGCGCATCGTCGGTCTCCACCGCGCGTCGATCATGACGATGCTCGCCGAGAAGATGACGGCGGAGCAGGCGCGCGATTGGGGACTCGTTTACATGGTCGTCGACGCGCCGGCGCTGGTCGAGACGGCGCTGGGCACGGCGCGCTATCTCGCGACGCAACCCACGCGCGGTCTCGGCCTGATCAAGCGCGGATTCAACCGCTCGCTCGGCGTGGACCTCGAGACCCAGCTCGACTACGAGGAGGAGCTGCAGCGGGAGGCCGGCGCGACGGCAGACTACGCCGAGGGCGTGCACGCTTTTCTCGAGAAGCGCAAACCCGTTTTCACCGGCCGTTGATGGCGCTCGACGCGAGCACCGTGATCGGCGTCGTTGGCGCCGGCGCGATGGGAACCGGGATCGCGCAGGTGGCGGCGGCGGCCGGGCACCGCGTGGTGCTCGCCGATTCGATGCGCGGCGCCGTGGAACGTGGACGCGCGTCGATCGCGAAGTCGATGGCACGCGAGGTCGAGAAAGGCCGCAGCGACTCGCGAAGCCGCCGACGCATTGACGTCGCGCATCACCTTCCACGCGTCGACGCTCGAGCACGACGTGCTGTGCTTTCGTGGCTGCGGGCTGGTGATCGAGGCGATCGTTGAGGACCTCGAGGCCAAGCGAACGATGATGCGGCGCCTCGAGGAAGTGGTTGCGGCGGACGCCGTGCTCGCGACGAACACATCGTCGCTCTCGGTCACGGCCATCGGCTCAGCGTGTAAGTCGCCCGAGCGCGTGATCGGCCTGCACTTCTTCAATCCGCCGCCGGTGATGCCGCTCGTCGAGGTCGTACCGCGCGCCGGCGGAAGGACGCCGGTCGTCGACGGCGCCGTACAGCTGATGCGAGCGTGGGGCAAGACGCCCGTGGTCGCCTCAGACACGCCCGGGTTCATCGTGAATCGTGTCGCGCGGCCATTCTACGGCGAGTCGATTCGCATCCTCGAGGAGGGAATCGCCGACTGTGCGACGATCGACTGGGCGATGCGCGAGCTCGGCGGATTCCGCATGGGTCCGTTCGAGCTGATGGACTTCATCGGCAACGACGTGAACTACGCCGTGACGCGCTCGGTCTACGAAGGCATGTTCCATGACCCGCGATACAAGCCGTCGATCACACAGCAACGGCTCGTCGAAGCGGGGCGCTTCGGCCGCAAATCCGGCCGTGGCTACTACGACTACGCGTCCCCCCCGGAGCCGTCGCGCCCGAGCCGAACAAGGACGCCGCGCTCGGCCAACGGGTGTTCGACCGCGTGCTCACGATGCTGATCAACGAGGCGATCGACGCGGTCTACATGCGCGTCGCGTCGCCGGCGGACGTCGATCTCGCGATGACCCGCGGCGTCAACTATCCGAAGGGTTTGCTGGCGTGGGCCGACGAGTTGGGTGCCGCATCGGTGCTCGAGAGAATGGAGGGGTTGCACGCCGAGTACGGCGAGGACCGATACCGCCCGAGTCCGCTCCTGCGCCGAACGGCCCGTGAGGGCGGTCGGTTCGTCACATGAACGCGTCGCACCCCGCGACGGAAGATCAGGCGTTGGCCGAGCGCGTCGTGTCCGCGATGATGGCCCGCGACGCGTTCAGTCAGTGGCTGGGCATCGAAGTTCTCGACGTGCGTCCGCGCGGCGCCACGATTCGGATGCGGGTGCGGGACGACATGCTGAACGGCTTCGGCGTGTGCCACGGCGGCGCGCTGTTTTCGCTCGCCGACAGCGCGCTCGCGTTTGCATGCAACACACACGGCCGCGTGACGGTGAGCATCGAGAACAGCGTGACGTATCCCGCGGCGATCCACGCCGGCGACGAGTTGACGGCCGAGGCGATCGAGGAGAGCGCGACCCGGAAGCTCGCGTTTTACCGTGTGGAGGTCAGGCGCGCGGCTGCGATCGTCAGCATCTTTCGGGGGACCGTGTTCAACACCGAAAAGCCCTTCTTCGCCGATTCCACGCCGTGACGAGAGCAGCCTACCTGGTCGATGGTGTCCGCACCCCCGTGGGGAGCCTCGGCGGCGCGCTGAGCGACGCGCGCCCCGACGACCTGGGTGCGCTCGTCATCGCCGCGGTGATGAAGCGAAACCCGGGACTCGATCCGGCGCGGGTGAGCGACGTCGTGCTCGGCTGCGCGAATCAGGCCGGGGAAGACAACCGCAACGTCGCGCGCATGGCGTTGCTTCTCGCCGGGCTTCCCACGTCGGTGCCTGGCGAGACGGTGAATCGGTTGTGCGCGTCGGGAATGAGCGCGGTCGTGAATGCGGCGCGAGCGGTGCAAGTCGGCGACGGCGATTTCTACGTCGCCGGCGGCGTCGAGAGCATGACGCGCGCGCCGTACGCGATGTCGAAGGGAAGCAAGCCATTCGCGCGCGACATCGAGTTGTTCGACACCAGCCTCGGTTGGCGCTTCGTCAATCCGCGGATGAAATCGAAGTACGGCACGGACTCGATGGGGCAGACGGCCGAGAACGTGGCCGAGCAGTATCACGTCTCGCGAGCGGATCAGGACCTGTTCGCATTGCGCTCGCAGCAAAAAGCTGCCGCGGCGCGAAGCTCCGGGCGTTTCCTTCGCGAGATCGTCCCGGTTGAGCTTCCGCAGAAAAAGGGCGCGCCCAAGTGCGTCGATACGGACGAATTTCTCCGCCCGGATACGACGCTCGAGATCCTCGCCACCTTGAAGCCGGCGTTTCGAGCGGAGGGCGGCTCGGTGACGGCGGGCAATTCGTCGGGGCTCAACGACGGTTCGGCGGCGCTGCTCGTTGCGTCCGAGGCCGGATTGAAGGAGCTCGGCAGTGCTCCACTCGCGCGAATCGTCGCGAGCGCGGTCGCCGGCGTCGAGCCGCGGATCATGGGCATGGGCCCCGTGCCGTCGACACGACAGGCGCTCGCGCGCGCCGGCCTCTCGCTCGACCAGATGGACGTGATCGAGCTGAACGAAGCGTTCGCCGCGCAATCGCTCGCGTGTCTGCGAGAGCTCGGCGTCGCCGACGACGATCCGCGCGTGAATCCCAACGGCGGCGCCATCGCGCTCGGCCACCCGCTCGGGATGTCCGGGGCGCGTCTGCTACTCACCGCGTCGCGCGAGCTGGAGGCGCGCGGCGGACGCTACGCACTCTGCACGATGTGCATCGGCGTGGGCCAGGGCATGGCGACGATCCTGGAACGCGTCTGACCACCCATATGATTTCGAGGCTTTCATGACGACCACAGCGCCGGCTCCGCGACTGATCGGCGTCGCGGGCAACGAGCCGCGCCGGCTCGAGAATTTCGTGAAGGGCCGCTGGGTGTCCGGGGGCGGCACTGCCACCGATCTCTTTCACGCGGTCACCGGCGAGAAGATCGCCGAAGCGTCGAGCAACGGGATCGACTTTGGCGGCATGGTGGAGTATGCGCGCAGCGTCGGCGGTCCGGCGCTGCGCAAGATGACGTTCCACCAGCGCGCGCTGATGCTCAAGGCGATGGCGCAGCGGCTGATGGAGCTGAAGGAGGATTTCTACCTCGTCTCCGCCGCCACCGGCGCGACTCGCGGAGATTCCTGGATCGACATCGAGGGCGGCATCGGGACGTTTTTCGCGTACGCCTCACGTGGACGGCGCGAGTTTCCCAACGAGACCTTCTATATAGATGGGCCGCCGGAACCTCTGTCGAAGGGTGGAACGTTCGTCGGGCGTCACATCTGCGTGCCGATCGAGGGCGTGGCCGTCCACATCAACGCGTTCAACTTCCCAGTCTGGGGAATGCTGGAGAAGCTCGCGCCGACGCTGCTCGCCGGCGTGCCGGCCATCGTGAAGCCGGCGACGATCACGTCGTATCTCGCCGAGTCGGTGTTTCGCGCGATGATCGACGCGCGAATCTTTCCCGAGGGCGCGATCCAGCTGATCTGCGGGAGCGCCGGGGACCTGCTCGATCACCTCGACGAGCAGTGCGCGGTTGCGTTCACCGGATCGGCGCTCACGGGGCGCATGCTCAAGACGTCGAAGGGCATCGTCGAGCGGAGCGTTCGCTTCAACATGGAGGCGGACTCGCTCAACTACTCGATGCTCGGCCCCGACGCCGCGCCGGGAACCCCCGAGTTCGACCTCTTCGTGAAGGAGGTCGTGCGCGAGATGACGGCGAAGGCCGGCCAGAAGTGCACCGCCATTCGGCGCACGCTCGTGCCCGAGTCGGCGCTGCAGGACGTCATCTCGGCGATCGGCAAGCGACTCGACTCGACCACCGTCGGCGATCCGGCCATTGATGGCGTGCGAATGGGGCCGTTGGCCGGACGGGCACAGGTGAGCGAGGTGCGAAAGAGCGTGGATGCCATTGCGCGCGCCGCCGAGCTGGTGCACGGCAACCTCGACGACTTCGCCGTGGTCGGCGCGGACCGGCAGCGGGGCGCGTTCTTTCCGCCGCTGCTGTTCTACGCTCGCGAACCGCTCACGGCGCAGGCGCCGCACGACGTCGAAGCGTTTGGACCCGTCAACACCGTGATGCCGTATCGCACCGTGGATGAGGCGATCGAGCTGGCGAAGAAGGGGCGGGGCAGTCTGGTCGGGTCCCTGTTCACGGCGGATGACCGCGTCGCGCGAGACGTCGTGATGGGCACCGCGGCGTATCACGGGCGTCTCATGCTCGTGAATCGCGACAGCGCCAAAGAGTCGACAGGTCACGGCTCGCCGCTGCCGCACCTCGTTCACGGTGGACCGGGTCGCGCGGGGGGAGGCGAGGAGATGGGTGGCGTCCGCGGCGTGCTGCACTACATGCAGCGCACGGCGCTCCAGGGCTCGCCGACGACGCTCATGCACATCGTGAACGAATACATGCCCGGCGCCGCGCGCACGACGGACCCGGTGCATCCGTTCCGCAAGTACTTCGACGATCTTTCGGTCGGCGACGCGCTCGTCACGGCGCGACGTACGGTGACGGAGGCGGACATCGTCAACTTCGCCGGCATCAGCGGCGACTTTTTCTACGCCCACATGGACGACATCGCGGCGCGCGACTCGTTGTTCGAGAAACGCGTCGCGCACGGATACTTCGTGTTGTCCGCGGCGGCCGGTCTGTTCGTCGACCCGGCGCCGGGGCCCGTGCTGGCCAACTATGGGCTCGAAAGTCTTCGGTTCGTGAAGCCGGTCTATCCTGGCGATACCATCCAGGCCACTCTTACCGTGAAGCAGAAGACGGCGAAGGAACCCAAGCCCGATCAGCCGCCGCAGGGGGTCGTCGCGTGGGACGTGGACGTGAAGAACCAGACGGGGGAGTCGGTGGCCGTGTATACGATTCTCACCCTCGTTCGCCGTCGAGGGGAGTGACGCGGCGAAAAAATTCAGAGCGCTCTAATCCTGGCACGCCACCCGAATTGCCGGAGTGTCGATCGATCCCAGCCCGCCGCGAGAACCGATGGCCAGATTACGCCTCGGCGCCGTGCGTCGTCCCGAATAGGGCGCGCGCCGCCGACAACTCCTCCGATTTCCCCCGAGACCCCCTGAATTCATGACGGCAGTTCCGAGCGACGACGCGAGGAGCGGTGGGCACAATGGCCGCGCGAGGCCGGGCGCATCGCTGCGCTTCCGGTTCGCGCTGACGATCGTCGGCGTGTCGGCCGCGGTCGTGGCGTCGTTTGGCGCGGTCGTGCACCGTCAGATGTCAGACTCGGCGACGCGTGGGGCGAGCGAGCATCTCGAGCGCTCGGCGCGCGAAGTGGCCAACATGCTCGGGGCGTCCGCCAAGAGCATGCGTGCCGCCATGGCCGGAGTCGCCGCGGACACCGAGGTCGTAGAGTTCCTCCGAAGACCCGACGAGCGTCGCGCCGAGGCCGCCCGCGAAGGCCTGAGACGACTGTCGCCCGCACCAGGCAAGGCCGACGTGGAGCTATGGACCGCGTCGGGCGTTCGCACGCGGGCCTCGGACTCCGATTGGCCCGAGATGACCGGCGCGGCGCGAGCGTCGTTGATGGACTTGGTTCGCGCCAGTGACGCTACGGCTGTGACGCCGATCGCTCTCCTCGATACGACGCTCGTGTACGAGGTCGTGGCGCGCGTCGGATCGCAGGGCTCGCCGCTGGGCTACGTCGTCGTGCGCAGGCGGGTGATGGCGCCGGGCGCCGATGGATCCGCCCAGCTGCGCGCTGTCGTCGGTTCGGACGCGTTAATCCTGATCGGCAACACCCGCGGCGACATTTGGACGGACATGGTGCGCCGCGTCCCGATGCCGCCGGCGGCCCGCGCGGCGTCGGCCCTCGTGGAGTACGACGAGCCACGGCGCGGCCCAGTGTTCGCGTCCATGCATCGGATCGCGAACACCCCGTGGAGCCTCGTCATCGAGTTCCCGCGCGCCACCGTACTGCACGAGGTTCGGGCCGGGATGATCGCCACCATCATCTTCGGTCTGGCTGCGCTGTTGATCGCGGCCGTGATGTCATGGCGTTTGAGCGGCGAATTCACCCGGCCGCTGAACGAACTGGCCACTGCCGCCGGACGGATCAGCGACGGCGACTACGACCGTCCATTGCCCGTGCGCGGGGACGACGAGATCGGCGCCGCGGCGAGCGCGTTCAACCGAATGGCGTCGAGCTTACGTGGCAGCCGGGCGGAGCTCGAGGCCAAGGTCGGCGAGGCCGCGTCGTCGGCGCGCCGTCTCGAGCGCGTGATCACGTCGAGCGGCGCCGTCCTGTATGAACTCGCGCCGCGCGACGGCGTCATGCGGTTCACGTGGATCAGCGAGAACGTCCCGGACCTTCTCGGCTACAGCCTCGCCGAAGCGCTCGCGCCGGGATGGTGGTCCGGAAACGTCTACCCCGACGACTTGACGAAAACCGAGCCCGAGGCCGAGCCGCGAACGGACGGCGTGCGCGAGTACCGCTTCCGGCACAAGGATGGTCGCTATCGCTGGGTACGCGACGACCAACGGGTCGTGCCCGACGACGACGCGAGCGGCCGAGCGCACATCGTGGGAACGTGGCTCGACATCACCGAGCAGCGACACCTCGAGGAACAGCTCCGTCACGCGCAGAAGATGGAGGCCATCGGGACGCTCGCCGGCGGGGTGGCGCACGACTTCAACAACATTCTTACGGTAGTCACGTCATACGCCGAGCTGCTGTCGCGGACCGAGGACGACCCCAACCGCCGCTGCGACCTCGACGAGATCGTGGCGGCCGCGCGGCGCGCCACCCTGCTGACGCGCCAACTGCTCACGTTCAGCCGGAAGACGATCGCCGAACCCCAATCCATCAGCGTGAGCTACGTGGTCGCGCGGCTCGGCGGGATGCTTCGGCGCCTGCTGAAGGAGAACGTCAAGCTGGTGCCGCGCTTGAGCGACGACGTCGCTCCGATCCTCGGCGACCCGAATCAGCTCGAGCAGGTGGTGATGAACCTCGTGATCAACGCCGCCGACGCGATGCCCGACGGCGGAACGCTCGTGATCGAGACGCAGAACATCGAGCTGGACGACGCGTACGCGCGCACGCACGGTCGCGTCACGCCCGGGCGCTACGTGATGCTGGCCGTGACCGATACCGGCGCGGGCATCGATCCCAGCATCATGGACAAGATCTACGAGCCGTTCTTCACGACGAAGCCGCCGGGCCAGGGAACCGGGCTGGGGCTCGCCAGCACGTACGCGATCGTGAAGGAGGCCGGGGGCCACATCTGGGTGTACAGCGAGCCGGGGCAGGGAACGACGTTCAAGGTGTACTTCCCGTGGGAGCGCGCCTCGAAGGCGTCGCCGTCTCCATCGTCGGCGCCGAGCGAGCTTCGAATGCTGGGCACGGCGCTGCTCGTCGAGGACGACGCGCGCGTGCGGCGCGCCGTTCGTCGCATGCTCGAACGTATCGGCTTCGACGTAATGGAAGCGCCCGACGGCGAGGCGGGATTGGGTGTGGCCGCCGGCCACGAGGGGCCGATCGACGTCGTCGTGACCGATCTCATGATGCCACGCCTCGGCGGCGGCGCGTTCGCCAGACGCCTCGCGCTGTCGCGGCCGAACGTGCCGGTCGTGTTCATGTCAGGCTACACCGACGACGCGGCGTTCCGGCGCGGGCTTCTGGAATCCGAATACACCTTCGTCCAGAAGCCCTTCACCCGGGAACACCTCGAGGCCGCGATCGCTCGCGTGACGCGGAAGGCCCAGAGTCCGGTCGAGGTGTAGCTGGCCGCAAGGTCACAGGTCTCTGGTCACTGGTCTCTGGAAAAACCGAGAACTCACAACTGGAGTCTCCGCGGTTCCCCAGAACCCTGAGACCAGCGACCAGAGACCTACTCAGGGCACCGCCTTCGTCGTGTCGCGCACCGTCGGGTACTTGATCCCGAGCTGGTCGAGGTACGTCTTGTACTTCGTGGGATCGTAGTAGTACTTCCGCATCTCGGGGCGGTACTTGTCCATGATCGCCTTGTTGAGCCACGTCGCGGGCTGATCCTCGGCGCGCATCAGCGGGAAGTACTTGATGTCTTTCGTCTGCACGCTGCGGAAGTAGTCCCACGCCTGCGTGATGACGGCCGGCTTGGTCATCAGGTCGAGCACCGTCATCGCCTGCACCTTGGCGCCGGCGACGACGCCCTTGTGCGCGATCGGCGTCGCCATGGCGATCGCGTTCCACCAGCTGTGGCCCGGCAGGCCGGGGATGTTCGACGGATAGCGAAGCGTCACCGTCGGCAGATTCCACGAGACGTCGCCGATGTCGTCGCTCCCGCCGCCTCGCAGGTCCTCGGTGCGCGGAGGCGCCGGCAGCTCCGTCATCGTGCGATCGGACAGACCGCGCGGATTCTTCTGGCCGTACTCGCGCTGGACGCCCTTCGCCATCGTCTGGTCGGCGTCGCTCCACTGCGGCATGCCGACCTGCTTGATGTTCTGGAACATGTCCTCGGCGATGACCTTGTTGAAATGGCCGGACCAGCCGGAGCCGAGAATGTTGACCGACGCGAGCTTGGTGCTCGTCATCATCGCCGCGGCGCGGGCGATCGTGTCGCCGAGCGCGAACAGTCCCTGTACGAGCGGCGAGTCGGTCTCGCGGAAGAAGTACCAGACGGCGGCCGTCGGCGGCACGACGTTCGGTTGATCCCCGCCGTCCGTGATGACGTAATGCGACCGCTGTGTGAGCGGCAAATGCTCGCGTCGAAAGTTCCACGCGACGTCCATCAGCTCGACGGCATCGAGCGCGCTGCGGCCGGCCCACGGCGCGCCCGCGGCGTGCGCCGCCTGACCGGTGAAGTTGAAACGCGCGCTGATGAGCGCGTTCTGTCCGGACTGCCCATACGACACGCCGAGGTCGGAGCCGACGTGCGCGAACAGGACGATGTCGACGTCCTTGAACATCCCGGCGCGGACGAAATACGCCTTGGCCGCCATCTGCTCTTCGGCGATGCCCGGCCAGAGGTGGATCGTGCCCGTCATGTGCTCGCGCTCCATGATCTTCTTCACGGCGATCGCCGCCGTGATGTTCATCGGCACGCCCGAGTTGTGGCCTTCACCGTGCCCAGGAGCGCCGACGACGAGCGCATCCTTGTAACCGACGCCCGGCTTCTGATTCGCCTGCGGGATGTCGTCCACGTCCGAGCCGAGCGAGATGACCGGCTTCCCCGAGCCCCACGTGGCGTACCAGGCGGTCGGAATGCCGGCGAAGCCGCGCGTGACCTTGAAGCCGTTCTTCTCGAGGATGCCGGTCAGGTACTTCGACGTTTCCTCCTCCTGCATTCCGAGCTCCCCGAAGCTGAACACTTCGTCGACCATCTGCTGCGAGAGCGTGGAGAGGCTGTCGACGAGATGGACCGCCTCCTTTTTCAACGCGGCGAGCTTGGCATCGTCCGCGGGCAGGTCGACGGGGAAGGCGACTTCGGGACGGTTGTCCGGGCCACCGCGGCCGCCGCGCCCTTGGGCGCTCAGCGGAACGGCGATCGTGATGAGGAGCGCGGAAATGGCGAGGCGCGAAGGCATGAGAGAAGGGGGGAGAGAGGCGTAGCGGAAATCGTTGAGAGGAGGGCGGGGGACCTGACAATTCTTCACGCGGCGCCGCGATATGTCTAGGCGCGCATCGCGCGCTCGACTTCCGACACGCGCGGCTCGATTTCGATCGGCGGATTGGCGCGCGGCCGATCCGCCGTTCGCGCGGCGTGATAGTCGGTGACGGCGTCGGGATCCTTGAGCAGGTGGCCCGTCAGCACCGCCACGACGCGCTCTCCTCTCGAAATCGTGCCTGATTGCAGGAGTTTCCGCACGCCCGCGACGCTCGCCGCGCTCGCCGGCTCGCACCCGATGCCCGCCGCGTCGATCACCGCCTTGGCCTCGAGAATCTCGGCGTCGCTCACCGACGTCACCACGCCGTTCGTGTCGCGGATGGCGCGCACGGCTCGATTCCACGACGCCGGCGCGCCGATCCGGATGGCCGTGGCGATCGTTTCGGGTTCGACGGTGACGCGCTCCGTGAACCCGTGCTCGAAGCTCCGCGCGAAGGGAGCGGCTCCTTCGGCCTGCACCGCGCAGAGCCGCGGTACACGATCGATCAGGCCCGGCCTCTCGTGCGTCGCGCAGCGCCTTGCCGAACGCGGACGTGTTGCCGAGGTTGCCCGCCGGCAGCGCGATCCAGTCGGGCACGTTCCATCCGAGCTGCTCGAGGAGCTCGAAGACGATCGTCTTCTGCCCCTCGATGCGAAAGGGATTCACCGAGTTGAGAAGTTGAATTCCCAGCTCCGAGCTCGCCGATCGCGCGAGAGCGAGGCATTCGTCGAAGCCGCCGCGCACGAACAGCGTGCGGGCGCCGTACGCGATCGTCTGGGCGAGCTTGCCGCCGGCGACCTTGCCCTTCGGAACGAAGACGAGCGCCGGCAGCTCCGCCCGGGCGGCGTACGACGCCAGCGACGCCGACGTATTGCCCGTCGACGCGCACGCCACCGCGCGAGCTCCACTGCGCTTCGCCTGCGTGATCGCGACCGTCATGCCGCGATCCTTGAACGAGCCGGTCGGGTTGTGTCCCTCGTGCTTGATGAGCAGCTGCTCCGTGGAATCCCATCCGGACCAGCGCGCGACCGCGCGACTCTCGAGGAGTGGCGTGTTGCCCTCGGGATGCGTCACGATTTCGTCTGCGCGCGCCGACGGAAGCACGAGCTCTCGATAGCGCCAGACGCCGGACGCGTCCGGGCCGCGCGTCGCCCGGCGCCGATCGGCGAACAGCGCGCTCAACGTCTCGCCTCGGTCAAGAAACGAGTGGCGCAGCTCGAGGAGACCGCCGCACGACGGGCACACCGATGCCGCGCTCAGCTCATCGATCTCGGTCCCGCAGACTTCGCACACCTGAACGCTCGCCACGGCCGACGTCACGAAACCTCCACGAGGCGCGCGCCGCGCTCGTCCACCGACGCGACGCGTCCATCCGCCGGGACGCCTTTCGCTTCGAACGCACCGAGCATCGCGGCCAGCGCCGCGTGAGCGACGTCGTCACTGTCGGTCAGCGCGAACACCGACGGTCCGCCGCCGGAGATCGAACATCCGAGCGCCCCGGCATCGAGCGCGGCACGCTTCACGTCGTGAAACGCGGGGATGAGCGGCGCGCGCGCCGGTTCGGCGATGCGATCGTCCACGGCGCCGCGAAGCAAGGACGGATCGTTCAGACAGAACGCGGCGACCATCGTCGCGACGGCTGCCGCCTGAGCGAGCGCCGTCGCGCGGTCGACCGAATCGGGCAGAATCTGACGGGCGCGTTGTGTCGTGAGCGCGAGATCGGGACGGGCGAGCGCAATGCGCAGCCACGACGGCACCGGTACGCGCACGAAGTCGAGCGGCTCGACCTGTCGGATGAGGAGAATCCCACCAAAAAGGCAGGGCGCGATGTTGTCGACGTGCCTTCCCGCGACGCGCTCCTCCGCGGCAAGCGCGGCCTGCACGAGCGAACGATCGTCCAGCGGGCGGCCGATGAGCGCGTTGGTCGCCAGCGCGCCGGCGACGGCGGAGGCGGCGCTGCCGCCCTGGCCCCCGGCGAGCGGCAATCGTTTGTCGACGCGAAGCGTCACGCCGATGTCAGGGCGCCCCGCGAGTCGGAGCACCTCGAGAGCCGCGAGTCCGCTCGAGTGTCGTGTCGCGTCGCGAGGAAGCTGAGGATGTCCGGGCTCCTCGATCCATACGCCAGGCGCGCCGTCGATCCGCGCCTCGACGGAATCGCCGGGGCCCGTGATCGCGCAGCCGAGGATGTCGAGTCCGGGGCCGATGTTGCCGACGCCACCGGGCGCGAACGCGCGGACTCTCGTCCGCGGCTCAGCGCCCGCAATCGCTTCGTTCATGCTTGATTCAAGTCTGCGCCGTTGGGAACGACAAGTGCCGATCGCGCGCGTATGTTCCCCTCGGTGAGTGAAAGCGCCCGTTCCCGAGAGAGCGTCGAGACCCAGCCGGACCTTCCGCATCGATCCGTCGTGCGCGGCTCGCGGTCGGCCCTTGGCACGTTCGCGCTCGTGTTCGTGTTGTTCTTCTGCACCTCGGGCGGGCCGTACACGACCGAGACACTGATTCACAAGGTCGGGCCGGGACTCGGACTTCTCATCCTGATCGTCGTACCCGTCGTGTGGTCGATTCCGGAAGTGCTCATCGTCGGCGAGTTGGCGAGCATGATGCCGGAGGAAGGCGGGTACTACCGATGGGTCGATCGCGCGTTCGGACGCTTCTGGGCGTTTCAGAACGGTTGGTTGACGTGGATGTATTCGCTGGTCGACATGGCGATCTACCCGGTGCTGTTCAACCAGTACCTGAAGCACTTCGTCCCCGGACTCGACGCGCGCTTCGAGTGGGCCGTTTCACTCGTCGTGATCTGGGGCGCGACGGCCATCAATCTGCGCGGATCGGTGCGCGTGGGACGCGCGTCGATATTCGCCGGGGCGTTCATCGTCGCGGGGTTCGTGGCCCTCGCGATCGCCGCGTTGCCGCACGCGTCGCACATCCCATGGCGCCCGTTCGCCGCGCCGGAAGGGGGGCGGACGCGTGGGTGGACTCGCCGTCGGCATCTCGATCGCGCTCTGGAACTACATCGGGTGGGACAACGCATCGACCGTCGAAGGCGAAATGCACGACGCGTCGCGCGGGTATCCGCGCGCGCTCGCGTTCGCGCTGCCGCTCGTCGTGTTCATCTACCTGGTTCCGCTTCTCACCACGCTGGCCGCGACCGATTGGATGACGTGGGAGGACGGCAGTTGGCCGGCCATCGCCGCGGCCGCCGCGCACGGACGCGTCGGGGCGTTCCTCGGCGCGTGGGTCGGAGTGGGCGGAATGGTGAGCGCGCTCGCTCTGTTCAACGCGCTCCTGATGTCGTACTCGCGCATTCCGTTCGTAATGGCGCAGGACCGATTGCTCCCCGCGCCGCTCGCCGTCGCCGATTCCCGCGGCACGCCGCGCACGGCGGTGCTGGCGTCGGCGGTGCTCTACTCCGTGTTCGTGCTGGCGCCGTTCGGAGAGTTGGTCATCGCCGACGTGCTCCTCTACTCGCTGGCGCTATTCCTCGAATTCGGCGCACTGGTGCGTCTGCGCCGCACCCAGCCCGACCTTCGCGGACACTTTCGCGTTCCACTCGGTCGTCGAGGAGTGGCGGTGCTGGCCGCGATCCCGATGGTGGTGCTCGTCGGCGTGATCGTGATCTCGTTCATGGACGGCGAGTACGGTGTGAAGGCGGTACTCGCCGCGGGCGTGGCGATCGTGCTCGGGCCGATGGTATTCGCGCTCGCGTCGAGACCGAAGAGGCAGGAGGCGTGAGTCGCCGGGAGCCCCTCGACTCACGGCTTCTTGTAGACCGTCCCGCCTTTCATCACGAAATCCACGCTGCTCAGCGCCATGATGTCCTTCGTGGGATCTCCCTTCACGGCGACGAGATCGGCGAACAGTCCCGTCTTCACCGCTCCGATGCGATCCTCCCAGTGGAGCATCTTGGCGTCGTTCACCGTCGCGGCGCGCAGAGCTTGCAGCGGCGTAAGGCCGTTGGTCACCAGCCCTTCGACTTCCTTCGCGTTGTCGCCGTGAGCGAGCGGACCTGAATCCGCGCCGTTGCAGATCATCACGCCGGCGTCGAGCGCGTACTTCAGTACGGCCGCCTTGTTGCGGCCACCCACCGAGACGGTCGGCACGTAGCACACGCCGCGCTCCGCCATCAGCTTGAAGACTTCCGGCGTGCCGTTGTCGCCGTGCTCGATCGTCGCGACGCCGGCCAGAACGGCGCGACGCATGCCTTCCGCGGTCGTCGCGTGCGCGGCGACCGAGCGGCCGGAGCTCTTGGCCACGCTCACCGCGGCGTTGAACTCCTCCTGGGTCGGGCCGGGCATCGTTTCGCCGTTCGGGCCCCAGCGGTAGTCCGCGTAGATCTTGATCCAGTCGGCGCCGTGCTTGATCTGGTCGCGCACCACACGCGTGAACCCTTCCGGGCCGTTCGCCTCCTCCGCGCCCTGCGGAATGTCGTCCATGTATTCGGTCGCGAAGTTCTTGGGCGCGTACTGGCCGGTGACGACGATGGCGCGCGTCACGACCTGCATGCGCGGACCCGGGATGATGCCTTGATTGATCGCCTGCTTGAGTCCCACGTCCGCGTACCCCGCGCCTTCGGTGCCAAGGTCCCGCACGGTCGTGAACCCCGCCATCAGCGTGGCGCGGGCGTGATTCACGGCGCGCGCGACACGCAGCGCCTCCGATTCGTGAAGCACCTGGTCGTCCCAGGGCGTCTCGTTGTACGGATGCAGGAGCAGATGCGAATGCCCCTCGACGAGCCCCGGCAGGAGCGTCGTGCCGGGCAGCGTAATGGTCACCGCATCGGCCGGCGCGGTCACCTGTCCTCGCGGCCCAACGGCTTCGATGCGATCCCCCCGAACCAGCACCACCCAGCCGTCGTGCGGCGCGTCGGCCACCGCGTCCCAGACGCGATCAGGGACGAGCAGCGTCGGTGGACCGGCGGGAGGCGGAGGAGCCCCGCGTCCACCTCGACCCTGCGCGAACACGACTGCGGGAACGGCGACGGCGGCGAGAGCGAACAGAGCTGAGCGACGCATGATTGGTGTTATGTGAAGTGGAGCGGATCGATCGACTTACTTGGTGTCGTCCGAGCGTTCAACGGGAAGGTGCGCGGCGTTCCAGGCATCCATGCCGCCCTTCAGCGTCGCGACGTTGGTGAATCCCTTGGCTTGCAGCATGCTCGCGGCGATCGACGCCCGCGTGCCGCCCTGGCAGTGGAGGGCGATCGGGAGGTCGCGGGGCAGATCGTCGCTCGTCTCCGGCAGATCGCCGAGAAACAGATGCCGCGCATTCGGGATGTGTCCAGCGTCCCACTCAGCGGCGCCGCGAACGTCGATCACCGTCCGGCGATTGCGAGTGGCGATGTCCGCCGGCTCGAGCTGATCGACGCTCGCCAGTCCATCGGCCGCCGCCCAATCGGCGCGAACGTCTCGCCCGGCCCATCCGACGACGCGATCGAACCCAATGAGCGCGAGCATCCGCCGCGCATTCTCGATGCGAGTGCCGTCATCGGCAAGAAGCACGATGTCGCTGTCCGGATCGAGCAGCGTTCCCGCCCACGTCGCGAACGAGGTTCCATACGGAATGGACATCGACCCGGGGATGTGCGACCGCGCGAACTCCGCGCTGGGCCGTGCGTCGATGACGACCTTCGAGACGAGCGCGCTACGAAGCGCCGCGAGATCGAGCTCCGCGAGCTCACCGCGAGCCGGCATCACCGGCGGTCCGTCCCGGTTGAGCGATTTCATCCGCGCGAAATACTTGGGCGGCTCGGGTTGGCCCGCGAGCACCGTGCGTACGAAATCGTCCTCGCTCGCCGCTTGGAACGCCCAGTTCACGAGCCGCTCGTACCCGAGCGTCGTGGACGGAATCGCGCCGAGCGCTTTGCCGCACGCCGAGCCGGGCCCGTGTCCCGGCCAGACTTGGAGATGCGCCGGCAACGAATCCGTCGCGTGCAGCGAGCGATAGAGGCGGCGAGCCATCGGCTCCATCGTTCCGCCCACGTTCGCGGCGCGTTCGAGCAGATCGGGACGGCCCACGTCTCCCGCGAACAGGAAATCGCCCGAGAACATTCCCACCGGAAACGGGCCGGCCGCCGTGTCCGTGACGACGAGGCTCACGTGTTCCGGTGTGTGACCCGGCGTGTGTCGCACGTCCACCGACAGCGTGCCGACGTCGAAGCGGTCGCCGTCGCGAAGGAGGCGCGCGCCTTCGGCGGCGGCAAACGCGTACTGCCAATCGCTTCCCCCCTCGCCCGAGAGGAGCAGTTGGGCGCCGGCTCGCCGCGCCAGCTCGCGCGACCCCGACACAAAATCCGCGTGAATGTGCGTCTCGGTGACGGCCACGATCCGCACGTGCGCGCGCGCGGCCTCCTCGAGATAGCGATCCACGTCACGGTTCGGGTCGACCACCATCGCCAACGAGGTGTGGTCGCACGCAGCGAGGTACGCGGCCTGCGCAAGTCCGTCTTCGTATACCCGAGTGAGAAGCATGCAGGAGAATGGCTTGCCAGCGTTGTGCACGCAACGCAGGATTCAGTGATGCGTTGCATCTTCGGCGTGTGTCTGGCCCTCGCCGCGCTCTCGCGCGCCGGCGCTCAAACGACTGAAACTCCCGTTCCGTTCGACAGCGCCCATCGCGTGCTCGTCATCACGCCCGCGTTGGTGGAACGCTTGCGTCTCGCCGACCCGGCGTGGCCCGTGCGCGACGAATACCGCGACGTCCATCTGTATGCGTCGTCGCAGGGCGGATTCGTCCTCGTCGCGTTGCTCCCCACGGGTTCGCTCAAGCGCTACGAGTTGACGGAAGCTCAGCGCGTTGCGCTGGGCGCGGCGATCGACGCCGCGATGGCCGCATCGGGAAGACCGCTCGGCCAAATCGGCGCCGAGCCGTCGGAGCCCGCGGGAAATGGCTACGCGCGGAAGATCACTGCGTTGACGGCGCTCGGTTACGCACCGTTGGCCGCGTCGCTCAGCGACGACGCTACGGTGGGGGGCGTGACCTACGTGCTCACGACCGGTGCCGCGTTCTTCATCTCCTACGGCGCGGCGCAGAGCGGACAGATCACTCGCGCACAGGGAGATCTATCCGCCAACCTCGGCGTCGCGGCGGCTGCCGCGGGCATCGGTGCGGGCTACGCTGCGACCGGGAACGGCGACAGGGGCGTCCGAGCGATCGGCGTCGGGTCAGCGCTCGCCGGAACGATCGCCGGCATCGAACTCGGTCGGCGTCTGACCGACGCCGAGGCGCATTCGGCGACGCTTGGCATCGAGGGCACCGCGGCGTCGGCGTGGGCGATCGCCGCCGGCGCGGGCGCGCGGGGCCGAGGAATGGCCGCGATCGTCGCGGCCAGCGAACCCCTCGGCTATGTGCTCGGGTTGCAGTATCCGCGCATGGCGTCGTACGGGGTGACCGCCGGCGACGTGAACGCGATGCAGACGGCAGGACTGGTTGGCGCGGCCGTCGGCGGCGCCTTGATCGGTGGGGGAGACCCGAGTCCGCGCAAGACCGGAGTAGTGTTGGGCGCGTCTTACGTCGCGGGGCTCCTCGTCGGTGACGCCGCGATCGCTCGGCCGTTCGACCTCACGACGTCCGATGCAAACCTCGCCACCATCGGCGCGGTCGCCGGAGGGGTCATGGGATTGGCCATTCCGCTGATCGCCCAGACGGGCAACAGCTCGGTGATCTCGGGGTCGGCGGCGGCCGGCGCGACGCTCGGCATGTCGGTCGTCTTCGCGAGCACGAACTTCCGGCACGCGGGGGAAATCGTGCCCGCGACCGACCGGTCCCCCTCCTCCTCCCGCTTCAGCTTCGGGCCCGGACTCGGTGTGTTGGGCCTGGCCGCGCGAGCGCCTGGCCGTTATCCGATGTTTCGCTTCACGTTCTGAGTCGAAAAGGCAACGCGCCAAGGGCGCGTGTCGTAGACATAGGAGCGAAGTACCACCCCCTCATTCCGAGCGTCCCCATGAACCACACTCGGCTCGCAGCTCTGCTCACCGCCGTGCTCGCCATCGTTCCGGCAGCCCAAGCACAAAAGAAAGGGCTGACACAAGCTGACTGGGACAAATGGAAGGCGATCAACGCGCCGGCGCTTTCCAACGACGGAAAGTGGGCGGCGTACACCCTCATTCCGCAGGTCGGCGACGGCGAGTTGGTGATCCGCGCGACGAGCGGCACGACCGAATTTCACGTTCCGCGCGGCTACCTCGGCCGCCCGAACAACGTGCCCGGCGGTCTGCGTGGGCCGGCCGGCGGCACGGGTGAAGGAGATCCCGTCGCTGCCACGGCGACGCCCGCGCAAATCACGGCCGACAGCAGATTCGTTGTCGTGAGCACGCAGGCCTCGCAGGCCGAGGTCGAGCGAGCGGGCAGGGGACGCGGAGCCGCGACGACGAACCGCCAGTCACTCGCGATCGTGAGCTTGCCCGATGGCAAAGTCACGACGATCGCCGGCGTTCGGTCCTTCCGGCTGGCGCGCGCGAATGGAACGTGGCTCGCCTACGTACCCGAGCCCGACAGCACGACGCCAGGCGACTCGTCGGCGCGGGGTGGCGCCGCGAACGCCGCCGGCGGTGGCGGTCGCGGTCGTGGAGGTCGAGGCGGCGGCGGTGCGCCGAGCAATCGGCGACAATTCGGATCGCCGCTGGTGCTTCGCAATCTTGCGTCGGGCGCCGAAGAGCGGCTGACCGACGTGCTCGCGTTCGCTTTCGACGACAGCGCCAAAGTTCTGGCGTACACGGTCGTCTCGCGCGATTCGACGAAGGACGGCGCGTTCCTGCGGGCGATGACCGGTGGCACCACGACGACGCTGCTCGCGGGCCGCGGCGACTACAAGGCGCCGACGTTCGATCGCACCGGCACGCAGCTGTTGTTCCTCTCGGACCACGATTCGTTCGGCCACGAGACGCCGGCGCGCTACACGCTGTACCAGGCGTCGACCAAGGGCGGCGCCGCGCAGGCGATCGTGAATCCGTCGCAGGTGACGCCGGGAATGCACATCGCCGACAACGGGCCGCTCGCGTTCACGCGGAGCGGAACGGCCATCACGTTCAACGTCGCGCCGCCGCCGATCGATTCGGTGCCCGCCGATTCGCTCGTCGGCAAGTCCGTGTTCGACCTGTGGCACTACAAGGATCCGGTGCTGCAGCCGACGCAGCGCATCAACGCGCAGCGCGACCGCAACAAGTCCTACCAGGCGATTTACTTCGCGTCGACGAAAAAGGTGGTGCAGCTCGCCGACGATTCGATTCCGACCGTGAGCCTGTCGGAGGACGGCAAGATCGCCGTCGCCAGTTCGCGCGAGCGCTACATGATCGAACAGATGTGGGGCGATGGCGGCTCGGATGTCTACGTGATCGACCCGGCGACGAACGCCCGGCACCTGATCCGGGAGAAGATCAACGGCAACGCGCAGCTCTCGCCCGATGCCAAGTTCGTGGTCTTCTACGACAAGGCGCACTGGTACACGTACAACACGGCCACGAACAAGCTCGTCGACCTCACCGGCGGAATGAAAGGCGTCCACTTCGACAACGAGACGGACGACCATCCGAACGAGGCACCGGCGTGGGGGCTCGCTGGTTGGACGAAGGGTGACAAGTCCGTGCTGATCAACGACCGTTTCGACGTCTGGGAATTCGATCCCACGGGTGCCAAGCCGGCCACCGTGGTGACCGATTCGGTCGGACGAAAGAACTCGATCCAGTTCCGTGTCGAGATCGCCGGCGGCGGCCGCGGCGGACGCGGCGGCGGTGGTGGACGCGGTGGCGCTGCCGCGGGCGGCGACGATCGCGGCGTGATCGATCCGGCCGAGCCGCTGATGCTTCATGCGCTGAACACCGAGACGATGGCGAGCGGTTTCTATCGCGATCAGCTCGGCGTGAAGAAGGATCCCGAGAAGATCGTGATGTCGGATCTCGCGTACGGCACGCCGGTCAAGGCGGCGAACGCGGACGAGTGGATGATCACCAAGAGCACGTTCACCGACTTCCCGAACCTCTGGGTCGGTCCGTCGCTCACGAACTTGACGAAGATCTCGGACGCGAATCCGCAGCAGAAGGACTACAACTGGGGCTCGGCCGAGCTGGTGCGCTGGCGGAGTGCGGACGGCGTCGAGCTCAAGGGCATTCTGTACAAGCCGGAGAACTTCGATCCGAACAAGAAGTATCCGCTGATCGCGTACTTCTACGAGATCCTCTCGAACAATCTCTACAGCTACGTGCCGCCCACCGGCCGCAACGTCATCAACCCGACGCACTACGTGTCGAACGGGTATCTCGTCTTCGAGCCCGACATCGTGTACGAGACGGGCTTCCCGGGACAGAGCGCGGTGCGGTCGATCGTGTCCGGCGTGGAGGCGCTCGAGCGCCGAGGGTACGTCGACGAGAAGCACCTGGGAATCCAGGGCCAATCATGGGGAGGCTACCAGACCGCGTACACGATCACGCAGACGCACATGTTCGCGGCGGCGATGGCCGGCGCGCCGGTCGTCAACATGACGAGCGCGTACGGCGGCATCCGGTGGGGCACCGGCATCTCGCGCGAGGGCCAGTACGAGGTCGGGCAGAGCCGTATCGGCAAGTCGCTCAACGAAGCGCCGCAGCTCTACATCCAGAACTCGCCGCTCTTCTGGCTCGACCGCGTCACGACGCCGCTCTTCATCATGAACAACGACGCCGACGACGCCGTGCCGTGGTACCAGGGCATCGAGTTCTTCGTCAACATGCGGCGGCTTGGCAAGGAAGTCTATTTCATAGACTACAACAACGACGTGCACAACCCGGCGAGCCGCGCGAACCAGAAGGACATCGCGATGCGCATGCAGCAGTTCTTCGACAACAAGCTGAAGGGCGTGCCGGCGCCGGACTGGATGGTGAAGGGCATTCCGTACGTCGCGAAGGGCAAGGATCAGCTCGGCCCGGCGCCCGTTCAGGCGGGCATCCAACCCGAGGTGAAGAAGCAGTAGAGATTCGCGGCGAGGGCCGGCCCGGGCTTAACTTCGAGCAATGCCCGCGATCGAGACCCGAGCCTTGCGCAAGGTCTATCCCGCGCCCGCCGCACCGAAGCGGCGCGGCGCGGGAGCGATGCCGGGGGTCGGCGGACCCGGCGGTCCGCCCATCTCGACGCCGTCCGGTGCGTGGCCCCGCGCCGAGATCGTCGCGCTCAAGGGACTCGATCTCGCGGTGAACGAGGGCGAGTTCTTCGGTCTGCTCGGACCCAACGGTGCGGGCAAGACGACGACGATCGGCATTCTCACGACGCGCGTGCGCCCGACCTCGGGCACCGCGCTCGTCGGCGGCGCCGACGTCGGGACCGACCCGGTGCGCGTGCGCCGCCGTATCGGTGTCGTCCCGCAGCGGCCAAATCCGGACCGCAGCCTGAACGTCATCGAGAACCTTCAGTTCCACGCCGCGTACTTCGGCATCGGCTCCTCGCAGTCCGTTCCGCGTGCCATGCAGCTGCTCGAGCAGCTGGGGATCGCCGACAAGGCGCACGCCAAAGTCGACGAGATGTCCGGCGGACAGCAGCAGCGCCTCATGATCGCGCGCGCGTTGATCCACGAGCCGCACGTCATCTTCCTCGACGAGCCGACGGTCGGGCTCGACCCGCAGACGCGCCTCGCGCTGTGGGACATCCTGCGCGGATTGCACGCCGAGGGTCGCACGATCGTCATGACGACGCATTACATGGAGGAGGCCGACAAGCTCTGCGACCGCGTCGCGATCGTCGATCGCGGCGAGCTGCTCGAGCTGGATACGCCGGCGGCGCTCAAGCAGCGCGCGCCGGGCGGCACGCTCATCGAGGTCACGCTGTCCGGCGACGCGAGCGTCGTGCTGGACGCGGTCCGTGCCGTCGCGGGTGTGTTGCGCGCCGAGCCGCAGGGCAGGCTGCTCCGCGTGTTCAGCGACCGTGGCGGCCGCGTGATTTCGCCCGTGATTCAGGCGGCGGAAGAGCGCGGAACGTCGGTCGCGAACATCACGCTCATCGAGCCGAGCCTCGAAACGCTGTTCGTGTCTCGCACCGGGAGGAAACTCGATTGAGTGCCGTCGACGTCGTGGCCGGCGGCGCGGGGGGGCCACCGAAGCACGTCACCCGCCCGGCGCGGAGGAGCACGCCGCCTCCGTCTGGTCGGTGTTCTTCGCGCTGTTGCGGAGAGACTTGCGCGTCGCGCGCAAGGAGCTGGTCTTCTTCCTCGTGCGCACGACGATGCAGCCGCTCCTCTTTCTCGTCGTGTTCGGCTACCTCCTGCCGAAGATGAACTTCGTCGGCAAAGGATATCAGACCGCCCTGCTGCCGGGGATCCTCGCCGTCAGTCTGAGCCTGTCGGCGATTCAATCGGTCGCGCTGCCGATGGTTCAGGATTTCGGCTGGACCAAGGAGATCGAGGATCGGCTCCTCGCGCCGGTACCGACGCTCGTGATCGCCGCCGAGAAGATCGTATCGGCGATGCTCCAGGGCTTCATCGCCGCCGCGTTCGTCCTGCCGATCGCGCGCCTCGTGATGGGGCCGATCCCGGCGCTCACGCTCTCCCATGGCGGCGAGGTCGTGATCATCGTGCTCCTCGGCTCGCTCGCGTTTTCGTCGCTCGGCATGTGGCTCGGCACCGCCATCGCGCCGCAGCAGATCGGCTTGATGTTCAGCGTGATCATCGCGCCGATGCTGTTCTTCGGCTGCGCGTACTACCCGTGGCGCGGGCTCGACGTCGTCCCGGTCATGAAGTACCTCGTGTTGGTGAATCCGATGGTGTACGTGGCGGAGGGGATGCGCGGCGCGCTGACGCCGGCCGTCCCGCACATGCCCCTCGCCATCGTCGTCGTCGCGTTGCTGGTGATCTCGGCGTTCTTCTGGACGCTGGGCACCCGGAGCTTCTTCAAGCGCGCCATCGGATGACCGACGCCTCCCCCGGCGGCGATCCGATCGCGCGATTCGTCGCGCTCCTCGAAGAAGCGACGAAACTCCCGCGTCACGTCCTGCCCGAGCCGACGGCGTTCGCCCTCGGCACGGCGGACGAACGTGGCGCTCCGAGCGTTCGGATCGTCCTGCTGAAAAACGTGGACGGCCGTGGCTTCGTCTTCTACACCAACTACGAGAGTCGAAAGGGGCGCGAGCTGCTCGCGACGCGCCGGGCCGCGCTGTGCTTCCACTGGCAGCCGATGGAGGTTCAGGTGCGGGTGGAGGGGGCCGCCGATCCGGTGAGTCCCGAGGAAGCGGACGAGTACTTCGCATCTCGCGCCCGCGGCAGCCAGATCGGCGCGTGGGCGTCGCGGCAGAGCCGAACGATCGAGCACTCGGGCGATCTGGAGGCAAGCGTCGCCGAGATGGAGGAACGATTCGCGCGTGGACCCGTACCTCGCCCGCCGCAATGGTCCGGATTCCGCGTCGCTCCAAGCCGTATCGAGTTCTGGAAAGGACGGCCGAACCGCCTGCATATTCGCGACGTGTACGAGCGGGACGGTAACGAATGGCGCGTCAGTCGTCTCTATCCCTGATGAATTCGATTATTTTCGGCGCATGGCTACAACCACTCGCGTAACAGACGCTCCAACCGGGTCCGCCGCTCCCGCGAACGGCGCGGCCGCCGCCGCATCCGCCGGCGACGCGTCGGCGAGCGGCTGGTCGATCGACGCCGCTCGAGCGCTGTACAGAATCGAGGGATGGGGCGCCGGGTTCTTCGACGTGAACGACGAAGGGCACGTCATCGTGCGGCCGGACAAGGATCGCCCCGACCACACGGTGGACCTGTACGAAATCACGAACGACCTCGAGGAGCAGGGGATCGCGCTCCCGGTGCTGCTGCGCTTCTCGGACATTCTCCGCTCGCGCATCGAGGACCTCACGACGCGGTTCGAGCAGGCGCGCGAGGAGTTCGGCTACACCGGCGGCTACACGACCGTCTACCCGATCAAGGTCAACCAGCAGCGCCACGTCGTCGAAGAGATCGTCGAATTCGGGAAGGAGAAGCGTGTCGGCCTCGAGTGCGGCAGCAAGCCCGAGCTCCAGGCCATCCTCGGCCTCGCCGAGGACACCGAGCATCTGATCATCTGCAACGGCTACAAGGACGAGGAGTTCATGCGCCTCGCCCTCATGGGGCAGAAGCTCGGCCACCAGGTGTACATCGTGATCGAGCAGCTCAGCGAGATCGACGTGTTGCTCCAGGTCGCGGACGAGATGGGCGTGACGCCGACGGCGGGCGTGCGGGTCAAACTGGCGTCGCGCGGGTTCGGCCGCTGGAAGGAGAGCGGCGGCGAGAAATCGAAGTTCGGCCTCAACTCCGCGCAGCTGATGCAGGCGATCGACAAGCTGCGCGCCGCCGGCCGCCTCGACATCATCAAGCTGATCCACTTCCATCTCGGATCGCAGATCACGGACATCCGCTTCATCAAGCTCGGCCTGACCGAGTTGACGCGGTTCTACGTCGAGTTGCGCAACCTCGGGCTCGACATCACGCACGTGGACGTGGGCGGCGGCCTGGGCGTGGACTACGACGGCACCAACTCGACCGCCGATGCGAGCGTGAACTACTCGCTCCAGGAATACGCGAATGACGTCGTGTACACCCTCGCGGAATCGTGCCGCGAGCACGACATCCCCATGCCCCACATCATCAGCGAATCGGGCCGCGCCCTGACGGCGCACCACGCGCTGCTGCTGATCAAGGTGATCGACGTCGAGTCACAGGCTGACCGCCCCGTGCCCGAGCTGACCGAGGACGACCACCAGCTGCTGCATGAGATGCTCGCCGACCACCGCGACGCCTCGCGCAAGAGCGTGTCGAAGCGGCGCGTGCGCGAGATCTACCACGACATGACGTTCGACAAGGAACGCGCGCAGGAGCTCTTCAACAGCGGCGTCTTCACGCTGCGCGAGCGCGCGCTGGCCGAGCAGATCTACTTCGCGACGGCGAACGTGCTGGCCAAGTCGGTCCTGCGGAAAGGCGCCGACTTCGCCGACATCATCGCCGATCTCGACTCGACGCTCGTCGACCGTTACTTCTGCAACTTCTCGCTCTTTCAGTCGCTACCCGACAGCTGGGCGATCGATCACGTGTTCCCGATCATGCCGATTCATCGGTTGAATGAGGAACCTTCGCGGCGTGGGACGATCCAGGACGTGACGTGCGACTCGGACGGCAAGATCGACCGATTCGCCGGCGAAACGTCGTCCAACGCGAGCCTGGAGCTCCACGAGTTCCACGACGGCGAGCCGTACATGCTCGGCGTCTTCCTCACCGGCGCGTATCAGGAGATCCTGGGCGATCTGCACAACCTGTTCGGCGACACGAACGCGGTGCACATTCGCCTCACGAACAACGGCGGATACGACGTCACGGACCTCGTGCACGGCGACACGGTGACGGAGGTCTTGAACTACGTGCAGTTCCGCGCCCCCGATCTCCTGCAGACGTTCAGGCGGAAGGTCGCCGCCGCGAAGCACATCACGCGGCAGGAGGCCAACACGTTCATCGCCGACTACGTGGCGGGCCTCGAGGGTTACACGTACCTCGAGGGCGAGGCCGCGCAGTAGCTACCAGTTGCCGTTCTGGTACACGTGGGACGAATCGAGCTTCGCCGACACGACGATTCTGACTCGATCGCCTTTGTTCAAGTTGAGCGGGCCGAGTAGCGTCGACGCGCTGTCGTTGACCGGCCGCACTTCGAACGTCGTGAGCGCATACCGGAAGAAGTCAGTGCCGATACCGACGGTCTGGCTCGTCCCGGCCGCGACCGTGGCAACCTCGCTCGTGTCTTCGTTGGCCTCGGCGTAGACCTTGACCGCGGTCGGGAAATCGTTCTGCACGCGCAGCACCACCGCGGTCGCCACCGGCGGCTGCAGTGTGTCGAACGCGAGCTCGCCGGCGGCCGTCTGAGACCGACCCCCGCTTTCATGCGCGCACGCGGCGAGCAACGCCATGGCCGCCGCGGCAGCGGCGCCGATTGAAACCCGAGTCATGCTTGCTCCTTAGGGCGTCGAAGGACGGACCTCTACTCGCGCTGAGTCGAGGTCGGGCGTGATGATGAGGTTGGCCGTTTGGCCCTTGCTCAAACGAAACGGTCCGAGGCGCTTCGACGGTCCGGTCACCGGGACGATCTCGAGAGAGAACGACGTGCCCGGGAACAAGCTCGGGTCGAGTGCGACCGTCTGCACGCCGTCGGTCGCGACGTTGGTCAGCTCGGCGGTCTTGTCGCCGATCACCGAGAAGACTTGGACCCGCGTCGGGTAGGCGTTCTGGACGCGAACCAACACCGTGCGCGACGCGGTGAACGCCGCAACGTCGATGTCACCCGAGGCGGACCGAGTGTGGGCTCGCCTGCTGCGTGCATGCGTGCAGCGCCGCGACCGCGGCGCCCGTGACGAGCATTCGCATGGGGCTCATACCTCCTCCTTCGAGCGGGCTGAGGAATTCCATCCGCTCGACTGCCCACCGGTTTGTCAAAGGGGCAGGTTCGGTGCCGACGACTCGCGCACCTGACGCCGATTCCAACACGTGCCATATGTTTATCCTCCTCGGGGAGCGAGCTGATGCGAATCGCTCGAGCTCCGTCGCCGTTGAACTAACGGCCAGTCCCGGTGCCGCGGTCACGCGGCATACCACGAATCCGACGTGCTAGCCGGATCGGCCTCTACCGACACGGTCAATGAGAACTCTTTCAATCGCCGCCGCCGGGATCGCGTTCGCCGGGTCGTCGATCGCTTCGGCGCAGTACTCATCCCTCGCGCCGGCGGGCTCGAGTCCGGTGACGATTCACGCGGCGCGGATGATCGACGGGCACGGCAAGGAAACCGCGAACGTGCTCGTCACCGTGCGCGACGGACGGATCGCGAGCGTCGCTTCCGCGACCGAGAGAAGCATGAAGGCGACGTACGAGCTGGGCGACGCGACGTTGCTTCCGGGATTGATCGACGCCCACGTCCACCCCGGCTGGTACATCAATCGGAGCGGAGCGCTGCATGGCGGTCGCGACGCGGACACGCCGACCGAATCCGCGCTGGCCCGCGCCGGCAATCTCTACGCGACGTTAATGGCCGGATTCACGACGATCCAGAGCGTCGGCGGCGTCGAGGACCTCGAGCTCCGCGACGCGGTCGCGCGGTGGCAGATCCCGGGTCCGCGAATCCTCACGTCGATCACGCAGCTCAGCAACAAGAATCCGTCCCCCGATTCGTTGCGCGCGCTGGTGCGGTCGCTCAAGGCGCGCGGCGCCGACGTCATCAAGCTCTTCGCCTCCGCCGGGCTCGGCGCCGGCGGCGCCCAGACGCTGTCCGACGAGCAGCTCGCCGCGATTTGCGGCGAGGCGAAGGCGCAGGGGCTGCGCTCGGTCGTCCACGCGATCAGCGCGGGGAGCGTCCGTGCCGCCACACTCGCCGGCTGCACCGAGATCGAGCACGGTACGTTCGCGACGCAGGCCGAGCTCACGTTGATGGCGCAGCACGGAACGATCTTCGATCCGCAGGTCTGTCTGGTGTTCCAGAACTACATCGACCATCGCGATGTGTACGCGCGTTCGGGTTTCTCGGACTCGTCGTTCATCGCGCTGGCGAACGCGATTCCCACGGCGACCGCGATGTTCCGGAAGGCGATCGCCACGCCCGGTTTGAAGATCATCTTCGGCACGGATGCCGTCGCGCTGGCGCATGGGCACAACGCCGACGAGCTGCTCTGCCGCGTGAAAGCCGGCCAACACCCGATGGACGCGATCACCTCGGCGACGTCGGCGACTGCCTCGGCGCTCGGCCTGGGAGACAAGATCGGTTCGATAGCGACCGGCTACGATGCAGACCTGATCGCCGTACGCGGTGATCCGTCGCAAGACATCGCGGCGATCACGAAGGTGACGTTCGTGATGCGGGGAGGCGTGGTCTTCACCGGAACGCCGTGAGGTCGCTCTCTAGCGATATCGCTCGGCTACCGCATCCCAGTTCACGACGTTCCACCACGCCGTGATGTAGTCCGGCCGACGGTTCTGGTATTTCAGGTAGTACGCGTGCTCCCAGACGTCGAGGCCGAGGATCGCGGTCTTGCCTTCCATGAGCGGGTTGTCCTGATTCGGCGTGCTCGTGATCGAGAGCTTGCCGCCGTCGTTGACGAGCCAGGCCCAGCCCGATCCGAAACGTCCCGCGCCCGCGGCCGCGAACTGCTCTTTGAATTTGTTGAAATCGCCGAACGCCGACTTGATCGCATCGGCCAGCGTGCCCGTCGGCTCGCCGCCCTTGCCGGGGCCCATCAGTTGCCAGAACAAGCTGTGGTTCCAGTGGCCGCCGCCGTTGTTGCGCACCGCCGTGCGCACGGCTTCGGGAACGGAACTGATGCCGCGCATCAGATCGTCCAGCGACTTGCTGGCCAGCTCCGGTGCTTTCTCGATCGCGGCGTTGAGATTGTTGACGTACGCCTGATGATGCTTCGTGTGGTGGATTTCCATCGTCCGCGCGTCGATGTGCGGCTCGAGCGCGTCATTCGCATACGGCAATGCGGGCAGCGTGAACGCCATTAGGCTCTCCTTGCTCTGTACCAGCCGATGATGCCCGGCGTGATCGAGAGCAGGATTACGATCGCGATCACGCTCTCGATGTGCCGGTCGACTCCGGGAATGTAGCGCCCCAGGAAGTAGCCGATGAACAGCATGCTCCAGATCCACGCGACGCCGCCGATGACGTTATAGATCGCGTATCGCTGCCGATCCATCTGCGCCATACCGGCCACAACAGGAACGAACGTGCGCACGATCGGCATGAACCGGGCGATCACGATCGTCGCCGCGCCGCGCCGCTCGTAAAAATCGTGCGCGCGGTACAGGTGCTTCTTGTTGAAGAGCAGGGAATCTTCGCGCGTGAAGAGGCGCGGGCCGGCCGCTGCCCCGATCACGTAACCCACGGTGTTGCCGATGACCGACGCGACGGTCAGCAAGACCCCGAGCAGCGCGACGTTGAACACACCCGTCGTCGCGGCGAGCAGTCCCGCGGTCACGATCAGCGAATCTCCCGGCAAGAAGAATCCGACCAACAGACCCGTCTCGGCGAAAATGATTGCCGTGAGCCCGACGTACCCGCCCCAGGCGATGATTCCGCGGACGTCGCGGACGCGGTGCAACCAGTCGAGCAGCGTGTGCATGTGTGATCGGAAGGCGGGTTGGCGGGCACAGGAAGTTCAATGCGCAGGACGATCCAGGCAACGGTTGCGTTCGGCGTCGAACGCGTCACGTTCAGAAGCGTTCCCGAAACCGGTCGCCGGCCGGCGACCAATTTCGGTGGCGCCGCCGCCCCCCCGAGTCCATCGACCGATCGTGCTCGACGTTCATCTCGTCTCTCACACGCATTGGGACCGCGAGTGGTACCTGCCCGCCGAGCGCTTTCGCCAGCGCCTCGTCGCGCTGGTCGACGAACTGCTCGACGCGCCGCCCGGCGAGGGCGAGAGCTTTCTGCTCGACGGCCAGGCGATCGTGCTCGACGACTACGCGCGGGTGCGGCCTGAGCGTGTTCAAGCGCTGGGCGAATCGCTGCGTGCCGGCCGATTGGAGGCGGGCCCCTGGTACGTGCTTGCCGACGAGCTGATTCCGAGTGGCGAGGCGCTGGTGCGCAACCTCCTCACCGGTCGGCGCACGCTCGAGCGCTTCGGCGCGGTCGCGCCTCCGGTTCTCTATTGTCCGGACTCATTCGGACACCCCGCGTCGCTGCCGGCGATAGCCGCCGGATTCGGCCTGGAGGTCGTCGTCCTCTGGCGCGGCTACGGCAGTCGGCGATTTCCGCCCGGCGACGCGGCCTGGTGGCGCTCGCCGACCGGCGAACGCGTGCTGCTCTATCACCTCGCGCGGAGCGGGTACGAGCTCGGGTCCAATCTTCCCATCGATTCGATCGAGGCCGAGCGTCGCTGGTCGGCGATGCGCGAGCAGCTGGCGCCGCGCTCGACGACCGGTGTCGTGCTGCTGCCGCACGGAGCCGATCACCACGCTCGGCAGCTCGGCCACGCCGAGGCGGTGCGCGCGCTCGAGACTGCGGGCGTCCACGACACTGTGCATCGAAGCTCGCTTCGCGCGTTTCAACGCGCGCTCGTCGCGCGCGCCGAGCGCGCGACGCTTCCGCTCGTCGAGGGCGAGCTGCGCGACTCGTACGGCTACACCTGGACGCTCTCTGGAACGCTCGCGACTCGCGCGCACGAGAAACGCCTCAACGCCCTCGCCGAGCGCGCGCTGCTGCGAGACGCCGAACCGTGGAACGCGCTCGCGTCGCGGCGAGGCCGGTCGCGCCGCGCGCTGCTCGATGAGGCGTGGCGAACGCTGCTCGAGGCGCACCCGCACGACACGCTCTGTGGTTGCTCCATCGACGAAGTCGCGGCGGCGATGGAGCTGCGGGTTCGATCCGCCACGAATCAGGCGGCCGGCGTCCGCGACGATGCGATCTTCGATCTCGTGGGCCACGATCAGGTGGAGGCGCGCACGGCGCGCGAGGCGTGGCAGCCCGTCGTGCTCATTCGAAATCCGGCGCCTCGCCGGCGGACGGGCGTAGCGATTCTCGAGATCGAGGAGTTCGTCGCCGACGTGCCCGTCGGCCCGGGATCGGCCCCGACCGGGGCCCCTGCGCTCCCGGAACCGCGACGAACGCCGACGGTCGCGGGTCTCGGCCCGGTCCAGGTGCTCGATCGGGAAATGCGAAACGCGCGCACCGAATCGCCCCGCCACTATCCGGACAACGATCTGGTTTCGATGACACGCGTCGCCGCGTGGGTCGCTGACGCACCGGCATACGGCGTGATCGCGCGCCCGATCGGCCGGCGTTCGCGCGGCGCGGCGCCGGCGGATCGCGTGCGGACCACGCCGCGCTCGCTCGAGAACGTCACGCTCGCGGTCACCGTACACGAAGACGCGACCGTCTCGTTGCTGCACAAGCCCAGCGGTCGTCGCGTCGAGTCGCTCATTCGCTTCGAGGACGACGCGGACGTGGGCGACCTGTACACGCCGGCGCCGCGCCCCCGCCCATGCGACGTCCGCATCGGCCGCGTGCGCCGTGTGCATCGGGGGCCGCTTCGCGGCGAGCTCTCGCTGACCGCAAGAATCACGGAACCGAACGCTCCACGTGGTCAGGGTGGGCGGGGGGCGGAAGTCACCATTCGCTTGATTCTCGACGCGGGTGCGTCATACCTCGCGGTCGCGCTGACGGGTGACAACCAGCGCGACGATCACCGCTTGCGGATCGTTCTCGCGACCGACGTCACTCATTCGGAAGCGTGGGCGGACGCGGCATTCGGGCCCGTGCACCGTACACCGATCACTCCCAGCCCCGACGAAACGCAGAGCGAACGCGTGCCCGCGACGGCGCCGCTGCATCGCTACGTCTCGTTGTTCGACGGGTCGCGCGGTTGCACCGTGCTGAGCGACGGCCTGGCCGAGTACGAGTCGCGCGATGACGGGAGCATCGCCGTCACACTCGTTCGTTCGGTGGGCGAGCTGTCGAAGAGCGACCTTCCGGAGCGCCCGGGACACGCCGGTTGGCCCGTTCCCACGCCGCAGGCGCAATGCCGCGGTCCGTTCTCGGCCAACCTCGCGGTGATGTTTCACGGTGGGCGCGACGCCCGTACGATCGACGCCATCGAACGCGTAGCCGACGATTTCCTCGTGCCGATGATCGGCGTGACCCTCCGCTCGGCGCTCAGCGTCTCCGACGACGTCGTCGGACCGGAGCTCATCGGCGCCGGGCTCGCGTTCTCCGCGATCAAAGAGAGCGAAGATGGTCGCTGGCTCGTGCTCCGCTGTGTGAATCTCACCAACGAACAAATCGCCGGCGCGTGGCGCCTTCCGTTCGCCGTCGAGGAGGCGCGTCTCTCCCGCCTGGACGAGGCTGTCGGCGCGCCGGCGTCGATTGAAGGTCAAGAGGTCACGTTCACCGCTGAGCCTCGGGCGATTGTCACCATTCTCGCGCGCTAGTGATCGGTCCGAGCGCCTGGACTGGCCCGTACGACTAGAGAAAAAACAATTTTCGCGGAACTTGCGGACTTCCGCGGAGACACCAAAAAAAGGATTCTGTTTGCTCCGCGAAATCCGTGCTCTCTCCGCGAAAATTGTAGTTCCGAAAATTGTAGTTCCTTTTGTCGTAGATCGCCGTCGGGCGCAACGGTGAGTTGTCGCGCGCGCGGGATTCAAGCGGGATCGGCGGAAACGCAACAGTCTACGCTCGATCGCGCAAAGTGGCGCCGGTCTCGCCAGCGAGCCGGTCGCGCAGGTCGTCGCCGATGAGCGTGCAACAGAGCACGGTCGCGATGAGCGCGAGACCCGGCGCAATCGCCACCCAGGGCGCGACCACGATGAGATCGCGTCCTCCGGCGATCATGTTCCCCCAACTCGGCCGCGGCGGCTGCACGCCGAGTCCGAGAAACGAAAGGCCGCTCTCGAGGAGAATCGCGTTGCCGACGCCGAGCGTCGTCGCGACGATCGCCGGACCGAGTGAATTCGGCAGCGCGTGTCGCCAGAGGACCCGCGCGCTCGACGCGCCGAGTGCCGTCGCCGCGTCGACGAAGGGACGGGTCTTCACGCCGAGCAACTCGGCGCGAACCATCCGCGCGACTCCCATCCAGCCCGTCAGCACGAGTACCGCGACGACCGTCGTGAGCCCAGGACGCCAAAGCGACGCGCAAACGAGCAGGAGCACGAGACGCGGGAGGGCGAGCAGCGCGTCGGAGAGGGCCATGAGCGACCGGTCCACCACGCCGCCCACCCAGGCCGCCACGGCCCCGGCGATCGTCCCGACGCCGCTCGCCACCACCGAACCGACGATCCCGACGGCGAGCGAGATCCGTCCGGCCAGCATCATCCGCACGAACAGGTCGCGCCCGAATCGGTCCGTCCCGAGCAGGTGAAAATTCCCCAGCGAATCGCGCGAGAACGGAGGCAGGAGTCGCAATCGAAGCACGTCGCCGATGCCGAGCGGATCCTGGTGCGACACCGCGGGCACCAGCAAAGCGGCGAGCACGAGGACGGCGAGCAACACCGCCGCCGCGCCGGGAAGCGTCCGCACCGCTCGGAGCGCGCGCGAGATCACGCGCGGCGCCTCGGATCGACCAGCGGCAGGGCGACGTCGCCGGCGAGATTGGCGAAGATCACGAGCGCCGCGTACACCGCCGCCGCACCCATCACGAGCGGATAGTCGCGCGCGGCGATCGCGTCCACCATGAGCCGGCCCATTCCGGGCCACGCGAAAACCGACTCGACGAAAATCGATCCGGCGACGAGACCGGGCAGCGACAGCGCGAACAGGACGATCAGCGGCGGGAGCACGTTGGAGAGCACATGCCGCAGATTCACACGCATGGGCGACGAGCCCTTGGCTCGCGCGGTGCGAACGAAATCCTGGCTCAGCACGTCGGCGACGCTGGAGCGCGAGTAGCGCGCGATGCCTGCCGCGCCGACGACCGTGAGAATGCTCACGGGAAGAATCGCGTGGCGAATCAAGTCGGACAACGCCGCCAGTCCGCCCACGTCGAGCCCCGGCGCATGAATGCCGAAGGCGGGCAGGCGCAACCACGCCGGCAGTCCCCACTCAGCGGCACCGTACGTGAAGACCGCCACGAGCGAGAGCGCGAGCCAAAAGCTCGGCGCGGCGTACATGACGGTGGTGATCACGGTCAGCCCGCGATCCACGACACCTCCGCGCCGCGCCGCCTGGATCAGTCCGAGCGGAACACCAATCAGAAAGGTCAGAGCGAGCGAGGCGGCGCCGAGGCCGAGGGACACCGGGAGCGCGTCGGCGATGGCACGCGTGACCGGCTCACGTCGTAGCGAGCTCTCACCGAGATCGCCGTGCAGCACGCCGGACGCCCACCGTGCATATTGCACGGCGACCGACCGGTCGAGTCCGAGCTCGGCGCGAATGCGCGCGGCGTCGGCCGCCGTCGCGGACGGTGGAATCAGGAAGGTCGCGGCATCACCCGGGGCAAGGCGGACAAGCGCGAACGTGAGCGTGAGCACCAGCCAGAAAAGCGCGAGCGCGCCGGCGAGGCGCCGCAGCACGGCGAGTAGATGCACGCGCTGAAGCTGCATAGGCGTGTTCGAGTGTCAACAGTCTCGAGCACGTTGGCGTCGATGGCCGCGGCGGCGTTCGTCACCGGGTGCTGGAGTCCCGAGCGGCCGCCGGACACGGTGGTCTACGCCTCGGGAACCGACCTCGAGTCCGGCAACCCGCTCGTCACGATTCATCCGCTGTCTCGCCAGATCCAGCGATTCGTTCTGTACGTGACCTTGGCGAAGTACGACGACAAGCTGCAACCGGCCCCATATGCGGCGACCTCGTGGTCCTGGTCGACCGATCGGCGCGATCTGACGCTGCACCTCGTCGCAGGACTGCGATGGCAGGACGGCGTTCCGACGACGGCGCGCGACGTCGCGTATACGCTCGATGCGGCCCGCGATCCGGCGACCGGATACCTGCGCTCCGCCGATCTCGCGAGCGTCGACACGGTCCTCGCTCGCAACGACACGACCGTTGAGATTCGATTTCGAACGCCGCAGTCGTCCTTTCCCCTCGTGTTCTGCGAGCTGCCCATCGCCCCGGCGCATCTGCTGGATTCGATTCCGCACGCCGAATTGCGACGCGCCGCGTTCAATTTCGCGCCGGTGGGCAACGGACCTTTCTCGTTCGTCGAGCGTCGAGCTGGTTCGCGATGGACCTTCCGACGCAACGAACATTTTCCCCCGGCGCTCGGCGGACCGCCGCGGGTCGCGGGGCTAGTCGTCGCCGTCGTCGACGAGCCGACGACCAAGTTCGCGGGGCTCGCGAGCGGCGAGCTGGACGTCGCCGGCATCTCGCCCGCGATGGCCTCGCTGGCTCGGCATGATCCGTCAATCCGTGTCGTCGAGTATCCGATTCTCTTCACGACAGGGCTCGTCTTCAACGTGCACAAGGCGCCGTTCGACGATGTCCGCGTGCGTCGAGCGATCTCGCTGTCGATCGACCGCTCGCGGATCGTCGCCGCCGCGCTGGCCGGATTCGGAGTTCCCGCCGCCGGACCAGTCCCGCCGGAGAGTCCGCTGGCGACGCCCGGGGCGCCGGTTCGAGACACCGCTCGCGCGGACTCCTTGCTCGATGCAGCCGGATGGCGACGCTCGCCGAGCGGAACCCGCCAGAGGCTCGGCCGCCCGCTCGAGCTCGACCTGGTCACCGTCGGGTCGGGGGACAACGCTCTCGAGCAGCTGATTCAGGCCGATCTCGCGCTGCGCGGCATTCGCGTCAACGTTCGACAAGTCGAGCTGGGCACCTTCCTGAACGACGCGCGGGCGTCGACGAAGACGTTCGACGTGTTGGTCGCCGGCGTTCCGGGGGACGTCGCGCTCTCGTTCGTGTCGGCGATGTTCGAGACGCGACAGCGGGGCGGGGCCCTCGACTACGCGGGCTTCCATTCGCGCGAGCTCGACTCGCTCTTCGTCGCGGCGCGCGGCGCGAGCGATGAGCGCGCACGCATCGACGCGTGGCGCGCCGCGCAACGCGTGCTGAACGACAGCATGCCGGTCGCCTGGCTGTACTACTCGCGAGGCGTGCAGGGAGTGTCGGCGCGTCTCCACAACGTGACAATGGATCTGCGCGGCGAGATGGTGTCGATTTCCGATTGGAGCATCGAGGCCGGCGCCCGCAGAGTGGCCGCGGCGCGATGAGCGTCCTGATCGATCGCGGCGGCCTCGATCGACGTCGCCGTGCCGCGGCGGGTCCCTTGAAGCCGCTCGCCGAGTCGCTGGCGTCGGATCTCGATGCATTGCTGGCTCGCGATCTCTACTTCCCGCCCGAGAAGGCGCTGCTCTCACGCGCCGGCGGACGCTGTGAGGTCGACGGCACGATGCTCGAGTTCGACCCTTTCTCGCGCCACGAGCATCGCTGTCCCCGCTGCGGACGGGTCTACACCGGAGAGCTTCACAACCGTTTCTGGAACTACTGGTATCAACTCTGGCTTGCCGAACGCGCCGTGCACGGCGCCGTCCTGTCCGCGGTCGGGTGCGGCGATCGTTTCGCCGCCCTCTCGCGCGACATCCTCGCCGGCTACTGCGATCGGTACCTGCGCTATCCAAACGTCGACAACGTGCTCGGACCGACGCGGTTGTTCTTCAGCACGTACCTCGAATCGATCTGGCTGCTCCAGATCTGCGTCGCCGCCGACTTGATGGAGGCGCGCGAAAGCGGTTTGGTCCATCGCGTGCGCGCGGAGATCGTCGAACCGAGCCGCTCGCTCATCGCCGAATTCGATGAGGGCGGGTCGAATCGCCAGGTCTGGAACGAGGTCGCGCTTCTTGCCGCGGCGCGGCTCCTGGGCGACACCGGGTCGGCGGAGCGCGCGGTGCTCGGCCGAAGTGGTGTGGCGCGGCAGATTGCCCACGGGATCCTGAGCGACGGAACCTGGTACGAAGGCGAGAACTACCATCTGTTCGCTCATCGGGGACTCTGGTACGGCGTGACGATGGCGGAGCAGGCGGGAGTCGAGGTCGAGCCGGGGCTCCTTCGGAGATTTCAGCGCGGGTTCTCCGTGCCGTTCCTGTCGGCGCTTCCGGATTTCACTCTTCCGTCCCGACGCGACTCCCAATACGGGATCTCGCTGCGACAATGGCGAATCGCCGAGCACTGCGAGCTCGGCCTCGCGCGAGAGGACGATCCGACACTGCGCGGCGCGCTCGCCCGCATGTACTTCGACGAGGTTCCGCGCGGGACTCTACACCGCGATCGATCCGCCGCCGACGTCGAGCGAAATTCATCGGCGTCCGCGCTGACGCGCGCCGACTTGAGTTGGCGCGCGCTGTTGTTCGCGCTGCCGGAGCTTCCGAGCCTCGACGCCACGGCGCCGGCGTCCGCTCTCCTCGAAGGGCAGGGGCTCGCGGTGTTTCGCCGGGAAGAGGGGCGCGCATACGCCGCGCTCGATTACGGACACTCGGGTGGCGGGCACGGGCATCCCGACCGCTTGAACCTCGTCCTCGTCCGCGATGCCGTGCGATGGCTGGACGATTTCGGCACCGGGTCCTACGTCGACCGTACGTTGCACTGGTATCGCAGCACGCTGGCGCACAACGCGCCTCTCGTCGACGGCCGTTCGCAGCGGCCCACGAACGGCACGCTGGGCGCCTATGAAGAGCGCGAAGACTGCGGTTGGGTTTCCGCCGAGGCGGAGATCGCGCCCGGAGTCCGCGCGAGACGTTCGATCGTCGTGTTGTCGACCTATC
The DNA here is from genome assembly GCA_963846925.1 of uncultured Gemmatimonadaceae bacterium. Lineage (GTDB taxonomy): Bacteria > Gemmatimonadota > Gemmatimonadetes > Gemmatimonadales > Gemmatimonadaceae > JAQBQB01. The sequence goes on along the minus strand of CAWJXW010000004.1, from coordinate 285,939 downwards.
TCGTCGACAGGCTCGAGTGGGACGGAAACGAAGCGACACCTCCGCCTCCCCCAGACGCTCGAATCGGACGGCGGCGCGGTCGAGACGCGTCTGATATTCGACTTGCCAATCCACGCCGCTTTGGAGCTGACCGGCGGCGTCGGGGAGGCCGTACTCGCGCCGCTGCCCGGGGCCCACGGCCTCGAGGATGGTTTCGACTTTGCTCATGACACGAGCCTTCAGCACGCCCCCGCCGGCGCGACGGTCGTCGGGCGCGTGATGCGCGACGGTGCGCGTGCCTCGGTGTGGGCGCGCTCGACGGCTCCGTGTGAATGGTGGCGCGCCTCCGCTCTCGGCGCGCCGGGTCTGGGCGATCACGCGTTCCGGCTCGTGCGAGCGCGACAGGTGGAGGGGCGCCACGAGTTCGTGTGGAGTTGGAGCGACGCGGTTGTGGGCGTGGAGTTCGGCGAGTCGCTGCGCGTGACCCTCGCCGACGGTGCAGTCCACGAGCACCACCCCGCGACGGATCGTTGGAAAATCGTGTTCACTCATGCGGCCGGAGAAACGCGCGGCGTCACGCTCGCCGGCGTCGCCAGGCGAACGGAGGCCCCGGTGTCAGACGCCGCCCCCCCCCGCTCGCGGCGCGCCCGCCGCTGCGCCTGCTGCGCGACGGCGAAACCAAAGTAGCGCTGGGCGCGGAGCACTACCGCCGGTCGGAGGAAACGTGGACCGCGGCGGGATGTCCGACGGCCCACCTCTCGTTCCGCGCGCGCGGCTCGAACCTCGGCATCACCGTCACCGTTCCCCGAAGCGATGTGACCTTCGCGGCGCGCAACGCCGAGAACCCGCTCGACAACGAGTCCGCGGACGTCAACGGTGACGGAATTCAACTCTACGCCCGCCTCGCGGGCAGCGTCGCGGCATGGATGCTCGTACCGGAATTGGGCGGCGACCACGTCCGCGTTCGCGGCATCACCGGTAAAGGGACGACATCAGCGCCGCCGCGTGCGGCGTGGGAGCGAGTCGGAGACGGCTATCGCGTGAACATCGACCTCGACGCGCAAGAAGTCTCGGCGATCGACCTCATCGTGAACGAGATGCCCCGTGGCCGTCACCGACGACGCGGGCAACTGGTGCTCAGCGGCGGCATCGGCGAGTTCGTCTACCTCCGCGGCGATCGGCAGGACGACGATCGCCTCGTCCCGATCGAATGGGAGGGGGAGGGCCCGGATGACTGAGTCGCTGCTCGATTCGGTCGTCGTCGTGCTCTACGAGCCGCTCGATCCGGTGAACATCGGCGCGACCGTGCGCGCGATGAAGAACATGGGCGTGCACCGGCTCCGTCTCATTCGGCCCGTCGTGTACGACGTCCAGCGGATCGAGGGGATCGCGCACGGGACGATGGACGTGATTCAGCGCATCGAGCACTTCGACACGTTCGACGAAGCGGTCTCCGACTGCGTGTACACGGCGGCGTTCACCGCCCGGCGCCGGTCGGCGAAGATCCGCCTCGTCGAGCCACGCGAGGCGGCGCGCGAGCTGCTCGACGCCGCGCCCGACGGCCTGGTCGCGATCATCTTCGGGCGCGAGGACAATGGTCTTCCGAACGACGTGCTCGACCGCGTCCACGTGACGGTGACCATCCCGACGACGAATCACGCGTCGCTCAACCTCGCGCAGGCGGCGCTCATCGCGCTCTACGAGCTGCACCGGCTGGCGGCCGACGCGACTCGAACCATCGCGCCGCCGAGAAAGGACGCGCCGCCGCCGACCAACGCGGAGTACGAGCAGTACTTCTCGGACGCCGCGAAGTCGCTCGAGATGATCGAGTTCTTCAAGACGCGCTACCCCGAGCACATCATGCGGACGCTGAGGTCGCTCACCTTCCGCGCGTCTCCCGACGCCCGCGAGCTCTCGCTGCTGCGCGCGATGGCGATCGAGGTGATGAACTTCATCGAGCGCAAACGGCGGCGGGGTTGACGTCGGCGAACCGACGAACCTCATTTTCGACTATGCCATTCCGCCGCTTCTTCGAGCGAGGCGCGAAGGACGCGCCCCCCGCGCCCGCGCCTTCCGCGACCGCCGACGAACATTCTGACGACGCGGCGGCCGTCGCGGAACAGGACCCCGAGGAGACCGGCGAGCCCGAGGTCCCCGCCGAACACGACGAAGCGGATTTCCGAGATCGCGCCGCAGCCGTTCTGCCGACGGGCGCCTCGACCGGCAGCAAGCGTATTGCCGCTCTGTACGGCGCCGACGACGCAGTGGGCCCGACGCACTACGTCCGCGCCATAGGATGTCGCGTTACCGACGCCGACGGCTACGAATACCTCGACTGCACGATGGCGCTCGGCGCGGTCTCGCTCGGCTACGCGGAGCCGAACGTCACGCGCGCGGTCGTCGACGCGATCGCGGGCGGAAACGTGAGCGCCCTGTCCAGCGTGAACGAGGTGGACGTCGCCGAGCGGCTGTGCGGCGTCATTCCGTGCGCGGACAAAGCGCAGTTTCTCAAGACGGGCGCGGAGGCGATCGCCGCCGCGGTCCGGATCGCGCGCACGTACACGGCGCGAGACGTCGTGATCGGGTGCGGATACTTCGGGTGGTTGGACTGGTCGGCGGACGAGACCGCGGGCGTGCCGCAGGGAACGCGCGGAGATTTTCGCCGCGTTCCCTTCGACGACGTTGCCGCGCTCGAGGCGGCGGTCGCGGCGGCGGACTCTCAGCTCGCCGCGATCGTGATCGAGCCGGTGATCGAGCGAATGCCGTCGCCGGCGTGGATCAACCGGGCGCGCGAGCTGGCGACGCAGACGGGCGCGGCGCTCGTGTTCGACGAGATCAAGACCGGCTTTCGTCTCAAGACGGGCGGCTATCAGGCGTTCGCCGACGTCGTGCCGGATCTCGCCGCATTCGGCAAGGCGATGGCGAACGGATTTCCGCTCGCCGCGGTCGTTGGCCATCGCGACCTCATGGACGCCGCGCGCAAGACGTGGATCTCGTCGACGCTGGCGAGCGAGTCGTCCGCGTTGGCCGCGGCCGGCGCCGTGCTGTCGTGGCACGACAGCGTCGACGTGTGCGCATCCCTCTGGTCGATCGGCGCCGACATGAAGCACGCCGTGGCCGCCGCGATCGAAGCGAGCGGGGTGCAGGGAATCACCGTCGACGGTCCCGACCCGATGTGGATGCTGCGGTTCGACCGGCCGGAGCGCGAGAAACGGTTTCTCGAGCTGGGCGCCGCCAACGGTGTGCTCTTCAAGCGCGGCGCGTACAACTACGCCGCGCTGGCTCACGACGACGATGCGCTGCGGGATCTCGAGCGCGGCGCGAGCGACACGCTGGTCGCGCTTCGAGACGAAGAGGCGGAGGCCGACGGTTGACCGAGCGAGCGCCGGGCGCTCCTCTGGGCGGCGGCGGACCGCTCATCGACGTCCACGCGCACTTTCATCACGCGCGAACCGGGCGCTCCGATTGGGCGGACGTCAACGCCGCGCGCTTTCGCGCTGGTGATCGCATCGGCATCACGTACCATGTCGCGTCGATCCTCGGCACCTGGGGCTTTTCGTCGCCGACCTACTTTCCGTCGCCGGACGACGTCACACTCGGCAATGACGCGATGCTGGATCTCTGCGCGCGCGAGCCGGACCGCGTTCGGATGTTCACGACCGTGAATCCGAACTACACCGCTCGCGCGTGCGCGGAGATCGAACGGTGCACGTCGCGGGGCGCGATCGGCATCAAGCTGCTCGCCAGCCGGCGAGCCGACGATCCGCTCCTCGACCCCATCGCGGCGCTCGCGGCTGAGCATCGGCTACCGATCCTTCACCACGTCTGGCAGCACCGCACGCGCGAATGGCCGTCGCAAGAGATCTCTGATGGCGCCGATCTGGCGCGCCTCGCCGCCCGGCATCCGCGCGCGAGCTTCATCCTCGCGCACATCGGCGGCGGCGGCGACTACGCCCACACATTCGCCGCGGTGCGCGACGCGCCGAACGTCTTTCCGGATCTCTCCGGCAGCGGCGTCGATCGCGGCATGCTCGACGCCGCCGTCGAGGCGCTCGGCGCCGAGCGTCTCCTGTGGGGATCCGATCTCACGATGTGCACCGGACTCGCCAAGCTCCGCGCGCTCGATGTGATCGGACTCGGCAACGAGGAGATCGAAGCGATTCGGTGGAAGAACTCGGCGCGCCTGTTTCGCGCGGGGAGCTTTCCACGCTGTGAGCAAACGCTCAAGTCGTCGAGTGCGGCGGGCGTTTCCGTCCCGGGAGCCCGCGCGTGATCGACGTCAACACGCTGATCGGACCGTATCCGTTCCGCGAGGTGCCGCATCCAGATCCGGACGCGCTCGTGCGCGTCCTCGACCGGGAAGGGATCGAAGGCGCGTGGGTCGGCCACTTGCCGTCGGCGTTTCATCGCGATCCGACCGCCGGCAATACTGCGTTGTTCGCGGCGTTGCGACGCTTCGGCGGCCGGCTTCGTCCCGTCCCCGCGATTCGGCCCGACTGGCCGAGCTGGACCGGCGCGCTCGTAGCGGCGAGAGAGCAGGGTGCCCCGGCGGTGCGCGCGTATCCGCCGCAGTGGGGTCTCGCGCCGGGAGGAGGAGCGTCGGCCAGCCTGTGCGAGCTCGCCATTGCCGCGGGCGAGGTCGGGCTCGCGGTGCTACTCACCGTTCGCTTCGAGGACTTGCGCCAGCGCCACCCGATGGATTCAGTCGGCGACGTCACGGCAGCGACCGTGCGAGCGCTCGCGCGCGCGGGAGATCCAGTTCGGCTCGTCGTGACCGCCGCGTCGCGCGAAATGATCGAGGAAGTGCACTGGGGGCTCACGCCGGACGAGCAGCAGCGCGTCTTCTGGGACATCTCGTGGATCTGGGGGCCGCCCGAGGATCATCTCTCGAAGCTTTTTCGCACGGTCGGCTCGACGCGATTCGTGTTCGGCTCGCAGTGGCCGTTGCGTCTGGTTCAAACGCCGACGGCCAACCTCGATTTGTTGGCCGACGACGTCGCCGGTTCGACGCTCGCCGACGCGCGCGACATCTGTTCAGCGGCGTGAGTGCCTTGCGTGCAATCTCCTGCCCTTTCTAGATTTCCCGGCCAGTTGGGCACCTTGTGAATTAGTTCACAAGACGCCGCGACCCCGACCGGTTTCAAAACTCACCCCATCGCGATGACCAAGCGAAGGAGATGGACCGCCATACCGGGGCTCTTCGCCCTGGCGGTAGGCGCCGTGATGCTCTCCGCATACGCTGGAGCCTCGTCCTCGCAACGCCGCACCGTCATCCAGCCGATCAACTTCCCGCACACGGTCCACGTGCAGAAGCTCGGCATCAATTGTCTCTACTGTCACAACGCGGCGAACAAATCGATGGACCCGGGACTCCCGGCCGTCTCGACGTGCATGGGATGTCACAACGCGATCGGGCCCGATCGTCCCGCGAACGATTTGCACGGCAACAAGCCGTTCAAGAGCGCCGAGATCCAGAAGCTCTACAACTACGCGAACCAGGCGGCGGTCTTCGCCGGCATGGGACCGAAGGCGATTCCGATTCCGTGGAATCGCGTCCACAAGCTTCCCGAGTACGTGCACTTCCCGCACACGCGCCACATCAACGCCGGCGTGACGTGCCAGACGTGTCACGGGCAGATCCAGAACATGGAGCGCGTCTACCAGTTCTCGAGCCTCAACATGGGCTGGTGCGTCAGCTGCCACGTCAACGGCTACAGCCCGCAGGAAGGACTCGAGGCCGCCGGGTATGCGCCGCAGCCCGGGGTCGGTGCGAACGCCGCGACGACGCCCGCGGTCACGACGGTCGAGCGCAAGAAGGCACGCTACGACTGCGCCAACTGCCACTACTGAAATGAGCAACGACACAAAAGTGCCGGCTGTCAAGCGCCGCGACTTTCTCAAAGTCGTTGGCGCATCGGGTGCCGCGCTCGCCGCCACGGGCTGTCTGCCCGAGGATAGCGGAAAGCTCATTCCATATGTCCATTCGCCCGACGAGACCGTCCCGGGCGTTTCGACGTACTTCGCCTCCACCTGCCGCGAATGCTCGGCCGGGTGCGGGCTCATCGTCGAGACGCGCGACGGCCGCGCGATCAAGCTCGAAGGAAATCCGGACCATCCGCTGAACCACGGCGCGCTCTGCGCGCGCGGCCAGGCGGCCCTTCAAGGACTGTACAATCCGGACCGCCTTCGCTCGCCGATGGTGAAGGAAAACGGCGCGTGGAAGGCGATCACGTGGGACGACGCCATCACGCGCCTGAGCCAGACGCTCTCGCAATCGAGGGCGACGGCCGCGAACACGATCTTCCTCAACCAGCACGAGAGCGGCGCGTTCGCGCGGTTCCTCGAAGGCTGGCTCGCCGCCTACGGCATGCCGGCGCAGTTGAGCGTGGATTTCGAGTCCGACAGCGCGGCGATCGAAGCCAACCGGCGCACCTACGGCGTTGCGTGGCCCTCGCTCAGCTTCCAGGACGCGCGGCTCATCATCTCGTTCGGCGCCGACTTTCTCGAGTCGTGGGGCGCCAACGTTCCGCAGCAGCTCGACTTCGCCGACGCGCGCGCGAAGCTCGCCGGCGCGCCGCGGTTCTGGTACATCGGACCGCGCCGGTCGTTGACCGGTCTGAACGCCGATGAGTGGATCGCGTGCAAGCCGGGCAGTGAGCTGGCGATCGCCAACGCGCTCGCCAAGAAGACCAGCATTCAACAGGCGGCGACCGAGAGCGGCGTCGACGCCGCGACGCTGCAGCGATTGGCCGACGAGCTCGCGGCGTCGCAGCACGCGCTCGCGCTGGCCGGCACGACCGGCGCCGACGCGCTCGACGTCGCGCTCGCGGTCGCCGCGATCAACGCCGCGAACGGCGCCGTCGGCACGACGATCAAGCCGGCCGAGCCGATCACGTCGTTCGACGGAATCGCGTCCGACGACCACGTGCTCGCCGCCGTCGAGCGGATGCGCGCGGGGCAGGCGGGCATCGTGTTCGTGCGCGGTTGCAATCCGGCGTACGCGCTCCCGAAGGCCGCGAAGTTCGCCGAGGCGTTCGCGAAGGCGTCGTATCGCGTGAGCTTCTCGAGCCAGCCCGACGAAACGACGGAGCTCTGCGACCTCGTCATCCCGGATCTTCACGCGTTGGAATCGTGGGGCGACGCCGAGCCGGTGCGCGGGACGCTGTCGCTGCAGCAGCCGGCGATGGATCCGGTGTTCTCGGCCATCACGGGATCGACCGCCGACGCGCTCATCGCCGTGGCGAAGAAGGATGCGACGATCGGCGGCAAATTCCCCGCGGCGGATTTCCGCACCTACTACATCGAGAATTTCCCGGGCGGCGCTCCAGCGCTCGCCGCCGCCCTGCCGAAAGGACTCGCCTCGGCGACGCGGCCGCCGCGACCGTCGGCACCGGCCGTCGCCGCCGGGCCCAAGTCGCCGGCGATCGGCGGCACGCAGGGCGATCTCTTCCTCGTCGCGTACCAATCGCCGGTTCTCGGCGACGGGCGCGGCGCGAACAAGCCGTGGCTCCAGGAGCTCCCCGATCCGGTCACCAAGATCACGTGGAGCACGTGGGTCGAGCTGCACACCGAGACGGCGCAGCGGCTCGGCATCGATCGCGGCGACATCCTCGAGGTGAAGACGGCGAACGGGACGATTCGCGCTCCAGCGTTCCCGTATATGGGAATTCACAAGGACGCGATCGCCATTCCCACGGGGCAGGGCCATCGCGCGACGGCTTCGATGCCCAAGTTCGAGCCGAAGAGCCACGACCCGTCGCGAGTCCAGTGGGGCTACGGACGCTACGCGCGCGACCTCGGCGCGAACGTCGGCGATCTGCTCCCGGTGGACACCGACGCGGCGGGCGCTCTCGTCCTCACTTCCACGAAGGCCTCGGTCTCGAAGACGGGCGACCAAATCACTTTGCCGAGCACCGAAGGCTCGGCGCGGCAGCACGGGCGCGGCATCGCGCGCGCGGTCAACGCGGCCGACATCAACAAGCCGCCGACCGGCGAGACCGAAGCGATTCCCGGAAACGCGAGCCACGAGTTCCTGCCCGGGCTGCGGTCGCCAGTCGCGGCGGACGCGCAGGGCGATCTCGGCGCGCCGACGGCGGCCAATCACGGCAAGGACAAGGGCCTCTACAATCCCAACAACCCGCTCGGCATGACCAAGCGGCGCTGGGCGATGACGGTCGATCTCGCGCGGTGCACGGGTTGCTCGGCGTGCGTCACCGCGTGCTACGCGGAGAACAACATCCCGACGGTCGGCGCGTATTGGCAGAACGCGACGATCTGGGCCACCGAGCGGCCGGGCTTCAACATCGAGCGCGGCCGAGAGATGAACTGGATCCGGCTCGAGCGCTACTTCGAGGGGAATCCGGACGGCAGGTTCGGCGAACCGTTCGAGACGCGCTTCATCCCGATGATGTGCCAGCACTGCGGGAACGCGCCGTGCGAGCCGGTCTGCCCCGTGTACGCGACGTATCACTCGCCCGACGGGCTCAACGTGCAGGTCTACAACCGCTGCGTCGGCACGCGCTACTGCTCCAACAACTGCCCGTACAAGGTCCGCTACTTCAACTGGTTCGGGTACGGCGAGGAGGACCGCAAGCAGTACGCGTTCCCCGAGCCGCTCAACTGGCAGCTCAATCCCGACGTGACCGTGCGCGGCAAGGGCGTGATGGAGAAGTGCTCGTTCTGCGTGCAGCGCATTCGCGAGGCGGAGAATCGGGCGGCTCTCGAGCATCGCTCGGTCCAGCCGGACGAATTCACGACGGCGTGCGCGCAGGCGTGTCCGTCGCGCGCCATCACGTTCGGCGACGTGGCCGACGAAAACTGGACGGTCGCGCATCGCGTCGACGACGTGCGCGCCTATCACGTGTTCGAGGAGCTCAACACCTTCACCGCGGTGGTCTATCTGAAGAAGGTCAACCATCCGGCCGGCGCCGCCGCGCCGCGGGCATAGGGGGCGCGCGGCATGGCAACGACCGTGACCAGCTACCCCGACGCGTCCCGCCCAGGCGGACCGCGCCCGAATATTCCTTCGGCCGGCATTCGTTTCCCGGCGATCCGGGACTACGAGCAGGTCGATCGCGAGATCGCGGGCACGCTCCGGCCGACGCTCGGCTGGTTCGCGCTGCTCGGCGTCGCGATCCTCTGCATGCTGACCGGCGCCCTGACGTGGACGTACCAGATCCACGAAGGCCTTGGCGCTGCCGGGTATCAGCCGCCGGTGATGTGGGGCGTGTACATCATCAGCTTCGTGTTCTGGGTCGGTATCGGACACGCCGGCACGCTGATCTCGGCGATTCTCTATCTATTCCGCGCCGGCTTCCGCACGAGCATCTACCGCCTGTCGGAAGCGATGACGGTGTTCGCCGTCATGACGGCCGGGCTCTTCCCGATTCTGCACCTCGGGCGGCCGTGGAAGTTCTTCTGGCTGATCGCGTACCCGAACTGGCGGCTGATCTGGCCGAATCCAAAGAGCCCGCTGGTGTGGGACGTGTTCGCGATCCTCACGTACCTCACGATCTCGAGCACGTTCCTCTACATCGGGTTGATTCCGGACATCGCCGATCCTGCGCGACCGCGAGAAGAATCCGGTGCGGAAGTCGATCTTCGCGATGCTCTCGCTCGGCTGGCGGAACTCGGACCGCGAATGGCGCCACTTCACGCGCGCGTATCTGTTCCTCGCCGCGTTCGCCACGCCGCTCGTGCTCTCGGTGCACTCGGTCGTGTCGTTCGACTTCGCGATGGCGCTCACGCCGGGCTGGCACGCCACGATCTTCCCGCCCTACTTCGTCGCCGGCGCGATCTTCTCGGGCATCGGCATGGTGTTCACCATCGCCATCCCGCTGCGCAAGGCGTTCAAGCTCGAGCACTACATCACGCTCAACGACCTCGACGCCGCCGCGAAGCTCTGCCTCTTCACGTCGTCGGTGGTGGGACTCGCGTATCTGACTGAATTCCAGGTCGCCTGGATGAGCGGCAACCGGTTCGAGCAGGACTACTTCTGGAACCGCGTGTTCGGGCAGTGGGCGTGGGCCGCGTGGATCATGCTCATCTGCAACATGGTGCTGCCGCTGTCGCTCTGGTCGCAGAAGCTTCGCCGCAATCCGAGCTGGCTCTTCATCCTGTCGCTGTTCATCAACCTCGGCATGTGGTTCGAGCGCTTCGTGATCGTCGTGCCGTCGCTCTCGCACGAGTTCGAGCCGTGGCAGTGGGGCACGTATCGCCCGACGTTCGTCGACTACGGCATCCTGATCGGCAGTTTCGGCTGGTTCTTCATGTGGTTCCTGCTGTTCATCAAGCAGCTGCCCGTGATGGCGATGTCGGAGATCAAGGAAGTCATCCCGCCGCGGTTCCGGAAAGCGCTTCCTCACGGCGACGTGGACCGCGACCTCACGATGCCCTTCGTGCACCCCGACGAGATGGGAGCGGAGCACTGATGCAAGGCGTCCTTGGAGCATTCCACGAGATCGACTCGGCCGTTCACGCGATCGAGGATCTGAAGGACCAGCGGTTCGGCGACATCACGGTGTTCACGCCGACGCCGCGCCACGAGTTCGAGCACGTCATGAAGCATCCGCCCAGCAAGGTGCGGATCGTGACGCTGGTGTTCGGCTTGGCGGGCGTGACGTTCGGCTACTGGATCGCCGTGTGGATCTCGGACTACTGGCCCATCGTCGTCGGCGGCAAGGCCATCGCGACGCTGGGTGCCGTTCACGATCGAGGGATTCGAGCTGATGGTGCTCATCGGCGGCCTCGCGACGGTGTTCGCGATGTTCGCGATGTCGCATGTGCCACGCCTCACGACGACTGTCGGCTACGACGAGCGGTTCAGCGGCGGCCACTTCGGCGTGTGGGTCGTCACCGACCCGGACCGCGCGGACGACGCGATGGGCATCCTCAAGAAGCACGGAGCCGAGGAGGTGCGACGTGAGCGTTAGCGCACGCCTCGCTTGCCGCGGCGCGATGGTCGTCGCCGCGGCCGCGCTCACCGGCTGCTCGTGGTTCACCGACTTCCGGCAACAGCCGAAAATCGACCCGTGGGAGTCGTCGAACGACTCGATTCCGCCGCGAGGCAATCCGCAGTACTCGGTGTCCATCTATGGAAGCTCGGCGCCGGGCTTCGAGTATGCTCGTGCCAACCTGCCGCGGCACATCACTGCGATGGCGTCGATCCCCAACCCGACGCGGGCCGACTCCGGTTCGGTGAATCGCGGGCGCATTCAGTTCCAGATCAACTGCGCGCCCTGCCACGGTCCGCTGGGCATGGGCAATGGACCCGTGACGAAGTACGGCATGCCGCCGATTCCGATCGGCGCGGGCACGAACGCGGCCGAGAAGCTCACCGACGGCTACATCTTCGGCATGATCCGCAACGGTCGCGGCATGATGCCGACGTACAACCGCATCGAAGAGATGGATCGCTGGGACATCGTCAACTATCTGCGCTCCATCCAAGGCAAGTTGCCGGGGTTTCACGCCGGACACGATGCACGGACGTCCCGGCGAGACCGGCCCTCTCGTTCCAGGCGCGTCGCGCATGGGACCGACGCGGCCGGTTCCGTTCTGGAAGGCGACCAACGCGCCACGGGCGGACACGGCCCGCGCGGCAGCGCCGGCGTGACTCGACGAAAAAGCCGGAGGATCTGCGATGAGCGCCGTTCACCCGCCGCGAGAGTGGACCGCGTCCGAGGCTCTGGCGGCGACCAATCGCGAGCTGCCGGCGTGGATCAACACCGCGGTCAAGGCGCTCTTCGGCGTCGGGCTCGTCGTGTTCATCGTCGGCGTGATCGTCGCGCCCGACCGCGCGTGGCGCGCCTGGCACGCGAACTGGCTGTTCTTCGCCGGGCTGACGAGCGGCGGCCTCACCATCGTCGCGGTGCAGCGCATCACGACGGCGCGCTGGTCGCGTCACGTGATCCGGTTCATGGAGGCGTACGTCGCCTTCATGCCGGTCGCCTTCGTCTTCCTGCTGCTCACGCTGTTCGCCGGGCAGAAGTACGTCTTTCCGTGGACGCACGAGGCGTATCCGGTTCCGGAGAAGGCGATCTACTTCAATCCCGGGTTCCTGATCTCGCGCGACATTTTGATCTTCGCGCTGATGACGCTGCTCGGCCTGTGGTACGTGTACACGTCGCTGCGGCTCGACGTGGGACGCGTGCCGGAGTGGGGCGCGAAGTGGGCGGCGAATCTTCGCGCGCGCATGCGCGCCGGCTTCGGCAACGAGCGGCGGGAGCTTCACTCGACGCACTCGTTGCAGGGGAAGCTCGCCGTCTTCACGGTGCTGCTCTACGCGATGGGCTGGTCGGTGCTGTCGTGGGACCTGTCGATGGGGTTGTCGCTCCACTTCCAGAGCACGCTCTACAGCTGGTGGTTCTTCATGGGGGCGTGGCTCTGCGCGCTCACGATGTTCGCGCTGCTCGTGATGGCGTGGGACGCGCGCCTCGGCACGGCCGACGGATTGATCCAGCAAGTCCACTACCACGACATCGGTAAGCTCTGCTTCGCGTTCACCGCGTTCTGGGGCTATCTGACGTTCGGCCAGTACCTCGTGATCTGGTACGGCAACATGGGCGAGGAGACGTTCTTCATGCGCCTCCGGCTCATTCCGCCGTGGCAGTGGGTGACGGTGACGTCGGTGGTCCTCGTCTTCTTCGCACCGTTCTTCGGTCTGCTCTCGCGCGCGGCGAAGGTCTACAAGCCGACGCTCGCGCTGTTCGCGGGCGCGAGCCTCGTCGGCATGTGGCTGATGCGGTACATCGAGGTGTACCCGTCGGGCTACGGCGTCGTGCCGGATCTTCCGTTCAGCATCTGGGAGATCGGCGTTCTGTGCCTGTATCTCGGCGCGTGGGGCTGGTGCTACACGCTGTTCGTGAGCGGCTTCCCGCGCATTCGCGTCACGCTGTCGACGTCGCCCTATCGCGACGAAGTACAGGTCCCGGTCGATCCCGAGACGATGGAGCCGCTGCCGGCGCACGAGTAGCGCCGGCGCCTCCAGCGGGTCACGCGCTCTCGGCGCGTTCGATCAGGTCCTCGAGGCCAAGCTTCTTCATCGCGCCCGTGTATCGCGCGGCTTCCTTGCCGCCGCGAAACACGATCGTGGTCGGAATCCCGCGAATGTTGAACGCGCCGGCGGTTTGCGTCGATCGATCGGTATCGAGCTTGGCCACGAGCACGGCTCCCTGTCGCTCGCGCGCGATCTCGTCGATGAACGGCGCCATCATCTTGCACGGGCCGCACCAGTCGGCGTAGAAGTCCACGAGCACGGGCACGTCGCTCTCGGCGATCGTGCGCCCGAACGTCTCGTCGTTGAGGGCGATGGGCCGGTCGAGAAGAATCGGCTTGCCGCACTTGCCGCATTTGGGGCGGTCGGGAGCGCGCGCGGCGTCGATGCGGTTCCACGTCTCGCAGAACTGGCAGCGGATGGTCATGTGCCGCGCCGCGGTCTCGGTCTGAGCGTTGTCGGTCACTGGAGTGTTCCCTCGGTCGTCTGGACTGTGCTGCTAGATTCAAACCTACGAATCAGAGGAAGACGGGGCGTTAGCTCAGCTGGGAGAGCGCCTGGTTTGCAACCAGGAGGTCACCGGTTCGATCCCGGTACGCTCCATGTGGTTCGTTGCATCGCCGATGCGACGCGAGGTGCACGATCCTCTCAAAAAACGGTGCCGGGACCCATGAGCGACGCGCGCGAACTCCGCCCCCTCTCGTGGAATCAGGCCTGGCACATCCCGACCGCCACCCGAAGCACGGGCGGCCCTCTCAGGGTCACGAACCAGGCGTTCATCGGAACGACGAATTACCTCTGCCCGTCGTGCAAAGCCGTCCTGGTGGAGCAGAGCAACGCGCGGGGCGTCGCGACGATCAAACGGCTGGACTGCTACAAGTGCGGCCAGCCCGCGACCGGCGCCGGGGCCGACGTTCTGACAGAGCCAGATTGAGCCGAGCTGGCCTGTCGCCAGCTCAAAGGGTGAAATGCAGACCGATGCCCGTAAGCCGAACCTGCTGACGGTAGAACTGGCCGTACGGCGACGGACCGTTGTAGTACTCGGCGAGTAAGCTCCAACGCCGACTCTCGACCTCGCCTTCCCGAGGCCGGGCGAACTCGAATCCGGCGCGCACGCTCACGCCGGTGTGTGTGGCGGTGTCGCTCACCAACTTCACGTCCGTAGCCGCGACCAACCGGATTGTGGCCAGGGCTCCGACACTCACCGTCCCGCGGGGGCGCAGCTCGGCGCCGCCGTGCCAGAGGAGATCGGGGAGATCGACCGGATCGCGTCGCACGAACGATTCGCCGCCGCCGTAGATGCGCAGCGCGGACAGGTCAATCGAGAGCAACCCCTCGGCCGACTCGAACGAGAGGTTCTGGCGCTTCGGCGGATTGGGGCGGAGCAGAAACTCGTCGCCGAGATGCGAGCTCTGATGGTACACACGCAATCGTCCCGAGAACGGGCCGGCTCTGAACGTGAGCGGAAGCGCGATGAGATAGTCGGCGTTGAGCAGGTCGTACGACGGCGAGCCGAGGTCGAATTGTGCGAACACCGAACCGGCGACGCCCAGCTGCAGACCGTTTCCCGCGCGACCGGCGAAGGCGCGGAAGAAGGGGAACTGGTCGGCGATTCCGACGGCGGCGATGTCCGTCGCCAAATCGGTTTCGTTGCCGCGCTGGTAGGCGGCGAAGGAGCGCGTCGCCTTGGGGTCCGCGATGAGCGGACAGAAAACGTCGCCGCGTGGCAGTGGGAAGTAGCGGCCGCGGTCGGAGGGAGAGCCGGCCACGCCGCACCGCGCAGGGTACGAGTCGGAGGTTTGACCTTGAACGCGTGAGTGCAGTCCCCCGGTCAGCAGGACCGCCGCGCTGATGGCTCGAGCGATGGACATTTGACTCCTAATTTTTTCGGCTCTCGGCAACGACCATGGCCGCTCAAACGCAGCTCACGCGCCGCAAGGCAATCGCTATCGGCATCCTATGCCTTGGGTGTGGTGTGCCGCCAGTGCTCGGATCACTCGGCTTGATCCCAATGAAGCTCGCGCCTGACGTTCCGCCTTGGATGGGCGTCGCGGCGGGGTCGGTGTTCCTGCTCGCCTCCGCCCTTCTTTTCGTCGACGCCGCGGCCGGCGGCGCCAACGCCGACGGCACGCTGCCGGCGAATGCGCCGTCCGTGCTACGCGTTCTTCAGAGCGCGGCCGGACTGAGCATCGTGACGCTGATGGCGATCATGGCGACGTGGATCGCGTTCGGCAGGGGCCCGCGGCATTTCAGCACGACGATTTCACTGCCGTTCCTCGTTTACCAACCGAAGAACAGCGATCTCCCCGGGCGCGTGGCGTTTGGTTTCGCGGCCTTGCTCATTTGGGTGATCGCCGCCGTCGGCACCGTCGCCGCGCTCAAGAAACACCTGGCGCGGCTTCGTTCGGCGTGACCGCACGTCTTCGCGGTCAGTACACCGACGACAGCGTCATGTCGAACACGAGCACTGTGTTCGGTGGAATGTCGTTCCCCGCGCCGCGCGCGCCGTAGCCGAGATTGGGCGGTACGACCAGCCGCCGCTTCCCGCCGACGCGCATTCCGAGCAGGCCTTCCTCCCACGCGGGGATCGTCTTGTTGGTGCCTAGTGTGAGCGTGATCTCGCCGTCGTCGAACTGCTTGCCGTCGGCGCGCCAACCGGTGTAGCGCACGACCGCGGTGCGTCCACGCGACGCGAAGGTGCCGGTGCCCATCGTGAGGTCCTGCACGTAGAGCCCGGACGCGCGCTTCACCATCTGGTCGAGGTGGACGTTCAGCGCCGGAGCGAACTGCGTGACCTCGACGTCGCCGGCGATCGGCTGCGGGACCGTGGTGGTGACGGCCGCCGGCCCTGAACCGCCGCCGCCGCACGCCGCGAGCAGGGCGAAGCAGGCCGTGACAGTTCGGACCATGGCGTTCACGCGAGGGCTCATAGATTTGACTCGATCCAAGGGCGTCAACTCACCGCTTCCAATTCTTCGAACCATGACTGCTGTCGAATCTCGCGCCGTTCCCGCCGTCGGCCAAGAAGCGCCCGACTTCACGCTGACGTCGACGACCGGCGACAAAGTGACCCTGTCGGCACTCCGCGGCGCGCCGGTTCTCATCGCGTTCTTCCCGCTGGCCTTCACGAGCACGTGCACGGCGGAATTCTGCGAGATGCGCGACGACCACGACCAGTTTGCGCGACGCGGAATCACCGTCCTCCCGATCAGCGTCGACTCGACGGCGACGCTCAAGGAGTACCGCCACAAGCATGGGTTTCAGGTTCATATGCTGAGCGACTTCCGGCGTGACGTGTCGCGACTCTATGGAGTGCTGCTCGAGGACCGCTACTACTCGAACCGCGCCTACTTCCTCCTCGACGCGAGCGGCACGATCCGCTGGGAGCACGTCGAGCACAACCCCAGCGACCGTCGGATGGACGCCGAGTTGCTGGACGAGATCGACAAGCTAACTGCTGCCAAATAGCAAGTTACGGTCGATCAGTTAAGAGCCGGTCGAGCCGCGGTTCTCGGGGTAGTCAACGGCGATTTTGGTGAGCATCCGCCGGGCGTTGCGCGGCGCGGCGGCGCGCGTCTAACCTGTGCGTTCGGTCATCTTGTCCCCGCCTCCCGAGACCGCTGCGACGCTGTGTCTTCTTCGTCTCCGTCTTCTCCGACTCCGAGTTCGTCGGCTCCGGGCGTGCGCTCACATGCGCCGCGCAGCAAGCGCCGACTTTCGATTCCCGTTCCACGAACCCTGACCGCGCTCGCGGAGATCGCGGCCGCAATCGCCACCGGCGATTCGGTTGGCGCGGTCGTACCGGGCGTGCTGTCGTCGGTCGCAACGCAACTCGACGGCACTCAGTCCACTCTATGGCTCCGTGGGCTCGACGGCCTCCGGCGCGCCTGGTCGGTCGCGCAGGACCCGACGACCGCCGAGGCAGTCGCCGAACAACTCGCCCGGGGCAGCGAGCAACCGGGCGACGGCTTCGTTGCCGCGCTTCTCCTCGCCGGGCGCCAGGAGCTCGGAGCGCTCACGGTGCGCCCCGGCCGCGAGCTCTCCGGCGAGGACGCGATCTTCATCTCGGCCGTCGCCGACCTGCTCGCCCCGGCGTTGCGCGACGCCGAGTACGCGCACCGGCTCGAGTCGGAAGTGGCCGCCCGCACGCGTGAGATCGAGGAGCAGCGGCGGTTCACCGAGAAGATCATCGACTCGCTGCCCGTCGGCATCTACGTGATCGACCGCTCGTACCGGATCCAAGCCTGGAATCGGAAGCGCGAGATCGGGCTCCAAGGCGTGTCGCGCGAAGAAGCGATCGGACGAACGATCTTCGAGATCCTGCACCGTCAACCCGCCGAGGTTCTACGGGGCGAGTTCGAGCGCGTGTTCGAGTCGGGCGAGATGCAGCAGTTCCCGATCGAGTCGAGCGCGTTCGGCGAGGCGCGCGCGTACCGGATCACCAAGATCCCGATGCACCTCGACAACAAGGACGTGTCGCACGTCATCACGATCGGCGAGGACATCACCGACTGGCGCCGCGCCGAGCAGCGCTTCGCGCAGGCGGAAAAGCTCGCGGCGATCGGAACGCTCGCCGCCGGCGTCATGCACGAGATCAACAATCCGCTGGCGACGATCGGCGCGTGCGCCGAGACGCTGTCGCTGGCGATGGACGAGGGAACCGTCGTCGTGCAGCGCGGCGGGGGAGAGACGAAGGAGTCGCTCTCGCTCATCCAGCAGGAAGTCCGTCGCTGCAAGGGAATCATCGACGGGCTGCTCGACTTCAGCCGTCCCAAGCCGACGACGAAGACCGTGGTCGACGTGAACGCGGTGATCGACAAGACGCTGCGACTCGTCAAGCACCATCCGCGCTTCCGGCGCGTAGCGCTCAGCGTGGACGCCGACTCGACGATTCGCCCGGTGCACGCCAACGAGGAGCAGCTCGTCCAGGTCTTCTTGGCGCTTCTCCTCAACGCGCTCGACGCGATGGAAGACAAGGGCGTCATCTCGCTGCGCACGCGCTCCGACGCCAGCGGAGCGACGACGATCGCCGAGGTGATCGACCGCGGGCAGGGCATCCGCGGCGCCGATCGCTCGAAGATCTTCGAGCCGTTCTTCACGACGAAGGGGCCGAGCCGCGGGATGGGTCTCGGACTCTCGATCTGCTACGCGATCGTGACCGAGCACGGCGGCCGCATCGAGGTGGACAGCACGGTCGGCGAGGGAAGCGTGTTCCGCATTCTTCTGCCGGCGGGGGGGGGGACAAATGACGAGCAGCACGACTCCCGACCGGACGCCGCTCGAGCGTGCGTCGGCCGACACGCAGCCGAGCCGCGGCATTCGCGTGCTCGTCGCGGAAGACGAAGAGAATCTCGCGCAGATCCTGTGTACGTTCCTGCGAAGCCGCGGCCACCAGGTGGCGTGCGTCGGCGACGGCAAGGCGGCGCTGCAAGCGCTCCGCGACGAAGCCTACGACGTCGCCATCGTCGACATCGTGATGCCGGAGGTGGACGGCCTCGAGGTGCTGCGCCAACTGCGCTCCGAACCGGAGCCGCCTGAGGTCATCGTCATCACCGGCAACGGCACCGTCGAGACCGCGATCACGGCGATGAAGCTCGGCGCGTACGACTATCTGGCGAAGCCGTACCGGATGGCCGAGATCGATGTACTGGTGCGCCGCGCGTGGGAGAAGCACCAGCTCGCGCGCGAGAACCGGTATCTGCAAGCCCGTCTCTCGCGCGTCGACTCGACCCCCGAAGTCGTGACGCAGTTCGCGCCGATGCACGCGGTCCTGGCGCTGCTCGAGCGGGTGGCGACGACGGATTCACCGGTGCTCATCACCGGCGAGTCGGGAACGGGCAAGCGTCTCCTCGCGCGGGCGATCCATCGTCTGTCGGGGCGCACCGGTCCGATCATCGAGGCGGACAGCTCGCTGCTCGCCGAGGGCGTGCTCGACATCGAGTTGTTCGGTCACGAGCGCGGCGCGTTCAGCGGTGCCGTGACGCGGAAGGCGGGGCTCATCGAGCTGGCCGCCGGCGGAACGCTGTTCATCGGCGACATCGGGATGCTCAGCACCAAGCTCCAGTCCAAGCTCGCGCGAACGTTGGAGCACGGAAGCTTCTTCCGTGTCGGCGGGACGCAGAAGGTCGAAGTCTCGGTGCGCCTCGTGACGTCGAGCAACCACGACCTCGAGCAGGCCGTGCGCGACGGCCGCTTCCGCGACGATTTGCTGTGCCGCGTGAACGCCGTGACCGTGTCGCTGCCGCCGTTGCGCGAGCGGACGGTGGACATCCCGCTGCTTGCCCAACACTTCCTCACCCAGCTCGCCGGCTCGTCCGCGCCGACGCTGACCGCCGACGCGATCGCGCTGATGCAAGCGTATCCGTGGCCGGGCAACGTGCGCGAGCTGCGCAACGCCATCGAGCGCGTCGTTCTGCTGTCGAACGCCGAGCAGACGGAGATCCGGGCGCAGGACCTCCCGCTCTCGCCACAAACGTCCACGCCGCGGGCGTCGGTGGGGTCGCAGGTCACGCTGGCCGAGCTCGAGCGGCAGCACATCGAGGCGGTGTTGTCGCAATCGAACTGGCACCAGGGCCGCGCGGCGAAGACGCTCGGGATCTCGTCGAAGACGCTGTACAGGAAGATCAGGGAGTACGGGTTGACGAGGCCGAAGCGAGGGGAGTAGTCGCGTAATCGGGTCGATCTCGGAGATGGATTCTCTTGGTCCCTGGTCCCTGGTCACTGGTCACTGGTTTCTGAACCCCCGCCTGCGACCTGAGTCCAGTGTCCCGAGACCAGTGACCTGAGACCAGTGACCTGAGACCAGTGACCTCAGTCGCCAGACCCGTGTTGCGCGCGCGATTAGTGCGCGACGCGCCTCGCCCCGCCATCGGTCCCTACTGTAGTTTAGGTCATGCGAATCCTCGTCATCGAGGACGATCCGACCGTCGGGCAGTACGTGAAGCGTGGGCTCGAGGAGCAGCGCTGGTCCGTCGATCTCGTCGCTGACGGCGAGGAAGGGGAGCGGCGCGCGGGCTCGGAGGCCTACGACCTCATCGTCCTCGACATGCGTCTGCCGGGAAAATCCGGTCTCGAGCTGCTGCACACGCTGCGCGCGCGCGGCTTCGAGCGGCCGGTGCTCGTGCTCACGGCGCAAGATGCGGTGGATGCGAAAGTCACCGCGCTCAGGGCCGGCGCCGACGACTATGTCACGAAGCCGTTCGCGTTCGAGGAGCTACTGGCGCGCGTCGAGGCGATCGCGCGGCGGCCGAGGGCGCTGGCGTCGCCGACGCTCGTCGTCGGCGACTTGGTGCTCGACCAGGCGACGCGCGAGGTGCGGCGCGCCGCCGAGCTGATCGAGCTGACGCCCAAAGAATTCACCGTTCTCGAATACCTGATGCGCCATGCCGGACGCGTCATGAGCCGGACGCTGATCACCGAGTACGCGTGGGGCTACCACTTCGACCCCGGCACGAACATCGTCGACGTCGTGATCAACCACCTTCGCAAGAAGGTCGACGCCAAGCACGGCAATCGCCTCATCACCACCGTGCGCGGCGTCGGGTATATGATCAAGGACGAGAAATCGGACGGGCGGCGTGACGACAAACGCGACGAGAAGCGCGACGAGAAACGTGAGCCCGGTCGTGGATCGCATATGCGAACGCCTTCGGCCGGAGGCAGGGATACGAAGGACCGCTGAGCCATGATGTCGACCCGGGCAAGGCTCACCGTCTCGTACGCCGTGCTGCTGCTGGCGACGATGATCACGTTCGTCGTCGCGTTGCTCGTGGGCCAATCGAAGAGCGCGACGCAGGAGGCCATCGCCGCGAACGCCTTTCGCGTCGCCGACAGCGTCGTGCTAACGCTGCAGAGCGGCCAGCGGCTGCATCCCAAGCTCACGTACGTCGACAGCACCGACAAAGTGAACGGCCCGCAGACGAAGGGCACCAAGGAGCTCGGCGACCTCCTCGATCCGCTGCCCGGCTACTTCATGGTGCTCGACCCGGCGGGCAAACAGCTGTACACGTCGACGCTCATGCGCCTCCTCTCGGGCGACGACCAGACGCAGTTCCTCCGCGCCGCGTATCGGCTCACGGATGAGATCCGTTTTTTCATCGTGAGCGTCCGCGGCGACTCGTTGAGTCTCCTCGCCGTGTCGCGCGTCGCGACCGCGGCCGGGCCGAACTTCTCCAAGGTCATCGCGGCGAGTCAGGTCACGGGTTCCGACGTCGCCACCCAGCTCCTCGTCGGCACGATGCTCATGCTCGCGCCGATCATCTTCCTCGTGTCGATGGGCGTCGCGTTCCTCGTCGTGGGCCGCTCGTTCAAGCCCGTGGACGAGCTGATCAATGAGGTCGAAGCCATCACCGATGGGCGGAGCCTCCACCGTCGGCTCCCCGCCGACACGAGCAACGACGAGCTCTCGCGGCTGAGCCTCACGGTCAACGCGATGCTGTCGCGTCTCGAGACCTCGTTCGGCGCGCTGCGCCGTTTCACCGCCGACGCGAGCCACGAGCTGAAGACACCGCTCACCGTGCTCCGCGCCGACGTCGAACGTGCGATGCATCCCGGCACGAGCCGCGGCGACCGCATGGTGGCGCTCGAGGAAGCGCTGCAGGAAACGGCGCGCATGTCCGACCTGGTGAACAGCCTCCTCACGCTGGCGCGCGCCGACGAGGGCCGCTTCGACATCCACCGCACGCCGATCGAGATGGAGCCGCTGGTTCGCGAGATCTACGAAACGGCGGTCATTCTCGGAGAGGACGCCGGGCTCACCCTCAAGCTGTCTTCGCTGGATGGCGGCGTCGTGATGGGGGATCGGACGAGGCTTCGCCAGCTGTTCCTCAACGTGGTCACGAACGCGATCAAGTACACGCCGCGCGGCGGCCACGTGGAGCTGTCGGCGACACGCCGAGGTGAAGACGAGATCGCCATCGCCATCCGCGACACGGGGATCGGAATCGCGGCGAACGATCTGCCGCACGTGTTCGATCGATTCTGGCGGGCCGACCGCGCGCGCTCGCGCCAATCGGAGCGCGGCGGATTCGGTCTCGGGTTGGCGATCGCGCAATGGATCGTGCAGGCGCACGAGGGTACGATCACGGTGCAGTCGCGCCTCGGCCGCGGTTCGATTTTCACGATCGTTCTGCCGATCGTCGCGCAGGCCGCGCCGAACGCGCCGGAGGCAAATCCGGGGGAGCCCGAGTCGGTGGTGGAGCCGGCGGAGGGGTGAATCGGTGGCTCGCCTCGCGACCGACACGAAATTTGCTACATGGCTTCACCAACTCTTAATCTTGGCAGCATTCCGCCCTAACGGTGCGGGCGTAGGTTAAGCCACCGAAACGTCCCGCGCGTTACCTGTTACCCAATCAGGCCAACGAGACATGTTCGACAATCTCATCGAGTCGCAGGCAGCGAAACAAAGGCGCGCCGGTGGGTTCCTGTGGAGCTTCGTCATCCACTCGGTGCTCATTTCGGCCGCGGTCTACGCGACGTACAGCGTGGGCAACGCGCTCGAAAAGCCGAAGGCCGAGAAGGTCGAGTTCGTCACAGTGAAGAAGGACGAACCGCCGCCGCCGAAGGAAGAAGTGAAGCCGCCGCCGGAAGCCATCATGAAGGCGCCGCCGCCGAAAGGCTTCCAGGTGTTGACCGCCCCGATCAAGATCCCCGACGTGTTGCCGCAGATCGACATGTCCAAGAAGGTCACGGACGAAGCGGACTTCACGGGTAAGGGCGTCGCCGGCGGTTTCGCCAAGGGCGTCGTCGGGGGAACGCCGACCCCGGTGAACGACAACCAGACGTACTTCGAGTTCCAGGTCGAGAAGCAGGTCACGCCGTATCCGAACAACACGGCGCCGCACTATCCAGACATGCTGCGCTCGGCGAACGTCGAAGGCGAAGTGCTGGCCCAGTTCGTGGTCGACACGACGGGCCGCGCCGACATGAGCCAGTTCCACATCCTCAAGTCGACGCACGACCTGTTCACGAACGCGGTCAAGTCCGCGCTTCCGAACATGCGGTTCTACCCCGCGGAAGTCGGCGGGAAGAAAGTCCGACAGCTCGTGCAGATGCCGTTCCAGTTCAACCTGACCAAGTAGATCACCACCACTTCACTGAGTCGGAGACTCGAAGATTATGGATTTCTCATTGCTCGGCCTATGGCACCAGATGGGCAATTTTGCCAAGGGCATTTGCGTCGTGATGGCGGTGATGTCGATCTACTCGCTCACGGTCATGGTTTCGAAGTGGTGGAACCTCCGCAAGGCGCAGAAAGAGACGGTCAAGTTCGCTCCGGAATTCTCGCAGTTCCTCGAGGAAGACAACCTCACCGAAGCGATCCGTCTCGCCGAGAGCTACAAGAAGTCGCACGTCGCCATCGTCCTCGGCGGCGCGCTCGGTGAAGTGAAGCCCCTCATCGCCGACGGTTCGGTCACGGTCGCCGACATCAACTCGGCGGAGCGCGCGGTCGAGCGCAACATGCTCCTCGAGATCACGAACCTGAAGCGCGGCCTCGCGGTGCTCGCCACCGTCGGCGCGACGGCGCCGTTCGTCGGACTGCTCGGCACCACGATGGGCGTCGTGAACTCGTTCACCGGAATGGCCGCGTCGGGATCCGGCGGTCTCGCGGCGATCGGCGGCGGTATCGCCGAGGCGCTGATCACGACGGCGTTTGGTCTGTTGGTCGCCATCCCGGCGGTGTGGGCTTATAACTACTTCACCACCAAGATTGACAATCTGACCGCTGAGATGACGTACGTGTCGAAGGAAATGATCGACTACCTCATCAAGGGCGTGTCGGGCGAGTTCGGCCGGTCGCGCTTCACCCGTGAGTTCAACGCCGCCTCGAGCGGCGGCCCGATCTCGCAGTAAGTCCACCACGTCGCGGAGGGATTTCGAATGGCAATGTCGACGGGTGGAGGTGGTGCCGGCGTTCAGTCCACGCCGAACGTGACGCCCATGGTGGACGTCATGCTCGTGCTGCTGATCATCTTCATGGTGGTCACGCCGGCACTGTTGGCGGGATTCCAGGCTGACCCACCGCAGGCCCAGAACATCAAGGACCATCCGGAAGACGACCAGACCGATCAGGTGCTGGGGATCGACAAGGATGGCCACTACTACCTGAACAAGAAGCAAATCAGACAGGAAGACGTCGCGGCGGCGCTGAAGCACATTTATGTCGACACACCGCGCGACGACAAGATCATGTATCTCAAGGCGGACAAGAATCTGGACTACGCCAAGGTGCTCGATGCGCTCGACATCGCCATGCACAACGGCGTGACGGTTGCCGGCCTGATCGGTGACCAGAAGCCGGGCACCGTGTCCACGATCGCGGGCGACGCCAGGAATCCGACACCGGCCCCAGGTGCGCCACCGGGAGGAGCCAAGTAATGTCGATGACCCCAGGTGGCGGCGGCGGCGGCTCGACCGGCGGTAGCCTGTCCAACGAGCCGAACGTTACGCCGATGATCGACGTGCTACTCGTCCTGTTGATCATCTTCATGGCGGTGTTGCCGTCCATGAGAAAGGCGATCGACATCCAGTTGCCCGATCCGAATCCGACCGTGCAGCCGGCGAACCAGAAGAACGATCAGATCGTCCTCGAGGTCGGCCCGGGCGGGAAGTACGCCATCAACACGAAGCAGGTATCGCGTGCGGAGCTTCCGGGTGAACTGAAAGGCATCTACGATCCGCGCCCCGACAAGATCATCTTCGTCAAGGGTGTGCCCGGCGTGAAATACGCCGACATCATCGACGCGATGGACGTCGCGCGCGGTGCTGGCGTGAAGGTCATTGGTGTTCCGCCGAAGGACACGCCGGGCGGCAATGGCGCGCCGGCCCCGGCGGCGAAGTAACGCACACAGAGAAGGGGACCAAAGTCGCGGGCGGGGCCATCCGGCTCCGCCCGCGTCTCTTTTCGGGGGTGGCACGAACCCTTCCAGGGTCATTAGTCGTATAACTGGTCGATGGGACGCCACGCCCTGGCGGAGACGCTGTGCTTATCGCTGCTCGTTCGAAGCCTGTTGTTGAGGCGACTGAGGTGACTTCCGACCGCGAACGCCGCCGTTTACCGGCGACGCGGCTTCCGGCCGCGCGCGATGATCGGCGCGGCTGGAGCGTGCTGTCGGCGGCGCTGCACGCGCTCATCATCTTTCTGCTCGTCGGCGACTTCGCTCTTCACACCGCCGACGTGAAGGAGATGCCGCAGGGTGCGGGCGGACCGGGGCCCGCGGGGGGCGGAGGCGGCGGACATCGGGGCACCGGCGACCACGCACGAGTCACCTACGTTCGAATGGTCGCGGCCACTCAGCAGCCCGTCGTGAAAGCGGTCGTTCCGCCGATCGTACCGCCGGTCGTACCGCCGCCGCCCAAGCCGGAACCCAAGCCCGTCGTACAGCAGGTCGCGATGAAGCTGCCGGAAATCACGCAGCCGACTCCGGCCGAGCTCAAGATCGAGGGGCCGAAGGCGCCCGACTCGACGGCGGCGCAGTCAGGCACGGGCGGCGGAACGGGACGGGATGGATCGGCCGGGAACGGTCCGGGAACCGGAGGTGGGAACGGGTCAGGCACCGGCACGGGCCGCGGATCGGGCAACGGCCCGGGCACCGGCGGTGGCCTGCAGGCGAACTATCCGCCGTCGCCCACGGAGCTCTTCATTCCGCCGCTGCCGATGCCGGACCGGGTGCGCGGTTTCCATCTCGTGGCCGAGTACGACGTCGATTCCACGGGCAAGGTGATCGACTTCAAGTTCACGCCGACGCGTGACGGCGGGTACAACCGCCGACTCGACGAGGTCTTGCGGTCGTTCAAGTTCCGTCCGGGGACGAAGCCCGACGGTACGCCGATTCGGATGAAGGCGCAGATCATCTACGACTTCTGAGCGGTCTCCGGTCACTGGTCTCTGGTCTCTGGTACCGGTCGCTGGTCTCTGATCTCAGCAGTCGCCGGTGACCTGAAACCGGTGACCTGAGACCGTCTGCCATCCTAGCCAACCGGAACCGCCTGGTCTATCATTAGGCGATCTAGCTGAAGTGCAGGGCCCATGATGAGTTACATGGGCTTTTTTTCTGCCCGGCCCGCAGCCGCGACGGTCTTCGCTCGTGAAGGCTTTCGGACTCCCACTCGACATTCCTGACTAATGAACCTGACGGTCAACGCGCTATTGCAGCAGGCCGCCGGCGGTGAAGCCAATCTCGTCATTCCGAACCTGAATTCGGTGACGTTCCTCGGCGTTCCCGGCGGCACGCTCCTCATCTGGGGGCTGGCGGTCTGCGCCCTCGGACTCCTGTTCGGTCTCGTGATCTACACTCGGCTCAAGAACATGGCCGTGCACGAGTCGATGCGAGCGGTCTCCGAGCTGATCTACGAGACCTGCAAGACGTACCTGATCACGCAGGGCAAGTTCATCCTGATCCTCGAATTCTTCATCGGGATCGTCATCGCGCTGTACTTCGGTGTTCTCCAGCATTTTTCGATCGACAAGGTCGCCATCATTCTGGCGTTCAGCCTGATCGGGATCGCCGGCAGCTACGGCGTCGCCTGGTTCGGGATCCGGGTGAACACGTTCGCGAACTCGCGGACCTCGTTTGCGGCGCTGCGCGGCAAGCCGTATCCCTGCTACGCGATTCCGCTCTCGGCCGGCATGAGCATCGGCATGCTGCTGATCTCGGTCGAGCTGGTGCTGATGCTGACGATCCTGCTCTTCATCCCCGGCGAGTACGCGGGGTCGTGCTTTATTGGATTTGCCATCGGTGAATCGCTGGGCGCGGCCGCGCTCCGAATCGCCGGCGGCATCTTCACGAAGATCGCCGACATCGGCGCCGATCTCATGAAGATCGTGTTCAACGTGAAGGAGGACGACGCGCGCAACCCGGGCGTGATCGCCGACTGCACGGGCGACAACGCCGGTGACTCGGTCGGACCGAGCGCGGACGGCTTCGAGACGTACGGCGTCACCGGCGTCGCCCTCATCTCGTTCATCGTGCTCGCGGTGAAGGACGACCACGTGAAGGTCCAGCTGCTCGTCTGGATCTTCGTGATGCGCATCATGATGGTGGTGACGAGCGGACTCTCGTACCTGCTCAACGGCGCGATCGCCAAGGCGCGGTACGCCGCCGCCGACAAGATGAACTTCGAGGCCCCGCTCACGTTCCTCGTGTGGCTGACCTCGATCCTGTCCGTCGTCGCGACGTTCGTCGTGTCGAAGCTCGTCATTCCGGATCTTGGCGACGGTACGCTGTGGTGGAAGCTGTCGGCGGTCATCACGTGCGGCACGCTGGCCGGCGCGATCATTCCGGAGTTCGTGAAGGTGTTCACGTCGGTCGACTCGCGGCACACGAAGGAAGTCGTCATCTCGTCCCGCGAGGGCGGGCCGTCGCTCAACATCCTTTCGGGCCTCGTCGCCGGGAATTTCAGCGCGTATTGGTTGGGCATCACGATCATGGCGTTGATGACGATCGCGTACTTCGTCAGCACGTTCTTCCCGCAGGGGGCCGATGCGCTGATGGTCGCCCCGGCGGTGTTCGCGTTCGGCCTCGTCGCCTTCGGGTTCCTCGGCATGGGCCCGGTGACGATCGCCGTCGACTCGTACGGTCCGGTGACGGACAACGCGCAGTCGGTGTACGAGCTGTCGCAGATCGAGCAGATCCCGGGCGCCGCCGCCCAGATCCAGCAGCAGTACGGCTTCCCGGTGAACTTCGAGCGCGCCAAGCACTTCCTCGAGGAGAACGACGGCGCGGGGAACACGTTCAAAGCGACGGCCAAGCCGGTGCTCATCGGCACGGCCGTCGTCGGCGCGACGACGATGATCTTCTCGATCATCGTGGCGCTCACGAACGGTCTCACGACCAACATCGACAAACTGTCGCTGCTCCACCCGCCGTTCCTCCTCGGGTTGATCACCGGCGGCGCGATCATCTATTGGTTCACCGGCGCGTCCATCCAGGCGGTGACGACGGGCGCCTACCGCGCGGTCGAGTTCATCAAGGCGAACATGAACCTCGAGAGCACGGCGGCGGCTTCCGTTTCCGACTCGAAGAAGGTCGTCGAGATCTGCACGAAGTACGCGCAGGCCGGCATGTTCAACATCTTCCTGACCGTCTTCTTCGCCACGCTCGCCTTCGCGTTCTACGAGCCGTTCTTCTTCATCGGCTATCTGATCTCGATCGCGCTGTTCGGTCTGTATCAGGCGATCTTCATGGCGAACGCCGGCGGCGCGTGGGACAACGCAAAGAAGATCGTCGAAGTCGAATTGAAGCAGAAAGGCACGCCGCTCCACGCGGCGACGGTCGTCGGCGACACGGTGGGCGATCCGTTCAAGGACACGTCGTCGGTGGCGCTCAATCCGATCATCAAGTTCACGACGCTGTTCGGCCTGCTCGCCGTGGAGCTGGCGGTGTCGCTCACCGAGCAGCGCGGGCCGGCGTTGAGCCACATGCTCGCGGCCGTGTTCTTCGTTGTCTCGATGGCGTTCGTCTACCGATCGTTCTACGGGATGCGCATCGAAAGCGGCGCTCCGGTGGCCCGGTAGCGGAAAGCCAGACATGCCGAATCTCTTCTCGCGAAAGCCGATAGCAGAGCTGATCAGCGAGGGAGACAACCCCAACGCGCTCAAGCGCGCGTTGGGGGCCGGCGATCTGATCATGTTGGCGATCGGCGCCGTCATCGGCGCCGGGATCTTTGGTTCGATCGGCTCGGCCGCGGCGGGGCAGATCGGCCCGAACGGCGAGATCATTCGTGTTGGCGCCGGACCGGCGCTCGTGCTGTCATTCCTGCTCCTGGGCGCGTGCTGCGGGCTCGCGGGGCTGTGCTACGCCGAGCTGGCGGCGATGATCCCGCAGGCCGGCAGCGCGTACGCGTATTCGTACGCCACGCTCGGCGAGTTCGTGGCGTGGATCATCGGCTGGGATCTGATCCTCGAGTACGCGGTCGGGAACGTGGCCGTCGCGATCTCGTGGGGCGACTACTTCAAGTCGCTCGTCGGCGACTGGATTCACATCCCTGATTGGTTGACGACGGGCTACCGGACGGCGCTGCTGAGCTCCGACCCCAAGGTGCACGGTCTCCTCACCAGTGCGCCGCACATCGGAAACATTCCGATCCTGATCAACGTGCCGGCGTTCTCGATCGTCATGTTGATCACCTGGCTGCTGTTGCTCGGCGTTCGCGAGAGCGCCCGCGCCAACAACATCATGGTCGCCGTGAAGCTCATCGTGCTCGCCCTGTTCATCGTGATAGGACTCGGGCATATCACCCCGGCGAACTACCACCCCTTCGCGCCGAACGGATTCCGCGGGATCCACCAGGGCGCGGCGATCGTCTTCTTCGCCTACATCGGCTTCGACGCGATCTCGACCGCGGCCGAAGAGACGAAGAACCCGCAGCGGAATCTGCCGATCGGCATTTTGGGTGGACTTGCCATCTGCACGGTCATCTACATTGTGATCGGGGCGGTCCTGACAGGAATGGTTCCGTCGAAAGATCTGGGCGCGGCCGCCGATCCGTTGGCGTACGCGCTCAAGGCGACAGGCATGACCAGCATCGCCAAGATCGTGTCACTCGGCGCCATCTTCTCGATGGCAGCCGTGCTGCTGGTATTCCAGTACGGCCAGCCGCGGATCTTCTTCGCCATGGCGCGCGACGGCTTGCTCCCGCGCTGGGCCGCCAAGTTGAGCGGCAAATCGCACGTGCCGTACATGACGACGATCGTGACCGGCGTCTTCGTCGCGCTCTGGGCGCTCATCGGCGACGCCGGGGAAACGTACGACCTCACCAACATCGGGACGCTGTTCGCGTTCGCGCTGGTGAGCATCGGGGTCATCGTCCTTCGCTACACGGATCCTGACCGCCCGCGACCGTTCCGCGTGCCCTTCGTGCACTTCGTTGGCCTCGTCGGCGCAGCGCTTTGCGTATTCGTGATGCGGGGGTTGCCGAGCCTGGCGTGGGTCCGATTCGGTTGGTGGCTCGTGATCGGGCTCGTGCTGTATTTCGCGTACGGGTACACGCATTCCACGCTGCGCCGCGGGACGGGACCGATCGTGCCGCCGAGGCGCGCCTAGGAGCCTAGCGACAAAGGGGGGCCATGATGCACGACTCCACCGCATACACACCGCCGGCGAAAAGCAGTGTGCCGAAGTCCTTCCTGCGACGGATCACGCTGTCGCAGTGGATCATCGTCTCGATGGTCGTCGGGATTCTGGTCGGATGGCTGTTCCCGGATTCCGCCCGCGACGTCCATCGCGGCTGGGCCGCGTCGGACCTGAACGTCCTGTCGTCGGTCTTCCTGCGGATGATCAAGTCGTTGATCGTCCCGCTGCTGTTCGGGACGCTCGTCGTCGGCATCGCGGGGCACGGCGACGACATGAAGCGGGTGGGCCGGTTGGCGCTTCGCTCGATCGTCTACTTCGAGATCGTGACGACGCTCGCGCTCGCGGTGGGTCTGATCGCCGTCAACGTGATCAAGCCGGGCAGGGGCGTGGACCTCGGCGCCGTGTCGGCCAAGGAAGGCGCCGAGCTTGCCGCGACGCACACGACGCTCACGGGCGTGATCGAGCACACGGTTCCGCAGAGTTTCTTCGAGGCGGCGAGCACGAACCAGGTGCTCCAAGTCGTGTTTTTCGCGATCATTTTCGCCGTCGCGCTATCGCAAGTGCAGGGACCGAGCAAGTCGTTCATGCTCAGCGCCTGCGAGAGCCTGTCGGAGGTGATGTTCAAGTTCGTCAACATCGTCATGGTGTACGCGCCGATCGGCATCGGCGCCGCCATCGCGGTCACGGTGTCGAAGAGCGGCCTGGGCGTGCTCCGGAACCTCGGAATTCTCGTCGCGACGCTCTACGGGTCCCTGATCGTGTTCGCGCTGTTCGTGCTGCTGCCGGTGGCGCTCATCTTCCGCGTGCCGCTTGGACGGTTCGTGCGCGCGGTTCGCGAGCCATGGCTCATCGCGTTCACGACGGCGTCGTCGGAGGCCGCGTTCCCGCTGGCCATGGAGCGGATGGAGCAACTCGGCGTGCCGCGACGCATCGTGGCGTTCGTGCTGCCGACGGGCTACTCGTTCAACCTGGACGGGAGCACGCTGTATCTCTCCCTCGCGTCGGTGTTCGCGGCACAGGCGGCGGGGATCGACATGCCGATCTCCACGCAGCTGGTCATGATGCTGACGCTGATGCTCACCAGCAAAGGCGTGGCGGCGGTGCCGAGGGCTTCGCTCGTGATATTGTCGGGAGCGCTGTCGCAATTCGGCTTGCCCCTGCAGGCTGTGGCCGTCATCCTTGGAGTCGACGCTCTGATGGACATGGCGCGCACGTCGCTCAACGTCATTGGGAATTGCCTGGCGACGGTCGTCATGGCACGTTGGGAAGGTGATTTCGACCGGCCGGTGTCGTCGACGCCGGCGGCGGATGCGTTGGCGGGTGAGCCGTTGCGTGTTCCGCCGGTTCGAGCGGTGTAGTTGATTGGTCTCTGGTCTCAGGTCTCTGGTCACTGTCGACCCCAGAGACCAGAGACCAGAGACCAGAGATCAGAGACCAAAAACAGCGAGGGCCCATCGCATGGCCATCTCCTTCAAGGTCAACGGCAAGCCGACTTCGGTCGACGTCCCGGACGACATGCCCCTCTTGTGGGTGCTTCGGGACGTGCTCGACCTCAAGGGTACGAAATTCGGCTGCGGTGTCGCCCAGTGCGGCGCCTGCACGGTGCAGGTGAACGGCACAGCGATCCGTTCGTGCCAGCGCCGCGTGTCGACGGTCGCCGGCGCCGACGTCACGACGGTCGAAGGGCTGTCGACCGACGGCTCTCATCCGCTGCAGCGCGCGTGGGAAGAGCTGGACGTCCCGCAGTGCGGCTACTGCCAGGCCGGCCAGCTCATGTCGGCGTCAGCGCTCCTCGCGAGCAAGCCGAACCCGACCGACGCGGACATCGACGCCGCGATGAACGGCAACATCTGTCGGTGCGCGACCTATCTCCGCATTCGCCAGGCGATCCACCGTGCTGCGCAGATGCCGGCGGCGGTCGGCTCGCGCTCGAGCGGCAATCCGTGAGCCGGGAGAAGACGCCAATGACCACGACGCTCAATTCGACAGTCGACCGGCGCTCGTTCCTGCGCGTCACCGCGCTCGCCGGCGGCGGCATTCTCCTCGGCGCATACGTCAAGCTTGGCGAAACCGCCGAAGCGTTCGCGCTCACACCGTCCGCGGCCGAGACCGCGCTCGGCAATTTCATTCGCATCACGCCGGACGGCATCGTCACGATCATCGCCAAGAACCCGGAGATCGGGCAAGGCGTGAAGACGATGCTTCCGATGATCATCGCGGACGAACTGGACGTGGCGTGGAAGGACGTTCGCATCGAACAGGCGCCACTCGACACAACCAAGTTCCAGCAGCAGAGCGCCGGCGGTAGCACGGCGACGCCGACCAACTGGATGCCGATGCGTCAGGTCGGCGCGGCGGGGCGCGCGATGTTGGTCGCCGCCGCGGCGCAAACGCTGAACGTGCCGGAATCCGAGCTCGAGACGTCCGAAGGCGTCGTGCTTCACCGCAAGAGCGGCCGCAAGGTAACGTACGGCGAGCTCGCCTCGAAGGCGGCGACGCTGCCCGCGCCGGATCTCGCGACGGTGAAGCTGAAAGATCCGAAGGATTTCAAGATCATCGGCACGCGCGTGACCGGCGTCGACGTGCGGAGCATCGTGACGGGAAAACCGATGTTCGGCATCGACGTCACGATGCCGGGTATGCTCTACGCGAGCTACGTGAAGTGCCCGGTGTTCGCCGGCAAGGCGACGGGCGCGAATCTCGATGAGATGAAGGCGCAGCCCGGCGTGAAGCACGCGTTCATCGTCGATCAGGGCGAGCAGGGCGGGTTGATGGGACTTCTCTCCGGTGTCGCGGTGGTCGGCGACAACTGGTGGCTCATCCAGCAGGCGCGAAAGAAGCTCGTCGTTCAGTGGGACGAGGGGCCGACGGCCTCGCAGAGCAGCGAGAGCTTCGCGGCTCAGGCGCAGGCGTTGTCGAAGCAACCGGCGCAGCAGAATCTGCGCAAAGACGGCGACTTCGACGGTGCGATGAAGAGCGCGGCGAAGACGGTCGAGGCGGCGTACTTCTATCCGTTCATCTCGCACGCGCCGCTCGAGCCGCAGAACACGACGGCGCTGTTCAAGGACGGGAAGCTCGAGATCTGGTCGCCCACGCAGCAGCCGCAGGGAGGCCGCGGGTTGGTCGCGCAAACGCTCGGGTTGAAGCCGGAAGACATCACGATCCACATCACGCGCTCGGGCGGCGGATTCGGACGCCGGCTCGCCAACGACTACATGGTCGAAGCCGCGGCGATCGCCAAGCAGCTCCCGAACGTCCCGGTGAAGCTGCTCTGGACCCGCGAGGACGACATCCAGCACGACCCGTATCGGCCGGCCGGCTTCCACTTTTTTAGCGGGGGCGTCGACGCCAACGGCGCGCTCACGGCATGGCGCGACCACTTCGTATCGTTCGGTGAGAACGGGCGCACGGCGTCGAGCGCGAACCTTGGCGCGACGGAATTCCCGGCGCGATTCATCACGAATTTCGTCATCGACCAGTCGCTGATGCCGCTCGGCGTGCCGACCGGCGCGCTACGCGCCCCGGGGAGCAACGGCATCGCCTTCGCCGTGCAGTCATTCATCGACGAATTGGCGCACGCGGCGGGGAAAGACCCGCTGCAATTCCGTCTGGATCTGCTGGCGAACGAGCAGCCCGCTCCGCCGCCGCCACCCCCGCCGGCGGGTGGTGGACGAGGCGGTTTCCAGGCGCCTGCGTTCGACGGTAAGCGGATGCGCGGCGTAGTCGAGGCCGTGCGCGACCGTTCAGGCTGGGCCAACCGCGCGTCCCTGCCCAAGGGAACGGCGATGGGGACCGCGTTCCACTTCTCTCATCGCGGCTACTTCGCGGAAGTCGTCCAGGCGACCGTGGCCAAGGATGGAACGGTCAAGGTAGACAAGGTCTGGGTCGTCGGCGACATCGGCAGCCAGATCATCAACCCGAGCAACGCCGAGAATCAGGCGCAGGGCGCCGTCATGGACGGCATCGCCGAGGCGCTCGGGCAGGAGATCACGATCGACAAGGGTCGCACGGCGCAGACGAACTTCAACAACTTCCCGCTGCTGCGCATGCGGCAGGCGCCGCCGGTAGACGTATGGTTCAAGGTCACCGAGTTCGCGCCCACCGGGTTGGGTGAGCCGGCGTTGCCGCCGGTGGTGCCGGCGCTGTGCAACGCGATATTCGAGATCACTGGAAAGAGGGTGAGATCGCTGCCCTTGTCGAAGCTCGACCTGAAGTGGAGTTGAGGATCGCGCTGGTTTTCGGCGTGAGTCGCAGGCATCGCGGATTTGGCAGCGAGCCTAGCCCTGAGCAATAGCCGCGAGAAGGAGCCGTGAGAAATGTTCGACGGCGCGATGAGAATCGCGCCGTTTTTCCTCTCTCACGGCTCATTCTCATGGCTATTTCTCACGGCTAGGCTCGGCCCGCCGATCCGAGATGCTCGATCCGGCGCGCGATCTGTGAGCGTCATCCGCCTCGATAGCGCGGATAGCTCCCGAGGTTCTTGAGCATCGGGCATCTCTCGCCCAGCACCAGCAGCGCGCGGGCGACGTTCTCATCCGACCGGTGTCCCTCGAGGTCGGCGACGAATATGTAGTCCCACGCCCGCTGCCTGCTCGGCCGCGACTCGATGCGGCTCAGGTTGATTCCGTTCCGGTCGAAGACCTCGAGCACTCGGAGCAGAGCCCCGCGTTCGTCGTGAACCGCGAACGCGATCGTCGTCTTGTCGTCGCCGGTGCGCGTCGCGTCGTGGGGTGCCAGAAGCGCGAAACGCGTCGCGTTGTGTTCGACGTCCTGAATCCCTTCGCGCAGTACCGGTACGCCGTGCAGCGCGGCGGCGAACCGGCTTCCGATGGCGGCGCCGCGGTGATCCGCGCCCGCGTGACGCACGGCGGCGGCGGTCGACGGCGAGTCGACGAGACGCGCCTGGCCGACGTTCCCCGCCAGCCACCGCCGGCATTGCGCGAGCGCCTGCGGGTGCGAATAGACGCGTTCCACCTCCGAGATCGCGGCGGCATGCGACGCTAGGCAGTGGGTGATGTCGAGCACCATCTCGCCGGCGATCAGTACATCGCCCTCGAGAAGACAGTCGAGCGCCTGCGTCACCGAGCCTTCGGTCGAGTTCTCGATGGGCACGACGCCAGTCGGCGCGTCCTTCCGTCGCACCGCGTCGAAGACGGCGTCGATGGTGGAACAGGCGTCGTACCGGGCGCCGGGGCCGCACATCGCCTGGGCGGCTTCATGCGTGAACGTGCCGGCGGGTCCGAGGAACGCTACGTGGGCTTCGACGACCAACGCGACGACCTAGACGACTACGGCGCCGGCGACCCGCAGCGCCGCCCGCACCGCACCGCGTGCCGGGATCACCGGCTCCGTCCGGAGCTGCGCGCCAGGCACCGCCGACTTGAGGCGATGCTCGAGCCGCTTTCTCAGCATCGACCCGCGGCCGAGCATTCCACCGGTGAGCGCCAACGGGAGCGCGGCACGTTCGTCGGTGAAGAGCTTTCTCGCCAGCGCGCGCGCGTGAAGCACCAGCTCTTCGACGGCGAGCGTGAGCACGGCGTTCGCGCGAAGGTCGCCCGATTCCGCGACGGCGACGACCACCGGCGCGAGCGTCGCGAACTGCGCGGGCGTGGCGTCGGCGGCCCAGCCGATGAGGTCGATCGTCTCATCGATCTCCAGGGCGGTGAGGATCGCGCCGGTGAGTGCCGTCTCCGGCTCACGCCCGTCCGCCGCGGCGGCGACGACGCTGAGCGCGCGCCGCCCGATCCATGCGCCGCTCCCCTCGTCGCCGAAGTTCGGACCCCAGCCGCCGCACCGTGCCGTTGCTCCCGTCGGCCCTCGCCCAAACGCCACCGAACCGGTGCCGCTCAGAATGAGCACGCCGGGGCCGTCACCGAACGCATCGTCGAGCGCGATGCTGAAATCGGACTGGATCACGATCTCCGACGCCAGATCGCGCCCCGCCAGCGCCTGCCAAAGCTGCTGACGCTCCGTGTCTCGGCCGATGCCGGCCACGCCGATGGCGAGCGCCCGCGGCGTGTCGCTGAGGCCGCACGCGGCGAGGGCTTCGCCCACGACGGACTCGATCACGCTCGCCGACGCTTCGGCTCGTCCCGGCCGCACCGCGCTCGCCGGACCGACCGTCTCGCCCAACGTCCGACCGGTGAGATCGGCCACGATGGCGTGCGTCTTCGATGCGCCCCCGTCAATGCCAACGACGATGAACGTCATACCGTTTGCCGATGGGGAGTGGGACTGCTCGAGTGAAAGAGTGAAGCGATCATTCCGGTGGCGAGTGTTATGAGCGTCCCGATCAACACGTACCACGGCCACGCGATCGTCGACAGCGGCTGCAAGAAACCGGACCACGACGGTATCGCCACCATGATCTGCTTGGCGAACACGACCAGGCTCATGAGCCCGATGCCGACGCTCATCGCGAGAATCGCGTCGGACTGCCGCGCACGTCGCCAGAAGATAGCGAGGAAGAACCCGCCGAGCAGGCCTCCGTACGTGAACGACGCGATCGACAGCGCGACGACCACGACGGGCGTCTTGGTATTCGTCGGGAAGAGCAGCGCGCCCCCGGTCAGCACGATGCCCCACGCGAACGCGAACCATCGCGCGACGCGCAGCGTCCGCGGGTCGTCGGGCGCGCGCTTGGTGATCGGCAGGTAGATGTCATGTGTGGACGCCGCGGCCAGCGAGTTAATCGCGCCCGAATGTGTGCTCATCGTGGCTGCCAGCACGGCGGCGAGCAGCAGCCCGACCAGACCGTGCGGCATCTTGTCGACGATGAACGTCGGAAAGATCGCGTCCGGCGTCGGAAACGTTTGACCGCCGTAGAGTGCCCACAGCCCGACGCCGAGCACGAGAAAGAGCGCGAACTGGACGATCACCGCGAACCCGCTTCCGATCACCGCCGCCTGCGCCCCGCGCAACGACTTCGCCGACAGCAGTCGCTGCACGATCAGCTGATCCGCGCCGTGCGACGCCATCGAGAGAAACGCGCCGCCGAGCAAACCGGCCCACACGGTGTGCGGCTGGTCGAATCCCGTGTACCAGCTGATGGCCCTGAGCTTCCCCGCGGCCGCCGCGGATGGCAGAATCGCCGGCCATCCGCCCGGCACGAGACGGCCTATCAACACGATCGCCGACGCGCCACCGAGGACGTACACCGACGCCTGCAGGATCTCCGTCCACACGACGGCGCGCATGCCGCCGCGGATGGTGTAGACGATGGTGAGCGTTCCGAGGACGAGCACCGCCACGGGCATCACCGCCTTCGCCGGCAGCATCGGCCCGATGATCAGCGCGATCGGCACGGCCGTCGCGAACACGCGCACCGAGTCGGCCATGCCGCGCGTGACCATGAACACGATCGACGCGAATCGCCGCGTGGCGAGACCGAAGCGCTGCTCGAGCAGCGCGTAGGCGGTGACGAGGTTGCCGTTGTAGTAGCGCGGCAGCAACGTATATGCGACGACGATCCGGCCGAGCAGATACCCGACGGCGATTTCGAGAAACCCGAGGTTCGTCGTGTAGGCGAGGCCCGGGATGCTGATGAAGGTGAGCGCGCTCGTCTCGCTCGCCACGATCGAGAACATCACGGCCCACCACGGGATCTCGCGGTCGGCGACGAAGTAGTCTTTCGCGTCTTTCTGGCGGCGCCCGACCCAGATGCCGAGCAGCGTCACGCCGACGAGATACGCGGCGATGACGACGAAGTCGAGCGCGTTCAGTCCGCGCACGTGCTACTCAGAGTCCCCCGCCGTCCACGACATATGCCTCCATGGCGAAATACTCCGCCAACCCAAGACGATCCAGCTCGGCGGCCGTTCCCTTGTTGCGGGCTTCGACGCGCTGCCAGAACTCGCGCTCGTCGTAGCCGCCGGGGAAGGGCGCGGAATCCTTCTGCGATTGATGCTTGAAGATCGCCTGGATCTTGAGCCTCAGCTCTTCCTGCGACAACGGTACAAGGAACGTTGCCTCATAAATCGGCCACTCCTGCCACGCGCCGCGATAGAGCCAGACTTCGGGCTTGGGGAACGACAGCTCGGCGAGCGCGCGGTCGATCGCTTCCTTGCACATGCGGTGCGTGCCGTGCGGGTCGGAAAGATCGCCGGCGACGAAGATCATGTCGGGACGAATCTCGTCGAGGAGCGCGCGCACGATCTCCACGTCCGCCGGCCCGATCGGTTCCTTGTGCACCTTGCCGGTCTGGTAGAACGGCAGATTGAGGAAGCGCGCGGCGCTCCTCGGCAGGCCGACGGTCTCGAGCCCGCTCACGGCTTCTGTTTCGCGAATGATCCGCTTGAGCGCCTGCACGTCGGGCGTGTCGACCTCGCCCGGCGATTTTCGCTCGAGCGAAGTCGCGTACGTCGGCGACGAGCGCGTCGAGCTTCCCGTGATCGATCCGATCCTCGGCCGCCGAGGCGAACGAGAAAATCGGCGTACCGGCGAGCGTCGTGGTCGAACACGGCGATGTTCCCGCTCGTCATGTACGCGACGACGATCTCGTTGTCGTTCTCGACGAGCTTGCGGAGGATGCCGCCCATCGAGATGACGTCGTCGTCGGGATGCGGCGAGAAGCACACGATCCGCCGGCCGATCGGCAGCTTCGATTTCCCGCGGATCTTGGCGCCGAGCAGGTTGAAGACCTTGCCGTTCACCTCTCCCGGCGAGCCGAACTTCGCGACGAGCGACGACATGCGCGCGTCGGCGTAGTCGCGCTGTGTCAGCTTGAGGATCGCCTTGTTCGTCCGCTGCGACAGCCAGATCACCGCGCGGATCATCAGCTCCTTCGTCCACTGCACCTCGTCGAGAAGCCACGGCGTCTTGATCCGTGTCAGCTCGGCGGCCGCCGCGCGGTCGACGTAGAACGTGGTGTTCGGGTGCCGCTGGAGGAACGTCGCGGCGACTTCGAGATCGACGTCGCCCTCCACCGCGCGTTCGACGATCGCGGCTTTGTGCTCGCCCGTCGCGATGATCGCGATCTCGCGCGCCTCGAGAATCGTCGCGACGCCCATCGTCATCGCCTCGCGCGGTACGTACTCCTCGCCGAAGAAGTCGGCGGCGGCGTCCTTGCGCGTGACGGCGTCGAGCGTCACGAGGCGAGTGCGGCTGTCCGCGCCCGACCCCGGCTCGTTGAAGCCGATGTGCCCCGTCTTGCCGATGCCGAGGATCTGGAAATCGATGCCGCCGGCCGCGGCGATGGCCGCCTCGTACGCGCGCGCCGCCTCACCGACCTTCTCGCGCGCGGACCTCGCCCGGCGGGATGTGCACCCGCGCCGGATCGATGTCGACGTGGGAGAACAGATTCTCCCACATGAAGCGGTGGTAGGAGTGGATGCTGTCCTTCGGCATCGGGTAGTATTCGTCGAGATTGAACGTCTCGACGCACGCGAAGCTCAACCCCTCGTCGCGGTGCATGCGAATCAGCTCGCGATAGATGCCGATCGGGGTCGAGCCCGTCGCGAGCCCAAGGACGAGACGGGTTCCCGCCGCGGTGTGCTCTCGAATCAGCTCGGCGATTCGCAGCGCGACCAGCTTGGCGATAGCGTCGTGGTCGCCGGCGATGACGGTCCGGATGCGCTCGCGCGGCGGGTGCGAGGCCAGAAATGACGAAGGGGAGGCCGCGCGATCGAGCTCGTCGCGGGCCTCCCCTCGTTCCTCCCCGTTCACGCTAGGCCGAGAACGAACTGCCGCAGCCGCAGCCGCCGGTCGCGTTGGGGTTCTTGAACGTGAATCCTGATCCTTGCATCGACGAGACATAGTCGATGATCACACCGTTCATATACTGCGCCGAGAAGGGGTCGACGAACACGTTCCAGTCCCCCTGCGAAAGGACGAAGTCGTCTTCTGCGGGCTCATCTTCGATCAGCAGGCCGTACTTGAAGCCGCTGCAGCCCCCGGGCTGAACGCTCACGCGAAGACCGCCCTTGGCCGGATCGACGCCTTCCTGCGTCATGAACTTACTGACCTCAGTGGCGGCAACCGGGGTCACGGTCACCATCACTTCAGGCTGATTCATCGTGCTCATCTGAAGCCTCCGAAAGGGGCGGCCAAGTGGTGCCGGCCGCGAGACATACACCTCGAATTATAGGGATACCTCGAGCCGCGTGCAAACCGGGCGGATGTTCCTAGTCCGCCGCCATCGAAAGCGCGTCCTTCGCCGCCATCGCCGGCGGCGGCGCCTCGTTGCGGAACGATCGGGCGATCCAGCTGAACGCGATCAGCGCGATCATCAGCAACAACACGCCGCTGCCCACCTCGCCGAAGACGATCTTCCCGATCCCGAACAACGTCGAATATACGGCGACGATGCCCGCCACCCAGTTGGTCCACGCCAAGGCGCCACCGGGAATCGACTCGCGGCCGTAGCCGAGGGCGGTGGAGACTTTGACCCAGCCCGGCCCGCCGGGGCGAACGCGCTCGTAGAACGACGCGAGAATGCTGTCCGTTTCCGGCGCGGTCATGAACGTGACGGAAACCCAGACCACCGTACTGGCGGCGACCGTGATGAGCATGATCACCGAGTCGGTCCGTGGATCGTCCGCGGGAAACCAACGGCCGGGCACCGTCTTGAAACAGATCAGCGAGATCACGAACGACGCCAGCATCGAGCTGATCTCCGACCACGCGTTGATGCGCCACCAGTACCAGCGCAGGATCAGCACGAGGCCCGTTCCGGCGCCGATCGCCAGCAGGAATTTCCACGCGCCTTCGACCGATGACAGCTGCCACGTGACGAGCGTCGACAGCAGGAACAAGACGACCGTCGCAAGGCGCGACACGCCGACGTAGTGACGCTCGGTCTTGTCCTTCCTCAGGAATCGGCGATATACGTCGTTCACCAGATAGGACGCACCCCAGTTGAGCTGCGTCGCCACCGTGGACATGTACGCCGCGGCGAAACCGGCCATCATGAATCCACGCCACGGCGTCGGCAGCAGGTCGACGAACGACTGGACGTACGCGGCCTCGTGATCGTGATTCGGCCCGATGCCGTTCGGATACAGAATCACCGTCGCGAGCCCGGTGATGATCCAGGGCCACGGACGAAGCGCGTAGTGCGCGACGTTGAACGCCAAGGTCGCCAGCACGCCGTCGCGCTCGGTCCGCGCCGAGAAGATTCGCTGGGCGACGTACCCACCGCCGCCCGGCTCGGCGCCCGGATACCACGCCGCCCACCACTGCACGCCGAGAAACACGGCGAGCGAGAGGACCGGCATCCACGCGTACGCGGTGATTCCGTTCCCGCCGAACGAGATGGGGAGCACGGAGATCGCGGCCTTCTCGCTGCCGAAGTGCTCCACGAGCTTCGTCTTCATCGTGGCCATGCCGCCGACCGCGCTCACCGCGTACACGGCCAGCACGATGACCGCGGTCATCTTGATGACGAACTGCACGAGATCGGTCCACAGGACCGCCCACATGCCGGCCGCCACCGAGTACGCCATCGTGATGACGAAGCAGATCCCCACCGCGATGACCTCGCCCGACACGGTCATTCCGCCGATCTGCACCGGGTGAAGGCCCAGCGAGATCGTGAGAATCTTGATCATCGCGCGCGTGACCCAGCCGAGGATGATCAGGTTGATCGGGATCGCGAGGTACAGCGCGCGAAAGACGCGGAGAGTCGCCGCCGGCTTGCCGCTGTAACGCACCTCGGCGAACTCCACGTCGGTCATCACGTTTGCGCGGCGCCAGAGGCGGGCAAAGAAGAACACCGTGAGCATCCCGCTCATCAGCATGTTCCACCAGAGCCAGTTGCCCGCGACGCCGTGCGCCGACACAAGTCCCGTCACGACTAGCGGCGTGTCGGCCGCGAAGGTCGTCGCGACCATCGAGGCGCCGGCGAGCCACCAGGGCACCGCCCGCCCCGAGATGAAGTACTCGCTCAGGCTCTCGCCGCCTTTCTTCGTGAACGCGAACCCGATGCCCGCCGAGAGAATGAAGTACGCGGCGACGATGGCCCAGTCGATCGGAGTGAGGTTCATCGATTCGTCAGTGAGGGGAGCGGAACCGGTCGAACGCGGACACGACCGAGTCCGCGAGCTGACGGCGAACTTCGGTGATCTTGTTGTTGTTCCGCGTCGGGTCCACGCGGTTGCTCAACAACACGACGAACAGGTCACGCGACGGGTCAATCGCGATCGACGTCCCGGTGAATCCCGTGTGGCCAAAGGCGCGCGTCGACATCAGGTGGCCCGCCCACGCCGATGACGGACTCGCGAACTTCATTCCCGGCAGGTCGGGCTTCTGCCAACCGATGCCGCGGTTCGAGAACGTGGAATCGGTGTACGCCGTGAACTGCGCGATCGTGGCGGGTTGGACGACGCGCGCGCCGTCGAGCGTGCCGCCGTTCAGGTACATGCGCGCGAAACGCGCGAGGTCGTGGCCCGAGCTGAAGATCCCGGCGTGCGCCGAGACTCCACCGAGATAGTAGGCGCGCTCGTCGTGCACCTTGCCGCGCACGAGTCCCCCGCGACGCGGATCGAACTCCGTCGGCGCGATGCGCGGCAGCAACGCCGCCGGCGGGCGGTACATCGTTTCGTCCATCGCGAGCGGCACGAACACGTGATCGTGCACGTACGCGTCGAGCGTCTGACCCGTCACCCGCTCGACGAGCTTGCCGAGCATGTACGCGCCGATGTCGCTGTAGACCATGCGGACACCGGGTAGTGTGTCGAGCGGCGTCGAGAACATGAGCTTGGCGAGGCTGTCGGGGTCGTGCGTGCTCTCGTCGTACGCCTTGAAAGCCGGAAGC
Source organism: uncultured Gemmatimonadaceae bacterium (assembly GCA_963846925.1). Taxonomy (GTDB): domain Bacteria; phylum Gemmatimonadota; class Gemmatimonadetes; order Gemmatimonadales; family Gemmatimonadaceae; genus JAQBQB01. The sequence goes on along the minus strand of CAWJXW010000004.1, from coordinate 243,143 downwards.
CCGGACGTGTGCGTGAGCAGATTGCGAACGGTGACGCGGTCCTTGTTCGGTCCGGTCCACTCGGGGATGTAGCGCTGGAGCGGCGCGTTGAGGTCGACTCGGTGCTGCTCGACGAGCTGCATCATCGCCGTGGTCAACCCGACGACCTTGGTGAGCGACGCCAGGTCCCACAGCGTCCGCTCATCCGGCCTCGGCGAGGGTGCCCAATCGAGCTGGCCGACGCCATATTCGGCGAGGATGCCGTCGTGCGTTCCGACGACGGCGAACGCGCCGGGGAAGGCGCTGTCGGCGCGCGCGCGGTTCAGGACGTCTTCGATGCGACGCTGAATCGTCGTGCCCAAGGCCGATGCGGCGGTTGGTGCGGGCGAAGGTTGTGAGTTTCCCGAATGGCACGCGGCCACCGTGACGAGTGACGCGAGGATCGCTACGCGATGCATGCTCAGCGTTGGCTGTTGATGGGTGCGGTGGTCACCTCGGCGGCGTGCAGGAACACGCGGCCGACGAGCGCGCCAACTCCCGCGGGCGGCGTGCGGCCTGGGATCACCGTGCTGATGTCCGACAGCGTCGGCCTTGTGCGTGGCAAGCGCGTCGCGCTCCTCACGAATCAGACCGGCATCGACGAGCACGGTGTCTCGGACATCGAAGTTCTGCGCGATTCGCGCGCGCGAGACGCCGGCGTTCGGCTGGTGCGCTTGTTCTCGCCCGAGCACGGCATCCGCGGGACGGAGGACCGGACGCACATCGAGAGCGGGATCGACGAGCGGAGTGGGCTCCCGGTGCATTCGCTCTACACCGAGACGGCGATCGCGCCGCCGGACAGCCTGCTCACCGATCTCGACGCGCTCGTGTTCGACCTCCAGGACGTGGGCACGCGAACGTGGACGTACGTCGGCTCGATGATCTACGCGATGCGTGCGGCGGCTCGCCGTCATCTGCCGATCATCGTGCTCGACCGGCCGAACCCGATCACCGGCGACCACGTCGACGGACCGATGCTCGACTCCGCTTTGGCGAACGCCAACGAACAAAGCGCGCGCCGTCCGGCGAAGCCGTACGCATTATATCCGTTCCCGTTGCGGCATGGAATGACGATGGGCGAGATGGCGCGCTTCTACAACGACGTGCTGGCGATCGGAGCGCCGCTGCACGTCGTTCCCGTCTCCGGCTGGAAACGCTCGGCGTGGTTCGATGAAACGGGGCTGCCCTGGGTTCGTCCGTCGCCGAATCTGCCGAATCTCACGAGCGCGCTGATCTACCCGGCGCTCGTCGCGTTCGAGGGATCGAACGTCTCCGTCGGCCGAGGCACCGCTGACGCCTTTCAGCGCTTCGGCGCGCCCTGGATGAACGCGCCCGAGGTCGCCTCACTGCTCAACGGACGCAAACCGCGCGGCGTGCGCTTCGCGGTCGACTCGTTCACGCCGGTGAATCCGGGCGACGGCAAGTACGCCGGCCGCCTCATCCCTGGCATTCGCGTCGTGGTCAGCGACCGAAACGCGGTGCGCCCGGGACAGCTCTGCGCCGAGATTCTCTGGGCCTTGCTCCGGACGAACCGAGACTCGCTGCGCGTTCGCGACGCGACGTTCGACGAGCGTTTCGGCAGCCCGGTGATGCGACAGGCGTTGTTCGCCGGCGAGGATCCCGACCGGGTCGTCGAGCGCGGACAAGGAGCAGTCGACGCCTTCGAGGCCGCGACCCGCCGCTTCTTGCTGTACCGGTGACGCGTCGTCTCCTCCCGCCCACTCACCCACCCTTTTGCGAGGTGCTCTCCGATGACCGGCAAGCGCTCAGTCGCGTTGTTCGTTGGTCTCTTCGTCCTGATCTCCGTTCCGGCCTGCGGCCCGCGCGCCGCGAGCGTCGGGTCTTCGCCGGCGCAGCCGGCCCAACTCTCGATTCAAGTGAACAACACGCTGGGCCAATCGGTGAACGTGTACGTGAACGTCAACGGCACAGAGACCTTTCTCCGACAGGTCGCCGCGAACAGCAACGTCACGATCCCGGTTCCGAACTACTCGCCGGGCACGACGGCCACCATCAGGGCGGTCACCTTCGACGGCGCGCGGACCTATTCTCGCACGAACGTCACGCTCAGCGGGACCTATTCCTTTCAAGTTCCTTAGCGGCGACCGCCGTCACCGAGGGCGGTCCGGGGATCGTTTGGTTGCTACAAGTGTCTGGAAAGGCTACTTTTACGCCCAATGCAGATTCTTCCGGACTGGCTCAAGAACGGATACCTCAGAGTCATTGATCCGGTTGCCAACTGGTTCGTCCGTCGCGGTGTGCACCCCAACACGATCACCGCGGTTGGCACCGTGTGCACCGTTGCCGGCGGCGTCATCTACGGCTTCGGTCACATTCGTACAGGCGGCTGGTTCCTTTCGGCCACGGCCCTGTTCGACGTGCTCGACGGGACCGTCGCCCGCCGTTCGAACAAGAGCTCCACGTTCGGCGCATTCCTCGACTCGACCCTCGACCGGGTAGCTGACGGCGGCGTGTTGTGCGGGTTGGCGGTGTTCTACGCGCTCAGTGCGCGGTACCACTCCGTCTGGATGGTCGTGGTCTGTCTGGTCGGACTGAACGGGGCATTCCTCACCTCCTACATCCGCGCCCGGGCCGAGGCGCTGGGTTTGGACGCGAAAGTCGGGCTCCTCCAGCGGCCCGAGCGTTCCGTTCTGCTGGCGGCACCCCAGGCGTTGTTCGGCCTCGTCTTCAACGGCTGGGTGTTGAACATCATCCTCGTTTTCCTCACCGTGACGGCGTGGATCACCGTCGTGCAGCGGACGAAGTTCGTGTACGATCAAACGAACGACCGCGCCGTCGCTCCGCCGTTGCCGCTCACCACTGAAAAGTCCTTCTGGCTGCGCCGCCGGGGTCGTACCGGCACGCGCCACTAGCGTCGACAGGAGATTGAATTCGTGGCTTCGCCCACCATCCGTCCTGCCACTGGCACGCTCGGCATCCTGACCCCTGGGCTCGGCGCCGTCGCGACGACGTTCATGGCCGGCGTCGAAAGCATCCGACGCGGCCATTCCAAGCCCATCGGCTCGCTCACGCAAATGGCGACCATCCGGCTTGGCAAGCGGACCGACAATCGCTCGCCGCTCATCAAGGACTTCGTGCCGCTCGCGGCGCTCGACGACCTGGTGTTCGGCGCGTGGGACCCGATTCCGGACGACGCGTATACGGCCGCGAAGAAGGCGGGCGTGCTCGAGGATCGCGACCTCGAGCCCGTCGCCGAGTTCCTGAAAGGCATCAAGCCGATGCCCGCGGTGTTCGACAACAAATACGTCACGCGAATCCACGGCGAGAACGTCAAGAAAGGGAAATCGAAGCGTGACCTCGCCGAGCAGCTGCGGCAGGACATGCGCGACTTCAAGGCGAAGCACAAATGCGATCGCCTGGTGATCGTCTGGTGCGCGTCGACCGAGATCTTCATCAAGCCCGGCCCGCAGCACGCGACGATCCAGCAGTTCGAGCGCGCGATGGAGCAGAACGACGACGCCATCTCGCCCGCGATGCTCTACGCGTGGGCGGCGATCATGGAGGGGATTCCGTACTGCAACGGCGCCCCCAACCTGGCGGTGGATACGCTGGCACTCCAGCAGCTCGCGAACGACAAAGGTGTCCCGATTTCGGGCAAGGATTTCAAGACCGGCCAGACGTGGATGAAGACCGTCATCGCGCCGGGACTCAAGGCGCGCATGCTCGGCCTCGCCGGCTGGTACTCGACCAACATCCTTGGCAACCGCGACGGGGAAGTGCTCGACGATCCGGCCTCCTTCAAGACGAAGGAAGAGTCCAAGCTGAGCGTGCTGCACACGATCCTGCAGCCGGAACAGTACCCCGACCTGTACAAGGATTTCTCGCACGTGGTGCGGATCAACTATTACCCGCCGCGCGGAGACAACAAGGAAGGGTGGGACAACATCGACATCGTCGGGTGGATGGGCTACCCGATGCAGATCAAGGTCAACTTCCTCTGCCGCGACTCGATCCTCGCGGCGCCGATCGCGCTCGACCTGGCGCTCTTTTCCGACTTCGCGCACCGCGCCGGGATGAAGGGCATTCAGGAATGGTTAAGCTTCTATTACAAGTCGCCGATGGCCGCTCCCGGTCTTCAGCCGGAACACGATCTTTTCATCCAGCAGACGAAGCTCAAGAACACGCTTCGGCACCTGATGGGTGAGGAGCAGATCACGCACCTCGGGCTGGAGTACTACCAGTCATAAGACGAGGAGAGCCGGCGATGCGACCTTGGCACTCGATGGGGCGAATCGGCACGCTGGTCGCGGCCGTCGCCGTGGTGGTGTCGTGCGGGGGAGAGAACGGACCTCCGCCGCTGCACCAGTTCACGATGAGCTACGATTTCACGATCAAGCCGGACCAGGCGCCGCCGCACGCGCGCGACGACATCCACTACACGGTCCAGGTCTTCGACCGGAAGACCCGCCAGCCCATAGAGGGCGGTGAGGGGCAGCTCTTCGCCGGCAAGCCGATCGAGGAGGAAGCGCCCCACGGGCCGCAATCCAAGACCTACGACGGGTTCGCGTACGGTCCGGAAGTCGGCACGTATCACGCGAAGTTGAACTTCGTCATCCCGGGCACCTGGGCGGTGGCGATTCGCTTCCGCCGCGACTCGCTGCATCCGCTCGAGCGCACCGACTGGATGCAGGACGTGATCAACGAACGACCCTCGAACATCCCCTGATGCGACACTTCTATCGCAGCCACATGGAATTGGCGGACGTGCTCGCCGCCGCCGACGACTTCTTTCCGAAGATCGGCCTCGCGCAGCACACCACGGCGCCGAAGACACGAACGTACACGGGCCAGCTCGGCGCGCTGCGCCTGACCGTGCGGGCCGAAGGCGGACACTACACGTTCGTCCAGGTCGAGACGGACCAGATGGGCGAGAGCCGTCTCGATCGAAACGTCAAGAAATTCTTCGTTGCACTCCACCGCGCCGACGACCCGGCACACCGGCTGACGTCGAGCTACTGACTCGCGTTCCAGCGCCCCGCCTTCCGATGGCGCATCCGTCGGGCGAGCCGGCCCCCCCGCAGCGAGCGCCCACGCCGCGTTCCGCATATTTTGGTATCGGATGTATTACGGCCGTCGGCGGCTTCGCCGGGGGCGGCATGGTCGCCGTTCTCGTGGCCAAGATCGTCGGCGCGCTGTCGCGGTGCACCCCCGATGCCGAAACGGGCGCGCCGTGTGGGTGGGTGACGTATTGGCTGATCGGGGCGTTCACCGGGCTCGTGGTGCTCCCGACGGTCACGATCTGGTTGTTCTCGCGCGGGCGGCGACGCGCGCAAAACTCGGAGCGAGGATGACGCGGTGGCACGCATAGACGTCGTGATGCCCCAAATGGGGGAGTCGATCGCCGAGGGAACGCTGTCGAAGTGGCTCAAGAAGCTCGGCGACTCGGTCAAGCGCGACGAGCCGATGTTCGAGATCTCGACGGACAAGGTCGACGCCGAGATCCCGGCGCCGGCGAGTGGCGTGATCGCCGAGATCCTCGTGAAGGAAGGGCAGACGGTTCCGGTCGACACGTTGGTCGCACGTCTCGAAACGGACGTGAACGCCGCCATTGCGGCGCCCGCGGCGCCCGCCGCCGCTCCGGCAGCAGCGAACACGCCCGCGGTCGCGGCAAAGTCTGCCGCAGGCGCTGGGACAGCGGCAGCCAAGTCAGCGTCGTCCAGCCAACCCTCCGCCCCCAGCACTCCGCCCCCGTCCCCGCACACCGCCTCCGCACCCGTTCCACACGGCAACGGCGCCTCATTCGAGGAACGACTTCGCACGAAGTCATCGCCACTCGTGCGGCGGATGGCGGCGGAGCACGGCATCGAGATCGCCGGTCTGCAAGGGAGCGGGATTGCCGGCCGGGTCACCAAGAAGGACTTGCTCGAGTTCATCGAGTCGGGCGCAGGTGCCGGCGCCGCGCCGCGAGTCGGCGGAGGAGCGCCGGTTCACGTGGGATCGCTGCCGCTCCCCGAGCCGTGGCCGGGCGACGTCGTCGAGCCGATGACCAAGATGCGCGCGCTGATCAGCGAGCACATGGTCGCGTCGCGACACACGTCCGCGCACGTGAGCACGTTCTTCGAGGTCGACTTCACGCGCATTGCGCGGATTCGCGCGAAGAACCGTGCGGAATTCGAGAAGGCAACGGGCGAGAAGCTCACGTACATGCCCTTCATCCTCAAATCGGTGGTGGACGGGCTCAAGGCGATTCCCGTCGTGAACGCGTCGGTGCGGGGCAACGAGGTCATCTACCGCAAGCAGATCAATCTCGGCATCGCCGTCGCGCTCGACTGGGGGCTCATCGTCCCCGTCATCAAGGGCGCGGACAACCTGTCGCTCACCGGTCTCACCCGCGCGCTCAACGACCTCGCCAATCGCGCCCGCACCAAGCGACTCGATCCGCGCGAAGTCCAGGATGGGACGTTCACGATTACCAACCCGGGCGTTTTCGGGTCACTCACCGGCACGCCGATCATCAACCAGCCGCAGGTCGCGATCCTGTGCATCGGCGCGATCGAGAAGCGGCCCAAGGTTCTCACCGGTCCGGAAGGCGAAGACATGCTCGCCATCCGGACCTGTTCGTATCTCTCGCTTTCGTTCGACCATCGCGTCGTCGATGGCGCGGACGCCGACAGATTCATGAGCTTCGTAAAGCGTAGCCTCGAAACCTTCCCCGAGACGGTGCTCTGACCGTGCCGCGCGCACTCACTATCCAACGTACGCTCGTCACGCCGCCGGATCGCGAGCGGTTTCACGAAAAGCTCCGACGAAAGCACGAGCACTACGCGAAGCAGAACTGCCGCTTCTGGGCATTCGAGGAAATGGCGCTCCCGGGCGCGTTCCTCGAGTTCGTCGAGGCCGGCGACGCCGACACGCTCGCGCGCGCGCTCGCGTCGGCGCCCGAACCGATCCTCGATCCGAATCGCGTCTACATGGAAGTGGAGTTGACCTGATGCCATCGCGCGTTCTCACGATCGGCGGCAAGAGCTGGCTGGTGTTCCCGTCGGGGCGCGTCACGCAGTACGACCGCGACGAGTTCGGGCTGATCTTCATCAACGGAACGGGCAGCGGCCGCGAAGTGCGCGTCAGCCGCTATTCGCCGGTCGGAACTCGATCGCGCGAGCGCTCGCTCGTGGAGATGAGCGACGGGGATCTCGCGCGGCTGTTCGAGTGCTCGCAGCCCAGCGACACGTCGCCGGAAGCCGACTACTCGGTGTGACGTCGCCCACTTCGCGCGCCGGGGACGCCGCCGCGTTCGTCGATTTGCACGTGCATTCCACCGCCTCCGACGGCACGCGCCCGCCGGACGAAGTGGTTCGGGAGGCGAAGCGCGTCGGCTTGACGGCGATCGCTCTCACGGACCATGACACGCTCGACGGAATCGCCGCCGCCACCGCGGCGGGCGCGGCCCTCGGCGTTCGCGTCGTTCCCGGCATCGAGTTGAGCGCCGTAGAGGGTGACGCCGAGACTCACATCCTCGGTCTGCACCTCTCCGACACACGACACCTCGATGAGCGACTGATCGGGCTGCGCGAGATGCGGCGCGGCCGCGCCGAGCGAATCGTGGTTCGCCTGAACGAGCTCGGCGTGCGTATCGAGATGGCCGCGGTGCTCGAGCAGGCCGCGGGCGGAGCGATCGGGCGTCCTCACGTCGCACGCGCGATGATCGCCGAGGGCTGGGCGGTCGATTTCCGCGACGCGTTCGACCGGTATCTGGGGAGCGGCCGCCCCGCGTACGTCGCCAAAGAGCGACTCAGCGCGGCGGACGCGATCGCGGCGATCCACAATGCGGGCGGTCTCGCCGTTCTCGCGCATCCGGCGCAGTCCGGGACGCGCGACCGCATCGAGGCCTTCGCGCGTGCGGGCATCGACGGCGTCGAAATTCGTCACCCGAGCCATTCGCCCGAAGACGTCGCGCGCCTCACCGCGCTCGTGGATTTCTTCGGACTGGTGCCGAGCGGCGGATCGGACTGGCACGGTGCGTCGGAAGGCGCGCGCACGCTCGGCATGATGCGCATTCCGGAAGCCTGGCTCGAGCGGCAGGACGCACGCATCCGCGATCGCGCGGCGTAGAGAAATGCAGCCGCCTTTCAGGGGTTGACGCCATGCAACTGAATGACCGGACGGCGTTGGTGACCGGGGCGGGGCACCGCGTCGGACGCGCGATCGCCGTCGCGTTGGGCGCGCAGAAGATGCGCGTCGCCGTGCACTACAACTCGACGGCCGACGGCGCGAAGGAAACGTTACGAGCGATCGAGAAAGCCGGCGGGTCCGGCGAAACGTTCGGCGCCGATCTCACACGCCCCGAGCAACTGACCGGCCTCGTCGAATCCGTCGTGAAGCGATTCGGCGGACTCGACGTGCTCGTGAATTCGGCTGCCGTCATGCTGCGCACTCCGCTCGGCGAGACCGACGCGTCGCAGTGGGACGACATCATGGCGCTGAACCTTCGCGCGCCGTTTCTGCTCTCGCAGGCCGCGGCGCCGCATCTGCGACGGGCGCGCGGCGCGATCGTCAACATCGCCGACCTGGCCGCGTTCGAGACGTGGCCCGACTATCTCGTGCACGGTTTGTCGAAGTCCGGCGTCGTGTACCTGACCCGCGCGTTGGCGCGCGTGCTCGCGCCGGAGATCCGCGTCGGGGCCGTGGCGCCGGGGACGGTGCTCCTGCCGGACGGGTGGAGCGAGGCCGACGCCGAGCGGCTTCGCGGCACGACACCCCTGCAGCGCAACGGCAGTCCGGAAGATGTATCGGATGCCGTTCTCTTCATCCTCGGGGCGGACTACTTCACGGGAGACACCATCATCGTCGACGGCGGGCGCCACATTCGTAAGTGAGCGATGCGAAAGGCCGTTCCCGCCTCGGCTACATTTTATCATCATGGGGACTACCTACAATTACGACGTCGTAATCATCGGAGCGGGCCCCGCGGGGATGTGCGCCGGACTGTACGCCGGGCGCGCGATGCTCAAGGCCGTCATCCTGGAGAAGGGTTTTCCAGGCGGCGAGCTGCTGAACACCGAGCTCATCGAAGACTATCCGGGCTTCGACCATATCCTCGGACAGGATCTCGCCCAGAAGTTCGCCGATCACGCCGCCAAGTTCGGCGCGGAGATCCGGACGGGCGTGCACGTCGATCACGTCGAGCGGTGCGCCGACGGGACATTTTCCACGCGAACGGATTCGGGCGACGTCTACTACTCGCCGGCGGTGATCATCACCGCGGGCGGCACGCCGATCAAGCTCGGCATCCCCGGCGAGATCGAGTACGCGGGGAAGGGCGTGTCCTATTGCGCGATCTGTGACGGCGCGTTCTTCCGGAAGCAGACGATCGCCGTGGTGGGCGGCGGCGACGCCGCGACCGAAGAAGCGGACTTCCTCACGCGGTACGCCGACAAGGTCTATCTCATTCATCGCCGCGACGAGTTGCGCGCGTCGAAGATCCTGCAACAGCGCCTGTTCGCGAACCCCAAGGTCGAAGTCATCTGGAACACCGTCGTCGACGAGGTGCAGGCGGACGAGCAAGGCCTCGTGAACAACCTGCGTCTGCGCGACGTCACGACCGAAGTGACGAGGGATCTCGCGGCGACGGGAATGTTCGTGTTCATCGGCTTCCGGCCGAACACGGGAATCGTGGCCGAGCACGTCGAGCACGACGACATGGGCTACTTCCGAACCGACCCGAACATGGAGACGAGCGTCCGCGGGCTCTTTGCCGCGGGCGATGTTCGTTCGCAGCTCACGCGACAGGTGACGACGGCCGTCGGCGACGCGACGACGGCGGCGATCGCCGTCGAGAAATATCTCAAGGCTCGCGCGGACGGCCATCCGAGCGAGCCGATCGTGGGCATGGGAGGCTACACGGCGTGAAGATCCTGGCGGCGACGGTCGGCGAGTTTCAGGAGAACACGTATCTCGTGATCGACGAGGCGACGCGTCGCGCCGTCGTCGTCGATCCGGGAGCGGAGCCCGATCGCGTCGTGAAATGGATCCGCGCCTCGGGCGCCACGCTCGACGCCGTGTGGTTGACGCACGCGCACCTCGACCATGTCGGCGCGGTCGCCGGCGTGACGCGGGAGTGGCCGGTCCCCGTGTACATGCACCCTGCCGACGCGCCCACGCTGGCGCGGGCGCCGCAGGCAGCCGTGCAATACGGTGTGCAGTTCGAGATGCCGCCGGCGCCGGACAGAGAGCTCGTCGACGGCGATTCGCTCTCCGTGGGAGGGCTGACGTTCTCGGTGATGCACGTGCCAGGTCACGCGCCCGGGCACGTCGTCTTTCATGGAAACGGGGTCGTCCTCGGCGGCGATCTGCTGTTCGCCGGCTCGATCGGACGCACCGATCTGCCGTTGGCGGATCCACGCGCGATGGAGGAATCTCTGGCGCGCATCTGCGAGCTGGACGACGATTTCGTGGTGTACCCTGGCCACGGACCGGCGACGACTATTGGACGCGAGCGTGCGACGAATCCGTTCCTCCTCGGTGTCGCTCGCCCGGTGCGACACTAACGCATGGAACCGCCGCCCCGCTCGTTGTCGCTTGTCGTCGAGCTGGTGGCGTTGAGCTTCTGGCTCGGCGCGGCGCTGTTGTTCGCCGCGGTCGTCGCGCCGGCGTTGTTCGCCGTGCTGCCGAGCCGCACGACCGCGGGTGACGTCGTCGGGCGCGTCTTGCCCGCGCTTCTGTGGGGCGGCGTCGTGATCTCGTTGGTTGTCGGGCTGCTCGAGGCAATTGCCCAGAACGCGATCTTCACCGCGCACTGGACTCCAGGTTCGCGGGCTCCCGACCTGAATGACGTGGTCCATTTTGGCGGCGCGCGCGCGGCTGGCCGGCGTGCCGGCGTCGGTCTATTCGTCGGCCTCGCCTGCATCTGGGTGCTTCAGATCGGCCAGCGGATCGACAAGCTGCGCGCCAGCATCGGCCAGCCGGTCGACGCGCTGTCCGCCAGCGATCCTCGGCGCGTCGACTTCGGCCGCCTGCACGCCCTGAGCGTCGCAGTTCTTGGCGTCGCGATGCTTGCAGCGCTGGGTCTCGCCGTTTCCGTTGCGCGGCGTCTCGTGGGCGGGAACGCCATGCGACGAACCTTCCAAACGAAATTAGAACCCTCTCATCATGCCTGATACGCGTCGCGAAAAGGACCCGCTTGGCCCGCTCGACGTCCCCTCCGACGCGATGTACGGCGTCCAGACGCTCCGCGCCAAGCAGAACTTTCCGATCAGCGGACTCCTGCCGCTCGAACCGTTCGTCATCGCGCAGGTGTGGATCAAGAAGGCGGCGGCGCTGACGCACAAGGAAACGGGTCGCCTCGATGCGCGCCTCGCCGACGCCATCATCGCCGCGGCCGACGAAGTGCTGGGCGGCAAGCATCGAGAGCATTTCATCGTCGACCCGTATCAGGCCGGCGCGGGCACGTCGCACAACATGAACGCGAACGAGGTGCTGGCGAACCGCGCCAACGAGATCCTCGGAGGAAAACGCGGCGAGTACGCGCCGGTGCATCCGAACGATCACGTCAACATGGCGCAGTCGACGAACGACACGATCCCGACGGCGATTCGACTCGCGTGTCTCTCGCAGCTCGACGCGCTCTCGGGGGCGTTCGAGGGATTGCGCCGCGCGCTGTCCGACAAGGGCAAAGAGTTCGACGACATCGTGAAGGCCGGGCGCACTCACCTGCAGGACGCGATGCCCATTCGTCTCGGGCAGGAGTTCACCGCCTACGCCGGCTCGATCGCGCGCGGCATGCGTCGCGTGACCGAAGCGGCGGACTATCTGCGCGACCTCGGCATCGGCGGCAGCGCCGTCGGCACAGGCGTCACCGTCGAGGCGGAATACCCGCCCCTCATGGTCCGCCACCTCCAGGAGATCTCCGGACTGTCGCTCCGCGAGGGGGCGGATCGAATTCAGCTCATGCAGAGCATGGGAGACGTGGCCGGGTTCAGCGCCGCGCTCCGCGTGCTGGCGATCGACCTGAGCAAGATCGCCAGCGACCTGCGGCTCATGGTGATGGGGCCGCGCACCGGAATCGACGAGATAACGCTCCCCCCGGTACAGCCGGGATCGTCGATCATGCCCGGCAAGATCAATCCGTCGATTCCGGAGATGGTGAACCAGGTCTGCTTCCAGGTGATGGGACTGGACACGACGGTGGCCATCGCGTCTGAGCACGGTCAGCTCGAGCTGAACGTCATGATGCCGGTGATCGGATTCAACGTCCTGCTCGCGATGCGCATTCTCACCAATGCGACGAACGCGCTCACCGAGCGCTGCATCAAAGGCATTCAGGCCAACCGCGAGATGTGCGCGTACTGGGTCGAACGCTCCGCTGCCCTGGCTACGGCGCTCGCTCCACAAATCGGCTACGCGCGCGCCGCGGAGATCAGCAAGCAGTCGGTGAAGGAGGGCATCCTGATTCGTGATCTCGTCAAGCGCGATGGGATCCTGCCGCCCGACGAGGCCGACGAGGTACTCGACCTTCGCAAAATGACCGAGATCGGCGTTCCGGGTGGCACGCACGGCGTTTCGGCCGGCGGCTGATCCGGGTCGTCACCGGCGGGGGGCTCGCGCGCGGACTGACCGGTGCCCACCCCCGAGCTTAGATTGGAAATCGATGCGCATCACTACGCTTGCGGAGTACGGAGTCATTTGCGGGCTCCACCTGGCGCGTCGGGCGTCGGAGGGCCCGATCACGGGCCGCGAGATCGCCGACCTCGAGCGCCTGCCGCCCGACTACGTCGAGCAGATTCTTCTCCGGCTGCGACGGGCCAACCTCGTCCGCAGCACGCGCGGCGCGCGCGGAGGCTACGCCCTGGCTCGGCCGGCGGACCAGATCTCGATCCGCGACGTGATCGAGGCTTCCGAGACCATGACGTTCGATCTTCACTGTGTCTCGCATCCGGTCGGTGAAGAGCGGTGCTCGTCGTCGCACAACTGCAGCATTCGCCCCGTCTGGATGCTCCTCCAGCGCAAGATCGACGATGTGCTCGGCGGTGTGTGTCTCGCCGATCTGCTGGCGGAAGAGGGCGAGGTTCGGTCGCGCGTCGGTCTGCCGCCGGCGGTCGTCGAACCGGACGCGCGCGCGCTGCCGGTTCTCCAGTCCTGACCCATGTCCATCTTTGCGCGGTGGCGGGCGGACCGTGACGCGCAGCGAAAGGCCGCACGATACGTCGCGACGTTGTTCGTCGAGCCGGCGCTTCGCGACATCGAATGGCTCACTCAGAACGCGACGCGCGGCGACGTCGATCATGCGACGTGGGAGCTCCGTTATGCTCGCCGCGCGCTCGGCTTGATCGCGGCGCAGAGGGACGCGCTCGACGACCGCACCGCGTCGATCGTCGCGCGGGAGATCTCGGAGGCGTTCGCGAGAGATCGCGGCATCGCCGCCGACAAGACCGACACGGCGGAGCGACAGTTCAACGCTCGGCTGAGCGCGTATCGCGACGGCCTGGCGTCGCGCGCCGGCGCTCCGACGTGGACCCGAATGGGGCAAACGCTCTTCGCGTTCGGTGGCGGCAGCTTCAAGCTCCGCGACGACAACATCGTTCGCGCCGGCGAACTGCTGCTCGGGTATCTCACCGAGGCGAACGAGGCGCTGCGCGCCACGTTCGGTGCGGCCGCGTTGCCTGAGAACGTCGCCCCCAGCGAACTGGTCGGGCGGTCCGCGCCGCGATAGAGCTGTTCGAGTGCCGAAGGGGGGACTCGAACCCCCACGAGCTTGCGCCCACTGGCTCCTGAAGCCAGCGCGTCTACCAATTCCACCACTTCGGCAGAGCAACCAAAGCTAGTCTCGCCTCAGGGACGCGTCAACGTATCCTGTGTTGCTGCGCGAAGATGGCTCGTCTAAGTTGCGACAACGCGCGAGGCTCCGACGCGCGCGCCCTCGCCCCGTCGTCCTATGCCAGCCCGTCCCGCCAAGTCAGCCGCCGCCGCTCAGAAGTCCGCGCGCTCCGACCCGGCGAAGAACGAGATCCAGTCCATCGCGCGCAACAAGCGCGCGCGATTTGACTACCACATCCTCGAGACCTTCGAGGCGGGGCTCGTGCTCGTGGGCACCGAGGTCAAGTCGCTCCGCGACGGTAGAGCGAACATCAGCGACGCGTACGGAATCGTGCGGGAGGGTGAGCCATTTCTGCTCAACCTGCACATCTCGCCCTACGAACGCGGGGGTTACTCGAATCACGAGCCCGAACGCACCCGCAAACTGTTGCTCCACCGCAAGGAAATACGTCGTTTGATAGGAGCCGTAGAGCGCGAAGGACTGACCCTGGTCCCGCTCGAGCTGTACTTCAAGAATGGAGTTGCGAAAGTGGCCCTCGCACTCGCCAAGGGAAAGAAACTCCACGACAAGCGCGACACCGAGCGTACGCGCGACGCCGAGCGGGAAATGGCCCGCGTGGCCCGCGCGCGATGATCGGAATCGTGCTCGCGGCGTTCCAGTTGTCTCAGGGAACGCCGGCGCCGGCGCTCGTCGTCCGCGATGCGCGTCGCTCGATCCGGGTCGCGATGGTCGCGACACCGGCCGGTCCGATGCTGCGCCCCGATGCGCTCGCGCCGATCCTGCGGGTCGACGTCCATCACGACTCATCGTCGTGGTATTCGCTCGAGGCATGGGGGGCGCGCGTTCAAGTCCAAGTGGGTTCTCGGCTCGTGCGCGTCGGCCGCGAGGTTCGCCAGCTGACCGTCGCCCCCACGGTCGCCGCCGGACGGCTCGTGGTGCCGCTTCAGGTTGTTTCGGAAGTATTCCCCGAGTTCGTCCCGAACACCCGATGGGATGCCGAGGCGCGCCAGCTCGTCGTGTTCTCGACCGACATCGCGGCCCCAACGGTGGTTCAGCGATCGGCCTCGGCGGCGAAGACGAGTGAACCACTCACGACCTCGGTCCAGTACGACGACGGCGTGCGACGCCCGCCCGCCGCGTCGAAACACGGCCGGCTCAGGGTGATCGTCGACGCGGGGCACGGCGGAGTCGACAACGGCATGACGGGCCCGATCGGCGGCGGCCCGAAGATCTACGAGAAGGACATCACCCTTGCCGTGGCGAAGAAGCTCGGGGCGCGGCTCCAGGCGCGCGGACTCGAGGTCGTTTACACCCGCACGAGCGACACGCTCATCGCGCTCGACGACCGCGGCCGGATCGCCAACAAGAACGGCGGCGATCTGTTCATCTCGATTCACGTCAACGCCGCCAACCTCGGGTGGACCGATCCTGAGGCCGCCCGCGGCGTCGAGACCTACTTTCTCTCGGAGGCGCGCACCGAAGACGCGCGCCGCGTGGAGCGCATGGAAAACGCCGCCGTCCGCTTCGAGCAGACCGGCCCGGGACTCGACACCGGCGACCCGCTTAGTTTCATTCTCAGTGACATGCAGCAGAACGAGCACCTGCGTGAATCGAGTCAGCTCGCCGAGATCATTCAGCGCCGCCTATCGTCGATCTCGCCCGGGCCAAGCCGCGGCGTCAAACAAGCGGGGTTTCGCGTGCTCGTGACGGCGTTCATGCCGGCGGTCCTTGTCGAGATCGGGTTCGGCACGAACGGCCGCGAAGCGCGCTATCTCTCCGATCCGGCCAAGCAGGACGCGATCGCCGCGGCCATCGCCAGCGGCGCGCAGCAATACCTCGACGCCTACGAGCGACGCGTCGACGGAGGAAAGGCCGGTACCGGCGGGAGCCAGAACCGGTGACCTCGCGCCCGGCGCTCCAGAGCGTCGTGAGCGGACTGACATTTCAAAATCCTGTTGTTCTCGCCTCCGGCACCGCGGGCTACGGCGCCGAGTTGGATCGCGTCGTCGACCTGGATGCCCTGGGCGGCTTCGTGACGAAGGCCGTCTCCGTCGAGCCGCGCGCGGGCGCACCCGCGCCGCGCGTGGCGGAGTTCGAGGGAGGGATGATCAACGCGGTCGGGCTGGCGAACCCCGGCCTCGACGCCGTGCGCCGCGAGCACCTGCCATGGCTGGCGTCGCATCTGCCCGAGACTCGGAAGATCGCCAACGTCGTCGGGTTCGCGGTCGACGACTATCCGACGGTGGTCGCGGGGCTCGAAGCAGGCCTCGCCGACGGGAACGCGCCCGCGATCGACGCGTACGAGTTGAACGTGAGCTGCCCCAACGTGAAAGCTGGCGGCATGGAGTTCGGCGCTGATCCGCTGGCGCTGCGGGCAGTCGTGGAGCGCGCGCGGCGCGAAACCCGACGCCCCGTGTTCGTGAAGCTCTCGCCGATGCTGGAGCGGATCGGCGACGCGGCGAAGATCGCCGTCGACGCGGGAGCGGATGCGATCAGCGTCGTGAACACGATTCCCGGATTGCTGATCGACGTCGACCGGCGACGCCCTGCGCTCGGCTTTGGCACCGGCGGCGTGAGCGGCCCGGCGATCCTGCCCGTCGGCGTCCTCGCGACCTGGCGCGTGCGACGAGCGGTACCTGTTCCGATCCTCGGCGTCGGCGGCGTCGCCAGCGGGTCTGACGCGCTCCAGTACATCCTGGCCGGAGCGTCGCTCGTGGGCATCGGGACCGCCGCGCTTCGAGATCCGCGCGCGCCGATGCGCGTGGTCAAGGAAATGTCGGCCTGGTGCGACGCACACGGCGTCACGCGAATTTCGGATCTTGTCGGGACTCTCGAGGGACTGGCGTGACGAAAACGGCAGAAGCGAGACGGCTGAACGCGACGCCGATCGTCGCGCTCGACGTGCCGACGGCATCCGCGGCCATGGCTCTCGTGAGCGAGCTCGGCGAAACGTGCGGGTTCTACAAGGTCGGCAACGAGCTCTTCACCGCGGCCGGACCCTCCGTTGTCGCCGCGATTCGCGAGCAAGGACGAGAGGTTTTTCTCGACCTCAAGTTCCACGACATCCCGAATACGGTCGCGGGAGGAGTGCGCAACGCGGCGAAATTGGGAGCGTCCCTCGTCACGGTCCACGCGTCCGGCGGGGCGGCGATGCTGCGGGCGGCGGCGGACGCCGCCCGAGACGCCGGCGGCGGGTGTCGCGTTCTCGCGGTCACGGTGCTCACGTCGCTGAGCGCCGAGGCGGTGGCGGAAGCGTGGGGACGAGGTCCCAGCCTCGACGTGGACGCCGAGGTCCTGCGCCTCGCCGAGGCCGCGGCGGAGGCAGGCGTCCACGGCGTGGTGTGCGGCGGCAACGAGGCCCGCGCGGTTTCGCAGCGCTTCGGCGATCGTTTGTCGATCCTCGTACCGGGGGTTCGAGCCGCGGGCGGAGGTTCGCACGACCAGGCGCGCGTCGTCACGCCGAGAGAGGCCGCCGCCGCTGGGGCGCGGTACGTCGTGGTCGGGAGGATGGTGACTGGAGCATCCGACCGTCGGCAGGCGATGCAGGCCGTCGGTCTCGAGCTGGGCTCTTAGCGCTCGCCGAAAGACGGCGATGGGAGCGGGCTGGAGTTGGCGAGTACCTCGGCCGGGCCCGGCTCCGTGTTCCTCCCCTTGATCGAAGTTACAGTCCTGTTTACTGTTAAGGTCTGTCCAGAAACGTCTATCTCGACGCACGAGTCGTGCGTCGTTTTTTGGAGCGTCCGTGAAAGTTCGCACCAGCGTGAAGCCGATCTGTGAGCACTGCAAAGTCGTCAAGCGAAACGGCGTGACTCGCATCATCTGCAAGCGCAACCCCAAGCATAAGCAGCGTCAGGGCTAATCATGGCTCGTATTGCTGGCGTCGATCTCCCTCGCGACAAAAAGGTCGAGATCGGTCTCACGTACATCTACGGCATCGGTCGGAAGAACGCCGCCGAGATCATCAAGAAGAGCGGCGTCGATGCGGCGCTTCGCGTGCGCGATCTCACCGACGCGGACGTGAACAAGATCCGCGGCGCGATCGAGCGCGAGTACAAGGTCGAAGGCGCGCTCCGCACCGAAGTCGCGATGAACATCAAGCGGTTGATGGACATTGGCTCGTACCGCGGCATCCGGCACCGCAAGGGACTGCCGGTGCGCGGACAGCGAACGCACACCAACGCGCGCACGAAGAAGGGTCCGCGCCGCGCGATTGCCGGCAAGAAGAAGGTCACCAAGTAATTCTCGCGACTCATCACGTAGTTCGCGCGACCACGTAGAGAGAGAACTCATTTCGTATGGCGACTGGGAAGAAGGCAAAGCGGGTGGTGGAGGCCGAGGGGATCGCGCACGTCAGCGCGACCTTCAACAACACGACCATCACGATCACCGACTCGCACGGGAACACCGTGTCGTGGGGGTCCTCGGGCAAGGCGGGCTTCAAGGGCTCCAAGAAGAGCACGCCCTTCGCCGCGACGGTCGCGGCTGAGCAGGCCGCGCGCGAAGCGCTCACTGCCGGCGTCAAGCGAGTCCACGTTCGCGTGCAGGGACCGGGCTCCGGTCGCGAGTCGGCGATTCAGGCGTTGGCGACCGCCGGCCTCCAAGTGAAGTCGATCAAGGACGTGACGCCGATCCCGCACAACGGCTGCCGTCCTCCGAAGCGCCGGAGAGTCTGAGCCATGGGTCGCTACACGGGGTCAAGCTGCAAGCAGTGCCGCCGGGAGGGCACCAAGCTCTTCCTCAAGGGCGCCAAGTGCTACACGGAGAAGTGCCCGGTCGAGCGCCGTCCGTATGCGCCTGGCCAGCACGGCCAGAGCACGGCGCGCCGCCGCAAGTCGTCGGAATACTCGAAGCAGTTGCGCGAGAAGCAGAAGATCAAGCGCATTTATGGGCTGAGTGAACAACAGTTCCGCAATACGTTCGACAAGGTCACGACGCTTCCGGGGATCACGGGCCACAACCTTCTCGCGGCACTCGAGAGTCGGCTCGATAACATGATCTACCGCATGGGTTTCGCCGCGAGCCGTAAAGGTGCGCGTCAGCTCATTCGCCACCGCCACATCGAAGTCAACGGCAAGACGGTGGACATCCCCAGCTTTGCCGTCGCCCCGGGACAGGAAGTGCGCATTCGCCAGAAGTCGCGCGAAATCGTTCCGGTGCTTCAGTCGATGGAGCAGTCGTCGCGCGCGCCGTCGCTGTCGTGGCTCGCGGTCGACCGCGACACGTTCAGCGGTCGGATGTTGGAGCGCCCGCAGCGCCCGAGCATCCCCATCGCGGCGCAGGAGCAACTGGTCGTCGAGCTCTACTCGAAGTGACCTGAGCGCGCGCCGCGCGCTGTTACGAGTAGGTCAGTACCGCAGCATCGGTCGGGACCCTTACTCCCCCTCGAGTCTGCCGCGCGTAAGGGGCGGGGCAGAGCGATGCCGGGCAACCGGCAAGACCTCAGGAATGTCATCACATGCCTAACACGATTGATCTCCGCGGGCTCGTTCGCCCGCAGCTCGTTGAGTCCACCAAGCGCGACGACAACCCGAACGTCGCCGAGTTCCGTCTCCAGCCGCTGGAGCGCGGGTTCGGCCACACGCTCGGCAACTCGATGCGCCGCATGCTGCTCTCGTCGCTCCGCGGCTCTGCTGTCTGGGCGTTCCGGATCGACGGCGTGGTGCACGAGCACCAAACCATCCCGGGTGTCGTCGAGGACGTCCACCAGATCATCGCCAACCTCAAATCGTTGACGCTGATCCTGGCCGACGACGTCGAGGAAGTCGTTCTGCACATCACGCGCACCGAGGCCGGCCCCGTCACCGCGGGCGACATCAGTGCGTCCGGCGGCGCTCGCATCATCGAGCCCGCGCACCACCTGTTCACGCTCCAGGACGACCGCGACCTCAACGTCGACCTGTACGTCAACAAGGGACGCGGCTACATCGAGGCCGACCAACACCCCGTCGACCGCGGTCTCCCCGTCGACCTCGTCCGCATCGACTCGATCTACAATCCGGTTCGCCGCGCCAACTTCACCGTCGCCGAGACGCGCGTCGGCCAGCGCACGGACTACGACCGCCTCGTGCTCACGGTCGAGACCAACGGCACGATCTCGCCGGAAGAGGCGGTCAGCTACGCCGCCGCGCTGGCGCAGACGCACTTCCAGTACTTCGCCGATTTCGGCACCCACTCACTCGCCCCGATCGGCTTCGATGGCGACTCGGCCTCGGGCGACGGTGCGCGACTCGGCGGCCTGCTCCGCACGGCGATCGATGACCTCGAGCTGTCGGTCCGCTCGGTGAACTCGCTCAAGAACTCGAACATCCGGACGCTCGGCGATCTGGTCCGCCAGACGGAGAGCCAGATCCTGCAGGTCAAGAACTTTGGCAAAAAGTCGCTCCAGGAGATCGCCGATCTGCTCGAGCGTGAGAGCCTGAATTTCGGGATGCGGTTCGAGGAGGGTGGTGACGGCAGCGTCCGCGTGCTGGATCAGGGCACGCCGCCGAGCCGCGCCGCCGCCGCCGCGCCCGACGACATGGAGGAGTAAGAGCAATGCGGCACCGCAAAGCGGGGCGACAGCTTCGCCGAACCAGCGAACAGAAGCTCGCGCTTCTGCGAAACCTCGCGTCGTCGCTCATCGAGCACGGCGCGATCGAGACGACCGAGGCAAAGGCGAAGGAGCTACGCCCGTTCGTCGAGAAGCTCATCACCAAGGCGCGGTCGGGCACCCTGCACGACCGCCGACTCGCCGTCCGCCACATCCACAAGCGCGCTACGGCCGACAAGCTTTTCCAGGAAGTCGGCCCGGCGTTCGCGAAGCGGAAGGGCGGCTATACGCGCATTCTGAAGACCGGTCACCGCAAGGGCGACGGCGCCGAGATGGCGCGCATCGAGCTCATGCCGGCCGCGAAGGAGAGCTAGACCAATGGCCATTCAACGCCACAAGTGCTTCACCTGCGGCAAGGGCGTCGCGTTCGGCAACAACGTGTCGCACGCCAACAACAAGACGCGCCGCACGTGGAAGCCGAACCTGCAGGTCGTCCGCACGATGGTCGACGGCAAGATTCAGAAGGTGAAGGTCTGCACGCGGTGCCTGGCCGCCGGCAAGATCAAACGGGCGCCTCGCGGACAGGCCGTTGCCTAACTCGATGTCCCGACACCGCACCGGCAGCAAGAAGGGGAGCTTTCGAAGCTCCCCTTTTTTAGATATTCGACTTGGCAGTGCGGCGCGTTCCGTCGCCGCACTCGTCCCAGTTCTCCGCACCCCGTCTCCGCACTGCGTCCCCGCACGCGTCCCACATGCCAACCGCTCTGATCACCGGCGTCACGGGCCAGGACGGCTCGTACCTCGCCGAGCTGCTGCTCGCCAAAGGCTATCGAGTGGTTGGCGTGGTCCGTCGCAGTTCGACGACGCCGTACGAGCGCATCGCGCATCTGGTTGACCGCCTCGAGCTGGCGTCGGCGGATCTCCTGGATCAGACGTCGCTCACGGACGTCGTCGCCGAACACAAACCGGACGAGATCTACAATCTCGCGGCGCAGTCCTTCGTGCAGACGTCGTGGTCGCAGCCCGTGCTCACCGGTGAGTTCACCGCGCTCGGCGTGACGCGCATGCTCGAGGCGATGAAGAAGGCGGCGCCCAAGTCGCGATTCTACCAGGCCAGCTCGAGCGAGATGTTCGGCAAGGTCGTCGAGTCGCCGCAGCGCGAGACGACGCCGTTCTATCCGCGCAGCCCGTACGGCGTGGCGAAGGTGTACGGGCATTGGATCACGGTGAACTATCGCGAGAGCTTCGGCCTCTACGCGGTATCGGGGATCCTGTTCAACCACGAAAGCCCGCGGCGCGGCCTGGAATTCGTCACGCGCAAGGTCACCGACGCCGCGGCGCGCATCAAGCTCGGACTCGCGAAGGAGCTGCGGCTCGGCAACCTCGACTCTCGCCGCGACTGGGGCTTCGCCGGCGACTACGTCGAGGCCATGTGGCGCATGCTCCAGCAGGACGAGCCCGATGACTACGTGATCGGAACCGGCCACACGTGTTCGGTCCGTGACCTGTGCGAGGCCGCGTTCGGCGCGGTCGGTCTCGACTACAAGCAGTACGTCGTTCAGGATCCGCGCTTCATCCGGCCGGCCGAGGTCGATCTGCTCGTCGCCGATGGGTCGAAGGCCGCGAAGAAGCTCGGCTGGTCGCCGACCGTTACCTTCGACGAGCTCGTGCGCATGATGGTCGACGCGGACCTCCGTCGATACGAGGCACGGGGCTAGATGAGAGCACTGCTGACCGGCGGGGCCGGGTTCGTCGGTCAGTGGCTGGCACGATCGCTCTTGCGGCGCGGCGACGGCGTCGACCTCGCGGGGCTTGGTGACGCCTTCGCCGGGCCGCCGATTCTCACGGCCGACGAGCGCGGGGCGACGCGCTGGTTCGCGGCCGACGTTCTCGACGGCGATGCGCTGGACGCCGCGATCGAGGCGAGCAAACCGGACGTCGTGTTTCACCTGGCCGGCGTGAGCTTTCCGCCGGACGCGGATCGGACGCCCACGGCTGCCTACGACGTGAACGCGCTCGGCGCGGTGCGCCTGCTCTCGTCGGTGGCACGTCGGCGCGCGGCGGGCACCCTGGACCCCGTGGTGCTGATCGTCGGCAGCGGAGTTCAGTACGGACGGCACGACGAGTCCGAGATGCCGCTCGACGAATCAGCCGAGCAGCGGCCCGTCAGCACGTACGGCGCGTCGAAGGCGGCGCAGGAGACGATCGCGTTGCAGATCTTTCGCGCGACCGGCGTCCGAGTCGTTTGCGTGCGAAGCTTCAACCACTCCGGGATCGGCCACGGCGCGCAATATCTGCTTCCGTCGCTCGTCGCACGCGTGCGCGACATCGCCGCCGGCGCCGCGCCTCGCCTCGCGTTGGGAAACGACGTGACGCGCGACTACGTGCACGTGGATGACGTCGTCGACGCCTACCTGTCGCTCGCCGAGCGCGGACGGCCGGGCGAGGCGTACAACGTGGCGAGCGGACGCGGCGTGACGGCGCGGCAACTGGCCACCGACGTCTTGCACCGAGCGGGCGTGCGCGCCGACATTTCGACTGACGCCGCGCTCGTGCGCGCAACCGACATCCCGACGCTCATCGGTTCGCCTGCGAAGCTGGCGCGCGAGACCGGCTGGGCGCCCCGCAAGACGCACCTCGACATCATCGACGACTTGCTCCGCACTCACGGCTCCGCCCCGGTCACCGCACATGCCGCGCAGAACTGACCTGCACCGAATCCTCGTGATCGGCTCGGGCCCGATCATCATCGGGCAAGCCGCCGAGTTCGATTACTCGGGGACGCAGGCGACCAAAGCGCTCAAGGAAGAGGGCTACGAGGTCATTCTCATCAACTCCAACCCGGCCACGATCATGACCGATCCCGAGTTCGCGGATCGGACGTACATCGAGCCGGTGACGCCGGAGTTCGTCGAGCTGATCCTCGAGAAGGAGCGGCCGGACGCGATTCTCCCGACGATGGGCGGCCAGACGGCCCTCAACGTCTCGATGGCGCTGGCACAATCCGGCGCGCTCGAGAAGTACGGCGTCGAATTGATTGGCGCGACCGCCGAAGCGATTGCCATCGCCGAAGATCGCAAGCTGTTCTCCGAAGCGATGCATCGGATCGGGCTCGCCGTCGCCGCCGGCGGCATCGCCGAGAGCTTCGACGAGGCCGAAGCGATTCTCGACGTCACCGGATTTCCCGCGATCATTCGACCCTCGTTCACCCTCGGCGGCACGGGCGGCGGGATCGCCTACAACCGCGACGAGTTCGAGCAGATCGTGCGCAACGGGCTCGATCTCTCGCCGACGCACCAGGTGCTCGTCGAGCGCAGCGTGATCGGCTGGAAGGAGTTCGAGCTCGAGGTGATGCGCGACCACGAAGACAACGTGGTCATCGTCTGCTCGATCGAGAATCTCGACCCGATGGGCGTGCACACGGGCGACTCGATCACGGTCGCGCCGGCGATGACGCTCACCGATCGGGAGTATCAGGTGATGCGCGACGCGGCCGTCGCCATCATCCGGGAAGTCGGCGTCGACGCCGGCGGCTGCAATATCCAATTTGCCGTGAATCCGCGCGACGGCGAGATGCTCGTCATCGAGATGAATCCGCGCGTGTCGCGGTCGTCTGCGCTCGCGTCCAAGGCGACAGGGTTCCCGATCGCGCGGATCGGCGCCAAGCTCGCCGTGGGCTACCGCCTCGACGAGATCCCGAACGACATCACGAAGACGACGCCCGCGTCGTTCGAGCCGGTGCTCGACTACGTCGTGGTGAAGATTCCGCGGTTCGCCTTCGAGAAATTCCCGTCGGCGAGCCCGTATCTCACGACGCAGATGAAGTCCGTCGGCGAGGCGATGGCGATCGGCCGCACGTTCAAGGAAGCGTTTCAGAAGGGTCTGCGCGCGCTGGAGACGGGGCGCTCCGGGTGGACGACCGCGGCGCGGCCGCAGGACGATCGTTTGCCCGACGACACGGTCGAGGCGCTCCGCGGAGCACTCCGCCAGCCGACGCCCGAGCGCATCTTCCAGGTGAAGCGCGCCTTGGAGCGCGGGCTGAGCGTCGACGACGTGTACGACCTGACGGCGATCGATCCGTGGTTCCTCCACCAGCTGCGAGAGCTGATCGACGCCGAGCGTGTGTATGCGTCCCTCGTCGAGGTGACCGAGTCCGACATACGCCGCATGAAGCGCATGGGTTTCTCCGACCGGCAACTCGCCGTGTTGCGCGACGAAACCGAACGGGAAACGCGCGAGCGAAGATGGGCGCACGGAGTGCGCCCGGCGTATAAGATGGTGGACACGTGCGCCGGCGAATTTCCGTCGGCGACGCCGTACCTCTACGGCTCGTACGACGAGGAATCGGAAGCGCCGCGTTCCGGACGGCGCTCGGTCGTGATCCTCGGCAGCGGGCCGAATCGAATCGGGCAGGGCGTGGAGTTCGACTACTGCTGCGTACGCGCGGTGATGGCGCTTCGCCAGCGTGGATTCGAGACGATCATGATCAACTCGAATCCGGAGACCGTCTCCACCGACTTCGACACCTCGGACAAGCTCTACTTCGAGCCACTCACGCTCGAGGACGTGCTCGAGATCGTTTCTCGTGAACAGCCCGAAGGCGTGATCGTGCAGCTCGGCGGGCAGACGCCGCTCAAACTGACGCGCGACCTCGAAGCCGCCGGCGTCCCGATCCTCGGCACGTCGCCCGACGCGATCGACATGGCCGAGGACCGCCGGCGATTCGAGAAGATCGCGCGCGAGCTCGGCCTCGAGCAGCCGGCGAACGGCACGGCGACCAGCGTCGAGGAGGCGCTCGCCGCCGCCGAGGCGATCGGCTATCCCGTATTGGTGCGGCCGTCGTACGTGTTGGGCGGACGCGCGATGCAGATCGTGTACGATCCGGCGTCGCTGCAGGAGTATTTCGTGAAGGCGGCGCGCGTATCGGAAGAGCGGCCCGTCCTCATCGACCGCTTCCTCGAGGACGCGTTCGAGTGCGACGTCGACGCGATCTGCGACGGCACGCGCGTCGTGATCGGCGGGATCATGCAGCACATCGAGGATGCCGGCATCCACTCCGGCGACTCGGCGTGCGTGCTGCCGCCCTATCTCGTCGGCGAGACCGACCTCCAGGCGATGCGCGAGCAGACCGTCTCGCTGGCGATGGCGCTCGGCGTCGTGGGGTTGATCAACGTGCAGTACGCGATCAAGAACGGGGTCGTGTACGTGCTCGAGGTGAACCCGCGCGCCAGCCGGACGATTCCGTTCGTGTCGAAGGCGATCGGCGTTCCGCTCGCGTCGCTCGCGGCGCGCGTCATGGTCGGCGAGACGCTCGACGAGATCGGGTTCACGGAGGAGATCGTGCCGCCCTACGTCTCGGTGAAGGAGGCCGTCTTCCCGTTCAATAAATTCGCCGGCACCGATCCGGTGCTCGGGCCCGAGATGCGCTCGACCGGAGAGGTGATGGGCATCGCCGACTCGTTCGGCTCGGCGTTTGCGAAAGCGCAGCTCGCGGCCTCGAACGGGCTGCCGCTCGAGGGAGTCGTGCTGATCACGGTGATCGATTCGGACAAGCCGACCGTGACGCCCATCGCGCGACGATTCCACGAGATGGGGTTCGAGATCATGGCCACGTCGGGGACGGCGGCATATTTGCGAGCCCGAGGAATTCCCGCGCAACGCGTGTTCAAGGTCCACGAGGGACGCCCCAACTGCCTCGACATGATTGTGAATCGGGATGTCCAGTTGCTCGTCAATACTCCTATGGGAAAGCACGCCCAGCAGGACGACTATCTGCTTCGCCAGGCGGCGATCGTGAACCGCGTGTCCTACACGACGACGATGTCCGCCGCCAACGCCGCTTCCGACGCGATTCTCTCGCTTCGGTCGCGCCGGCCTCGCGTGCAGTCGCTCCAGGAATGGCAAGCGTTGCTGTCCGATGCGCCCGCGACCCCCGGCGTGGCGACAGGAGCGAGCGCGTGATCGGTGAAGGGGTTTTCATCCACGAGTCGGCCTACGTGGACCAAGGGGCGGTCGTCGGCGCCGGGACCAAGATCTGGCACTTCTGTCACGTCATGCCCGGCGCGGTGATCGGCGAACGCTGCAGCCTGGGCCAGAATGTCGTCGTGATGAACGGGACGCGATTGGGACGAAACTGCAAGATCCAGAACAACGTGTCGATCTACGAGGGCGTGGAGTTGGAGGACGACGTGTTCTGCGGCCCGTCGATGGTGTTCACGAACGTGATGAATCCGCGGAGCCATGTGCCGCGGCGCGACGAATATCGGCGTACGCTCGTACGCCGCGGCGCGTCGATCGGCGCCAACGCGACGATCGTCTGCGGCGTCACGCTCGGCGAGTACGCGTTCGTCGGAGCCGGTGCCGTCGTGACGAAGGACGTGCAGCCGTACGCGCTCATGGCCGGCGTGCCGGCCCGGCGCATCGGCTGGATGTGCCAGTGCGGCGAGCGGCTCTCCGACCGCGGCGAGGGCCGTTGCGCGGCGTGCGGGACGACGTACGAACGAGTCGGCGACGGCGGCATCCGCGAGATCGCCCGAGGAACACCGGTGGGATCCGAGGGAAGGGGAGGGGCGGAGGCCCGCAAATGACCGAAGACGACCTGTCTGCACGATCTTTCCGCGTCGCGTTGGTCGGATGCGGCCGCATCAGCAAGACCCACTTCGAGGCGCTGAAGAAGGTCGACGGCCTGTCGGTGACCGCCGTGTGCGACATCGACGCCGCGCGCGCGCAAAGCGCCGGGGAAGCGCTAGGCGTCCCGTGGTACAGAACGCTCGACGAAATGCTGAAGACGTCCGGGCCCGAGATCGACCTCGTGTCGATCTGCACCCCGTCCGGCTTGCACGCCGCGCAGGGCGCGGTCGTGGCGCGCGCCGGCAAGCACGTGGTGAGCGAGAAGCCGATGGCGCTGTCGCTCGCGCAGGCCGACAGCCTGATGCGCGCCTGCGAGGCGGCCGGCGTCCAGCTCTTCGTCGTCAAGCAGAATCGCCTCAATCCGCCGATTCAGTTGGTCAAGCGCGCCATCGACAAGGAGCGCTTCGGCCGCATCTACCTCGCGAACGTGACGGTGCGCTGGCAGCGCCCGCAGGAGTATTACGACGCCGAGCCATGGCGCGGCACGTGGGAGTTCGACGGCGGCGCGATCATGAATCAGGCGTCGCACTACGTCGACTTGATTCAGTGGCTCGTGGGCCCCGTCGAGAGCGTGATGGCGAAGACGGCGACGCAAGCGCGGCGGATCGAGGCCGAGGACTCCGGCATCGCGATTCTCAAGTTCCGCTCCGGCGCCCTTGGTGTCATCGAAGTGAACGTGCTGACCTACCCGAGGAACCTCGAGGGTTCGATCACGATCCTCGGCGAGCGCGGATCGGTAAAGATCGGCGGCACTGCCGTGAACAAGATCGAGCACTGGGACTTCGCCGACGCCGACCCCGACGACAAGCTCGTCGAGTCGTCGAGCACCAATCCGCCGAACGTGTACGGCTTCGGGCACGAGGGATACTACCGCAACGTGCTCGCGGTGCTGCGCGGCGAGGCGCGCCCGGAGACGGACGGACGCGCGGGGCGCAAGTCGCTCGAGTTGATCCTGGGGATCTACGAATCCGACCGCATGATGCGCGAGGTGCTGATCCCCCGACGGGACGAGAGCGCGGGCGTTCGTTGACTGAGGCCGCCGCCCCCGTGATCCTTCAAGTCTGGTCCTGATTCTTTCGAACACTTCACGCTGGAAGTCATGCCGGTTCCACTGCTGGATTTGCGGGCGCAGCACGAGACGATTCGCGACGAGATCAGCCAGGCGATCGCGGGCATCGTCGAATCGCAGCTGTTCATTCTGGGCGCGCCGGTCGAGCGACTCGAGCGCGAGGTTGCCGCCCTGTCGCACACGAAGTACGCCGTCGGATGCGCGAGCGGCACCGACGCGCTCCTGCTGGCCTTGCGCGCCCTGGACGTCGGTCCGGGCGACGAGGTCATCACCACGCCGTTCACTTTTTTCGCCACCGCGGGCACGATTCACAACGCCGGCGGCCGGCCGGTGTTCGTGGACATCGACCCCGACACGTTCAACATCCTGCCCGAAGCCGCGGCCGCCGCCCGCACGTCGCGCACCAAGGCCGTGATGCCGGTCGACCTGTTCGGTCAGATGGCGCCGATCGAACGCGTGATGACGGCGATGCGGGGCGTCCCGGTCATCGAAGACGCGGCGCAGACCATTGGCGCGCGGCGGTCCATCGACGGCGAATGGCGGATGGCCGGCGAGGTCGCGACCATCGGCACCTTCAGCTTCTTCCCGTCCAAGAACCTCGGCGCGTTCGGCGACGGCGGAATGATGGTGACGCAGGACGAAGCGATCGCTTCGCGTCTCAAGCGTCTCCGCATGCACGGCGGCGCGAAGATGTATTTCCACGACGAGGTCGGGTTCAACAGCCGCCTCGACGCGCTCCAGGCGGCCATCCTGAGCGCCAAGCTGCCCCACCTCGAGGCGTGGAGCGCCAAGCGGCGCAACAACGCCGCGTACTACGACGAGACGCTGCGCGGCATCGACGGCGTGGTCACGCCGATCGTCGATCCCGCCAACGAGTCGATCTTCAACCAGTACACGATTCGCGCCGACCGCCGGGAAGCGCTTCAGAGCTTTCTCAAGGAGCGCGGCATCGGCAACGCGATCTACTACCCGCTGCCTCTCCACCTGCAACCGTGCTTCGAGTACCTCGGCTACAAGAAGGGCGCGTGCCCGGAGTCCGAGCGCGCCGCGAACGAGGTGCTGTCGCTGCCGATCTATCCCGAGTTGACGCGCGCGCAGCAGGACGAGGTCATCGCCACCATCAGAGAGTTCTATGGCCGCTGAGTCGACCACGAAGGATCGTCTTCTCGCGAAGATCGAGGATCGGAGCGCCGTCGTCGGCGTGATCGGCCTCGGGTACGTCGGTCTGCCGCTCGCGGTCGAATTCGCGAAAGCAGGCTTTCGGGTGGTCGGGTTCGACGTCAGCGAACGAGTCGTCGCGCTGCTCATGCGCGGCGAGTCGCACATCCAGGACGTCGCCGCCGCGGACGTCGCGGCGCTCGTCAAGAGCGGCAAATTCCAGGCGACGACCGACGAGGCCCGCCTCGCCGAAACGGAGGCGATCTCCATCGCGGTTCCGACGCCGCTGAGCAAGACGCGCGATCCCGATATGAGCTACGTGATCTCCGCCGCCGAGACGGCGACGCGACAGGCTCGAAAGGGAACGCTCGTCGTGCTCGAGAGCACGACGTATCCGGGCACCACGCGTGAGATCCTCATGCCCGCGCTCGAGGCGAAGGGATTCGTGGTGGGCGAGGACGTCTTCGTGGCGTTCAGCCCGGAGCGGGTGGACCCCGGAAACCCCGTCTACCAAACGAAGAACACGCCCAAAGTCGTCGGGGGCATCACGCCGAACTGCACCGAGCTCGCGATGGCGCTGTACACGAGCTGCATCGACACCACGGTGCGCGTGTCGTCGCCGGAGGCCGCGGAGCTCACCAAGCTTCTCGAGAACACCTTCCGCTCGGTGAACATCGGCCTCGTGAACGAGATGGCCATCGTGTGCGACAAGCTCGGCGTCGACGTCTGGGAAGTGATCGAGGCCGCGGCGACGAAGCCGTTCGGGTTCATGAAATTCACGCCGGGGCCCGGGATCGGCGGACACTGCATCCCCCTCGATCCCCACTATCTCGCGTGGAAGATGCGCACCCTGAACTACAAGACGCGCTTCATCGACCTGGCGAGCGAGATCAACAGCCAGATGCCCGCCTTCGTCGTCGAGAAGGTCTCGCAGGGCGCTCAATGTGGACCGCAAACCGGTCAACGGCAGCCGCGTCCTGGTCCTGGGCGTCGCGTACAAGCGAGACATCGACGACGTCCGCGAGAGTCCGGCCCTCGACGTGATCCGCCTGCTCGAAGAGCAGGGCGCATCCGTCGAGTTTCACGACCCGCACATCGACAGTGTGCGGGAGGACGGGCACGTCCGCAAAGGGGTCGCCCTCACGAAGGACCGGGTCGCGGCGGCGGACGCCGTCGTCATCGTCACCGACCACCGCGGCGTGGACTACCAGATGGTGATGGACAACGCGTCGCTCATCATCGATTCGCGCAACGTGACCGCGAGCCTCACCACCTCGAAGGCACGCGTGGTGTCGCTTTCGGCACGCTCGAACGGAGCCGGCCAATGAGGGTCCGCTGAAATGAACATCGCGGTCGTCGGAACGGGCTACGTCGGCCTCGTGGTCGGGGCGTGCCTGTCGGAAACCGGCAATCAGGTGACCGGCGCGGACGTCGACGCCGCCAAGATCGAGGGGCTGCTCAAGAACGTCCTGCCCATCTACGAACCGGGCCTCGATCACCTCGTCGCACGCAACCAATCGGCCCGGCGGCTGTCGTTCACCACCGACGTGAGCGCCGCGATCGCGGGCGCCGAAGTCGTGTTCATCGCCGTCGGAACGCCGCCGGACGAAGACGGCTCCGCCGACCTGCGTTACGTGCTGAACGTCGCCGAGACGATCGGCCGCAGCATGGCGCGCGAGACCGTCGTCGTCACGAAGTCGACGGTGCCCGTCGGGACGGCGGCGAAGGTCTCCGAGGCCGTCGGCCGCCACGCCCGCTTTCCGTTTCACGTCGTCAGCAACCCCGAGTTTCTCAAGGAAGGCGCGGCCGTCGACGACTTCATGAAGCCCGACCGTGTCGTGCTCGGCGCCGAGACGGATCACGCGCGCAGCGTGATGGCCGAGCTCTACGCGCCGTTCGTCCGCACGGGGCGGCCGATCATCTTCATGGATCTCCCGTCCGCCGAGATGACGAAGTACGCGGCGAACGCCATGCTCGCGACTCGCATCTCGTTCATGAACGACATCGCCGAGCTCTGCGAGCGCGTCGGCGCGAACGTGGACGTCGTGCGCAAGGGCATCGGGAGCGACGAACGCATCGGATCGGCGTTTCTGTTTCCGGGCCCGGGGTACGGCGGCTCGTGCTTCCCCAAGGACGTGAAGGCGCTCGTGAAGACCGCCCGCGACGAGGAGACGTGCCTGCGCATTCTCGAAGCGGTCGAGGCGGTCAACGACGATCAGAAGCACCGCATGTTCGCGAAGCTGACCACAGCGCTTGGCGGCAGCGTCGCGGGGACGCGCGTCGCGGTGTGGGGATTGGCGTTCAAACCGAACACCGACGACATGCGCGAGGCTCCCGCGCTGACGCTCATCGAGGAGCTTCTCGCCGCCGGGGCGACGGTCGTCGCGCACGATCCCGTCGCGATGGACGAGGCGGCGCGGCGGCTGGGATCGCGCGTCGAGTTCGCGGCGTCCGGCTATCAGGCGGCGACCGGCGCCGACGCGCTGGCCGTCGTGACCGATTGGAACGAGTACCGCCACCCGGATTTCGCGCGCATCAAACAGGTGCTCAAGCGGCCCATCATCGTGGACGGGCGGAACCTCTATCCGCTCCATCGAATGGCGGAGCTCGGGTTCCAGTACTACTCGATCGGGCGCCGGGCGATCGCGTGACACGCTTCGGCCCCGCGCGAATGCCATGACCGCGCGGACGATCCTCGTCACGGGCGGCGCGGGTCACGTCGGCTCGCATGTCGTCGAACTGCTCGCGGCTGATACGGACAACCGTGTCATCTCGCTCGACAACTACTCGACGGGAACGCGCGAGAACCACGTCGCCGGGGCGGAGTATCGTGACGGCCACACGAAGGAGATCGCCCGCCTCGTGCCCGAAACGCCGGACGTCGTCTACCACCTCGGCGAGTACGCGCGCATCGCGACCAGCTTCGACGACGTGGCGACGGTCTACGATTACAACATCGTCGGGACGTTCGCGGTCGCCGAATTCTGCCGGCAGCGCGGCGTCGGCAAGCTGGTGTACTCGGCGTCGAGCACCAAGTTCGCCATCGAGGGTGACGGGCGGCATCAGAACCCCTATTCGTTCACCAAGGCGACGAACGTCGACCTCATCAACGACTACGGGCGATGGTTCGACCTCGACTACGCGATCTGCTATTTCTACAACGCGTTCGGCCCGCGAGAAGTCGGCACCGGCCGGTATGCCACGCTCATCGCCCGATTTCAGGAGCTCCATCGCGCCGGCAAGCCGCTCGAGATCGTTTCGCCCGGAACCCAGCGACGCGCGTTCACGTTCGTCCGCGACCTCGCGCGAGGCATCGTCCTGGTTGGCGAACAGGGACATGGCGACGGATACGCGCTCCGGGCCGCCAAGTCGTACAGCGTCCTGGACATCGCCAAGGCCTTCGGCGGCCCGATCACGATGGTCGACGGATACTCCGGGCGCCACGACGTGGCCGACGATCCGACGCGTGCCCGCGACGAGCTTGGCTGGGAGGCCACGGTGGACGTCATGGACTGGATCCGGGAGTTCAAGAACGGCGGATAGCCGCCGGGTTCGGGCGAGACCGGGAGCACACCCGCACGGGGCTTGCCGGTTAGCTTTACAGGTTCGCGTCCGAACCGATGCCACACTCCCGGGGTACCAGCCGGATATGCACCGATTCCCTCGCAGACTCGTCGCGGCGCTGGTCGTGTTGGTTGGCGTTGCGGCGTGCCGGCCGGAATTTCAGCTCAAGAACTTCACGACGAACGAGGCGCTTTACACCGCCTCGTTGCGCGCGTATGACCGGCACCATTGGGACGATGCGGTCGCCGGGTTCGAGAAGCTGACGACGGACCTGCCGCCCCGCGACACCCTGCTGCCGCGGTCGTACTGGTATCTGGCGTCCGCGCACGACCGCATGGACGAGCACCTGTTGGCGGCTCAGAGCTACGACCGCCTCGTGCAGACATTTCCGGAAGACTCGCTCGCCGACGACGCCGCCCTCGAGACGGCGCGTTCGTATCGCCGAATGTGGCGGAAGCCCCAGCTCGACCCGACGTACGGCGAGACGTCGCTCGCCTCGTACAACACGCTCATCGGTCTCTATCCGACGTCGCCTCTCGTGGCCGTCGCGCAGAAGGAGATCGCCGAGCTGGAGAATTGGTTCGCGATCAAGGATTACGACGCCGGGATGTACTACATCCGGCGCAAGGATCCGTACTCGGCCATCATCTATCTCAAGGACATCCTCACCAAGTACGCGAACACGCCGAAGGCGTACGACGCGGCGCTTCGCTTGGTGGACGTATACAAGGACGTGAAATACAAGGACGACGCCAGCGACATGTGCACGCAGGTCCGGCAGCGCTACCCGAACGACCCGCATGCCCTGGAGACGTGCAAGGGAATTCCAAACGCGCCCACCGCGCGGGCGGACTCGGGGCAGACGGCGGCCGTGAAGCCCCCCCCGCCGTCCCCGTCGCCAACTGAGCGCTGACCGGTGCGGATCGGGCTCCTCGGAGGGAGCTTTGATCCTCCGCACAACGGCCACCTCCTGGCCGCCGGCGATGTTTTCGACGCTCTGTCTCTCGATCGACTCGTGTTCATTCCCGCGGCTTCGCAGCCTCTCAAGGCCGGACTCACCGAGGCAACGGCGGCGCAGCGACTGGCGATGACACGGTTGCTCGTCGATGGTGATCCGCGCTTCGAGGTCGACTCGATCGAGATCGACCGTGGCGGGTTATCTTACACGGTTGACACGCTGGCGGCGCTGGGCGGACGGTGGCCCGGAGCGGAGCTCTTCTGGCTCGTCGGCGCCGACGTCACGCACTCGTTCGCCAAATGGCGCGCGCCGGAGCGTGTTACGGCGCTCGCCACGATCGTCGTGATGGTCCGGGCGGGCGACGCGGCCAATCTGGCGGCGATTCCAGGCGCGCCGAAGTCGCTGGAAACGCGGCGGATCGACATCTCGTCTACCGAGGTGCGTCGCCGGGTGCGGGAAGGCAAGTCGATTCGAGGGTTCGTGCCGGACGCCGTCGCCGCATTTATCGCGGCCGAGCGTCTGTACCAATAGAGGACCGCATGCTCAAGTCAGTCATCGGCGCCGTCTTCGGAACGCGGCACGAACGCGAACGCAGGAAGATCCAGCCGGTCGTTGACGAGATCAACGCCGAGTACGCTCGGCTGCACGACGTCTCCGAAGAGGAGCTGCGCGGGCAGACGGCGAAGCTGCGCGGCATCATTCGCGAGCGGACGCAGGAGCTCGAGGCCAATGTCGCCGACCTCCGCGAGCGGAAGCGTGTAGCCGCTGACCCTGTGGAGCGCGAGCGCATCGACGCGGAGCTGAGCGGTGCTGACGGACGCGGCGGCGCCGAGGGAAAGCTCCGCGAAGCGATCGCCGAGGTTCTCGACGAGATTCTCCCGGAGGCGTTCGCCACCGTGCGCGAGGGCGCGCGTCGTCTGCTCGGAACGACTCTCGTCGTCACCGGCCACGAGATGACGTGGGACATGGTGCACTACGACGTGCAGCTCATGGGCGGCATCCAGCTGCACTTCGGCAAGATCGGCGAAATGGCCACGGGCGAGGGCAAGACGCTCGTCGCGACGCTGCCGCTCTTTCTGAATGCGCTCCCCGGGAAAGGGGCGCACCTCGTCACCGTCAACTCGTACCTCGCCCGCCGCGACTCGCAGTGGATGGGGCACCTGTACAGCTACCTGGGGCTGACGGTCGCCTGTCTGGATGACACCGAGCCGGGGACGCCGGATCGCCGCGCGGCGTACGCGGCCGACATCACGTACGGCACGAACAACGAGTTCGGGTTCGACTATCTGCGCGACAACATGGTCGTGTCGCTCGAGCAGCGCGTGCAGCGCTCGCACGTCTACGCGATCGTCGACGAAGTGGACTCGGTGCTGATCGACGAGGCGCGCACGCCGCTCATCATCTCGGGCCCGGTCGGGAATGAGAACGACGCGATGTACTTCGAGCACAACGCGTCCGTCGCGCGGTTGTTCCGTCGTCAGACGGAGCTGGTCAACTCGCTGGTCGGCGAAGCCGAACGCGACATGTCGAAGGGGGACACCGCGTCGGCGGCGCTCCGTCTGTACAAGGCGCAGCTCGGAAGCCCGAAGAACAAGCGCCTCATGAAGCAGCTGCAGGAGCCGGGGAACAAACAGCTCGTGCAGAAGCAGGAGCTGGATCACATCGCCGACCGCCGGCTTCCGGCGTCGAAGCAGCAATACCGCGACATCGAGAACGACCTGCTCTTCGTCCTCGACGAAAAGGGACAGTCGGTGCACCTGACCGACGAAGGCGTGGCCTTCATGTCGCCGACCGAGCACGAGTCGTTCGTGCTCCCGGACCTCGCGTTGGACATCGGCCGTCTCGACCACGACCACTCGATGACCCCCGAGCAGCGGCTCGCGGAGCGGCAAAAGGTCGAGATCGCGTACGCGCAGACGGCCGAGCGGCTGAACATCGTCCACCAGCTCCTCCGCGCGCACGCGCTGTTCGAGCGCGACGTGAACTACGTCGTGCAGGACGGCGAAGTGTTGATCGTCGACGAGTTCACGGGCCGCACGATGCCCGGACGCCGCTGGTCGGAGGGGTTGCACCAGGCGGTCGAGGCGAAGGAAGGCGTAACGGTGAAGGGCGAGACGCAGACCCTCGCCACGATCACGATTCAGAACTACTTCCGCATGTACGACAAGCTGGCCGGCATGACCGGCACGGCCGAGACGGAAGAGACGGAGTTCTACCAGATCTACAAGCTCGAAGTCTCGGTCATCCCGACCAACAAGCCGATGGTCCGCGACGACCGCCACGACCTCGTCTACAAGACGCGCCGCGAGAAGTACAACGCGATCGTCGAGGAGACGCGCCGGTTGCACGACCTCGGCTTCCCGGTGCTGATCGGCACGACGAGCGTCGAAGCGTCCGAGACGCTGTCCAAGCTCTTCAGCCGCGGCGGGCTCACGCACAACGTCCTCAACGCGAAGTACCACCAGCGCGAAGCGGAGATCGTGGCGCTCGCCGGACAGACCGCTGGAGTGACGATCGCGACCAACATGGCCGGCCGCGGAACCGACATCAAACTCGGTCCCGGCGTCACGCAGTCGAAGCCGTCGAAGATCAAAGATCCCGAGGGCAAGGAGATCGACGTCATCGAGGACGGCGGTCTCCACATCATCGGTTCGGAACGCCACGAGTCGCGCCGCATCGATCGTCAGCTGCGCGGTCGTTCGGGCCGTCAGGGCGACCCGGG
The DNA here is from genome assembly GCA_963846925.1 of uncultured Gemmatimonadaceae bacterium. GTDB lineage: Bacteria > Gemmatimonadota > Gemmatimonadetes > Gemmatimonadales > Gemmatimonadaceae > JAQBQB01. The sequence goes on along the minus strand of CAWJXW010000004.1, from coordinate 206,721 downwards.
CGCTTCGCAGTTCTTCCTGTCGCTCGAAGACGACCTGATGCGCCTCTTCGGGTCCGAGCGCATCGCGTCGCTCATGGACCGGATGGGTGCGCAGGAGGGCGAAGTCCTCACGCACCCGCTCATCACGAGGTCGATCGAGGGCGCGCAGAAACGCGTCGAGCTCCAGCACTTCCAGTCGCGCAAGCGATTGCTCGACTACGACGACGTGATGAATCAGCAGCGCGAGGTGATCTATTCGCTGCGCACGTTCGCGCTCGAGGGCGGGGAAGAGCTCAAGGGCGAAGCGCTGAAGATGATCGAGAAGGCGATCACCCATCGCGTCGAGACGAACCTCGAGGAGTTCCAGGAGGGCGAGCAGTGGGATTTCGACCTGCTCCGCCAGGATCTCCTGATGCACTACCTGCTTCAGGTTCCGGAATTCGAGAAGCACGACCTCCGCCCCACGGACCAGAGCGGCGCGGTGAACGCGTCGGTGGAGGCGTCGCGCAAGGCCTTCTACGCCAAGCTCGCGAGCCTCGACACGGTTCGCGACGAGATGGGCACGCCCTACGGCGATCGCTTGCTGTCGCTCGTCATGCTCAACGTGCTGGACGAGAAGTGGAAGGATCACCTCTACGATCTCGACCAGCTCCGCAACACGATCACGTACCGCAGCTGGGGGCAGAAGGACCCGCTCATCGAGTACAAGCAGGAAGCGTACACGATGTTCGTGGACCTCATGAACGACATCTACAACACCTTCGCCGACCGCTTTCTCAAGGTGCAGATCGTGTTCGAGGCGCCGGCCCCGCCGCCACCGCCGCCGCAGGCCAAGCCGACCAAGCGGTACAACGCGCTCGGCATCCTCGAGGACGTGCCCGTGGACGACGGCAAGCCGCCGGCGACCAATGGAACCGATGCCGTGATCGACAGCGGGCCAGCCGAGGCGCCCGCGGAAAAACCGGTCACGGCGCGCAAGGATCCGGTCATCGTCGGCGCGGGAAGAAACCGTTCGTTGTCGGGGAGTCCGCCACAGGGCACCGGCGATTGGACGAACGTCGGCCGCAACGATCCGTGTCCGTGCGGCTCGGGGAAGAAGTACAAGAAGTGCCATGGGGCGCACGTCTAAGCCCCGGTTTTCCTGATCCTGCCCGAACCGATTTGGTGAGGGTGCCCGGGCGCCAAGTGCCCAATTTGGCCGTCAACTTTTTCGATGACGGCCTCCGATGCCTGGCCAGGACCCCGGGAAATCATTAAGTATTCGAGAGTTGCCCCGATCGGAGCGGCCTCGAGAGCGGCTCGTCGATCTCGGAGCGCAGGCGCTCAGCAGTGCCGAGTTGCTCGCGATTCTGATGGGGTCGGGCGGCTTAGGCCGGACGGCGGTGCAGTTGGGACACGCCGTCCTTGCCGACGCCGGAGGTGCGCTGCGCCGAATTGCTCGTCAACCGGTGGCCGCGCTCACGACGATTCCAGGGGTGGGAATGGCTCGTGCGGTGACGATTCATGCGTCGTTGGAGCTCGGGCGCCGCATGGCTCTCGAAGGACGGCAGGACGGCGCGCCGGTCCGCTCACCGCGCGACGTCGTGGAGTACTTCGCGCCGCGCATGGAGGATTTGCCCGTGGAAGAGTTCCACGTCGCCGTTTTGGACGCGCAGCATCGCCTCGAGCGTGATATCACCATCACGCGCGGGCTGCTGTCGTCGTCGCTCGTGCACCCGCGCGAAGTCTTTCGCGAGGCGATCGCCGAGCGCGCCGCGGCCGTGATTCTCGTCCACAACCATCCGAGCGGCGACCCGGTTCCGTCCGCCGACGACCGCTCGATCACCGAACAGCTCGTCGCCGCCGGACGTCTCCTCGACATTCCCGTGCACGACCACGTGATCATCGGGCGCGGCCGCTACACCAGCTTCGCCGAGGCGGGGTTGCTGTGACCGCCGCGAGCGCGACCGTCCGCGAGGTGATGCCGGGTTGGCGCGAAGACGAGCCGCCGCTCCACGACAAGCTCGATCGCGAACTGCTCGTGCGCGCCTATCGCTTCAGCGAGGAGGCGCACCGCGGCCAACGCCGCAACTCGGGCGAGCCGTACATCACGCACTCGGTCGAGGTCGCGAAGATCCTCGCCGAGCTGCAGCTCGATTCGGTGACCGTCGCCGCCGGGCTGCTCCACGACGTCGTCGAAGACACCAAGCTCACGATCGCCGACGTGCAGAAGGAGTTCGGGCGTCCGATCGCCGACATCGTCGACGGGCTCACGAAGATCGCCAAGCTGCCGACGGGCGGATCGACGCAGGAGCGGCAGGTCGAGAGCTATCGCAAGCTGCTCCTCTCGATCGCCAAGGACGCGCGCGTCATCATCGTCAAGCTCGCCGACCGCCTGCACAACATGCGGACGCTCGAGTATCTGCCGCCGGAGAAGCGCGTCCGCATCGCGCAGGAAACGCGCGACCTCTACGCGCCGCTCGCCCATCGTTTTGGTATGGCCAAGCTGCGGTGGGAGCTCGAGGACCTGTCGTTCAAGCACATCGAGTCCGACGAGTACAAGGCCCTGGCGAAGAAGGTCGCGCAGAAGCGCGGCGAGCGCGAAGCGCTTGATCAAGCAGATGGCCGAGCCGCTCATCGCCCGCCTCACGCAGTCCGGCATCAAGGACGTCGAGGTCACGGGGCGGCCCAAGCACCTGTGGTCGATCTACAAGAAGATGAAGCAGCGCGAGAAGCCGTACGAGGAGATCTACGACCTCCTCGCCATCCGCGTGCTCGTCAACTCGGTGCCCGACTGCTACCACGCGCTCGGCATCATCCACGACGGATGGACGCCGGTGCAGGAGCGCATCAAGGACTACATCGCGCAGCCCAAGTCGAACGGCTACCAGTCGCTTCACACCACGGTTTTCGGTCCTGGACGACAACTCTACGAAGTTCAGATCCGCACGCGCGACATGCACCGCACGGCGGACTACGGCATCGCGGCGCACTGGCGCTACAAGGAGGACGCGAAGAGCGACGAGCTCGATCGGCACCTCTCCTGGTTCCGGCAGGTGCTCGAGCTGCAGATGGACGCCAAGACGCCCGACGAGTTCCTCGAGTTCCTCAAGCTCGACTTGTATCAGGACGAGATCTTCGTCTTCACGCCGACGGGCGACGTCATTCAGCTGCCGAAGGGCGCGACCCCGCTCGACTTCGCGTTCGCCGTGCACACCGAGATCGGGCTGCATTGTGCCGGCGCGAAGGTGAACGGGCGCATCGCGCCGCTCTCCCGGCCGCTGCGCAACTCGGAGACGGTCGAGATCATCACGTCGAACACCGCTCGGCCGACGCGTGATTGGCTTGCGCACGTTCGCACCGGCCGCGCGCGCCACAAGATTCGCCAGGTCCTCAAGCGCGAAGCGCAGTCGTCGGCCGAAAAACTCGGGCAGGACATGCTCGATCGCGAGATCAAGCGCCGCCGCCTCACGCGCGTCGACGACGATCAGATGCTCGCCGCGGCGAAGGCACTCAGCCTCACGGACGCGACGCATCTCCTGGCGTCGATCGGTCAGGGCGACGTGAACGTGACGCTGGCCCTCAGGCATCTCTATCCCGACGCGCACGAAACCGAGCCGCCGAAGCCAAGCGTGTTCGACCGCTTCGTGGATCGCGTGCGCGGGACGAAGGGCGTTCGTATCCAGGGCCAGGACGGGCTCATGGTGCGCTATGCCCAGTGCTGCCAGCCCGTCCCCGGTGACCTCGTCGTCGGATACGTGACGCGCGGACGCGGCGTGAGCATCCATCGCGCCGACTGTCCCAACCTGCTGATCCTCGCGCACGAGCCCGAGCGTCGATTGGAGATCGACTGGCAGGAGGCGCAGGGTGAGCGCTTCGGCATCCGCCTCGCGCTCGAGGGCAACGACCGTCGCGGGCTCTACGCCGACATTGCCGCCGCCGTGAGCTCGACCGGCACCGACATCAAGAGCATGGACCTGCGCAGCACCGACGGGCGGCTCACCGGATCACTCCTCGTCGAGGTCGAGAACCTGGCGCACCTCGAGAAGATCATCCGCGCGGCACGGCGCGTGAAGGGTGTTACCGAGGTCGCGCGCCGCGAGCGGGTGGTCGCCGAGTAGCCGCCACGCGCACGTCGAGGACGACGCGAGGGCGCTCCGCGGCGGCGGCTCGGCGCTGACCGGATTCTGAGAGAAAACGCGTGGCTCGAATATGAGCCATGGTTTGCCTGATCCGCCGCCCGAGGTGCCAGCCGACGACGACATCGCGAAGCTCGCGCCTCGTTTCGCCAAAAAAGTTCTCGATCTGATCGCCGAGATGCAGCGGCGCGGCCACGATCCGGTCGTTGTCGAAGCGTTTCGATCGGACGAACGCCAGGCCTGGCTCTACGGATTTGGCCGCGAGTACGATGACGGTCGCGGCAACGTGACCGGTGCTTCCACCGGGTCGAAGTCGTGGCACCGGTACGGTCTCGCGGTGGACATCGTCTCGCAATCGAAAGGAGACTCGGCGCCGCGGGCGTTCTGGGATGCGCTCCGCACGATCGCCGAGACGCTGCGGCTCACCTCGGGCGACGATTGGGATCGCGATGGCATTTCGGTCGAGCGCGATGCGGACGAGCACCGCGCCGATCTGCCGCACGTGCAGTGGTGGACTCCTGCGATGCGTGTCACCCCCAGCGATCGCGCGTGGCAGTTGCTACAGTCGGGCGGCCTCTCAGCGGTGTGGCACGAGGTGCGAGCGGACTAGGCGAAGGGAACGACCGCCGGCCCTGGGCTTCTGATACGACGGGCCCGGGATCGTCGTCCTACAGGGAGCACAGTGCGGGTTCACCCTCCGTCCTCCTGACGCATTCCAGTGACCGCTGCGCCCTTCCTCTGCGAACACACGCTCGACCGCGCGACGCGCCGGGCCTTTCGCCTGGTGTGCCCGGCGTGCCAATCCTACTGGGACCTCGACTCGCGCGACCAGGTCGTCCCATACGACGAGAGCTACCCGACGCAGCGAGGTCATTACGACCCGCGCATCGGCGCGCTCAAGGTTCGCACGCTGGAGCACTGGCTGCGCAAGGGACGGGTCGACTTCGCCGGCAAGCGGGTGTGCGAGGTCGGCTTCGGCGGAGGCTCGTGCTTGCCCTTGCTCGCCGAGAAAGCCCGCTCCGTCGTCGCACTCGAGGCCAACGACTCGGCGATCGAGCACGCCCAGGCCGCCGGCTACGCCGCGGAGTTCTTGCTCGTTCAGCGGCTGCCCGCGCGCCTCGCGGAGCCCGTCGATCTGTGGATCTTCCAGGACAGCTTCGAGCACATTCCGGATCCGGCGGCGTTTGTCGCGTGGATGTGCGACAACAGCTCCGCCGCTGCCGAAATCCTGCTCGTCGCGCCGCGCGCCGATTCATTTTCGCAGCGACTGTTGGGACGTCTGTGGCCGCACAAGCTGCCGGATCACCAATTCCAGTGGTCTCGCGCGGGCGTCGTGGAGTTCATGGAGCGGCGCGGGTTCGCTCTGCGGAGCGAGTTCTTTCCGCTCAAGTTCGCGTCGCCGCAGATGGTCGTGGCGCACTTCCTTCACAAGGCGGGCGCGCCGCCGAGCGTGAAGAAGTGGCTAGGGGGTGCCGCGCTCGCCGTGCCCATCAACTTTGGCGAGATGGGCCTCGTCTTTCGTCGCGCCGGCGCCTGACGAGCTGGCGGGGCCGGTCGCGCTGGTGCCGACCGGATCGAGATGCCACAGCGTGTAGTAGGGCGTCTCGTGGAGCTTGCGCCCTCGGGCGGCGATCGCTGCCTCGAGTTGAGCGTCCCGCTCGTTGACGAGCGAATCGATCAGCGGGCGATACTCCCCGGGGTTCGCCCAGAGCTGCCACAGACGGTACCGCGCGATCACGTAGTAATAGCCCTTGTCGAACATCTCGTCGGCCAGGTGCTTGTGCTGCACGAACACCGCGCCCTGCGCCGTCGCCGACGGGGAACGTCCGGGATCCGTGTAGTACGAGAGCGCGCTGGTCATGCGGCTCGGCGGCGTCGCGATCAGCGCGATCGTGAATCGGTTGAAGTAGTAGCGATACGCGCCGTCGAACACGTGATTGACGAGAATGTGCTGACCGGGAACGCTGACCGAGTCGAGCTCGGCCTTCAGTGAGGCGATGGCCTGGAGATCGAAGAACGCTTTCTTGAAGGTGACGTCCTCGTCGAGTGAGTTCGCCATCAGCGCGACGAAGAGCGCGGCGCCGACCATCCGCAGCGCTCTCGACGGCGCCCCGACGAGGGCGACGATCAAGGCGCCGCACGCGATCGCGTAGAACGGAATCAACAGCAAGGTCGGATAGACCTGCTCGACCCACAGCTCCGTGAACAGGCACAGGAAGGGCAGCGTCGCGGCCAGAACCACGAGCGGATTCGTCGACGGCAGGCGCGCCTTCAACCAGGCCTCGACGCGCGTTCGCCAGAGCGCCGCCGCGAGCCACGCGGCCGTCACGACGAAGAACAGGATCGAGAAGTAGCGCTCGATTCGGCCGATGGCCGTCGGGGCGATGCCGCTGACGTACGCGGTCTTGACGGCGTCGTTCGTGGAGCGCTCGGTCACCTGGTAGCGCAGATCCGCGAGCCAGCCCTGTATGCCGCCGAGCGCCCACGCGTTCGTCGCCCACTTGAACGCGATCGCCGCCAGCGCGCACACGCCGAGCGCGGCGAGGAGGCGAACGCCGGCGAGGTTCAGCCGGCGATGGTGGCCCAGCGTGACCGCGCCGAGCAGCAGTGGCACCAGAAACCAGAAGTCGTACGACGACAGGAACGTCAGAAAGAGAAATACGCCGGAGAGGACGGCGTATCTCACCGGCTGACCGTCCGCGCGAAAATGCCGCGACAGGAAGTACACGCTTCCGGCGCCGAAGAAGAACGCCAGCGGCGAATGGTGCAAATAGTCGGCGTGCTGGATCCAGAGCGGATTCACGACCCAGAGCGCCAGCGAGCATTCGGCGGTCCGCCGCGACCAGTAGGCCGCGACGAGCGCGTAGACGAAGAACAGCGCGCCGAACGAGAAGCACAGCGCCACGAGGCGGAACTGCGCGAGCTCGGACATCCCGAACACGGTGCGCTCAACGCCGTTCACCAAGTCGGGAAGCTGTGGGTAGTGCGTGTAGATCAGCGCCCGGTCCGCGGGAGTCATCGACGCCGCGTCGAGCAGGTGCGGCGTCAGGTGCAGCTTGAGGAATCCGTAACGCTGGAAGTTCCGGCCTGCGGTCATCACGTTGTAGTCCGAGCCCGGATCGCCCCAGTTCAGGCGCGGCGGATCGAACGCGTGGATCGCGCAGTACACGAACACGACGACCGCGCAGAGCACTCCAAGGTGCTCACGCGGCCACGTAAGACTCGCTCGCCGGCCGGCAGCGTCGGCCACCGTGCCGCTGGCGTGGCCCCGTGTCACCGATTGCGGCGCACGTCGCCGTCGGAGTTGGCTCTGACTCCGGCCGGCGGCGTGGGACTGTCCGCGATGTCCGTGGCCGGACGCGGCATGATCCGCCAGACGACGTACGAGTCGGTCTCCTGAATCTTCTGCCCGCCCATCCCCGCGACGGCCGCGACGAGCTCGGAATCGCGCATCGCGATGAAGCCGTCGATCTCGTCGTGGTACCGCTCCGGATTTCCCCAGGGACCCCAGAGTCCCTCACGGCCGAGGACGTAGTAGAAGCCCTTGTCGTAGAGCTGGTCGGCGAGGTGCTTGTGCTGCACGAACACCGCGCCGCTCGGAGGGGCGACCACCGGCCGCTTCGGATCCGCGTAATACCTGAGCGCGCCCGCGTAGTGCCAGGGCGGATTCAGGATCAGCGCGACCGTGTTGTGGTTGAAGTAGTAGCGATACGCGGCGTCGAACACGTGGTCGACGAGAATCCGCTGCCCCGGCATCGTGACCGCGTCGAGCTCCTTTTTGAGCGACGCGATTTCGCTGCGCGGCAGAAACGCCTTCTTGAACCGCACGTTCTCGGCGATCGAATTCGCGGCCAACGCGGCGACGAGAACGAAACCCACCGGGCGCCAGACCGCGCGGCGCGCGCCGATCATCATGAGCGCGAGCACCGCGCATCCGACCGCGTAGAACGGCAGGACGAGCAACGTCGGGTAGTACTGTCCGACCCACAGCTCGGTGAACAGCGCGAGGAAGGGAAGCGCCGCGAGGAGGATCAGCACCGGATTCACGGTTGCGCGTCCCTCGTCGCCCGGCAGCGCGACGCGCCGCCGTAGCGTCGGGTAGAGCGCCCAAAACGCGGCGATCGGGAAGAGGAGCAAGGTGAACGACCGCTCGACGCGGCCAATCAGCGTGAGACCGATTCCCTGGTCGTACGCCACGCGCACCGCCTGGTTCGTCGCGCGCTCGACCATCTGGAAGCGAAGGTCGCGAATGAACGCGGCGACGCCACCCAGCGCCCACGCGTTCGTCGCCCACTTCGCGAGCAGGGCGGCCACGGCGCAGGCGGCCAGCGCCCCCAACACGCGGATCGCCGGGAGACCGACCTTCCGGTAGTGACCGAAGGTCATCATCGCCAACAACAGCGGCACGAAGATCCAGAAGTCGTACGACGCCATGAATACGAAGAAGACGAACGCTCCCGACGCGACCAGGAAGCCCCGGCGTTCCTCGTTCAGACCCCGGAAGAGGAAATACAGCGCCCCGAACCCGAAGAACGCCGCGTACGGCGCGTGGTGCAGATAGTCGGCGTGCTGAATCCAGAGCGGGTTGATGACCCACAGCGCGAGCGTGAGCTGCGCCGCCTGGCGCGACCAATAGAAGCCGACGAGCTGGTAGACGAAGAACAGCGCGGTGAACGAGAACACGAGCGCCACCAGCCGGAATTGAACGAGATCCGTGAATCCGAACAGCGTGCGCTCCAGGCCGTTCATCAGATCGGGCAGCTGCGGGTAGTGCGTGTAGACCATCGCCGAGTCGGCGTTGGTCATGTACGCCGGGTCGAGGACGAACGGCGTGAGGCGCAGATGCAGGAATCCGTACTTCGCGAAGTTGCGCCCCGACGTCATCACGTTGTAGTCCGACGCCGAGTCGCCCCAGTTCAAGCGCGGCGGGTCGAACGCGTGCACGAGGCAATACGCCAGCATCACGGCGACGCAGAGGAAGCCGACGTTCTGCCAGGCCGCGGTCAACACCTTTCGCGGAAGCGCCGGGTAGGCGGTGCGCTGCGGAGGATACTCCATCGGAGTCCAGTTGGATGGTGAGACGACCGCGTCCTCGAACAACCCCTTGATGCACCGGTTGTCGCCGCGGCACGGCGGCGACTCGCTCGTGTGCACGCACGGCGAGCACGCGATCTTGCGGTAGTACTGCCGTTCGTCGACGTCCCCCCCACGCTTCGCGCGTCAGCGTCGCGGGATCCGTCGGACCCCAGTACGAGACGCATCGCAGCCCCGCCGTGCGCGCGAGATGCAGGAGACTGGAGTCGATTCCCCAGAATTCGGTCGACTCGAAGAGCGTCGCGACGGACTGCGTGATCGACAGGTCGCCGCACGCGTTTCGGAACGTCAGCGCCGGATACGCCGCGCCCAATGCGTCGATGATCGCGTCGCCTCGTGCGCGATCGCCCGGCGCGCCGAGGAACACGAACGTCCGGTGTTCGGAGCGAAGATTTTCGCCGAAGGCGCGGACCCACTGTTCCGGCGACAGCATCCGCTCGTGCGCGAGATCCGAGCACGCGAACCCGACGGACACCTGACCGGGCACCTTCGACGTCGTCGCCGCGCCTGCCGAAACGCCACAGGTAGCTTCGGCGAGCGCGCGCTCACATTCCGCGCGCGACGCGGGCTTCACGCCGAACAGGTCGCCGATTCGGTCATAGAAGTAGAACGAACCGGACGACCGGTTGAAGAACACGAGATGCGACGCCAACCCGCGCCGCCAGAAAATGTGATCGAGCCAGAACGCGACGCGGTTCCGCGCCATCGTCAGCGTCGTGAACACGGTCGTCAGCCGGCTGTGAACCTCGAGGTCGACGATGCAGTCCGCGCGGAACGTCCGAAAGAGCGTGACGAGCGACGTCCAGAGGAGCGCGAAACCGCCACGCGCGTCGATGACCCGATATTCGTCGAATACGCCGAGCAGCTCGGCGAACGGCTTCACCGCCGGCGTGGTGACGAGGACCATTCGGACGTTCGGGTACGCTCGGCGGAATCCGAGCAGCATCGGCATCGCGAGCACGAGGCTGCCGCCGCCGAGCATCTTCACCCACACCACCTCGTCGCCGACGGTCAGCTCATGGTTTCGGCGGAGCAGATTCCCGAGGAGCATCGTCGCCGGCCGAAGCACCGCGATCGCGGCGCCGCCGACGTAGTTGTCGATGAGCTTTTGGGTCCGGAGGTGCATACCCCCAGGGACTGCCTCGAGCCATTCAAGGTATCAAATGGAGGCTCCTTATTGGCCCGACTGCTGCCTCACCAGATCGGCAAGCCACAGCTGGTTGGCCCGTGTCACGGAGACCTGCCAGACCCTGATATGACGGACCTCGAGCGACGCTCCCGGAAGCAAGGAAAAGGTCCGAAAGGCGAGCGTTGGCGTCGCCCTCGGCGCCGCGACGAGCGGAAAGCGCGCCTTTGTCACGTACGGATCGAGCGTCACCGGGTTGTGGGGCAGCGCGCCAGTGATTCCGACGAGGAATCGAGGGTTCGAACCGACGAGTGGGATGCGGGCCAACGGATTTCGCGCCTGGTATTCGACCTCGACGGTCATCAGCGTGACCGGCATTCCGGGAGACGCCGGGACCGGGCCAAGCGCGGCGATCTGCGTACCGGAATCCACCGTGGGCTCGCCAAGCAGTTGATCCGGCGGCACGTCTGACGGTTGCCGTTCCCAGAACAGCGACCACGGAGTCTTCTGGACGACCGCGTAGCGCTTGAGGAGATCCTCGTAGAAATCCCAGCTCGTTTGTTCGATCCACGGCTCGTACTGCGTGTAGCTCGGGAGAACCGTCTGAACCAGCTGAGGTGTCGTCGCCCGAAACCGCTCGAGATACTGTGCGCGATTGGCGGGGCCCAGCGCGTGGATGATGTAGTCGAACGATGGATGAAAGAGCCCGTATCGCGCCTCGAGCCATCCTGAGTACGTGGACCAGATCGACGGGAGCTGTCCGGTTGAACTGGTGCGCGAAGCGACAACCGCCTCGCCGTCGTGCATGGTTTCCGGCCAGATCCCGCCGACGCGGAATTCCGCGGGCCGGATGAGATTGTCGCGCAGGACACGCGGCGTCGATGCGAGAATTCCCAGCGCGCTCGGCGTGGCGACGCCCAGCCAGACGATGGCGGCCAGCGCCGCCGCTGGCATCCACAATGGAACGGCGGCAGGTGCGTTCGCTCCCGAGCGAATCGTGGCGGCATCTCCCACATCGGTGAGGCCGAGCAATCCGAGGACGATCAGCGCGCGCCAGCAGGGTTGCACGTACGCGGCCGCGAAGATTCCGAGGAGCGACGCGCACGACACGAGTCCATAGACTGCGAACAGCGCCAGAGCATCGGCGCGGTGGGCCGCTGCAGCGTCCCGGGCTCGCGCGACGCGGTTCAGACAAACGCCGACCGCCACGGCGATGAGCACCACCGCGAGACCCACCGGCCACACGTGCACGAGCATGCCGGGAAGCCGCGACCAGGACGAAATGAACACGTTGGGCGGTCCGCCGAAATACCAGTACTGATCCAACGGCACCGCGCGAAAGTTGTAACGCAAAACTCCAAACGTTCCCCGACCGGCCACGAGGAAGACCAGGAGCAGGAACGTGACGACGCCGATCGCCGCGGTGCCCGCCGCATCGGCGAACCGACGCGCACGATCGCCCGGCCGCACGAGCGCCAACACCGAGACCATACAAAACGCCAGAACGGCCGCGATGCCTTGTTCGGTGCTGAGAACGAGCGCCACCCCGAGACACAGGCCCGTGATGAGCGTTCGCTGAAGGCGTGCGCGCGAGAGATAGTAGGCGATTGGAACGAGTAGCGGCATCGTCGAACGGAGGCCGAGCATCCCGTTCAACGGATTCGTGAGGGCGGTCAGGTGCAGGGCGATCGATGCCGCCAGGGCCGTCGCCGTCAGCCACCACGTTCGCCGCCAGTCACCCGTGAAAGCGCGGAAGACAACGAGAAACACCAGCGGATAGATGAATGTGCTGACGAGCTGCCGCGCGAGCTCCGATCCGGCGAGACGTCCACCGAAGAGGAGGTACAGCGGATAGTGCAGGAACGGGATGCCGATGCCGTGAAAGAACTGGAAGTCGATCCCCGGCCGAAAGCCGCCCTGAATTCGCCGCAGCGCGTTGTAGAGCTGAAACGGCCCGTCGATGGCGACTCCAGTGAAATGCCTCGCGGAATCGACGGCGATGGAGAAAGGCACCGCGAAGATCAGCGCAGCCAGGGCTACGGGAATTGCGTAGCCGGCGAATCGAGAAGCCGCCGGCCCGGTCGCGACACCTATGGACGCGGGCGGGGGTGCGGGGGGCGTTGAGGTCAACGAAGACGGGTCAGAATCCGGAAACCGAACAAATCCCGAGAATGGCGTTATATTCCCCGATCATGGCCGCGACTCCGACCGGCACCGCTCAGTTCGACCTTCAGGCTCCGTTTCAGCCCGCCGGCGATCAGCCCAAAGCCATCGCCGAGTTGACTGCTGGACTCGAACGCGGCGACCGCTTTCAGACGCTGCTCGGTGTCACCGGCTCGGGCAAGACGATGACCGTCGCCAACGTCATCAAGCAGCACGGGAAACCGGCGCTGGTCCTCTCGCACAACAAGACGCTCGCCGCGCAGCTCTACGGAGAGCTCAAGAGCTTCTTCCCGCACAACGCCGTCGAGTACTTCATCTCGTACTACGACTACTACCAACCGGAAGCCTACGTCCCGTCGAGCGACACCTACATCGAGAAGGACGCGTCGATCAACGAGGACATCGACCGGCTCCGGCTTCGGGCGACGTCGAGCCTCATGGAGCGCGACGACGTCGTCATCGTTGCCACGGTGTCGGCAATCTATGGCCTCGGCGATCCGGTGTCATACCGCGAGCAGATGGTCACGCTGCTTCGCGGCCAGCGCATCGCGCGCGACGAGATCCTCCGCTCGCTCGTGCGTATCCAGTACAGCCGCAACGACGTCGCCTTCGAGCGTGGCACGTTTCGCGTGCGCGGCGACACCGTCGAGATCTTCCCCGCGTACGAGGAGCAGGGCGTACGCGTCGAGATGTGGGGTGACGAGATCGAGCGCATCTCGAAGATCAACGTCCTCACCGGCGAAACGATCGCGTCGCTCGAGCGGGCGGCGATCTATCCGGCCAAGCACTTCGTCACGCAGCGTCCGACGCTCGAACGCGCCGTCAAGCTGATTCGCGCCGAGCTGGCGGAACGGCTCGCCACGCTTCGGCCGGCGGGCAAACTGCTCGAGGCGCAGCGCCTCGAGTCGCGCACGAACTTCGACATCGAGATGATGTTGGAGATCGGCACGTGCGCGGGAATCGAGAACTACTCCCGCCATCTCGCCGGCCGCGACGAGGGCGAGCGGCCGGCGGTCCTCTTCGACTACTTCCCGGAAGACTTCATCGTCATCGTCGACGAGTCGCACGTCACCCTGCCGCAGATCGGCGGGATGTTCAACGGCGACCGGGCCCGCAAGCTCACGCTCGTCGAGTACGGGTTTCGGCTGCCGAGCGCGCTCGACAACCGGCCGCTGATGTTTGATGAATTTCTCGGCCTCACGCCGCGCGCGATTTTTGTGTCAGCCACCCCGGCGGATTTGGAGCTCCGGCTTTCTGAGGGCGTCGTCGTCGAGCAGATCATTCGCCCCACGGGGCTCGTGGATCCGGAGATCGAGGTACGCCCGGTTCGCGGACAGGTGGACGACCTGCTGAACGAGATCCGTATCCGCGAGCGCCGAGGGGAACGCGTCCTCGTCACGACGCTCACCAAGCGGATGGCCGAGGATCTCAGCGACTACCTCCAGCAGGTCGGCGTGCGCGTCCGGTACATGCACTCGGACATCGACGCCATCGAGCGGATGGAGATCATTCGCGGACTCCGACTCGGCGAATTCGACGTGCTGGTCGGAATCAACCTTCTCCGCGAGGGCCTCGACCTGCCGGAGGTCTCGCTCGTCGCGATCCTCGACGCCGATCAGGAGGGCTTCCTCCGCAGCGATCGTTCGCTCATCCAGACCGTCGGCCGCGCGGCGAGACACGTCCGGGGACGGGCGATCTTCTACGCCGATCGCATCACGGGGTCCATGCAGCGCTGCCTCGAGGAGACGAGCCGTCGTCGCGAGCTGCAGACGCGCTTCAACGCGGAGAACGGCATCACGCCGACGAGCGTCTCGAAGAGCGTGGACCAAGTGCGCTTCATCACTCGCGTCGCCGACGCGCGTGCCGAAAAGCAGGAGAAGAAGGTCGCCGAGCCGGCGCGCGGCTACTCGGTGATGGAGGTCGAGTCGCTCGAAAAGATGCTCGAGGAGCAGATGCAGGAAGCCGCGGCGGCGATGGATTTCGAGCTCGCGGCGCAGTTGCGCGACCAGCTGTTCGAGGTGCGGGCGCGCCGGGACGCGAACGCCAAGCGCCCCGCCGCCGGCGGCGGGCGCTGGGGGCGGTGAGTGTCGCAATCTCCGTCCGGAGTCATCCCGCCGCTCGCGGGGCACGGCCACCTCGCGCTCGATGAAGCGGAGCTCGTCGAGTGGGGGGAACGGTTCGGTCGCGCCGCCTCGCCACCGCTCGTCGTCGGGCTGACTGGCGAGTTGGGGGCGGGAAAGACGACCCTCGCTCGCGCGATCTGTCGCGGATTCGGCGTCACCGACGACGTCACGAGTCCGACCTTCACAGTAGTTCACCGCTACTCCGCACCGCGCACTCAGGTGTACCACGTCGACCTGTACCGGCTCCGCGGTCCACAGGACCTGACGAACATCGGTTGGGACGACATGCTCGCCGAGGACGCGCTCGTGCTGATCGAGTGGCCGGAGCGGGCGGGAGAACGTTTGCCGGCGTCGCACGTGTCGATCAGTCTCCAGCACTTGCCGGGCGAACCGTCGAAACGGCTCCTCTACGCCGGCGGCCACGCGTGATCACGCTCGCCCTCGACGCCTCCACGTACGAAGGCGACGTCGCGCTGTTGGACGACGGACGGGTCGTTGCCGAGCAGGCGGCCGCGATGAAGGGGCGCGAAACCGAACAGTTGATGCCGGCTGTCGCCGCTGTGTTGCAGCACGCGAAGCTCGACCTCGGCGCCGTGGATCGAATCGTCTGCGGCGCGGGTCCGGGGAGCTTCACCAGTCTTCGCATCGCCGGCGGCATCGCCAAGGGGATCGCCAGCGGTCTTTGTCTTCCGCTCTTCGCCGCGCCTTCGCTGGCATTGGTGGTCGCCGGCGCGGACCCGCGTTCTGGTCGGTACCTCGGCGCGATCGACGCGCTGCGAGGTGAGTTCTACGTCGGGCTCTACGACGTCGACGACGAAGGCTGCATCGCCGAGATAGAACCGGCTCGTCTCGTTGCCGCGGCCGACGTCGGCATGGTCGCGGGCGAGTATCGGGCGCACATCGTGAGCCCGACGGACTTCGAAGGCGGAATCCGTTCTCGTCCACGTGCGAGTGGCGTGGCCCGGCTCGAGGAGCTTCTCTCTGTCCGCGGGCCGGTCGATGTCCGGGATTGGGAGCCGGCGTACGGCCGGCTCGCCGAGGCGCAGGTGAAATGGGAATCCGCGCACGGACGCCCGCTCCCGAGCTGATGGCGCTCTCGATCGAAACCGCGAAGCTCGCGGACGTCGCGGCGATTGTGGCAATCGAACGCGAGGTGTTCAGTGATCCGTGGTCGGTCCGCTCGTTTCGCGAGGCGCTGTCGAATCCATCGGTGTACTGCGCGTGTGCGCGTCGTGACGGACGAACGCTCCAGGGTTATGTTGTCGCGTGGTTCGTCGCTGACGAAGGAGAAATCGCGAATCTCGCCGTTGCGCCGGGCGCGTGGGGGGGCGGAATCGGACGCGCGCTGCTCGACGCGTCTCTGCAGGAAGCGGCGGCGCGCAAGCTGAAGGCGGTGTACCTCGAGGTGCGAGATTCGAACGCGCGCGCGCGGCATCTCTACGGGTCGCGCGGCTTTATCGAGATTGGACGCAGACGTTCGTATTACCGGCGGCCTGTGGAGGACGCCATCGTGCTCCGCCGGTCGATGGACGGCGATGGCGTGTAAGGCGGGACGTGAGGTCGGCAACACAACACGTTGATGTGCGATGATTTGGTTGCGCATCAACACGGACTGGATCATACCGTGAGCGGCGAGAGCTGGACACACTTTCTCGCCAGGAGGAGCCGTGAGCAGAAGCCTGAACAAAGTCACGCTGATTGGAAATCTCGGGAACGATCCCGAGGTGCGTTCGACCACCGGTGGCAGCCGGGTCGCCACTTTTTCGCTCGCCACGAGCCGTCAGTGGAACGACGCTGCCGGAGCCAAACAGGAAAAGACGGAGTGGCACCGCTGCGTCGTCTGGAACACCAAGGGCTCGCAGCTCGCCGACATCGTCGAGCGCTACGTGAAGAAGGGTGACAAGCTGTACGTCGAGGGGCGCATCGAGTACCGCCAGTGGCAGGACAAGGAAGGACAGACTCGGTACAGCACCGAGATCAACGTCCGCGAGCTGATCATGCTGAGCTCGCGCAGTGGTGGGGGAGGCGGAGACGCCGATGCCGACTCGAGCTCGCGCCGCGCCCCGGCCGCGCCGAAGGCGAAGGCCGCCACCACCGGCGGTGCGGACGATTTCGAGGATTTTCCGAACGCACTGAACGACGCGGACGACGACCTGCCGTTCTGAACGGCGGTTCTCTCTTCAGATTCCCAGCTCCCGGCTCCATCTGAGCGCTCGGCCGTCGTGAACCGGGTGTGAAAGGTTGGAGCGCGGGAGCGGGAAGGCCGGCGGCTGAAGTTGAGAAATCGGTGGCGACTGCTAAAAGCTGTTGCACAGGCCACTTGCGATGGGCCGCCTCGCGTCGCCTTGCGTTTCCCTCTCCCCACCGAATCGTCCAAACCGCAGAGGCTGGCGAGTTTCGCCACCCTGAGAGTTTTGTCCTTACACGATTCGCCCGGAGTTACGCCATGCTCGTGCGGCCTCCCAGTCGGCAGCTCGGGACGTTCGCCCGTTCCGTCGCCGCGGCGTCGATCGCCATCGCCGCGTCGCTTCCGCAATTCCTGAACGCGCAACAGCCGGCGCCTGCTCCCGCGGCGCCCGCGTCGGATTCTGCCAAGACGCACACCGTCAAGCGTGGCGACACTCTCTGGGACATCGCGAAGACGTATCTCGGCGACGCGTTCCTGTGGCCCGAGATCTATCGCCTCAACACCGGCACCATCGAGGATCCGCACTGGATCTTCCCCGGCGAGCAGCTGAAGCTTCCGGGCGATCACGCGACGGTCGTCAAGGTCGTTGCCGTGGCCGCGCCCGACACGCCGGCTGATTCGTCGTCGATTCCGCCGGCGACCGCGGAGATTCCCGCCAAGCTGCCGATGGATTCGGCGGTGGCGGCCGCGCCGATCGAGCCGCTCGCGCTCATGCCGACGGTCGTGCACGACACGGCGACGCCAATGCTCCAGCCGCGCGCCACGGCGGTTCTCCCCGGCGAGTACATCGCCGCGCCGTGGGTCGATCGCGACGGCGGTCCGCGTAATCCTGGCTCGTTGATCGAAAGCGCGGACATCCCCGGAATCGCCTCGCACCAGAAGAGCCGCCTGCAGTTGCACGACCGGGTCTTCATCGCTCCGCCATCGGGCTCCGCGCCTGCGCAGCACGCGCTCTTTCTCACGTACCGCCTCGGACCCATCCTCGAAGACTTCGGTCAGATCGTGATCCCGACCGGCATCCTGGAAGTCAGCCAACCCGGCAACGCGGGCGAGGCCTCCGTCGCCAGCGTCGTGAAGATGTTCGGCGAGGTAAAGCAGGGGCAGCGGCTGGTCATGCTCGACAGCGGCTCGGCCAACGTCGTCGGCCATCCCTCGGCGATCACGAACGGTCGCACGGGGAAGGTTCGCTGGGTGCTCGACTCGCCGGTTCTCCCCAGCCTGCAGAGCTACGTCGTCATCGACATTTCGGGTCGCGACGGCCTCACGACCGGCGACATGATTCAGATCCTCAAGCCGCGGCAGCGTCCGAACGACGCCCACGACCTGGCGCTCCCCGAGATCCCGATCGCGCAGGCGCAGGTGCTGCGCGTCACACCCTTCGGCGCCACGGCGATCGTCATCACGCAGGAGCAGCCGCACATCGTGGAGGGCATCAAGGCGCGCGTCGCCGCAAAGATGCCGTAGTGCGGGGAAGCGCGAGGGCCCGGCGAACTAAGATGCCGTAGGCTCTCGTGTTGCACTAAATTTTGGGCGACCGCAATGATCGCGATCGCCCAGTTCATCGCCATCTCCTGCTACCTGGGAGCCGCGGCCCTCGCCGCGGTTCCGTTCGCGCGCCCGGTGAAGGCGTCCGTGCGCGGCGTGACGGCGATCCTCGCTGCCGGCGTGGTGGCCCATGTCGCCGCGCTGCTGGCCTTCGCACAGCGGTCTAGCACCGTTCCGCTGACCGGACTGGGGCCAGCGCTTTCGTTCGCCGGCGTGGTGCTGGCCTTCACGCTCCTGATCGTCGAGCTGTTGGCGCGCGACGTCAGCCTCGCGCTCGTCGCGGCGCCGCTCGCGGCGGTTCCCACCATCTGCGCGAACGTCATCGGCCTCACGCCGGGGCGCGGCGCCGAGGGCGCGCGGGGTGTGTGGCTCTTCGCGCACATCGCGCTGAGCTTCATCGGCATGGCGGCGTTCGCGACCGCGGCCGCCGCGGGCGCGATGTACCTCATGCAGCGTCGCGAGCTCAAGTCGCGCCGCTTCGACACCATCTTCCGCTTCTTTCCGCCCCTCGCGACGCTCGATCGCGTCAACCACGTCGCCGCGATCGCCGGATGGCTGGGCCTCACCCTCGGCGTGGTGCTCGCGTCCACCTATTCCGTGGAATACCACGAGCTGAATCTCCCGCAACTGTTGTGGGGCGGCGGAGCGTGGCTCGCCGTGACGCTGGTGGCGCTGGGTCGCGTGACGCGCGGCTGGCAGGCGCAGCGCGCCGCGAAGTATTCGGGCCTCGCGTTCGTCGCGGTGCTCGTTTTGTACGTCGCCTTCCGCGTCGCCGCGCCGGCCATGGGGCAGTTCCTGTGAGCGCGTACCCGCTGACCCTCGAGGGCACGTCCATTTCGGCGCTCGTCGTCGGAGCTGGCCGCGTGGCGACGCGCAAGGCGCTCGCGCTGCTGGAGGCGGGTGCGCGCGTCCACGTCGTGGCGCTCGGTGCAGCGACCGAGCTCGAACACGCCGCGGAAGACGACGATCGTCTGACGGTGACGCGTGCCGCGTACTCGCCGTCGCACATCGGCGACGCCACGCTCGTCGTCGCCGCGACCGACGACCCGGCACTGAACGCGGCGATCGCTCGCGACGCTCTCGACAAGGGCAGGCTGGTGAACGTCGTCGACTCGCCTGCCGCCGGCAATTGCACGACTCCGGCGGTGCTTCGATCGGGCAACCTCGTCGTCTCGGTGACGGCCGGCGGAGTGCCCGCCGCGGCGAAGCGTATCCGCGACGCGCTCGCCATGAAGCTCGACGGCCGCTACGCGTCGGCGGTCGCACACCTCGCGGCGCTGCGCCGCGCGATGATCGATGACGGCCGGCGCGACCGGTGGACCGAGGCGTCCAACGCGCTCGTCGGCGACGACTTCTGCGAGCAGGTGGAATCCGGAACGTTCGACGAACGGGTGGCGCGATGGCGTTGACCGTCGTCGGCGTGAACCATCGCGGCGCCTCGCTCGACGTTCGCGAGCGACTGTGGTACCGCTCAAGCGAGGCGCTCCCCGCGCTCGAGGCGCTGCGCGAGGCCTCGGCGGCTCGCGAGGCGGTGTTGCTCTCGACGTGCAATCGCACCGAGGTCTACGTCGTCGAGGAGGAACGCGACATCGCTCCCGACGTTTGGGCCGCGTTCTCCGCGAGGCTCGGTCGCGACGCGTCCGAGTTCGGCTATGTCCGTCGAGACCGGGATGCGGTCACGCATCTCTTTCGCGTGGCGAGCGGTCTCGATTCGATGGTTCTCGGCGAGGCGCAGATCCACGGACAAGTGAGAGACGCGTGGGAGGTGTGCCGCTCCCACTCCGGGCCGGTGCTCAATCGTCTCTTTCAGACGTCGCTGCTCGTCGCGGGACGCGTCCGGAACGAAACGTCGATCGCGCGCGGCGCCGCGTCGGTGAGCTCGGCGGCCGTGCAAATAGCCAAGCAAATCTTTGGTTCGCTGCAGGGAAAGCGCGCGATGGTCCTCGGCGCCGGCGAGATGGCCGAGCTGGCGCTCGAATGCCTGGTGGACCAGGGCGTGCGCGCCGCGATCGTCGCGAATCGCACGTTCGAACGGGCGAAGGAGATTGCCGACCGCTATGGCGCGGCGGCGATGCACTTCGACGAGTGTTGGGCGTCGCTCGAGGACGTGGACGTGATGGTCTGCTCGACGGCGGCGCCGGGAGCCGTCGTGTTCGTGGAGCACATTCGGCCGGCGTTGGCGGTGCGCGGAGACCGGCCCCTGTGTATCCTCGACATCGCGTTACCGCGCGACGTCGACCTCGCGGTCCGCCGGCTCGAGAACGTGTTCCTGTACGACCTCGACGATCTTCAGGCGGTGGTCGCGGCGAACGTCGAGCGGCGGCACCGTGAGATGCCGAGCGCCGAGCACGTGATCAATGGAGAGGTCGATCGCTACTGGGATTGGCTCGCGGGGCTCGCCGCGGTGCCGACGCTCACCCAGGTGCGGACCCGCATGGAGTCGATGCGCGAGCGAGAAGTTTCGGAGGCGTTGCGAAGGCTGGACCATCTGGCGCCGGCCGAACGAGCCGTCGTCGAAGAACTTTCCAGGAGCCTCATGAACAAGTTTCTGCACGAGCCGACGGTCCGACTGCGCGCCGCGGCAGCGAATGGGCGCGGGCTTGGCGTCGTCGACACGGTGAGGTATCTGTTCGGCCTGGAGCGCTCCGGCGATTCGCGCGACGAACGCGCGAGCGCGGATCCAGCTTCGGAGCCGCGCGAGTGACGGGGCGAGCCCTGGTCACTGGCGGAGCCGGCTTCATCGGCTCCCACGTCGCGGATCTTTTTCTCTCCAACGGTTGGTCGGTCGAGATTCTCGACAATCTGTCGAGCGGCCGGCGCGAGAACGTACCCTCGGCGGCGAAGCTCCACGTCCTGGACATTCGCTCTCCCGACGCCGCCGCGCTCGTGGGCGGCGGGTCTTTCGACGTGATCGCGCATCTCGCCGCGCAGATCGACGTGCGAAAGAGCGTCAGCGATCCGGCGTTCGATGCGAGCGTCAACATCCTCGGCGCGCTGAACGTCGTCGAGGCGGTGCGGCGATCCGAGAGCACGCAACGCACGCGCCTCGTCTTCGCGTCGACGGGCGGAGCGCTGTATGGCGATCACGCTACGCCGCCCAACGTGGAGACGATCGCCAAGGAGCCCGACTCGCCGTACGGCATCGCCAAGCTCGCGACCGAGCTGTACCTGTCGTACTACGCGCGCGTGCAGGGGATGAACATGGCGGCCGTCCGTTTCAGCAACGTGTACGGGCCGCGGCAGGATCCGCATGGCGAGGCTGGCGTGGTCGCGATCTTCTGCCAGCGCATTATCGCCGGACGGCCGCTCACGGTGTTCGGCGACGGGTCGCAGACGCGCGACTACGTCCATGTGAGCGACGTCGCAGCGGCGACCTACGCGGCGGCGACAAAGTCGTTGCCGGAGCCGAAACGTCTCGACGACCGCGCCTTCAACGTCGGCACCGGAATCCCCACGTCGGTCCTCGACCTCGCCGAAGTTCTGCGCAAAGCCGCGCGGATCGACGACGCCGATCGAGTTCGCGCCGAAACGTCCCGGCGAGCAGCAGCAGTCGTACCTCACGGTGGAAAAGGCCAAATCGGATCTCGGATGGAGCGCGAAGATCTCGCTGGAAGATGGGCTCGCCGACACGTTCCGCTGGTTCAGCGCCAACACCCGAACCCACTGAGACCGTGACGCTCGCACTGCTGCAGTTGCAGGTCTCGCACGGGGCCGTTCCGTCGAGCCCGGTCGATCTCATCCTCGACGCGACGCCGGTCACGCAGGGAGTCCTGATCATTCTCGTGTTCCTCTCGCTGCTCAGCTGGTCGATCATGTTCGGCGTGTGGCGCTCGCTGAAGAAGGCGGCGAGATCGGCGGACAAATTCTGGGCGGAGTTCGAACACGTTTCACGGCTCGAGGACGCGGCCACGCTGGCCAAGAAGTCGAAGCCCAGCGCGCTGCCGCGGCTCTTCATGCGCGCCGTTCGATTCGTCGCCGACGCGCGCGTGGCGAACCAGCAAGTTCTCGAGCGCGCGACGACGCCGAGCGGCGGCGACACACCCACGGCGGCGACGCTCAGCGGCTCGCAGATCGAAACGCTGCACCTGTTGCTCGACGCCGACGCCTCGGACGAGCGCGATCGCCTCGGCCGCTTTCTGCCGTGGCTCGCGACCGATCGGCTCCGTGAGCCCGCTCATCGGGCTCCTGGGTACGGTGCTCGGCGTGATCGAGGCGTTTCTGGGAATCGCGTCGAAAGGGTCGGGCAACCTTTCGGCCGTGGCGCCCGGCGTGGGTGAGGCGCTGACGGCGACGGCGGCGGCGCTCGCCGTCGCGATTCCGGCGACCTTCGGCTACAACATCTTCGCCGCGCGCCTCAATCGATTCGACGGACGGCTGGAGCGCTTCAGCACTTCGGTCATCGCGTTGCTCGTGCGCGAAGGACGGATCTGACCATGCCGCGCCGGCGGCGCCCTCGGTACGAGCTCAACGCCGACGTGAACGTCGTCAGTCTGATCGACGTGATGCTCCTGCTGCTCGTGATCTTCATGATCACGGCGCCGATGATGCAAGGCGGCGTGGACATTTCTCTTCCACAGGCGCAGTCGCGCCCGCTGGAATCGAAGGACGGGCTCGCTGTGACCGTAAACAGCAAGGGCGAGATCTTCATTGGCAACGAGAAGTTCTCGCTGGGCGACTTTCGGGTCTCGTTCAAGACGGTGGCGCAGAACCGGACGCGAAACGGCGTGTATCTCCGGGCAGACAAAGGCGTCGACTATGGGTTGGTGGTTCAGATCCTCGCCATCATGAGGAGCAGCGGTGTATCGGATGTTGGGCTCGTCACCGAGCCAGAGGTGATTCGGTAGCGTGAGCGCCATCGCCGAGCCGCGTCTTGGCGGCGGGTTCGCCGTGTCCGTGTTTTTCCACGGAGCGCTGGTGGCTGCATTCTTCCTTCTTCACGCTGGGACGCCGCCGCCGACGCCGCCGCTTTATCGCGTCGAGCTGTTCGCGGCGCCTGCGGGCGAACGCGCCGTCGGCGTTGTGCAGGCGAAGCCCGCGGAAACCCCGCCCGAGCCGAAGCCTGAGAAAGTGAAACAGCCGCCGAAGGCCGTCGCAACGCGACCAGTGCCGAAAGCGACGCCTAAGACCGTTCCGTCTGTAAAGCAGGCGACGCCGACTGCTCCGGCCAAGACCGCGCCTCCGAAAGAAGAGACGCCACCGGCCACGGCCGGCGGCGGCGAGACGGGCGGGAAGGGGGCCGACGTCGCAAACGTGCAGACGGGTGGACTCGAATTTCCGTACCCGTTCTACATCCAGAATATCATTCGGCAACTCATTCTGGCGTGGGGGCAG
The DNA here is from genome assembly GCA_963846925.1 of uncultured Gemmatimonadaceae bacterium. GTDB lineage: Bacteria > Gemmatimonadota > Gemmatimonadetes > Gemmatimonadales > Gemmatimonadaceae > JAQBQB01. The sequence goes on along the minus strand of CAWJXW010000004.1, from coordinate 183,054 downwards.
GGTGCGCCGAGATACGACGCGGTCGTACGCTTCACGATTCGCCGCGACGGCACCGTCGATCCCGAGAGCATCCACATCGTGACGCCGGGCAACTACTCGAACGATCGCCGCGCCGTCGGCGCCGTCGAACAGGTCGCCGACGGGAAGTTGTTCGGCGCTCTCCCGCCGGGCTTCCGGGAAGACATTCTTCCGGTGACGGTTCGGTTCACTCCAGCAATGTTCAAATGATTCGCCCGCCCGCGCCGCATCGCTGCTCTGCATCACGCTCGTCATCGCCGCGCGCGTGCTGCCGGCGCAGAACGACACCACGTATCGCGGCATCCATCTCGACGTGAACTTCGATCCGCTCCGCAACAAGATTCCCGTCGTCGTGCTGCCCGTGTCGGGCGCATTTGGTGATTCGGTTCGCGCGATCGTCCAGCGCGACCTCGACTACAGCGACCGGTTCGTCGTCATTCCGATCGACAGCGCCGACCCGTCCACGCTGCGCGCGCAGGGAGCCGCGGCGGGACTCAACTACGACGTCTTCCGACACCTCAACGCCGCCGCCGTCGTGCAGATGACGATGGCGGGCACCGGCGTTCACGTCGCGCTGCACGACGTGGGACACATGCAGGTGATGAACGCCGGCGACTTCGACCTGCCTGGCTCCGGACTCGGCCGCGACTGGCGGCTCGGCGTGCATCGCGCGTCGGACGAGATCGAGCGATGGATGACGGGCCAGCGAGGCATCGCCGCGACCCGCATTGCCTACATGCGCGGCAGGAATATCAGAGTCGTCGACAGCGACGGAGCCGACGAGATCACGGTGCCCACCGACTCGAACGGCACCAGTCCCGCATGGAATCCGGCCGGGACGATGTTGGCCTATTCCACTTATGGCGACGCGTCGAGGTTGGTCGTCATCGATCTCGCGACGGGGCGGTCGCACACGCTGGCCGGCCCCACGCGTAACGTCATCTACACCACGCCCGTCTTCTCTCCGGACGGCAACACGATCGCCTTCGCGCGGACCGGGGAGACGCAGGGTGACATCTACGCGGTCGACATCGACGGTTCGTCGGCGCCCCGGCGTCTCACCGTCGCACACGGCGCGCAGAACTCGAACCCGGTCTACAATCCGAAAGGGCGAAGGATCGTGTACGTGACCAATATGCAGGGTCCGCCAGAGTTATATATTATGGACTCCGATGGAACTGGCGCTGACCAACTCACGAAATACGACTTCGACCCGAACAACTACCGGTCCGACCCCGACTGGTCCCCAGACGGGCGGTTGATCGCCTACCAGGAGATGCTCAACGGGCGATTCCAGATCCGCACCATCCCGGCAAGTGGCGGCACCCCCAAGCAGCTCACGAGCGACGGCACCAACGAACAGCCGTCGTGGGCCCCCGATTCACGTCACCTCGTCTTCACGTCGACGCGCACCGGGGTTCGGCAGCTGTGGGTGTTGGACACGGAGTCGAATCGCGTGCGGCAGTTGACGAAAGCGGAAGGCTCGCGACTCGCGGCCTGGTCGGCGCGTCTATCGGGACAGTGAGACAAGAACCTGAACGAGTGGAAAACCCGGCTTTCTCCCCCCTTCCTACCTCCCCTCAAGTCTCTCTCTCGCAGGAGATCCCCGAACATGACGAGTACTCGACGGATCGCAGGCGTGGCGACGGCGGTGCTGTCGGTCGTTGCGATCAGCGCGTGTCACCACAGCACTCCGGCATCGGCGCCGGCCCCGGTGATGCAGGCCGCAGGACCGAACGCGGACAGTCTCGCCAGAGCGCAAGCTGACGCAGCACGGCGCGCCGCTGAGGATGCAGCGCGTCGCCGAGCCGCGGACAGCGCGGCCGCGGCGGCGGCGGCGGCGCGGAACCGAGCCAACGCCGGCGCGCTGGCCGCGACCCTGACCGCGATGGTGCACTTCGACTACGATCAGGCAGAGCTCCGTCCCGGGGATCGCGCGATTCTCGACGCGAAGGTGCCGATCCTGCAGGCGAATTCCGGCGTGATGATCCGAATTGCCGGCCATACGGATGAGAGGGGTTCCGACGAGTACAACCTTGCCCTCGGCCAGCGCCGCGCCGCGGCGGTCAAGGCGTATCTCGTCCAGCACGGGATCGCCGACGCGCGCATTGCGACGGTGAGCTACGGCGAAGAGCATCCGATCGCGCAGGGGAGCGACGAGTCGGCTTATTCCCAAAACCGCCGCGCCGAGTTCGACATCACCTCGGGCGGAAACAACCTGCGCTCTCCATGATCCGCTTTTCTCCATCGCTTCGAACGATCGCGCCCGTCGCCATGTTGCTGGCGACGGGCTGCCTCGCCACGCAGGGCAGCATCCAAACGCTCCAGGAAGAGATTCGCGCGTCTCGCTCTCAGCTGGCGCAGAACGACACTGCCATCCTCCGAGCCGAGGACGCTCGCCGTCGTGAGATCGCGTCGCTCGCGGCGAGTGTTGAACGCCTGAACGATTCTGTGAGGGTGCTCACAGCGCGCCTCGCTCTGTTCCAGGCGAACGCGACCGGACAGTTCGATGCGATGGGGCAGCAGGTCATCAAGATCGAGGCGATTCTGGGACAGAACACGCGCGATCTCCAAGAAGCACGGGCCCAGCTCCAGGCCGTGAGAGAGCAGGGTGGCGGCGGCGTGTCAGCGCCGGCCATCACGCCGAACGGCACCATGACCCCCGATACGAGCCAGCGCGGCGCCGCATCCGGGGTCCCAGGTCCGGCGACGATGTTCACGTCGGCCGTCGAGGAGTACCGGAAGGGGAGCTATCGCACCGCCCGGTCGGGGTTCGAGGACCTCATTAAGAATTATCCCGACTATGACCAGAATGCGCGCGCGCAGGTCTACATCGGCGACGCGTTCAAATCCGAAGGGAACACCGCGGCAGCGGATTCAGTATATCAGCTCGTCGAAACGAGATACCCGAACAGCCCGGACGTAGCCGGCGCACTCTGGCGACGCGGTCGGATGCTATGGGACGCCAACAAGAAGGGTGAAGCGCGGATCGTTCTCAATCGGCTGATCACCAAGTATCCTCAATCAGACGAAGCCGCCCTCGCCAAGGACCTCCTGAGCCCGAGCGAGTAGGCTAGACAAGAGCCTCGAGCCGGGATGCCGATTCCGAAGTCCAACAATGGTGAGATGCCGTTCCTCGATCACCTCGAGGAACTGCGGTGGCGAATCATCTATTCGCTGCTCGCGCTCGGCGTCGCGGTGGGTCTTGGATTCTGGCTTGCCGTTCGGTACGACGCGGTCGGCCTGCTCGCGCGTCCGATCATCCCGCTGATCCCCGAGCACAAGCTCGCCTTCCTCCATCCGAGCGAAGGCTTCACCGTCATCCTCGACACGGCGATGACGTTCGGCTTCGTGCTCGCGTCGCCGGTCATCATCTATCAGGTCTGGGCGTTCCTCGCGCCCGCGCTCAAGAAGCACGAGCGGCGCGTCGGCTTGGGGGTGCTGTTCAGCGGCCTGGTCCTGTTCGTCTCGGGCGCGGCGCTCGCGTACTTCGTCGTGGTGCCGCTCGCGCTGCCGTGGCTCTTCAGCTTCGCCGGCCCGTCGCTGGTGCCGCTGATTACGGCGGAAGATTATTTCAGCTTCATCTTCGCGATGGTGCTCACGTTCGGTGTCAGCTTCGAGCTACCCATCGTCATCCTCGCGCTCGCCACGCTCGGCATCGTCACGCCGATGTTCCTGACGAAGTACCGTCGCCACGCCATCGTGCTCATCGTCATCGTCGGCGCGTTCCTGACGCCCGGTGACATGGTCTGGACGACGGTCGCGTTGTCGGTCCCGCTGTACGGACTCTACGAGCTGAGCGTGCTCGCGGCGTACGTGATCTACCGCCGCAAGATGCGGCGGCGCGAGATGATGGACGCTCCGCCGCAAGGCGGATTGCCCGCGTGATCCGGGCGGCGATCGCCGGCGCGATTCTCGTCGCGTCGGCCGCCGGCTCCATCCACGCCCAGATTCCGCGGCTTCCGGGCGGCGCTCGCGGAAACGCGCAGCCGGTTCCGCGCGACACGAGCAAGGACAGCACGCGGATCAAGTGGGCGCCCCCCGACAGCGTCGCCCAGCGCCTGCTCCAAATGCAAGGCTACACCGTCACGCGCTATCAGGGCGACACGGCGGTGTTCAACGCGCAGACGCACGCGCTCGATCTCCTCGCGGGGCCGCCGGTTCGACAACCGGGCGACACAACCAAACCCCCCAAGAAACGCCTCGCCGCCGTCGACCGCGAGGCGCAGCAGATCCAGAGCGACAGCGGGATCTACTACACCGAGCGCACGCACAGAGTCGTGTCGGGCGGCTCGTACATCGTCGTGCCGCCGCCCAAGAGCGGACAGGCGGACATCGTCGGACACGGACGTCTCGACTACAACCTGACGCAGCGGACCGCGCGTATCACCAACGCTCGGCTCCCCGTGAACAACGGGGAGATGTGGTACATGGACATCGCGCTCGCCGAGGTGATGCAGGATACGACGGGCCAGGGGAAGGGCATGACGGTCTGGACGAAGGGCGCCACCGCGACGAGCTGCCCCGACTCGATTCCCGACTATCACTTCGAGTTTGGCGAGGCGAAACGGACGGCCGACAACACGATCGCGGGCCGCCCCGCGGTGCTCTACATCAAGGACGTGCCGGTGATGTGGCTCCCGTTCTTCTTCAGCGACACGAAGGGCGGTCGCCACAGCGGGATCATCACGCCGCAGTTCGGCCTCGGCGACATCGTTCGCAATAGTTCGACGTATCGGCGACACGTGGATCACGCGGGCTACTACTGGGCGGCGAGCGACTACGTGGACTTCGCGACGTGGCTCGACTGGCGCAGCTCGGCCGGTTCGACCGAGGGAGATCCGGGCTGGCTCAAGCTGAACACCGACATGAACTACCGCTGGCTCGATCGGTTCATGAACGGACGCGTCGGCCTGGCGTACACGACCCAGCGCGACGGCTCCACGAACACGGCCGTCAGCTTGAATCACTCACAAGAGTTCTCGAAAGACAGTCACGTTCAGGCAAACCTGAATTTCGTCACGAGCACGGCGCTCCAGCGGCAGAACACGTTCAACCCATACACGGCGCTGGCGACGATCGCGTCGGCGCTCGCCTACCAGACGAAGCTCGGCCCCGCGTCCGTTACCGTCGGGGGTACGCGCACGCAGTATCCCGGCCGCCAGCAGATCGACGAGACCGTGCCGACGGTCAACCTGACGTCGGCACCCATCACACTCGGCGAGTTCTTCAGTTGGACTCCGGGTTTCAGCTACAGCCAGCACGACGTGTTCAAGATCGACCAGCCGGGGATCGGGGCGTACGTCTTCAACCTGAACCCAATCACCGGCCAGCGCGACAGTTCCCTTTCGAAAGACCGGAGCTCGCGCGACGAGACGATCACCGTTGGCGCCCCGATCCAGATCTTCGGCTGGTCGCTCAACAACTCCGTCAACATCCACTACACGCGTCAGAACTTCCCGCAGCAGTTCTCGATCTACGATGTGGAGACGGGCGACGTTACCGCGACGCGCATTTTCGCCGCGACCTACCAGACCCAGGTCGACTGGAACCCCGACTTCAGGCTGCCCTCGCTCTGGCAGAACAAGTTCAACATCACGCCGACGATCGCTCTGCAAAACGCGGATCCCGGACCGTTCTGGGTTGCCTCGGAACGGACGGACGGCGTCTACGTTCACCAGGGAAAGCGGATCACGGCCGGACTCAGCGCCGCCCCCACGATCTTCGGGCTCTTCGGCGGCTTCGGCCCGTTCCAGCGGATCCGTCACTCCATCACGCCGACGATCGGATGGTCGTACGGCCCGAAGACCGACGTGAGCGACGAGTACCTCGCCGCGCTCGGCCGAACCCGGAAAGGGTCGTTCACGAACCTCCCGTTGAACAACCTCACCTTCGGTCTCACGCAGCTGTTTCAGGCGAAACTGCGCTCGCAGAACGACTCCAATCCCGAGGGCGGCCAGAAGATCGAGCTTCTCGCCATCTCGATGACGCCGCTGAACTACGATTTCGCGCGAGCGCAGGAGGCGCAGCACCGCGGTGAGCTGCACTGGAAGGCGGCGGGGTTCACGACCGAGACGTGGGGCTACTCGCTCCGCTCCGAACTCCTCCCGGGGTTCGACTTCTCGAGCCAGTACTCGCTCTTCCAGGGCAGCACGTTGAGCGACACCGCCCAGTTCAACCCGTACCTGATCGCGATCTCCGCGTCGTTTTCGCTGAGCCGCGACCAGAATCCGCTGGTGGTATTCCGCAAGCTGTTCGGCGCTCCGCCGCCCCCGACGGATTCGGCGAAAAAAGCGGCCGCGCTCGCCGACGCCGCGCGGGTCCGGGCGGAGAACTCCGCGGCCCAGCCGGTCGCCGGCACGGTGCGCGGACCGGAGCGATTTCTCAACGAAACGCCGGGATGGCGCTTGCGACTCGACCTCACTCGCTCGAGCCCGCGGCCGCCGAAGCCCGGACCCAACGTCATCAACTTCGACCCTCGCGAGCGTTGCGCTCAGATCGCCGGACAGAACGCGCTGCTGTTCGACGCGTGCGTCAACGCGCAGCGGGCGCAGCCGACCACAGAGCTCCCGGTCTCGTCGGCGACGGCGGGCGGTCCGGCGTACAACATTCCGCCGACGACGAACGTGACGTCCGACTTCGCGTTCAATCTGACGCCGCACTGGGGTGCGCACTGGAATACCAGCTACGACCTCGAGCACCATGCGTTCGCGACACAGAACGTCCAGCTGCAGCGCGATCTGCACGATTGGCAGGCGCTGTTCGGCTACACGCAGTCGACCAACGGAAACTTCGCGTTCACGTTCACGATCCGCCTCAAGGCGGACCCCGACATCAAGCTCGATTACAATCGCTCGACGGTGCGGTCGGGCACGTTCTGATCGGGTCGCGCGAGCGGATGTGCGCGTCATCCGCAATCCCTTGAATTGTTCGGACGGCCCGTCGACATTCCCGCCATGACGCACGAGGTCGTCATCGACGGCGATTCGCTCACGGTCGAACAGGTGTCGTCGGTCGCGAGCGATCACGCGCGCGTGACGATCGCTCCGCGCGCTCGCCAACGGGCGGCGACGACGCGCGCGGTCGTCGATCGCCTTGTGGCCAGCGGCGCCGTCGCGTACGGCGTGACGACCGGCTTCGGGAAGCTCTCCGAGATCGCGATCCCACCGGACCGGCTCGCCGAGCTCCAGGTGAACCTCGTGCGAAGCCACGCGGCCGGCGTCGGCGATTTGCTTCCGGAACGCGAGGTTCGCGCGATGATGCTCCTGCGCGCGAACGTGATCGCCAAGGGCTTCTCCGGCGCGCGCATCGACCTCGCGGACTTGCTCGCCGGCATGCTGAACGCCGGACTCTACCCGCCCGTTCCGGAACAGGGAAGCGTGGGCGCGAGCGGAGACCTCGCACCGCTGGCGCATCTCGCCCTCTCGCTGATCGGCGAGGGCAGGCTGAAGCGCTCGATCCCCCGCGGTCCGGGTCTTCTCGAAACGGTGGATGGTCCCGCCGACAGAATGCTCCGCACCGCCGGGCTCCAGCCGCTGACCCTGGCCAGCAAAGAAGGGCTTACGCTCATCAACGGCACCCAGGCGCACACGTCGATCGGCGCACTTGCACTCGTCGACGCGCGTCGGCTCTGGCGCGTCGCGCACATCGCCGGCGCGATGTCCCTCGAGGCGTTGCTTGGCACGCCGGTCGCTTTCGACGAGCGGATTCAGTCGGCGCGCGGCCAAGTCGGGCAGGCCGTCTCGGCGGCATATCTGCGCGGGCTCCTGGCCGAGAGCGAGATTCGCGAGTCGCATCGCTACAACGATCCGCGCGTGCAGGACGCCTACGCGCTCCGCTGCATGCCGCAAGTGCACGGCCCGGTGCTCGACGCCATCGAGTTCGCCGCCGGCGTCGTCGGCCGCGAGCTGAACGCCGCGACCGACAATCCGCTCGTGTTCGACACGGGCGATCTGCTGAGCGGCGGCAACTTTCATGGACAGTCGGTGGCGATGGCGCTCGACTTCCTCGCCATCGCGCTCACCAATCTCGCAACGATCTCCGAGCGGCGCATTGACCGCCTCGTGAACCCGGACCTGAATCAGGGGCTGCCGGCGTTTCTCACTCCTGACGCCGGCGTCAATTCCGGATTCATGATGGCGCAAGTCACGGCGGCGTCGATCGCCAGCGAGTGCAAGGTGCTCTCACACCCCGCCAGCGTCGACACGATTCCGACCGACGGCAACAAGGAAGACGTCGTCCCGATGGCGATGACGGCGGCGTGGAAACTGCGGCGCGTCGTGCGCAACGTGCGGTACGTGCTCGCGGTCGAGCTCATGTGTGCGGCGCAGGGGATCGACTGCCGCGCGCCGCTCAAACCGGGGCGCGGCGTGGCGCGTGCGCACGAAGCGGTGCGCAGGCTCGTTGCGCCGCTCGAGCGCGATCGCTCGTTTTCGCCGGACATCGAGCGGCTCGCGCAAGCGATCGCCGACGATGAGATCCCGGGCCCTCCACTGACCGGTCGGTAGCGCAATGACGGCGACGATTCACGAGACGAAAGCATCGAAGGAGCACGAGGCGCGCACCGTCCGCGCGCCGCGCGGCACGACGCTCTCCTGCAAGGGATGGCAGCAGGAGGCCGCGCTCCGCATGCTGATGAACAACCTCGACCCCGAGGTGGCCGAGCGGCCGGACGACCTCGTGGTCTACGGCGGCACCGGCAAAGCGGCGCGCAGCTGGGAAGCGTTCGACGCGATCGTCTCCGCGCTCCGCAAGCTCGAAAACGACGAGACGCTGCTCATCCAGAGCGGCAAACCGGTCGGCGTGTTTCGCACGCACACGACGGCGCCGCGTGTGCTGATCGCCAATTCGAACCTCGTCGGCCGCTGGGCGAACTGGGACTATTTCCGCGAGCTCGAGCGCGCCGGCCTGATCATGTACGGCCAGATGACGGCCGGCTCGTGGATCTACATCGGCTCACAGGGCATTCTTCAAGGAACGTTCGAGACGTTCGGCGCGGTCGCGCGCACGCATTTCGGCGGATCGCTCGCCGGCCGTTTCGTACTCACCGCGGGGCTCGGCGGCATGGGCGGCGCGCAACCGCTCGCCGCGACGATGAACGGCGCCGCGATCCTTGGCGTGGAAGTCGACGAGAAGCGGATCGACAAGCGCCTCGAGACCGGCTACTGCGACCGCAAGACCGCCGACCTTGACGAAGCGCTGAATTGGATTCGCGAAGCGACGGCCGCCAAGCGCGGCCTGTCGGTCGGACTCGTCGGCAACGCCGCCGAGATCCTGCCCGAGCTGGTTCGCCGCGGCGTGACGCCCGACGTCCTGACCGATCAGACGAGCGCGCACGACACGCTGAACGGCTACGTGCCCGCCGGACTTTCGCTCGCCGCCGCGGCGGACTTGCGACGCTCGGATCCGTCGGCGTACGTCGCGCGCGCGAACGCGTCGATCGTCGAGCACGTGCGCGCGATGTTGTCGATGCAACAGCGAGGCGCCGTCGCGTTCGACTACGGCAACAACATTCGCACGGTCGCCCTCGACAACGGCGTCGCCGACGCCTTCGGCATTCCCGGTTTCGTTCCGGAGTACGTGCGTCCGCTGTTCTGTGAGGGGAAAGGTCCGTTCCGCTGGGTCGCGCTCTCGGGAGATCCGCGCGATCTGGCGAGGACCGACGAGCTGGTGCTCGAGCTGTTCCCGCACGACGAGCACCTGAAGCGCTGGATCGCGCTCGCCCGCGAGCGCGTCCACTTTCAGGGATTGCCGGCGCGTATCTGCTGGCTCGGGCAGGGCGAACGCGCGCGTTTCGGCGTCGCGCTCAACGACCTCGTGGCCAGCGGTGAAATCTCCGCGCCGATCGTCATCGGGCGCGACCACCTCGACACGGGCAGCGTGGCGTCGCCGTTCCGGGAGACGGAAGCGATGCGCGACGGCAGCGACGCGATCGCCGATTGGCCGATTCTTAACGCGCTCCTCAATACGGCGAGCGGCGCGTCATGGGTCTCGTTCCACCACGGCGGCGGCGTCGGAATCGGGAACTCGCTCCATGCGGGCCAGGTGATCGTGGCCGACGGGACGCCCGAGATGCGCGTCCGCCTCGAGCGCGTCCTCACCAACGATCCGGGGATCGGCGTCGCTCGTCACGCGGACGCCGGCTACGAGATCGCGGTGCGCACCGCGGAAGAGCAGGGGATTCGTTTGCCGATGCGCGACTGACCGGGGATCCGGGAAAGCACGGATGTTGTCCGCGCGCTTTCGGCCCTGGCACGTCGCGCTCTTCCTCGGGAAGTACGCGTGGCTCACGGCGCGCCGGCGTCCCGTACTCGTCCATTTCGAGGTCACGCTGCGCTGCAACGCGCGCTGTTCGTTCTGCGACTACTGGACCACCGATGCGTCGGCGCGCGCGTCGGAGCTCAAGAGTTACGCCGACGCCGCACGGTTCTTCAACCCGATGCTCGTGACGTTCACCGGCGGCGAGCCGACGCTCCGCCGCGACCTCGAGGATCTCGTCGCCGGCGTCGACCGCGCCATCTCGTTGAAGTACATCACGCTCATCACGCATGGCGCGATGCTCACGCCCGAGCGCGCGCAGTCGCTCTGGGACGCGGGCGTCAACCAGTTCAACATCTCGCTCGACTATCTCGACGAACGGCACGACAAGGCGCGAGGCATTCCCGGCCTCGCGGCGCGCATCTTCGCCGCGGTACCCGCGATGCGCGCGCGCGGCATCGACGGCATCCGGTTCAACACCGTCATCAAGAACGACAACCTCGACCAGATTCTGCCGATCGTCGCCCGCGCGCAGGAGTTGGGCGCCGGCGTGAATTTCAGCGTCTACACCGACGCCAAGAACGGCAACACACAATTCCTCATCGGCGACGAGGAGCTCGCCCAGGCGGACGACGTCGTGCGACAGCTCCTCGCGTTCAAGCGGCGGCGGCGCGGCGTCATCACGAACTCCGACTTCTACCTCGAGCAGATTCCGCGCTACCTGCGCGGCGAGATGCGCGAGCCCTGCCGGTCGGGAATCCGCACCATTCACATCGACCCCGCCGGCCAGGTGAAGCGCTGCCCCGATTTCCCGACCGATTTTCACTGGCGCGATTTCCGGAACTACAAACCGGTCGACTGCAACGCGTGCTACTACGCCTGCCGCGGTGAAGCACAGGCGCCGCTCCGACTGTCGCGCATCCGGGACGTCATGGCATGAGCGACGCCCGCGAAACGCTGATCTTCGCCAACGCCGCGCAGGTCGTCACCTGCCGCGGACCGGCGCGTGCGCGCCGCGGCGGCGAAATGGCCGACGCCGCGATTCGCACGAACGTCGCCGTGGCCGTCGAGGGCGAACGAATCGCGGCCGTCGAGCCGCTCGCCGAGCTTCGCGCGCGGTTCCCGCGCGCGAGAGAGATCGACTGCCGCGGCGGCGTGTTGATGCCGGGCCTGGTCGACTCGCACACCCACGGCGTGTTCGGCCGTCCGCGCTACGACGAGCCCGAGCTCCGTGCTGCGGGGTTGGATTACATGGAGATCGCGCGCCGCGGCGGGGGAATCCATTCCTCGGTGCGCGACCTGCGGACGCGCTCCGAGAACGAGTTGTTCGACCTCGCGAACGGACGCCTCCGGCGCCTCATGGCGCACGGAACGACGACGATCGAAGTGAAGTCGGGCTATGGCCTGACGCTCGAGGACGAGCTCAAGACGCTTCGCGTGATCGATCGCCTTCGGCGCGAGCTGCCCGCGCGCATAGTCCCGACCTTCCTCGGCGCGCACGAGATCCCGCTCGAGCATCGCGGCTCGGACGCGGATCGCCGACGGTATGTGGAGATCCTTATTCACGAAATGATACCCGCGGTCTCCCGCGAGCGGCTGGCGCGATTCGCCGACGTGTTTTGCGAGACCGGGGTCTACACGGTGGACGAGAGCCGGGAGATCCTCTCGGCGGCGCGGAAGGCGGGGTTGCTCGTGAAGCTTCACGCCGACGAGCTGACCTCCTCGGGCGGCGCCGAGCTGGCCGCCGAGCTGGGCGCCGTCTCGGCGGACCACCTCGCGGCTATTTCGGATGGCGGAATCGATGCCCTGGCCCAGGGACCAACCGTCGCGACCCTCTTGCCGGGAACGATGCTTTTTCTCGGCAAGACCAAGCACGCTCCGGCCCGCCGCCTGATCGAGCGCGGCATCCCTGTCGCGCTCGCAACTGATTATAACCCAGGCACTTCGCCGACTCCGAACCTGCCCTTGGTGCTGACCCTCGGCGTGAGCCAGCTCAAGATGAGCGTCGCCGAAGTGGCTCTCGCGGCGACCGTGAACGGGGCCGCGGCGGTCGCCCTGGCAGACCAAATCGGGCAGATCGAGCCGGGCTATCTCGCTGACCTGGCATTGTTTGACGTTCCTGACCTTCGAGCCGTCCCATATTGGTATGGTGACAACTTTTGCACCGCCACTTTCGTGGGGGGCAAACCTTGTCATTCAAGCACTTAGGTCGCTCCACCCGCTGAAACCGGGTTGGGGCGGTTCCTCCTCACCGAGCCCTCGTCCGGACCCCACTGGCTGATGTCCCAAGTCGCAAAGCTGAAGAAGCAAGCCGCGGAGTTCGAGGCCAAGAAGCAGTTCGACAAGGCCATCGGCGTCTACATCAAACTTCTCGAAGGCTTCGACGCGAACCCGGCCGAGCTGGACATCGGGCTGTTCAATCGCGTCGGCGATCTGCTGATCCGCCAAGGCAACGTTGCCGACGCCGTCGACTGGTACGAGCGAGGCATCGACAAGTACTCCGACACCGGCTTCTTCAACAACGCGATCGCCCTCTGCAACAAGGTGCTCCGGCACTCGCCCGGCCGCGCCTCGATCTACTACAAGCTCGGGCGGATCAGCGCCAAGAAAGGCTTCACCAACGAAGCGCGCACGAACTTCCTCGAGTACGCCGACCGCATGCAGAAGTCGGGCAAGGTCGACGAGGCGTTCCGCGCGCTCGGTGAGTTCGCCGACCTCTGCCCGGATCAGGACGAGATCCGCCTGACGCTCGCCGAGCAGCTCGTGCGAGCGGGACGCAAGGACGACGCGCTCGAGCAGTTGCAGGTCCTGCACGAGCGGCTCGACGGTGAAGGGCGCGCCCACGACGCCCGCGCCGTCGTCGATCGGATGCGCGCCATCGATCCGTCCGTGGAGCCGAGAAAGAGCCAGTCGCGGGGAAATCACAAGAGCTCGGAGCTCATCTACATCGACGTCGACGAGCCGACGTTCAGCGCATCGATGCCGGGCGGCGTTCCGCTGGTGCCGCCGCCTGCGGATCCGCCACGCCTCGTCGAGATTCGGCGCGACGACAATCCGCCCAACATTGCGTCGCCTGTGATCGGAGCGCCGTCAGTCCCGGGGGTGGGGGGGCCGCCGCTCACGCTGTCGAGCGCGATCGACCCGGACATCTACAGCGTCGAGGAAGCGTCGTCGATCTTCGCTGGATCGGTCGAGGGCTTCACGAGCACGCAGCTGGACGCGCCGGTTCCGGGACCGCTCGACGGTTGGGGCACCGCTCGCATCATCACCCCCGACCAGCTTCCCGGAGCCGGCACCGAAGACGCGCGAGGAAGCCCCCGCGGAGGAAGCCCCCGCCGACGTTCGTGACGCGAGCCGCGATGTCGTCGATGAAGCTACCGGCGAGGCTGCCGAAGAGTGGGTCGAAGAAGTACCGGAGCAGATGCGCGGGGACGATCGCGAGATCGTCGAAGATGAGCGCGACGACGAGGACTCCTACGCGCCCGCGGACGACGTCGATCCCGAAGCGGAGCTGAGGGCCGCGATCGAGGAGGAGAATGCGACGAGCCGCGCGACTCCGGTCGCCGTGGCCGACATCGAAGAGCCGCCAGAGGCCGAGCCTCTCGACGGGTCGATGGAGGAGCTCCTCGGAGACGTCGTGACCGCCCCGAGCGCCCCGGCTCCCAGCGGTTCGCGGGGCGCGTCGATCCCGTCGCCCGTCCTCTCACCAACTCTGTCAGTTCCCGCCGAGCCGGCCCCGCCGTCGGTCGCGGACACGTCGATGCCGGACGCTGACCTGCCGAACGCCGGCGTGGCCGAGGCGTTCTCCGAAGAGAACGCTCGGCCCTCGCGGCCGGTGAGCGCCGAGTCGATCGACGTCTCACTCGCAGCGTCACCCGCGACGGACGCGCCGGTGGTCGAACCCGCGGCGGAGCGGAGCGAACCCGAAGCGCAGCCGGCGCGGAGCGCGCCCCCGGAGCCGATTCCCGGGATTCTGCTCGCCGACGCGCTCGGGGCGAGCTCCCGTCCCGACGACTCGAGCGAACAGCGCGGCCCGCTCGATGATGGGATCGACGAGCCGATCGCGTTCGCGACGCCGTCGCAGTCGCGCCGCTCCACCGCGGTCGCCGCGAAGTCCGTCGAAGCCCTCAGGGCCTCCGTAGAGGACGCGCCCGAGGATTTTCTGTTGCGCCGCGATCTTGGCGAGGCGATGCTCGACGCCGGCGATCGGGAGGGCGGCATTCAAGAACTCGAACGGGCCATGTCGGGCGCCGAGCACGCCGGCAAGCTCGATCTCGCGTCGTCGATCGCCGAAGAAGTCGCGCGCATCGAGCCGGAGGTCGCGAAGCATCAACAGAAGCGCGTGGAATACGCGTTTCGCACGAACGATCGCGGGCGGCTCGTCGAGGCCTACCTGGGTCTCGCCAACGTGCTGCTCCGCAGCGAGCAGGTCGAGAAGGCGCGCACGATCTACCAACGCGTTCTCGACCTCGCCCCCGATGAGCCGCGTGCCCGACTCGCGATCAGCTCCATCACACCGTCGTCGGGTCGCCTCGCCACGAGCGGTTTCACCCCCCTCGCGTCCGCGGCCGTGCGCCGGAGCGGCGCCATTCCCATGCCGCGTCGCTCGGGCGGAGCGGCGGTGCGTCCTCCGTCCGGCTCGTACATCAACCTCGGCGACGAGCTGAGAGTCGACGACGTTCCGCGCGACACGCGCATGGTCGTCCCCGAACAGGAGCCGACCGGCGACGAGCAGGCCGACTTCGCCGACATGCTCCGCAAGTTCAAGGCGGGAATCGCGCGCAACGTGGCGCCGGAGGACCATCAGAGCCATTACGACCTCGCGATCGCGTACAAGGAGATGGGGCTCGTCGACGAGGCGATCGCGGAATTCCAGAAGGCCCTCGCCGGTCCGACGAACCGGTTGCCGACCTACGAGGCGCTCGGTCAGTGCTTCCTCGAAAAGGAGCAGTTCAAGCTCGCGTCGTCCATTCTGAGCCGCGCCCTGAACGAACGTGCCAGCGAAGACCAGTTGGTGGGTATCTTGTATCTGCTCGGGCGCGCCGCCGAGCTGCAGGGGAAGGCGGACGAGGCGCTCGCCTACTATCAACGCGTATTCGTCGTGGACATCCAGTTCCGGGACATCGTCGATCGAATGAGCGAAGTCGAGCAAACGCTTCGATGAGCGGCGTCGCCGCGCGCATGCGCACGCCCGTCACCGGCGCGCTGCGGGACATTCAAGCGCCGGTGCGCCAGCGTCTCGACGACGTCGCCGCCGAGATGCAGCGAATCGTCACCGAAAACCTGCCGATCATCCGCGAGGTGAGCACGCATCTGCTGCAAATGCGCGGCAAGATGTTTCGCCCCACGCTGGCGCTGCTGTCGAGCGGAGCCTCCGGCACCCCCGAATCGCGCGGAACCGTTCTGGCGGCGGTGGTCGAGCTGATGCACCTCGCGACCCTCGTGCACGACGACTCGGTCGATCACTCCGTCCTGAGGCGCGGGTTGCCGACCGTGAACTCCATGTTCAGCCATCAGGTGTCGGTGATCATGGGCGACTTCCTCTACTCGCGCGCGCTCACGGCGCTCGTCGAGATGGGAGATCTCGAGATTCTGAGAATCGTCACCAACGTCGCGAACGAGCTCACGATCGGCGAGATGCGCCAGCTCGCCGCCGTCGAGTCGCTGTCGTTCAGCGAAGAGGACTACTATCGGTTGATCCGCGCCAAGACGGCGTCGCTGATCGCGGGCGCGTGCGAAAGCGGCGCGCTCTGCGGCGCGGCCGAATTTCGAAAGCCGCTGGCGCAGTTCGGGGACCGGCTGGGCATGGCGTTTCAGATCGCCGACGACATTCTCGACTACACGGAGGACGAGTCGGTGACCGGGAAGCCGGGCGGGCTCGACCTCCGGGAGCACAAGGCTACCCTTCCGCTGATCGCCGCCCTGCCGAACCTCAACGCGGTCGAGCGGGAGCGAATCGAGACCCTGTTCCGGACCGAGAGCCCCGACGACGGCCTCGTCTCGGATACAATTGCCATTGTCGAAAAGGCCGGGGGGCTCGAATATGCGAGGCGGCAGGGTGAGCGGTTTGCCGGGGAGGCGGAGGCGGCCTTGCGGGGGCTACCCCCGAGCCCGGTCCGCGCTGCCCTGACCGACTCGATCGCGTACGTCATGGAACGGCGGTCCTAACATGGCACAGCGCGGACAACGTGGATCATCCAAGCACCGGCCGGGGTTTCATGCCTTGGTGCTCGCCTTGGGCTTTGTCGCCGGCGGCGCGATGCAACAGGCGGCCCGGCTCCTCTTTCCGCCGGGCGCCGCGAAAGAATTCTTGACGACCGGGGTGACGGCGTCGGTGGGGCCTCTTCCGGTCGATTTAGTGCTGATCAAATTTGCGTTGGGGCCTGTCGCCATTGATGTTTCACTGTTGAGCCTCGTGGGCGTGTTGGTGGCTTACCTCATTGCGCGGTCGCTCTTCTAGGAGACGGTATGAATTTCGGGAACATTGGGTTCATGGAGCTGATGGTCATTCTGGTCATCGTGCTCGTGCTTTTCGGCGCGCGCCGCGTGCCGGAGATCGGGGCCTCGATCGGGAAGGGCATTCGGGAGTTCAAGAAGAACATCAACGATGCGGACCAGCAGATTCGCGAGCCGATCCGCGACGCGTTGAACGATTCGCGCTCGAGCGACCGCCTGCCCGCGGCTGACGCGAACGCATCTCAGCGCGCGCCCGACGAAGTGGCGCGCCCGGAGCCCAAGCGGTTGATGTAGCAACCGTCCTCGCCGCGTCGCGGGCGGGGTGCGCCTCAAGTCGCGGCCGTCCGGGCCGAGACTCAACAACATGAGCACACGAAGGTCAGCGCCGGGGCGACTCCAGTCGTCCTGGCGCGTCTTGCGATGGCTGTCAGCCTGCTCGGCGATCGTGAGCGGCGCGGCCGTCGCATGCCTGGGGCCGACGGATCCCGGCAAGATGGGGGTGCCGGTGATCGGCAGTTGGAACTACGTGGCGACCCAAGGGTCACCGTCCGCCGCTCAGCTCAACGGCGCCCTCGCATTCAGTGGCCAGACCGGCGCGCAGATCAGCGGCACGCTCGACGTGGTCGAGATCGGCCTTGGCGGCCAACAGCGCCGCCTGGCG
The DNA here is from genome assembly GCA_963846925.1 of uncultured Gemmatimonadaceae bacterium. GTDB lineage: Bacteria > Gemmatimonadota > Gemmatimonadetes > Gemmatimonadales > Gemmatimonadaceae > JAQBQB01. The sequence continues at coordinate 165,662 of CAWJXW010000004.1, read as the reverse complement.
GGCCCTGTATCGGGTCGCACGGTGGACTCGACGACGCTCGACTTCGACATGTTGCTCGGCGGCGTGTCGCGTCGGCACGTGGGTCAGGTGCGCGGCGATTCGCTCACGGGGACGTGGGTGGAAGCACCGCTCGACGGCGGGCTGCCGTCGGCCAGCGGGACGTTCCGGGCATCGAGACTTCGCTGAACCGCGCGTTGTGCGTGACGCGGCACCGCCGAGCCGGGCGCGGCCACTTCGCCGCGACAGGTCAGGGTGCCGCGATCACGCGATACGACAGGACCGCCGCCAGCTGCGCGGCGGTGGGGACAAAACCCCCTTTGCCGGTCGTTTTATTAGCGTTGAATAACAACGCGACATTCTGCCCGGGCGTCGCTGTGGTGCCGCTAGCCACGGTCTGATAGACTCCGGCCGTGAGCTCGTGGGTGACGATCGGCGAGCGCGACTCGACCCAGATGACGATGAAGTTCGTGGGTGCCGGGTTGAGAGTGACTTGGAGCTGCCACTTGCTGTTGGCGTGCACGGTCACGGGAGCGTCGAAGCACGCGCCGGGGTTGCAGGGATTGCCTTGGAGGGAGTTCTGGGTGACGGGGCCGGGGCTGGCGGTGAAGGTGCCTGGGACGGTGACGCTCGCGGTCGTGTGGATGACGGCGGGGTTGGGAGGCAGGGTGACCGTGCTTGGCTGGGCAATGGCCGCGCGCGCGACAAGAATCGCCGCCAACGGCGCGAGGGCGCGAACGAGGGCGTTCGGTGTCATGGCGCGGTGATCGTGAAGTTGATCGTCAGGGAGTACGAACCGGGCGGATCGCTCGTATAGCCGAGAAGCGTCTTGAACGCGATGATCTGCACCTTGCCGCCGATCGTTCCGTGCCCCTGACCGCCGGCGGCGATCGCCATGACTGTGGTGCCGGCCGTTGTCAGCCCGTTGAACGTCGTGCCGTCGAGCGACGCCTGAAGCGTCGAGGCCGGCTTCGTGACGCCCGCGGGGGCTGTGAAGTTCGTGGTCGCGGCGGCCATCGTAATGACGGCGGCGGTGTCGGCGAAGGCGGTGAGGGTCAGCGAGGGGGCGGACTTGAAACCGGCCTCATAGTCCGTCGCGCTCACGTTGTTGTTGATCAGGTTGAGCGACGAGGCGCTGAGCGTGAGTTGCACTACGCGTGGGACAACGAGGGTGAAGCTGAGCTGAGGTAGCGGCGTTGGGCACGAGGATTTGGCGCCGTTTCCGGTTGTGCAGCTGACCGTCTGGGCGGCCGCGGCCACGCCTGCGAATGGAGCCATCGCGCACGCGAGCCAGAGTCTAGACCGTGCGCCGTTGGACGCGATCCTCGACAATCGAATTCGCATATCTAACGCTTCTCCATGAACTGCCGCGAGCCCGAGGACTGCGCGGACCGGGGAGCGGCCTTGTCGCCGGACGGCCCGTCGCTCTGCGTCGGCGGCAGCACGCGAACCTTTGTCGCGCGGCCACGCAGCCGCACCTTGATGCTCGGCGTCTCCGCGCCGCCGACCCTGAACGTCGCGCGATCCATGACGCTGAGCGGCTCATCGATTCCCGACGCGTCGACGTCGAGAACGAATTCACCGGGCGGCAGTGCGTCGAACACGAGATTGCCGGAGCCGAGATCCCGAGCGAGCCACGGCTGGTTGGAACTGTCACGCGCGACGACCACGAGCTTCGACAGCTCGCTTCGTGGCACGCGCAACGTGTCGATGCCCACGAGCTCGACACTGACACGCACCGCGGTCATCGCGGTCAGCCCGACGTCGGAGGGAGCCTGCGCCGCGCCCGTGACGCTCGGCGCGATCATCCCGACCGGGATCGAGCGCGCATCGACCGAGAACGTTTTCGTCGAACCGCATTTGAATCGACCGCGCGAATCGGTGACGATCGTTCGGTCGCCGCAGTTGACCACGATCCCGGCGATTCCTTCCTCGCCGCGGTCACGCCGGCCGTTTCCGTTCCGGTCGCGGTAGATCGTGTGCGTTTCGCCGGGAGCCATGAGGCGGGGAAGCACCGTGGACCGATCAATCTTGACGGCCGTGAGCCACCCGAGATGTCCGTTGCCGGCGATCGTGTAGAACGGATTTCGCTCGGCGACGGCGCTGATCTCGAACCAATTGCCGACTGGCACCGTGAGATTGTAGCGCTGCGACAGCGCGGGATTGCCGCCGACGGAGAAGCTGTATTCCTGGATCTCGCCGCCGACGTACACGTGCCAGCGGTCCGCGATCGGGACGGCAACCCGTTCCGCCCGGGCTCCGATCATCGATTGGCGCGGCATCATCCCCGCGGTCCCGCTGTAGCGCTGCATTCCGCCGTACATCTGAACCGATCCCGAGCTGCCCGATACGCCGATCGCGGCGCGGGCATCGAGGTTGTTGCCGTCTTCGGCAATCGAGGTCCCGTCACCGGTCCCGACGGAGCGCGAAACCGTTCCGATCGTCACTGTGCTCGTAGCGAACGCCGCGCCGCGGTGCACCTCCGCATCGGTCGCGATGCCCGTTTCGCGATTCCCGAATCCGCCGGTCTGGCCATTCACGTTCAGCGACGAGCCACGCGCTTGCACCGACACGCTGGCGCCAAGATCCCGGGACACGAACGTGGGTCCGGCGTTCCACCCCGTTCCCGACGACGCACCGAGTGTGCTGGACGCGTCGGACGTGTGCCAAATACGCGCCGCCAAATCCCAGCCAATCGAGAACGCGATGATTGGCGTTCGATGCGATCTCGTCGGTCGCGCGCGCGAACGCGCGGGCACCGCCGGGCGCGTGGAGCGCGCGGAAACTGAACGAGCCGTCAGTCGACTGCTTGTCCAATTCGCCCGACCAACCAAGGCCTTCGCCGTCGGCGAAGCGGCGATAGCCCAGCTCCGACGCGAGCCGGCCGAACGGCGTCGTCCCGAACGATGCGCCGAGCGACGCGGCGTCGAGTTGCCGAATCGACGAGGGATCCATCAGATGCGATGCGACGACGAAGACCGTTCCGCTGTCGACGTGACGATCGATTCGCGCCTCGTCGATGCTCCCGGTTTCGACGCCGGCCGCCGGAGCCACTCCATATCGATAGGGTCGAGCGCTCGTGCCGGATACGGTCCACCCATCGACGGTCGCCGCAGCCGAGACGCCGGTCCCCGTCGCGTAGTTCCCGGACAATTCGGACAGCGCGCCACCGGTCAGGCCAGCACCGAAGCGGAACGACGGCGACACGAGCGAAAAGGACGGCGGGATCGGGGCGACGCCTAGTCGAAGGAGGGCCAGGTCGTTGGACGGCGACCGGTTCGCGTTGTTGCCGAGCCACGTTCCCGACGCGAGGACGGAGACGCTGTCGGCGATTCTGCCTTGCAGCGACGCGACGTACGCGAGGCTCGTCGGTCCCTGTTGCAGACTGCTCATCACGGAGCCCACGTCGAGCCGCGGACCATCCTGCGACGCGAGCACGTACGGGTTCTCCACCTCGACTCGGACGTCGCCGGCGGAGACTACCGCGCCGCCGGACGTGGCGGCGAGATGCACGAGTTGCGTTCCCGGAGCCGCCTGTGGCGGAATCCAGATCCGGACGACGCCATCTTGCGCCGCACGCACGCCGAGCCGGATCACTTGTCTGACGCCACCGGTGACATTCCAGCCGTCAGGAACCTGAAGGCCCAGCGAGACACTGTCGGGAACGTTGCCGAAGTTCACCGCGCGGTAGCGGATCGTGACCACATCCCCGCGCTTGGCGCCGAGGAGTTGGTCAATCAACGTCAACTCGATGCGATGCGTCGCCTGCACCGTCATCTCGACGGGGACGACGAACGCGGCCTGGCCGTCTAGCGCGTCGAAGAAGGCGCCGGCGACGCGCATTCGGCCGGCGAGCGCGGACGGGGGCGCTGCCACCGTGACCACCAGCGATGATGGTCGCGAGTCACGCCGATCGAGCACGCCTGCCGTGCGGCCGATTAGTCTGACGCCAGGAGCCGGGAGGATGTCGAAATTGACCGCGTCGATCTGTGCGAGCTCTCGCGGCAGGGGAATCGCGACGACCTCGAGCGATCCCGGCTTGCCCGAGACGACGACGGAAGCAAGCTCGAGGCGCCGACGAGGAGCTGTGGACTCGAGCGTCGAGTCGGCGTGAGTAGCACGTGGATTGGCTGCGGAACGCTCGCGGTGCGAACTGTCAGCTGACAGCGCGTGAACGGACAAACCGAAGGCGCCTGGCGATTGTGCGCGAACGCGGGGAGCCAGAGTGGCCGCCGCGGCGATCGCGACAAGGGAGAGTCGTGAGTGACGTAGGCCGGTCACGGCTGCCCCTGAATTAGGTCGAACGCGACTGGGAAGCTGTAGGTGCCCGGCGGCGTGTACGGATTTCCCCCGCTCTGCCATCCGAGCTGGTAGCGCACGAGGAACGAGCCACTCACCGTGCCCGCTACGCTGGCGGCGGTGATTGTGACCGAGGCAGTCGTGAGTGTCGTCCAGGTTGTGCCGTTGTCGAACGAATACTGAAAGTTGGTCAGGGCAGTCGTGCTCGCGGGCTCCGTCACGGCGGCGCTCACGCCGTGCATCGAGGCCACGCAGCGCGCGCGGTTCGATCCGCAAGCGATGGTGTACGAGACTGTCGCTCTGATTTCGCTGGCGGCGAAATCGGCGCCGGTCGGGGTCGTGAAACCGCCGAAGCTGACCGTCAGTGTACTGTTGTTCTGCGCCCGCAGCGGGCGAACCGCCGTCGCCGACGCGATGAGAGCGATCGCGACGGCACCGACAACGCGAGTGAACCCGGTTGGAATCGACACGTCAGCGAACCTCATGCTCCAACTGGGCCGCGGCGATCTCGCGTCCGCCGTAATCGAGCACCGCCAGCACGACGTACCGGCCGACCGGCAAGAGCAGGGAGCGCCGCCCGCACTCGCATCGTGGCGCCTGGAAGCGCGTACGCCGGCGGAAGTTCCACGACCGCGACGGTGCTGTTGTCCGGCCGTCTCACCTCGACGCGTCCATGCGCGACGACGTGCTTCGTTCCAGTATTCTGAAACGCGACTTCGACCGTGTCGCTCGCGTGTCGATGAATCGGTCGCCGCCGGTGTGCATCGCGACGTCGGCCACCTGTCCGTCCATCGTCAGCGTCGTGGGCGCCGCGTAGACCTTGACCCCGTGCGCAGGCGATACAGGAGCATGCGGCCGCCGGCGCCGGTCTGCGGCACCGCCGATTCGACGGCGACCAGCGACCAGCACTCGCGCGTCGCCAGCGTGCTGTCGGCGGCCGAGTCGAGCTCGACCCGGACGGCTTGCGCTTCTCCCGGCGCGAGGCTGAGCGTCGTCGGAAAGACGCGGAGCGAACGCGCGCACGACTGCGGCAGCGTGCCCGCTTCGTAAAATCGGTTCGTTCCCGATTCGGCCCGATCCCAATCTTCGATCGTGATCGTGGCCTGCGCGCGAACATTGCCTTCGTTGCGCACCGTGAGACGCCGGTGCGCTCTGCCGAGACCGACGGGTTCAGGAAGAACTCCGTCTTGTCGACGCCGAACTGCGCGCGCGCGACGGCGGGCAAAACGCCACCAACGCCACGCCGAGCGACTGCGCCGGGCCAGCCGGAGCGCAGAACGATATGCCGAAACGAACGAGAGAGTTGTATCATGGAGCGGTGAGGGTGTACTTGACGACGAGGGAGTAGCTGCCCGGGGTGTCGACGGTGCAGTTGTAGATCGTGTTGTACCCGATGGTGTAGCTCGTTCAGGTGGTGGCGGTCGTGGATTGCGCGACCTGGCCGAGCGCCGTGAGCGCGCCGCTGCCCACCTTCATCTTGAGATCCGTGCCGGCTTGGTGTTGCTGCCCCCGGTCCATGTCGCCGTCCCCGCCGAGGCGGTAAGCGTGTAGCCGGTGTTTGCCTTCACGGTCAACGTCGGTCCGCCGCTGTTGACGCCGCCGGCCGTGCCGAAGTCGGCGCTGCCGGCGTCGTAACGTCGTCGTCGTCGCGGAGATCGACAGTCGCGCGACGCTGTTGATCGTCGCCGTCGCCGCACCGTGAGCGGGCACTGGCTCCGCCGTTGCACGTCTGCTGGCGCCGTCCGCTAGTCGCGACAGGCCAACGCGAGCAACGACTGCGATAGAACGGACATGAGTGAACGCATCAGGAGAACGGGGTGAGAGGTGAGGTCGACCGGGCACGGGGCGGGCCCGCGTGCCCGGTCACGTCGGAGGAACCGCTACTGAATTCACGGCGCGGTGAGCGTGTAATTCACGACGAGCGTGTACGTGCCCGGCGTGTCGGTCACGAAGTTGTAGTTCGTGTTATACTCCGACGTGCGCGTCGTCGGGATGGCGGCGCCCGTCTTCGCGGTGAAGGGGAAGGCCGCGAAAGAACCGGCGGTCTTTCCCTCCAGATCCGTCGTCGGCTTCGCGTTGTTGCCTGAGCCGGTCCACTGCGGCGGCCGTCGACGCCGTGAGCGTCCACGGCGCGTTCGACGACACGGTGAGCGTCGGGCCGGTGGTGGTGACACCGGCGGGGGTGCCGAAGTCCGACGCCTGCGGCGTGGTGAGCGTCGTGTTCGTGTTGTCGATGCTCAGCCGGGCGTACTTGCCCAGCGTCACCGACACCGTGTTGGTGACCAGGCACGTCGACGGCAACGTGGCGCCGAGTACGAGATCCGTGCCAACCTGCGGGTTGCCGCAGTTGACCGTGGTCTGCCCGTAAGCGCGTTGCGCGACGCAGAGCGACGCGAGGGCCAATGTGGCCAGTGCTGCGGTGAGTCTGTCGAGCTTCATCATCTTGTGGGTCCTCCGACGGCGGAGAAGAGGGGTGATTGCAACATCCCGTTGCAGGATCGCGACGCGGGTGAGCGCGACTGCCCGGGACGCGGGCGGGGAGAGAAGCAACCGATGCGCCATGCCACTTGGTCGTCCTGCACGACAGGCTCTAACTCGTTGGCACGCTTGACCCAACCAAACCAGATGTGAGATCTCACATCCGCAACATCGTGTTGCATTTCAAGTCTGTAAGAATTCTGCCGAGCGGTGTGGCGGCGCCACGACAATGGTGGCTGCGCTCTACATGGCACGCGGAGAAACGCGCGCAAGAGAACACTCTGTTGCAGAAAAAAAAGAGACCGCGATCACAGATCGCGGTCTCTCGTTAAATCTTCCTAGCGCCCCTTCCCGGCGGGCGCATGCCGCGACGACCTACGCCTGCTGCCGCCGCATCGCCGAATTGATCTCCTTGCGGTGATCCTCGATCTTCGCCGCCTTTCGCAAGTCGGACATGAACATCTGAATGCGTTGCTGCCGGAGCTGGTTCAGCCGAAGCTCGCGCTGCGCGGCCTTCTGCTTGTCCCACGCCGCGCTGTCGCCGACCACGCGCTTGTCGACGCGGAGCACGTACGCGGCCTCGGTGGTCTTCACCGGCTGGCTCACCGCGCCGACCGGTAGCGCGAACGACGCGCCGACCGCCTGCGAGTATTGACCCAGACCGGGAACCATCGACCCGCGCGCGAACATCGCCGTCTGGTCCACCTTCTTGCCCGCGTCCTTGGCCGCCGCCTCGAGCGACGACGCGGCCGCCGCCGACGCGACCTTCTGCGCTTCCGGCATCACCTTGTCGATCGCGGCGTCCTTCGCCAGGCGAAGCCGGATCTCGTCTTTCACCGCGTCGAAGTTGGCGTCGCCACCCGAACGCAGCGTATCGAGCCGCGCGAGATAGTAGCCGTGGTCGTCGTCGAACAAGTCGCTGGTCTCTCCGGCGCGTACGCCGCCGAACGCCCACGCGCTCACGCTTGGCACGACCTGTCCGTTGAACGTCGCGGGCTGATCCTCGAACGCCGTGAGGTGCACGATCGGGAGCCCGAGGTGCTTCGCCGCCGCGTCCAGCTTCGATCCGTCCTCGTTCGCCGCGGCCAGGCGCGAGAGCGTGTCGGCCATGCGATCGATGCGCGCGCCGGCGGAGTCGCTCGCCTGGATGGGGATGAGGATGTGATGGAGCGAGAGCGTGTCGCCCTTGCGGCTGTCCAGGCGAATGATGTGATACCCGAACGGCGAGAGCACCGGCGTCGAGATCTCACCGGGCTTGAGCGCGTCGGCGGCCTTCGAGAACTCCGCCACGTAGTTGCCTTTCGCCAGGGCGCCGAGATCGCCGCCCTTGGCGCCCGAAATCGTGTCGGCGGACTCGCGCTTCGCGACGTCCTCGAACTTGGCGCCCTTCGCGATCTCGTCACGCACTGACTGCGCTTTCGCCTTCGCGGCAGCGCTGTCCGCGGGTGTCACGAGGCGGGGAATCATCACGAGCGAGACCGACGCCCGGCCCACCCCCTCGAACTCGTCTTTGTGCGCGTTGAAGTACGTGCGAATGTCGGCGTCTGAAATCGCCTTCTTCGCCGCGTCGTCGACCGTCGGTGTGAACGTGACGTAGCTCACCTGGGCGCTGTCGTGCTGGTCACGCCACGCTCGCCACATCTCCGCGTCCGACACGTAGATCCCGGCTGAGACCTGCTCGAGCAGCTTGTCCTTGGGGATTTCGGAGCGGTAGTAGTTCTCGAGCTGGACCAGGAGACCGCTGGTCTTCGCCTCGGACGTCGAGAGGAAGCGCTGGTATTTCTCGGGGTCGAACTTGCCCTCGGTCTGGAGCTCGGGAGCGTTGGTGATCCAGGGCGGCGGGGCGTAGCGCGCGAACTCGCGAATTTCGTCGTCCGTGACGACGATGCCGCGCTTCCGGTACTGCTCGTCCAGCAACTCCTCCGTCACCATCTGATCATACACGCTGTTTTCGATGCGGCGCGTGTCGTCCTGGGTCAGCGTCTTGCCGGCGCGACTCTGCTCGTTCTGGATCTCCTGCTGGACGCGCAGCTGAAAGTCGCGATATGGGATTTCGTGCCCGTTCACTTTCGCGACCGCGGTGCTCGCGGTCACAGGTGTGCGGCCCATCAGGCCGGACGTCTGATAGAGCAGGAAGCCGCCGACGAAAACGAGGGCCACCACGACCCAGATGTACTTCGCCAGGCTCCGCATTTGTGTTAGCACAGAACCAACTCCCGAACTCGAAAAGGGAACAAAACGTCGAACAAAACCGTGGGTGGAACGAGCCTGAAAACATACGGCCCGACGCGGGCTAAAATCAAGTGAGTATGTGACTTCTGATTGACTGCAAGCGTCCGGCTTATGTATTATGCGCTTTCCCCCCAACCCGGGCTTCGGCCCCCCGCCGCGCGCGTAAGCCGAACGCAGTCAATGGCCAACTCAGCCCGCATCGACGAGCTCAGAAAGAAGTTCGACGAGAATCCCCGCCGGTACTTCGCGCCGCTGGCCAACGAGTACCGGAAATCGGGTGATCTTGACCAGGCCGTGTTCATTCTCGAGGAGTACCTGCCTCAGCAGGCGGGGCACATCAGCGGCCACATCGTTTACGGGCAGACACTCTTCGAGCTTGGCCGGGACGAAGAGGCAAAGCGGGTCTTCGAGACAGCGCTCTCCTTAGACCCCGAAAACCTCATCGCGTTGCGCCACCTCGGTCACATCTCCCGGCAAGCGGGCGATTTCGACGCGGCGCGCTCATGGTACCAGCGGTTGCTCGAAGCGGATCCGCGAGACGCCGAAATCGAGCAGTTGCTCGGTTCGCTCGAGGCTGCGGCCCAGGCTCACGCCGCCGAGTTGTCTCGTCCGTCGCACTCGGCGCCGCTCCCGCCGCCCGCGCCCACGATGGCCGAGGTCGACGACTCGCCGCTTCAGATCGAACACCTTGTGCAGCAGGAATCGCCGGGCGCACCACCAAGAGCGGAGACCCACCCGCTGGCACCGCCGCCGCTTCCGCTGACCCAGGAATCCGCGCCAGCGACGGCGACGCCGGAGGCGGCCATGGAACCGCCGCCGTTGCCCGAGGCAGAAGCACCTGAGGAGAGTCACGACGAGGTCGCGGTAACGGAAGAACTGCTCGATCTCGACGACTTCTCATTCGGGTCCCTCGACGCCGCGCCGCCCGCAGAGAGCGTGGAAGCTTCGAGTTCGGAGAGCGACGACGGAGCCGCGGTGGAGGAGACCTCGAGCGACGATGATCACTCGACGGCGCCCGCGGTCGAGGCAAGCGCCTCGACCAGCGGTGCGGACGAGGCAGATCACGCGGACGCGGCCATGGGATTCGTGCCGTTTTCGGATCTTGGCCCACAGGTGCCGGAGTCGGGCGCGGAGAACGTCGACGGTCTGGAGACCTACACGTTCGAGTCGCCCGACGGCCCGGTGGCGGAAGCCAGCGAAGACGTCGTGTCGTTTTATCTGGAATCGTCGTACACGGCGCCGGAGCCCGGGGAAACCGTCGACCAAGCGGAAGGGTTCGAGAGCGCCGAGACGGAATTCGCGGCCGAAGCGAGCGCCGTGGCTGAAACCGAGACACATCAGCATACCGAAGAACCCGTCGGCCACACCGACTCATTCGAGGCTCACGACGAGGCCAACGCGGCGGAACCGGCCGCGAGCGCGCCGGACATCGCGACGCCCACCGACAGCGAGAGCGACGCGTTCGCGACGGAGACGATGGCCAAGCTCTACTTGAGCCAGGGTCATCTCGAGTCCGCGCTGGGGATCTATCGCACGCTCTCGGCGAAGCAGCCGGACGACGAATCGCTGCGCAGGCAGATCGAGGAGATCGAGGACCGTGTGCTGCGTCGCCGGCGCGAGCCGACGCCGGCGACGCCGATCGAGACGTCGTCGCCGATGGACTCCGCTCCGGCGGACGACGTAGAAGATTTCGTGGAACCGGCGCCGCGCGCCGGCGTCCCGACGATCCGCGACTTCCTCCTGGGCATCATCCGCCGTGGTACGCCGAGCGCGACGTCGACTGAAGGCGGGGCGCCGAGAGGCGGCACGATCGACGCGCTGTTCGACGCGGGTGACGCCCTCGGCGACGATCTCGTCGCCGCCGATACGCTGGCGCAGGCGTTCGCGCCCGAACCGGAGCGCGATCCGCTGGTCGGCCGGCCGGCGCGCGAGGCGTCGAATGAGTTGTCGCTCGATCGGGTGTTTCGTCAGCCGACGCCTGCGCACGCGGGCGAAGCCTCCGCCGGCGGATTCTCCTTCGATCAGTTCTTCGCCGGCGAACGCACGGAAGATTCCGAGGCGGGCGCCCCCGCAAAGCCTGGCGACGACGACGACATCGAGCAATTCAATGCGTGGCTCAACGGGCTGAAAAAGTCGTGAAGATCGCCGTCGTCAACGGCCCGAACTTGAATCTCCTCGGGACGCGCGAACCGGCGCTGTATGGTCGCGAAACCCTCGACGACATCGAGCGGTCGTTGCGCTCGGTCGCGAACGAGATCGGCGTCGAGCTGCAGTTCGCTCAGCACAACGGCGAGGGAGAGCTCATCGACGCGATTCAGTCGCTGCGCGGACACGTCGATGGCGTCGTCATCAACGCGGGCGCGTACACGCACTCCAGCCTGGCGATTCGCGACGCGCTCACGGCGATCGCGGTTCCGTTCGTCGAGGTACACGTGACGAACGTCTACGCGCGGGAGCCGGAGCGTCGTCACTCCATGCTCGCCGGAGCTGCCGTCGGGAGCATCGTTGGACTGGGCGCGTACGGCTATGAGCTCGCGCTTCGCGGACTCACACGCAAAGTCGCCGCCCGTGTCTGACCTGCGCCCGGCGCGCCTCGCCGCGCTCGTCGAGGCCATCACGGCAGCCCATCTCGATGGGCTGCTGGTCACGAGCCTGCCGAACATCCGGTATCTCACCGGATTCTCCGGATCGAGCGCGCTGTTGTTCGTCAGGCCGGGCGACGCGTTGTTCGTGACCGATTTTCGCTATCAGACCCAGGTGGTCGACGAGATCGGCGACGCGGCGCGCGTCGTCATCGAGCCGCAGAGCCTTTGGACCGGTCTCTGGCAGCAGCTCGGACAACTCGGCTCGCTGGAGGTCGCCGGCTTCGAGTCGGCGCAACTCGTCCATCGGGATTTTCAGCGGCTGCTCGAGGAGAATGCAGGCGGGCGCTGGCAGTGGCGGCCCACCGTCGACCTGGTCGAGACGCTCCGCGAACGGAAGGATCCGAGCGAGCTCGCGCTCATCGAGGCGGCAAACGGAATCGCGACGCGCGCGCTCGAGCGGACGTTGCCGCAGCTTCGCGCCGGAATGACGGAGCTTCAGGTGGCGGGCGTGCTGGAGAAGGCGCTGCGCGACGAAGGGAGCGAAGGTTTTCCCTTCGAGTCGATCGTGGCGTCGGGTCCGCGCTCGGCGTTGCCGCACGCGCGATCGACGGCGCGGCGAGTGGACCAGGGCGACTTTCTGCTGCTCGATTTCGGGGCCGAAACCGGGGGGTATTGCTCGGACATCACGCGCACGTTCGTGATGGGGAAGGCGGCGGCCGAGCAGCGCGAAGTTTACGAAATTGTACGCGTGGCCAACGAGAGCGCCGCGCAGGGCGTCCGGGCCGGAATGTCGGGACGGGATGCCGACGCCATCGCTCGCGAGTACATTCAGCGGCGCGGATTTGGCGAGCTGTTCGGACACAGTCTCGGGCACGGGTTGGGCCTCGAGGTGCATGAGGCGCCGCGGCTCGCGAAGACGGCAGACGGTGCGTTGGCGGAAGGCGCGGTGGTGACGATCGAGCCGGGCATCTACCGTCCCGGGTGGGGTGGAGTTCGGATCGAGGACGACGTGGTCCTGGCGGCAGGAGGGCCGCGGGTCCTCACGCGGTTCACGCACGAGCTGATCGAGCTCGGGTGACCCGGACACGTCGTCCGGCGCGACTCTTCAGAAGCCTATGATCGACCTACGCTACGTCAAGAAACTGATCGACATCATCGATGAATCGACGGTTGATTCCATCGAGATCACGTCGGACAAGGGCTTGAAGATCCGCATTTCCAAGAGCCCGCAACAACGTGGTGCAGTGCAAGTGGCCGCGCCGATGCCGATACCTACCATGGTGGCGGCCGTTCCCGGCGGGGGACGCGCGTCGCCTTCGCAGGGCGTGCCCGTCGTCGCCGAGCCGGAGGTGGCCGCCGCCGAGGCCGCGAAGTCCACCGCGCTCGACGTGAAGTCACCGATGGTCGGCACTTACTACAAGTCACCTGAGCCAGGATCCAAGCCATACGTCGCGGTCGGGGACCGCGTCAAGAAAGGGCAGATCCTGTGCATCATCGAGGCGATGAAGATCATGAACGAAATCGAGTCGGAGTTCGCGGGAGTCGTGCGCGAGATTCTGGTCGAGGACGCGCAGCCGGTCGAATACGGCCAGGCGTTGTTCAGGATCGATCCCAATGGCTAATCCCGCCCCTCCGGTAGCCGCGCCGACCGCGCCTCCTCCGACTGCGGGGGCGCCTTCGGGCATCAACTTCAAGTCCGTCCTGCAGGAGATGATCCGGCGCAATGGCTCGGACATCCATCTGAAGGTCGGACGGCCGCCGACCCTGCGCGTCGACGGCGAGCTGATCGCGCTGGAGCACGCGCCGCTGCGACCCGAGGATCTCAAGAACCTCGCCGAACAGCTCATGACGCCGCGCCAGGTCAACCTCTTCTCCGAAGAGAAAGAGTGCGACTTCGCGATCGGCGTGCCCGGCATCGGCCGGTTCCGCGTGAACCTCTACCAGCAGCGCGGCTCGTTGTGCTTCGCGATGCGCGCCATTCCGTACCAGGCGCGCACGGTGCCCGAGCTGAATCTCCCGCCGGTGCTCGAGGAGATCGCGATGAAACCGCGCGGCCTCGTGCTCGTGACGGGCGTGACGGGGTCGGGGAAGTCCACGACGCTGGCGGCGATGATCCAGCACATCAACCAGAATCGCCGCGCGAACGTGATCACGATCGAAGATCCGATCGAGTTCCTGCACCGCGACTTGAACAGCCACATCAATCAGCGCGAGATAGGCACCGACACGGCGACGTTCGGTCAGGCGCTGCGTCGCGTGCTGCGCCAGGACCCGGACGTCATCCTCATCGGCGAAGTTCGAGACCTCGAGACGCTGGACACGGCGCTCAAGGCGGCCGACACGGGCCACTTGGTCTTTTCGACGCTGCACACGACGGATGCGACGCAGACGATCAACCGCGTGCTGTCGTTCTATCCGCCGCACCAGCAGGCCGAGGTCCGGTTCTCGCTGGCCAGCGCGCTCGCGGCGGTGGTCTCGCAGCGCCTCGTGCCCCGCGCCGACAAGGCGGGCCGTATTCCGGCGTGCGAGATTCTCATCAACACCGCCGCGGTGCGGGACAACATCCGCGACATGGAAAAGACGCTCAACATCCCGGACCTCATCAAAGAGGGCACGGTGCAGTATGGCATGCAGAGCTTCGACCAGTCGCTGATGCAGCTCTACTCCAAGGGCTCGATCTCGTACGAGAGCGCGCTGTTCTACGCGACCAGCCCGGCGGAGTTTGCCCTGCGGGTACAGGGTGTCTCGGGCACCAGCGACACGTCGTGGACGGGGTTCGAAGGCGGCGCGAAGAAGAAGTAAATGTTCAACAAGGTTCTCATCGCCAACCGCGGCGAGATCGCGTTGCGCGTCATCCGCGCATGTCGCGAGCTCGACGTGCAGACGGTGGCGGTGTATTCCGAAGCGGACCGCGAGTCGTTGCACGTGCGGTTCGCCGACGACGACGTCTGCATCGGCCCCGCGCCGGCCCGTGAATCCTATCTGAACATTCCGCGGCTGATCGCCGCCGCCGAAATCACAGGCGCCGACGCGATCCACCCCGGCTACGGCTTTCTCGCCGAGAACGCGGAGTTCGCGGACATCTGCGCGGCGTCGAAGATCGCGTTCATCGGACCGACGGGCGACCAGATCCGGATGATGGGCGACAAGGCCGCCGCGCGCTCCGCGATGACGAGGGTCGGCGTGCCGATCATCCCCGGCACGCCCGGGCCGGTCGAGGACGTGGACGAGGCGCTCGAGTTCGCGCGGGGCATCGGATTCCCCGTCATCATCAAGGCGGCCGCGGGCGGCGGCGGAAAGGGCATGCGCGTGGCGCGCGAGCCCGACGACTTTGCGCGCTCGTTCCAGCTGGCGCGATCCGAGGCCCTTTCCGCGTTCGGCAACGGCGACGTCTACGTCGAGAAATATCTGGCGCGACCGCGCCACATCGAGTTTCAGATCCTCGGCGACACGTTCGGCAACGTGATCCATCTGGGCGAGCGCGACTGCTCCGTGCAGCGCCGCCACCAGAAGCTCATCGAGGAAGCGCCGAGTCCCGGGATGACGCCCAAGCTGCGCGAAGAGATGGGACGCGCGGCGGTCGCCGGCGCGAAGGCGATCGACTACGTCGGCGCCGGGACGATCGAGATGCTGCTCGACGAGGACGGATCGTACTACTTCATGGAGATGAACACGCGCATCCAGGTCGAGCATCCGGTCACCGAGATGCTCACCGGGATCGACCTCGTGAAGGAACAGATTCGCGTCGCGGCCGGAGAGAAGCTCAGCGTGACCGAGCTGCCGCCTCTGCGCGGCCACGTGATCGAGGTCCGCGTGAACGCGGAAGATCCGTCACGGAACTTTCAGCCGTCGCCGGGGAAGATTCTCACGTTCCATCCACCGGGCGGTCCGGGTGTGCGCTTGGACACACACGTCTACGACGGCTACACGGTCCCGCCGTTCTACGATTCGCTCCTGGCCAAGCTCATTTGCCAAGGCCGCGACCGCGCGGAGGCGATCGCGCGCATGCACGTGGCGCTCGACGGGTTTATCATCGAAGGCGTGACGACGACGATTCCGTTTCTCGCCCGCGTGATGCGAAACCCGCGATTCGTCGCCGGGCAGGTGGACACGAAGTTCCTCGAGCGCGAGACGGAGCTGTTCAAGGAGCCCGCATAGGTGGGAGTCGGGGGGTCGACCGATAGCGTGAGCAGTACGCCGCTGAAGCGCGAGATCACCGGTATTGCGCTGCTGCTCCTGGCGGTGTTCCTCGCTGGCGCGTTCGTCGCGCTGGCGCTGGCCGAGCTGCGCACGGGGGTCAGCGTCGAAGCCAACGTGGGCCCGGTCGGGCAATTCCTGTCGCAACCGCTCGTCGCGTTCTTCGGCTGGCCGGCCGCGATTCTGATTCCACTCGTGCCGGCCGTGCACGCGCTGCGGCTCTTCGGCCGCCTTGAATCGAGCACCGACCGGTCGTGGATGATCTTCTTCGCCGGGCTCGTTCTGCTCCTGCCGGTCGTGCTCGCGTTGTCGATCGCGTCCCCCGAGCCGGGCTTCGCCAGCGCGGGCATCTGGGGTGAGGCGATCGCCGTGTGGTGGCGGAACTGGTTCGGGGCGTTCGGCTCGTGGGTGCTCGTCGTCCTCTCGGCCTCCGTGCTGACGGCGACGACGCTGGCGTGGAATCCGATCCGCGCGCTCGTCGGCCGCCGGCCGCCGGTGTCGCAGCCGTCGAGACCGACGCGGCCCTCGAAAAGCCTCGACGCAAGCGCGACAAGAGGGCAGGAGCGAACGACGCCGATCGCGCTCTCGCGCTCGCACCGTCGTTCGACGAGATGCCCGCGATCGATCCGACGATCCCGGTCGACGACTCCGTCGGCGACGCCGGCGACACGCGCAGCATCGATGAGCCGAAGCGCCGGAAGAAGCGAACGAAGGCCGAGGCCGCGGCGGACCATGACGCCGAGATAGCGGCCGCGATCGACGCGACGGCGCAGGTCGAGTTGGGCGGAGAAGAGCTGCCATCGCCCGAGCTGCTGACGCCGGCTCCGCCGCACGACGTCGAGGCGAGCGCCGACGAATTGAATGAAATGGGCTACAAGCTCATGGCCGCGCTGCGCACGTTTCGCGTCGAGGGGGAGCTCGTGGGGCGCACGACGGGCCCCGTCGTGACGCAGTACGAGATCGAGCCGGCGCCGGGGGTGAAGGTCAGGCAGATCGCCAACCTCTCGAACGACCTCGCGCTGGCGATGCGCGCGCCATCGATCCGCATCGTCGCGCCGATCCCGGGGCGCGGCGCGGTGGGCGTCGAGGTGCCGAACCCGACGTCCCAGATCGTGTCGATCCGCGAGCTGATCGAAAGTCGCGACTTCCAGAACGCGCGCGCGGCGCTCCCCATCGTGCTCGGCAAGGACCTCGAGGGGAAACCGGTCGTCGCCGACCTGGCGAAGATGCCGCATCTGCTGATCGCGGGCGCGACGGGCTCGGGAAAATCCGTGTGCGTGAACACGATCATCACGAGCCTCGTCTACCGCCACACGCCGAAGACGCTGCGCTTCCTGATGGTCGACCCGAAGATGGTCGAGCTGTCGGTGTACAACACGCTGCCGCACCTGCGGCACAAGGTGATCACCGACAACCGGGACGCGGCCTCTGTGCTCAAGTGGGCGCAGCTCGAGATGCAGGAGCGTTACGAGCTGCTCGCGGCGAACGGGTGCCGCAACGTGCAGGAGTTCAACAAGCGCGTGCTCGACAAGATCGAGCTCAAGCTGCCGAAGCACGCCGACGTCGCCTTCGAGGACACGACGTACAAGGGCGACGTGCTTCCGTACATCGTCGTCATCGTGGACGAGATGGCCGATCTCATGATGACGGTGCCCGGCGAAGTGGAGACGCCGATCGCGATGCTCGCCCAGAAGGCGCGCGCGATCGGCATCCATCTCATCCTCGCGACCCAGCGGCCGAGCGTGAACGTCATCACGGGCCTCATCAAGGCGAACTTCCCGAGCCGGATCGCGTTTCGCGTCGCATCGCAGATCGACAGCCGGACGATCATCGACGGCGCCGGCGCCGAGGCGCTCCTCGGCAACGGCGACATGCTGTTCATTCCGCCGGGCAAGTCGGAGGCCGCGCGGCTCCAAGGCGCGTTCCTCTCCAGTGAGGACACCGAGCGCCTGATGAAGTGGTATCAGCAGCGCGGCGACGCCAAGCGCGCCGCCCGCGTCGCACAGGGTCTCGCCGCGTTCGATCCGATCGAGCCGGATATCCTGAAAGAGATTCGCGACAGGGAGAAGGAAGCCCTCGAGGCCGCGGGCGCCGCGGATTCGGAAGACTCGGGCGACCGCGACACACTCTTCCGCGAGGCTGCCGAGGTGGTGGTGCAGA
The DNA here is from genome assembly GCA_963846925.1 of uncultured Gemmatimonadaceae bacterium. Taxonomy (GTDB): domain Bacteria; phylum Gemmatimonadota; class Gemmatimonadetes; order Gemmatimonadales; family Gemmatimonadaceae; genus JAQBQB01. The sequence goes on along the minus strand of CAWJXW010000004.1, from coordinate 147,714 downwards.
CGCAACAGGGATCGACGTCGCTTCTTCAGCGAAGACTCAAGGTCGGGTACGGCCGCGCAGCGAGAATCATCGACCAGCTCGAGCTGGCCGGGGTACTCGGCCCGTCGGACGGGCCTCGCGGCCGCGAAGTGCTCGTCGGGTTGGATGAGCTGGATCGGATCTGTGGACCGCGCGCGTAAGTCACTCGGCGCGCTCGCGGCGCTCGCGTGCTTCGCGCAGGGCGCGGGCGCGCAGAATCCCACCGACACCACGGCGCGCCGCGTCGTCGCACCGGGCGGAGGCAAGTTCGACGCGACGAAGCTGCAGACGAGTCAGTTCGTGTACCTCACGACACTCGAGCGCGACGCATCGACGACCTCGTTGGGGACGCGAACGGTGACGGTGTCGCCGATGTCGTACGTGGGGGTTCCGACCTGGCTCATCGTCGAGGCGCGAGCCGGGGACGGAATTCCCGCGGCCGATTCGCTCTACGCCGACATGGCAACCCTGCGACCAGTTCACTGGTCCGCGACGAGTGGCCAAGCACACCTGGCGCTCGAATTCCGGAGCGACAGCGCATTCGGCGGCACGAGCACACCCGCGGGTCGACGAACGATGTCACTGGCGATTCCGCCCGGAACGCTGGTGAGCGGCGCGATGCTCGAGACTGTTCTGCGCCTGCTGCCACTCACGATGGCATGGGAGGATTCGATCTCGCTGCTGTCGGTCGCGGTGGGGAGCAACGCGGTGCTTCCCACGCGGATCGCCGTGATCGGAGAGGATCGCGTGCGGGTTCCGGCGGGGACGTTCGATTGTTGGGTCGTCGCCGTTCACGCGGATCAGACGAAGGGACTGTACTGGGTGACGAAAACGGATCCGATCGTGGTGCGGAGCACGCTGGACCAGCCGATGATGGGCGGCGCACAGGTCGTGAGCGCACTGGCGAGGATCGCGAAGTAGCGAGAGGTCAGATCTCGGGTTTGAGTTGGGAGATTGGGTTGGAGTCTGTGCGCCGGCGTAGAGATCTCGGATCTGTGAGCCTGAGCAGAGCCGAGCAGGCCTGAGGCAGCGGCCTCCGCGGTTTCTCATGGCTCATGCTCCAGCTCGGCTCAGGCAGGGCTCGTTTCCGCCTCCGCGAGCCGCTCATGAAACGGAATGATGTCCCTCGCAGTTTTTCGATGACGCATGTGCCGCGAGGAGGCCTAAGTTGGCCCCATGTCAGCGGCCAGACAGCAATTCGGCGAGCTGGGGGAGCAGATCGCGGAGCGATGGCTCAGGCGGCACGGATGGCGTGTGATGCAACGGCGGTTTCGGAGCGGGCATAGGGACATCGATCTGGTGGTCGAGCGGGAAGGCACCGTGGCGTTCGTCGAAGTGAAGGCGCGTCGCGGAAGCCAGTTCGGCGATCCGGTCGAGGCGGTGAATTGGAGCAAGCAACGCGAGCTGATCCGCTCCGCCTCGGTCTGGATCGACCGGCACGGCCGCCCCGACGATTCCTATCGCTTCGACGTCGTGGGCGTGCTCGTGGAGGGAGACCGGGTGCGAGTGCGACACGTGCCGAACGCCTTCGCACTTCGAGATTCCGCTTGAATTCGGTAAACGGGTTTCGTATTTTGTTCGGGTACCGAGCGCCCCCTGTGTTTCTCGCTACGATTACGCTGATCGGCCAGAGCGGACGATTAACCGAGAGGATGAGAGCATGGCTGTGTCGACCTTGCAGGACGACAAGAAGAAGGCGCTGAATTTGGCCATCGCGCAGATCGAAAAGAGCTGCGGCAAGGGCTCGATCATGCGCCTGGGGGCGGACCAGAAGGTTCGCGTGGAGTCCATCTCCACGGGCGCGATCAATCTCGACGCGGCGATCGGCGTGGGCGGCATCCCGCGCGGCCGCGTCACCGAGATCTACGGCCCCGAGTCGAGCGGCAAGACGACGCTGTGTTTGCACGTCGTCGCTAACGCGCAAAGGGCCGGCGGCGTCGCGGCGTACATCGACGCCGAGCACGCGCTCGATACCGACTACGCAAGAAAGCTGGGCGTGGATGTCGAGGCGCTTCTGATCTCCCAGCCGGACACGGGTGAACAGGCGCTCGAGATCTGCGAGATCCTCGTGCGGTCCGGCGCCGTGGACGTCGTCGTGATCGATTCGGTCGCGGCCCTCGTGCCGAAAGCCGAAATCGAAGGCGACATGGGCGATTCCCACGTCGGTCTCCAGGCTCGGCTCATGAGCCAGGCGCTGCGCAAGCTGACGGGCTCGATCGCACGGTCAAAGACGTCGGTCGTGTTCATCAATCAGCTGCGCGAGAAGATCGGCGTCATGTTCGGCAACCCGGAGACGACGACCGGTGGCAAGGCGCTCAAGTTCTACGCGTCGGTTCGCCTCGACATCCGCCGCATCGGGCCGGTCAAGGACAAGGAGGACGTCGTCGGCTCGCACGTGCGCGTGAAGGTGGTCAAGAACAAGGTCGCCGCGCCGTTCAAGCAAGCCGAGTTCGACATCATGTATGCCGAAGGCATCAGCCACGCGAGCCTGGTGCTCGATATCGCGGCCGAGGCGGGGATCATCGACAAGTCGGGCGCGTGGTACGCGTACAACGGCCAGAAGATCGGGCAGGGCCGCGAAAACGCGAAGCTCTATCTCCGCGACTCGCCGGCGCTCATGGCGGAAGTCGAGGAAAAGGTGAAGACGCTGCTCGGCGTCGGGCCGCGCGAGGTGATCAGCGAGATCGAGGTCACCGAGGAATAGGTCTGGCGCTCTACGGCAGTGACATAGAGTCGGGGAGGAACCGCTTGCGACGATGGGACCCGGACACTCCCTTCGGAACAAGTGGTGACTCCCCGGCCTTTTCTACTCAGATGAATCGATCGAGCGATTCCCAGCCAAGCCGCGCGCGCCGCGCTGATCGATCGACGTACGACCGCGCGCTCGACTTGCTCGAGACGCGCGCTCGAAGTGTGGTCGAGTTGCGGCGAGCGTTGATCAAGAAGGGCGAGCCAGCCGCCGACGTCGACGATGCCATAGAGCGGCTGCGAGGCGCGGGCCTGCTCGACGACGCAAGCTACGCGCGGCAACTCGCGCGCTCGAAGGCTCTGGGGCCCGGTCAGTCGCGGCGTCGCATCGCGCAGGAGTTGGCGCGCCGCGGAGTGGCGCGTGACCTGGGTGACAAAGCGATCGCCGAGGTGTTCGACGATGAAGGCGTGGACGAGAGTGCGAACATCGAGCGTGTGGCACGAAAAAAGATGAAGACGCTGGCGACGCTCGATGCTGTTACTCAACGACGGCGCCTATATGCGTTTCTTGCGCGACGCGGTTACGACGGCGAGGCGATCTCGCCAATCGTCGGACGTCTCACTGGTGACGAGACGAGTGCGGAATAGGCGGCTCGCGCGCGCCGTCGCCATCGGCGTCGCATGCGCAACGGCGCCGCTTGCTGCGCCGAGAGCATTCGCGCAATCGCGCCCAACGGTGAGCGCCAGCCCGGAACAGCGGAAGACGTGGGTGTCGCTGTCGCTCGGCCCCGCTACGGCGAACGGGCAGGGACGCCTCGGCGGGATGATCGCGCTTTGGACGACGAAGGGTCCGCTCGCGTTCTCGCTTCGCGACGTCGCCGCCTCCCGATTTCTCGAAACCGGCGACGTCGGCGACCTCTCGTTTCTCGCCGGCATCCATCCCGTTCGCGAGTCCCATGCGGACGTCGTACTTCTGGCAGGCATTGGCGAGAGCTATGGCCACGAAATCGGCGGTGCGAACATGGAACACGAGCCCGTTGTCGCCGCCAGCGCGCAACTGAATCTCAACTACGTGCTCGTCGGCGTGGGGATCGACGGGTTCGCGGCCGTTGGATCGGGGCGCAACTACTTCGGTGCTGGACTGGCTCTCGCAGTGGGGTGGTTCAGGTAGCGAGCTCCAACTGATTTCACCTCCTTGGCGCCCTATATTCCCGAGGATGCAGGCCGCCGAGATCCGATCCCGCTTTCTCCAGTATTTCGCCCGCAACGACCACGCCGTGTTGCCCAGCTCGTCGCTCGTGCCGGCCGACGACCCGACGCTGCTGTTCACCAACGCGGGCATGGTCCAGTTCAAGCGCGTCTTTCTAGGCGCCGAGTCGCCGCCGAACGGGCAGCGCCGCGCCACGACCTCGCAGAAATGCGTGCGCGCCGGCGGTAAGCACAACGACCTCGAGCAGGTCGGCCACACCGCCCGGCACAACACGTTCTTCGAGATGCTCGGCAACTTCTCGTTCGGCGATTACTTCAAGCGCGACGCGATTCGCTTCGCGTGGGAGTTCGTCACGCAGGAGTTGGGACTCGACCCCAAGCTGCTGCGTGTCTCGGTGCACCACTCCGACGACGAGGCGCGCGCCCTGTGGCGGGAGATCGCGGGCTTGCCCGACTCGCGCATCTACGGACTCGGTGACAAGGACAACTTCTGGCAGATGGCGGACACGGGGCCCTGCGGCCCGTGTTCGGAGATCTTTGTCGACATGGCGCGCATCGCCAAAGATTGGCGCTTGCCCGAAGGCGCGACCGGTGAGTGGACCGAGATGGATCGGGAGGAGTTCTCGCTCGACGCGTTCATCGAAGGGTCGGATCGCGACCGCTTCATCGAGTTCTGGAACCTCGTGTTCATGCAGTTCGACCGGCAGCCGGACGGCACGATGGTGCCGCTGCCGAAGCCGTCGGTGGACACGGGCGCGGGGCTCGAGCGCATCTCGGCGATCACGCAAGGCGTGACGATGATCTACCACACCGACCTGTTCGCGCCGATGCTGTCGGCCGTTGAGCGCGCGGTGGGCATTCCATACTGGGGGCGCGAAAGCGACGAGTTGCGTACTGCAGTACGCACACACTCGGGCGTCGTCGTGGCGAATGCGGTGAGCCCCGCGTCGTTCCGTGTCCTCGCCGATCACGCGCGGGCGGTGTCGTTTCTTCTCGCGGACGGCGTGTTCCCGTCGAACGAGGGGCGCGGCTACGTGCTTCGTCGTATTCTGCGTCGCGCGGTGCGCCACGCGTGGCTGCTCGGCCGCAAGGAACCGACGCTCGTCCACGTCGCACAGGCGGTCATCGATTCGATGGGCGAAGCGTACCCTGAACTGCGCCAGCGTTCGAAACACATCCTCGATACGACGCGGCAGGAAGAGCAGGGCTTTCTCGCCACGATCGAAGGCGGTCTCGCACGCTTCGACCAGCTCGCCCCGCTGCAGTCAGTGGGTGGGGGGACCGATGTGCGCGGTACGATCAGCGGCGAGGACGCGTTCCGGCTGTACGACACGTTCGGCTTCCCGATCGATCTCACCGAGCTGATGGCGCGCGAGCGCGGCTACGTCGTCGACATCGCCGGGTTCGAAGCCGCGCTCGATCAGCAGCGGCGACGTTCGCAGGAGGAACGAAAGGCCAAGCGCGTCGGCGTGGCGCTCGACGCGTTGGCGAACCTGTCGGAGTTCGAGGCTGCGCCGGGGCTTGGCGCGTCGGCGACGTTCGTCGGATACGACGCGATCGAGATCGAAACGCAGACGACGGCCGTTCGACATCTCGATGGCGGGCGCGTCGCGGTGTTGCTGCGCGAGTCGCCGTTCTACGCCGAATCCGGCGGCCAGATCTCCGATCAGGGCGAAATCGTCGGCGAGGGCTGGCGTGTAGATGTCGACGAGGTCCGCAAGATCGAAGGTCGGCCGGCGGCCATCGGGAGAATCACCGGCATCTTTCACTTCGGCCGCGTCATCGCGCGAGTGCCGAGCGATCGGCGCCGCGACACCGAACGGAATCACACGGCCACGCACCTGCTGCACGCGGCGCTGCGGTCGGTGTTGGGAGACGGCGTGCACCAGGCGGGCTCGCTCGTGTCGCCCGACCGCCTTCGCTTCGACTTCACGCACCACGGTCCCGTCTCCGCCGAGCGTCTTGGCGAAATCGAGAGCATCGTGAATCGCGAGATCGCGCGCAGCGTTCCGGTGACGACGCGTGAGATGGCGTTCGCCGAAGCGCGCGCCGCGGGCGCGATGGCGCTCTTCGGCGAGAAGTACGGAGACGTCGTGCGCGTCGTGCGCGTCGCCGACTTCTCGATGGAGCTGTGCGGCGGCACGCACGTGCGCAACACGGCAGAGATCAACCTGTTCAAGATCGTCGCGGAAACGGGCGTCGCTGCCGGCGTCCGCCGCATCGAAGCGGTGACGGGGCCGGGCGCGTACCAGCTGATTCGCAACGAAGAACGCGCGCTGCACCGCATCGCCGAGTCGCTCAAGGCGCCGGTCGATGGGGTGGAGAAGCGCGTCGCGGCGTTGTTGGACGAGCGTCGAGCGCTCGAGCGTCGGCTCGACGAAGCGATGCGCGGGGGCGGCGATCAACTACAATCGCTGCTCGGCGGGGCGCAGGCGCTCGGACACAACGGCTCGAGGCTGGTGACGGCCGTCGTGCGCGCCGGCGACGTGAAGGAGCTCCAGGCACTGGGCGACGCGGTGCGCGAGAAACTCGGCAGCGGCGTCGGGGTGCTGGCGGCGAGCTTCGAGGACGGGAAGAACACGTTGCTCGTGGTCGTGACGGACGATCTTCGCGAGCGAGGGCTTCGCGCGGACGCGCTGATCAAGGACATCGCCGCCGCGGCCGGCGGAAGGGGAGGCGGGAAGCCGCACATGGCGCAAGCTGGCGTTCCGGATGCCGCGCGCTTCGGCGAGGCATTGGCCCGTGCCCCGGAGCTCGTGCGCGACGCGCTGGTCGGCGCCGCGTGACGGTCGGCGACTGGCTGCGCGAGAAAGAACCCGCGCCGCCGGCGCGACTCGCCGCACGCATCGTGACGGCGATCGGCGCACGCCGCGCGGACCCGGCGGCGAACGCCGCCGAAGTCTGCCTCGAAGCGTGCGAACGTCTGCTCGCCGATGTCGCCGCGAGAACCTCCCAGGGTCGCGAGTCGGCGCTCGATCTGCTCGCCGCGGACGCGTTGGCGACGTACGCCCTCGAGGCCGCGGCTGACACGCCGGCGACGCTCGAGGCGCGCGCGCTCGACGCGATGAAACGTCTCACCGCGATCGCCGACGGATGATCGACATTCACACCCATCTCCTGCCCGGGGTGGATGACGGATCGAAATCGCTCGAATCGTCTCTGGAGGTCCTGCGCCGCTTCGCGGGCGAGGGGGTCACGGCGGTCGTCTGCACGCCGCACCTCGAAGCGTCTCGCGCGCACGACGCCCCACACGAACGGCACGAAGAGCTGCTCGCCCAGCTCGTGGCGGCGTCGACGCGTCCTCCGGAGCTTCTCCGCGGGTGGGAGATCATGCTCGACGTTCCCGGCGCCGATCTCACGGACCCGAGGTTGGGACTCGGCGGGTCCACCGCGCGGCTCGTGGAATTCGCCCGCCTCGGCCTTCCCGCGAATTCCGAGAAGGATCTCTCGAGGATTCGCGAAAGCGGTCTTGTTCCGGTCGTCGCGCATCCCGAGCGGTATTGGGGATGCACGCCCGCGCTGGTCGCGGCTTGGAAGGCGGCGGGGGCGGCGATTCAGATGGACGTGACCGCGATCTTACCGCGCGGTGGACCTCACCGCCTCGCCGAAGAGTTGATCACCAAGGGTTTGGTGGATGTGTTCGCGAGCGACACGCACGTCGACCGCCGCACTCTAGCGATCGCGCGCGACTGGCTGTCGGGCGTGACGACCGAGGACAACGTGCGCCTGCTGACGTTCGAGAACGCGAGGCGCCTGCTCGCGGACGAGCCGACGATTCCGATCCGCCCGATCCGGCTCCGGCGCAGCGTGGTGCGCCGCCTTGGCGAAATGGTTTTCGGCAAATCCTGACCGCAGGCCACTAGGGGAGCGACCGACCCGTGGACACCGACGTGAAGAAGCACTTCGCCGATGGACTGCGCGATTTGGCTGCCGTGGCACAGCGCGTGGCCGACTCGATGGGGCCGGATCTCGAGCGGGCGCTGACCATGGTCCGCGAGACGGTCGCGCGCGGGGGCACGCTGTTCTTCTGCGGCAACGGCGGAAGCGCCGCCGACGCGCAACACATCGCGACGGAGTATGTCGTCCGGTACGCTCGAAACCGCGGCGCGTATCCCGCGGTCGCCCTGACGACCGACACGTCGCTCCTCACTGCGGCAGGAAACGATTTTGGGTTCGACGAAATATTCGCGAGGCAGGTCGACGCGCTGGCGAAGCCGACCGACCTGCTGGTGATCCATTCGACGAGCGGCAACTCACCCAACGTGCTCCGCGCGGCCGAAACGGCGCGCGCGAAAGGAGTGCGTGTGCTCGCGTTCAGCGCGCGAGACGGCGGCAAGCTGCGCGCGCTCGCCGATCATTCGGTCGTCATTCCGACGCCGCGCACCGACCGCGCCCAGGAGCTGCACCTCTGCGTCGAGCACCTGATCTGCGACTTCATCGAGCAATTGTTGATCGAGGGCACACGATGATCGGCTTGAAGGGGAAGCGCGCGCTGGTGACCGGCGGGTCGCGCGGAATCGGCGCCGCGACGGCGCGGCTGTTCGCGGAGAACGGCGTGCACGTCGCGATCGGCTATCGCAGCCGGCGCGCGGACGCCGAAGGGCTCGTCGCTTCGCTGGCGGCGGAGTTCGGCGTCACGGCGTCGGCGCACGCGTCGGACATCTCTACGGTGGGCGGGGCGGAGGAGCTGGTGCGCGGCGCCGTCGAATCGCTCGATGGACTCGACTTCTTCGTGGGAAACGCGGGGATCTGGCCGACCGAGGACGTCCCGCTCGGATCGATGAGCGACGAGCAGTGGCGTCGCACGATCGCGGAGAACGTTGATTCGGTCTTCTACACGACGCGCGCGGCGATCAGGTCGATGAGCGATCACGGTCGTATAGTCCTCGTGTCCAGCACCGCGGGGCAGCGCGGTGAAGCGTTCCACGCCGACTACGGCGCGTCGAAGGGCGCGGTCATCTCGCTGGTCAAGTCGCTCGCGCCGGAACTGGCCAAGCGCGACATCACCGTGAACAGCGTCGCGCCGGGTTGGGTCGACACCGAGATGTGCGACGAGCCGTTCTCGGGGGGCGGGCGCGAACGAATCGCGGCGAACATTCCGATTGGGCGGATCGCCTCGGCGCGCGACATCGCGGGCCCGATCGTCTTTCTGTGCTCGGATCTCGCGCGACACATTACGGGAGAGATCGTGAACGTGAACGGCGGCAGCGTGCTCTGCGGATGATCGTCCTCGTCTTTACAGGCGGCACGATCTCGATGCGGCACGACCCGGCGGCCGGCGGCGCGGTGCCGACGCTCACCGGCCACGAGATCGTCGCTCTGGCGCCCGGCATCGACCGGCTGGCGCAGCTCGACGTGGACGACTGGGGTGCCTTTCCCGGACCCCACATGACGCCCGATCGCATGTGGGCGCTGCGCGGACGAATCCTCGAGCATCTCGCGCGGCCCGATGTCGACGGCGTCGTCGTGACGCACGGAACCGATTCGCTCGAGGAGACGGCTTATCTCGTGGCGCGCTCCGTGGCGAGCGACAAGCCGGTGGTCTTCACCGGCGCGATGCGCACATCGAGCGAACTCGGTTGGGACGGGCCGGGGAACCTCGGCGCCGCGGTCCGGGTCGCGGCGAGCGATGAGGCGCGCGGTCAAGGCGTGCTCGTCGTCATGTCCGACCGCGTGTTCACGGCGCTGGACGTGACGAAGGCGCACACCTACATGGTCGACGCCTTCGACAGCCCCGGGCTCGGCCCGATCGCGGTTCTCGACGACGGGCGAGTCGTGTTCCGCCGATCGATTCCCGCGCCGCCGCCGATTCTCAACGCGGCGACGCTCGCACAACCGGTAGACATCGTCTATTCGTTCGCCGGCTCCGACTCGCGCCTGCTGGACGCGTCGCGAGAGCTGGGGAAGGGGCGCGCCATCGTCGTGGCCGGAATGGGGCGCGGGAACGTTCCCGTCGCGATGCTCGACGGCATCGATCGGTGGATCGCCGAAGCGAAACCCGTCGTGATCACATCGCGCGCGGGCCGCGGGCGCGTGGGGCATACATACGGCTACGCCGGCGGCGGACGACGGCTCGCCGAGCGCGGCGCGATCTTCGCCGGCTCACGCCGCCCGCAACAGGCCCGGATCGACGTGATGCTCGGACTCGGCGCTGGTTTAGACGTGGCCGGGCTTCGAGAACTGCTCGAGTCTTAGTTTGCCGTTTGCCGGTCGAGAGGCTCTTGGAAGGCAAGCGTGTCGCGCCGAGGGAGCAATTACGACCCGGTATACTGCTACGGATTTCGCGGAGATGGCGGAGTAGCGCGGAGAAACCAAAAGCTTTTGGAAAGCAAAAACAAAAGCCTTTGGAGAGGCAAGAACAAAGCTCTTGGAAAGGCAAAAACCAGGAGCGTTTTCCGCGAAATCAGCGGTCTCCGCGAAATCGTTGCAGTATCAAATCGTAGGCCTCACCGGGGCGCTTGGATCATCGTCGCCAATCGGAGCCACGGCCGCTAAACCGAGTGGAATTCAGCTCACGTCGCGTGTCGAAACCGGCTCCCAGCGCGCGAAGCAGCGCCAGTCGAATTCGTCGGCGGCGCGCAGCTGGTCGGGGAAGCCGAAGCAATCCAGCCAACCCTCCTGCTCGGCGCGCCAGCGGCAATCCCAGATGAATTCGTAGACGTGCGTTTCGGTCGACGTGTGCACGTGCACGACTCCGACGAAATCCGAGCACCCGGACCGCGCGCTGAGAGCGACGCGTTCGACGGCCAGGTGAGGCTCGGCCGCGAGGACGTGCGTGAGAAGCCGGCGAACTTTGACGCGCGGCATCGGACGGTCCAATCGCACCCGCTCCAGCGGCGACGGGTCGTACGCGTGCCCTTGGTACAGGCTGCGGACGACGCGCTTGAACGGCTCGGCGGCTTTCGAACGGGCTAGGAGCTGATCCAACTCGCGCAAGTGCGACGATCCTCGACGAGAATTCTTCGAGGAAAATATCGACCGGATCGCGGTGAAGCTGTACTGCCGCCACCTTCACCGCGGCGACGGGACGGGCTATTCTCCACCGCTCTTTCGCGTCGCACCTCCCCCCCATGCCTCGCCTTCACCCGCCGACGACCGTTCTCGACATCGCGCAGCGCCTGGAATCCGAGGGATTCGAGGCGTGGTGCGTTGGCGGAGCCGTGCGCGACGCGCTGCTCGGCGAGACGCATCTCGATTGGGATCTCACGACGTCGGCCACGCCGGACGACGTGCGTCGCGTGTTCGGGGCACGACGCACGATTCCGGTGGGCATCGAGTTCGGTACGGTCGGAGTCCTCGACCGCGCCGGCACGATGCACGAGGTGACGACCTTTCGGCGCGACGTGAAGACCGACGGACGGCATGCCGTGGTGGAGTTCGGGGCGTCGCTCGACGAGGACCTGGCACGGCGCGATTTCACGATCAACGCCATCGCCTACTCGCCAAAGCTCGATGAGCTGCGCGACCCGTTCGGCGGACGGCGGGATCTCGACGCCAAGTTGGTGCGCGCGGTCGGCGACCCCGACGCCCGCATGCGCGAAGACCGGTTGCGAGCGCTCCGCGGAATTCGCTTCGCCGCGCGGTTCGGGTTCGCGATCGATCCGGCGACACGTCGCGCCATGGACGCGAGCGCCCCGCACCTCGGGCGCCTGTCGCCGGAGCGCGTCAAGCAGGAGCTCGACAAGACCTTCGAGCAGGTCTGCCGCCCGAGCGACGCGTTGACCATCTGGCAGAAGTCCGGCGCGTTCGCCGCGCTCATTCCCGCCTTAGCGTCATTGCCCGCCGAGGCGCTCACCGTTCCCGATTTCACGGCGCGGCCCGGGCTCGAGCGACGACCCGCGCGCCGCGCGATTCGCTACGCGGCGCTGCTTGCGCCGCTCGGCCGGCAACGGACGGAGGCGGTGCTCGTTCAGCTGCGCAGCGCGAAACACGAAGTCCGCGCGGTCAGCGACCTCGTCGCGGCGTGGCAAGCGAATGGCGCGACGATCGGACCCGCGATCTCGCGTCCGGGCTCGCCGGATGACGCGAGCGTCCGGCGTTGGGTCGCCTCCGTTTCGCGGCTCGCCGTCGGTTCGTTCATGCGGCTCGCGTCGGCGATGTGGGCGGTGGACCGTGCGGCGAACCGTCCGGCCCCGTCGCCAAGCGCGGTGCGGCGGTTGCACCGCCGGATGCTGCAAACCGCGCTGCGCGACCCCATTGACCTGGGCGGCCTCGCCGTGGACGGCGACGACCTGCGCCGTGCCGGCATTCCGGCGGGGCCGGGGCTCGGTAAGATTCTCCAGTCCTTGCTCGCCACGGTGATCGAGGACCCTACGCGCAACACACCCGACTGGTTGTTGCGCGAAGCGGCGCGCCTGAACGGCGACGCCGCTCCACGCTAGACCGAGCGACATGTTCTTTCGCGGACGACAACCGGAGGCCTCGATCTGGCGCCGATTCCGCGTCAGCGCGGACGGCTTCACCTTCGAGCGCGAGGGTGACCTCTACGTCGCGCGCGTCGTCGCGAACGCCGAGCGGGTCGTGGACCTGTTCTATGCCCTGAGCGAGCAGATGCCGCCGGCAGTGGACGTGGCGATCGACGACCTGCGCAGCGGTCGATCATGGAAAGGCGAAGCGGTCGCCCTGCCCGATGTGCGCGATTCCGTTGCGCGATTGAAGATCTTGTTGGCCCGTTACGGTGGCGTCGAGTTCGCCGTGTACACGGGCGACGACCAGATCACGGTGAACCCCCACCTCGACCTGTTCATCTACGCCCGCACGGATCGGTGGCTGTATCTGCTCGAGGGGAAGGGCATCGAGGAGCAGGCGCGCGTGCGGACGAAGAGCTGGCGGGTGAATCGCCAGCATTTTCCCGCGGCGCCTGATCTCGTCAACGCCATCACAACGGCGGCCGATCGGCTCGGACTGGCCCCGACATGACCCCGTCGGCGCTGGCGTACGGTGCCGCCGCCGCGTTGGCGAACGTGATGGGCGCGGCGGCGGTGGCGTCGCGTGCGTCGTGGAGCGTCCGCGCGCTCGATGCGCTCCTGTCGTTCGCCGCCGGCTTTCTGATCTCGGTGTCGATCGTGGATCTGTTCCCCGACTCGATCAAGCTGGCGGGTTCCGTGGCGCCGATCATCGTGCTGGCGTCATACCTGCTCGTGCATTTCACGCAACACACGATCGGCCGGCACTTTCATTTCGGCGAGGAGACGCACGCGGTCTCCGAGATGGTGAGCGTTTCGGCGCTGATCGGGCTTTTGATGCACACGTTCGTCGACGGCGTCGCGGTGGCGAGCGGGCTCCACGTGAGCCAAGGCCTCGGCGCGCTGGTGTTCGTCGCGGTGTTGCTACACAAATTTCCGGAGGGATTGGCGATCTCGAGCTTGTTTCTCGCGGCCGGGGCGCGCCGTCGCACCGGGATCATGGCGGCGGGCGCGCTGGGACTGAGCACGATCGCCGGCGTCGTGTTGACCGACGCGTCGACATTCCTGCGCTCCTACGGGTTGGCGATCGCCGCCGGCGTCACGCTGTACGTGGGCGCGTCGAATCTCGTGCCGGAGCTGCAACAGCGCCCGGGCGCGAGAATTCCACTGAGCTTCGCCGCCGGGTGCGGGCTGTATTTCGTCGCTCGTACACTGGCGTCGGTTTGATCGCGGCAGCAGCGGCATGAGCGATCGTCGCCGGCGCGCGGACGAGTCGGAGACGGCTCGAAGCGGAACAGGCTCGTTGTTCGAGTCGTCGACCGGGCAGCCGCTCGCGGCGCGCATGCGCCCTCGCACGCTCGATGAGGTCGTTGGGCAACAGCATCTCCTCGCGCCGGGGAAGCCGCTGCGCGAGGCGATCGAGCGCGGGACGATCGGATCGGTCGTGTTCTGGGGCCCGCCAGGATCGGGAAAGACGACCATCGCTCGCGTGATCGCGCGCTACACCGATCGCGAGTTCGTGCCGTTCTCCGCCGTCACGGAAGGCGTGCCGCGCGTCCGCGAGATCGTTGCCGAGGCGGAAGGAAGGCGCCGGCTCGGCCGAGGAACGATTCTCTTCGCCGATGAGATCCACCGCTTCAACAAGGCACAGCAGGATGCCTTCCTCCCGCACGTCGAAGCCGGGACGATCACGCTCATCGGTGCCACGACGGAGAATCCGTCGTTCGAGATCATCGGCGCGCTGCTCTCGCGCGTCCGCGTGTTCGTGCTCGAGCCGCTGTCGCCGAGCGACCTGCGCGGCCTTCTCGACCGTGCGCTCGCCGACAGCGAACGCGGCCTCGGCGACTTGTCGTTGGCGATGGACGACGACGCCAAGGACTTGATCGCCACCGAAGCCGACGGTGACGCGCGCCGGACGCTGACGATTCTCCAAGCCGCCGCCGATCACGTCGGACGCAATGGACGCATCACCGTCGACGTCGCGCGCGACGCCCTGCAGCTCCGCTTCGCCAGGTACGACAAGGGCGGCGAAGAGATGTACAACATGCTGAGCGCGTTCCACAAAAGTCTGCGCGGCAGCGACCCGCAGGGCGCCCTGTATTGGATGGGACGCATGATCGAAGGCGGCGGCGATCCGATGATCATGTTTCGTCGAGCGATCGCGATGGCCGCCGAGGACATCGGCCTCGCCGACCCCGAGGCGCTCAAGCTCGCGGTGGCCGCACGTGACGCGTATCACATGCTGGGACCGCCGGAGGGCTACCTTCCGCTCGCCGAGATGATCGTTTATCTGGCGACGGCGCCGAAATCGAACCGATCGATGCTCGCGCTGGTCGCGGCAAGGGAAGCGGCGCGCGCGTACCCGGCCGAGGCGGTGCCAATGCACATTCGCAACGCGCCGACCGGTTTGATGAAGGAACTGGGATATGGCACGGGGTATCAATACGCGCACGACGCCCCGGAAGCCTACATTCCGCAGGAGTATCTCCCGGAGCCGCTCAAGGGCACGCGATTCTACGAACCGGGTCCCTACGGATTCGAGAAAGAGATCGCCAAGCGCTTGGCGTGGTGGGACGAAATTCGGCGGCGCAACGAGAAAGGAGAGGAGTGAAGGCGATGAAGAGACTCGCAGCGAAGACCCTGCTGGCGACGACGGTCGCCGTCGCCGCGTGCTCGTACCTCGGACGCCAGGCGTTCGAGCAGCCGGTCGTCCGTCTCAAGACCGTCCAGATTGCCGGAATCGGGCTCACCGGCGGCAGCCTGAACGTGGACCTCAGCGTGTACAACCCCAATCACTATCGGCTTGATGCGACGCGGCTCACGTATCAGGTGTTGCTGAATTCCGACAGTGTGACGCTGGCGACGGGAACGCTCGACCAACAGTTCACGGTCGGGGAAAACGACACCGCCGTGGTCAGGATTCCCGTCAATTTCTCCTACACCGGGGTCAACGCCGCCGGGAAAACGCTGCTCAACACCGGGGCGGTGACATACCATGTCATGGGCGACATCAGAGTGGGCTCGACGGTCGGAAGCTTCACCGTGCCGTACTCGTCCACGGGGCGTTTCACGACGACGGGAGCGGTCCGCTAGATTGCGGGCGATGATCTCGACCGAGATTCTCGCATAGCCCGGGCGCCGATCGTCGTCGCCCCGCCCGAAGAACGGGCGTTGCTCGTGGGCGCGCCCCTCAAGCGGCCCGGAGCCCGGCGTCTGGCCGACGAGCATTTGCGTGAGCTCGCCGAGCTGGCGGACACGGCCGGCGCGATCGTCGCGGGCGAGCTCCTCCAACAGATCGACCGGCCCAATCCCGGCACCTACCTCGGCAGCGGCAAGATCGAGGAGCTGAAGGATCGCGTTACATCCACCGGCGCGACGCTGGTCATCTTCGACGACGAGCTGTCGCCGACTCAGGGGAAGAACATCGAGGACGCGATCGGCACGCGCGTGATGGATCGCGCCGAGCTGATTCTCGACATCTTCGCCACGCGCGCGCGGACGGCCGAGTCGAAGATGCAGGTCGAGCTCGCGCAGCTCGAGTACATGCTGCCGCGACTCACGCGCATGTGGACGCACCTCGAGAAATTCCGCGGCGGCATCGGCATGCGAGGCCCCGGCGAAACGCAGCTCGAGACGGACCGCCGGCTCATCAGCCATCGCATCAAGGTGCTGCGCGACCGGCTGCGCGACGTACAGCGCGGACGGGCCATCCAACGCCAGGCGCGCCGCTCGGAATTCCGCGCGTCGCTCGTCGGCTACACGAATGCCGGAAAGTCGTCGGTGCTGCGCGCGCTCTCGGGCGCGGGCGACATCGTGGTCGAGAATCGACTCTTCGCCACGCTGGATCCGTTGACGCGCGACGTCGACCTGGGCGAGAACGCGCACGTCCTCGTTACCGACACGGTGGGTTTCATACGAAAGCTCCCGCACCACCTGGTCGCGTCGTTTCGAGCGACCCTCGAGGAAGCACGCGAAGCCGATCTGTTGCTGCACGTGATCGACGCGTCGTCGCCGTCGTGGCCCGAGCAGGAGGAGGTGGTGAATCAGGTCCTGTCGGAGCTCGAGGTGTCCGGGCGTGAGACGCTCCTCGTCTTCAACAAGGTCGATCTTCTCGACCACGAAGCGCTCATCGCGCTTCAGTCGAGGATGCGCGAGTTCGACGCGCCGTCGGTCTTCGTGTCGGCATTGGCCGATGGCGGTCTCGAGCCGCTGCGCCGCGCGCTGTCGTCGATGATCCGCGCCAAGCGTCCGATGACGTCGATCTCGCTCTCACCCGGCGACGGCAAGCTGATCGCCGAGATCCATCGCCAGGGCGAAGTGCTCGACCAACGCATGGAAGGCGACCGCCTCGTGATCAAGGCGCGCATCGACGCCGCGCTCGCCGGCCGACTCGAGCGCGCCGGCGCCTCCGTTTCGAATGGCAAAGCCCCGCACTGAGAGTGCGGGGCTCGTCGTTTGCCGAATTGAAACCGCAGTGGTCGCGCAGGGACTCGAACCCCGGACCTCCGGTATGTGAGACCGGCGCTCTAACCAGCTGAGCTACGCGACCTTAAAAAAGGCGGAGCACGAAAACTAGACGGGCGCGCCACCCTCCGTCTATGGGCCCGGCAGGGCTCGAACCTGCGACCGTAGGATTATGAGTCCTCTGCTCTAACCAACTGAGCTACGGGCCCGGGTACACGCTAGTTAGACGCTCGGTGCCATGGGCGCAAGCGCGTGCGCGTCGTACGCGTCGATGACTTCCTCGGCGGAGACCGTCGCGGCGCCAAGCTTTCCGACTTCGACGCCAGCGGCGTAGTTCGCGACCACCGCGGCCTCGAGCGCACTGCCTCCGGCTCCGAGAATGAGCGCGAGATACGCGGTGACCGTGTCGCCCGCGCCGACGACGTCGTAGACCTCGCGCGCCGCCGTCGGCACTCGTTCGATCTCGCCGCCGGACGACACGAGTGCCATGCCGTGCTCGCCGAGCGTGAGCAGCAGGTGCTGCACGCCGAGCCTCGCGAACGTCGCGGGAAGCGCTTCGGCGTGCTCGAGGTCGACCGCCGCGCCGAGCGCGGCTTCCAGCTCGCGACGATTCGGCTTGAAGATCGTCGCGCCGCGATAGAGAAAGAAATTGCGGTACTTCGGGTCGACCACGATCGGAATCCCGCGGCCGCGCGCCGCTTGCATCGCCGCCTCGATCACGCGCGGCACCAGCACGCCCTTGTTGTAGTCCTCGAGCACCAGCGCCTGCGCGTCGTCGACCGCGCGTCGAACGGCCGTGAGCAGCCGGTCGACTTCAGCGCCATCGAGATCGCCGTCCTCCTCCTCGTCGACGCGCACGACCTGCTGCGACCGCGCCACGATGCGCGTCTTCGTCGTCGTCGGCCGGTCCACCGTGACGAGCGAGGCGACCGGCGCGCCGATCGCCTCGAGCATCATGCAGAGATGTCGTCCGGCCATGTCGTCGCCGATCGCCGCCACGAGATCACACATCGCGCCGACCGCCCGCACGTTCTGCGCGACGTTCCCCGCGCCGCCGAGCGCGTGGCGCCGCTCGCGGACGCGCACCACGGGGACCGGCGCCTCGGGTGAGATGCGCTCGACGTCGCCGCGCAGGTAGACGTCGAGCATCGCGTCGCCGAGCACCGCGACGCGACAGCGCGACGCGGCCTCGAGGAGCTCGATCAATCGATCCCGATTCAGCAGCCGGCGACTCATGGCGAGAAGGTAATGAATGCTTCGAGAAAACGCATTGACGCGCCGTGATACGCGATCTACACTCTCGGTCGCATGCCCCCCCCACCCGACTCCCGCCCGGATCGCTCCACGAACGTCAGTGGCGCCCCGGTGCCGCTCGTGCTCTTTTTGGCGCTGGTCGGCATCTCGTTCGCCGGTCCGCTCGTGCGTCTCTCGCACGCGCATCCGCTCACGATCGCGATCTGGCGGCTGGGCTTCGCGCTGGTGTTCATCCTCGGCGCGCTCGTTGCCACCGGTAGCTGGCGACAATTCCGCCGGCTCGATCGTCGTGGCCTGGCCCTCGCGGTCGCGGCGGGCATCATGCTCGCCCTTCATTTCTGGAGCTGGAACGCGTCGGTCGGCATGACGACGGTCGCGGCGTCGGTCGTCCTCGTCAACGTGCAACCGGCGCTCGTCGCGCTGCTCTCCGGCGCGGTGCTCGCCGAGCCGCCAACCAGCGGGCAGTGGCTCGGGATCGTCACCGCCATGTCCGGGGCCATCGTGGTGGCACTGCCGGATCTGGTCGCGTCCGCGGGCGCGATGACGGGCCGCGCGCTCACCGGCGACCTTCTCGCCCTCGCCGGGGCGGCGACCGCGGCGTGTTATGTAATCGTGGGGCGGCGCCTTCGCTCGGTGCTCGATATCTGGCCGTACGTGTCGATCGTCTACGGCGTCTGCTTCGTGATGCTGCTCGTGTTCGCGCGCGCCGTGAACGCGCCGGTGCTCGGCCAGCCGCCGCGCGAGATCGCGATCTTTCTCGCGCTCGCGATCGGCCCGATGCTCTTCGGGCACACGGGGCTCAACTGGGCGCTCAAGTACCTGCCGGCGTACGTCGTCAACTTGACGCTGCTCGGCGAGCCGGTCGGCGCGACCTTCCTCGCCGCGCTGCTGCCGGGGATCCGCGAGATCCCGGGCGTGGCGACGGTGGTGGGCGGTTTGCTCGTGCTGCTCGGCATCTTCGTCGCGGCGCGCTCGACTCGGCAAGAGCGCTTCGCCCTTTGACGCAAGCGCACGCGTCGTCGACAGACTTGTGGCGCGCTCGGGCGATTATGTTACGGGCAACGGCGGGAGGACGGGCCTCGCGTTGTAGCCTCCCCCTTGCGCGGACACGCACACGATCATGAGAACACTCGAGTTGGACGTAGTGGCTACACGAGGTTCGGAGATCGAATCGCACCATTCCGTGCACGCGGCGGTCATCGCCGAAAATGGATCTCTCGCCGCTGGCGCGCGCGACACACGCATCGTGAGCTCCTGGCGCTCCTGTGCCAAGCCCTTCCAGGTAATGCCGTTTCTCGAGGCGGGCGGCTTCGACGAGCTTCGGTGGGGCGACGACCAACTGGCGTTGGCGTGCGCGTCGCACGGCGGTGAGCCGGAGCACGTCGCACTCGCGCAGGCGATGCTCGCCGACGTGGGGCTCGAGGAAGGCGATCTCGCCTGCGGCCCGCACGATCCGATCTCGCCGCGCGGCCTCAAGCTGCTGCGCGAATCGGGCGCGCGCCTGTCGCGACTGCACAACAACTGTTCCGGAAAGCACGCCGCGATGCTCGCGCGAGCGCACACCGCGGGGTGGCCGACCTACGGATACGAGCGGCGCGACCATCCCGTGCAACGGTGCTGCCTGCAGACGTCAGCGAAATGGACGGGCCTCGAGGAAAGCGAAATCGGTCAGGCGGTGGACGGCTGCGGCGTCGTGGCGTTCTCGCTGCCACTCGACAGCATGGCACGCGCATGGTCGCGGCTCGGCCTCGCCTCGCGCGACCGTGACTCGGTCGCCAGCCGCATCGTGCACGCGATGGCGACGCGCCCGTTTCTCGTCGGCGGCACCGACCGCTTCGACTCCGTTCTCATCGAAGAGACCGACGGGCGCGTGGTGGCCAAGATCGGCGCCGAGGGCGTGCACTGCGCGGCGGTGCCCGAGCTGGGCATCGGCATCGCGGTCAAGGTCGACGACGGCGCTTCGCGCGCGCAATTCCCGGCCGTGCTGCGCGTGCTCCAGCTTTTCGACGTCCTCCCGGAGCAGCTTCCGCCGCGGCTCGAAGAATTCTTCCATCGCCCGGTTCGCAACACGCGGGGCGAAACAGTCGGCGAGATTCGCCTCGTCGCCTGAGCGGCGCACGCAAGAAATTGGTTCGCCGCGACGCCGACTGATGACGCCGCCCACCGACATGCACGACAATTTAGACGTCCTCGACGACGCGACCATCGCGCTGGTGCGACTGGCGGCGGTCGTCGCCGCGGGAGACGAGGATTCGCTGCGCAGTGAGCTTGGACGTGCCGCCGGTTCAGTCCCCGACGTTTGGGTCGAAGAGTTGCTGCTTCAGACGTACCTGTTCGCCGGGTTTCCGCGCGCGCTCAACGCGATGCGCGAATGGCGGCGGGTTCATCCGGCGGTCGCGGGTTCTCTGAAAACGCGCACGCCGACGCGAACCGACGGCGAGGTGACGTGTGCTCGAGTCTATGGCCCCATGTACGATCGATTGCGGGAGAATATTCGCCACTTGCATCCGCTGCTCGACGACTGGATGATCGACGAAGGATACGGCAAGGTCCTGTCGCGCCCGGGGCTCGACCTGCCGCGCCGCGAGCTGTGCATCGTGGCCGCGTGCGCGGCTACGGGACAGGATCGCCAACTGCACTCGCATCTCCACGGCGCGCGAAACGCCGGAGCGTCGGTCGACGCGGTCGATACGGCCGTCGATGCGCTCGCGGGAGTGCTCGGCGCGGCCCGCCTGCGCGACGTCAAACTTCTCTGGTCGCGGGTTCGCGGAAAATGAGCAACGTATTCGTGGATCGCGTCGTCGTGAACGCGAAAGCGGGGAGCGGAGGCTCGGGCATCGTATCGTTCCGGCGCGAGAAGTTCATTCCCATGGGCGGTCCCGATGGCGGCGATGGGGGACGCGGCGGCGACGTCATCGTCGTCGGCGACTCCAACCTCGCGACGCTGCTCGACTACACGTATCGCGATTCGTGGCAGGCCACCGCCGGAGACCACGGCTCGGGCAACAACAAGACGGGCCGCTCGGGCGATGACACCCTCATGCCCGTTCCGGTCGGCACGGTGATCCGCGACCTGGACACGGAGGAGCGACTCGGCGAAGTGCTCGAGGACGGCGCACGCCTGATCGTCGCGCGCGGCGGACGGGGCGGGAAGGGCAATGCCTTCTTCACGACATCCACGCATCAATCGCCGCGAGAGTATCAGCCGGGCGAAGAGGGCGAGACGCGCCGCCTCGAGCTCGAGCTCAAGCTCATCGCCGACGTCGGCCTCGTCGGCCAACCCAACGCCGGCAAATCGACCTTGCTGTCCGTGATCTCGGCGGCGCACCCGAAGATCGCCGACTACCCGTTCACCACGCTCGCGCCGAATCTCGGCGTCGTGCAGCTGACGGACGGACGCACGTTCGTCGTCGCCGACATTCCGGGGATCATCGAAGGCGCGCACGAGGGACGCGGCCTCGGCCTTCAGTTCCTCCGGCACATCGAGCGGACGCGTCTTCTCGCGTTTCTGATCCCGGTCGATTCGATGGATTGGCAGGCCGAGTACGACCAGCTGCGCGGCGAGATCGCCGCATACTCGTCCGCGCTGGCCGAGAAGCCGCACTGCGTCGTTTTCACGAAGATGGATCTGCTTGGCGACGACGACGCACCGCCGATCGACGCGCCGGATGCGTTCGGCGTTTTTGCGATCAGCGCCGCCGGACGAACGGGCCTCGATCCGCTCCTCGCCGCGTGGTGGGCGCGACTGCTCGAGATGAAAAAGAACGCCATCGTTCGCCCCGGTGCCGTTCCGCTCCCGTGAGCCCGTGGTCATTGAACGCATCGCGAGAGATGACGGGGCCTATCCCGCCTCGCTGAACGATCTGCCGAATCCACCCGCGCAGCTCTGGTGGATGGGCGATCTCAGTCTCCTCGCTCGGCCGCTCGTCACGATCGTCGGCACCAGGCGCGCGACGGGCTACGGCGAACGAATCACGCGCGAGCTCGCCGGCGCCCTCGCCCGCGCCGGCGCCTGCGTCGTCAGCGGCATGGCGCTCGGCATCGACGCCGCCGCGCATCGTGCCGCGCTGGACGCGGGCGGCGCGACGATCGCCATCCTTGGCACCGGCGCGGACGTCGCGTATCCGCGCGCGCACGTCTCGCTGCACCGCGAGATCATGGGGCACGGACTGGTGATGTCGGAGCTTCCGCCGGGCGCGCATTCGCACAAAGGGTCGTTTCCGAACCGGAACCGCATTCTCGCCGCCCTCTCGACGCTGACGATCATCGTCGAGGCGCCGGTCGGGAGCGGCGCGCTCATCACCGCGGACCACGCGACCGAGCTCGGACGCGACGTCGCCATCGTGCCCGGCCCCATCGACTCGCCGCAGAGTCAGGGGAGCAACCTGCTGCTGCGAGACGGCGCCCACCCCATCATGTCCATTGCCGACGCGCTGAGCCTCGCCAAACTCGCTCCGCAGCCGCGCGCGGATCCGCGCGTGGACGACGAGGTGGAGATGCGCGTGTGGAACGCGCTCGGCCATGGCGCCGCAACCCTCGACGAGCTGTGCGCGAGGTCCGGGCTGCCGGTAGCCCAGTGTCTGACCGCGGTGACCGGCCTGGAATTGCGCGGAGCCGTCGAATGCGCCCTCACCGGAGAGGTTCGTCGGCGCTGAGCGGGGGACATATTTCGGCGTGCCTCCTCGACACGTGTACGTCCACGTCCCCTTCTGCGCGCGGCGCTGCGTGTACTGCGATTTCTCGATCGCGGTCCGCCGCGACGTGCCGGTCGACGAATACGTATCCGCGGTCGCCAGGGAACTGGAAATTCGATTCGCCGGCGCTGAACGCTGGGCCGTCTCGACGCTCTATCTCGGCGGAGGCACACCGTCGAGGCTCGGCGCGGAGGGGATTTCGCGCTTGCTCGACGCGTTGGCGAAACGCATCGAGATCGAGCCCGGCGGAGAGGTGACGCTCGAGGCGAATCCCGACGACGTCTCCGTTGACGCGGCGAGAGCGTGGCGCGAGGCGGGAGTCAACCGACTCTCGATCGGCGCACAGTCGTTCGACGACCGGGTGCTCGAGTGGATGCACCGCACGCACGACGCGGCGCAGATCGGTCGCGCGGTCGATGCCGCGCGACAGGCCGGCATCGATGACCTTTCCATCGACCTCATTTTTTCGCTGCCGGACAACGTCCAACGCTCCTGGTCGACCGATCTCGAGCGCGTGCTGGCCGTCGAACCCACGCACGTGTCGTTGTACGGGCTCACGATCGAGCCGCACACGCCGCTCGGCCGTTGGAGAGAGCGCGGCGAATTGGAGGCCTCACCGGACGAGCAGTACGAGGCGGAATTTTTGATGGCACACGAGGCGCTCGCGGACGCGGGGTTCGAACACTACGAAGTGTCGAACTTCGCGCGGCCTGCGCGCCGCGCACGGCACAATTCGGCGTACTGGACGCGGGTTCCATACGTCGGCCTGGGCCCGTCGTCGCACGGCTTCGACGGCGTCGAGCGGCGGTGGAACGAGCCGGCGTACGCGGAGTGGCAGCGTCGGATCGCCGCCGGCTTCGACCCGCTCGCTGGCGGTGAGCTCCTCACCCCCGATGACGTAGCCGCCGAACGAACGTATTTGGGCCTCCGCACCGACGGCGGTCTGGCGCTCGCAAACGAAGAGGTGGCGCGCGTTTCAGCCTGGATCGATCAGGGATGGGGCACCGTTCAGGATGGCAACCGGCTGGTTCTGACCCCGCGGGGTTGGCTGCGCCTGGACGCCCTCGCCGCCGACTTGACAGTCGAGCGAAGTCGTTACTATGTTTGAAGTTATGGCATCAGAGCAGCTCAACAAGCGTGAGCGCCGTGTGCTCGAGGCCGTGATCCGAAGTTATGTGGAGACTGCGGAGCCGGCCGGCTCGCGGACCCTCTCCAAGCGGTTCGGGCTCGGCGTTTCTCCGGCGACGATCCGCAACACGATGAGCGACCTCGAAGACAAGGGGTTTCTCTTCCACCCGCATACGTCCGCCGGGCGCGTTCCCACGAACAAAGCGTATCGCGTCTACGTCGATTCGCTCCTGAGTCTGCCGCCGCTCCGGGCGATGGAGACGGAGCGTCTCATCGAGGAGATCACCGGAGCGCATGCTTCGCCGATCGAGATGGTCTTGCGACGCGCGGCCCAGACGCTCGGCGTGCTGACGCAGGAGCTCGGCGTCGCGCTCGGACCTCGTCTGGATCACTCGGTGTTGCGCCGCCTCGAGTTGGTTCGCGTGAGCAGCGAGCGAATGCTCATGGTGCTGACACTCGACGGCGGTCTGGTTCGCACGGTATTCGTCGAGGTGCCAGGCGAGATCGCGGACAGCGCCCTCGGCGCCGTCACGGCGGTGCTGAACGAGCGACTGGCCGGACTGACGCTAGGAAAGATCCGCGGCTCGCTGCCGGAGCGTCTTCGCGACACGGTCGCCGATCCGACGGCGGCGGAACTGCTGAACATCTTCGTGCAGGAGGGCGAGCAGCTGTTCGAGGCCGCGCTGCCCGCCTCCGATGCTCAACCGGTACTCTTTGGTTCGACGTCGGCGCTCACGGAGCAACCCGAGTTCTCGGCGGCAGACCGGCTGCGCCGCTTGTTGGAGCTGACCGAAACGCCGCACGCGCTCGGGGAGACGATGCGCAAACGCGTGCACGCGCCCGGGATCTCGATCACGATCGGCGCCGAGCACGACGACCCAAGGCTGGAGGACTTCACCGTCGTCACAGCCGAGTATCACATCGGGCCGCTGGCGGGCGTGATCGGCGTCATTGGTCCGACACGCATGCCGTACGACAAGGTGATCGCGCTGGTGAGTCACACGTCGCGGTTGCTCAGCGACCTTCTCGAGTGAGCTGATGGCGGACTTTTACGGCGTTCTCGACGTTCCGCGCACCGCGGGCGACGACGAGATCAAGAAGGCATATCGCAAGCTGGCGATGACGTATCATCCTGACCGCAACAATGGCTCGAAGGAGGCCGAGGAGCGGTTCAAGGAGATCACCGAGGCGTACGACGTGCTGCGCGACCCGCAGAAGCGCGCCGCGTACGACCGCTACGGTGAGGCTGGGCTCCGCGGCGGCACGGCCGGCTTCCACCACGTGGACCTCTCCGAAGCTCTCGGCATCTTCATGCGCGACTTCGGCGGCATGGGCGGGCTGGAGTCGCTCTTCGGCGGGCGCGGAGGCGGGGATCCACGCGGCGGGGCCGACGTCAAGATCACCGTGCCGTTGACGCTCGCCGAAGTGGCCACCGGCATCGAGAAGAAGATTCTCGTGAGAACACTCGAACCATGCGAGAAGTGCGCGGGGTCGGGGGCCGAGCCGGGCTCGAAGGCGCAAACGTGCGCGACGTGTCAGGGGCAGGGAGAGGTCCGCCGGGCGCAACGGTCGTTCTTCGGGCAGTTCGTCAGCGTCGTCACGTGCCCGACGTGTCACGGCGAGGGAAAGGTCGTCCAGTCACCCTGCAAGGTGTGTCGCGGCGAGGGACGGTTGCGCGGTGAGCGGGAGCTCAGCGTGCAGATTCCACCGGGCGTCGCGACCGGGCAGTACATGACGCTGCGCGACGCTGGGAACGCCGGCGTGCGCGGCGGCCCGCGTGGCGACGTGCACGTGCTCTTCGAGGTCGCCGACGACCCGCGCTTCGAGCGCGACGGCGAAGATCTCTACACGGAAGTGCTCGCGACCTATCCGCAGCTCGCGCTCGGATCGCAGGTGAGCGTCCCGACGGTCTCCGGTCATACGACGTTGGACGTGCCGGCGGGAACGCAGAGCGGCCAGGTCTTTCATCTGCGCGGACGCGGATTGCCCCGCGTCAACGCGAACGGGATGGGCGACCTGCACGTGCGCGTACAACTCTGGACGCCGGAACGCCTCACCGAAGAGGAGCGCCAGATCATCGCGAGATTGAGCGAGCTCCAGCCCGGCGTGCCGGCAGACGGCCGGTCGAAGGGTTTTTGGGCGAAGATGAAAGAAGCCCTCGGTGCGTGACGAAGGACGCCGAGTGGATCACGGTTCGCATCACACCGGGTGCGCGGCGCGACGACGTTCTCGCCGCGCTTTTCGAAGCCGGCGCTGAGGGAGTCCAGGAGCTTCCCGACTCACTCGTAACGCACGCGCACGGCTCCGACGACGCGACGCGCCTCGAGCTCGCCGCACTCGCCGTCGGAAGCGGCGTCACGGTGCAGACGGAACCGCTGCAGATCAGCGACTGGTCCGAGCGGTGGAAATACGCTCTGACGGCGCAGCGCGTCGGCCGCCTCACGATTGCGCCGCCGTGGCTCGCAGAAGGCCTGGATCCCAAGGCGACGATCGTCATCGACCCAGGGATGGCGTTCGGCACCGGCGACCACGCGACGACGCGATCCGTCGTGATGCTGCTGCAAGACGTCGTCCGTCGTGGCGACCATGTCGCCGACCTTGGCGCCGGCAGCGCCGTGCTGGCGATCGCCGCGGCGAAGCTCGGCGCGTCGCGAATCGTGGCAATCGAGTTGGATGCCGACGCAATAGAAAACGCCGAGGAGAACGTGCGCCGCAACGGCGTCGGCAACCGCGTCTCCGTGATCGAAGGCGACGCGGCCTCGCTGCTGCCGCTCGTCGCGCCCGTGCGCGTCGTCACCGCCAACATCATTTCGTCGGTGCTGATCGACTTGCTGCCGACGATGGCGAGCGCGCTCGAGGCCGACGGCCGCGCGATATTGAGCGGGATTCTCGTGTCCGAGCGGTCGATGATGGTCGAGCGCCTCGACGCCGCCGGCTGGCACATCGCCGCCGAAATCGAAGAGGGAGAATGGTGGAGCGCGACCGTCGAACGGCGATAGCCACGTTCTACTGCGAGGGCCCGCTGGTGGCGGGAATTCCCGTGACGCCGAGCGACGACGTGCGGCACCATCTTCGAGCGCGTCGTCTGGACGACGGCGACGCCGTGCAGCTCACCAACGGCGAAGGACTTCGCGCCGCGGCGACGATCCGGACGCGCGGCAAGCACGACATCGAGTTGGCGATTTCGTCCGTGACGACCGTCGCGCGCCAGCCGGCGATTCACCTTCGCGCTCCGGTCGCCGACCGTGATCGCATGCTCTGGCTCGCGGAAAAAGCGACCGAGCTCGAGGTCGCGAGTTGGCAGGGCGTGCGGTTTCGCCGCTCGGCGAGCGTGACACCGCGCGGAGAGGGGGCGGGATTCTTGGCAAAAATGCGCGCCCGCATGGTCTCGGCGCTCGAGCAGTCGGGTGGCGCATGGCTGCCGCCCATCCTTCCCGACGCCGACATGGACGCGGCGACGCGAGACTCAGGACTTCGCGTCGTGATGGACCGGAGCGGCAAACCGTTGACGTCGCTGCTCGGGCGGGATTCTGCCGGCGGCGTCACATTGATGGTCGGGCCGGAAGGAGGGATCGAGGACGACGAGCTCGCGCTGCTCGAGACGGGCGGATGGCTGCGGGCGCGGCTCGGAGCGGCGACGTTGCGTTTCGAGACCGCGGCGGTCGCCGCCATCGGCGTCATCCGTGCCGCGCAGGAATCACCGGAGGAGTAGATGGCCGACGATTGCATCTTCTGCCGCATCGTGCGTCGCGAGATTCCGGCAACGATCGTCCACGAGGACGATCACTGCGTCGCCTTCCGCGACATCAATCCGCAGGCGCCGGTGCACGTGGTGATCATCACACGCGATCACGTCGCGTCGCTCGACAATGCGTCGAGCAGCGCGCAGCTCGGAGCGCTGTCCATCGCCGCGCGCGACATCGCGCGGAGCGAGAAGATCGCCAAGTCCGGCTATCGCACCGTCGTCAACACGAACTCCGACGGCGGACAGACCGTGTTCCATCTGCACATGCACGTCCTCGGCGGGCGCCACATGACCTGGCCGCCGGGATAGTCAGGTCAGTCGAGTCCGAGCACCAGTCGCCGGGCTCGTTCGTCGCTCGGACCGAACGGTCCGAGACCGACCGCGTCGGGAAATCCCCTCGGATCCTGTCCCCAGCGCGGGAACACGCGAGCGCGTCGCTCATCGGCCTCGGGGCCCGCCGACCAGACCAGCTCGTACATCCACTGGTGAATGCGGTGGAGCGCGCCGGAGTATTCGTCGTGGCGACGCGCGTATTCCGCGAGAGCCGCGTCCCAGTCGTCAGTGTCGCGCAGGACGGTGGAGAGCGCTTCGACGTCGATCATCGTGAGCGACAAGCCACACCCCCACGACGGATCGGACGATGCGGCCGCATCGCCGATCAACGCGACGCCGTGCTTCGCCGGCGAATCGACCCATTTGTCCGCGCCGTCGAACTCGGCGAGCGGGCCGATCGACTCGACTCCCTCGAGCCATTCCTTCGGAATGCCGACGGCCTGCACGAGTTGGAGGAACTCGGGCACCTTGTTCTTCCCGCTCAGCCCGCGTCGGCCGGCAACGCCCGGATAGATGAAGTACGTCCGCGATTTCTTGTCGCCGAGCGGTGCCCAGAACGTGGCGATTCCAGGACCGATACAAAGAAAGGCTGAGCCCTCGGGAACACTCGTGCCTTGAATCAGCGTACCCGCGATCACCAGGAGATCCGGATCCTGCCGCGTCTCGAAGCCGCACCACGATCGCATTTGCGACGCGCGGCCATCGGCGCCGACGACGATGCGTCCGCTCGCGACGTGCCGCTGCCCGTCGTGCTCGAACGCCACTGACGGAATCTTGCCGGGACCGCATTCGACGCCGAGCACCGTTGCGCCCCGTCTGACATCGGCGCCGGAGGCAATGGCGCGCGCCATGACCGCTTCCTGCAGGACGGGATGAAAGATGTTGAGCATCGAGTCGCCGCCCGGCGTCGTCGAGCGGAGGTCGCGAATCGGTGCCGGCTGTCCCATCGCGTACTGACACCAGTTCGGCGCGGGGTGTCCTCCGGCGGCGATGAGGTCGTCGTACACTCCGAGGCGTTTTGCCGCCGCGACGCCCCAGGGCAGCATGTTCTCACCACGGACGCGATCCCTGAATCGCGCTTCTCGCTCGAGCACGAGGACCGAGCGACCGGCTCGCGCGAGTTGGTCCGCGAGCGCGGATCCGCCAAGACCGCCGCCGACAACCACCGCGTCGTATTGCATCGCCACCCCAGGGTGAGATCGAAAACGAGGCTCAGCGTTCAGCGCCGCAAAACGGTACGGCGATGCGGGGAGTTCCGGATTTGTTCGCGCGCTTCTTGCTCAACCCCCAAACTGGGCCGGGGGGACCGCGATGCGCCCAGAGGGACTCGAACCCCCAACCTTCTGATCCGAAGTCAGATGCTCTATCCAATTGAGCTATGGGCGCAGGGCGGCGGCCAAGCGACTCGAAAACTGGTCGAGCAGCGCCGAGTTGACAAGTCGCCCATTTGATTCATAAGTTACACGGCTTGCTTCACTTATCAGGCGCGCAAACGCCACCAAGGGGGGAGAGTCAGTTTGTCGGAAGTCATCATCCACGACGATGAGAACTTCGAGCGGGCACTCAAGCGCTTCAAGAAGAAGTGCGAAAAGGCCGGCATCTTGTCGGACCTGAGAAAGCACCGCCACTACGAAAAGCCGAGCGAACGCCGGAAGCGAAAGCTCAACGCCGCGATCCGGAAGAACCGTCGCACGCGCCACAGCTAGATGGCCGCGGCCCTGCTCGCGCGTCTGCAAGGCGATCTGACCGCGACCCGCAAGGCGCAGAACAAGGCGATGGTCCTGCTGCTGGGGACCATCCTCGCCGACGCGAGGAATCGCGAGATCGAGCTCAAGCGAGACCTCACCGACGACGACGTCGTCGAGGTGCTCCGCCGGGGCATCAAGAGGCGCCGCGAGTCGGTGGAGATGTACGACAAAGGTGGGCGCACCGATCTGGCGGCGACTGAACGCGCCGAGTTGGACGCGCTCGCCGCGTACCTCCCGGCGTCGGTCGACGATGCCGAGATCCGCGCCGCCGTCGTCGCCGCGATCGAGGGAGGCGCCGCGAACGTCGGCGCGGTGATGGGAAAGGTGATGAGCCAGTTCAAGGGTCGCGCCGAGGGCAGCGTCATCAACGCCATCGTTCGCGAAGAGTTGGCGGCACGAGCGTCCCGGACGAGCTGAGGCGCAGCCGACGGCTCTCGTTCGCGGATCAGCGAGGAAGCATCTGCCGTGAACGCGCACGCGCTGAACATTCTCGAGCTCCCGCGCGCCCTCGACGTCGTCGCCGGGTTCGCAACGTCGAGCCTCGGCGCCGACCACGTGCGCGCGCTCTCGCCCACGAAGGACACCTCCCGGCTCGACCGTGAGCACGCGCGAGTCGCCGCCATGCGCGCGGCCTCCGGGGGCGACGACGCCTGGCGACCACACCCAGTGCCCGCTCTCGCCGCACCGCTCACGCGGTTGCGAGTCGAGGGAGCGGCGTGGAGCGGCCCCGATCTCGTCGCCGGCGCCATCCTCCTTCGCTCGTCGCGCCTCACGCAGGCCGAGCTGCGCGATGCACGACGTCCCGCGGTGGTCGGCGCGGTCCTGGCGCCTCTCCTCGGCGTACTGATCTCACACCCATCGACGGAAACGGCGATCGACAAGGCGCTCCAGGACGACGGCGTCGTGAAGGACGACGCTTCTCCGGCGCTGCGACACCTGCGGCGCGAGCTTCGCGCCGCCCACGGCACGCTCATTCGCATTCTGGAACGCGAAATGGAGCGCCTCGAGACACATCATCGCGTACCCGATGCCTCGGTGACGGTACGCAACGGGCGGTACGTGATCCCCGTGCGGCGCGGCGGCCAGGTCGCGGCGGGCGGCATCGTGCACGACACGTCCGCGACCGGCGGAACGCTCTTCGTCGAACCCGCGGCGGCGGTGGAGTTCGGGAATCGGATCCGCGAGCTGGAATACGAGGAGGTGGCCGAGGTCGATCGCATC
Source organism: uncultured Gemmatimonadaceae bacterium (assembly GCA_963846925.1). Lineage (GTDB taxonomy): Bacteria > Gemmatimonadota > Gemmatimonadetes > Gemmatimonadales > Gemmatimonadaceae > JAQBQB01. The sequence goes on along the minus strand of CAWJXW010000004.1, from coordinate 116,807 downwards.
CTTCTCGCGCTTACCGACACGCTGCGTCCGCATCGCGACGCGATGGTCGCGGCCCTCGCCGCCCTCATCGAGCTGGACAGCCTTTTCGCGCGAGCGCGCTTCGCCGACGCTTACCAATGCGCGCCGGCGCGCTTCGTCGACGCCCGGGCGGGATTCGAGATCCACGACGGGCGCCATCCGCTCTTGCTCGCGCAAGGAGTGAACGTGGTCCCGTTCGACCTCGCGATGGCAGCGAACGAACGGACCCTCCTCGTGTCCGGGCCGAACACCGGCGGCAAGACCGTGCTGCTCAAAGCCCTGGGCCTGATCTCGGCGCTCGCCCAGTCGGGCGTGCCGGCGCCCGTCGGTGCCGAGTCACGCATCCCGCAATTCGACGACGTCTTCGCCGACGTGGGCGACGAGCAGTCGATCGAGGCGAGCCTCTCCACGTTCAGCGCGCACGTCAAGAACCTCGGCGAGATTCTTCGGCTCGCGACGCCGGACTCACTCGTCCTCGTCGACGAGCTCGGATCGGGCACCGATCCGACAGAAGGCGCGGCGCTCGGCTGGGCGATCCTCGAGAACCTCACCGCGCGCGGCACGCTCACGGTGGCGACGACCCACCTCGGCGCGCTCAAAGAGCTTGCCGGCCAGGTGAACGGCGTCGTCAACGCGTCGCTCCAGTTCGACGCCGCCGCGCTCGCGCCGACCTACCGGTTGATCAAGGGCGTGCCGGGGCGATCGTACGGCATTTCGATCGCTCGCCGGCTCCGGCTCCCGGATGAGGTGGTCGCGCGCGCGGAAGAGCGCGTGCCGCAACACGAGCGCGAGCTGGCGGCGCTGGTCGAGCAGCTCGAGCGCCGCGACGAAGAGCTCGCGGCGCGCGAACGGGAGGCCGCGACGATCCTCGACGACGCGCGGCAGCGAATGGCGACGCTGGCAAAGCGCGAGCACAACGTGCGCGAGCGAGAGAGAGTCGCCGAGCGCGACGCGCGCCAGGACACGCGACGATATCTGCTGGATGCACGCGCCGAGATCGAGCGGACGATCCGCGATCTCAAGGCGCGCGCCGCCGGTGAACTGGACGAAGCCGGCCGCGAGGCGCGCCAACGCGCGGAGCAGCTCGCGGCCAAGCAGAACGTCGAGCTCGAACGCCTCGAACGTGAAGACGCGAACGTCAAGCGCCGCGACACACCGCGCGGCTCCGAGATAAAGGTCGGCGCGATCGCGGCCGGCTCACCCGTCGCGGTCGCGACGCTGGGCGGCAAGGTCGGTCGCGTCGTGGAGCTACGCGACGACGACGCGGTCGTCGTCGTCGGCGCGCTCAAGCTGACGGTCGAGCGCTCGTCGCTCACTCCCGTCGAGGCGGCGGAGCTGCACGCGGTGACCGGCTGGACAGGCGATCTCCCCGACGTGCACGTTCCGTCGGAGATCGACGTGCGCGGCATGCGGCCCGACGAGGCCGAGGCGGCGGTGCTTCAGGCTCTCGACGGCGCGGTGCGAGCGGATCTGCGAATGCTGCGAATCATCCACGGGAAAGGAACCGGCGCGCTGCGCGACCGCGTTGGCGAAATGCTGCGCAAGGACACGCGCGTGCGCGAGTTCCGGCTCGGCGCCTGGAACGAGGGCGGCGCGGGCGTCACCGTGGCGGAGCTCGCGTGATTCCCGACGACGTCGTCGACCGTGTGCGGCAGGAAGCCGACATCGTGGCCATCGTCGGCGAGTACGTGAAGCTCAAGCGGGTGGGGAACAGCTTTCGAGGGCCGTGCCCGTTCCACCACGGCAAGGGCCCGAACTTTTCCGTCACGTCGCGCGGCTACAACTGCTTCGTGTGCCACGAATCGGGGGATGTCTTCACGTTCGTCGAGAAGCACCTCGGTCTGGATTTCATCGAGGCGGTGAGGTGGGTCGGCGCAAAGAGCGGCGTCGAAGTGCGGGAGGTCAGCCGCCAACGCGACGAACGTGATCCGCGCGAACCGCTCTGGGAAGTCAACGCCAGCGCCGCGGAGTTCTTTCGCTCGCAGCTCTGGACGTCGGATCAGAGCATCGGACGCGAGTACCTCGCGTCGCGCGGTCTGACTCGCGACGACGCCGATCGCTTCGGACTCGGGTTGGCGCCGCGCGACCCCGCCGCGATGCGAAAGGCGCTGGCGACTCTCGGGTTCGAGGACGAGCGGCAGAGAGCCGCCGGCCTTCTGCTCTCGCGCGAAGGAGAGACCGAGCTGCGTCCGCGATTCCGCGGACGACTGATGTTCCCGATCTACGATGCCTCCGGGCACGTCGCCGGATTTGGTGGACGAGTGCTCGACGACCGCGAGCCGAAGTATTTGAACTCAGCCGAATCGGAGCTGTTCGCGAAACGCACGCTGTTGTACGGATTGAACTGGGCGAAGCAGTCCATTCGAAAAGCGGATCGGCTCATCGTGGTCGAGGGCTACTTCGACCTGATTCGGCTGCACCTCGCCGGAGTCGTCGAGGTCGTCGCGCCGTTGGGCACCGCGCTCACCGAGCAGCAGGCCGCGCTGATTCGCAAGTACACGAAGAACGTGTTCCTGCTCTACGACAGCGACAGCGCGGGACTCAAGGCGACGTTCCGTTCCGGCGACGAGCTGCTTCGCGCCGGCGCGACCGTCCGCGTCATCACGCTTCCCGAAGGCGACGACCCCGATTCGTTCGTGGCGAAGGCGGGAGTCGAGGGCTTCGAGCGCGCGGCCGCTGCGTCGATCGATCTGTTCGACCGAAAGATTCAGTTGCTCGAGCGCGGCGCCTGGTTCTCCGATCTGCGGCGCAAGCGTCAGGCAATCGACAAGCTTCTGCCCACGATCCGTGCGACGTCGGACAGGCTGCTGCGCGATCTCTATATCGCGCGGACGAGCGAGGTCGCCGGCATCCCCGCCGAGGCGGTCGTGCGAGAAGTGGACGCTCCGCCGCGCGCGTGGCGGCGCCGGATCGGAGCCGGCGGGAACACGCCGTCGAACCTGGCGTGAAACGCCACCGCAGCCGACTCGCGGCGCGCGCGGCCGAGCGAAGTCGCTGGACCGCACGCCGAACGCGAGCTCGTTCGAGTGCTCCTGCATATCGCCGCTACGTCGAAGCGGCCGCCGAACGAGTCGATCCAGACGCATTCACCGATTCGACCTACCGCGCGATCTTCGAACGCCTGGCTGAGGCTGGGCTGGACGCGCACCGGTCGACGAGATCGCGCTCAGGCTCGATGACAGGCCATCGAGGTGCTGCAGGAGCTTTTGAGGAGTCCGGCGGCCTGGATCACGCCGCCGAAACGGTCGACGCAAGTATCAACGACTTCGCCCGACGCCGAATCTCGCGGCGCATGAGTGCGATCGAGCCGATTCTCCCGCTCGCGGCGCCTGACGAGAAGGACGAACTGAGCCGCGAGAAGCGCCGGCTGGCTGCACGAGCTCCGCGGAATCGGAGCGCCAGCGATGGAAAATTCACTCCTCGACGTCCCCCGCGAATCGTGCTGATTGTGCTTAGGTTGTATTCACCGCAGCTTGGAGGACTCGTGCACCCAGACGTTGGCGCACTGTTGGCCCTGCAGGACGATGACCTCGCCATTCGCCACCTCGAAACCCAACTCGCCCAGTTGGGGCCGCAGCTCGAGGCGCTGGCGACGGAGCGCGACGCCGCGCAAGCGCAGCTCGAGCAAGCGACGCAGACGGCCGACGCGGAGGAGCGCCGGCGACACGATGTCGCCGGGCGCGTCGCCCAGCACCGCGCGCTGCAGGAAAAGAATCAAGCGGCGCTCAACACGGTGACCTCGATGCGCGAGGCGACCGCCGCGACGGCGCAGCTCGAGCAAGCGAAGCGGATGATCGACGAAGACGAACGCGAGTTGGCCGCCATCGGGCAGCGGTTCGCCGCCGCGCGAAAGTTGGCCGACGACCGGTCCCGAATCGTCGCCGATCTCGAGACCGCGCAGGCGGAAAAGCACGCGTCGCTCGCGGCGGATCGCGGGGCGCTCGAGGCGCAGATCGCCGAGGCGCGCGCCGCCCGGAATGCGAAGGCCACGTCCGTTCCGCGCAGCCTGCTCTCGACGTACGATCGCATTCGCTCGCGAAAGGCCGGACCCGCGGTTTTTCCGTTGCGTGGCCCGTCGTGCGCGAACTGCGACACGATGATTCCCATGCAGCGACGCAGCTCGATGACGGGAACGGGAGCGACGGTGATCTGCGAAGGTTGCGGAGTGATGTTGTACGCGGCGGATTGATGATTGTAGGGGCTGGGAGCGTCACCTAGTTTGTTTGTCGTGAGCGCTTCCGAGGTTTCCGCGGTCGCCGCGCCCCCCCCCGCCGTCCCTTCATCCGTTCCCGCGGCCGGTGGTTGTTGCCGCAGGAACCGGATCCGGCGATCGTCGCGCAGCTCAAGGAAGAGCTCCGCCTCCCGCACGCGGTCTGTCGCCTCCTCGCCATTCGCGGATTCGGCGAGCCGGATCACGCCAAGGCCTACCTTCGGCCTCGCCTCGATCATCTCCACGAGCCGGCACAACTCACCGACCTCGATCGGGCGGTCGAGCGCATCGCGCGCGCGATTCGGGACAAGGAGACCATTCTCGTCCACGGCGACTACGACGTCGACGGCATCTGCTCGACGACGCTCATGGTGCGGACGCTCCGCTCGCTCGGTGGCACGGTCGTGCCTTTCATTCCGCGGCGGCTGACGGACGGATACGACCTCGGCGACGCGGGCGTGCGCGCCGCGGAGGCATGTGGGGCGCGCCTCGTCGTCACGTGCGATTGCGGGACGAGCGCGCACGCGCCCATCGACCGGCTGCAATCCGCGGGGATCGACGTGATCGTCGCCGACCATCACCTGCCGAGCGGCCCGTTGCCGGCGGCGTATGCGGTGCTCAACCCGAAGCGCCCCGGATGTCCGTCGCCCGACAAGGACCTCGCGGCGGTCGGCGTCGCGTTCAAGCTCGCGCTGGCCGTCACGCGCGCGATGAACGGGAACGTCAACTCCGTTTTCGCGATGCTCGACCTCGTGGCGTTGGCGACGATCGCCGACGTCGCGCCACTGCGCGGTGAAAATCGCGTGCTCGTACGCTATGGTCTGCGACTCCTGAACGAACCGGTGCGACCCGGCATCCGCGCGATGATCCGCGCGACGGGGTTGGAAGGCCGCGCGCTCACCGCGGGGCGAGTCGGATTCATCCTCGCGCCGCGCCTCAATGCCGCCGGGCGTCTCGAGAGCGCGATGCGCGGCGTCGAGCTGCTGCTCTCGACGAGCGACCAGGAGGCCAACCCGATCGCCCGCGAGCTCGAGGAGTTGAACGCGCGCCGGCAGGAGATCGATCGCGCCACGCTCGAGCAGGTTCGCGAACGCGTCGCCGCGCTCGACTTGGCGTCGACGTACGGCATCGTGCTCGCGGAGCAGGGGTGGCATCCCGGCGTCATCGGCATCGTCGCGTCTCGGGTGGTCGAGGAGTTCGGCCGGCCGACGATGCTCATCGCGCTCGAGGGCGATACCGGGAAGGGATCCGGCCGCTCGATCAGCGCGTTCGATTTGCACGGCGGTCTCACGGAGTGCCGCGATTTGCTCCTCCGTTTCGGCGGGCATCGTTCCGCCGCGGGAGTCACGATCGCCGCCGACCGGGTCGGCGCGTTCGCCGCGCGCTTCAACGACGTCGCCCGCTCGCGCCTCACCGAAGACGATCTCGTCCCCGAGCTTCGCATCGACCTCGAGGTGCCGCTCGATCAGGTGAACGACGATCTGGAATCGCTGCTTCGCCACCTCGAGCCGTGTGGGATGGGAAATCCGTCGCCGCTGTTGTTGACGCGCGGCCTCACCGTCGCCGCGCCGCCGCGCGTCGTCGGCACCGACGGTCTCAAGCTCGTTCTCTCCGACGGCGAGCGTCGGATCACCGCGCTCGGATGGGGCATGGGCCCGCGTCTGCGCGAGGTGGACGAAGGCGCGACGATCGACGTCGCATACCGCCTCGAGCGCGACGTCTGGAACGGGGAGTCGCGGCTGCAGGCTCGCCTGGCCGACTTTCGCGGCTAGAGCGCGCGCGTGCGGATCGTCGCCGGCCGCTGGCGCGGGCGAAGAATCGATGCACCGAAAGACGCCCGCGTTCGGCCCACCGGCGATCGCGTTCGAGAAGCGTGGATGAGCATCGTCAGCCCGTGGCTCCCCGAGGCGCGCGTGCTCGACCTGTTCGCCGGTTCGGGCGCGCTCGGCCTGGAAGCGCTCTCACGTGGCGCGGCCGTCGTCGATCTCGTCGAGATTGCACCGGAGAGCATCGCGACGATTCGCGCCAACGCCGACCGCCTCGGAGCCGGCAGCTCGGCCGTCATTCACCGTGCCGACGCGCTTCGATTCGTCGCCAAGCTCGGCGCCGGCGATTACGACATTGCCTTCGCCGATCCTCCCTACGATCTCGCGTTGGCGACGCGCCTCGCCGAGCGTTGGCTCGACACGCCTTTCGCCTCCATTCTCGGCGTCGAGCACCGGTCCGGCGAGGCGCTGCCCGGCAACCCGGATACGAGACGCTACGGCGGCACGACGATCAGTTTTTACGGATTGGAACGGTGACCAGCGGGGTCGTCCGAGTCGGACTATAATTCTCCCCGCGATGCGAACCGCTCTTTACGCAGGCAGCTTCGACCCGATCACGCGCGGCCATGAAGATCTCATGCTGCGGAGTCTGGAATACGTGGATCGACTCATCGTCGCCGTCGCGACCAACTCGTCGAAGCAGCCGGTCTTCACCGTGCAGGAGCGGGTCGACTTGATTCGCGCGACGGTGCCCAACGAGCCGCGTATCACGGTCAAGAGCTTCGACGGCCTTCTCGTCGAGTTCGCCGCGAAGGAGGGAGCCCAGCTCCTCATCCGCGGGCTTCGGGCGGTGAGCGACTTCGAGTACGAGTATCAGATGGCGCTCATGAACCGCCACCTGTCGCCCAAGGTCGAGACCGTGTTCATGGTACCGTCGCTGGACACGACGTACATCAGCGCGAGTCTCGTCCGCGAGATCGCCCGCTACGGCGGCGACGTCTCGAGCCTGGTGCATCCGGCCGTCGCGGCCGCGCTCGAGAAGCGTCTGTCGTCGAAATGACCTTCCTCGCGGGGCTGCACTCCCGCGCGGCCGCGGCAGCGCGGCGCATCGTCTTTCCAGAATCGGCCGACGAGCGCACGCGACTCGCCGTGGCCGAGCTGGCGCGCCGCGGAATCGTGCGCCCGATTGTCGTGCTCGACCCGTCGGCGCCCGAAACGCACGACGCGGTTCGGGCTCTCGGCGTGGAGGTGCTCGATCCCTTGCGGCAACCACTTCCGGAGAGTGCGCTCAACGAGTTTCTGAGCCATCACGCCGCTCGCGGGATCACAAAAGAGCAGGGCCAGGCCATTCTCCACACTCCGCTGCACTATGCCGACGCCATCGTCGCGCTGGGACAGGCCGACGGGTGCGTGGCGGGGGCCGCCCACACGACCGGCGACGTGCTCCGCGCCTCGCTTTGGCTCATCGGTCCGGCGGCGGGCGTTCGCACCGTCTCCAGCGCGTTCTACATGGTGGTGGATGCGTTCCGAGGTCCGAGCGAAGAGGTGTTGACCTTTGCCGACTGCGCCGTCGTTCGATACCCGACGGCGACCCAGCTCGCCGACATCGCGATCGCCGCGGCGGTGGATCGCCGCCGCATCGTCGGCGACGAACCGATCGTGGCATTTCTTTCGTTCAGTACGCGCGGCAGCGCGTCCGGCGTGTCGGTCGACCTCGTGCGCGAGGCGTTGGCGGAAGTCAGGGAGAGAATGCCTGGGCTCGCGGTGGACGGAGAATTGCAAGGAGACGCAGCGCTCGCTTCGGCGGTGGCCGATCGGAAGGCTCCCGGCAGCGCTGTTGCAGGACGCGCTAACGTACTTGTGTTTCCGTCGCTCGATGCCGGCAACATCGCGTACAAGTTGGTGCAACGACTGGCTCACGCGAGTGCGATCGGGCCGATCGTGCAGGGATTGCGAAGACCGTGCAGCGATCTTTCGCGCGGCGCGGTAGTAGATGACATATTCAACGTGGCCGCCGTGACGGCGCTCCAATCCGTGAGCGTCACGACGGTGAACGAAGCCCGCCAGGAGAGTACGACATGAGTTTCTCGATCAAGAAGGACGGGCAGGTGGTGGTCGTGGATGTGGAGGGGCAACTGATCGTAGGAAATCGCCAAGAGCTGAAGCAGAAGGTTTTGGACGAGCTCGAGCGCGGCGAACGAAGGTTCTTGATCGACTTTGCGCAGACGGGATACATCGACAGCTCGGGCTTGGGTGTGCTCGTGTCCCTGTCGAAAAAGATTCGTGAACAGGGCGGAGAGCTTCGCCTGGCGAATCTCAACGACGATCTCAAGACGCTGTTCGAATTGACGAAGCTGGATACGCTGTTCCAGATCGCCGACACCCGTGACCGGGCGTTGAAGAGCTTCTGACACACCCGGACGGTCGTCCCGTCGAGCCTCCGCGCGGCTCATCCGACCATGGCGGCGACTCCACGCGGGTCGTCGAACTCGATATCCCCAACGACGTTCGATACATCGAGAACGTCGTAGAACTCGTGCGCCGCGAGTGCATCGAGCTCGCCTACGGCCAGCGACAATTGATGCTCAACGTCCCCGTCGCGCTCACCGAGGCGTTGTCCAACGCCATCCTGCGCGGCAACGGCGACGATCCGGCCAAGCACGTCCACGTGCGCGCCGAAGTCGATAGGGAGCGGCTGGTCGTCGAAGTCGCCGACGAAGGCGAGGGGTTCGACCTCGACGCATCCGTCGTCGATCCGACGACACCGGACAATATCGACCGGGAGGACGGGCGCGGGCTCTTCCTGATGCGAAAGCTGATGGACCGCGTCGAGCGAATCGAGGTCCCGCATGGAAGCGTCGTGCGCATGACGCTGAACCGCGAATGACCGAGCTGGCGCAGGTCCTCGCCGCCTTCGAGACCGCGACGCAATGCGAGGCCGCCGTCTGGATGCACGGTTCGGGCGAGCCAACGTCGATCGTCCGCGTCGCGTCGACGCGCGCGTCTCCCGAGATCGATCGGTTTCCGGCCCCAGGCGACGAACAGCGCGTGGTGCCGGTCGGGGAAGGCAATGGGGAGCGGCAAAGCGAAGCAGTGATCTCGCTCGTACCCGGCCCGCGGCGCGCTTGGCTCGTGGTCGGTCCCTCCGTCGGTTCGATCGACCCCCGCGCGCTCACGCTGTTCCTCCTTCCCGTCGTCGCCCAATATCTCCAGTCCGCGCTCGAGGTCGAACACGCGGCGAACGAGCTGGCCGAGCGCTACGAAGAGATCAACCTTCTTTACACGATCAGCGAGATCCTCGGACGCACGGTGTCGCTCGAGGAGGCGACGAAAACGATTCTCTCGGAAGTCTCGGAGACGGTCGGCGCGCGGCGCGCGAGCGTGCTCGTCGCCGACAAGAGCACCAACATGCTGCGCGCGGTCGCCGCGCTCGGCGTGGATGTGGCCGACGTGCCCGCCATCTCGGTCGACGACCCGTGCAGCGTCAGCGCGCGCGTTTTCCGCACGCGACATCCGGCGCTGCTCGAGGGTGACGAGTCGCTCTGTCCCGACGAGGCGAGCTATCGCCGCGGCGCGATGCTCTCGGTGCCCATCATGTGGACCGCCCCCGTGCCCCGCGAGGCCGAGACACTCGGCGTCGTGAACCTGTCCGACCGGCGGTCCGGTCAGCCGTTCACGGCGGGCGACCAAAAGCTCATCGCCGCGATCGCGACGCAGATCGGCACGGCGATCCAGAACTCGCGGCTCGTGCGGGCGTCGATCGAGCAGCAGCGGTTGTCGCACGAGATGCAGCTCGCGCACGACCTGCAGATGAAACTGCTCCCCGACAACGCGATCGTCGCGCCGGACGCCAACGTGGCGGCGCGCGTCATCCCGGCGGAGAGCGTCGGCGGCGACTTCTACAACTTGTTCCACCTCGGCAATTCGCGCACGGGAGTGATGATCGGCGACGTCTCGGGGCACGGCTACCAGGCCGCGCTGATCATGGCGCTCTCCATGAGCGCGTCGGCGATTCACTCGCAGGCCACGACCGATCCGGGCAAGATGCTCCAAGCGCTCGCTGGAACGCTGCGCGAAGAGCTCACGATGACGGAAATGTTCATCTCGACGTTCTACGCGGTGATCGATCCGGTCGCCGGTGAGCTGCACTACTCGAACACCGGTCATCCGCATGCGTTCATCTGGTCCCCCGGCAAGGGCATCGAGCGCCTCCCGGCGACCGATCCGCCGCTCGGCATGGACGAGCGCGCGCCCGCGACGGTGAGCCGGCCCTGGAACCGCGAGAAAGATCTCCTCGTGTTGTTCACCGACGGTGTGAGCGACGCCCGCAACCGCGACGGCGCGCGGCTCGGCGAGAATGCCGTGCTGCAGATCGTCCGGTCGTTCGCCGGAGCCGAGCCCTCGACGATCCTCGACCGGATCATCGAGACGCTGGACGAACACCGCGACGGAGCCGTGCTCCGGGACGATCTCACCATCGTACTGGTCCGCAGCTGAGCGCACGACCAACAATGCCGCGCGAATCGCGTTCGCAGCGCGGACTGCCGCCGATTCGCAAAAGCCTCGGGCAGCATTTTCTCGACGACCGGCGCATCCTCGAGCGCATCGTCGACGCGCTCGACCCGAATGGAAGCGACACGGTCATCGAGATCGGACCGGGGCGGGGGAGCCTCACCGAGGCGCTCGTGCCACGGGTGGGCCGCCTCGCTCTCGTCGAGTACGATCGCGCGCTCGCCGCGCGGCTACGCGAGCGGTACGCGGGAACGCCGTCGGTCTCGGTCGTCGAAGCGGACGTGCTCGAGGTGTCGTTGGCGTCGCTTGCGGATGGGCCGTTCAAGGTGATCGGCAACGTACCCTACTACATCACGACGCCGATTCTCTTTCACGCGCTCGAGGCGCCACGGGCGACGCGTATCGTCCTGCTCGTGCAGCGCGAAGTCGCCGACCGGATCGTCGCGCCGCCGGGATCCAAGACGTATGGCGCGCTGTCGGTGAACGTTCAGGCCGTGGCGACCGCGAGAATCGCGTTCCGCGTCGCGCCCGGCTCGTTCAATCCGCCGCCGAAGGTCGAGAGCGCGGTCGTGGTGATCGAGCCGCGGCCGGATCCCGTGGTCAACGCGTCGGACGAAGATTCTTTTCGGCGGTTCGTGCAGGACGCGTTTGGAATGCGTCGCAAGCAGATGCGGCGGGTCGTGCGAACGATTGCGTCGCTCGACGCGGAGTCGGCCGACGCCGCCCTCGGCCGCGCGTCTATCGAGCCGTCTGTGCGGCCCGAGACGCTGTCACCCGCGGAATTTGCCAGGCTTCGCCGGGAGCTCTTCAGTCGCGGTTCGTGAGCGCGAAGCTCAACCCTTCGAGCTCCATCGCCATGTTCACCGTCTTGATCGTCACGTCCGCCGGCGCGTGAAGCTGGGTCGGCGCGAAGTTGAGGATCGCCTTGACACCGGCCCGCACCACAGTGTCGACGACGCGCTGCGCCTCCTCGCCGGGCACGGTCACCACCACGATGTCCGGATGCTCACGTTGCGCGTCGCGCTCGAGATGCTCGATGTCGCGAATCGAGATTCCGTCCAGCTTGCGGCCGATCTTGTCCGGGTTGTTGTCGTACGCGGCAAGGATGGTGAAGCCGCGCTGACGGAACCCGCGATACTGGGCGAGCGCGGCGCCGATCTTCCCCGCGCCGACGATTACCACGCGCCATTCGCGGCCGAGGCCGAGGATCTCGCGCAACCTGCCGGCGAGCTCCGGCACCGAGTAGCCGAGCCCGCGCTTGCCGAAGGACCCGAAAAACGAGAGGTCCTTCCGCACCTGCGCCGAGGTCGTACCGCCGCGGTTGGCGAGCTCTTCGCTCGATATGGTAGTCAGCCCGCGCTGCTCGAAGTCCTCGAGAAAGCGGAGGTACGCCGAGAGTCGCCGGACCGTAGAGTCTGCAATGCGTTTCACGGAACCTAGGCGCTGCTTGTGAATTCATTCACAAGTTAAATGAAGGCGTAGGAGCACACCAGCGGCGCGGCTAGGTTTGGTCGAATGCCGCCGGTCCACGTGTCGTCGGAAATCGGACAGCTTCGCTCCGTGCTCGTCCACTCGCCCGGACCCGAATTGCTCGCTGTAACTCCAAGCAATCGGGCCGATTATCTCTACGACGACATTATCGAGGCCGAGGCCGCCCAGCGAGAGCACCGGCGCTTCATCACGGTGCTCGAGCGATTCGCCAAAGTGTACCAGGTGCGCTCGCTCCTCGCCGAAACGCTCGGCACTCCGCAGTCGCGCGAGATGCTGATCCGCGAGACGATGGACATCGTCCCATCCGAACCGCTGGCCCGCGACATCGGCGAGCTGGACGCAGCCGCACTGGTGCAAATGCTCATAGAGGGGCGCGACGAGCCGCCCGGCCCGATTGCCCGGGCGCTCAACGAGCCGGGGCACGTGCTTCCGCCGCTGCCCAACCTCTTCTTCACGCGCGACAGCTGTGTGGTCGTCGGAGACCACGTTCTGATCGGGTCGATGCGGTACGCCATCCGCTGGACCGAAGCCATCATCATGAAGGCGCTCTTCATTCACCACCCGGAGTTGCGCAACGCCGGCATCCTGTACGACGGCGCGGCGGAGCGGCGAGTGAACTACACCATCGAGGGCGGCGACATCCATCCGCTTCGCCGCGACCTGGTCGTCATCGGATTCAGCGAACGATCGAGCCCGGCGGCGATCGACCAGCTCGCGTCCACGCTGTTCGACGAGACCGAGGTGCGCGACGTCGTGGTCGTCGTGATGCCGAAGGAACACAACGCCATCCACCTCGACATGATCTTCACGCAGGTCGATCGCGAGCTGTGCGCGGTGTTTCCGCCGCACTTCGTCGGCCCCGAGCGGCTCCCCGTGCTGCACTGGCGGAAAGGGGAGACGACGATCCACGAGCAGCCGAACATCTTCGCCGCGCTGTCGGACTGCGGGATGCCGCTCGAGCCGATCTTCTGCGGCGGCGACCGACGCACGCTTCAGGAACGCGAGCAATGGGCGTCGGGATGTAACTTCATCGCCATGCGCCCCGGAGTCATTCTGTCATACCAGCGCAACGAGGCGACGCTTCACGAGCTGCGCCGCATGGGATTTCGACTGATCCCCGCGACGGCCTTTCTCTCCGGCGATGAACAGATCGCCGAGGGAGAGCGCGCGGTGATCACCTTCGAAGGGAACGAGCTGGTGCGAGGCGGCGGCGGACCGCGCTGCATGACGTGTCCCGTGCTGCGGGACGATCCGTGGAGTTGAGAATCGCGGTGGACCGGTGGACCGGTGGACCGGTGGACCGCAACTGCGCCGTTTTCCGGTCAACCGGTCAATCGGTCCACCGGTCCACCCGGTAAATGAGCCCCACCCTCGGCACCGCGGACACCGTTCTCACCGAGCGCGCGGCGAGCTACCTGGCGGCCGGGCCGGCGGACTCGCAAACACTCATCTCGCACGTGTGCCAGCTTCCCGGCGCACCGCCGATGATCGCGGAGCACATGGCGGCCGCGCTGTTCGCCGGGCACCAACGATTCCGGCGGACGTCGGACGGGCGGTGGACGCTGCGCGAGACATCGGTGGAGGCCGCGACGTGGACCTCACCCACGAAGCGTCGCGGGGCACGCGTGACGGCGCGCGGGTCCGAGCTCGACGACGCATCGTTCATCGTAGTGGATGTCGAGGCGACCGGTTCGCGGGCGTATCACGGCGACCGCATTACCGAAATCGCGGTCGTCCACGTGCAGCGTGGCGTCGTGAAGCCCGTCTTCGAGACGCTCGTGAACCCGGAGCGGCCGATTCCTCCGATGGTCATGTCGCTCACGAACATCACGGCGGAAATGGTGCGCCACGCACCGAAGTTCGCCGAAATCTGCGACCAACTCTTGGGAGCGCTCGAGGGACACGTGTTCGTGGCGCACAACGCGAACTTCGATTGGCGATTCTTGTCGGCGGAGATGGAGCGAGCAACGGGACGTCCGCTGATCGGACGACGTTTGTGCACCGTGCGGCTCGCGCGGCGGTTGGTGCCGCAGCTGCAACGCCGCAACCTCGACGCGATCGCGCACTACTATGGGATCGTGAATCATGCGCGGCATAGGGCGGGCGGCGACGCGTTGGCGACGGCGCGGGCGTTTGCGCGAATGCTCGACGCCGCGCGGGATCGCGGCATCGGCACGCTCGACGAGCTCGATCGCCTGGCGCGCACTCCTTCGAATCGGCGACGCCGCCGGCATTCGGCATTGCCTCACCCTGTTTCGAAAGACACCACCGCATGAGTACCGAAGCGAATCCGGTTTTCGTTCGACGACAGGGGTCCGCCCCTGCGCCCGATCATCTCGTCGGTTCGGTTCAGACGCGAGAGCTGGGCGGCCTACGCGTCCACGCGATTCAGGCGGGCGGCCAGAAACTCGACGGCGGCGCGATGTTCGGCGTCGTCCCAAAACCGCTCTGGGAGCGGAGGGTGCCGGCCGACGAGCGGAATCGGATCCAACTCGGCATGCGATGCCTGCTGATCGAGCACCCCATCGGCTTGGTGCTGATCGATACCGGAGTGGGAAACAAGGAGAACGAGAAGTTCCGCGACATCTACGGCATCGAGAACACGGGGCGAGTCGGCCCGACGTGGCTCGAGGACGGGCTGGCATCACTCGAGGTGCGCCCCGAGGACGTGGCGATGGTGATCAGCAGCCATCTGCACTTCGACCACGCCGGCGGCAACACGACCCGCGGCCCGGACGGCGTGATTCGTCCAACCTTTCCGAACGCGCGCTACGTCATGCAGCGCGGGGAGCTGGAGTACGCGAGGCACACCAACGAGCGCACGGCGGCGAGCTACTTCCCGCATAACTGGGAGCCGGTGGCCGAAAGCGGGCAGCTCGAGCTGATCGACGGCGACGGCGAGATCGTGCCCGGCATTCACTCCGTATTGACGCCCGGCCACACGCCGTACCACCAGGGTTTGCTGATCGAGTCGAACGGCGAGCTTGCGTTCTACATCGCCGACCTGGCCCCGACCGTCGCGCACCTGCCGCTGGTGTGGATCATGGGATACGACGTCGAGCCGCTCGTGACCCTCGAGACCAAGCGACGGATTCTGAAGCGGGCGGTGGACGAGAAGTGGTTGGTCGTCTTCGAGCACGATCCACAGACTGCCTGGAGCCGGCTGGCCCACGACGGCAAGACGTACGGGCTCGCCTCTGCTTGACGTAAACGGCCTTCCGGCCTAAGTTTAGCGCACAATCAGAAAAGCGGACCGACGTTCGGTCCCACCCTCTGGCCCTCGCCGTTGGCGAGGCGTGCTGCAGGAGTCCATGAGATCGGCCGGCGCCCAGCGGGGATGCCGGCTGTCGCGCGGACTCTTTTGGGTCCGCGTTTTTTTTGTTTCTCTCAACGAGGTATTGCGTATTCAGGACACGACAAAGCGCGTACGAGTCAATCGGCAGATTCGTATCAGTCCGGTTCGCGTCATTGGAGCAGACGGGTCGCAGCTAGGGATTCTCGAAGTCGACGCGGCACTCCGCATGGCCGAAGATTTAGGTCTGGATTTGGTGGAAGTCGCCGCGACCGCCCGGCCGCCCGTCGTTCGCATCATGGACTACGGAAAGTACAAGTTCGAAATGGCCAAGCAGGCGCGGATGGCGAAGAAGAAGCAGCACGTGATCGAGCTCAAGGAAGTGAAATACCGTCCGGGCATCGACGATCACGACTTCGACACCAAGACGCGGCACGCGCGCCGGTTCCTCGAGGAGAAGAACAAGGTGAAGGTGACGATGATGTTCCGCGGGCGGCAGGTCGCCCATCCCGAGCTCGGCCAGGCCGTGCTCGAGCGGGTGGCGTCGGCGCTCAACGACATCGGCAAGATCGAGAGCGCGGGACGACTGGAAGGGAAGTCGATGACCATGATCCTCGCGCCAAAATGAAAATTCAGAGGGACTGACGATGCCCAAAATGAAAACCCACAAGGGCGCGAAGAAGCGCTTCAAGGTGACTGGTTCCGGCAAGGTCCGCCGCTACAAGGCGTTCAAGAGCCACATCCTCACCAAGAAGACCGCCAAGCGGAAGCGCCGCCTGCGACAGGCCGGTCTGGTGTCCACGCACGGTGAAGAGAAGCGACTGAAGCGCCTGCTCCAGGCGTAGAACGGGAGACCCCAATGCCTCGTGCCGTATCGAACGTTCCGCGCCTGAAGCGGAAGAAACAGATCATGAAGGCCGCGCGCGGCGCTTTCGGCGCGCGCAGCAAGCTGTGGCGTCCCGCGAAGGACAACGTCGAGCGCGGTTGGAAGTACGCCTACCGCGACCGCAAGAACAAAAAGCGCGACTTCCGCAAGCTGTGGATCATTCGCATCAATGCCGCCGCGCACCAGAACGACATGAACTACAACACGCTCATGAACGGGCTGAAGCAGGCCGGCATCGAAGTGAACCGAAAGATTCTCGCCGACCTCGCCGTGCACGATCCCGCGGCGTTTACCGCGCTCGCCGACAAGGCGCGCTCCGCGTTGAACGCAGCGTAAGGCTTCGCTCTTCAATCGACGGCGGCAGCGCGACCTCGGTCGTCCTGCCGCCGTCGTTGCTTTGCCGGTGGACCGGTGGACCGGTCGACCGGTGGACCGGTCCACCGCAGACACGGAGCATCCTTCACCCGATGGATCTCAACGAATACCTGGCCGAAGCCGAGCGCGTCGAGCGCGAAGGAGTCGCCGCACTGTCCGAGGCCGCCAACGCCGACGCCCTCGAGACGGCGCGCATCGCCGTGCTCGGCGACCGCCACGGGCAGGTCAAGGCGCTGCAGGAAGCCCTCAAGGCGATCGACAAGGCCGGCAAGCCGACGGCCGGCAAGCGCTTCAACGAGGTTCGCACGCGACTCGAGTCGCTGCACGCCGAACGTAAGACGTCGCTCGATCACGCGCGCGACGGCGCGCGGCCGGACGATCTCACGCTGCCGGCCCGGCGTCAGTGGCGCGGCGCCAAGCATCCGGTCACGCTCGTTTACGAGGAAATCGAATCGATCTTCCGCGAGCTCGGATTCACCGTCGCCGCCGGCCCCGAGGCCGAGACGGAGTGGTACAACTTCGGCGCGCTGAACTTCCCGGAGAACCATCCGGCGCTCGACGCGCACGACACGCTGTACCTCGAGGGCGGCGGGCTGCTGCGCACGCACACGTCGCCGGTCCAGATCCGCACGCTGCAATCGTACCCGCCGCCGATCCGCGTGCTCATCCCCGGCACGGTGTATCGACGCGACTTCTTCGACGCGTCGCACGCGCCCGCTTTCCCGCAGATGGAGGGTCTCTGCGTGGACGAGGGGATCAGCTTCGTCGACCTGAAGTCGACGCTGAATCGGTTCGCCGAGCGATTCTTCGGCGCGTCGCGGACGCGATTCCGCCCGTCGTATTTCCCGTTCACCGAGCCCTCCGCCGAGATGGACGTGCAATGCGGCGTCTGCGGCGGCGTCGGCTGCCCGGTGTGCAAGGGCACCGGCTGGATCGAGATCCTCGGTTCGGGAATGGTGCACCCGGCCGTGCTCGAGGCATCGGGCGTCGATAGCGAGCGATACACGGGATGGGCGTTCGGCATGGGACCGGCGCGCATCGCGATCAGCCGTTACGCCATTCCGGACATCCGTCTCCTCTACGATTCCGACGTGCGCTTCCTGGAGCGGATCGCCGAATGAACGTCTCGTACGAGTGGCTCAAGGCGTTCGTCCCCTTCGAGCAGTCGCCGGTGGAACTGCGCGAGCTGATCACGGCGCACGTCGCGACGGTCGACGAGCTGGTCGCGCTGCGACAGGAGCTCGCGGCGTTCGTCGTCGCGCGCGTCGTCGAGGAAGCGCCGCACCCGGATTCGGATCATCTACACGTAACCCGCGTCGACATGGGCACGGGCACGCTGGTCGACGTCGTGTGCGGAGCACCGAACGTGCGCGCGGGCAAGCTCTATCCGTTCGCGCCCACCGGCACCGTGATGCCGGGCGGATTCACGATTCAAAAGCGCAAGATTCGCGGCGCGATCTCCGACGGCATGCTCTGCTCGGCGCGCGAGCTCGGGCTGGGCGAAGAACAGGACGGGATTCTCGAGCTGGACATCGACGTCCCACCGGGGACGCCGCTTCTCCGCGCGCTCCCGTTGGGTGATACCCAGCTCGTGATCGACGTCGGCGCGAACCGTCCGGATCTTCTCTCACATCTGGGCCTCGCCCGCGAGATCGCGGCGCTGACGCGCCAACCGCTCGCGCTGCCCGTGATAGAACACGCAGGTGCCTCCGTTCCGGAAGCGTCGAAGGGACTCGATTCGGCGAACGCCGACGACTTCGCCGTGCGCGTCGCCGAGGCGGGGCTCGTGCGGCGGTTCATGGGCGTGGTGATCCGTGGAGTGAAGATCGGTCCGAGCCCGGCCTGGTTGGTGAAACGGCTCGAGTCGGTCGGGTCCCGCTCGATCAACAACGTCGTCGACGCGAGCAACTACGTGCTCCACGAGCTCGGCCAGCCGACGCACGCGTTCGATCTCTCCAAGCTCGGCGGAGGGTCGCTCATCGTGCGGCGTGCCAGAGCGGGCGAGCGCATCACGACGCTCGATGGCGTCGACCGCGCGTTGCGCGACGACATGATCGTCATCGCCGACGGCGAGCGTCCCCAGGCGATCGCCGGCGTGATGGGCGGCCGCGACAGCGAGGTGACCGATGCGACGACGGACCTCTTTCTCGAGGTCGCGAACTTCGATCCGGGACGCATTCGCACCGCCCGTCGCGCGCTCGGCCTCTCGACCGACGCGAGCTACCGCTTCGAGCGCGGCGTGGACGTCGAGATCGCGCCGAAGGCGCTCGAGCGCGTCGCGCAAATCATCATGCTGCTCGCCGGAGGAAGCGTCGCCGGCGCGCCCGTGGATCTCTCCGGACCTTCACCGAAGCCGGCGCGACGCGAGAGCATCGCTGTCCGCCCGAAGCGAGTCTCCGCTCTGTTGGGGACCGAGGTCAGCGGGGGCGAAGTCGACGTTCTTCTTCGAAGCATCGGATTCGACGTTCAACTCGCCGACGATCATCTCCGCGTCACGCCGCCGTCCTGGCGGCGCGACGTGTCGCTCGAGGTCGATCTGATCGAGGAGGTCGCTCGCCTGCGCGGGTACGACAGCTTCCCGCTCGAGATGCGCCCGTTCCGTCCGGGCGCTGTCCCCGACGATCCGGCGTGGCTCACGTCCAAGCGCGTTCGGGAGGCGCTTGTCGGGGCCGGGATGCTGGAGCTTCGGCCGATGCCGTTCGTCGCGGGCGGCGCCGGGTTCGCGCGCGTCATGAACCCTCTCGCCGAAAACGAGGCATACCTCCGTCGCGACGTGCTCGACACGCTCGCTCGGCGCGCCGAGTACAACCTCGCCCGCATGCAGGGCAACTTGCGGTTGTTCGAGATCGGCTCGGCGTTCGAGCCGCGCGGCGGGCGGCTGCCCGTCGAGGAACTCCGCGTCGGCGCGTTCGTGATGGGGCGGCGCCAGCCGCCGCACTTCACGGACCCCAAATCTCCGGAGTTCGCGGCGTGGGCCGTGTACGACGCGTGGGATGCAAAAGCGCTGTCGGCCACGATCGCGCGTGCCGCGTATCCCGGGGGGGAGAGCGAAATCGAGGTCGTCGCGAAGGACGAGAAGGATCTGTGGGAGAGTCTCACCGCGGCGCGCGGAGTCCACGACGACGCGCTCTGGGTCGTTACCGTGAACGGCGTTCCGGTGGGACAAGTTCGGCGCCTCACGCTCGACGCCCCGGTGTGGGCGTCGCCGGCGTTCGGCGTGGAGCTCTCGCTCGGCGTGATGTCGTCCGACGACGTCGCGCCGGCGGGGAAGTCCGCGTATCGCGTGGCCGAGCGGCAGAGCGAGGTCGATCGGCGCTTCATCCCGCTGCCGTCGACGCCGGCGTCGGAGTTCGACCTCGCTCTTTCGGTCCCCGACGGCGTTCGCGCCGCCGAGGTCGAAACGGTCATGCGGCGCGTGTCCGGGAAGCTCCTCGAAAGCGTGGAATTGTTCGACCGCTATGTTGGCGCTGGAGTTGAACCTGGGTATCGAAGCCTCGCGTGGAGGTTGACGTTCCGCCATTCGGAGCGCACTCTACGTGATCGCGAGTTGGACGCACGACGCTCCGATATCCTCCGCGCACTGGCCGAGCTCAATGTCAGACAACGAGCCACCTGAATCTCACGCAGTCGCCGAATTGGATCAGTTGGTTCGGCATCTCGCCGACGAGCTGGCGGCATTTCGCCGCCGGGCGTTGACGGCCGAATCGAAGCTCAAGGAGATCGAGAGCCACGAAGGGGGTGCGGTCGCCCTCGACCTGTCGAGTCGGGTCGCGACGCTCGAGCGGGAGAACGAACGGCTGCAGAATCGGTTGGATGAGGCGACTGGGCGCGCCAAACAAATGCTGGAGCGGGTGCGGTTTCTCCGGCAGCAAGCTCGCGGAGGTGAGCGGTGACGGGAAAGAAGACCACCACGCGTGTCACGATTCTGAACGAGGAGTACGCGGTTCGGACGGACATGTCGCCGGAGCACGCGCACGAGGTCGCGAACTACCTGGACGCCCTCATTCGCCGGGTTCTCGCGAGCGGCGCCGTGGTCGAATCGAACCGCGCCGTGGTGCTGGCGGCCCTTCAAGTAACGGGTGAGTTGTTCGACGCGCGCGCTTCGCTCGAGGCGACGAACGCGTCGATCACCGACTTGAGCGATTTCGTACGGCCGCTCCTGCCTCCCTCGAAGCGCGCCAGCTAGCGTCGCCGTCACGCCGAGCGCGGCTTCATTGCGCTTTGCGGAAACCGCTAATAGCTTAGCGCGCATAGCCGAGCTGGCCCGTAGGTCCAAGCGCCCCCGGTATTTAGCGAAACCCACGTGATGCCCTTCGTCGGCGCCGCGACGGATTCGCTGCTTCATACCGAGTGTGCGCCGGCGGGACAGCCGAGGTTCTCCTGGGTCCGCGGCCCACCCCGCGGTGGAGCATAGATTCCATATGAACGTGTACGCTATCCTTGCCGCGCTTGGCACCCTTGTAATTGCCGGGCCGGCACTTTTCGTTTTAGGCCGATCGAGAGGACAGGGCGCCGAGCGCCAACGTCAGGCCGACGCCAAGGCCACCGCCGAGGAAACCGCGAAGCGGATCGTCGGCGACGCCGAGAGAGATGCGGACAATCTCCGCAAGACTGCCGTCGTCACCGGCAAGGAAGAGGTGATCCGACTGCGCGAGAACTTCGAGCAGGAGGTTCGCGGCCGGCGCGAGGAAGTCGAGCGCGAAGAGCGCCGCGTCTCCGAGCGCGACACCGTGCTCGACCGGAAGTTCGAGGTGCTCGACCAGCGCGACAAAGAGCTCGGCAAGCGCGCGAGCGAGTTTGGACGCCGTGAAAAGACGGTTGCCGAACGCGAGCAGGAGCTGGAGAAGCTCGTCAGCGACGAGCGCCGCCGGCTCGAGCAGATGGCCGGGATGTCGGCCCAGGACGCGAAGAACGAGCTTCTTCGGCGGATGGAAGAGGAGGCCCAGGCCGACGCGGCCAACCGGATTCGCGAAATCCGCGAGACGGCCAAGCGGAACGCCGAGCGCGAGGCGAAGAAGATCGTCGCCCTGGCGATCCAGCGAATCGCCGCCGATCACACCGCCGAGACCACCGTGTCGGCCGTGTCGCTGCCGAACGACGAAATGAAGGGGCGCATCATCGGGCGCGAGGGGCGAAACATCCGAGCGTTCGAGCTGGCGACGGGCGTGGACGTCATCATCGACGACACACCGGACACGGTCGTCGTTTCGTGCTTCGATCCCGTCCGCCGTGAGGTCGCGAGGCTCGCCCTCGAGAAGCTCGTGTCAGACGGCCGAATCCATCCGGGGCGGATCGAGGAGGTCGTCAACAAGTCGCGCAAGGAAGTCGACACGCAGATCACCGAGACCGGTGAGCAGGCGGCATACGACGCGGGCGTGCACGGACTTCATCCGGAGCTGATCAAGCTGGTCGGACGCATGCGCTGGAGAACGAGTTACGGGCAGAACATCCTGCAGCACTCGAAGGAGGTCGCCTGGCTCGCCGCGATCATGGCGACCGAACTCGGCCTCGACGTGCCCATGGCCCGCCGCGGCGCCCTGCTGCACGACGTCGGGAAGGTCCTCACGCACGAGCACGAGGGAACTCACGTGCAGTTGGGCGTCGAGGTCGCAACCAAGTACGGCGAGCATCCGCTCGTCGTGAACTGCATCGCGGCCCACCACGACGACGTGCCGCACGAGAGCGAGATCTCGGTGTTGGTGCAGGCGGCCGACGCGATCTCAGGATCGCGGCCGGGCGCGCGCCGCGAGGCGTTCGAGACGTACGTCAAGCGGCTGGAAGGACTCGAGAAAATCGCGTCGAGCTACAAAGGCGTCGAAAAGGTTTTCGCCATTCAGGCCGGGCGCGAAGTGCGCGTGATCGTGCTGCCCGACCACGTCGACGACGCGCGCATGACGACGATGTCGGAAGAAATTGCGCGCCGCATCGAGGCCGAGCTCCAGTACCCGGGACAGATCAAGGTCGTGCTGATCCGAGAGACGAGGGCTGTGGACTTTGCGCGCTGAGCCGATGACCGCTCCTGCGGTAGACAACAAGGTGATCGACGGGACGGCGCTCGCCGCGCGGATGCAGGGTGAAGTCGCCCGTCGGGTCGCGGTCCTCGGCGCGAAGGGCGTGACGCCCGGACTCACGGTCGTTCTGGTCGGAGACGATCCCGCGAGCGCGGTGTACGTCGGGGCCAAGGAGCGCACCTGCATCGAGCTCGGAATGCAGGGCGAGACGATCCGTCTTCCGGCGACGACCAACCAGGCGGAGCTCCTGTCGATCGTGGACCGGCTGAACGCCGATCCCAGCGTGCACGGCATCCTCGTGCAGATGCCGTTGCCGAAGGGAATCGATCCCGACGCGATTGTCCGGCGAATTCGCCCCGACAAGGACGTGGATGGATTTCACCCGGTGAACGTCGGCAAGCTCTGGATCGGCGAGCGCGACGGTTTCGCGCCCTGCACGCCGTCGGGAGTGCTGTACATGTTGCAGACCTACGGCGTGACGACCGGCGGCGCCGATTGCGTGATCGTTGGTCGCAGCAACATCGTGGGGAAGCCGATGGCGGCGCTCATGGTGCAACCCGGCGTCGATTCGACCGTGACGATGTGCCACAGCAAGAGCCGCGACCTCGCTGAGCACACGCGCCGGGCGGACATTCTCATCGTCGCCGCGGGGCGCGCCGAGATGGTGACGAGCGAGATGGTGAAGCCGGGGGCGGTGGTGATCGACGTCGGCATGAACCGAATTCCCGACGCGACCAAGAAATCAGGCACTCGACTGGTCGGCGACGTGGCGTTCGAGTCGGCGCGCGAGGTAGCGTCACTCATCACACCCGTGCCGGGCGGAGTGGGGAAGATGACGATCGCGATGTTGATGGCGAACACCGTGAAAGCCGCGGAGCAATTGGGAGCGGCGGGATGACACCGCGGCGGTCTGCGCGCGACAGCGGTGATTCCGGCGATCTCGATCTGTTTCCGCAGCCCGAGCCGGTGGAACATCTACCGCCTCGGCGCCCCGCGTCCGAACAGCCGGTCGCCGCACCTCCGCTCCCCGCAGCCGGCCACTATCCGGGCGAGACCGCCCAAAGCGCGATCAGCATCGGAACGCTAACTGAAACTGCTCGGGAGCTGTTGGAAGGCGCCTTCATACCGCTCTGGATTCGCGGCGAAGTCGGCGACTTCAAGGCGCACCGCAACGGGCATTGGTACTTCACGCTCCGCGACCGCACGGCGCAGGTCCGCGCCGTCGTCTGGAACCGCGACCAGCGGCGGATCGCCGCGCCGCCGGACGACGGCATGCAGGTCGTGGCGTTCGGTCGGCCGACCGTGTATCCGGCTCGCGGCGAGCTTCAGTTCACGGTCGTGCGACTCGACGCGGAAGGAGACGGGCTGCGTCGCAAGGCGCTCGAGAAGACGCGGCAGCGGCTGGAGGCGGACGGGCTTCTCGCGCCGGAACGCAAACGCGCGCTCCCGCGATTTCCGCGGGTGATCGCGGTGATCACGAGCCCCGACGGCGCGGCGCTCCACGACATCGTCGCCGTCGTGCGCCGGCGTCGCGCGGCCGTGCGTCTCGTGGTCGTTCCGGCGGCGGTGCAAGGCGATTCGGCACGGTCCGAGCTGTGCGCGGCGTTGCGACGCGTGTCGAAGTGGGGGCGAGCGGACGTGGTGATCGTCTCTCGCGGCGGCGGTGCGAAGGAGGATCTCTCCGTCTTCAATGACGAAAAGGTCGCGCGCGCCGTGGCCGCGTGTCCGGTGCCGACGATCTCCGCGGTGGGACACGAGATCGACGTGTGCATGTGCGATCTCGTCGCGGACATGCGCGCGCCGACGCCGTCGGCCGCCGCCGAGACCGCGACCCGATCGCACGCGGAGCTCGAGGCCGAACTGCGTCGTATCGGAGCACGGCTCACCGGCGGGGCGCGCGCGGCGGTGCGCGCGCGCAAGGATCGCCTGCGGCACGCCGCGCGCGACCTCGCCGAGATCGGATCGAACGTCGTCGCCGGCGAGAAGAGCGCCATTCAGTCGATCGCCGGACGGCTTCACGCTCTGAGTCCGCTGGCGACGCTCGCGCGCGGCTACGCGGTGCCGCGAGACCTGGAGCGGGGCAACGCTCACGTCGGCCAAATCGTTCATCGAGGGTATGCCCTTCGAACTGGTCGTGCGCGACGGTCTGGTTCCCGCGCTCGTCCGTGGCGTGCCGGACACGAAGCAACGATGAGATTCGAGCAGCGCTTGGCGCGGCTCGAGGCGATCGTCGCCCAACTCGAGCGCGAGGACGTGGACCTGGCCCAATCGCTCGCGCTCTTCGAGGAGGGCGTGGAGCATTTGCGCGCCGCGTCGGCCGACCTCGCCAACGCCGAGGCCACCGTGCACCGACTCGTGGAGCGCGCCGACGGCACCTTCGATGTCGTCGATCGGCGTGAGTGAGCGGGTGCCGGTCTCGATCGACTGGACCGTTCAGCGTTCGGCGATCGACCGTGAGCTGTCCGCGCTCTGCGATCGGCACGCGAGCGATCTGGGAC
Organism: uncultured Gemmatimonadaceae bacterium; assembly: GCA_963846925.1. Classification (GTDB taxonomy): domain Bacteria; phylum Gemmatimonadota; class Gemmatimonadetes; order Gemmatimonadales; family Gemmatimonadaceae; genus JAQBQB01. The sequence goes on along the minus strand of CAWJXW010000004.1, from coordinate 91,748 downwards.
CACGACTCTCCGAAGCCGTCCGGTACGCATTGCTCGGCGGCGGCAAACGCCTTCGAGGTCTGCTGCTGCTAGCGGCCTATCGCGCCGCCGGCGGTTCACGCGACGCGGCGGCGCTCGCGGCGAGCGTCGAGGTGGTCCACGCCTACTCGCTCATCCACGACGACCTGCCGTGCATGGACGACGACGACATTCGCCGCGGCCGGCCGACGGTGCACCGCGCGTTCGGCGTGCGGACGGCGACCGTCGCCGGCGTGGCGATGGTCCCTGTCGCCGCCTTGTCGGCGTTCCGCGCCGCTCGTGCCCTTGGACTCGACGATATGAGCGCCGCGAGTGTGGCGCGAGAGCTGATGCGCGCCTCGGGAGCGGGCGGAATGATCGGCGGCCAGCTGCTCGACCTCGACGCCGAGGGGAGCGATCCGACGGTGGCCGAGCTCGAGCGAATCCATCGGGCGAAGACCGGCGCGCTGATTCGCGCGTCGGTGGTGATCGGGGGAATGGCGGCGCAGGCGTCGCCGGCGAAGCTGGCGGCGCTCGGAGAGTACGGCGAATCGATCGGTCTCGCCTTCCAGATCGCCGACGACGTGCTCGACGTGACCGCCACCACCGATCGCCTCGGCAAGACGGCGGGGCGCGACGTGGAGCTGGCGAAGGGCACCTATCCTCGCGCGCTCGGCGTCGCGGGCGCCGAACGCCGGGCCGGGGAGCTGGTCGAGCAGGCGTGCAGCGCGTTGCGGCAGGAGGGTTTACTCAACGAGGAGCTCGACGCATTGGCGCACTTCGCGGTCGAGCGCGCTTCGTAGCTGGTCGCTAACTTTGAGAGCGACAATGCTCACTCACCCATGAGCGTCCTCGACCGCGTCGCGACGCCCGCGGACATCCGCGGGATGAGCCGCGACGAGCTTCGCCACTTGGCCGACGACGTTCGCGCGCGGCTGATCGACGTCTGCTCGCGCACCGGAGGCCACATCGGCGCCGGGCTCGGAGTCGTCGAGCTGACCATCGCGCTCCACTACGCGTTCGACACGCCCCGCGATCAGGTCGTGTGGGACGTCGGCCACCAAGGCTATCCGCACAAGCTGCTGACCGGCCGCAACGCTCGAATGGAGACGCTGCGCCAGGAAGACGGCGTCTCGGGGTTTCTCAAGCGCAGCGAGAGCGAATACGACGCGTTCGGCGCCGGACACGCGGCGACGTCCATTTCGGCCGCGCTCGGGATGGCTGTGGGCCGCGACGTGAACGGCGAGGATTTCAAGGTCGCCGCGGTCGTCGGCGACGGCGCGCTGACTTCCGGATTGGCGTACGAAGGGCTCAACAACGCCGGCCATTCGGGTCGCGACATCGTCGTCGTCCTCAACGACAACGAGATGTCCATCGCGCCGAACGTCGGCGCGATGTCCAAATATTTGAACTCGGTTCAGCGCAACTCGCTCTACAACCGCGTCCGCTCGGCGATCGGCGACCTCGTCGACCACGCGCCCGGGCCGCTGTCGTCGATGGGCACGCTCATGCGGAAATGGGAGGAGAGCGTCAAGACGTTCCTCACGCCAGGCGTGCTGTTCGAGGAGCTCGGCTTCCGCTACTTCGGCCCGATCGACGGCCACGACATCGGTTCGATGATCGACACGCTCGCCGCGGTTCGCGCGATGAAGGGGCCGCGGCTCGTGCACGTCATCACGCAGAAGGGAAAGGGATTTCCGGCGGGCGAGCGAAGCGTCGAGAAATGGCACGCGTTGCCGCCGGGTCACGATCCGGCGACCGGTGCACAGCGAAAGCAATCGACGTCGAACCCGGGGTACACGAAGCTGTTCGGCGCCGGACTCGCCGAGCTGGGGAATCACGAAAAGAACGTCGTCGCGATTACGGCGGCGATGCCGAGCGGCACCGGCACCGACGCGTTCGCGAAGGCGCACCCCGACCGGTTCTTCGACGTCGGCATCGCCGAGGCACACGCGGTGACGTTCGCCGCGGGTCTGGCGACGCGCGGCGTACGTCCGGTTGTCGCCATCTATTCGACGTTCCTCCAGCGCGCCTACGACAGCATCATACACGACGTCGCGATCCAGTCGTTACCGGTGACCTTCTGTCTCGACAGGGCAGGACTCGTCGGCGAAGATGGCGAGACGCACATGGGCCTGTACGACATCGCCTACCTGCTCGCCGTTCCGGGGATGACCGTCACCGCGCCCAGCGACGCGACGGAGATGCTGCGTCTACTGGGCACGGCGGTGCACCACAGCGCCGGTCCCTTCTCGATTCGCTATCCGCGTGACGCGGCGCCGGACGTCCCCGCGCCGACGGCGGTGCTCGATCCGGTGCCGTACGCGACATGGGACGTACCCCGCCACGGGGCCGACTTCGCCATCTTCGCCGTCGGGACGATGGTGCGGCAGTCGCTCGCCGCGGCCGAGTCCCTCGCCGCCGAAGGCATCAACGTGAGCGTCGTGAACTGCCGCTTCCTCAAGCCGTACGACGAAGTCACCCTCGCCGCGATCCTGGCCGACCACCGCCACATCCTTGTCGTAGAGGAGGGGACGGTCGTGAACGGATTCGGCGCGTTCATGTCGTCGGTGATCGCGCGCCACGACTCCGCCGTTCGCGTGTCGGTGCACGGCGTGCCGGATCGCGTCATTCAGGCGGCGCCGCGCGCGCGCCAGCTGGCCGCGTGCGGCCTCGACGCCGCTGGAATCGCCGAGCGGGTTCGCGCGTTGCACGAGAGCGAGGCGATCGCCGGGTGATCCGCCTCGGCGTCGTCGGGCACCGCGGATACACGGGTCTCCCAGCCGTCCTCCAGACGCTTCACGAGCTGTCGCCGGCGCTGGGGCTCGAGTTGGCGTACGAGGACGAGTTGTACGAGGTCGCCGGCGGAAAGCGGCTCGACGATCCATCTCACCTCGATGCGCTTCTGACCCTCGGCGGCGACGGAACGCTGCTGCGCGGCGCACGGGTGATCGCGCCGCATCCCGTGCCGATTCTCGGGGTCAATCTCGGACGACTCGGCTTTCTCACGTGTTGCAACGTCGACCAACTCTCGAACGCGCTGATGCGCTTCGCGCGTCACGACTACGTCGCCGAGCCGCGCATGGCGCTCCGCGCGAAGGTGCTCGACGTGCGCGGCATCGAGCGCGAACGGTGGATCGCGCTCAACGACGTCGTGCTGCACAAGGGAGGATTCGCGCGCGTCGTGTCGATCCGCGTGTCGGCGAACGGCGAAGCGGTGGCGAACTACGCGGCCGACGGCGTCGTCCTCTCCACGCCGACCGGTTCCACGGCGTACAGCCTGTCGGCGGGCGGACCCGTCGTCTATCCGACGCTCGAGACGATCGTCGTGACGCCGGTGTCCGCGCATACGCTCGCCATTCGCACGGTGATTCTCCCGGCGAGCGCCGAAGTGACGCTCACGGCCGACGACGGCCCGGCCGAGCTGCTGGTGACGGTGGACGGCCAGGTGGGCACCACGTTTTCCGGCGGCGAGACGCTCAGCGTTCGGCGCGCCGAGGGCGACGTGTTGATCATCCGGTTCCCCGGCACGACGTTCTTCTCGACGCTCAGGCAGAAGTTGGGATGGGGAGGACTCGCCGAGCGAGACGCGGAACGCTAGGAGCCGGTGTCGGATGCTGAGCGAGCTTCGAATTCGGAATTTCGCGATCATAGAATCGCTCGCATTGCCGCTCGCTCCTGGATTCAACGCCCTCACGGGCGAGACGGGCGCGGGGAAATCGATTATCGTCGGCGCGCTCGGGCTCTTGCTCGGAGAGCGCGCCAACGCCGACGTGATTCGGAGCGGTGCCGACCGCGCCACGGTCGAGGGCACCTTCGACGTCGCCGAGCAGCCGGAGATTCGCGCGCTGCTCGACCAACACGGAATCGACGCCGAAGATTCGCTCGTGGTGCTCAAGCGCGATGTCACCGCGGGGCGCGCGCGGGCATGGATCAACGGAACACCCGTGAGCGCGAGCATCCTGGCCGAAGTGGGCCGTACGCTGGTGAACATCCACGGACAACACGAAGCGCAAACGCTTCTCGACGCCGCGGCGCAGCGGCGCATCCTCGATGCGTTCGCCGGGGCGGACGCCGATGCCGCGAGTGTGGCTCAAGCACACGCCGAGCTCACCGCGACGATCCGCGAGATCGCCAACCTCTCGAAGCGTCGAGTCGAAGCGGAGCGCCGCGCCGACTACCTCCGGCACGTCGTGCGCGAGATCGGCGACGCCAAGCTGGTCGATGGCGAAGACGCGCGGCTCGAGGACGAGGCCAGGCGGCTGGAAAACGCGGACGAGCTGCGCGCCCTGGCCGGAGGACTCGCCTCGACGCTCGACGGCGACGAGGATGCGGTCCTTCAGCGACTGGGAGCGATCTCGAAGCACTTGTCGTCGATCCAGCGGATCGATCCGACGTTGTCGCGGCTACAGGAGACGTTCGACTCGGCCTACTTCGCGATCGAAGCGCTGGCCCGCGAGTTGACAGAATACGAGGCGACGATCGACCTCGACCCGTCGCGTCTCGAAGAGGTCAGGCGGCGGCGCGACCTGCTGTTTCGCTTGACGAAAAAGTACGGCGGCTCGATCCCCGAGGTCGTTCGAGCCGGCGCCGAGGCACGCGCCGAGCTCGATCTGGTCGACTCGGCGGACATGGATCTGAAAGAGCTGGAGTCACGCGAACGCGCTGCCCGCGCGGCGCTGGTCTCGAGCGCGCGTGCGCTCACCGCGAAGCGCCAAGCGGGCGCGAAACGGCTCGCTCGTGCCGTCGACAAGGTGTTGCCGGAGCTCGGCATGCCCGACGGGCACCTCACGGTCTCGCTGAACCTGTTGCCGCAGGTCGGCGAGCACGGAGCGGAGGACGTGGAGTTTCGCGTGGCGCTGAACGTGGGTCACGAGGCCCGCGCGTTGAGCCGAGTCGCGTCGGGCGGCGAGCTGTCGCGCGTGATGCTGGCGCTCAAGACCATCCTCGCTCGCCTCGACCGTGTTCCCACGCTGGTGTTCGACGAGGTGGACGCGGGCATCGGCGGACGCGTTGGGCTGCAAGTCGGCGACACGCTGCGCCGCGTCGCGAGCGATCATCAGGTGTTCGCCATCACGCACCTCCCGCAGATCGCCGCCCGCGCACACCACCACATCGTCGTCAGCAAGGGCGCGCGAAGTGGAGTGACGACCGCAGACGTGAGCATCGTCGCGGACGACGAGCGGGTAAGGGAGGTGGCGCGGATGCTTGGAGGAGATGCGGAAAGCGCGACGAGCCGGGCGCATGCGAAAGAGCTACTCGTCGCGGGAAGAGCGTAACGGCTCTTCGTTGGGGATTCGGTGTGGCATGCGAGGCATCGCGGATTTTGGAAGCGAGCCTAGCCGTGAGAAATAGCCGTCAGAAGGAGCCGTGAGACCCGCGGGTGGAAACGCTTCTTGCGCTCAGGGCTCCTTCTCCCGGCTACTTCTCACAGCTAGGCTCGGCTGCCTATCCGCGATGCCGGTCAGTGGGATGGAGCCAGCGAACGCCCCGCCCTTATCGGCCGAAATACACCTTCAGCATCACCTGATCCCGAAACGACTTTGGTACAGGTCCGCCCGTCCCGGTGAGCGTCTCGAGATGGCTGAACGACACCTCGTACGGCAGCCGTCGTGGTGCGGGATTGCTGATGCCGGTCGTCGAATATGAGAAGCCGAACCCGAGCGCCTGCGTCGTGGCGGCGGCGTTGCCGAGGGATGCGTTGCTGGCGACGGTCGTCGCCGGGACGTACTGGTCGGCCCCGATGTTCGTGAGCGTGTACTGTCCGTCGATCACGAAATAGCCGGCGAGCCGCCACCGGGGGATGATGCTGATCGAGGCGACGTTGCCGGCGCTATACGTGCCGGGCACCGGGTCCGTGAGCGGTAAGAGGAGGTTCGCCGGCGCTGGAACGCGCGCGACATTGATCGTGCCCAGCTGCGCGGTGTACGACGCGAGCACGGTTGCCGAGACGTGGCGATTGAAGGTCATGTCGCTCGCCGCGCCGACTTCGATTCCCGGTTGGCCGTACCCGGTCGGGACATCGAAAAACTTGTTGCGATCCGCCGGCTCTCCGGTGCCGAAACGGAATTCGCCATGAACGGCGAGGCGTGCTTGGCGGCCGACCATCGTGTCGCGAAACGTATTCAACAGCTGCAACGTCGCGCCGACCGAGACGTCGCCGATCGACGTGCGGCTCACGCTCGCCAACGAGTCGCGTCCGACGCCCGCGAGGAGTTGCTGCATGTCGACGCGCGCGCCGGGGCCGCCCGCGCCGGCGACCGTTCCCGTGATCGAGACAGTCGGCAAGAGCGATTGGTACTGCGCGATCAACGCGACGATGCGCGCTTGGATGGCCGCCTGGATCGGGCTGCTGGCGAGGGGAACGAAGTCCTGCCCCGGGTGGGCAGCGTCGCCGCCGTAGAGGGTCTCGATCGCGGTCGCCGTCGTGCCAGTCGTTTGGATCAGCGTTTGCACCGTCGCCTGCTGCGCGAGAAGGGACGCGCAGCCCGGCGTCGGCGTCGCCTGACACTGCGCCAGCTGCTGCGTCAGCGCGGCGGCGGCGGACCGGAACGACGCGACGAGCGTGGCTTCCGACCCGCGCAATTGCGAATTCGTGAGCGACGGGTTGGGGCCGACGTTCGCTGCACCGAGTTTCGGATTGAGCTGTTGGAACACGGTCGAACGCGTCTCGACCAGCGGCACGACCGCGTCGATCGTGAGGTGTTTCAACAGACCGTACTCGAGAATGAGCGGCGCTGTGACGACACGTGAATTGGCCGCGGCGACGAGGTTGCCGGCGGTAAGGCGAAACGTCGGATCGGCCGCCAGCGTGCGAATCGCGGTCTCCGTCGGCGCCAACGACGGCGCGCGGAGGCTGGTGAGCGAATCCGTGTTGAGGCTATACGCGATGTTGCGTGGAAACCCGGCCAGTCCCGGAGCGGTGCCGAACAGCTCGTCGTAGCGCGTCCACGCCGAGAGCACGCGCGCGTCCCCCACCCCGCGGGGCAGCACCGACGCGTCGATTTGCGGATTCGTTGTGGCTTGGGCGACGGATCGGCGCGCGGAGAAACAGCTGAGAAGCAAGGCGCTCGATCGAATGAACTGGCGAACCGTCAATCGGAAACTCGCGTCGCGCGATGTAGGAGATGGGGCATAGCCGGTCCGACTATCATTCCTCGGTCGCCAACAAGATACATCCGCACTCGTGTCACTGCTCCCGCCTCCGTCCATTCCCTGGCAGCTCACCGGCAACCACTGGATCGCGTTGCCGTGCATTCACCCCGCGGATGCGTCGATCCACGCCGTCGGGATGCTCCATCGCGCGGCGCGCTCGGCGATCGAGTTCGCCGGCGGTCGGGATTTCATGGGCGGCACCGAGCCGCCGCTCGCTCGCCCGGTGCTCGGCGTGGATGGCGTACGCCACTACCTCTCGGAAGTTCCGATCGCGTGGGAGCGCGCGCTCGGCTGGATTCCGACGTTCACCTGCACGATCGGCGACCTGCTGGTACGCGGGACGATCTTTGCGCCGTACGGCCGCGACGCCGACGTGTCGGGCGCCGTGTACGCGCTTTCCATAGAGAACCGGGGCGCCGCGGCGCGGACGATCGACGTCACTCTCGAGGGCACGGCGGGGCATCGGCAGCTGCGCGTGCAGACCCCGCGGCCGTTCGAGGACGCGGTTCGCGTGACGCGCGCCCCATCGGGCGCGGTGCTGCTCGAGGGTTCGTCGCTGCCAGGTCTCGCGGCGCTCGCGATTCTCGCGGATGCCGACGCTGACGTCGAGATCGACGGCGCGAAGTACGGGATCCGCCGCGCGATCACGATCGCGGCGGGTGCGCGTGAGCAGGTCGCCTTCTTCGTTGCCGTCGGGCCAGAGCGCGACGGCGCCGAATCCACCGCCATCGTCCTCCGACGACGCGGCTGGCGCGAGCTGCTCGCGTCGACCCGCGACGCGATCCAGTCGCTGGAGCAGGCGTCGGGCAACGAGGCGATCGACCGGCTGATCAACCGCAACCTGTTGTTCGCGTACTTCTACGCCGTGGGTCGCGCGCTCGACGACGCGCAGTACTATCTCGTCCGCTCGCGCGCGCCGTGGAATGGGCACGGCATGACGGTCCGCGATTGGGACGCGCTCACGTGGACGATTCCCGCCGTGCAGTTGGCCGACGCTCCGCTGGCGCGCGAGCTGTTGCTGCGCATGTGCGAGCTGCACGGATACGCGCCCGGCCGCGGCGTACACTACCTCGACGGCACGCTCTTCGAGCCGGGGTTCGCGCTCGAGGGAGTCGCGGGCTATCCGATCGCGACGGACCGCTACATCCGCGACACGGGCGACGATCGCGTGGTCGACGAACCGGTGCTCGCCGACACGCTGTACCTCGTCGCCGACGACCTCGACGCGCGGCGCGACAAGCGCATTCCGCTGTACACGACGGAAGTGAGCCCGTCCGGCGTTCCCGCGCCGCATCCGTTCACGTTGCACGCGAACGCCGCGGCCGCGTACGCGCTCGACGTCCTGCGGCGCACGCTCGACGAGGAGACGGCCAAGGAGCTCCAGGATCCGGACGCGGTGCGCGCGGCGATCCATCGTCACTTCACCGTCGACAACTCAGCGAAAGCAACGTCGAACCCCTCGGCGGCGACGACGTCCGCCGGACGCTCGACGTTCGCCTCGTCGATCGACCTCGCTGGCGCGACGTCGGAAACGGACGACCCATCCGCCTCGGCGTTCTGGTTGCCGATCTACGAGGCGGTGCCGCGACAAGACTCGACGTACCGCCGCACCGTGAAAGCGATCGACGTGACGCCGCACTCGTTGTCGCAACAGTGCGCTCGGCTCATCGGCCCCGACGCGGCCAACGTGCTGCAGTGGCTCCGCCGCGCGACGCTCGACGGCGGACGCGCCGCGGAAGTGATCGACGGAGAAGGCAAGGCGGTGGCCAATGGCGGCGATGCGTCGCTGTCCGGGCTTCTCGCGTGGACCGCGTGGTACGCCGTGAACGCCCTCGGCGAGCGCCCATAGATCGGGATATATTCAGCGCACGCGGGAATAGCTCAGTTGGTAGAGCACAACCTTGCCAAGGTTGGGGTCGCGGGTTCGAGTCCCGTTTCCCGCTCTCGAGCGCGCTGACGGCGGCGCGCGGTATCTCCTCCCGATAGTTGCGCTGGACGCGGCCAAAAGGTCCTACGTTCGCCGTCGGTGAGTGATCGCCAGGATGGCGAAACGGGTAGACGCGAGGGACTTAAAATCCCTTTCCCGCAAGGGAGTCCCAGTTCGAGTCTGGGTCCTGGCATCGTCGGCGCGCCCTACGTAAGGGCGAGCAGCGCCCGGAGCAGCGTGAGGACTGTATCGGCGTCGAACGCCACCGCGGTTTGCCGCGGTGGCGTTTGGCTTTCCAGCCACATGATCCGATGACGCGGATGGACAGCGTATCGAGAACAGATGCCTAAGTGTGCGCGTGTGGCGCAGCGAAGCGTGAGTTGGTTGGCAACGGTCCGGAGTGCATCACGGGACGCGGATAAAGAATACGTTATCGACGTAGGCCGTAGCTCTCTCCGACGGGTTGCCGAGCGCGATGGTTTTCGGTACGATTGTCGCGCCCGCCACACCACCCTCAATGTGGAGCCGCCGGCAGCCGGCGTCAGCCCGGCTCGAGTGCGGCAACCCGGTTCGATCGTGTCGACGGGCGCACGATCAAGACCCACCGTCCCCAACCGGAAAAGTCATATGATCAAGAAAGGCGTCCTCACGGCGTTGTTGGGCGTTCTCGTCCTTGTCGCGCCCGCGAGCGCGCAGCAGGGGACCGTGACCGGGAGTGTCTCCGACGACGTCGGCGTCCCACTGCGCGGCGTGTCGGTCGTCGTCAAAGGCACGACGATCGGCACGATCACGAACACCGATGGCAAGTACACCATTCGCGCCGCGACGGGGCAGACGCTGCAGTTCAAGTTCATCGGCACCTCTCCAACCGAGCGGCTGGTTGGCACACAGAGCGTGATCGACGTCCAGCTTCGGCGCGTCGCGGCAGAGCTCAACGCGATCGTCGTCACGGCGCTCGGCCAGACCGCGTCGCAGCGCGAGATCGGCACCGCGCAACAGACCGTGCAAGGCTTGGATATCGCGGCGACCCAGCGCGAGAATTTCATCAACGCGCTGCAGGGACGGATCGCCGGTGTCGACGTGACGAGCACGTCGGGGGCGCCCGGCGCGTCCACCCTGATCACGATTCGCGGCGTCAGCTCGATCAGCAGCACGAATCAGCCGCTGATGATCGTCGACGGCCTGCCGATCGATAACAAGACCACCAACACGGGTAGCCTTGGGTCGGACGCGCCGACGTCGGCGCTCGCCTTCAGCAATCGCAACGTCGACTTCACGAACCGCGCGGCCGACATCAATCCCGACGACATCGAGTCGATCACCGTCCTCAAGGGACCCGAGGCGTCGGCGCTGTACGGGATCGACGCCGCGAACGGCGCCGTCCTCATTACGACGAAACGCGGTCACGCCGGGGTCGGCGGATTCGAGTACAGCAACGCCTTCCGCGTGATGCAGGTGCGGGCAAAGCCCGACATGCAGTCGGTTTACGGCCCGAGCGGCACGCTCAGTATCTCCGGGTCCGGGTACGGCTCGTATCAGTACTTCGGAGCCGCGTATCCCACCAGCACGCCGACCTACGACAACATCGGCAAGTTCTTCCAGACCGGAGGCGAGCAGCGGCACAACCTGGCGTTCAGCGGCGGCGCACCCGACGGCCGCCTTTCCTATCGCATCTCCGCGTCGTCGACCAAGGAAGTGGGCGTCATCCCGAACACCGGGTTGAGCAAGATCAACCTGACCGGCACGTCGCAAGGGCAGGTGACGAATTGGCTCAACGCCGATCTGTCGATGATGTACTCCTACGCCAACAACGACAAAGCGTTCAAGGGCGACGACAGCCCGCTCATCGGCCTGCTCGTGTGGCCCGATACGAACAATGCGTCGAACTGGCTGACCCCAGCCGGCACGCGTTCCCGCATCACGGGACTCGCCGCGGGAACGGAGATCGACAATCCATACTTCGCAGTCAACAAGAACAAGAGCAACAACAAGACGAATCGCATCATCGTCAACGCCGGGTTCAACGTCCTGCCGTTCTCGTGGGGCTACCTGCGGACGAACATCGGGACCGACGCCTATACGTCTCAGGACCTGATCCTGCGGCACCCGGAAAGCGCGACGGGCGTCAATTCCAACGGCATTCTCGACGTCAACGACGACATCACGCGAAACATCAACGCCCAGACGCTGTTCCACGTCAACGACCACGAGATCGTCAGCGGCCTGTCGATCAGCGGTCTGGTTGGAAACTCCATTCTCGATCAAAAGTCGAGTGTCGACGGCGCCGAGGGCATCAACTTCCTCGATCCGAATTTCATCTCCATCAACAACTCGTTGAACAAGTCGGATCGCACGGTCATCACGCAGCGTCGCCTGGTGAGCGTCTTCGGCCAAGTCACCGCCAATTTCCGCAACTACCTGTATCTCACCGGGACGGGCCGGAACGACTGGACCTCGACGATTCCGGTCGGACAGAACTCGTTCTTCTATCCCTCGATCTCGTCGAGCTTCATCTTCACCGACGCGTTCCCGACGCTTGGGAAGCACATGACGGGCAAGCTGCGCGCGGCAATCGCCGAGGTCGGCCGCGACGCGCCGCCGTACTCGTACCGCACAACGCTGGAGTCGAAGACGACGTCGTTCGGCGGCTACGGCTACGGTTTCACGGGGCCGAACCCGTTGCTCAAACCCGAGTTCGCCAAATCCGCTGAGATCGGGACGGAGCTCGGCTTCCTGAACGACCGGCTCGGCGTCGACGCGACGGTGTACCGCAAGCGAACGCAGAACCAGATCGTGCAAAACCTTCGCGAGAGCTACGGCACCGGCTTCATTCTCTTCAATCTCAACGGCGCGTCGACGGAGAACTACGGCACGGAAATCACGGTGCGCGGGGCGCCCATCTCGCACCGCGACTTCTCGTGGGACGTGCTGGGGAACTTCGATCGGGCCCGCGGCAAGACCGTCTCGCTCCCGAACGGACTGCCCGAGTCGTACGTCTCCGACACGTGGCTGTACGGCAACGTGCGCAACGGGACCGAGCCCGGGTTGTCGACGATGTCGTTGACCGGATTGTTCTATCTGCGGAACAACAAGGGCAACCTCCTCATCGATCCGACGACGGGGCTGCCGCTTCGGTCGACCGTGTTCATCGACCACGGCTACGACCGTCAGCCGAATTTCACCCTCGGCCTCACGAACAACCTGCGCTACAAGCGCGCCTCGCTGAGCTTCCTGTTCGACATCCGGAAAGGCGGCGACGTGTTCAACGCCACCCAGCACTATCTCACCGTCCACGGACTCGCCACGAGCACGCTCGATCGCAATACGCCGCGAGTCATTCCGGGTGTCCTGCGCGACGGCAAGGAGAACACCGACCATCCGACGCCCAACACGATCGTCATCGTGCCGGCGATTCAGACGGCGTACTACACGCAGATGAGCGAGGAGCCGTTCATCGAGAAGAACATCAACTGGCTGCGGCTCCGTGACGTGACGCTGTCGTATGCGATTCCCGAGCGCGTCGCGCACAACGCCAGCTTGTTCATCACCGGCACCGACCTGTTCCTGTGGACGAACTACGTCGGGCTCGATCCGATCGCCAACGGGAACGACGCGGCGGTCGGCGGTTCGAGCGGCGTCGGCATCGATTACGGCAACTTCCCGATTCCGCGCGGCATCAATTTCGGCTTCCGGCTGGGCTTCTGAGGATACGACGATGAATAGACGCCATCTAACGACCGCGCTCGTCGTCGGCTTTCTCACCGCGACGAACGGATGCAAAGACTACCTCGACGTCAACACCAACCCGAACGCCCCTGAGACCGTCTCGGCGAATCTGTATCTGTCGCCGATGGAGCATTGGATGGTGACGGCGCCGCAGTTCGACGGCCGGTTCATCGGCCGGTACACGCAGGAGTGGGTACTGGCCAACGGTCAGACCGTGCTGAGCACGTGGGACCGAATGGGGTACGATCCCGCCAGCGACAACGGCGCCGAGCAGTGGCGCGACGTGTACTGGTCGCTCGGGCAGAACCTGGCTGACATGATCAAGAGGGCCGAGGCCGAGCAGCGCTGGGACCTCGCCGGCGTCGGTTACTTCATGAAAGCCTGGGGCTGGATGGTGCTCACCGACATGCACGGCGAGATCATCGTCAAGGAAGCGATCGATCCCACGCGCAGCACCTTCGACTACGACTCGCAGGAATACGTGTACTCGGAAATCGCGCGTCTGATCGGGCTGGCGATCACCGATCTCCAGCGCACGGACGGCGCCGTCGACGCCACGTATCTCGGAAAGACTGATCACATCTACAACGGCGATCGCACCAAGTGGCTGAAGATGGCGTACGGACTTCAGGCCATCAGCCTCAATCACTTCACGAACAAGGCCACGTACCAGCCGTCGGCCGTCATCACCGCGGTCGACAAGTCGTTCGCAAGCAATGCCGACGACGCGTTGCTCGGCTACCCGGGCACCGACCCCGCTCTCCAGGACTACAATTTCTGGGGTCGGACGCGCAACAACATCACCAGCTACCGGCAGTCGCAGTTCGTGGTGAATCTCATGAACGGCACGGATTTCGGCGCGGTAGATCCCCGCATGAGCCGAATCCTGGCGCCGGCGGGCGACGGGCAGTTCCGCGGCGTCGACCCGAACGTAGTGGCCTTTCGGCGCCCTGACGGCCACGCAACAGCCGTTCAACTTCTTCGGGTACTCCGGCACGGGCGGTCTCCTCTTGCCGAGCCGGTACATCTTCGACGACAAGTCGAAGGTTCCCTTTATGACGTACGCGCAGCTCCAGTTCGTGAAAGCCGAAGCGGCGTTCCGATCCGGCGACAAGGTCACCGCGCTGACCGCGTACAAGAACGGGATTTCAGCGCACATCGACTTCGTCAATTCGCGGAATCTCGAGAACAATCAAGCGGCGACGCAGATCAGCTCTGCCGAGAAAGCGGCGTTCCTTGCCGACACCCGCGTCGTGCCGACAAGTCCGGCGTCGCTCACGCTGACGCAGATCATGACGCAGAAGTACATCGCGCAGTGGGCGTGGGGCCACAACGAGCTGTGGATGGACATGCGCCGATACCACTACACCGACATCGATCCGGCGACGAATGCGCAGATCTACCCCGGCTTCGCGGCGCCCACGAACCTGTATCCCGACAACAACGGCAAGATCGCGCAGCGAATCCGCCCGCGGTACAACTCCGAGTACGTGTGGAACCTCAACGCGCTGAAAGTGATCGGCGGCGATCAGCTCGACTACCACACGAAGGCCATCTGGATCACTCAACCGTAACGCCTGCCATGACGAGAATCCGACTCATTCCGGCGCTGCTCGGCGCAACGGTGCTCGCGGCGTGCTCCAAGGACGCCATCCAGGACGTGCTCAACGGGCCGACCGCCGGTTCATACATCAAGTTCTACAACTTCGGGGTGAACGCGCCGTCGGTGAACTTCTTCGCCAACGACACGAAGGTGACGGCCATCAGCTCCACCAGCTGCTCGCCGCCGTCCACGCCGCCGAATCCGGCGTGTTCGTCGACGGGAATCGAATCGACGACCGGCACGGCCTACGGCAGCCTCGGAAACGCTGGTCTGTATTCGTCCATTGCTCCGGGCCAATACGCGTTCACCGGGCGCATCTCCGTCACGACGGACAACGGCCTCGCCATCGCGAAGCTCACGTCGACGCTCGCCGACGGGAAGTACTACTCGCTCTTTACGAGCGGCTTCTACGACGCGACCGCCAAGACGATGGACGCGTTCATCGTCGAAGACGCAGTTCCGGCGGCGATCGACTTCACCACCACGTCCGTCCGGTTCGTCAACGCGAGCTCGAACTCGAGTCCGATGACGTTGTACGCAAAGAACACCGTGACGGGGGACTCGGTGGCGATCGGGTCGTCGATCGCATATAAGAGCGGCGGCGTGTTCGTCACGCTGCCACCCGCCGTGTATGATCTGACCACGCGAATCGGCGGTTCGAACACGGCCGTTATCGTCCGCACAGGCGTCTCGTTCGTGGCGGCCAGGGTGTACACCGTCAGCGCCCGCGGGGACATGACAGTAGCCTCGACCACGGCGACGAACCGCCCGTTCCTCGATAACACTGCGAATCGCTAGAATCGCCCCCCGCGCCCCCTAACTGGGGCCCACGATGTTCAGGAGTGGCCAGGCGAAGACCGCCTGGCCACTCTCTTCTTCTCCTGACATCCCACCAGTCGGCAAGCAAGACGAGCTGCGCGCTTCACCCGTCCGGATTGCGCGCCGCGCGCGACGCCGGCGCCTCCTGTCCACCGCGCCGACCGGGAGCAGCCGCTCGCGTCCCCTCTCGTGCGAACGCGAGCAGGTCGGCGTTGAAGCGCTCCTGGTGCGTGCTCATCAGGCCGTGCGGCGCGCCCGGATAGACCTTCAGCGTGGCGCCCTTGATCATTTTCGCAGAGCGGTTTCCGCCCACGCTGATCGGTACCACTTGGTCGTCATCGCCGTGGATGACGAGGGTGGGGACGTCGATCTTCTTGAGATCGTCGCGGAAATCGGTCTCGGAGAACGCCTTGACGCACAGGTATGCCGCGGCGAACCCGCACTGCATGCTCATCAGCCAGAAGGCGTCGTGAATTCCCTGCGACACTTTGGCGCCGGGGCGGTTGGCGCCATAGAACATTTGCGAGAAGTCCTTCCAGAACTGCGACCTGTCGGCGATGACGCCGCTGCGAATCTGGTTGAACACGTCGATGGGCATTCCCTCCGGGTTCGTGTCCGTCTTCGCCATGAGTGGCGGGACCGCGTCGACGAGAACCGCCTTGGCGACGCGCTCGGTGCCGTGGCGGCCCATGTAGTGCGCCACCTCGCCGCCCCCGGTCGAGTGACCCACGTGGATCGCGTCCTTGAGCTCGAGGGCTTTGACGAGCGCGGCCAAATCATCGGCGTACGTGTCCATGTCGTTGCCCGCCCATGTCTGGGTGGACCGGCCATGACCGCGGCGATCGTGGGCGATGGCGCGATAGCCGTTGGACGCAAAGAAGAAGAGCTGCTCATCCCACGCGTCGGCATTGAGCGGCCAGCCGTGGCTGAAGACGATCGGTTGGCCCGATCCCCAGTCCTTGTAAAAAATGTGCGCTCCGTCTGTCGTTGTGATCGTTGGCATGGGTCCTCCTCGTGTCGTGCGATAGGGGCGTGGAGTGTTGCGGGAGCGCGCGTAGTCGCCAGCAAAACTCGTGACACGAGACGGACCGGCTCGTGAAGGCCGAAGACGAAGTCATCTGGGGCCGGCGATATTGAGGAGTGCCCGGAGGAGACCGCCTGGCCACTCTTCTTCTTCTCGATGACTCGATGCAGCGATTCACCATCCTCGTCACCGACGACGTAGACCCGGAAGGCGTCGAGCTTCTCCGGCAGCAGCCCGGATTCACGGTCGACGAGCGGCCGTCGCGACCATGGCACGACTTGCTCGACGAGATCGGCCGCTACGACGCCATCGTCGGGCGAAGCGCGACGCGATTGCCGAGCGAGCTTCTCCGCCAAGCGCGCCGCCTGCAAGTCGTCGGGCGCGCCGGCGTCGGCATCGACAACATCGACGTCACCGAGGCGACCGCGCTGGGCATCGCTGTCATCAACGCGCCGTCGGGGAACACGGTCTCGGTCGCCGAGCTGTTCTTCGGATCGCTGCTCGCGCTCGTTCGCCACCTGCCCGACGCGTTCGCCTCGATGCGCGCCGGTCGTTGGGATCGGAGCGCGCTGCTGGGGACGGAGCTTCGCGGCCGCACGCTCGGAATCGTCGGGCTTGGACGCATTGGAGGCGAGGTCGCGGGACGCGCTCGCGCGTTCGGCATGCCCGTGATCGCGTACGATCCGTACATCGCCGCCGAGCGATTCGACGCCCTGAGTGTCACCCGCGCCGATTCGCTCAACGAGCTCCTCGAGAGCGCGAACGTCGTGACGGTTCACACGCCGCTCACGCCAGAGACCCGCGGCATGATTCGAACGCCGGAGCTGTCGCTCCTTCGTGATGGCGCGGTCCTCGCGAATCTGGCGCGGGGCGGAATCGTCGACCAAGAAGATCTCGTCGCGGAGTTGGCGCGTGGGCGGCTGGGCGGTGCCATTCTCGACGTCTTCGAGCACGAGCCGCTGGCGTCGGATCACCCACTGCGGACGATGGCGAACGTCATCCTCACACCGCACATCGGCGCGTCGACCGCGGAGGGACAGCGAAACGTCGCCGTCGATGTGTGCGCGCACGTGCGAGACGCGCTGCTGAGCGGAGTGCTCTCGAGCGCGATCAACGTCGCGGGCGGCGATCGCGCGGACTGGAACGACGTTCGCGGCGCCCTGGTACTGGCGCGACGGGCGGCAGCGATGGCTCGCGCACTGCTCGGGGATCGCGGCGCCCGCGCCGTCAGCCAAGTGACGCTCCGCCTCGGGCGCGCGCTCATCCACGCCGACACGGTGTTGCTCTCGTCGGCCGCCATCGGCGTCGTCGAGGGAGTCATCGAAAGCGGACGACTGAACCTCGTCAATGCTCGCGCGCAGGCGGAATCGCGCGGCATCGCCTTGGCGGTTGCCCCGGCCATAGTCGCTGAACAGCCGCGCTTCGTATCCATCTCGGTTCGCAGCAATGGCCAGGAAGTCGTGATCGCCGGCGTGGCCGCTGCCGGTGCGCAACCGCGCATCACGTATATCGACGGATTCACGGTCGACGTCATGCCGCGTCGCACGATGCTGGTGCTGACCAATGCCGATGTCCCCGGTGTCATCGGCCGCGTCGGAACCGTCCTCGGTGACGCCGGCGTCAACATCGCCGAGTATCACCAGGCGCGCACGTCGCAGGGCGGCAGCGCGTTGGCGGCCGTCACCGTCGATGGCGCCATCGACACAGCCGTCCGGACGCGGCTCTTGTCGACGACAGATGTTCGATCCGTCACCGTGATCAACTTCGATGATGAGGCCGAGGCTGGGACAGCGGCCGTACCAGAATGACGGACCCCAAGTACCGAGCGCTGGTACTGGACGTCGACTCGACCGTCTCCGGAATCGAGGGGATCGATTGGCTCGCCGCGCGTCGCGGACCGGGCGTCGCCCAACGTGTGCTCGAGCTGACGCGCCGGGCGATGGAGGGAGAGGTCGCGCTGGAGGACGTGTACGGCTCACGTCTGTCCGAGATCAGGCCGCGGCGTGAAGACGTCGAGGCCCTCGCGGAGGCTTACCTCGAGCGGATGGCACCCGGAGTGGCTGAGAGCGTCGCGCGAATACGACAGGCGGGTGTGCGAGTGACGCTCGTCAGCGGCGGACTCCGCCCCGCGCTCCTCCGGCTCGCCTCGCACCTCGGCCTGTCCCAGTCCGACTTGCACGCAGTGTCAATCGAGTTCGACGCGACTGGCGCGTACGCGGGGTATGACACCAACTCCGCGCTGACGGAGGCTGACGGAAAGGCGCGAGTGGTTTCAGAGCTGCGGCTGCCGAGACCCATCATGGCGGTCGGCGATGGCGCGACGGACCTCGCGATGCGGGAAGTCGTGGACGCCTTCGTCGCGTTCACCGGCTTTGTGTCTCGGCCGGCCATCGTCGCTGCTGCCGAGGCGACCGCGTCCTCCTTCGCCGAGGTGGAGCGCCTTCTATCTTGGTGACCCATCACTGCCTCCGATCCACCAGAGAGGACTCCTCAACGGCGACGGCATCCCTGGCATCGGGCGCAGCAATACGGGAGCGGCTAATTTGCCCGCATGACCGATGTCGTCTCGTTGGCCGCCGAACTCCTCGCGTTGGACTCCTCCACGGGCGCCGAAAGCAGCGCGGTGGATTTTGTCTCGAAATGGCTCGTCGCGCGCGGATGGAACGTCACGCTCCAGGAGGTGACGAAGGACCGCGCCAACGTGTGGGCGTCGCGCAAGGGACGCGGCGTCACGTTCTCTACGCACCTCGACACAGTCCTTCCCTACATCGCGCCCAAGCGCGACGGCGATCGTCTCATGGGCCGCGGCTCCTGCGACGCCAAGGGCATCGCCGCCGCGATGCTCGCCGCCGCCGACCAACTCGCCAACGCCGGTGAAGAACGCGTCGACCTGCTGTTCGTCGTCGGGGAAGAGAAGGGGTCCGACGGCGCGCGCGCGGCGAATCATCTCGCGGCGACCAGCAAGTTTCTCGTGAACGGCGAGCCGACCGAGAGCAAGCTCGCGAGCGGCGCCAAGGGATCACTTCGCGTCACCGTGCGGACGCACGGCCGCGCCGCGCACTCGGCGTACGCGCACCTCGGCGAGTCGGCCATCACGCCGATGCTCGCGCTGCTGCCGACGCTCGATCAGCTCGACCTGCCGCACGACGGCGTCCTCGGCGACACCACGTACAACGTTGGGGTTCTGCGCGGCGGGACGGCGGCGAACATTATTCCCGCCTCCGCGGAAGCTGAAATCATGTTTCGTCTAGTCGGCGACGTGGCGCCGATACGCACCCAGATCGAGAAGTGGGCGAAGGGGCGAGCCGAGCTCGAGTTCGGATCGCACATCCCGGCGCAGCATTTTCACACGATTCCCGGCTTCGAAGTTGCACCTGTCGCGTATACGTCGGACATCCCGCTGCTCTCGCGTTGGGGTACGCCGCTCCTCTTCGGTCCCGGCTCGATCCACGTCGCGCACACGCCCGGAGAGTTCATCAGCGTGCGTGAGCTCAAGGCGGCGGTGGAATCGTATAAGAAGATCGTCAAGACTCTGCTCGTGTGATCCCAGTGTCCTCGAACCCACCCTCACCCAGCCCCGGCCGCCGGCGACGCGTCGCGATCCTCGGCGCCACGGGGACCGTCGGGCAGACCTTCATCCGGCTGCTCGTCGGGCATCCCTGGTTCGAGATCGTCTCCCTCGCCGCATCGGAGCGTTCGGCGGGCAAACCGTATCGTGAAGCCGCGCGCTGGGTGAGCGCCGGCGACATGCCGCCGTTCGTCGCCGACATGACGGTCCAGCCATGCGATCCGGATCGCGTGGAAGCGGACATCGTCTTTTCGGCGCTCGACTCGGCGGCGGCGGGCGACGCGGAGCCGGCATTCGCGCGCGCCGGGCGAACAGTGCTGACGAACGCCAAGAACTATCGGATGGAGCCTGACGTGCCGCTGGTCATCGCCGAGGTCAATCCGGATCACCTGGGCGTGATCGAGGCACAGAGGAAGAATCGCGGCTGGCCCGGCGCCATCGTCGCCAACGGAAACTGCTCGGCGATCGTCACGACACTTCCCGTCGCGCCGATCCATCAGGCGTTCGGCATCGAGCGCATGATCGTCACGACGATGCAGGCCGTCTCCGGGGCGGGGTACCCCGGCGTTCCGTCGCTCGATATCGTCGGAAACGTGATTCCGTACATCGCCGATGAAGAGCCCAAGATCGAAGCCGAGGTGCGCAAGTTCCTCGGCTCGGTGAACTCATCGTCGATCAAGAGCGCGGAGTTTGCCGTCAGCGCTCACGCCAATCGGGTTCCGGTGGAGCACGGCCATACCGTTTGTATTTCGCTCGGGCTGAAACGGCGTGCTCCGGCGGACGAGGTGTCGAACGCGATCGCCGAGTGGCGCGGCGCGGACGACGCCAGAAATCTGCCGAGCTCCCCCGAGCGACCGGTCGTCATCACGGACCAGCCGGATCGCCCGCAGCCGCGCCGGCAGGTGGACGCCGGCCGTGGAATGACGGTGATCGTGGGGCGCGTGCGGCCAGATCCGGTTTTCGACGTGAAGCTCGTGGCGATGGGGCACAACGTGATTCGCGGCGCGGCCGGCGCGTCGGTGCTGAACGCCGAGTTGATGGTGCGCTGCGGGCTGCTCGGCGGCTCGTGATCGTCCTCAAGTTCGGCGGAACGTCGGTCGCCGACGCGGACGCCGTTCGGCGGACCTCGAGCATCGTCAGTACGCGGCTCGATCGCGCACCGATCGTCGTCGTCTCAGCCCTCGGCGGCGTGACCAACTCGCTGCTCGCGCTTGCCGAGCAAGCGGCGCGCGGACACCTGCTCGGCGCGCTCGCCTCGCTCGAGGGGCTCCGCGACCGCCACCTGAGCGAAGCCGAACGTCTGCTCGGCGACGGCGGCGACGCGGTGGAGACGTGCGAGGAGTTGAGCGCGATGGTCGACGAGCTCGCGCACCTCGCGGAGGCGCTGTCGACGCTCGGCGACGTCACACCGCGCAGCCTCGACGCGATCGCGTCGTTCGGCGAGCGGATGTCGTCGCTGCTGTGCGTCGCGGCCTTTCGACGACTCGGGGTGCCGGCGGTTCACGTCGACGCGTGCGACGTCATGATCACCGACGACGCCTTCACGCGCGCCGAGCCGCAGCGCGATGCGATCGCGGACTCCTGCCGTCGCCTCCTCCTCCCGCTGTTGCGAGACGGAAAGGTTCCGGTGCTCGGCGGCTTCATCGGCTCGTCGGAGGGAACGCGAATCATCACCACGCTCGGACGCGGCGGCAGCGACTACAGCGCGTCGCTCATCGGTGCCGCCGTCCGCGCCGACGCGATCGAGATCTGGACCGACGTGGACGGGATGCTCACCGCCGACCCGCGCGTCGTTCCATCGGCGCGGTTGATCGACCAGATTGCGTTCACCGAGGCGTCGGAGCTGGCATCGTTCGGCGCGAAGGTGCTTCACCCGAACACGATCGCGCCCGCCGTCCGACTCGGCATTCCGGTCTACGTTCTCAACTCGATGAAGCCGCAGGGACACGGCACCAAGATCACCTTCGACGCGCCGCAACGGTCGGTCAGCGCGATCGCCGGCAAGGCGGGCGTGACGCTCGTGCGCGTCGGTTCGCCGCGCATGCTGCTCACGGAAGGGTTTCTGCGGTCGATCTTTGCGACGTTCGAGCGGCACAAGACCTCGGTCGACGTCGTCGCGACGTCGGAGGTGTCGGTGTCGTTGACGGTGGACGACGCATCGCGGCTCGATTCGATCGTCTCCGACCTCCGATCGTTGGGTGACGTCGCGATCGAGCGAAATCGCGGCATCGTCGCGGTCGTCGGCGGCGCGATCGCCGAGGGCGGGCACGCGATGGCGCGCGCGCTCGACGCGATCGGCGACGTGCGCGTGCACATGCTCTCGCTCAGCGCCAGCCGCATCAACCTGACGATGGTCGTCGACGACGAGCAGGTGACGCCGGCCATGCAGCGGCTGCACGCAGCGTTTTTTGAGACGGCGGAGACGGCGGGGGCAGCGGCGTGACGCGCAAGCTCGCCGTCGTCGGCATGGGGAAGATGGGGCGCGCCGTCGCCGAGCTCGCGCCCGATCGCGGGTGGTCCGTCGTCGCGACGCTCGATGAAGGGGACATGAAGACGCCGAGCCGCGCCGCCCTCGGCGGGGCCGACGTCGCGGTTGAGTTCACCGTACCGGCCGCGGCGCCCGCGAACATTCGGACGCTCGTCGGATTCGGCTGCCCGGTCGTGGTCGGCACGACGGGCTGGTACGACGGATTCGACGACGTGCGTCACCTGGTAGAGGAGCGGCGCGGCGCCCTCCTCACCGCCGCGAACTTCTCGCTCGGCGTGAACGCCTTCGAGCAGATCGTCGCCGAGGCAGCCCGCGCCCTGCGCGCGGCAACCGGGTTCGACGCACACGAGGTCGAGACCCACCACGCGGCGAAGAAGGACGCGCCTTCGGGAACCGCGCAGACGCTCGCCGCGGCCGCCGCCCGAGCGTGGGGGCACGCGATCCCGATCACGAGCGTGCGGACAGGATCCGTTCCCGGCATTCACGAGTTCATTTTCGACGCGCCGTTCGAGCAGATCCGGTTGACGCACACCGCTCGCGACCGCCGCGTGTTCGCCGAGGGCGCGCTCCTTGCCGCCGGCTGGCTCATCGGGAAGCAGGGCGTGTTCACCATGCGCGACGTGCTGGCGAGCGCGAAAGCGGCGACTGAGGACTCTCAATGACAGCGGACAGAGCACGGCTCACGGGATGCGGCACCGCGCTGGTGACGCCGTTCAACGACGACGCGACCGTCGACGAGGACGCGCTGCGCGCGCTCGTGGACTGGCAGATCGCCGAGGGCATTCATTTTCTCGTGCCATGCGGAAGCACGGGCGAGGCGGCGACGATGACGATCGACGAGCACTGCCGTGTGGTCGAGATCGTCGCTCGTCAGGCGAACGGCCGAGTGCCGATCGTCGCCGGCGCGGCGAGCAACGACACGCAGAAGGCGATCGAGCTGTCCAAGCGAGTCGCCGACCGGGGCGCGACGCACCTGCTGCACACGTCGCCATGGTACAACAAGCCGCCGCAGCGCGGGATCGTCGCGCACTATGCGGCGATCGCCGCGGCGGTCGACCTGCCGATCGTCGTCTACAACGTTCCGGGGCGCACGGCGAGCAACATCGAGGCGAAAACGACCCTCGAGCTGGCGCGGATTCCCGGGGTCGTCGCCACGAAGGAGGCGTCGGGGCAACTGTCGCAGATCGCCGACGTCATTCGCGGACGCGGCTCGGAGTTCTCCGTCCTCTCCGGGGACGACGAGCTCACGCTTCCCGTCATGGCGCTCGGCGGCGACGGCATCGTGTCCGTTGTGTCGAATGCGACTCCCAGGCTCATGTCGGAGCTGTGTAACCGGATGATGGCGGGCGACTACGCCGGCGCACGCAAGATCCACATGACCCTTCTTCCATGGATGCGAGCGGCATTCGTCGAATCGAATCCGATGCCGGTGAAGGCGGCGCTCGCGTGCATGGGGAAGATCAAGAACGTGCTGAGGTCGCCGCTCGTGCCGCTTTCCGAAACACACGGCGACGCAGTCCGTGCCGCGTTGTTGGCCGCCGGGGCCGAGCTCGCGTGACGGACCTTCACGCGCTGCAAGCCGACATCGAAGAGCTGGCCGCGACGCCCGACGATGTGTCGCTGCCGCCGAGCGCCGGCGACGCGATCGAGTCGCTTCTCTATGCGCTCGAGGCCGGCGCGGTTCGCTCGGCCAGCAAGGGCGACGACAATGCGTGGCGCGCCAACGCGTGGGTCAAACGCGGAATCCTGCTTG
Organism: uncultured Gemmatimonadaceae bacterium; assembly: GCA_963846925.1. Taxonomy (GTDB): domain Bacteria; phylum Gemmatimonadota; class Gemmatimonadetes; order Gemmatimonadales; family Gemmatimonadaceae; genus JAQBQB01. The sequence continues at coordinate 67,688 of CAWJXW010000004.1, read as the reverse complement.
GATTTCGGTATGGGCGACTCAAGGCGTACGACGGCGAGCTGTCGTTCGTGGACAAGGACACGTATCCGATTCGCCGCTTCGACGTCGAGCAGAACGTGCGCATCGTGCCGGGCGGTTCGTCGATCCGCCGCGGAGCCTACGTCGCGCCGGGCGTCGTGTGCATGCCGCCGATGTACGTCAACGTCGGCGCGTATGTCGATACCGGCACGATGGTGGACTCGCACGCGCTGATCGGGTCGTGCGCGCAGATCGGCAAGCGCGTCCACGTGAGCGCCGCCGCGCAAATCGGCGGCGTGCTCGAGCCGGTGAACGCGGCGCCGGTCGTGATCGAAGACGACGTGCTCGTCGGCGGGAATTGCGGCGTCTACGAGGGAACGATCGTTCGATCGCGTGCCGTGCTCGCCGCGGGCGTCATCCTCACGCGCGGAACGCCGGTCTTCGACCTCGCCAGAGAGACCGTGTATCGCGGCAGCGCCGACCATCCGCTGGAAATTCCCGAGGCGGCCGTCGTCGTTCCGGGCGCGCGCGCCGTGACGAGCGGGTGGGGCGCCGAGCATCGGCTGTCGCTCCAGGCGCCGGTCATCGTGAAATACCGGGACGAGAAGACCGATCTCGCGACCACGCTCGAGGCGTGGCTACGATGAACGTCGCCGGCACGCTCCGCGTTCCAGGCGACAAGTCGATCTCGCACCGGGCGCTCATCTTGAGCGCGCTGGCGAAGGGAGAGTCGCGCGTGACGGGAATCCTCGAGTCGGCCGACGTCCACTCGACGGCCGGCGTGCTGCGCGCGCTCGGCGCGAAGATCCCCGAACTTTCGCCGGATTTCGTGATCGGAGGGCGGGGCGTCGGTTCGCTCGCGACACCGGCGTCACCGCTCGACTGCGGCAACAGCGGAACGACGACGCGGCTGATGGCCGGCGTCGTCGCCGGGCGGCCCATCGAGGCCACTTTCATCGGCGACGCGAGCCTCAGCCGACGCCCGATGCGGCGCGTCGCTCGACCGCTCGAGGCGATGGGGGCGCGCATCCGCCTGCCGGACTCCGGCGGCTTGCCGATGACGATCTGGGGCAGCGACCTGCACGACGTGATCTGGCAGAGCGAAGTCGCAAGCGCGCAGATCAAGAGCGCGATCCTCCTCGCGGCGCTCGCCGCCGGAGTTGGCGCCGAAATCATCGAGCCGCAAGCGACGCGCGACCACACCGAGCGAATGCTGATCGCGCGCGGCGCGTCGGTTGTCATTCACGAGACGGGCGTGCGGATCGACGAGCTCGCCTACGTGGAACCGCTCGATGTGACGGTGCCGGGCGATCCCTCCTCGGCGGCCTTCTTCGCTGGGCTGGCGGCGATCTCAGACGGTGGCTCGCTCCGTCTCGAGAACGTGTGCGTCAACGAAACACGTATTGGATTCCTCGAGCAGCTCGAGCTCATGGGCGCGGTCGTGACGCAGGTGGATGCGCGCCTCGAGGGCGGCGAGCCTGTTGCCGACATCGTCGTCGCGCCCGGCGAGCTTCGTCCGGCGACGATCACCCGGGCTGACGTTCCGGCGATGGTGGACGAACTCCCGCTGCTCGCGTGCCTCGCGACGCGCGCCGCCGGCGAGACGACCATCACCGGCGCGAACGAGCTTCGGGTCAAGGAGAGCGACCGTATCGCCGCGGTCGTCGCGAACCTGCGCGCGATCGGCGCCGACGCCGAAGAACTTCCGGATGGGATGAAGATCCGCGGGCCGTCGCCGGCCTTGAGCGGCAGAATCACGACCCATGGCGACCACCGGCTCGCGATGGCGTTCGGCATCCTTGGCGCCGCGGCGGGGAACTCGATCGAGATCGACGACCGCGATTGCGTCGCGGTGTCCTACCCGAACTTCTGGAACGACCTCGCGAGCGTCACGCGATGACGGAGGGTCCGCTTCCGTTCGTCATCGCCATCGACGGTCCGGCCGCCTCCGGCAAGTCCTCGACGGCGCAGTGGGTCGCGCGCCGGCTCGGCTACCGTCACGTGGATTCCGGCGCCCTTTATCGGGCGGCGACGGCAGCGCGGCTCGCCGGTCCCGGAGAGCCGGCGAACTGGACGGAGGACGACGTATTGCTCGCGGCCCGCGCCGTCGAGTTTGCGCCGTTGGGAGAAACGTTCGCCGTTGTGATCGGCGGGACGCCGGCGGATGATCGGCTGCGGGATGCCCAAGTGACCCAGAACGTGTCGCGGGTGGCCCAGATGCAGCGGGTGCGACAGTGGGTCAACGAGCTCGTCCGTCGGACGGCGACGGGTCACAACGTCGTGGTCGACGGCCGAGACATGGGGACCGTGGTCTTCCCGAACGCCGACCTCAAGATCTTTCTGGTCGCCGACCCGTGGGAGCGCGCGCGGCGGCGACTCGTGCAGCGGCTCGGCCACGGCCCGAGCGATGAAGAGATCGCCGCCGAGACCCATCGGATCGCGCAGCGCGACGCGCTCGACGCGACGCAGTCGGTCCGCGCCGCGGACGCCGTGCTCATCGATACGACATACCTGACGCAGGAAGATCAGGTCGATCGGATCGTTGCGCTGGCCCACGCGGCCGTGCAGCGCCGAGCCCGTCCGACGCCTCCAACGTCTCTCGGAAGTGTGAGCTAAGTCGCTGATCGAGGCCAGCTTCTGACGTTGACGTGAGACGGTGAGGAGGGTATCATTTCTGGTTCGCGGCTTCCGCCTCGGCGGTCGCGCGATGACGCGTCCGTGTCATCGACCTTTTCGTCCACCCCAACCTCGTCGCGGCGAGCGAACAATCCGCGGACGTCTCAGGAGACCACCCTTTCAGTATGCCCGAGATCGAAACCCGTAACCCTAGCGCCAGCCGTGCCGGCACCTCTGTGACCGACCGTGAAAAACGGGACGCGCAGCGCGCGCAACTGCGCCCGCTCGTGAACCGCCGTCCCGAGCTGTACGACGAAGACGAATACTCGTCGTCCGAGTACGAGAAGATGATGGAGCTCTACAACGGTACGCTCGCGTCGATCGACGAGGGCGAGATCGTGAAGAGCAAGGTGCTCGAGATTCGCGACAACATGGTCGTCCTCGACATCGGCTTCAAATCCGAAGGCAGCGTTCCGCTCGAAGAGTTCAAGGACCACCCGGACCTCAAGCCAGGCGACGAAGTCGAAGTGCTCCTCGAGCACCTCGAGGACCAGGAAGGCTCGGTCGTCCTTTCGAAGAAGAAAGCGGACTTCATGCGCGTGTGGGAGAAGATCCGCATCGCGTACGAGACCGATCAGCCGGTGGAAGGCACCCTGGTCAAGAAGATCAAGGGCGGTGTGGTCGTCGACCTCATGGGCGTCGACGCGTTCCTCCCGGGATCGCAGATCGCGCTCCGCCGCGTTCCGAACATCGACGAGCTGCTCGGCCAGAAGTTCGAGTTCAAGATCATCAAGCTGAACAAGCGCCGAAGAAACATTGTCGTTTCCCGTCGCGTGATCCTCGAGAACGAGCGAGCGGGGAAGCGCGAAAAGTTGATGAAGGAGCTCGAGAAGGATCAGGTGCGCAAAGGCGTCGTCAAGAACATCACCGACTTCGGTGCGTTCATCGACCTCGGTGGCGTCGACGGCCTGCTCCACATCACGGACATGTCGTGGGGACGCATCTCGCATCCGTCGGAGATGGTGGCGATCGGCGCCGAGCTCGAGGTCAAGGTCCTCGACATCGATTGGACCAGAGAACGTATCAGCCTCGGGCTCAAACAGCTCCAGAGCTACCCGTGGAAGGACGTCGCCGAGAAGTATCCGGTGGGCACGCGCGTGGCGGGCAAGGTTGTCTCCATCACGAACTACGGCGCCTTTATCGAGCTCGAGCCCGGCATCGAGGGGCTCGTTCACATCAGCGAGATGAGCTGGACGCGCAACGTCCGGCATCCATCGAAGCTGGTCTCGATCGGCGAGTCGATCGAAGCCGTCGTGCTCAAGGTCGATCCGAACGAAGAGAAGATCTCGCTCGGCATGAAGCAGACCGAGCAGGATCCGTGGATGGTGCTCCCGTACAAATACCCCGTCGGGACGCGGATCTCGGGCAAAGTCCGCAACCTCACCGAGCTTCGGCGCATTTGTCGAAATCGAGCCGGGCATCGACGGCCTGATTCACATCTCCGACATGAGCTGGACCAAGCGCGTACAGCATCCGTCGGAAGTCGTGAAGAAGGGCGACACGGTCGACGTCGTGATCCTGAACATCGACTCTGAGAACAAGCGCATCAGTCTTGGTCTCAAGCAGGCCGAGGAAGATCCGTGGCTCAAGATCGGTGAGACGTATCCGGTCGGCACCGAGCTCGGTGGCACCGTCGTTCGCCTGATGGACAAGGGTGTCGTCGTCGACATCGGCAACGACATCGAGGGCTTCGTGCCGCTCTCGCAGCTGACCACCACCGGCAAGACGGTGAACAGCCCGGCGGACGTCGTGTACGAGACGATGAAGCTCGAACTCCGCGTGTTGGAGGTCGATCCGATCCATCGCCGCATCGTTCTCGCGGTGACGAACATTCCGGAGGACCAGCCGCCGCGCCCGGAGACCCCGTCGAAGATCATCCCGATGGAGTCCGAGCACGACATGGGCTACCCGCCCGTGGACCTCTCCTCGGTGGTCGACGAGTAGACTCGCGCGCTGTTCCAGGTTTGAATTCAAAGCGCCTCGGCCTTTCGGTCGAGGCGCTTTGACTTACGGGTGCCGGGGGGGGGAGGTCAGTTGTACGACCGAGTCTGGGACGGAATCGGGGACGTCGCGCGACTCGCCCCGACGCCGCACAACACGCAGCCGTTTCGCATCGTGCCGCGCGGCCCGCGCAACGCGGATCTCGTCGTCGTCCGGGATCGGCTGCTGCCGCGCGAAGATCACGGCAACCTCTACATGGCCGCCGCGTTCGGCATCTTCGTGACGGCGGTGGAGCACGCGGCGCGATACATGGGGCGCGACGTCGCGATCGACGTCGTCCCTCTCATAGACGTCGCCAACCTGCACGCGGGTCCCCGGCGCGTGGTCGTCGGCCGCGCGACGCTCGGCGAACCCGGCCCGGTGGATCCCGCTGAGACGCGATGGACGATGCGCATCGAGCCGCGCGACGGGATTTTGGCGTTGTTCGAAAGCCGCCGCACGTCTCGCTTGCCGTATCACGACAAGCCGGTGCTCGGCGCGAGCACCGGCGCCCTCGCCCACGTCGCCGGCGTGTACGGCCACCGCTTTCTCGCGTTCGACGACCCGGGTCTCGTGCGCCGCGTCCTCCGGCTCAACGCCAACGCGGTGATCGACAACTTGCAGCTCGGCGACGAACGCAGAGAGATTCGCGGCTGGTATCGCTACGGCGAAACTCCGCCCGACGGCGACGGCTTGTGGGAGCGGCCGATGAACCAACCCGCGTGGGAGCTGCGTTCGGCGTTCGCGACGCCGTGGCTCTACATGCTCCCCGGGTTCCGCCAATTCGCGCGACGCCGCTACCTTCGCACTCAGGAAGGCACGCGCCACATCGGGCTGCTCTGCGGCCCGTTCGCCGAGTGGCCCGATCTCGTCCACGCCGGACGCATGCTGATGGCGTTCTGGCTCGAGATGGCGGCGCACGACGTCTACATGCAACCCATGGGGTCGATGCTCACCAACGCGAAGTACGCCGACGCCATCGCGCGGCAGTTCGACGTCGACGACTGCTGGCTCGTCCTTCGCTTCGGCTACAGCGACGTGCCGGCCCGCGCGCCGCGCCTGCGGAGCATCGTCGAGCGTGAATAAGACGTTCGATCCGATCGCCGGGCGCGCGTTGAGTCGCCTGGGCGACGTCGCACTGTCGTCGTGGGGCGCGTACCGCGCGCTGTTCGCGCCGGTGTTCTCCACGAAGACGCGCAATTGGATCGCGCGCACACGCGCATCCGCCGCGTTCTTCAACGCGCGCCGCACGGTGCCGGCCTATCAGGAGTTTCTGCGCGAGCACGGCGCGTTCGACGTCGAACGGTTCGAGGACGTGCCGCCGATGGACAAGGCCGGCTACATCAAGCGGTGGCCGCTCGAGCGGCTCTGCCAGGGCGGAAGGCTGCCTTTGCACGGCGCCGTGATCGACGAGTCCTCCGGCTCGAGCGGGCAGGCGAGCAACTGGGTGCGCGGCCCCAGCGAGCGCGCCGCCGCGCGGCGCCTGCTTCAATTCGCGACGCGAGCGGCGTTCGGCGACGAACCGTTCGTGCTCCTCAACGCCTTCGCGCTCGGCCCCTGGGCGACGGGGATGAACGTGTCGATGTCGCTCGTCGACCTCTGTGTGCTCAAGTCGATCGGCCCGGATGCCGCGAAGCTGATCGGCACGCTCGAGCTGCTCGGCCCCAAGTACAAGTACGTGATCACCGGCTACCCGCCGTTCCTGAAGGGACTGGTCGACACCGCCGACGTCGATTGGTCGAAGTACGATGTCTGCGCGGTTGTGGGCGGTGAAGGGATGTCGCAGCCGCTCCGGGCCGCGCTGAATCGGCGGTTCCGCAAGACGATCTCGAGCTTCGGCGCGTCGGACCTCGAGATCAACATCGCCGTCGAGACCGATTTCACGATCGCGTTGCGCGACGCTCTCGCCTCGAACCCGTCGTTCGCCGAAGCGTTGTACGGCCGGGAGCCGTTGCCGATGGTGTTCCAGTACGACCCGCTCAACTACTACATCGAGAGCGACGCCGACCGGAATCTTCTCGTCACGATCAACCGGCTGGAGAACGTGTCGCCGCGAATCCGCTACAACATCCGCGACCGAGGGGTCGTCCTGCCGGTGCACGAAGTCGTCGTCGCCGCCGCCCGTCTCGGCGTGGATCTGCCCGCGCCCCTGGTGGACCTGCCCCTCCTCTTTCACTGGGGACGCCAGGACAACGCCGTCGGATTCTACGGCTGCAAGATCACGCCGGAGGACATTCAGCACGTCATCCTGCGGGTCGGCGCGCTCGGCGAACGCGTGACCAATTTCGCGCTGCATCCGTACGAGGACGACGACGCGAACAAGCGCGTCGAGATCTGGTTCGAGCTCGCGCCCGACGCGGACCTCCCCGACACCGAGCGACTGCGAGAGTCCGTGCTGACCGAGCTGGCCGCGGTAAACCAGGATTTCCGCGAATCGATCAAGATGGTCCCCGCCGACCGACGACCCGCGGTAAAGGTGTTTCGCCAAGGGCAGAGCCCGATTCCCTCGCAGGACATTCGGCTCAAGCGCCAATACATCCTGTAGATCGGGACCGGTAGAGCACGCCGCGACCGTGATCCGGGAGCTTGCGTCCGCCGAGCACCGAACCCAACTATCAGCTCCTCATTCGACACCGATGATTCTCGTTCGCGCAGTCGCGGTGCTGGCGCTGATTTCGTCCGTCGCAGTCGGTCAAACCGGCCACGTGGCGGGTCGGGTCGTCGACAAGTTGGCCGGAGTCGCGCTCCCGTTTTCTGGCGTCTCGATTGTCGGGCAGTCGGCCGACCGCCTGACGAGCGACAGCGGTGCCTTCCAGCTCGAGGCCGCCCCCGGGACGATCCACCTGCGAATCCGACATGTGGGGTTCACGCCGGTCGACACCCAGCTCGTCGTCCGCGCGAACGACACGACGCGCGTGACAATCGAGCTCGCGCGCATTCCTGTGACGCTCGCCGCGATGCGAGTGACCGACGCTCCCTGTCGGCTTGCCGGGCGCGCCGACCGCCGGCGGCGACGCGCTGCCGCAGGTCTTCGAGCAATTGCAGCTGAACGCCGAGCAATTTCGACTCGTCAGCTCGCAGTACCCGTTCAACTCCGTCGTCGAACGACGGTTCAGCCATCTCGTCGAGGAACCGAAGAGCCGGAAAGAAATCCGACGTCGCGCCTGCGCTCGTGGACACGGTGGAGGTCGTGACCAAGACCGACTCCATCAACGTGCCGAGCGACCAGCGGTGGCACTACAAGCCCGGCGACATCATCGTCACGTCCGGCGTGTCGGTCCTCGGCGTTCGCTACGCCGTGATGATTCCGACGCTCGCCGTGTTCGCCGACGCCGAGTTCGTCAAGCACCATTGCTTTCACGACGCCGGCGAGGCCACGGTCGACGGCCAGACCTTCCGCCGCGTCGATTTCAGGGCGGCCGAGGACATTCGCGATCCGGACATCGACGGCACGATGTACCTCGACCCGGCGACCTACGTGATCCGGCGCTCGGTCATCTCGCTGTCGAAGAAGTCGCGATATACGAGCTCGTACGACTCCGTCGTCGTCGAGACGACGTTCGACGAATTGGTGAGCGGCGTTCCCGTGATCACCTGCACCACCGGGCGCAACGTGCTGACCCTCGACGCGAGTCGGCCGTATCGTGCGAAGCCAGCTCGCCGAGCGGGTCGCGCATCATCAGCGACGGCGAGCTGCAGACGTGTTCGCGAGATCCGTTTCGTCCGCGACGTCCCCGGCGCGAGCAACGCCGCGATGCCGAACCAGCGCGCCCCCCGCGTGGTGCGCCTCGACGGTCCCAACGGGCACCATCGAGTGATGGGCGTGTTCGATGGTGAATCCGGCGATCCCGTCGTCGGCGCCGCCGTGCGCGATTCGGCCAGCGGACGCTCCGCCATCACGACGGCGACCGGAACGGTGAGTTTGGGTTTCGTACCGCGGTCGAGCGCCGTCATTCAGATCGAGCATGCCGGCTACGAGCGCGCGTCGACGCCCGTGTCGCTCACGCTCACCGATACGCTGCCGGTCACGATCGTTCTGCGCCGATCTCGCGCGCCGCGCTAAGCCCGGCCCGGCGCCGTGCCGCAAGTCTAGAATGCCGCGTCGGGCGGTCGTAGCTTTTTCCGCCTATGACCATGCGAGACAAGCTCGACCTCCTCGAGCGGCGGACGGCCGAGTCGGAGAAGGGGGGCGGCGAGCGTCGCGTCCAGGCGCAGCACGCGAAGGGCAAACTCTCGGCGCGAGAGCGCCTCGACCTGCTCCTCGACGAAGGAAGCTTCGTCGAGTTCGACCGTTTCGTCACCCACCGGTCGAGCGATTTCGGGTTGCAGGACGAGAAGTACTACGGCGACGGCGTGGTCACAGGATACGGCCGCATCGACGGCCGGTTGGTCTACGTCTTCTCGCAGGACTTCACCGTGTTCGGCGGTTCGCTCTCCGAGGCGTTCGCCGAGAAGATCTGCAAGGTCATGGATCTCGCGGTGCGCAACGGCGCGCCCGTGATCGGCCTCAATGATTCGGGCGGCGCGCGCATCCAGGAAGGCGTCGTGTCGCTGGGCGGCTACGCCGAGATTTTTCTCCGGAACACGCTGGCATCTGGGGTGATCCCACAAATTTCGGCGGTGCTCGGTCCGTGCGCCGGCGGCGCCGTGTATTCGCCCGCGATCACCGATTTCATCTACATGACCCGCGGCACGTCGTACATGTTCGTCACCGGCCCGAACGTCGTGAAGACCGTGACGCACGAGGACGTGACCATGGAGCGCCTCGGCGGCGCCGACACACACGCCGGCACGTCGGGCGTCGCGCACTTCGTGCACGAGTCGGAGCCCGCGTGTCTCGCGGCCATTCGCGAGCTGTTCGCGTTCATTCCGCAGAACAACATCGACGAGCCCCCGCGCGGCAAGGGCACCGACCCGCGCGACCGCCGCGATGCGGCATTGCTCGACGTCGTGCCGGACCATCCGAACAAGCCGTACGACATGCACGACGTCATCACACGCGTCGTGGACGACGGCCGCTTCTACGAGGTACAACGCGAGTACGCGCAGAACATCCTGTGCGGCTTCGCGCATCTGGGCGGCACGAGCATCGGCATCGTCGCCAACCAGCCGGCGATTCTGGCGGGCGTGCTCGACATCAGCGCGTCGCTCAAGGCGGCGCGGTTCATTCGCTTCTGCGACGCGTTCAACATCCCGATCGTGACGTTCGAGGACGTACCCGGCTTCCTTCCCGGAACGGCACAGGAGCACGGCGGCATCATCAAGCACGGCGCCAAGCTGCTCTACGCGTATTGTGAGGCGACCGTCCCCAAACTCACCGTCATCACGCGCAAAGCGTACGGCGGCGCGTACGACGTGATGTCATCCAAGCACATTCGCGGCGACTATAACGTCGCCTGGCCGACCGCCGAGATCGCCGTGATGGGACCCAAGGGCGCCGTCGAGATTCTCTTCCGGAAAGAGATCAACGACAGCTCCGACCCCTCCAAAGCCACGGACGCGAAGGTGGCCGAATACACCGAGAAGTTCGCCAATCCGTACGTCGCCGCCGGACGCGGCTACGTGGACGACATCATCGATCCCCGCGACACGCGTCCGCGGCTCATCGGCGCGCTCGAGACGCTGCGGGCCAAGCGCGACCGCAATCCGCCGAAGAAGCACGGCAACATTCCGCTGTGAGCTTTTCCAAGGTCCTCGTTGCCAACCGCGGCGAGATCGCGCTGCGCATCGTTCGCGCGTGTCGTGAGATGGGAATCGGATCGGTGGCCGTCTACAGCGACGCCGACGCGCGCGCGCCGCACGTTCGCGAGGCAGACGAGGCGGTGAACATCGGAGCGCCGCCCTCGAGCGAGAGCTACCTGCGGGGCGACAAGATCATCGAGGCCGCGCACCGCACCGGCGCCCAGGCGATCCACCCCGGGTACGGATTCCTCTCCGAGCGCGAGTGGTTCGCTCGCGCGGTGCGCGATGCGGGGCTGTCGTTCATCGGCCCGCCGGCCGAGGCGATCGCCGCGATGGGCAGCAAGACCGCCGCGCGCCAACTGGCGATCGGCGCCAAGGTGCCGGTGGTTCCGGGCACGACGCAGGCGCTCGCCGACGGCGCCGAAGCACGAACGGTCGCCGACGAGTTCGGGTATCCGGTCCTGCTCAAGGCGGCGGCGGGGGGTGGCGGAAAGGGAATGCGCGTCGTCCGAAGCGCGGCGGAAATGGACAACGCGCTCGATTCGGCGCGCCGTGAGGCCAAGAACGCTTTTGGCGACGACGCGGTCTACGTCGAGAAGTACATCGTCGGCCCGCGGCACGTCGAGATCCAGGTGCTCGGCGACCAGCACGGTACGATGCTCTCGCTCAACGAGCGCGAGTGCTCGGTGCAGCGACGTCACCAGAAGATGATCGAGGAAGCGCCGAGCGTCGCCGTGAACCCGGAGTTGCGGCGGGCGATGGGAGAAACAGCGGTGCGCGCCGCACAGGCCGCCGGATACGTGAACGCCGGCACGTGTGAGTTCCTCCTCGACCGCGACGGCAAGTTCTACTTCCTCGAGATGAACACGCGGCTCCAGGTCGAACACCCGGTCACGGAGCTGGTGACGGGGATCGACCTCGTGCAGTGGCAGATTCGGATCGCCGCCGGCGAGCGCCTCCCGTACAAACAGGAAGACATCGTTCCACGCGGTTGGGCGATCGAGTGTCGCATCACGAGCGAAGATCCGGCGAATGGCTTTCTCCCGTCAACCGGCCGAATCAGTTATCTGCACGTGCCGGGTGGTCCGGGTGTGCGTTGGGACGGCGGCATCGAATCGGGGAGCGAGATCGGCCTCTTCTACGATCCGATGCTCGCGAAGTTGATCGTGCACGCGCCGACGCGAGACGCGGCCGTCGCCCGAATGCACCGCGCGCTCCTGGAGCTGACGATCGAAGGGGTCGAGTGCTCGCGCGATTTTCACCTGCGGGTGATGGAGGACGCCGAATTCAAGGCGGGCGCGATCGAGATCCAATGGCTGGAGCGGCGGCTGGATTCGATCGTCCGGGCGCCGGCGCCCGCCGCGACGGCCAGAGCGGCCGCGCTGGTCGGCGCGCTGATCGCCGATCGAGACCGACGCGCGCTCCGGCAAACGCCGTCGGCCGGCACGGCGCGCGTCGAGACCCCACGTCGCGATGATTGGGCGCAGGCCGCGCGCCTCGAGGGACTGCGGTGACAGCGGCCGAGTTGGACGTCGAGTTGAACATCGAGTCGATCGCCGCCGGCGGCGACGGCGTTGGACGGTCGAACGGCGTCGTCGTGTTCGTGCCGCGCACGGCGCCGGGCGATCGCATTCGCGCGAATATCGACGTGAAGCGCCGTTTCGCGCGCGGCGAGATCGACGCGCTCGTGCATCCGTCGCCCGACCGCGTGACGCCGGAGTGCGCGCACTACGTCGCCGACAAGTGCGGCGGATGCCAGCTCCAGCACATGAATTACGACGCGCAGCTGGACGCGAAGCGTCGCATCATACGCGATTCGCTGGCGCGCATCGGCAAGCGGACCGTCGATCTCCCGGCGATCGAACCAAGCCCGAGGAAATGGCGTTATCGCCGAAAGCTGACGCTCACCATGCGGCGCGTCGGGAAAAGCGGCGACGACTGGACGATCGGGTTGCGCGCGTACGACGATCCCGACCGGATCTTCGCGCTCAAAGACTGCCCGATCACGGACGAGCGCGTGCTGTCGGTGTGGAAAGACGTCGCCGCCGCGCGCCGCTTGCTGCCCGACGCCGACGAGCTTCGCGGCGCCGTGCAGCTCACGGGCGGCGGCGATGAAATTTCGGTGGTGGTTCGCGGCGGCCACGCCTGGCCCGGCCGAGCGGAATTCTTCGAGGCCGTCCCGGCCGCGGCGACGCTCTGGTGGCAGCCGACCCACCGCGCGCGCAACCTCGTGGCGTCGCGCGGAACGGGAGGGGACGGCGGCCGCGACGCCAGCGCGTCGTTCGCCCAGGTGAACACCGAGGTCGGAGCCGCGCTTCACGAGTACGTGCTGGACCTCGCGCGAACCTACCGGCCTGCGAGCGTCGTCGACGCGTACGCCGGCGCCGGCGCCACTGCGCTCCCACTGGCGGCGGGTGGTGCGCTCGTCGTCGCCATCGAGGCGGATCGCGACGCCGCCGCCGTCTGCGGCGAGAGCCTGACTCCGTTCGCCGGCTCGCGCTCGATCGCGGCGCGAGTCGAGGACGTCATCGAACAGGTGCTTCCGGCCGACGTCGTGCTGCTCAACCCGCCGCGCGTCGGCGTCCACGAGCGGGTCACCGCCGCGATCGCCCACGCGACGCCGGCGCCGCGCTCCGTGATCTACGTCAGCTGCGACCCGGCGACGCTCGCCCGCGACGTCGCTCGCCTCCCGGGATTTCGCGTCGCGTCCCTGCGCGCCTTCGATATGTTCCCGCAGACGGCGCACGTGGAAACGGTCTGCGAGCTCGTGCCCGCCCCTCAGGGGGAGAACGCGTGAAGTACTACGTCAGCGTCAACGGCGAGGACCACGAGGTCACGCTCGATGAGCACGGCGTGCAGGTCGACGGCGAACGCGTGTCCGCTATGGTCGAGTCGATCAACGGCAGCCCGGTTCGCATGGTCACGATCGGCGACGAAGTCCACCGCGTGGTTGTGCGACCGCGGGGCGGGGGGGGGGCGCGCGGCGCATACACGTTGTGGCTGGACGGCTATCGTTTCGAGGTCGAGGCGCTCGACGAACGAGGTCGCGCGATTCGCGAGCTTTCCGGCAAGAGCGCGGGGCCGTCCGGTCCTGCACCGCTCGTCGCGCCGATGCCCGGCCTCATCGTTCGCGTCAACGCGCAACCGGGTGACGAGGTGCAGGCGGGGCAAGGACTGGTGGTGATGGAGGCGATGAAGATGGAGAACGAGCTACGGGCGCCGGCCGCGGGTCGCGTGCGCGCGATCCTCGCGGCGCCGGGCACGGCGGTAGAGAAGGGCGCGGTGCTCATCGAGCTGGAATGAACGTCACGCCATCGCGGAGGATGGACATGCGCTGTTCGATCTTGGGCTTGATGATGATCGCGTACGGAGTGCGGAGTGCGGGGGCACAGGCAGCGCAGGCGCCGCCGGCGACCGACATCTTCCTCGCACCGCTGTCGATCACGTCGACGGACGGCCGTCCGGTGATCGGGAAACCGGTCAACGTCACCAACCGCCCCGGCTACGACAACCAGCCCGCGTTCACGCCCGACAGCAAGGGCATGCTCTTCACGTCGATTCACGAGGACGGGGGGGGCCAGTCGGACATCTATCGCTACGACGTCGGAACGAAGGCGATCACCCGCGTCACCTCCACGCCCGAAAGCGAATACTCCGCCACCATCATGCCGGGCGGGCAGCGCTTCTCGGTGATTCGCGTCGAGCGCGATTCGGCACAGCGGTTGTGGAGTTTCGCGATGGATGGCTCCGATCCGCAGCTGCTCGTGCCGACGGTGAAACCCGTCGGATACCACGCGTGGATCGACCCCGATAACCTCGCGCTGTTCGTCCTCGGCAACCCGAACGCGCTCGTGCATTACGATCTTCGCTCGGGACATGCCGACACGCTCGCCCGGAACATCGGGCGGTCGCTCGCCCCGACGATCGGCGGCGGCGGATTCTCCTTCACGGCGCACGACTCGGCGGCGGCGGGCGTCGTGAAGCTCAAGACGATGTCGTGGCCCTACCAGACGATCGGCGACCTGGTGGCGCTGCCGCGCGGCTCAGAGGACATCGTTTGGTTGGCCCGTGATCTCGTCCTCTCATCGACGGGGTCGAAGCTCGTCTCGTGGAAGCCGGGAACGACGGACTGGCAGGACGCGGTCGACCTCGCCCCGGCAGGGCTGTCACGAATCTCCCGCCTTGCCGTCAGTCAGGACGGCAAGTGGCTGGCGATCGTCGCCGTTCCCGTGCCCTGAGTCTCAGCCCTTGGCGCGTATCGGCTGCGTCGTGAGCGTCTCCGCGTGATGCTTGATCGTCTTGCCCTCGGCGAGGAACACCGCGTCCTCGCCGATGTTCGTCGCCAGGTCCGCGACACGCTCGAGGTTCCGGCTCACCAGTAGGAGCTCGAGCGACGGCGTGATCGTGCGCGCATCCTCCATCATGTGCGTCACGAGGATGCGGAACACTGAGTTGTGCATCGCGTCCACCTCGTCGTCGGCGCGGCAGACGTCGCGGCCGAGCGCGCCGTCGGCACGGACGAACGCGGTCAACGCGTCGCGCAGCATCTGGCGCGCGCGCCGCGACATCTCGGCGATCTCCGGATCGGGCGTGATGAGCGTGCTGTTCGACGCGAGCCGCAGCGCGCTCTGCGCGATGTTCACCGCGTGGTCGCCGACGCGCTCGAGGTCGTTGGCCACCTTGATCGACGCGATGATGAAGCGAAGGTCTCGCGCCATCGGCTGCTGGAGCGCGAGCAGGCCGATCGCCTGGTCCTCGATCTCGAGCTCGAGCGCGTCGACGTCGCGGTCGGTGGTCAGCACCGCGTCGGCGAGGCTGGCGTCGCGGCTCAGCAGCGCGTCGACCGAGAGGTCGAGCAGCGAGGTCGCGAGATCCGACATGTCGAGCAGACGCTGCTTCAGCTGCGCCAACTGGTCGTGAAAATGGCGGAAGCCGGTGGCGCTGGGCTCTACCGACGTGGTCATCCGAACCTCCCCGTGATGTACGCCTCGGTGCGCTCGTTCTGCGGACTCGTGAAGATCTTGTCCGTGGGACCAGATTCGATGAGGCGTCCGAGATAGAAAAAGGCAGTCGTGTCGGAAACGCGGCCCGCCTGCTGCAGGTTGTGCGTGACGATGACGATCGTCAGCTCGCGTTTCAGTTCGTACAACAATTCCTCGACCTTCTGTGTGGCCAGCGGATCGAGGGCGCTCGCCGGCTCGTCGAGGAGAAGGACCTCGGGCTCATTCGCCAAAGCGCGCGCGATACACAATCGCTGCTGCTGGCCACCGGACAAACCTAGCGCGCTGTGGCGTAGGCGGTCCTTCACTTCTTCCCAAAGCGCCGCCCTGTGCAGTGCCGACTCGACGATCGCGTCGAGCTCACCGCGTTTGCGAATGCCGTTGACGCGGGGCCCGTACGCCACGTTCTCGTAAATCGACTTCGGGAATGGGTTCCACCTCTGGAACACCATGCCCGACGCGCCGCCGCAGCGTGACGAGATCCATTTCGCGACTATAGATGTCGACGTCGTCGAGACGAATTCGACCCTCGTGACGAATCCCTGGCAAGAGCGCGTTCATGCGATTGATCGAACGCAGGAACGTCGACTTCCCGCAGCCGGAGGGGCCGATGAGCGCCGTCACGCTGCACGGCGCAGCGGTCCACGTGATCTCATAAAGTGCTTGCTTCTCGCCGTACCAAAACGAGAATTGGTCTGCAGTCACCGTCCCGGGAGCGGAGTCGGCCACGGTCATCTCGGGACCGGCCACGCCAGGCTCGGTCGACACGACGGCGCTCAACCGAACCGTCCGGTCACGTACGCTTCCGTTCGAGGATCCGCGGGCGCCGTGAACATGGTGTTCGTCGCCGTGTATTCCACCAGCTCCCCATTGAGCATGAACGCGGTCCGATCCGAGATCCGGGCGGCCTGCTGCATGTTGTGGGTGACGATGATGATCGTAACCTGCGATCGAAGCTCGTAGACGAGTTCTTCGACCCGCTGCGTGCTGATCGGATCGAGCGACGCCGTCGGTTCGTCGAGCAGGAGAACGGTCGGCGAGGTGGCAAGCGCGCGGGCGATGCAGAGGCGCTGTTGCTGGCCGCCGGAGATGTCGATGGCGCTCGCGTCGAGACGATCCTTCACCTCATCCCAGAGGGCGGCGCGGCGAAGCGAGCGTTCGACGATGTCGGCCGTCTCGCGACGCGAAGGTCGCTCGCGCCTCGGCAGGATCTTGAGTCCGGCGGCGACGTTGTCGCGAATCGACATCGTGGGAAACGGCGTCGGTCGCTGGAAGACCATCCCGATGTGACGTCGGACGCCGATCGCGCTGACCTGCGGCGAATAGATGTCTCGCCCCTCGAACCGGACCTCGCCTTCTACTCTCGCCCCGGGCACTGTCTCGTGCATGCGGTTGAGACAACGAAGGAGCGTGGACTTGCCGCAGCCCGAGGGACCGATGATCGCGGTCACCTGCCCAGACGGGACGCCGAACGACACATCGCGCACGACGCGAGCGGCACCGAAGTACGCGTCGAGGGACTCCGCGGCCAGACAGGGCGATTCATCGCCTGCCGGCCGAGGCTCCCCCGGTGCGTCCGTCGCAGCCTGCCGCGCCGGCCCGCGAATGTCGGGTGCTGTCATCGCCGTATGAGTCGACACGTCGCGCTCAATCGCCGCCGAGCCCGAATCGTCGGCGCGTGGCGAACCTGGCGGCCAGGCTGATGACGAGGACGAGCCCGAGGAGGACGAGGGCGGAGGCCCACGCTTTTGCATGCCAGTCTTCATATGGGCTGAGGGCGTAGACGTAGATCTGAAGGGGAAGGGCGGCGATCGGTTTGAATGGCGAGAGCGACCAGAAGTCGTTGCCGAGCGCCGTGAACAGAAGAGGCGCCGATTCACCGGCGATCCTGGCGATTGCCACGAGCGCGCCGGTGACGATTCCTGGAAGCGCTGTGCGCAGCACCACGCTGAGCGACGTCCGCCACCTCGTGTATCCCAGAGCGAGCGCCGCTTCGCGCATCGAGACGGGAACCAGCAAGATCATTTCTTCCGTGGTCCGCGTCACGAGCGGGATCATCATCGCCGCGAGGGCGATCGCCCCGGCGAGCGCCGAAAAATGCCCGAACGGCCGAACGAGCAGTCCCCAGGCGAAAATCCCGAGGACGATCGACGGCAACCCGTTGAGTACGTCGGACAGAAATCGCACGACATTCGATAGCTGCTTCCCGCGCTGGTCGGCCAGGTACATGCCGGCTCCGATCCCGATCGGCAGACCGATCACTGAAGAGAGGAGGATCAACAACCCCGTGCCGGCGATCGCGTTGACGACGCCTCCGCCCACCTCGCCAATCGGCAACGGCAGCTTCGTGAAGAAGTCCCGATTGATCGACGAACCACCGATCTTGACGAGCTCCCACACGATCGCGATCAGCGGAACGGTCGCGACGGCGGCCGCGACGTAGGTCAGCGTGAGCATCAGGTAGTTCATGGCGCGTCGACGCCGGAACGTTCTCGCCGTGCTCGCGACCAGCGCCTTCCGAAACGACCGTGTGGGGACTGTGCCTCTCACCGGCGCGCCCTGGCTCGGCATCGTGAAGCTCATTCCCCGCGTCCTTTGCCCGTCTGCCAGACGAGCCAACGGGCAATGCTGTTGACAACCACCGTAATCACGAACAGGCCCGCACCGACTGCCATGAGGGCTGAGGTGTAGATCTGGCCGGTCGCCTCGCTGAACTGGCTCGCGATGAGCGATGACATCGTCATGCCGGGCGCCACGAACGACGCGGCGATCTCGGGCTTGTTTCCGATCACCAACATCACCGCCATGGTCTCACCCAACGCGCGCGCCAGCCCGAGCATGATCCCGCCGATTATTCCCTGCCGCGCGTACGGCAGCACTGCGTCCCAGATCATCTCCCATCGTGTCGCGCCGAGCGCCAGCGCCGCTTCCCGTTGGGATCTCGGTACCGCCATCAGCACCTCGCGAGTGACCGCGGAGATATACGGGAGTACCATGATCGCGAGAACGCAGCCGGCGGCGAGCATGCTCGGGCCGTAGGCCGGCCCGGAAAAGAATGGCGTATTCCCCAAGTGCAGCGTGTCCTTGAAGAACGGAATGGCGTATTCCCGGAGCAGTGGAATCAGAATGAGAAGTCCCCACAAGCCGTACACGACGCTCGGGATGGCGGCCAGGAGATCCACGAGAAACGCGATCGGTCGTCGCACAACCGGTGGCGCGAATTCGGACAGGAATACCGCCACGCCAACGGCGAGCGGCGTCGCGATGAACAGCGCCATGAACGACGAAACCAGCGTTCCGAACAGCGCCGGGGCCGCTCCGAATTTCCCTCTGACCGGATCCCAATCGCTGGCGGTGAAAAATCCGATGCCGAACTTCGAAAGTGCCGGCCACCCAGCGATGAACACCTCGGCGGCAATCGCGCAGAGGAGAATAGGGACGACGAGCGCGAATCCAGTCGTGGTCCAGCGATAGATCCGGTCGCCGGTGGATGCACCCTCGATTTGTCTTGGAGGATGTGCAGCGGTCGCCGGCGGCGGTGTTATGGGTGCAATTGATGAGTCAGTCAGCGCGTCCAGAAGCGAGCTCCTCCCCCGCAGTCTCGGGGCTGGCCTTGGGGTCACCGGTAAACCTGTCGATGCGAACGGTCACGCGCCTCTGCAACCGCGGACGTAGTGTCGTGTAACGACCGTGTAACGGCGATTCTCTCTCTGTAGAGGCGTCCGGCGGCGACGGAGGGGGTGACGGAAGCGTTACAGGAGACCGGTCTCACCTTTACGCCATGGCTCGAACTTCTCGGCTCCCCACTCCCAAAACCAACAGGAGCAACACGTGATCGCACGCGTTTCGAAATTCATCGGCCTCGCCGTCGTGGCTGCTGGCGTGGCTGCTGCTCCGGCCACAGCGCAGGATCTTACCGGCGCCGGCGCGACGTTTCCGAATCCGATCTATAAGAAATGGTTCGCGGACTACAAGGCCAAGACTGGGATCGAGATCAACTACCAGTCGATTGGGTCCGGCGGCGGCATTCAGCAGTTCACGCAAGGCACCGTCGACTTCGGCGCCAGCGATGCACCGATGAGCGACGAGGAGATCAGCCATCTCAAGGGCCCCGCACTGCACATTCCGACCGTACTCGGCGCGGACGTCATCACGTACAACCTTCCGGAAGTGAAGGCGGATCTCAAGCTCACGGGTCCCGTCGTCGCCGACATATTCCTTGGCAAGGTGACCAAGTGGAACGCGCCCGAAATCGCTGCGCTCAACAAGGGCGTCGCTCTGCCGAATAAGGACATTCTCGTCGTGCACCGCTCGGACGCCAGCGGAACATCGTACATCTTCACCGACTACCTGACCAAGGTCAGTCCTGCGTGGGCAAAGGGCCCAGGCAAGGGAAAGGCCGTTCAGTGGCCGGTCGGCCTTGGCGGACAAGGAAACGAAGGCGTTGCCGGCCAGGTGAAGCAGATCCCGGGTTCGATGGGTTACGTCGAGCTCGCGTACGCTCGTCAGAACAAGCTGCCCTACGCGGCGATCAAGAACGCGAACGGTGAGTTCGTCGAGCCGACGATCGAGTCGATCACCGCGGCTGCCGCCGGTGCGGCGGCGAAACTTCCGGCGAATACGGACTTTCGCGTTTCGATCGTAGACGCGACAGGCAAGGGCGCGTACCCGATCTCGTCGTTCACCTACCTGCTCGTTTCGGTCAATCAGCCTGACCCGGTCAAGGGGAAGAAGCTGGTCGACTTCATTCGCTGGGCCCTAACCGCCGGCGAGAAAGACGCGGCGGCGCTGGACTACGCGCCGCTCCCGACCAATGTGGTCTCCATGCTCGAAGCTCGATTGAACACGATCAAGAACGTCGCGAAGTAGCGCTGTCGGTGGATACCTGAGAGACAGGGCCGGCGACATCGCCGGCCCTGTTTGTCTTCGTGAGCGGTTCTCGCAGGGTGTCACCGCGCGTCGTTACAAAGACTCTAACGCCTTCGCGAGCCGCGATTTCTACGACCTCGCCTTGATGAGCTGAAGCAGCACGGGCGCAGCGTCCGAAGTGCGCACGACGCGTTGGTGACGTCGCTGGTTCGGGCGGGACCGACCCCCACGACTCAGGTGACTTAAGCGTTACCCGAAGTTGAACCGGAACTTTACGGTTCCGCGGAAACTTGCCGCCCGACTCGTTCCTCGCATCGCCCGATGCATGCCACCACGGGTCGCAACAAAAAGCGCCGACTGCCGCGAATAGATCGCGGCCCTCACGCCGTTACGTCGCCGTTACCGCCGCGTGAACCGCGCGCGACGAGTTTGGGGCAGGTTCGGGCTGCTGTGACGGAACCGGTAACACCGGCCGGGTCCGAGCCGTCCCCCAACTCCTCCAGCAGAGAGACTCCCCCTTCAATGACACCTCGCTCTGCGCGTCTGATCGCCGTTGCCGCTGCAATCGCGATCGTTCCCGGGCTCCGCGCCCAAACCCCAACCGCACCTGCACCCGCACCCGCAACCGCTGGATTCGATTTCTCCGGCGTGATCTTCGGCAATTGGCAGATGAAGACGGATTCAGCGTCGAAAGCGAACCTTGGTGGCAGCAGTCCGAACCTGTTCGATCTTGGCCGCGCGTATTTGACTTTCCGCATGCCCGCCGGCGACAACGGCGCGATTCGCATCACGACGGACATCTTCCAGAACACGAATCCGGCGCAGAATGCTTACTACCAAGGCTGGGTCGTTCGCGCGAAGTACGCGTACCTGCAGTACACGGGTCTGAGAAATGAGTGGGGCCCCGGGTCGAGCCTCGTCGGACGACTCGGCTTGCTGCACACGGTCTTGATCGACTACGAGGAGCAGTATTGGCCGCGCTATCTGCAACAGACCGCGATCGAGAAGAACGGCTTCTTCTCATCCTCTGACATGGGGCTCGCGGGCGTCGCCACCCTCGGCAATCGATGGGGCGAGATCTACGGGACGGTCACCAACGGAAGCGGCTACTCCTCGTACGACAACCCTGGAGCGGCCGGTCAGGCTCAGGCCGTCGGAACCAACCGGTTCAAGGACTTCGGCATCAGAGCCTCGATCACGCCGTTTGGGCACGATGCAAACCTGTCGAGCTACCTCCGCAACATCTCGATCACGCCGTGGGGTTACTTGGGCTGCAACGGCAGCGCGTTCCAGTCCGGCGGCGCGGGACAGGTGGGGTCGGGCACTAATGGCGCGATCACCGATTGCATGTCGCGCAATCGCTACGGCGTATTCGCGGCAATCAAGGATTCGACGATCTGCGATATGCGTAACGGCGGCCGCTGCCGGCTCACGGCTGGCTTGCAGTTCGCCCAGCGCCGGGACGAGAGCGACAACGGCGGGAACACGGTCGCAAGCCCCCGCGTCGCCCACGACTCCACGGGCCGCGTGCTCGACGGTTTCTTCTTCATTCGCCCAGTCGAAGTCTTCGATCCGTCGCAGCATTCGCCGTTCAGCCTCGTCGCGCGGTTCGATCACTTCACGCCACAGACTGACCCGGGCTCGAGCGTGCCAGGCTTCGCCAACTACGCCGGAACTACGCCGGCGTACAACTTCTTTGTTCTCGGCGCCTCGTACGACGTGAACCAGAAGATCACGCTCACGGCGGACTACCAGAATCAGACGCCCACGGACTTCCCGACGCCGATCGGGACCAACGTGAGGCCGACCCCGACGTCCTCGATTTTCTTCCTGCATTTTGTGGTGAACTTCTAGGTCTCTGGTCGCAGGTCACTGGTCTCTGGAAGGACATAGGGCGACAACGGCCCGGCGAAATCGCCGGGCCGTTTTGATGTGTTCGGCGTTCGGCCGCTTTCCCGGCGCCGCGCTTCTTTCGGCAGTTCCCAGAGACCTGAGACCAGAGACCCGTGACCGGTTCGCAGATTGACACTCTCCCCCGGCCTATCTACCTTAAAGGTCTGTCAAAAAAGGCCTTAGCCGGCCTTGCCGAGACCCGGGTTGCACTACGCACCGGTGAGGCGCTGGACCCACATCAGTTCGTCGGACCAATGAAAACGTTTTCCGCCACGCCCCGCGACATCGAACAGCGGTGGTTCATCGTCGATGCGGACGGCATGGTGCTCGGGCGCCTGGCCGCCGAGGTCGCGCGCGTCATCCGCGGCAAGCACAGACCGATCTTCACCCCGCACATGGATACCGGTGACAACGTCATCGTGATCAACGCGTCGAAGGTGAAGGTGACCGGCAAGAAGGCCGAGCAGAAGCAGTACTTCCATCACACGGGGTACATGGGGCACGAGCGATTCACGCCCTACGGTACGATGCTCGCCAAGCATCCGGAGCGCATCATCGAGAAGGCGGTCCACGGTATGCTGCCGAAGACCGCGCTGGGACGGCAGGTGCTGCGGCGCAAGCTGCGCGTCTACGCCGGATCGGATCATCCGCACGTCGCTCAGCAGCCGACGCCGTTGACCTTCACCAAGAGCGAGAAGTAGCCAATGGCCGATACGCAGAGCATCCACGCCATCGGCCGCCGGAAAGAGGCCGTGTGTCGCGTGTTCCTGAAGCCGGGATCGGGGAAGTGGGATGTGAACGGCAGGACCCTGGGGGACTATTTCCCGCGGGCCGCGCACGTGAGCGCGATTCAGCAGGCGTTCGTCGCGACCGACACGCTCGGACGCTTCGATGTCCGCGCGAACGTGGACGGCGGCGGGTCAACGGGGCAGGCGGGCGCGCTTCGCCTCGCGGTCGCCCGGGCGCTGGTGAAGATCGACGAGGCGCATCGGCGCAAGCTGCGCGACCTCGGGCTTCTCACGCGCGACGCGCGAGCGGTCGAGCGCAAGAAACCGGGTCGTCCGAAGGCCCGTAAGCGGTTCCAGTTCTCGAAGAGATAGGTAGACCGGTGGACCGGTGGACCGGTTCACCGCGAAGAAGCGCCATGATTTCCTACGCAGTTTCAGCAGTTGCGGTCCACCGGTAGACCGGTCCACCGGTCCACCAGCAGTTCAATCTCACAGGGTGTTGGAGCAGTGGCCGGGTGCCGGATTTTCCGGTCGGCCGAGCGGTGAAGACACCCGACGACAAAACCACACTGAGGTTCGTTTCGCATGGCAGATCAGCAAGGCTCGTATTCTCCGACGCTCGAGGCGCTCCTCGCCGCGGGCGTGCACTTCGGCCACCAGACGCGGCGGTGGAATCCGAAGATGCGCCGGTTCATTTTCGCCGAGCGCAACGGCATCCATATCATCGACCTGCAGAAAACGCTTCGGCAGATCGATCTGGCGCAGAAGCTCGCGCGCGACGTCGTGTTGCGCGGCGAACAGGTCCTCTTCGTCTGCACCAAGCCGCAGCTCGCGAGCCTGGTGAAGGCCGAGGCCGAGCGCGCCAGCGCGCTGTACATCACCGAGCGGTGGCTCGGCGGGCTGCTCACCAACTTCCAGACGGTCAAGAAGCAGGTGCGCCGGATGAAAGAGCTGGAGAGCGGCACCGAGGAAGGCGGCGAGTTCGAGAACTACACCAAGAAGGAACAGCTCATGCTGCGGCGTGAGCGCGAGAAACTGTCCAAGTATCTCTACGGCATCCGCAGCATGACGCGCCTGCCGGGCATCCTGTTCGTGGTCGATTCGAAAAAGGAGCGCATCGCGGTCGCCGAGGCGAACAAGCTCGGCATCCCGATGATCGCCATCGTCGACACCAACGCCGATCCGGATCTCATCACGGTGCCGATCGCCGGCAACGACGACGCGATCCGCTCGGTCGAGCTGATCACGAAGGCGATCGCCGACGCCGTCATCGAGGCCCGCCGCGAAGCGCCGGTCCGTGAGGAGGTCGAAGAGGGCGAGAGCTACACGTACAGCTCGGACCGCGGCGCGGAGCCGGCCGGCGAGGAGGATCGCCGCCGACGTCGGCGTCCACGGCGCCGTCGCGCCAAGCCGGAAGCGATCGCCGCTCGCCTCAAGGGACCGGGTGAAGGCGGACCTGGCGAAGGCGGAGCGGGAGCGGAAGCTGGATCGGAGGCGCCGGAGGCATAGTCTTCGCGCCGCAGGTCCACCGCTGCATTCCGCCGCCGCCGGACTCGTTGCCGGCGGCGTTTCCATGACCAAGTACACTTCTGTCTGACTGGTATTCAACTTATGACTGCGACTATTACCGCCAAAGACGTTGCCGCGCTGCGCGAGAAGACCGGCGCCGGCATGATGGATTGCAAGAAGGCCCTCGAGGAGACGGCTGGGAACGCCGACAAGGCCGTCGAGCTGCTTCGCTCCAAAGGCGCCGCGAAGGCCGAGAAGCGCGCCGGGAGGCAGACTATGGAAGGCGTCATCGCCAACTACGTTCACCACAACGGCAAGATCGCCGTCCTGGTCGAGCTGAACTGCGAGACGGACTTCGTGGCCCGCACCGAGGATTTCCAGCAGCTCGGCAAGCACCTCGCCGAGCACATCGCCGCGGCCGACCCGATCGCCATCGACAAGGAATCGATCCCGCAGGAGAAGATCGATTCCGAGCGCCGCATCTTCACGGAGCAGGTGAAGGCCGAGGGCAAGCCCGACCACCTCATCGACAAGATCGTCGAGGGGAAGGTGCAGGCGTTCTACAAGGACGTCGCGCTCTTGCACCAGGCGTGGGTGCGCGACACGGCCAAGACGATCGGCGATCTCGTGAAGGAGGTCTCGGCCAAGACCGGCGAGAACGTCAAGGTCCGCCGGTTCGTGCGGTATCAGCTGGGAGTTTGAACCTCCGGTCCACGCGGCGCCGAAAACGAGGGATGAGCATACCAGCATGCCAGACCTGAAATACCCGCGCGTCCTGGTGAAATTGTCCGGCGAAGCATTGGCCGGCGACAAGGGATTCGGTTACGACTTCGATACGGTGGGTCGCCTCGCCGACGAAGTCGTTTCCGTGTTGGGCACCGGCGCCTCCGTCGGCCTGGTGATCGGCGGCGGGAACATCGTGCGCGGCTCGCAGCTGTCCAAGACCGGCATGGACCGAGTCGCCGCCGACTACATGGGCATGCTCGGCACCGTCATCAACGCCATGGCGCTCCAGGACGTGCTCGAGCGCCGCGGCGTCGACACGCGCGTCATGACGGCGATCCGCATGGAGGAGTTGGCGGAGCCGTACATCCGCCGCCGGGCCGTCCGGCACCTCGAGAAGGGACGCCTCGTCATTTTCGCGGGCGGCACGGGGAACCCCTACTTCTCCACCGATACCGCGGCGGTATTGCGCGCCATTCAGATCAAGGCGAACGTCATCATCAAGGCGACAAGCGTGGAGGGCGTCTACTCGGCGGACCCGAAGCGCGACCCGCAGGCGAAGTTCTACGATGAGATCAGCTTCCGCGACGTGATCGTGGAGGAGCTCAAAGTGATCGACCAGACCGCGATCACGCTCTGCCGCGAGAACTCGCTTCCGTTGATCGTTCTCAACATCCACCGTCCGGGCTCGGTCGTCGCGGCGATTCGCGGCGAACGGGTCGGCACCCTGGTTCGATGAGCACCATCCAACAAACGCTGAAGGACGCCCGCACCGGCATGGACAAGGACATCGCGCACGTGAAGCACGAGTTCTCGTCCGTCCGCTCCGGCAAGGCCAGCCCCAACATGCTCGACACCGTCCGTGTCGAGGTGTACGGGCAGCAGATGCAGCTCAACCAGGTCGCGACGATCAACGCGCCGGACCCGCGCGCCCTCATCGTGACCCCGTTCGACAAGAGCCAGCTCAAGGTCATCGAGAAGGCGATCCGCGAAGCCGAGCTCGGGCTCGAACCCTCGGCGCAGGGCGGGATCATCCGCGTTCCTCTGCCGGCCATGAACGAACAGCGCCGCAAGGAGCTGGTGAAAGTCGTCCATAAGTACGCGGAGGACGGGCGGATCGCGATTCGTCACGCGCGCACACACGCGCGCGAGGCGCTCAAGAAGCTCAATGGCGTGTCCGAGGACGACGTCAAGCACGCCGAGAAGGACCTGCAGAAGCTGCACGACGACTTCATCCACAAAGTGGACGAGCTGATCAAGGCGAAAGAAGCCGAGATCATGGAAGTGTGAGCACCGTTTGAGCTCCGAGCTCGCGCGCCGCGTTGCGTTCGGCGTCGTCGCCGCACCGATCGCGGTCGCCATCGTGGTGTATGGAGGCGCGGCGTTGGCGGCGCTCCTCGCCATCGCGTCGGCCATCGCGGCCTGGGAGTTCTTTCGCCTAGCGCGTGCGACGGGCCTGACGCCTCTGGACGACGTCGGCATCGTGATCGCCGGTCTAACGCCCCTCGTCGTGCATGCGCGCTTTCTGGGCCTGTACGAGCCTGGCAGCTCGATCGGCGTTCTCTCGCTGGCGGCGATCGTCCTGCTGGCGGTTCTCGCGCTCACGATCTGGATTCGGGGCGTCGCCGAGAAACCGATTGGCGCGGTAAGCACCACCATATTTGGCGCCGCCTACACCGGCGGGATGCTGAGCTTCGGCTACGCGATCCGCTATCACGATTATGCATTCGCGCCGGCGTCGATCTCGCTCGGACGGTCGACCTTCGGGGTTGCCTCGGGCGGGTTGCTGCTGCTGCTGCCGGTTCTCGCGACCTGGGCGTCGGACACCGGCGCCTACGCCGTCGGCCGCACCATGGGAAGGCACAAGCTTCTTCCGTCGGTGAGTCCCGGTAAGACGATCGAGGGCTCTGTCGGCGGACTCCTCGGAAGCGTTCTCGTGACCTGGCTCCTGACTCGATGGCTGTTGCGCCCGGCGGCGCATCTGGATTTTCGCTGGGCACCCGTCGGCGTCATCCTATTCGGCGCGGTGGTGAGCGCCGTGGGTCAGGTCGGGGACCTTGCCAAGTCCCTCCTCAAGCGCGATGCCGGTGTGAAGGACAGTTCGACCCTCATTCCCGGCCACGGCGGTGTCCTCGACCGCATCGATAGTCTTCTATTCGTGCTCCCTGTCTCCTACGTGCTCTTCGGCTGGCTCCTGACGTGGGCGCCGTCGTGACCGCGATCCGCGTTCGCGGCGTCGCGATCCTGGGGTCCACGGGCTCGATCGGGACGACCGCGCTCCGCGTGCTCGAGCGACAACGCGACCGATTCCGCGTCGCCGCGCTGACGGCCTACGACAACGCGCGCCTGCTCGGCGAGCAGGCCGATCACTTCGCGCCTGCCTTCGTCGGCATCGTCGCGAATGGGGGGGGCGTCGTCGCACCCGGGCTGGCACCTCGGCGAGTCTTGCCTCGTGGACGCCGCGCGGCGCGATGACGTGGACATCGTGCTCAACGCCGTCGTCGGCGCCGCGGGACTCGAGGCGACGCTCGCCGCGCTCGGCGCGGGGAAACGCGTCGCGCTCGCGAACAAAGAGACGCTCGTGATGGGCGGGTCGCTCGTGACGGACGCGTGCCGAAACGGCGGCGGCGAAATCATTCCGGTCGACAGCGAGCACAGCGCGATTCTCCAGTGCATCACGGGCAAACCTGGCGTGGAGGTTCGGAGAATCATCATCACCGCGTCGGGCGGCCCGTTCCGCGGTTGGAGCGACGAGCAGCTCGAGCGCGCGACGCTCGAGGACGCGCTCCGGCATCCGACCTGGCGTATGGGCCGAAAGATCACGGTCGACTGCGCGACCCTCGCGAACAAAGCGCTCGAGGTCATCGAGGCACACTTTCTGTTCGGGCTGCCGTACGACCGAATCGAGGTGGTCGTGCACCCACAGAGTGTCATCCACTCCATGGTCGAGTTCGTGGACGGGAGCGTGCTGGCGCAGCTCGGCGCGCCGAGTATGGAGCTTCCCGTCTTGTATGCACTCACGCACCCGGACCGCGTTCCGGACTCGGGGGTACCACGCTTTGACCCCGTCGCGCTCTCGCCGCTCACCTTCGAGCCGCTCTCTGTCGAGCGGTTCCC
Organism: uncultured Gemmatimonadaceae bacterium; assembly: GCA_963846925.1. GTDB lineage: Bacteria > Gemmatimonadota > Gemmatimonadetes > Gemmatimonadales > Gemmatimonadaceae > JAQBQB01. The sequence continues at coordinate 39,514 of CAWJXW010000004.1, read as the reverse complement.
GGCGTTTGCCCTCGGAGTCGCCGCAGGCCGGCGAGGTGGCGTGGCGCCGGCCGTTTTCAATGCCGCCAACGAGGCGGCGGTGGCACTTTTCCTGTCGGGACGAATCCGGTTCGCCGAGATCGGTCCGGCGATTCATGATACACTGGACTCGCTCAGCCACCTCGGCGGCGACAATCGCGACGCGATCCTCGCGGCCGACGCGGCGGCGCGTGCTCATGTAAAGGGACGATTCGGATGCTAGGTCACGTGGTTCAAGCGATACTCGCACCGGTGTTGGTCTTCGGCCTCGTGATCTTCGTTCACGAGTTCGGGCACTTCATCGCGGCCAAGGCACTCGGCGTCTACGCGCCGCGGTTTTCCATCGGGTTCGGTCCGGCGATCTTCCGCCGCCGGCGGGGCGAAACGGAATACGTCCTCGCCTGGCTGCCGCTCGGCGGCTACGTCCGCATGGCGTCTCGCCACGACGCGGAGACGGCGTTTCTCGAGGGTGGAACCGAGGAGGGGACCGCGCGACAGGAGAATGATCCGGGCTACGATCCAAACGCGATGATTCCGTTCGGGCCCAAGCCCGTCCCGGAGAATCGTTGGTTCGAGAGCAAACCGCTTTGGGCTCGCGTGATCATCATGAGCGCGGGCGTGGCGATGAACACCGTGCTTGCGGTTGCGGTTGCGACGTGGATCGCGCTTCACTACGGCGTGGTCGTATATCCGGCGTCGGTGGTGGGCGCGGTGCGCGTGCCCGCGTCGGCTCCGGGGTTGGCCCAACTGCAATCCGGCGACTCGATCGTCGCGGTGAACGGGCACAGCGTGCGCGACTGGGACGAAGTGGACGAGCAAGTGCTCCAGTCCGCGGGCTCGGTCCAGCTGACGACGCAACGCGGTCGTTTTACCCTGGCGCTCAACGACTCGACGACGCCCATCACGGTGCTCGAGTCGCTGGTGCCGTTTCTGCCTCCGGTGATCGATACGGTCTTCCCGAACGATCGCGCCATGGCCGGTGGTCTGCGCGAGGGCGATTCGGTGATGAGCGTGGGCGGCGCGCCGGTGCGCTCGTGGAGCGACATCGTCGACCGCGTGTCACCCTCCGCGGAACGCTCGATCGATTTCATCGTGCATCGCGGCGCGGCCACCGACACGCTGCACATCACGCCGAAGGCGGTCACGGAAACGGATTCGGCGACCTCGCGCTCGAAGACGGTCGGCAAGATCGGCGCGGGCGCGAAGAACCCGGTGTACGTGTCGTCGGTGAACCTGGCGGGCGCGTTCCGCTGGGGAGTAAGAAAGACCAAGGCCGACGCCGGCGGCGTGTTCACCGTGCTGCACCAAATCGGCAACGGACAGCGCTCCGTCTCGGAGCTCGGCGGTCCGATCGCGATCACGCGGCAAGCCGTGACCGCGGCGGGTCTGGGATTCGACAAGGTGCTGTACCTCATCGTGCTGTTGAGCATCAACGTCGCGGTGCTCAACCTGCTGCCGATTCCGATTCTCGACGGCGGTCAGATTATGATCAACGTGCTCGAATCGGCGAAGGGAAGTCCGTTCAGTTTGCGGACGCGCGAATACATCCTGCGTTTTGGGCTGGTCGCGATCGCGCTCTTGTTCGTGATCGTGATGTACAACGACACGCGCGCGGGGTTCGTGAGCTTCTTCGGATGGATTCAGCGCCTCTTCGGCGCGTGAGTATTGGCGCGTAAGGCGTTGGGAGCGGCCCCTTTACAACGGGTCTCGGTGCGCTTAACCTTTATAGCTGTCAACGAAAAAAAGCGAAACGCCGCCAGGCCGGCGGAGACATAGGGACACACCAGCACATGGCTTTTGAAAAAGTTTCGACGGTCCAGAAGTACCGGTCCCACGAGACCGACACTGGATCGACGCGCGTTCAGGTGGCGCTGCTCACCGAACGCATCAACTATCTGACCGACCATTTCCGCGCGCACAAGAAGGACCACCACGGCCGACGTGGGCTCCTCAAGATGGTAGGCAAACGCCGCCGTCTACTGAACTACCTGAAGCGCACGGATGTCGACGGATACCGAACGATCGTTTCAGAGCTCGGACTCCGCTACTGACCAGCGGGCGAGCATAACCGCGCGGGCGCACAATCGGTGCGGCCCGCGCGTTTTGTCATTTTCGTCATTTTCTTCTCCAGGCTGATCTCAGCCGCACTCAGGCACACAAGCAATGATGCATCGCGTTGAAAAGACCTTCGCCGGACGCCGCCTCGTCCTCGAGACCGGGCGCATGGCCAAGCAGGCCGCCGGTTCCGCGCTCGTTCAGTTCGGCGACACCATGGTGCTCGCCGCCGTCACGGTGAGCGACACGCAAAGCCCGCTCGACTTCTTCCCGCTTCTCGTGGAGTACCGCGAGAAGACGTACGCCGCCGGCAAGATCCCGGGCGGCTACATCAAGCGCGAAGGGCGACCCAGCGACGGCGAAATCCTCTCGGCGCGCATTATCGACCGCACGATACGCCCGCTCTTTCCCGACGGCTTCAAGAACGAAGTCCAGGTCTTCATCTACGTGATCTCGGCGGACCAGGAGAACGCGTCCGACGTGCTCGCGCTCGTCGCGGCGTCGGCCGCGCTCAACGCGTCGAAGATTCCGTTTACGACCCCCGTCGCCGCGACGCGCATCGGCCGCATCCAGGAAAAGTGGGTGCTCAACCCGACGTTCGAGCAGCTGGCGTACAGCGACATGGAGCTCGTCGTCGCCGGCTCGGCGGACTCGATCAACATGGTCGAGGGCGGCGCGCTCGAGGTGAGTGAAGAAGACGTCCTCGAAGCGTTCACCGTGGCGCAGAAGGGCATTCGCGAGTTGATCGCCGCACAGGAGGAGCTGTTGAAGCAGCTCGGCAGCGAGCGTCCGGCGAAGATGGAGTGGACCAAGGCGGCCATCGACCACACGCTTCACGCCAAGGTGCAGGACCTCGCGAACGGCAAGATCAAGGACGCGCTGAACCACAAGGACAAGCACGGACGCATCGCCGCCGTCGAGCGCGTCAAGCACGAGATCCAGACGCAGCTCCTCGTCGAGTTCCCAGACGGCAGCAAGGACATCAAGTCCCTCCTTGGCGACGTCGAGTACAACCAGCTCCGCTCGCAGGTGCTCGAGAGCGGGCACCGCGTCGACGGCCGCAAACCGAACGAGGTTCGGGCGATCACGATCGACACCGGGTTGATTCCGCGGGGGCACGGGTCGGCGCTCTTCACGCGCGGGCAGACCCAGGCGCTCGTCGTGGCGACCCTCGGCACGGCCAACGACGTGCAGCGCTACGAGACCGTGAACGAGTCCGGCGAGTCCACCAAGTCGTTCATGTTGCACTACAACTTCCCGCCGTTCTCGACCGGTGAAGTCCGCCCGATGCGCGGCACGTCGCGGCGCGAGATCGGCCACGGCAACCTGGCCGAGCGCGCGCTGCAGAGCGTGCTGCCGGCGTTCGACGAGTTCCCGTACACGATCCGCGTCGTCTCCGACGTCCTCGAGTCGAACGGTTCGTCGTCGATGGCCTCGGTGTGCGGCGGTTCGCTCGCCCTGTTCGACGCCGGCGTGCCGATTCGCTCCGCCGTCGCGGGTGTGGCGATGGGCCTCATCAAGGAAGGGAAGAAGTACGCGATCCTCACCGACATCCTCGGCACCGAGGACCACCTCGGCGACATGGACTTCAAGGTCGCCGGAACGAAGACGGGGATCACGTCGATCCAGATGGACATCAAGATCGAAGGCCTCGATCTGAACATCATGAAAGAGGCGCTCGCGCAGGCGAAAGAAGGCCGCCTCCACATTCTCGGCGAGATGGACAAAGCGCTCACCGCGCCGCGTCCTGACCTCTCGGCGTTCGCGCCGCGCATCGTCACGATGATGATCAGCCCCGAGAAGATCGGCGATCTGATCGGACCGAAGGGCAAGACGATCCGTGGGATTCAGGACGAGACCGGCGCCGAGCTCACGGTCGACGACACCGGTTTGGTCACGATCGCCGCCGTCGGCGGCGAGTCGATGGAGCGGGCGCGCCAGATGGTGCAGGCGCTCACCGCCGAGCCGGTCGTCGGCGAGACGTACGAGGGCACGGTCAAGACGACGACGCCGTTCGGCGCGTTCGTCGAGATCATGCCGGGCACGGAAGGGCTCGTCCACATCTCCGAGATGCGCCACGAGCGCACCGAGAAGACGGAGGACGTGGTCAAGAAGGGCGACCGCGTGAAGGTCAAGCTCATCGACCGCGACGAGCGCGGGCGCCTGCGCCTGTCGATGAAGGCGTTGCTGCCGCGGCCGGAAGGCATGCCCGAGCCCGAGGCGGGGGGGGCAACGGCGGCGGTGATCGCGGCGAGCGTAGCGGTGGTGGCGACCGCGGTGGGCGTGGCGAGCGTCCGCGCCGCGGATCGCGGGGCGGAGAGCGCTCGCGGCGGGAGTGAGCGCCGTCGTTGGTGAGCGGCACCGCCGCGCACGACGAGGGCGGCGGTCTCCATCGCACGGTTCTCCCGAACGGCCTGACCGTTCTCTCGGACCACATGCCGGGGGTGCGGTCGGTGGCCTTCGGCGCATGGGTGCGGGCCGCCTCGCTTCACGAGCCGCGCGAGCGGATGGGCATCTCGCATCTCCTCGAACACATGGTGTTCAAGGGGACGCAGCGCCGCAACGCGCACCAGATCGCGCTGTCGCTCGAGGCCCTCGGCGGCTCGCTCGACGCCTACACGTCGCGCGAGCACACGGTCTATCAGGGACGGGTGCTCGACGAGCACCTCGCCGAGGCCGCCGACGTCATCGCCGACATTGTGTTCCGGCCGACGCTGCGCGACTCGGACCTCTCGCTCGAGCGCAAGGTGATTCTCGAGGAGATCGGGATGGTCGAGGACACGCCCGACGATCTCGTATTCGAGATTCATAACGAGGCTCTCTGGGGGCCGCATCCATACGGGTACTCGATTCTCGGCACGCGCGACACGGTGAACGCGCTCGGCGTCCCGGAGCTGAAGGAGCTCCACGCGCGCGCGTACCATCCGGGCCACGTCGTCGTCGCCGCGGCCGGGAACGTCGAGCACGATCACCTGCTGGATGTTCTCGCGCGTACCGGCTGGACCGACGCGCCGACGGGTGACGTGACTCGGCTCGTTTCGCCGCCGGCGACGCCGGCCGCGCCCACGACGACCCACGTTCCGCGCGACGGCGCCCAGACGCACATCGTCGCCGGATGTACCGCCGTCTCCCACTCGCGACCCCGAGCGGTTTCCGTTTCTGCTTCTCAGCACGCTGCTCGGCGGCGGCATGAGCTCGCGCCTCTTTCAGCGCGTGCGCGAGGAGATGGGGCTCGCCTACGCCATCTACTCGTTCCAGTCGTTCCACGCGGACAGCGGTATGCACGGCGTCTACGTCGCGACGGCCCCCGAGTCCGCGAGCGCCGCGCTGGACGCGATCCGCCACGAGCTGCAGCAAGTCGTCGACGAGGGGCTGCCGGCCGACGAAGTGGCCATGGGTCGCCAGCAGCTCAAGGGGCAGGTCACCTTGTCGCTCGAGAGCGTGTCGTCGCGCATGTACCGCGCGGCGTCCGTGGAGCTCTACGACGAGCCGTATCGGACGCTCGACGAGGTCCTGGCCCTCATCGACGCGATCACCGTGGATGATGTGGCGCGCGTCGGACGCGCCTACTTCGACCCCGCGCGCATGACCGTCGTAAGTCTCGGGCCAAAAGGGACAGATTGACCGCGCGGTCGATTAGGTTGCTATCGAACTGATGGTCACAGGTCACTGGTCCCTGGTCTCTGGAAACCGCGCAGTTCCCAGAGACCGGAGACCAGAGACCAGTCACTCCACCCCACCATGAAGATCGGCGTTCCCAAAGAGATCAAGACCAACGAGAACCGCATCGCGCTCGTGCCCGCGGGCGCGGAAGTGCTGGTTGCCGCCGGCCACTCCGTAGCCATCGAGGCCGGCGGCGGGCTCGGAAGCGGCTTCGCCGACGCCGACTACGCCGCCGTGGGGGCCTCCGTCGCCCCCGACGCCGCCACCGTGTGGCGCGACAGCGAGATGATCATGAAGGTGAAAGAGCCCATCGAGCGCGAATGGCGGCACATGCGCCGGGGACAGCTCATTTTCACCTACTTCCACTTCGCCGCCGACGAAAAGCTCACCCGGGCCCACATCGCCAGCGGGGCCACGTGCGTGGCCTACGAGACCGTCGAGCTCCCGTCCCACGAGCTTCCGCTCCTGACCCCGATGTCCGAGGTGGCCGGCCGGATGGCCGTCCAGGAGGGGGCCAAATATTTGGAGAAACTCTACGGCGGCCGAGGAGTCCTTCTGGGTGGAGTCCCCGGCGTCGCTCCGGCCAAGGTGGTGATCCTCGGCGGCGGCATCGTCGGCATCAACGCGGCGAAGATGGCCGCCGGACTCGGCGCAAAGGTGACGATACTAGATCTGTCGCTCGAGCGTCTTCGTTACCTATCCGATGTCATGCCCGCCAACTGCGTAATGATCCACTCGAACCGGCAGAACATCCTGGAGCAGATCGAGACCGCGGATCTTGTGGTTGGGGGCGTGCTCATTCCCGGCGCGAAGGCGCCGAAGCTCATTCGCCGCGAGGATCTCAAGCGGATGCAGCCAGGGGCCGTCATCGTGGACGTGGCGATCGACCAGGGCGGCTGCGTCGAGACGATCAAGGCCACGACCCACGAGAACCCGACCTACGTCGTCGACGGCATCATCCACTACGGCGTGGCCAACATGCCCGGGGGCGTGCCCAGGACATCCACGTTCGCCTTGACGAACGCCACGCTCCCGTACGCCGTGCAGCTGGCCAACAAGGGCTGGAAGCAGGCGCTGAAGGACAATTCCGCACTCCTCAAGGGCCTCAATATGACGGATGGCCACGTCACCTACCCAGGGGTTGCGGAAGCGTTTGGGTTAACTTACGAAAATCCTTCCGGTTTCATTTCCTAAGTACTGACGCCTCAATACCTTGAAGGGAATGCGCTGGCCTTTTCTCAAAGCGGGCTCACTCTTTCCCGCAAACGCGATCGGGGTCGACCTCGGGACCGCCAACACCCTCATCTATGTGAAGGGTGAGGGCATCGTCCTGAACGAACCCTCCGTCGTCGCGATCGACCGGGAGACCAAGAAGATCAAGGGCGTCGGGCTCGAGGCCAAGCGAATGCTCGGCCGAACGCCGGATGGCGTCATCGCCGTGCGCCCGATGAAGGACGGCGTCATTGCCGACTTCGATGTGACGGAGAAGATGTTGCGGTACTTCCTCACGCTCATCATCGAGAACCACGTCTTCAAGGTGAAACCGCGCGTCATCGTCTGTGTACCATCGGGTATCACCGAGGTCGAGAAGCGCGCGGTGCGCGATTCGGCCTTGGGCGCCGGCGCCAAAGAAGTGTTCATGGTCGCCGAGCCGATGGCGGCGGCGATCGGCGTGGGGCTACCGGTGGAGACGCCGACGGGCAACATGGTGATCGATATCGGCGGCGGCACGACCGAAATTGCCGTCATCGCGCTCTCCGGCATCGTGAGCGACACGTCGATCCGCACCGGGGGCGACGAGCTCGACATCTCGATCGTGCAGTTCATGCGCAAGAATTACAACCTGCTCATCGGCGAGCCCACGGCCGAGCAGATCAAAATCACGATCGGGTCCGCGGCCCCCGTGGGCGACGATCGCGAAATGGAAGTGAAGGGACGCGATCTCGTCTCCGGCATCCCCAAGACGGTGCGCGTGCACGCGAGCGAGATCCGCGAGGCGATTCAGGAGCCGATTCAGCAGATCGTCGACGCGGTACGGCGCGCGCTCGAGATCACGCCACCCGAGTTGGCGAGCGACATCGTGGACCGTGGCATCGTCATGACGGGCGGGGGCGCCTTGATTCGCGGCCTCGACCTTCTGCTGAGCCAGGAGACGAGCCTGCCGATCCACGTCGACGAAGACCCGCTGACGTGTGTCGTACGAGGAACGGGTCGGATTCTCGACGACGAGGAAAAGTACTGGTCCGTCCTCAGCTCGTGAGGTAGGCGGGACACACCGGTGGCAAACCCTGCACGCCTTGGCAACCGAGTCGACACCGGTCTTCTGATCGCGTGCGTCGCGCTGTCGTTCATCGCCATCGTGCTCCGAGACGAAGACCGCGAGCCGATCGCCAGCGCGCTGCGCCGCACGATCGTCGCGCCGCTCGTTGGACTGCAGCGCGGCGCCGAACGGTGGCGCGTCGCCTACGTCACGAACGACGCCCGGCAGATGGCCGTCGATTCCGTCGTGATGCGCACGATGAACGCGCAGGCGCTCCAGGTCGAGAATGACCAGCTGCGTCGCATCCTCGGGCTCGGCTCGCGGCTCGAGTGGGGATTCGTGCCCGCCGACGCGTTGCGAGGAACCGCGCCGAGCGAAGCGCTCGTCACCACGCTGACGCTCACGGCGGGAAGCACCTCGGGCGTCACGCGCTACAGCCCCGTCGTCGCGCCGGAAGGTCTGGTCGGAACGATTCAGACCGCCGATCCGACGATGAGCATCGCGATCCTCTACACGAACCCCGATTTCCGCGCCAGCGCCATGGCCGTGGACGGCTCGACGTTCGGCATCATCTACCCGCACGCGCAGCGCGGGAGCGGCAGCGACGCCTACATGCTCGAGCTGCGCGGCGTGCCGACCAAGATCCAACTGAAGCCGGGGACGCCGATCTACACCTCCGGCCTCGGCGGGACGTTTTCACGCGGCATCCCGATCGGCACCGTCGTCATCGAGTTGAAGACGTCCGAGGTCTGGACCCGCACGTACCTCGTACGTCCTGCGGTGACGCCGTCGCAGGTGTCGACGGTGCTGATCCTCACCCCGAAGCGCATCTCCCAGGGCACGGGCAACATCTGGGGCGCGGCGACCGCGATGAACGCTGACTCGGCCGCCAAGCGCATCGCCGGGGCCGGTGACTCGCTCACCAAACGCGCCGCGGCGCTCGACGCGCGCGCGCGCGCGTCGGCGATCGATTCGCTGCGCCAGGCCGCGGTCGATTCAACGTTGCGGTCGCTCGGGATGTCCGTTCCGACCCGCACGCGGACCGACTCGGTGCGGCCTCGCCCTGACAGCGTCAGGCGTCCGTGACCTGGAATACCGCTGTTCGAACGATCGTCGCCTGCGCGATCCTCATCGTTCTCCACTACACGCTGCGTCCGCTCCTCGCGTGGCGGGCGTCGATCGATTTTCTCATCATCGCGCTGCTGATCGGCTCGGTGCGTCTCCGGCCGGGCGCCGCGGCGATGTACGGATTCTTCCTCGGCTTTGTCGCCGATTCGGTGGACGTGAGCGGCTTCGGCGCGGCGGCGCTCGGCATGTCGGTGGTCGGGTTCGCCGCGTCGTGGCTCAAGGCGGTATTCTTCGCTGATAACCTCGTGCTGAACGGATTCTTTCTGTTCATCGCGAAGTGGGTCTTCGATGTGCTGTTCCTGATCCTCGGCCGCCACGCCCACGGCGCCGAACTGATGGTTCAGATGTTCGTGTGGTCTCCGATCGCCGCCGCTGTCACGGCCGTAGCCGGCGTCGTCGTGTTGACGCTTCTGCGGCCGTTGATGGAGACGCGGACGGCATGAGCTTTCATCCGAACGACGTGATTCGCCGCGGTCGCGCGGCGAGCCTGATCGTCTCGGGCGTTGTCCTGTTTCTGCTCGGCGCGTTCTTCCGCGCGCAGGTGATTCGCAACGAGGAATCGCTGCTGCAGTCGGAAGAGAACAGGCTGCGCCAGATTCCGACCGCCGCGCCGCGCGGACGCATCCTCGACCGCAACAACCGTCCGATCGCCGAGAACGTCGTCGGCTATTCGGTCGCGCTGCTCGCGCTGTCGGAGGACACGCTGCGCGCGACGCTCGACCGGCTCAAGTCGACGATCCAGCTCACCCCGAAGCAGTACCAGGACGCGATCCGCCGCTACAGGCAGGCGGCGAACCGCCCCACGGTAATCGTTCAGGACGCGTCGCTCGACGTCGTGTCGGTGCTCGAGGAGCACCACATGGATTTTCCGAGTCTCATCATCCAGTCGGCGCCGAAGCGGATCTACCCCGACGGGCAGGCCGTCGGGGCGTTCGTCGGCTACATCGGCGAGATCAGCGAGCAGGAGCTGGCTAGCATGAGCGCCGACGGCTACAAGCCGGGCCAGCTCGTCGGCAAGCAGGGGCTCGAGAAGCAGTACGAGAAGATGCTGCACGGGCGCGAGGGGATTCAGTTCGTCGAGGTTGACGCGCACAACCGCGTCGTCACTAACGGCCGGGCGCGCGAGGCTGTGACGCCGCAGGAAGGCCCACCGCTCTACACGAGCATCGACCTCGACCTCCAGGAGTACATCCACTCGCTGTTCGGTGACTCGCTGGCCGCGGCCGCGGTCGCGATGGTCCCGCAGACGGGCGAAGTGCTCGCGCTGTACAGCTCCCCCGCGCTCGACCCGAATCGTTGGGTGGGCGGCGTGTCGCAGTCGTACTACGACTCATTGCGCAACGACCCGCGCCAACCGCTCTACAACAAAGCGCTCCAGGCAGTCCAGCCGCCGGGATCGACGTTCAAGCTGGCAACGGCGACGATGGCGCTCCAGGACAGCCTCATCAACTTCGATTCGCACATGCCGGAGCGGTGCACGGGCTTCTACTACTTCGGCAACCGGGCGTGGCACTGCTGGAAAAAGGAAGGGCACGGGAGCCTCAACCTGCTCAACGCGATCGCGCAGTCGTGCGACGTGTATTTCTATCAAGTGGGCCAGCGGCTCACGCTGTCGCGCCTCGTCGGTGGCGGCGTCGGACTCGGTTTCGACAAGCGGACGGGTATCGATCTCCCCGAGGAGGCCAAGCCGAGGTTCCCGACGAGCTACCCGGACTACTTCAATCAGCGGTACGGGCCACGCGGCTGGACGAGCGGAGAGAAGGAATTGAACATGGCGATCGGGCAGGGTGAGAACGCGCAGACGGTGATCAACATGGCGCGGTTCTACAGCGCGCTCGCCACCGACGGCAGCGAGCCGACGCCCATGCTCAAGCGCGGCACGCCCAAGCTCACCAAGGCGATCCGGCTCGGGCCGGACCAGATGCAGCAACTGCGCAAGGCGATGATGGGAGTCGTCGCGGCCGGCGGCACCGCGGCCGGCGCAGCCATCCAGGGCGTGAGCATCGCCGGGAAGACGGGTACCGCGCAGGTGCCGGGATTCAAGACCGACAAGAACGGGAAGTCGCTCTACTACGCGTGGTTCGCCGGCATGGCGCCGGCCGACGCGCCCCAGATCGTCGTGGTCGTGATGGTGCCCAACGTGACGTTCGAAGGCGCGACGTCGGCGACGTTCGCCACGAAGATCATCGCGCACTACCTGCATAAGCAGATCAACAACACGATCGAGAACACCGGCTGATGCCTCCGGCACGACGCATCAACGTCGATCTGCCGCTGCTGCTCACGGCGATCGCGCTCACGATCTACGGATTGGCCGTCGTCTTCTCCGCGGGGCAGACCGACGCGCGCACGCCGGCGACCGGCGCCTACAAGCTCCAGGCCATTTGGACGATGGTTGGGATCATCGGCGCGTTCGCCGTGAGCCGCGCGTCCGTCCGGCTGATCGAATGGATGACGGTTCCCGCGTACGCGCTGACGCTCTTCATGCTGGTCGCGCTGCTGGCGGGTCTTGGATCCGGCGCGGGCACGGCGACGAGCACGTCCGGATGGCTCACCGTGGCAGGGCATCGCCTTGGACAGCCCGCCGAATTGGCGAAGCTCACCGTCGTGCTCATGCTCGCGCACGTGCTGAGCCAGAACCGCATCACGCCGAAGTCGATGATCGAGCTGTGGAAACCGCTCGCGATCGCCGGCGTGCCGTTGCTCCTCATCATGGCGCAGGGCGACCTCGGCACGTCGATCGTGTTCGTCGGAATCTTCTTCGCGATGTTGTTCTGGGCCGGCGTGCCGTGGCAGCTGCTCATTCTGCTCGCGAGCTTCGTCATCAGCCTGATCCTCGGGTTCGATCCGTACGTGTGGGGCGCGTGGTTCCTGCTGCTCATCGCGCTCGTGCTCTGGTACAAGCCGTTCCTCGGCGAAGGACTGTTCGTCGTCCTGGGAAATGCGATGATGGGCATCGTCGGACCGCTGCTCTGGGAACACTTGAAGCCGTATCGCCAGAATCGGCTCAAGGTCTTTCTCGATCCTTCGGTCGATCCGCGGGGCAGCGGCTATCACGTCATCCAGTCGATCACCGCCATCGGATCCGGCGGATGGTTCGGACGCGGATATCTCAACGGCCCGCAGAAGCGCGGCGGGTTTCTGCCCGAGCAGTACACCGACTTCATTTTCGCCGTCGTCGGCGAGGAGCTCGGGTTCATCGGCGTGATGATCGCGCTCACGCTGTTTCTGTTCCTCTTTCTGCGCGTGATTCGCATCTCCGAACGAGCGAACGATTCTTTCAGCAGTCTCGTCGCGTTCGGATTGCTCGCGAGCTGGTTCACGCACGTGCTGGAGAACGTGGGCATGACACTCAACGTCATGCCGATCACCGGCATTCCGCTGCCGTTCTTCAGCTACGGTGGATCGTTCATGCTCGCGTGCTGGCTGTCGGTCGGGCTGCTGGCGCGCATCTCGAGCGAAGGGCGCGGAGGCCTCGCCGGGCCGCTAAAAGTGTGATCGAGCGGCGGCCTCGGCCCTAGCCGGAGGCTCCCGGTAACCCCCAAATTTCCACCATGGCTTGGTGGAACAAGAAAGACAAAAAGGCCCGGCAGCCGCGGCGAGAGCGTCTCGAGATCCCCGCGGACGTCTGGGAGAAATGCGAAGCGTGCGGACACACGGACATCCGTGAAAAATTCGCGCGCAACATGAACGTGTGCCCGAACTGCGACTACCATCGCCGCATTCGGGCGTCCGAGTATTGCGCCTTGCTGCTGGATGAGGGGTCGATGGAGGAGGTGGAGGTCGACCTTCGCTCGACCGACCCGCTCGGGTTCCCCGAGTATCCGGCGCGCCTCAAGAAGGCGACGGCCAAGGTCGGCGAGACCGACGCGCTGCTGGCGTGCACGGGTACGCTCGACGACCTCCCGGTGAACGCGGGCGTGATGGACTTCGCGTTCATGGGCGGCTCGATGGGTTCGGTCGTCGGCGAGAAGATCTCGCGCCTCGCCCAGCGGTCCCTCGAGCGCAAGTATCCCCTCATCATCGTCTCGGCGTCGGGCGGCGCGCGCATGCAGGAAGGCGTGCTGTCGCTCATGCAGATGGCGAAAGTCTCGGTCGTGCTGGCGCAGCTCGCCGAGCGGCGCATTCCCTACATCTCGATCCTCACGAACCCGACGACAGGCGGCGTGAGCGCGAGCTACGCGATGCTCGGCGACGCGATTCTCGCCGAACCGGGCGCGGTGATCGGCTTCGCCGGGCCGCGCGTGATCAAGCAGACGCTGGGGCAGGACCTGCCGGAAGGATTTCAGACGTCGGAGTTCCTGCTCGACCACGGCATGCTCGACTCCGTCACGCACCGGCGGAATCTCAAGCGCACGGTCAGCCAACTGCTGCGCCACATGTCCGGCCGCCCGGCGGCGACGGGGTGGACGTCGCCCTGACTTTGCATCCGCAGTCCGTGGCAACCCAACCGCAACTCACCGACTACCGCGACGCGCTCGCGTATTTGTTCGCGCGCACCACCGGCGCGTTCAAGTTCGGCCTCGAGCGCACCACGGCGCTGCTCGCCGCGCTGGGCAACCCCGAGCGCCGATACCCGTCGATCCACGTCGCCGGCACGAACGGGAAGGGGAGCAGCGTGGCGACGATGGCCGCGTTGCTCGCCGCAAAGGGACTCCGCGTCGCGACCTACACGTCGCCGCACTTGGTGGACTTTCGGGAGCGGATGGTCGTGGGCGGCGAGATGATCTCGTCGGACGACGTCGTCGCGTTCATCTCCACGCACCTCCCGTTGATCGAGGAAGCGGGCGCGAGCTTCTTCGAAGCCACGACCGCGATGGCGTTCGACCATTTCGCGCGCGCGCGCGCCGACGTGGCCGTCATCGAAGCGGGCCTCGGCGGACGACTCGATTCGACGAACGTGCTGGATCCCGTCGTCGCCGGTGTCACGTCGATCGGCCTCGATCACATGGAATATCTCGGGTCGACGCTCGCGTCGATCGCCGGCGAGAAGGCCGGCATCTTCAAGCCGGGCCGGCCCGCCGTGATCGGCGAGCGCAATCCCCGCATTCGCGACCTTCTCATCGAGCATGCGACGCGTGCGAACGCGTCGACCGTGAGAACCTCCGACGAGGTGCGCTTTGATCGTGTCGTGGTCGACGCCGGCGGGACGTTGTGCGACGTCGAATGGCGCGGCGAGCGACTGACGCTGCGTACACCGCTCGCCGGCCGCCACCAGGCGTACAATCTCGCTTTTTCGCTGGTCGCGCTCGACGCCGCGGGTGAGCGCTACGCCGTTTCCGGGGCGGAGGCGTCGCGTCATCTCGCCGACGTGCACATGTCGGGGCGATTTCAACGACGCGGACGATTCATCTTCGACGTCGCGCATAATCCAGCCGGCGTCGACGTGCTGGTACAGACGATTCGCGCCGTGTCGCCGCCGCAGCCGATCACGGCGCTGCTCTGCGTCCTCGGCGACAAGGACTGGCGCTCGATGATGCACGACCTGAGCACCGTCGCGTCCCGCTTCGTCGTTGCCATGGCGCCGACGGCGCCGGCGAGCCGGGCGTGGAACCTCGAGGAAGCGGCCGCGTACGCGCGCACGCTCGGCGTGGAGGTCGAAGCCGTCGGTGATTTCGCCGCCGCACTCGGCCGCGCGGAATCGGGAGCGGGCACGGTGCTCGTCACCGGCTCGTTTCACACGGTGGGAGATGCACTCGCGCTGTTGCACGTATCGCCAATGGCCCGATAGCTTTAGAGGATGGCCCAGGGCGCCCTCCCCGGCTTTCGCGATTTCTATCCCGAACAATTCGCCGAACGCGCGCACCTGATGGGTGTGTGGCGTGAAGTGGCGCGCCGGTTCGCGTTCGTCGAATACGACGGCCCCCCGCTCGAGTCGCTGGAGCTCTACACGAAGAAGAGCGGCGACGAGATCGTCGGGCAGCTCTACAACTTCACCGACAAGGGCGGCCGCGAAGTCGCGCTGCGGCCGGAAATGACGCCGACGCTCGCGCGCATGGCCGCCGCCAAGGCGAACGCGCTGCGCAAGCCGGTGCGGTGGTTTTCGGTGCCGCAGCTCTTTCGCTACGAGCGCCAGCAACGCGGGCGCCTGCGCGAGCACTTTCAGCTCAACGTCGACATCATCGGCGAAGCCGACGTCACCGCCGACGCCGAGCTGCTCGCCGTCGCGATCGAGATCATGCGTGGCTGCGGGCTCACGTCGAGCGACGTCCACGCGCGCGTCTCCGACCGCCGGCTCCTCCAGGGCGTGCTGTCCGCCCTCGGCGTCGACGAAGCTCAGTTGCCGTCGGTCTTCGACGTCGTCGACAAGGTCGATCGGCGCCCGCGCGACGTGTCCATCGCCAAGCTGGAAGCGGCTGGCATGTCAACGGCGCCGATCGCGTCCTTTCTCGCGCTGTTGGACGACTCGAGCCTCGACGAGATCGAGCGCGCCTTTCCCGACGCGCCCGGCGTCCAGGAGCGCGTCGCCGAGATCCGGCGCTACTTCGGGCTCCTTCGCGGGCTCGACGTCCTCGAGTGGGTGAAGTTCGACCTCAAGATCGTCCGCGGGCTGGCGTACTACAGTGGAATCGTGTTCGAGCTGTTCGACAAGGCGGGCGAGATGCGCGCCATCTGCGGCGGCGGGCGCTATGACAGTTTGCTCAAGATCGTCGGCGACACGGACCTCCCCGCGCTCGGGTTCGGCATGGGCGACGTCGTGTTGAGCGACCTCCTTCGCGAGCGGGGACTCATGCCGTCGTCGGTGCTCGGCCCCGACGTCTGGTTGGCCGGCACTGATTCGGGTGACCGCTCGTCGGCGCGAGTGCGTCAGGTCGCGACGGAGCTTCGCCGCGCCGGGGTGAGCGTCGAGTACTCGTTGCGGCCGCTGTCGCTCAACTCGCAGCGCAGCGCGGCGAAGCAGGCGGGGGTGTCGTTCGTCGTGGCGCTCCCCACCGCGGCGCAAACGGAATCAGCGTGGTGCGAGGCGGAGGTACCGATTCACTCGTTCGAGGACAAGGAGCCGCGACGCTCCACAGTTCCGGAACTCGCCCGCTATCTCCGCGCCGAAATCGAGAAGCTCCGTACGCCTAAATCAACCGAGTAAGAAATCAGCATGGCCGACGACAAGAAGCTCACCACCCGCGAGGCCGACTTCAGCGCATGGTACAACGAAGTCGTCCTGCGCGCCGAGCTCGCCGACTATTCACCCGTTCGCGGATGCATGGTCATCCGCCCGAACGGCTATGGCATCTGGGAACGGATGCAGCGCGCCCTGGACGACATGTTCAAGGCGACGGGGCACGAGAACGCCTACTTCCCGCTGTTCATCCCGGAGAGCTTCCTCCACAAGGAAGCCGCGCACGTCGAAGGCTTCGCGCCGGAGGTGGCCGTCGTCACGCACGGCGGCGGGAAGAAGCTCGAGGAGCCGCTCATCATCCGGCCGACGTCGGAGACGATCATCTACTCGATGTTCGCCAAGTGGGTGCAGAGCTACCGCGACCTGCCGTTGCTCATGAACCAGTGGGCGAACGTGGTCCGATGGGAGATGCGCACGCGTCTCTTTTTGCGCACGCTCGAGTTCCTCTGGCAGGAGGGCCACACCGCGCACGCGACGCACGACGAGGCGGAAGAGGAGGCGCGCCAGATGTTGGGCGTGTACAGCGACTTCATGGAAGGTTGGATGGCGATGCCGGTCATCACCGGCCTCAAGACCGACTCCGAGCGATTCGCGGGGGCGTTGCGCACGTACGCGTGCGAGGCGCTCATGCAGGACAACAAGGCGCTCCAGGCGGGAACGTCGCACGACCTCGGGCAGAACTTCGCCAAGGCGTTCGACCTCAAGTTTCAGGCGGAGCACGGGGGCCAGGAGTTCGCCTGGAACACGAGTTGGGGTGTCTCGACGCGCCTCGTCGGAGCGCTCGTCATGACCCACGGCGACGACATCGGCGTCCGCATCCCGCCGCTCCTCGCGCCCACGGAGCTCGTCATCGTGCCGATCTACAAGAGCGACGACGAGCGAGCGCGCATTCTCGAAGCCGCCGACCGCGTCGAACAGAAGCTGCTCGACTGGGAGCGCCGCGACCCCGGCCGTCTGCGCGTCCACATCGACGACCGCGAGGGCGTCAAGCCCGGCGCGAAATACTACGAATGGGAGCTGCGCGGCGTCCCGCTGCGCATGGAGCTCGGGCCCCGCGACGTCGACAACAACCAGGGCGTGCTCGTCCGCCGCGACACGCGCGCCAAGAAGCCGGTTTCGCTCGACACCGTCGGGGAAGACGTCGCCGAGCTGCTGATGCGCATCCAGGAAGACATGCTGATTGCGGCACGTGAACGGCGTGAGGCGAACAGCATCCGACACAAGATCAGCTACGACGACTTCAAGGATCTTATGGAGGGCAAGGGCGCGTTCGTCTACGCCGGCTGGTGCGGCGACCCGGCGTGCGAGGCGCAAATCAAGGAGGAGACGAAGGCGACGATTCGCGTTCTGCCCGATGAGGAGTTCCGCTCGGCCGAGGCGCCGGCGACCTGCCTCAAGTGCGGCCGCGCGTCGACCGCCGAGGCCGTATGGGCCAGAGCGTACTGAGCACGGGGTTCGCCCGCGTCGGCGGAGAGAAGGCGGGCGTGATGTACTGCGAGGGCGTGTCCCTCGAGCACATCGCGCGCGAGGTGGGCACCCCGGTCTTCGTGTACAGCGCGGCGACGATTCGCGACCGCTACGAACGGCTCCAGCGCATGCTCGCGCCCGTGCCGCACCGGATCCACTACACGCTCAAGGCGAACTCGAGTCTCGGCATCCTTCGCGTGATGCGCGAGCTTGGAGCCGGCGCGGACGTCGTGTCGGGGGGCGAGCTGCACCGCGCGCTCCGCGCCGGCTTCGCGCCGTCCGACATCATCTTCGGCGGAGTGGGGAAGACGGCCGCCGAGCTCGCGCAGGCGATCGACGTCGGCATTCTGTTCATCAACGTCGAGAGCGAAGGCGAAGTCCATCTGATCAGCCAGCTCGCCGCCGAGCGAAACAAGACAGCGGCCGTGTCGATCCGGGTGAATCCCGAGATCACCCTCGACGCGCCGCACGACTACATCAAGACCGGCGGCAAGGGGCACAAGTTCGGCGTCCCGTACGACGACGCCGTGCACGTCGCGCAGATCGCGACGTCACTTCCAAACGTGGAGCTGGTCGGCCTCGATATGCACTTGGGGTCGCAGCTCTCGCGCATCGATCCTTACCGCGAGGGAACGGAACGACTCGCGTCGATCTTCGCCGAGCTGAGCAAGCGCGGCATCACCGGACTCCGCTACCTGGACATCGGCGGCGGGCTCGGCGTGCGATACGATACGGAGCAGCCGCCGGACCTCGATCGGTTCGCCGAGCTCGTCCTGCCCACGGTCGCCGCGACGGGGCTCAAGCTGATCATGGAGCCGGGACGGTTCCTCGTCGGCAACGCGGGCGTGCTGGTGGGTCGCGTGTTGTACAGAAAGCACAGCGGCGGGAAAGACTACGTCATCGCGGACGCGGGGATGACCGAGCTCCTCCGGCCGTCGCACTACGGCGCTTTTCATCGCGTCGACGCGATGCGGGCAGCGTGGCAACACCCGGCGCGTGGACGTCGTCGGGCCGGTGTGCGAGAGCGGCGACTTCCTCGCCCTCGACCGCGAGCTCGACGACCTGCACCCGGGCGATTTCGTCGTCGTGTCCGACGTCGGCGCCTATGGCTACGCCATGGCGTCCAACTACAACAGCCGCGGCCGCGCCGCCGAGGTGCTGGTGGACGAAGACCGCTTCGCCATCATCACCGCGCGCGAGCTGTACGACGATCTCACGCGCTTGGAGATCGACGCGCCAACGTGGGAAGCCGGAGAATCGCACGAATGAAGATCGGACTGATCGCCGACACCCACGACCGTCTCCCCGCCATCGCCGAATTGGTGCGGCAGATGCAGGCCGGCGGCGTTGGCATGTTGCTGCACGCCGGCGACTATTGCTCGCCGTTCTCCCTCACGCCGATGGAAGAGGCACAGATCTCACTCGCCGGCGTGTTCGGCCGGAACGACGGCGACCCGCAGGGGCTGATCACGCGCGCGCAGTCCGCGCTCGGCATCGAGCTGTTCGAGTCGCCGCACAGCTTCGAGGTCGGTGGGCGACGCATCCTCCTCGTCCACGACATCGGCGACGTCCACGAACGGTCGGTGCTCGGACACGAGATCGTGGTGCACGGCCACACGCATCAACAGGAGATGAAGACTCGCGGCGAGACGCTGATCGTGAATCCCGGCGAGGGGTGCGGTTGGCTCTTCGGCAAGCCGTCGGCGGCGGTGCTCGACCTCGACGAGCGCCGCGTCGAATTCCTGACGCTTTCCGGCCAGGAATGGGCGTACTGATGTCGTCTCGCGTTCTGATCATCGACTACGGGTCGCAGTTCACGCAGCTCATCGCGCGCCGTGTCCGCGAGGCGCGCGTGTACTCGGAGATCCATCCGCCGACGCGCTCGCTCGAGTGGATTCGCGAGTGGAACCCCACGGGAATCATTCTGAGCGGCGGACCGAACTCCGTCTACGAGGAGGGCGCGCCGACGGTCGACCCCGGAGTGCTCGACCTCGCTCCTGTCCTCGCGATCTGCTACGGGATGCAGGTCGTGGCGCGCGTCTCGGGCGGCGAGGTGATCGGGGCGGGCCGCCGTGAATACGGCCGCGCCGAGCTGCGCGTGGACGAGAACTGCGGCCTCTTCGACGGATTCGCCGAGCACGACGCGATGCAGGTGTGGATGAGCCACGGCGACCACGTCGACGCGCCGCCGCCCGGCTACGTCGCGACGGCGTCGAGCGCCAGCGTGCCGATCGCCGCGATGCGCCACAAGACGAAGCCGATTCACGCCGTCCAGTTCCATCCCGAGGTCGCGCACACACCGCGCGGCGGGGAGATCATCGCGAACTTCCTCTTCCAGGTGTGCCACGCGGAGCCGAGTTGGACGCCGGGTGCATTCGTCGAGAGCGAGGTGGCGAAGATCAAGCAGCTCGTCGGCGACGCGCGCGTCGTGTGCGGCCTGTCGGGCGGCGTCGACTCGGCGGTGGCCGCTGCGCTCGTACACCGGGCGATCGGCGATCAGCTCACGTGCGTGTTCGTCGACACCGGGCTGCTTCGGCTGCACGAACGTGAGCAAGTCGAACGGACGTTCCGCGCGAACCTGGGGATCAGGCTCATCACCGTCGACGCGTCCGAGATCTTCCTCGAGAAGCTCGCGGGCGTCGACGATCCGGAGAAAAAGCGGACGATCATCGGCCACACGTTCATCGACGTCTTCGAATCGACCACTGACGCGCTCCGCGATGAGGGAAAAGCCTCGGCGAGCGGCGAGTACAAATTCCTGGTGCAGGGAACGCTGTATCCCGACGTGATCGAGTCGTACTCCCCGCGCGGCGGTCCGTCGGTCACGATCAAGACGCACCACAACGTCGGCGGCCTGAAGCCCGGGATGAAGTTCCAGCTCATCGAGCCGCTGCGCGAGCTGTTCAAGGACGAAGTGCGCAACGTCGGCCGCGAGCTGGGATTGCCCGAGGAGATGGTGGGACGGCACCCGTTCCCGGGGCCGGGCCTGGGGATTCGCGTGCTCGGCCCGGTCGAGCCCGCGGCGCTCGACGTATTGCGCCGCGCCGACGCCATCTATCTGGAAGAGATTCGCGACGCGGGACTGTACAACGAAATCTGGCAGGCCTTCGCCGTGCTGTTGCCCGTGCGCAGCGTCGGCGTGATGGGAGATTTTCGCACCTACGAAAACGTCGTGGCGTTGCGCGCCGTGACGAGCACCGACGGCATGACCGCCGATTGGTACCACTATCCTCACGATTTGCTGGGAAGGATTTCGACCCGCATAATCAATGAAGTGAGGGGAGTAAATCGAGTCGTCTACGACGTGAGCTCCAAGCCACCCGCCACGATCGAGTGGGAGTAGCAGCCAGTCCACCCGTCCGACGGAGAACAAATGTCGACAGAACTCCGTTCATGGACCACGACGTCGGATCGCGAGACGGCGGAGCTCGAGCATCTCTGCCTCAACTGCGGCGAGCCGCTTCACGGGACCTTCTGCTCGGCGTGCGGACAACGCGTCGTGCCGCCACGGCCATCGCTCCGTGAGTTGGTCGGTGAGGCGTTCGCGGAATTCTCCGGATGGGACGGGAAGCTGGCCAGCACGCTGCGATTGCTCATCAGGCGGCCCGGTCAGCTCACGATCGATTTTCTCGACGGCCGGCGAGCGCGGTACATCACGCCGCTTCGCCTCTACCTGAGCGTGAGCGTCGTTTACTTCCTGCTGAACGCCGCCGCGCCGACGGGTTCTGCGTCGGCGAAGCTCGCGCGGGTATCGAACGCGGGCACGGCCAACGCCACCCATACCACGAACATCAACATTGGCGCCGGCGCGCGCATGGGCGACGAGCTGTCGGCCGAGGACCGCGAACAAATCCTCGCGTCGGCGGCGAACGCGCCGCGCGTGCTTCGACCCGCGCTCCGCCGCCTCGCCACCGATCCGGCGGGATTTCGAAAGGATTTCAGCGAGGTCTCGCCCAGGCTCTTCTTCGCGCTGCTACCGGTCTTCGCTGTGATCCTCGCGCTCTTTTATCGTGAACGAGGATTCGTCGAGCATTTGTACTTCACGATCCATCTCCAGACCTTTTTCTTTATCGCGCTCGGCCTGGCGGTGCTGGC
This sequence comes from uncultured Gemmatimonadaceae bacterium, assembly GCA_963846925.1. Classification (GTDB taxonomy): domain Bacteria; phylum Gemmatimonadota; class Gemmatimonadetes; order Gemmatimonadales; family Gemmatimonadaceae; genus JAQBQB01. Next base: position 17,711 of record CAWJXW010000004.1, on the reverse strand, counting down.
TCGTTTCACGCATCTGGTGGTGGTCGCCGCCGTCGCGAGCACCGTCGCGTTTTTCTGGACGCCGCTCTACGCTCACTTCGCGCTCAAGCGCGTGTACGGTGGCTCGAATGGATCGACGGTGTTGAAGGAGCTGGGGATCGGACTCCTGTACGCGGTCGTGTACTTGCCGGCCGTCGTGTCGCTGGCGGTGTGGGTGGGGACGAAATAGCGAGGGCGAAACGGCCAAGAGCCGAGACTGCCGAACTCCGAGACTACCGAAGTCCGAAACTACCGAAATCCGAGACGGCCGAACGCCGAAGCGGTCGCTGGCAGTCTCGGAGGCAGGCCGTTTCGGCGCCTGGCCGTTTCGGAGTTTGGCAGTCTCGGAGTCGGGCAGTTTCGGAGTTCGGCAGTCTCGCCCTCCGGTCCCTAAACTCCCTTTTCTTCGAGCAACGCCAAGAACTGCTTTGGCTCCGTCAACTCGAGCAGCCGCGCAGGCACATCGGGCTCCTTGCTGAACTGCGCGATCTTCCCGAGTACCGGCAGGTACTGATTCGAGACCTCGAGCGGCGGCGCGACGATGAGGAAGAAGAAGTTCACGGGCTTCTCGTCGATCGCCTTGAAGTCGATGCCGTCTTTGCGGCGGCCGAAGGCGACGCGGAGCTTGTTCACGACGAGCGAGCGGCAGTGGGGAATCGCGATGCCTCGCCCGATTCCGGTCGAGCCGAGATTCTCCCGTCGCTTGAGCATCTTGAACAGCATCCCTTCGGATTTGTCGTCGAGCTTGAGCAGTCCGATCAACTCGCGCAGGACGTCGTCCTTGGTCGTCCCGATGATGTTGAGCTCGATCGCGTCTTCGCTGAAAAATTCTCGCAGTTCCATCCGTTGCGGGTCGAAAGGAGGGCAGTCAATAGGCGTGAACCAGCGAAGCTATTCGAGGCCTGAACGCGTGTCAAATGCGCGCGTTGCTTGGACTTCGGAACACTCTTAGCTTTTGAGAATGGCGCGTTTCCCGTTTCCGCTCGATGCCGCCGTCCCGCTCTACCTCGCTCCGATGGCGGGCGTGTCGGAGTCGCCCTTCCGGCGACTCTGCCGCCGCTTTGGGGCGGACGTCGTCATCACGGAATTCCTCTCAGCCGAGGGTATTCGCCGGGAGAACCCCGCCACCATCGACAAGCTCCGCTTCGGGCCCGACGAGCGGCCGATTGGCGTCCAAATCTTCGGCGCCGACGCCGCTGCGATGGGTGAAGCGGCCGCGTTCGTGACCGACGTTTTCCAGCCCGAGTTCATCGACATCAATTTCGGCTGCCCGGTCAAGAAGGTCGTCCGTCGCAACGGGGGGTCCGGCTGCCTCAAGGATCTCAATCTCGTGCAGGACGTGATTCGCGCCGTCGCTCGGAGCACGTCGCTTCCCGTCACGTGCAAGATCCGCAGCGGCTGGAATGAGGAGATGCGCGATCCGGTAACGATCGCGTTACGCTGCCAGGACGCCGGCGTGCGAGTGCTGGCGCTCCACCCGCGCACGCGCACGCAGATGTACACGGGCAACGCACGCTGGGAGGAGATCGCTGCCGTCGCCGGCGCGCTCGACATCCCGGTCCTCGGCAACGGCGACATCAAGACGCCCGACGACGCGGTGCGAATGCATCGCGAGACCGGGTGCGCCGGCGTGATGATCGCGCGCGGATCGTTCGGGCAGCCCTGGATCTTCGACCAGACGCGTGACCTTCTCGAGGGCCGGCCGATGCGCCCGGTGCCGCTGGTCGAGGAGCGCTTCGCGATCGCGCTCGGTCACGCGCGCATGGCCGCCGACTACGAGCCCGACCGCCGCGGCGCCGCGATCGAGTTTCGCAAGCACCTCGGCTGGTACGTGAAGGGCCTGCCGGGGTCGGCGGACCTCCGCAAAAAGCTCCACGCGGTGAATTCGCTCGACGAGGTCGAAGGGATTTTCGACGAGTACCTGCGGATGCGCGACACGTTCGCGCCTGACGTCATCGGCGGAGACGACTCGACGGACGCCGACGCCATCGAGACCGCGGCATGAGACGCGAGCACGTCCGCGACCTGCTCAGGCAGGTCGCGGACGGCACGCTCCACGTCTCGCGCGCGCTCGACGCGCTGGCTGTGGAGCCGACCGAGTCGCTCGGCTTCGCGACGATCGACCATCACCGCGCGCTCCGGCAGGGTTTTCCGGAAGTCGTGTACGGGGCGGGGAAGACTGCCGAGCAAATCTGTGAGATCGCCCGCAGAATCGTCGCGCACGGCGACGGCGTGCTCGTGACGCGCATCGCCGAGGACGCCGCGGACCAGCTCCGCGCCTCGCTGGCGAACGTCGAAGTGAATGATCTCGCGCGAACGGCGCTCGTCCGCGGCGGCTCTCCCGCGCCGCGCGGCACCGGAACCGTCGCCGTCGTGACCGCGGGGACGAGCGATCTACCAGTGGCCGAGGAGGCCGCGGTGACGCTCGACGCGCTGGGGGACTGCGTGATGCGCGTGACGGACGTCGGCGTCGCGGGGATCCATCGCGTGCTGGCGAAGCATCAGGAGTTGATGGCAGCCTCCGTCGTGATCGTGGTGGCGGGGATGGACGGCGCGCTCCCGTCGGTCGTGGGCGGGATGGTGCGCGCGCCGGTGATTGCGGTGCCGACGTCGGTCGGCTACGGCGCGTCGTTCGGCGGACTTGCCGCGTTGTTGACGATGCTCAACAGCTGCGCGGCGGGCGTGACTGTCGTGAACATCGACAATGGATTTGGAGCCGCCGTCGCCGCATCGCGAATCACGCACGCTTGAACGGCGTCGGCTTGCTGCGGGCGGCCGCAACGCTCTGCCGTGACCGGATTCGCCCTCTTCGCTCCGTTTCTCAAGGCGTAGGGGTGTGAAGTTTTCAATCCGTTCAGTCGGCATTGCCGTCAAATGATCTCAGATCTCTTCATTCATGTGGCGCCCGCCAACAAGACGGCGCGCGCGGTGTTTGCGCTCCTGTCCGCCCTCATCGTCGTCGGCTGCAGCGACGCGGCCGCGCCACGGCAGACCTCTGGTTCGGAAGTCCGGATCGTGCCCCTCGCGGACAGCGTCTTCGAGGGTGACGTCGTTCGCTTGAGCGCGAAGGTGTTCGACGAAACCGGCGCCGAGCTTCCCGCCGCGCTTGTCGTGTGGGCGGTCAGCGACACAACGCTCGCCAAACTTGCGGGCTCGGACAGTCTGGCGCTGCTGCGGCCCGGCACGGTGCGCATCACCGCCCGGAGCGGCGCGGCCACCGCTGGCTACGATCTCGCGATCGGCCGGCTCGTCGTTCAGAGGGTGGAGTTGACTCCCGGAACTATGAGCCTCGGACGCGGCGATCGTGTACAGGTCGCCGCCCGTGCTGTGGGGCAAGGAGACCGCATCATCACCGCCCGCACCGCCACGTTCACGTCAGGCGACACGCTGGTCGCCGTCATCGGATCACCGGGCAACGTCGTCGGAGCGCCCGGCTTCCTCATCGCAGTGGGCCCGGGTTCGACGACGATCGCCGCAAGCGTGGACGGCGTCACGGGCACGGCCCACGTGGGAGTCGTGATCGCGGACACGACCTTTGCGTTGACCCAGTTCAACGGCGCGCCGCTCCCTGCCTTGGTCGCGGCGGATTCGGTCATGTTCAACGGCGTGAAGGAATTCGACGAGGTCTACGCCGATGCCGGGACACTCATTTTGTCGGGGCTCGCGCAGGAGCGATACAACCTCGGCGTGCACTTCTCGCAATATCACGTGATCCGTGTGGGCGACACGGTGCAGCGAGAGCTTCGTCTCCAGTTTCCCGGCGAGTTCGATCGTGGCGTGGTGACGGCGGGCGCGAACGGAGGCCTGTCCATGCTGTCCGAGTTCATCGGCCCGCACTTGGAACACAGCGCGACGCTTCAGTCCGACGGCTACCTCGTGCACTTCCGGGAGCCCGGCGACGACTTCTTCATCGATTTCAGGTTTCGAGCGAACATCGCCGTAGCTCGAGAACTGAAGATGCCGAGGGCAGCCAAAGGCCGAAACGGCCAAAGGGCGAAGAGGCCAAGCGCCGAAGAGGCCAAATGCCGAAAAGGCCAAAGGCCGAAGCGGCCAAACCCCGAAGAGGCCAATATGCCGAAGACCACGCCGGACATCGGAGATTGAGGCAATAGATGAGATCTTCCACACAAGCCTTTGTAAAGTTGTGGCTTAGGCGAAGGACGAGTCACACGGCTTGACGACATTTTCGTTGCGTCTGGCGCGCGAATCGTTTAGATTTCGGGTAGGGGGCGACTGGCTTCGACGGGGTAAGTGAAGCTGTGGCTGCGTGCCCAGGTCGTGGAGCACCTGGTAAAACACTCTACAAAAATCCAACTGCGAACAACAACTTCGCCCTTGCCGCGTAACTTCTAGTTACGCCCGCAGGTGCCTAGGAGGAAGCCCGCCCGGAGCGGCTTCTTAGGTATCGGAAAACCGGGATAGCTGGCTCGACCGCCTCCGGCGGGCCGGCGAGATCAAGGAGGCTTACTCGCGAGTGGGTCGTCTGCCAACCAGCGCGCGGGGACATCTAACGGCGGACTACGCACGTAGTAGCTGTGGTCGATCTATTCTCGGACCCGGGTTCAATTCCCGGCGCCTCCACTGAAGAAGTTCCAGCACGATCCAACGGCATCCAGAAATGGGCGCCGTTGTTCGTTTCCCTCTGAAAAGCCGGTCCAGCGCCATCTTGACCTGGCCGCGCCAATCAACGTTACCCACCCACAAGCAGGAATAACGGGAGCCACGACCGCACAAGGCACGCGAGGCCACTGCAGCCAAGTCCTCCGAGGCGGAGACGGCGCGACCGTGCTGCGGCGCCGATCCGCGGTTGAGACACGAACCGCACGATGAAGAGGAGTGCAAAAGCCGAAATAAGCGATGGGACGCGGGCTGTGAGCACCAGCGGGAGCCAGGATACCGTGATCGCGAAAACAGCGTCGCGCTTGTCGCGTATGCGCCCTCGTTCGAGCAGGCGTTCGCGACTGTCAGGCAATAGTGGTTTCCACCGCCCTACGTCTATCGAGCGAGCGTGCGCCAGTATCGCCGGATCCTCCTGGCCGATGCGCCAGAGCGCGGTACGGCGGATGCCGGCGCCTTGGGCCGTTTGGCGTACGAGGACCGCGAGCAGGTCGGCGTCGGTTACCCAGATCTCCCACTCGCCGGGCTTCGCTCCGCGGAGCTGCTCTCTGGTTTTCTGGTCTCGCGTGGAGTTGAACGCCGGCCTGAGCCGCGTGGCGCATCGCGTCCGCGAAAGTGACGTCCTCGGCGGCTGTCTTTCGTTTTAGAGCGACCAGCGATAGCCATAGACCGGAAGCGCGGCGACGATTCGGGACGCGCCCACCTCCGCGATTCGCGTCGCGAGAACGGATTTCTGACCCAGTCAGGCTCGGAGATCGCTCCCGGTGAAGACGTCGACCAGTGCTCATCGTACAACATCGGCATGACGAGGTCAGCGATGGCGATGAGCGGCTTCCGCCGGATAAGACGACGGTGTTGTGTGACGGAATCGCAACGACAATCGTTGAAACGTGTCGTGCGTGCGCGGAATCCGCGATTGCCTTTATGACGTGCAACAAACGCTTGACGATCGGTTCGCTCGAGCGACTCGAAGTCGAGTATGAGCCCGGCGTGATGCAATTGGGCGGCGTGGCCGGCGATTGCACCGGCGGCTTTTGCGAGACGTGCATCGTCGCGACCCAGCGTGCGAATCGAGCCCGGATGAAATCGGTCGCCGTGCGATGAGGTCACTCACGGCCATGCGCCTAAGCCGAGTGCCACCCGAGGCGGCAACGTGTCCGGATAGGGTGACGGAAGGATCGGCTGCGCTGGTAGTTACTGTCGAGTCCGATCCACCCCAGTAACCGCGATGTCCAGATGCGGCCGCGTTCGCTCGAAGGCTAGAATCGCTGCGTGAGTCCCACGGTCCGGTGAGTCCCCGACAGCTCGATCGGCGCCGATGCGCGCCGGGGCGCCGGCGATGCTCGAGTCCAACAAAAAAGAGAACTCCAAAGAGACGATTCATCCCCCGCGGCACGTGAATTGAGGCCATCCCAGTGCGCTGCGCGCCCACGCGTATGTCCCGCCTCAACCATCGTGCCAACGTCGTTCATCGGAGGCATCGTGAAGAGGCAAGGCGAAATCGCTTCCGCGGTCTCATACCAAGTGGAGTCGCATCTGCTCGACGACGGGTTGACGGGCGTTCGAGAGGGTGGGGCACACTTGGTGACCGGGGGAACCCGCGGTAGCGGCAAGAGCAGCCCTCGCGCTGCACTTTGCCGATGCCGGGGCTCCAGGCGTGGTCAACTCGGTCGTGATGCTCGTCCACTGGATGTGCCGACGACGTGAAGTCTCACGCACGGTTTCTTGGCCTCGCCCGTTGGACGCGTCGCTTCGCGACGGTCGGCTCGATTCTGCTTCGATATCGGTCCGACTTTGTGCAACGCGCGGCACAGGCAGTGTCCCCGGAGCAGATGGTGTCCGAACTCGCACGCAATCATCTCGCCCCGATGACCGTTTTTTGTGCCTCCATCATCGACACGTTCTCACCGCTCGTGACAGCAGGGTTGCCGGTCGGGCTCGTCATGCTTGCGCTCGTCGTGACTTGCTCGAGCAAACAAACAGCACCGCATTGCTCACCTTTTCCAGAAGATCTCTCCGCGGGCTACGATCGCAATCTCTAACCGCTCGTTCAGGGCGCGGCCGCGGTCATTCGCCTAAACCGCGAGAAGATGCAAACATTCATCCGAGCCGAACTGATGAAATATTCAGATATCCGGCGCCGTCGACGTCGCTGGTGCCGCTTCGTGGTGCGGCGCGGATGTTGGTATCGTCACTGATCACCCCGATTGGCGAGGATCGTGCTGTGTTGACGGTGCAGTAATGCGGTATGCGTTGTTCTTCGCGCTGAGTGTCGTGGCGCTGAGCGCCGCGCGCGCTCGGCGACGTTTCGCCATACGACATCAGCGTCACCGGCCTGGTTGTTCGCTCGTCGATCCGCTCGCCGGGCCGACCGCCCGATACGCTTCCTACGCCTGAAGTCGTGACGCCCGCCGTGCCGAGCGACTCCGACTACCGCGCAATTCGCCGCGGCGGACAGCGCGTGGCGTGTGGCGAATGCACGCGAAGTACACCGTGGTCCGAGCTTCGTGCGCGGGGCGACGGCAAGCCGCACGGCGCGCGAGCTCCGTGCAGGACCGCACGTTCGAGGTCTGCTGAAAATCGGTCAAACGCCGGCCGCGCGATCGCCGAGCTAGAGCAATGGGTCGCCCAGCATCCGACCGATGATCGAGTCGCTCCTGTCGCTGGCGCGGTTATTAAACGAAGAAGGCCGTAGCAACGACGCGATCGGCCGATACCGACAAATTCTCGCGTTGCATCGGCTCGTGCAGTGACCATGACGCGGCCCTTCGGACTTCGTCCGATGTGTCTTGTCGTCCTCTGCGGCGTCGTCACTCCGCGCGCGATGATCGCGCAGCGACGCGGCCCGCCCGCGGGGTCGTCGCAGGCGCTCTCGACGAACGCCGTCGAAGTCCGCGCCGAGCTCGCGGCGGCGTCACCGCGGCGAGGCGAGTCCGACGAGCCAGGGACGCCCTCCGGCCGCCGGATTCTACGACCACGATGGCAAGCCGTACCCGGTCGAGAAGCTCCCTTTCATGCGCGCACTTGCGGGCGGCAAAACCCGTCTCGTCGATGATTTGGTCATCGATCGGCGTAACGGCATCCGAACCTGGGTGAGAGCTTTCGCCAACCCCGTGTTCGACGCACACGGCGTGATCAGCCATGTCGTCGTCGCCTTCACCGACATTACGGCCGAAGTGCAAGCGGTAGCGGAACGCGCCGCGATGGAGAAACACCTCGCGGTTGCCATCCATCATGCCCCGGTTCTTCTCTTCATGCTGGACCGAAACGGGGTGCTGACCGCCAGGGACGGAGCTTTGCTGGCCAAGCTGGATCAAGGACGCAGCGGGATGCTCGGGCAGTCGCTCTTCGAGACCTACAAGAACCATCCGACCGTTCCGGGATTCGTCAGGCGCGCGCTCGATGGAGAGACAGTCACCTACTCCGTCGAGGTGCGGGACCTGATTTTGGATGTCTGGCTCGGGCCCTTGCGCGAGGGCAGGTGCGCTGATGGGAGCGATAGGGGTGTGCACGGACGTCACCGAGGGGCGGCGACTGCAGACACGGCTCATTCAAGACGATCGCATACGCGCGATGGGCACCGTCGCTGCCAGCGTCGCGCACGAGATCAACAACCCGCTCACCTATGTTCTGACCAGCCTCGAGGCCACGAAGCTCGAGCTCGAGAATTTGTTGACCGCGCTCAACAGTCGACACGGCCGATTGACGCGAGGCAGTCGCGTCCACCGCGCTGCGTGGTGTGGAACGGCTCCGGGAGTACCTCGGTCCCGCGCTGGCGGGCACCGAACGAATTCGGCAGGTCACACGAGAGCTCAGCACATTTACCCGGCGGGACGACGAGCGGCTCATGACGATCGATATCGCCGCCGTCGTCAGGTCGGTGCTGAAGCTCCTCCGCAAGGAGATCGAGGCCAACGCTCGACTCGTCGAGGAGCTCGGGGCGAGTCCACCCGTACTCGCGAACGAAGCGCGGCTCGTGCAAGTCTTGGTCAATTTGCTGATGAATGCCTGGCAAGCGCTCCCGAGCCTGACCCTGCCCTCCACGTGATCGGCGTACGCACCGGTTTCCACGAGTCGGGAGCGCTCATTGAAATCTGGGACAGCGGACCGGGTGTTCCGCCAGAGCGGCGATCGCAAATCTTCGAGCCGTTCGTTACGACCAAGGACGTGGGAGCGGGTACCGGGCTGGGCCTCTTCGTGTGCCGCAACATCATCCGTTCTTTGCACGGGCAGATCACGGTGCACGACGCACCCGGAGGTGGTGCACTCTTCAGGGTGACCTTGCCCGCCACCACGGAGCGCCATGTTGCGTCGTCCCCACCACCGGTGCTCGAGCCAAAGGCCCGCCGACCTCGCATTCTCATCATCGACGACGACGCGATGGTGGCCCGCGCCATGGCCTCGCGTCTGAGCGGCGAGCTCTTCGATGTTCACACCATTCTGGATGGGCGTGAGGGCTTGGACATCCTCCTCCACGACGACGCGCTCGATCTCGTCTACTGCGACGTCATGATGAAAGACTTTACGGGCATCGATCTGTTCGAGGAGCTGGAACGACATCGCCCCAACGATTGCCGAAGGTGGTGCTGATGACCGGGGGAGCGTTCGGCACGCGAGCTCGCACTTTCCTCGAACAGCACCGTGACGTCTACGTGCAGAAGCCATTCGACATCGTGGCCGATGCACGCCGTCGCATTGGCGTGACGCAGTGAGCGCGCGCGAAGATCCATGCTCTACGCCAAGATGTCGGGCAGGATACCGGTGCTGGCGCCGAGATCTCCGAACGACGTCACCGAGCTCCCGAACACCTCTTGGATGAGCGTGAGATGAAGATCGGCGAGTCTGACTCCACCACCGGCGGCATCTCCGCTCAGCGCCACGTAAGCGTTCTGCTTTAGCACCCCACCACCGCTGCCAATGAGGACGATCGGCAGATCGAGACCATCGTGATCGCCGCCATGCATTCCGCTCCCAAAGTGGATGACGGTATTGTCGAGGACCGATCCCGCGCCTTCCGGGATGGCGGCCAGCGCTTGGGCCATCTGATTTGCCTTGCCTGCGTTCCACCACGAGATCGTCGCGAAGCCGTCGTTGTTCTCGCCGGCGTGCTGCAAGCCGTGGTAGCCGCCGCAGGTTCCCTTCCCCGGCGATGACATCGTACCCGGTGCCGGGGTGTTGAAAAGCCGCACCGGAACTGAGAGTAGACGTAGTCGCTGCGAGCATCGTCGAGCATGAAGCTGATGGTTCGCGTGATGTCGCACTGCAAACGCCATCGTGACGAGCTGGATCATCAGGCTGGCGTGTGTGTCGCGGCTGTAGCCCGGCGGCACGTTCATGTTCGCATATGGCTCGGGTGGCCGCGCGATTCCAGCGCAACCAACGGTGGGGCCGCCGCCGCTGACTTGCATGCCCGGAGCGCCCACCAACTTCTCGAGATCGCGCACCGAGGTCATGTATTGATCGATGCGGACCCTGTCGCTGGCGCTGAGCTTGGGGCGCATCGTGCCAGCACTGTCGAGAACCGCATCGAGCACGCTTTTCCGAAGCGCCCGCATTTGAGCAAGCTTGGGATCCGGCGCGGCCGGCATACTCGACTGCCCGGCCATCGGGCGCCCGCGGTTATCAGACGATCGAACACCGCCTGTGGGTTGACGATCTTGTAGAGCGGAGCCTCGGGCCCCGACCACGAGATACTTCTCGAGTACGCGCAGTGCGTGCCATCGCATTGCGAATCCACCGTGGAAAGACCGATCTGAAGCGACGGCAGGGCAGTGAGCGAGCCAATTTGCTTCGCGATGACCTGGTCAACCGAGATTCCGCCGCCCATCGCCGTGCCCTTCGCCTTGCGCCCGTCGAAGCAATGCCACGCACCCGCGCAGTTGGTGCCGTGTGACGGGCTCACCGTGCTGATGGTGGTTGGGCCGAACGCGGAGTAGTTACCAACACCCTGGAGCAAGAGCATGTGCTGCTTCGAAGCGGCTAGCGGCTCGAGAATTGGCGTGATCGACCATGCTTCACCGAGGCCGGGGGCGGGCGGCAGCCAGAAGTTGTTGGTGACTCCATTGGGAAAGTACATCGACAGGTAACGGCGAACGGGTATCACCGCAGCGCCGGCATCTCGGGAAGCGAACGTCTCGAGCCAGGGCAGGCAGAGCGCGACCGCGGCTCCAGTCAACATCGCGCGACGAGGTATCGGTCGTGTGCTCATAGGTCTCTCACACTCCACCGTGGCGGGAACGGAAGGTCTCATTCTGCACGACAGTCCGAAGCAAGGCCTTGAACGCGTAGCCCTGACTTGCCCACGCTGCCTGAATCTGCGTGAGGTAGGCGCGATCGGTGTCGTTCGGAGCGGTGAGATTGAGCGGTCGCGAAAGCACGTACGTCATCACTTGCTGCGACGCGAAGCCGAGCAGCTCGGTCTGCCGGTCGCCCTTCGACAGGGTGCTCGCCAGCTCGGCCAGGCTGGTGAAGCTCGCGCCATCGGGGAGCTGGCCTGATGAGTCGATCGCCTGGCCATTGCCGTACGTCGACCGGTAGGCGCCGACACCGTCGAAGCTCTTCATCCCGAGCCCGATTGGATCGAGCTGCGAGTGACACGCCGAGCACATCGGCATCGCGCGGTGCGCGAGAAGCCGTGCGCGCACGTTTTCCTCTTGGGTCATCGTATCGGTGGCCGCGGTTGCTGCGGAGTCGAGAGGCGGAATTCCCGCCGGCGGAGGAGGGATCTCTTGACCAAGCAGATTCTCGAGAACCCATTTTCCTCGCAGCGTCGGGACCGTTCGATACGAGTACGACGATTGGGTCAAGAACCCGCCCAGACCAAGGAAGCCAATACGGTTCGGGTCGAGGCTGGTCACCTTGGTCATGGTGGTCTGCGAAGCAGGGATGTTCTTCGCGCCATAGATGGCGGCGAGCGGACCATTGACGAAGTTGATCGGCGCGGTGAGAAACTGCGAAAATGGGAGATTACCGTTCAAGAACTCGTTGAAATAGAGCGTCAGCTCTTCTTCCATCGCCTGGCGCACCGGCTCGTTGAAAACAGGAAACGCGGACGCTTCGATCTGATGAGAGCCGAGATTGCGCGCGCCGAGCCACTGCCCCGCGAAGCTCGAGATGAAGTTACCCGCACGAGAATCCTGTATCATGCGATCGAACTCACTCAGCAGGGTGTCGTCGGTGAGGAGCGCTCCCGATTGGGCCGCCGCCAGCAGCTGCGCATCCGGCATGCTGCTCCACAAGAGATACGAAAGCCGCGACGCCAGCTCGAAAGGAGCCACCCGGTGCGGCATCGGAGAATCGGGCTCGGCGTCCTGCTCCACCCGGTACAGAAATGGAACCGAAGAGAGCATCATCTTCGTGATTTGCTTCACCGATCCGTTGAAGTCTTGTCCGTTCTTGACGGCATCTGCGGCCAACGCTCGAAGGCGCTTCACCTCGTCGTCGGCGAGCGGGCGTCGGTACGCGCGAAGACCGAAGTCCTTGATGATGGTATCGAGGCAAACCGCGTCGGTCGCCGAGGCCGGCGCGCAGGTCACGATCTTGGACGTCAGTGCGGGGCTCGCGAAGACTTGCTCGACCAGTGTGTCGGCTGCCGCGAAGTACTGTTGAAATTCCGCGTCCGACATCGTCAGCGCGTCGGCCTGCGAATCGAACCCGTTGCTCCCCTTCGCGTCGGGAATGAACGACTTCTGCGCGATGTTCTGCGAGAGGCCGAGCAGCTGGTTGATCGTGTTGTCGTACTCGAACGCATTGAGCCGGTGCATCGCAACCGTGCCGGGGTCGGTTCCAGATCCGACGACCGGAGCGAGAGCGCCGGGTGGAGTCTTCTCATCGGAGGCGACCCTATCGCCTACATGACCGGTGCACGCACCAGCACCGCAAAATTCGATCAGCGCGCAAGCGCCGACGAGCCGTGCTCGAAAGCGACTTCTGGCACCACGCTCGATTCGCGTTTTCATTGCCGGCCCCTCCAAGCTCCAGTCGAGCGGGCGCAACGACACGGCTCACGCGGAGAAGGGCGACACGGCGCTCAGCCGAACACTCACATATATTTGTTTTCGTTATGTTTTTTCGATTTCTCTGGCGACATCATCTCTCGCGCGCGAGTGTGCGGGTAACGACCCCTCAATGCACCGATCTCCTACCATCGGCGGCATGCTTCCCGGGTTTCGAGGCGCTTGTCTCGCGCTCCTATTCGTGGGCACGAACGCATGCGGCAGCGCGACCAAGGGCACGTGCCAGCCCGACGATGCCGATGGAGTCGTCGGCGGTAGCGTCACCTTCGATCTAACCGTGGATGACGTCGGCTTCTCTCCCGCGATCCTTCCCGCGCAAAATATGACCAACGTCACCCTGACTCTCTACAACATGGGAACCAAACCGCACGACTTCGTCATCGATTGCTTGGCAACGCCGAACGACAACGGCTGCCCGACCACATCGTGCTTTCCGCCAGCGGCATCCATACCGACCGTCGCTCCGGGCGCGAGCGCCACCACGATGTTCGTTACGCCCAACCCCGAAGGCCTCTATTACTTCCATTCGGATCTTCAGGGCGACGCGGTAATGCCCTGCGCCGCGGGAGCGCAAGGCTGCGGACAGTTCCAAGTGAAATGATCCTTGTCGCGCGAAGACGGCGAAAGGTGAACGCGTTCACCGCTGCGGCCTTGCTGTGCGCATCGGTTGCACGCGCGGACCCCCCACGCTCCAGCCGAACCGGCTCAAGAGGTCGTGGTGCGCGGTCGTGCATGGGCCTCCCCCCGCGGACTTGGCGACTTTCGAGTGCAGCGCGATCTGCTCGATGCCTCACCGAGACAACGGACGAGCGAGATGCTGTCCGCGGCGCCGGGGTTCTTCGTCGACCACGAAGACGGAGAGGGCGTCGGCAATGACGTGTACCTCCGCGGCTTCGATCTCGATCACGGATCGGGCATCGAGATGCGCGTTGGATCGATCCCCATCAACAATCCACTGCACATTCAGGGGCAAGGCTACGCCGATGCCAACTTCATCATCCCCGAAGTGGTGCGAAGCATCCGTGTGCTGGAAGGTCCCTTCGATCCTCGACAAGGAGACGCCGCCATCGTCGGTAGCGCATATTTCGATTTGGGGTCCCTGAGCGAGGCTACCGGCTCGGCGCCAGCTACGGATCGTTTGGCCAAGCGCGACTGGTCGCCATCGCCGCGCCCCAAGAAGCCGATGAGGACACCTTTGCCGCGATCTCGGTTCGCAAGACGAACGGATTTGGTCAGAGCCGCGCTGGCCTTTCGACATCGGCGAACGCTCAGTACGGCTTCGATCTGGGGCCTCGCGATCATATGCGAATCTTGGCGACGGCCTACAGCGCGCGCTCGGAGTTGGCCGGAGTGGTCCGTCAGGACGACGTCGATGCGAACCGTCTCGGCTTCTACGACTCGTACCCGTACATCGCCGAGGGTCAGGGAGTGCGATCTTCGCGTGTGATTGTCGCGGACGAGATCGACCACACCGGGATCGACGGCGCGCGCGCGGCGTTTTCATCGTGGTTCATGTGGACCACGTTTCGCGATCGACAGAACTTCAGCGGCAACGTCGAGGTCTCGCAAATCGATCCGGCGAGGTTCGGGCTCGGCGATCTCTTCGAGACGACCAACCGCGAAGCCGCGGCGGGGCTCATGGCGAATGTTCGCACCGCGCCCATGACGTTGGGCGACGTGGTCGCGGTGGTTGTCGAGCCGGGGGTCCACTTGCGGGGCGGGCACACCGAGCAAGCCAAGAGTCTGCTCGTGCCGAGCGACTTGACCGTGTGGGATCGCCGGATCGATTCCGGGATCCAGACGGTGGATGCCGGCGCTTACCTCGATCTGGATATGCGCTTCTGGAAGAGGCTGCGCATTTCCGGTGGTCCTCGGGTGGATCTTCTTTTCTGTTTCGATCGACGATCACCTGGCGGGCTTGATCGACACCGGCACTTCCCCCCATCAGCGCGAGGGCGTTGCACCCGGGCTGCACGCGACCGCCGAGTACGAGATCGCTCGATGGATCACGCCGGTGCGTGTCATTCGGACAAGGTTTTCGCTCGCTCGACGCTGGAGCGCCTCCCGGCGGGAAGCTCGCAGCCGTACTCCAGCGTGCGGTCGGTCGAGGCGGGCCTTCGATTTGCCCTCCCTGACGAGCGGTACTCGACGCGAGTCTCTGTTTTCGAGACTCGGGTCGGCAATGAGCTCGTATTCGAGGCAACGTCGGGGGGCCTCGAGAGACAGAACGAGAGCATTCGAAAAGGATTGGTCGGATCCGATCGTGGCCAAACCCTTCGATTGGTTCTTGGCTTCGACCGCGGTCTCGGTCTCGAACGCGGTATTCGCCACTCGAATACCAGGTATCTCTCACTATGTTCCGAATGTCCCCTCGGTCGCTGCTAAGGCTCGATACGACCGCACGAGGCAGAGTCGGCACGCTCGATGAGAAACCGGTGACCGGTCGGCTGGGCCTCGGCTACACGCTGCTCGCGGGCCGGCGTTTGACCGACAGCATCACCGGGCCCGCCAATCACGTGCTCAACGCGAACACCGCGCTGCGTTGTGGCTCGATTGAGATCGGAATCGACGCTTACAACGTGCTGGGTGAAAATTACGCCGACGATCAGGAAGATCTACGTTTCCAACTGGAGCTTCTCGCCGGGTCAGCAACCCGCATCGCTCACTACGCACTCGACCGCGGCGCCCCCGAGAACGGTGCTCGGCAGCCTCTCGGTGTACTTCTGAAGGTATCTCGTTTCGCGCGACGTTAGTGCGGAGTTGTCCGACGAATACCCAAGGGAACATCTGCCCACGACGCATCGCGCCGGTAAGGGGGCACAGGGTATTGGATCTGAAACGGGGCAGCTCGAGCAGTTTGCGTCGGCGTACGAAATCGTGTTCGACTTCCAATCACCGGACGTCACTACCGGCAGCGCAACGCCGCAGCGCGCCACGCAACGATTGATCTCACTGGCGAGCACGCAATCGTTGTCGATCGTGCAACCGGGCGCGCCGTACTTGACCAAGAGCTGCGACCGGAAGGCTTCGTAGCTCATGCGGCCGCTGTCACACGATGGCTGCTGGTCGACCACGCACATGCCGCAGCACTGATTGGGCACCGCTTGGGGACGCGTACCGGGCGGGCATGCAGGGCACGGGACGTTGCACTGGACGCAAGTGGGACAGCACGCGCCCGGAAACGTATAGCTGTACGAACCGGGCCCGCAGGCCACAGCGTCGCACGCGCCGATACACGATACGACGGTGCCTCCTGCGCCAGTCGCACCGCCGCCGCCGGTGAAAGCGCCTGAGGTCCCCGAACTGTTATCGCCGCCTACGTTGCTGCTGTTGCTGGCGCCACCGGTATCGCCCATGTAACCGGTCGTGGTGGTGGTGGTGGTCGTGTCGCCAGTGGTCGTCGAGTTGCCGGGATCGCTGGTACCGCCGGTGCTGCCAGTGCCTGTTCGAGTCGGTGGTGACTCGGCCTCCACATGCCACGGCGAACGCCAGCCACGCACCGATGCCGCAAGCTTGTAAAAAGTCGAAGAGAAGTGGCTGAGGTCATGGGGTCTCCTGATTATACTTCACTCCAGGTGCCTGTCATACTGCGGTGCTGTGATTGGCCCGCACTCGCTTCTGGCTCCTGCGCTCGCCAATGTGTTCGAAGAGTTGCGGGTGGGCGCGGCTCTGTTGGATGGAAAAGAGTGGCGACCGATCCACACCGCCACCAATGTGATTCAGTTCGAGCTGCAGCACGGCGTCGAGCGCGAACGAGACAAGTACAACGCTCGATGCCTGGCCGACGTCCGACGACGACATGAAGCGGTGCTCGGAAGCCACGCAGGTTTCTCGGATTGGTTCGTTCCGATCGTCGCGCGAAAAAGCTGCTTGCGATTCCGGCGACCGGCCCGTTCTTCTACCGTCTGCTCGACGGGCGCGGAGATCCTGGAGCGCTGGAGGTGGCTAACGGGTCGCCAGGGGCATCCGAGCGATCCCGAATTCGCTCACTACCTTTCGGTAACGCTTTCGACGCTGCTGTTCGACGCTGCACAAGCGGCAACCTTTCAGCGGCTGTTGACTCTCCTTTCGCGTCTGATGGCAGGACAAGACCAAGGGGCGTCCCTTGCTCGAGCAAATGGAGAAGCTTCGCGGCGAGCTCGAAGAAGCGCGATCCATCGACCGAAACGTGGGACGCCGTGCGATTGATGGTCGACGAACGCACCAGCCGTCTGTGGTCCCGACCCGCCTTGACCAACGCGATTCGCCGGCTCGGCCTCCCGTCCGCAGCCGACCAAGCGCTGGTGGGGCTCTTGGTACGAAAGCGCGAGCTCGAGCCGGTGGACGAGGTGCTGGGCCACGACGCTTTCGGCGCGCTTGTGTTGGGCTGGCACGCACGATGGGCAAAGCGATTCGTGGCCAAGTCGGCGATCACGGTGTTGTCTTCGTATCGGGACAAGCCGGCACGAGCCAACGCAGACGCCAACGGCTTCTCGATTGGGGCGACAAGGCAGCGACTTTGGCGGAGGGTTCGGCTTCCGACTGCACCTCGGTCTGAGCTCCCTACCAGCGACGGCCACGCTCAGTGAACACTACCAAGCCGCGCTCGAGGCCGCGGAAAGCGCGCTCTCGCAGGGAGCACGCGTGGCACAAGTCAAACCCGGGGTCAGCGCGGCCGCTGCCGGCACTCAGTGAGCTCCGGCAGCGGCTTGCCGAGTCGGTGGAAGAACGAGCGGGTGTTCTTCTCGGCCGCGCTTCGATTGGTATCTCGAGGCGGTCGCCCTGCATTCGGGTCATCGCCTCGACCCGGCGCGCGTGCACTTGGAAGCCGGGATTCGAGCGACATGGCCGAAACGCTTCTCGCCAGTGGAATGCTCGAGCACAAGAGCTTCGACGACATGCGCAGCGGCCCTCCAGCACAGCCGCGCACGACGCGCGCACCGTGACCGAATCGTTTACAGCCTATCGGCGTGCGGTCGCCGACATCATCGATGCTGTCGAGAGGCCGGTACCTGCTCATCGCGATCGAAGCCTACGTCGCGCGCTCGGCTACATCGCCAAACACTACAGCGAGCCTCTCAG
>CAWJXW010000003.1:0-114897 GCA_963846925.1 uncultured Gemmatimonadaceae bacterium | reverse complement strand
ACGACCGCACCCGATTCTCTTCGACGACCCGCCGCACGAACTCGTCGAGCGGGATGGCGTTCGGCTTCTGCTCCTTGCCCGCGCCCCGCACGTTGACCGCCACAGTGCCCTGCTCCGCCTCGCGCCTGCCGACGACGAGCATGTACGGCACCTTCATCCGCGCGCCCTCGGCGACGCGGTACTTGAGCGTCTCGGCGCGCGAGTCGAGGTGTGAGCGGACGCCGGCGTCGTGGAGCGCCTTCTGCACCGTGCTCGCGTACTCGCGCGTATTCGTCCGTGATCGGCAACACGCGCACCTGCTCTGGCGCGAGCCAGACCGGGAACGCGCCCGCGAAGTGTTCGATGAGGATCGCGATGAAGCGCTCGAGCGAGCCGCTCACGGCGCGATGGATCACTACCGGCCGATGGTTGGTGTTGTCCTCGCCGACGTACTCGAGGTCGAAGCGCTCGGGGTTGTTGTAGTCGAGCTGGATCGTGCCGAGCTGCCACGCGCGGCCGATCGAATCGGTGACGTCGAAGTCGATCTTTGGACCATAAAACGCACCGTCGCCCGGCTTCAGCTCGTACGCCATCCCCGTCGCCTCGAGCGCGGCGCGCAGCGCCGACTCGGCGCGATCCCAGAGCGCGTCGTCGCCGATGCGGACCTCGGGGCGCGTCGCGAACCGGACGGTCGCGCTCAAGCCAAACGTCTCGTAGTAGCCGAGGATGAATTCGACGAGGAAGCGCACCTCGTCCTTGATCTGGTCGTCCGTCAAAAAGACGTGGCAATCGTCCTGTTGGAACTGCCGCACGCGCGTGAGGCCGGAGAGCGCGCCCGTCAGCTCGTTCCGGTGCAACACGTCGAACGTCACGTAGCGGAGCGGCAGCTCGCGGTACGAATGCTTCTTCGCGAGATACAACAGATAATGCGACGGGCAGTTCATGGGCTTGAGCGAGAAGTCGTGCTCCTTGGTCTCGGTGTCGAGCACGAGGAACATGTTCTCACGATACTTGCCCCAGTGACCGGAGATCTCCCACAACCCCTTGTTGTACAACAGGGGAGTCTTGATCTCGTTGAAATCGTCGCGCTGGCGCTCGCGAATGAAATCGGTGATCGCGTTGTACAACACCGTGCCCCGCTCGGTCCAGAACACGGCGCCGGGCGAGAACGGATGCATCATGAACAGGTCGAGCTGCTTGCCGAGCACGCGATGGTCGCGCTTCTTCGCCTCCTCGATGCGGGCGAGGTGCGCGTCCAGCTCGTCCTTCTTGAAGAAGGCGGTGCCGTAAATGCGCTGCAGCATCTGGCGCTTGGAGTCGCCGCGCCAATACGCGCCCGCGGTGTGCGTCAGCTTGAAGTGTTTGACGCGCGACGTGTCGGGCACGTGCGGGCCGCGACAGAGGTCGATGAACGGCCCGTCGGTGTACGTCGAGATGACCTCGTCGTCGCCCAGCTCGGAGAGTCGCTCGAGCTTGAGCGGGTCGTCGACGAAGCGGCGCTGCGCTTCGGCGCGATTCACCTCTTCGCGGACGAACGGATATTTGTCGGCCGAGACTTTCCGCATCTCGTTCTCGAACGCGGCGAGATCCTCGGGCGTGAACGGTTGGGCGACCTCGAAGTCGTAGTAGAAGCCTTCGTCGATGGCCGGGCCGAAGCCGATCTTCGCGTCGGGGCGGAGGCGCCGCACGGCCGTGGCCAGCATGTGCGCCGCGGAATGCCGGAGCACGCTCAGCGATGACGCGTCGCGGTCGGTGAGCACGCGGAACGAGCCGCCGGCGCGCAGCGGCGTGGCGAGGTCCTGAATCTGCCCGTCGACTTCTACGGCGACGGCCGCCTGCAGCAGCCGCTCACCGATCGAGCGGACGACGTCGGCGGGAAGCGTGCCGCGCGGCACGTGGCGTGTCGAGCCGTCGGGGAGGATGAGTGTGAGCGCGTCCCCATTCGAGGATGGGGACGGGGGTGTCTGATCGATCATGAATTTCGCGTCGGAAAGTCGGTGTCCGTCACGCGCGCGGGGGTTCCGGAACGACGAGACTCGCTCGCGCCGCGGGCCTTGTTCTTGCACGCCCAGCCGCTACGCCCCTCGCGCTTTCCAACAGCGTAACCTATCGTTGTAGAACAACCTCCGCCACAGGGCTCGCGCGCCATGTCACCATTTCGCTATCGCGACGACGACGACTCAAAATCCGGCATTATTCTCGGCGCGGTCGTAGGCGCGCTCGCGGGATTCGCCGCCGGAATGTTCCTGGCTCAGAGCGTCGGCACGCGCGACCGCGCCGAGATCGAGGGTGAGCACGCGGACGAGGAGCGGCACGAACGCCTTCGCGGCGCGCACACCCCAGCGGTGGCGGACGAGCTGGACGAGGACTACGAGGACGCCGCCGAGTTCGAGGAATCGGCGTACTCCGACGACGACTACGAGGGCGAGGACGCCGACGTCACGCTGGAAGAGCGCGTGCTCACGGCCTTCCGCAACGACCCGATCCTCTCGACGCGCGCCGTGGACATCGGTTCGTTGCGCATCGGCGTGATCGAGCTGGCCGGCGTCGTCGACACGGCGCAGGAGGCCCAGCACGCCGTTACGATCGCGCGCGGCGTCCCGGGGGTCACCACGGTCGTGAATCGCATCGTGACCGGCATCCACGAGCCACGCTATCACGAGTCGTCGCAGAGCCGCCATCGGAGCACGTCGGCGCGCGACGTCGAGCGGACCGTGAGCGAGCCGCCGGTGCGGGCCGACGAGCCGCCGCCCGCCCCGTAATCCCGAGTCGGTCAGGCCCCCCTCGCAATATCCTCGGCTAACGGCGGCAAGCCGTTAGCCGAACGCTGTATTTTTCAGGACTATGTCCGAACTCCCTGATCGCTTCGACTTCGCGTCGGCCGAGCCGGAGATTTACGCGTCCTGGCTGGCCGCCAACTGCTTTCACATCGAGGCCTCGGAGTCGGACAGGGTCGGTGGCGACAGCGAGCCGTACACGATCGTCATGCCGCCGCCGAACGTCACGGCGATCCTGCACGTCGGTCACGGGCTCAACAACACGATTCAGGACGTGATCGTGCGCTGGGCGCGCATGAGGGGCACAGGCGCGCTGTGGGTGCCCGGCACCGACCACGCCGGCATCGCGACGCAGAACGTCGTCGAGAAGATGCTCGCCGCCGAGGGGAAGACGCGGAACGACCTCGGCCGCGAAACCTTCGTCAAGCGGACCGAGGCGTTCGTCGAAGAGACGGGCGGCGTGATCCTTCAGCAGCTCAAAGCCATCGGCGCATCGGCCGACTGGTCGCGCACGGCGTACACGCTGTCGCCGGAGCTGTCGCGCGCCGTGCGCGAGGCGTTCGTGCGGCTCTACGAGCGCGGCCTGATCTACCGCGGCTATCGGGTGATCCACTGGTGTCCGCGCTGCCTCACGTCGTTGAGCGACGAGGAGGCGGAGTTCCATGACGAGCCGGGGACGCTCTATCACATCGCGTATCCGGTGGACGGGCAACCGGGTCGCTCGCTCACGATCGCCACGACGCGCCCCGAGACGATGCTCGCCGACGTCGCGGTCGCGGTGAATCCCAACGACGATCGGTATCGCGATCTCGTTGGGAAGACGGTGCGGCTGCCGATCGTGGACGTGTCGATCCCCGTGGTGGCCGACGACTACGCCGATCCGGAATTCGGCACAGGCGTCGTGAAGATCACGCCGGCGCACGACGCGAACGACTTCGAGGTGGGCAAGCGACATTCGTTGCCGATGCCGATCGTGATCGACGAGCACGCGGTCGTGCGCGAGGTGAAAGACGCCGATGGCCGCGTGCCGGCATCGATCAGCGGTTTGGATCGGTTCGAGGCGCGCGAGAAGATCGTCGGGCTGTTGCGCGCGTCGGGCGCGCTGCAGAAGACCGAAGCACACCAGCACGCCGTGCGGCACTGCTACCGGTGCGACACGGTGGTCGAACCGCGCCTCTCGGACCAGTGGTTCGTGAAGATGGCGCCGCTCGCCGCGCCGGCGCTCGCCGGGTTCCGCGAGGGAGCGATCCGCATTCTGCCGGAGCGCTGGGAAGCGGTGTACGAGAACTGGCTTACGGGCATCCGAGACTGGAACATCTCGCGCCAGCTCTGGTGGGGACACCGCATTCCGGTGTGGTACTGCGACGAATGCGATTCGCCGCAGAACATCATCGTGAGCCGCGAGGACGTCACGGCGTGCCCGCACTGCGGGTGTCCCGCGCGCCAGGACGAGGACGTGCTCGACACGTGGTTCTCCTCGTGGCTCTGGCCGATCTCCACGCTCGGCTGGCCCGGCGAGACCGCGCCGGATCTGGACGCGTTCTACCCGACCGACACGCTCGTGACCGCGCCGGAGATCCTCTTCTTCTGGGTCGCCCGCATGGTGATGGCGGGCTACGAGTTCATGGGTCGTGCGCCGTACCACACGGTCTACTTGCACGGGACGGCGCGCGACACGCAGCACCGCAAGATGTCGAAGTCGCTCGGTAACGGGATCGACCCGCTCGACGTCGTGAAGCTCTATGGAGCCGACGCGCTGCGGTGGACGCTCGTCGCCGGAATGGGGATGGGCGCCGACGTGATCCTCGACCCGGCCGACATCGACAAGTCGTTCGCGACGGGGCGCAACTTCGTCACGAAGCTCTGGAACATCGGCCGGTTCCTGCTCGACCGGGTGGGAACCGAGCCCGTCAGGCGGGTTAGTGATTTCTATGCAGACATCGCGTCGACAATCGCGACGGAGCCCTCACTCGCGCGGACCACTGGATCCTGCATCGGCTTCGCGCGGCGATCGATCAGTGCGACGTCGCGATCGGTCCGTTGCGCCCCGAGGTGGAAAAGGACTCGCCGGATCAGCGCGTGTGGCGGGAGCTCGAGCGCAACTCGGGGCTCCGCCTCAACGAGTACGCGGAGGCCGCTCGGCGCTTCGTGTGGAACGAGCTCGCCGACTGGTACCTGGAGTCGCTCAAGAGCCGGCTCGACGCGGGCGGCGACGACCGCGAGGTGGCGCGCGCCGTCTTGGTCCACACGTTCGACTACGCGCTCCGTCTCCTGCATCCGATCGTGCCGTTCGTGACCGAGGCGCTCTGGCAGAAGCTGCCCGGCCACGAGGACGGGACGTTTCTCGCGACCGCCGAGTGGCCGGACTACCTGGCGCGCGGAGCCCGGGAAGAAGAAGCGATCCTCACCGGCGACCCCGAAGTTGCGGAGGAATTCGAGCTGGTGCGCGAAGCGGTGCTGGCGATTCGTCAGATCCGCGCCGAGAACAACGTCGCGCCGGGAAAGTCGATCGAGGTCGTTCTGCGCGCGGGCGACGCGGATCTCCAGGACATCTTCGGCGAGGAAGCGGCGACCGTCGGCCGCCTGACGCGCGCCGACGTGCGCATCGCCGACGGCGTGCCGGTGAGCGCCGCGGCGCACGCCGTGCTTTCGGGCGGCGCCGAGGTGATCGTGCCGCTCGCGGGACTCATCGACGTGACGAAGGAGTGCGCGCGCCTTCGCTCGGAGGTGGCGCAGCTCACGACGCAGATCGGGTCGCGCGAGGCTCGTCTATCCAACGCGAAATACCTCGAGCGCGCGCCGGCCGACGTCGTCGCCAGCGATCGCGCGATCCTCGACGAGATGAAATCGAAGCGAAACCAACTCACAGAACGGGTCCGATCGTTGTGCGGCGGCTGATCGCCGTCGCCGCGGGTTGGTTCGTGGTGGCCTGCGCGTCGGCCGGCCAGCCGCCGGGCGGGCCGGAGGATCACGACCCGCCCGTGATTCTCTCGGTCAAGCCCGACTCGGGCCAGCTCAACGTCAGGCCGGGACAGATCGACTTTCAGTTCGACGAGGTGGTCGCGCAGCAAGCGCTGGGCGCGACCGACTTGTCGAAGTTGTTTCTCGTCTCGCCGCGCAACGGCGATCCCGACGTGTCGTGGCATCGCAGCCGCATCACCATCAAGCTTCACGGGCAGTTTCGGACGAACACCGCGTACGTCGTGACGATGTTCCCCGGCTTGGCCGACCTGCGCGGCAACGTGCGCAAGGAAGGCGCGATGATCGTCTTCTCCACCGGTCCGACGATTCCGCGATTCGGCATCACGGGGGTCGTATTCGATTGGGCGGCACAGCACACCGTGCCCAACGCGTACGTCGAGGCGATGTTGCGGTCCGACACCACGCTCAAGTTCGTCGGCGTGAGCGACACCACCGGACATTTCGAGATCGGGCCGTTGGACACCGGCACCTATCTCATTCGCGGTCTGATCGACCAGAATTCGAACCATCAAGTCGATCGAAACGAGAAGTGGGATACGACCGTCGCGCACGTGACCGACGTGCGCCCGGCCGTGGAGCTCGACGCGATCGAGCGCGATTCGACGCCCCCGCTGCTCACCAATGTGACCGTCGACGACAGCGTGACGCTCCACGTCGCGTTCGACAAGTACCTCGACCCGGCGCTGCCGCTGCAGCCGGCGCTCATCGAAGTGCGCGGCGCCGATTCGACCCGACTGCAGGTCGACCGTGTGCAGTGGGCGGCCGGGTTCGACGCCGCCAGGCGAGTGGCCGACTCCACACACAAGGCGGACTCCTTGCGAAGGGTGGATTCATTGGCCCGCGCGAGAGACACGAGCCGCGCCCGCGCCGGGCAGCCACCGCCGGCGGCTGCGCCCCCTCGACCGCCTGCCGGCATCGGTGTGCCGGGCGCGCGGCCGCCGCCGCCACCGGCCAAGCCCAAGGTGCTACCACCCGACAGGGTCGTCGTCGTCACGCTCTCTCCGAGCACGCCGCTCGTGCCGGGGAGATCGTATCGGATCAACACGCGCGGATTTCGAAACCTCGTCGGGCACGCGGCCGACCAGACGCGTACCTTCCAGCCGCCTCTGCCAAAGCCGCCGCCGAAAGACACGACGCGCACGCGGCCCCCAACCGATTCGACCCGCCCGCCCGTGGGCCGTCCGCCCCCGTCCAAGCCACCGCACTGAGCACGCCCCCCAAATGACGGACGCACGACGAGGTCTCCCCAGTGTCACCTCGCTCCTCGAGAGCGAGGGAATTCAAACGCTGCTCGAGCACGTTCCTCGCGGAGTGGTGGTCGACGCGATTCGGCGGACCATCGCGTCGGTCCGGTCGTCGCACGCCGAGCCTCCCGCCGACGCCGAGGGATGGACCGCGGCCGTGGCGAATGCCGTGGACGACGCCACACGTCGTTCGTTGCGGCGCGTGATCAACGCAACGGGCGTCGTGCTGCACACGAACCTCGGCCGAGCGCCGCTCGCCGCCGTCGCGCTGGACGCGATCGACCGCGTGGCGCGAGGATTCTCGAATCTCGAATACGACGTCGCGGGCGGCCAGCGCGGGTCGCGCTACTCGCATTGCGCATCTCTGCTTCGCGAGCTCACCGGCGCCGAGGACGCGCTGGTCGTGAACAACTGCGCGGCGGCACTGGTGCTGGCGCTCAACACGCTGGCCGACGGCCGCACGGCGATCGTGTCGCGCGGCGAGCTGATCGAGATCGGCGGGAGCTTCCGCATTCCCGAGATCATGGAACGGAGCGGCGCGCGGCTCGTCGAAGTCGGCACGACGAATCGCACGCACCTCGCCGACTATCGACGCGCGCTCGAAGCGGATGGCGCCATCATCCTGAAGGTCCATCGCAGCAACTTCGAGCAGTCCGGCTTCGTCTCCGACGTCTCGGCCAACCAGCTCGCCGCGCTCGGCGCCGAGCATGGCGTGCCGGTGCTGTACGACCTCGGGAGCGGGCTCCTGACGTCGCTCGAGGCGTATGGATTGGTCGGCGAACCGACGGCTCGCGACGCGATGAAGAGCCGGCGCGTCGATCGTGACGATGAGCGGCGACAAGTTGTTGGGCGGGCCGCAGGCTGGACTCATCCTCGGCACGCGCCGCATCATCGACCGGATTCGGTCGAATCCGCTCACGCGATCGTACCGCGTGGACAAGCTCACGCTCGCCGCGCTCGAGGCGACGCTGGCGCTCTACCGCGAACCGGCGCGCGCCATTCGCGAGATTCCGGCGTTGGCGCAGTTGACCGCGGACGTCGCGACGCTCAAGCAGCGCGCGGACCGGCTCGTCGCCGCCATCGGGGATCCGCGCGTGAGCGTGGTCGAGACGGTGTCGAGCGTCGGCGGCGGAGCGTTTCCCACGGCCACGATCCTGTCGGCGGCGCTGCGGGTGAACGCGCCGGCGGAGAAAGTCGAGCGACGCCTGAGGGGGCGCGATCCGGCGATCGTGGCGCGCATCTCCGAGGGGATGGTGGTGCTCGACCTGCGAACCGTGTTCGTGACCGACGAGGAGGAGTTGGTACGCGCGGTTCGCGCCGCGCTCGAGGCGGCCTCCGCGTGAGCGGCGGGTCTGTCGGCGCGTTCCTCGACCGTGACGGCACGATCATCCACGACGCCAATTACATCCGCGATCCGGACGACGTCGCGCTGCTCCCCGGCGCCGCCGCAGCGATCGCCAGGCTCAATCGCGCCGGCGTGATCGTCGTCGTGGTGACCAACCAGTCGGGGATCGCGCGGGGATGGCTCTCGACCGACGACTACGACTTGGTGCGACGGCGGATCGACGAACTCCTGTCGCGCGAGAATGCCCGGATCGACGCGACGTACGTCTGCCCGCACTTTCCGGAGATCACCGGTCCGTGCGACTGCCGAAAGCCCGCGTTGAAACTGTTTCGCGACGCGATCGCCGACCTGGGCATCGACCCGAGCGCGTCGGTGTTCATCGGCGACCGCTGGCGCGACGTCGCGCCGGCCGCGGCGCTCGGCGGCCGCCCGATCTTCCTCGACGTGGCGTCCTCGCCGCCCGCGGATCGCCAGCGCGTTCGCGCCGAAGGCTTGGAGGTCGCGCATTCACTCGGCGAGGCGGTAGACCCGCTTTCTCGACGCGCTTCCCGCGCCGTCGGGCGGGCAATAGAATCCGCGCGATGACTTCGCGCATCGCGGTGCTCGCGTCGGGCGGCGGCTCGAACCTCCAAGCCATTCTCGACCATTTCGATGCGCTCGGCGACCGGCGCGGCGGAAGCGTCGTCGTCGTCGGCACCGATCGATCGACCGCCGGAGCGCTGGAGCGCGCCGAGCGTCGCGGTATTCCGTCGATGGTGCTGTCGCCCGAGACGCGAGGCGGCGCGCAATCGATCGACCGTCTCGTCGACGAACACGGCGTGGACCTGATCGCGCTCGCCGGCTACGTGAAGATGATTCCTCCGCACATCGTGTCGCGGTTCGAGGGGCGCATGGTGAACGTCCACCCCGCGCTGCTGCCGGCGTTCGGCGGGCGCGGAATGTACGGGAACCGCGTGCACCACGCCGTGATCGAATCGGGCGCGCGCGTGAGCGGCGTGACCGTTCATTTCGTCGACGCGCAGTACGACCACGGCACGATCATCGCACAATGGCCGGTGCCGGTGTTCGCGAGCGACGACGCCGGAACGCTCGCCGCTCGCGTGCTGCGCGTCGAGCACATTCTCTATCCGCGCGTGCTCGACGCGGTCGCCGGCGGGCGCGTCTCGCTCGCGTCGCGCGTGCCGTCGACCATCTCAGCCGATACCAAGCCTGCGTTCACACTCCTTCCGCACGAGGATTCCCGACTTGCCGAGAACATCGAGCTCGCGCTGGCTCGCTGAGGCGGTTGGCGCACTGTTCGCGGTTGCGGCGGGAGCGCCGTCAGTCCGCGCGCAGGACACCCTCGCCACGCCGCCGTACTCGCACGCGGTCTCCACGTGGATCGCGCTCATCGCGACGCCGGGGTACGAGCGGCTCGCCACCGACCGGATTTTGGGCGCGACGAGCGGTTGGACGCGAGACGACACGGGGAACCTCGTCAAGCACACGGGCAGCGGATCGCCCAAGCGCGTAGTCGCGTGCGGCATCGACGAGACCGGGTACGTCGTCAGCGACGTCACGGACGACGGCTACCTCCGCGTGCACGGTATCGGCAACGGAAAGCATCCCGCGCTGTGGGATCAGTACCACGAAGGGCAGCGCGTCATCGTCATCGCCGTCGATCGCACCAATCCGCTGCGGTCTCACAACGTGTCCGGCGTGTTCGCCGTGCGGAGCAATCACCTGTGGCGCCGGCGCACGGCGGACGACGAGCCGACCTCGATCGAGAACCTGTGGCTGGACGTCGGCGCTCGCTCGCGTGCCGAGGTCGCGAAGATGGGCATCGACCGGCTCGACCCGGTCGTGCGCGATTGGCCCGAGTGGAGCTTCAGCGACTTCGTCGCCGGCCCGGCGGCGTCGAACCGCGCCGGATGCGCCGCCGTGGTCGCCGCCGCGGCGCAGGGGGGGAGCCGAGCAGCGGCGAGACCGTGTTCATCGTCTCCGCGCAGAAGTCGTTCTCGTGGGCCGGACTCACGTCGGCGATCCGCCGCCTCGGCCGGGTGGACTCGCTGTTCGTCGTGGATGGAGAGCTTGGGCGAATGCAGTCGGCGCCGCGCGAGTTGCGCGCGCCGTGGCCGCCGCTCGCCGGACTGAACGTGGGCGCCACACTGTCGATCGGCGTATTGGCCCGCTTCGGCGGCACGCTGACCGAAACGCTGCAGGAAGCAGACATCGCGTCGCTCTTTCGTGCCGTCGCACGAGCGGGGGCAGTCGGAACGGACGCGCCGCGACCGATTGCGGTGCGCCACGGTTGGGCGCCCGCGCCGCCGCTCATGGTGCAGGACTCGCTCTCCCGTTACGCCGAAGTGCTCGGCAAGCTCACCGACGTGTACGCGCCATCGGGATTCGAGCAGCCGATGCGGGACGCGATTCAGTCGATGCTCCCGGCGTGGGCGCGCGGACAGGCGCGCGTCGACTCGGCCGGGAATCTCGTTCTGGCGCTGGGTCCCGACCGCGACACGACGGTCATCGTCGCGCACATGGACGAGATCAGCTTCGTCGTTACCGCCATCGATCGCAACGGGATGCTCTCGCTCAAGCCGCGCGGCACTTTCTTTCCGTTTCTATGGGAGGGACAGCCGGCGCTGCTGCATCGGCCGACCGACCACCAAGCGCCGCGCGACGGCAAGCTCGGTTGCGAGGCGTCCCGCGCCGGGCCGATGCGCGGCATCTTCGTGCCGCGCGACAGCTCGCCGAACCGCGAGCCGGCGACGCTCACGGCGTGGTTCGCGCGAGACTCCGTCGAGCTCGTGAATTCGGGAGTGCACGTCGGGCTCGCGCTGACGGGATTCAAATGCTCGGCGCGCATCGGCGACGTGCGTATCACGGGACGCTCGATCGACGACCGCGCCGGCGTGACGGCGTTGCTTCTCGCCCTCGACGAGATCGATCCGGCGAAGTTGGACCACAAAGTCATCTTCATGTGGTCCGTCCGCGAGGAAGGCGGATTGGAGGGAGCGAAGGCCGCGGCGGCGATCTTCGGCCCATCGGTGCACCGCGTGCATGCCGTGGACACGTTCGTGTCGTCCGATTCGCCGCTCGAGAGCCAGCGCTTCGCCGACGCGCCGATCGGACAGGGCGCCGTCA
This sequence comes from uncultured Gemmatimonadaceae bacterium, assembly GCA_963846925.1. Lineage (GTDB taxonomy): Bacteria > Gemmatimonadota > Gemmatimonadetes > Gemmatimonadales > Gemmatimonadaceae > JAQBQB01. The sequence continues at coordinate 103,444 of CAWJXW010000003.1, read as the reverse complement.
TGCGCGCGCTCGACAATTCGAGCGTCACGCCGCCCGACGAGATCGACCGCGTCATGCGCATCGCGCGCGCGAACGGCATTCCGCTTCAGGTCGGCGTGACGAATGGCGGCAACGACGGTTCCGAGTTCGCTCGCGTCGGAGCGATCGACGTCGCGCTCGCGTGGCCGCTGCGTTACAGCCATTCGCCGGCCGAAGTGATGGACCTGCGCGATCTGCGATCGCTCACGCGCATCGTTGCGGCGGTGGCGAAGGCGCCGACGTCACCGACGGCGGCGCGCAAGCCGTAGCGCTGCAAACTGGGACGAGTGCGGTGGCGGGGTGCGGAGAACTGGAACGAGGGCGGTGGCGGGGTGCGGAGAATGGAACGAGTGCGGTGGCGTAGTGCAGTGACTTCTTCGACCGGTCGCCTCCGCACTCCTTCTCGTTCCCCGTTCCAGGTCTCCGCACGCCGTCCCCGCACTCGTTCCTCGATCTCCGCACACCGCCTCGTTCCCCGTTCCAGGTCTCCGCACTCCGCCGCCGCACCCGTTCCACAGTCCCGCTATTTTGACACGCACCATGCCTCGCGCACTTCTGTCAGTTTCCGAACAAGGCCGGTATCGTCGATTTCGCGCGTTCGCTCGCCGAGCTCGGCTGGGAGCTCGTGTCGACCGGCGGAACGGCGAAGGCGCTGCGGTCGGCTGGTCTCACCGTACGAGACGTCAGCGAGGTCACCGGATTCCCGGAGATGATGGACGGCCGAGTGAAGACGCTGCACCCGGCCGTGCACGGCGCGCTTCTCGCTCGGCGCGACGTCCCCGAGCACATGGCCGCGCTCGCCGAACACGACATCACTCCGATAGATCTCGTCGCCGTGAATCTGTATCCGTTTCGCGAGACGGTGGCGCGGAACGGCACGACGCCGAGGACGCGATCGAGAACATCGACATCGGCGGACCGAGCATGCTGCGATCCGCGGCGAAGAACTTCGCGTCCGTGTGGGTGATCGCCGACCCCGACGACTACGAGCGCGTGCACTCGGCGCTGGACGCGGGCGACGACGACCTCGAGCTGCGCCGCATTCTCGCCGGCAAGGCGTTCGCGCACACCGCGGCGTACGACGCGGCGATCGCGTCGTGGTTCGCGCGCGAGCGCGGCGACAAGTTTCCGCCGGACGATCGTCGTCTCGTTCGAGCGCGCGCAGTCGTTGCGCTACGGCGAGAACCCGGGCCAGTCAGCCGCGTTTTACGTCGAGCGGCCGGGCGCGGGCCTCGGCGGACTGACGCAGCGCGGCGGAAAGGAGCTTTCGTTCAACAACCTGCTGGACCTCGAGGGCGCGCTGCTCGCCGTCGATCCGTTCTCGACGGAGACGGCGTGCGCGATCGTGAAGCACACGACGCCGTGCGGGCTCGCCGTCGGCGCGTCCGCCCTCGACGCGTACAAGAAGGCGCTCGCCTGCGACCCGGTCTCCGCGTTCGGCTCGGTGATCGCGTTCACCGTGCCCGTCGACGACGCGACCGCGAACGCCGTGGCGAGCCTCTTCGTCGAATGCATCGTCGCCCCGGAGTTCAGCGCCGGCGCCGTCGAGATCCTCGGCCGCAAGAAGAACCTGCGCGTGCTCGAAGGGCGCGCGAGCGTCGTGAACTCGGACAACCATCTCGATTACAAGCGGGTGCGCGGCGGCGTGCTCGTGCAAGAGCGGGCGCCGGCGGTCATCGACGACACCGGTTGGACGCTCATGACCAAGCGCAAGCCGAGCGACGACGAGTACCGCGATCTGCTGTTCGCTTGGCGCGCGGTGGCGTCGGTCAAGTCGAACGCGATCGTGCTGGCGCGCGACGGCGCGACGATCGGAATCGGCGCCGGACAGATGTCGCGCGTGGACGCGGCGTTTCTCGCCGCACACAAGGCGGCGCTCGCCGGGCACGCGACGACCGGCTCGGTCCTCGGGTCGGACGCGTACTTCCCGTTCCGCGACGGCGTCGACCAGGCGGCCGAAGCCGGGGTGCGCGCAATCGTGCAGCCGGGCGGCTCGGTGCGCGACGCCGAAGTCATCGCCGCCGCCGACGAACACGACATGGCGATGCTCTTCACCGGCAAGCGGCAGTTCCGCCACTGAGACTCGTCGTGCACCATCGGCACCACACCGGAGTCGCGTCGTGACGCGCAAACGGCGCGTCGGCGTGATCGGCTCGATCGTTTGGGACGTCATCTACGGGCGCGACGCGCGCTCGTCCCCGATCGAGGAATGGGGCGGGATCAGCTACGCGCTCGGCGGAATGGACGCCGCGCTGCCGGAGGACTGGGAGATCGTTCCGATCATCAAGGTCGGCGAGGATCTCGCGCCGGCGGCGGCGCAGTTCATGGGCGGGCTCCGGCGGATGGCGGCGGACGGGCGCCCGATCGTCGTGCCCTATCCCAACAACCGCGTCGAGCTGCGCTACTTCGACGACGAGCGGCGGAGCGAGGTGATGCACGGCGGAGTGCCGCCGTGGACCTGGCTCGGGCTCAAGCCGGTGCTGGAGACGGCGCGGCTGGACGCGCTGTACATCAACTTCTTGAGCGGATGGGAGCTCGACCTCGAGACGACGATGCTCATTCGCCAGTCGTTCGCGGGTCCGATGTACGCCGACCTGCACATGCTCGCGTGGGCGGTGCAGCCCGACGGTCTGCGGACTCTGCGTCCCATCTCGGACGTCCGCGAATGGTGCGGCTGTTTCGACGTGCTGCAAGTGAACGAAGACGAGATGCGGATGCTGGCCGCCGATCCGATGGCGCTGGCGGCGACGGCGCTGCACGCGGGCGTCCGTTGCCTCGTCGTCACCCTGGCCAAGCGTGGCGCGGTGTACTTCGCGGCGGCCGACTTCGAGCGTCTCGACTTGCAGCGTCCCGACTCGCCTCGGCCATTCGAGTCGCTCGCGCCGGCCGTCGGTCCAATGCGCACGTCGATCGTGCCCGCGGATCACATCATCGAAGGTGGCGACCCGACGGGCTGCGGCGACGTGTGGGGCGCGACCTATTTCTCGCGACTGCTCGCCGGTGATAACTTTGGCGACGCCATCCTTGCCGCGCACCGCGCGGCGGCTCGCAATGTCGGGCATCGTGGAGCCTCAGGGCTCTCCGACCATCTCCGGGGAACAATCAGCCTCACGTGACTCAGGTCATCACTGTTCCACCCTCGCTCGACGAGCACACCTTCGAACAGGTGCTGGAGCAGTTGGCCCCGCTTCCCCCAGACGCGAAGCTGCTCGTCGACGCGCGGCATGTGCGGTGGGCGTCGCCCTACGGATTGACCGCGCTGCTCACGCTCGCGCAGACGCGTGAAGAGCGGCCGGTGCTCGCCGTCCCGGAACTCGACGACACGACGTCGTACTGGGAACGGACGTCGTTCTTCCGCCACGCGGAATCGCTCTACGAGCTGCGCGGCTCGTACCCCAAGCGGCGCGAGGCGGGTGAGTCGAACGTCCTGCTGGAGATCACGCCGATCACCCGCAGCGGCGACGTCCACGACGTCGTGGGGCGAGTGCAGGAGCGCGCGCAGCGGATTCTCCAGAACGAGCTGCACCTCGAGTCCAAGGCCATCCTCGGCTTCACGATGACGCTGTCGGAGATCTGCCAGAACATCATCGAACACGCCGGGCAAGGCGGATGGGTCGCCGTGCAGAGCTACCGTTGGACCAAGCGTCTCGGTCGCCGAGTCGTGGTAATCGCAGTATGCGACGCCGGGCTGGGGTTCCGAAGATCTCTTGAAAGCGCCCCGGGGCATCTGCCGACGACGCGCTGGGACGACGCCGCCGCTCTCGAGGAGGCGGTCATTCGTGGCGTCAGCCGATTTCGCGAGAGAGGCCGCGGGCACGGGCTCGCCGGCGCGCGGAACTACGTCGGGCGCTGGCACGGCAAGCTGTCCGTGCGGAGCGGAACCGCCAAAATCGGCATCGTGCCCGACTGGGACGACGATCCGCCCCTCGTCGAAGGACTCCCCCAGTTCCCTGGCGCCCAAGTTCAGGTAATCATTCCTGAAGCCATGGACGGAGGATCGACGGAGCGATGATGCACCATATCGATCTGAGCAGCGTGCTTCGTCAGACGCTCGAGTGCGACCTCTACTCGAATCTCGTCACCCGTCCGACGGGCGCCGCGGTGCGCACGCAGATCGAACTGCTCCTCGCAGATCCAAACAACTCCGCCGATGCCCGCGCATTCACGATCATCGACTTCTCGCAGGTGTCGATGATCGACTTCTCGTGCGCCGACGAAGTCGTGGCCAAGCTGCTCATGCGCTATTCGTCCGACGACGCGCCGCGCGATGCGTACTTCCTGTTCCGCGGCGTCAACGAGGACCACTGGGTCGCGATCGAAGCGGCGCTCGAGCGACACGGCCTCGCCCTCGCCGTCGAAAACGCCGAAGGCGTGCGCGTCGCCGGAGTCCTGACCGACGAGGAGCGGAGCACCTGGGAAGCCGTCTACCGTCTCGGGACCGCCAACGCCAACGACGTCGCGATCGCCACCGGCAGCGACTCGACGCACGCACGCGGCATGCTCGACTCGCTGTGCGGCCGCCGCCTCGTGATGCGCGCGAACGACGAGTACGTCGCGGTCGGCCACTTCCAGGCGTGACCTCGTGGATAGCGAGACTGCTCGACAGCCCGCTGCGCGTCCTACGGCTCGAGGCGACGCGCAAGGGCGACACCGATCGCGGCCCGATGGTGACGTTGAACCCGGGCGACGCGCGCTCGCGACTTCTCAACGACGGCGAGCTCGCATGGGTGTACGGCCCGCGCCGCGGTGAGCTGGCGACGGTGCGGATCGACGAGTCCCTGCGCGCCGGCGACGTCGTGCTTCGTGACGTGGCGGGCGCCTCGCCGTCGGAGATCGTGCGCGTCGTGAAGCCTGACCTCGACAATCGCGGACGGAGAAACACGGCCTTTGCCTAACCATCCTCGCGCCCGTCGTCACTCAGGCTCGACTCGCGCCGCCCCGCTCGACATCGCGACGCTCGCCGTGCACGCGGGGGCGCCGGCGCACGAATCCGACACGCCGGTCGTTCATCCGCTCTTTCAGTCGGTGAACTTCAACCAGGAGATCGGCACCGGCGACGGGCTTCGGTATCCGCGCTACGGAAACTCGCCCAACGCCGAGATCGTGCAGGAACGAGTCGCCGCGTTGGAGGGAGCCGAGAGCGCGGTCCTGCTCTCGAGCGGAATGGGCGCCGTCGCGTGCGCGCTGCTCGCCCTGCTCCGCCCGGGGGACCATCTCCTCGCCAGTGGCGCCATCTATGGAGGTGTAAGTCGCCTGCTCGCGGGAGAGTTCGCGACGTTCGGCATCGACGTCACGCTGATCGATCCCACGGAAACGCGCGTCTGGCGCAAGCGCCTGCGCAAGACGACTCGCGCGATCTTCCTCGAGACGCCGATCAACCCGACGTGCCGCGTCATCGATCTTCGCCCGGTCAGCTACATCACGAAGGAGCTGGGGATCGCCCTCGTCGTCGACTCCACCTTCGCGAGTCCCGTCAACCTACGCCCGCTCGAGCATGGCGCGGACGTCGTCATCCACTCGGCCACCAAGTACCTCAACGGCCACCACGACGTGCTCGCGGGGATCGTGTGCGGAACCGCGCCCTACATCGAAGAGGTGCGCCAGAAGATGATGGTGTGGGGCCAAGCGCCCGACCCGTTCGCGGCGTGGCTGCTCGAGCGCGGACTCAAGACGCTGGACATCCGCGTCGCGCGGCAGAACGAGAACGCGATGCGCATCGCCGAGTGGTGCGCCGCGAACTCGGCGATCGGCAAGGTCCACTACTCGGGTCTCGAGGATCATCCGGACCACGAAGTGGCCAAGAGCATGATGGACGGCTTCGGCGGGATGATGGCCATCGAGTTGACCGGCGGCGCGGACGCGGCGACCCGGTTCCTTCAGCGGATCCGCATCTTCCGCCACGCCCCGAGCCTCGGCGGGGTCGACTCGGTGGTCTCCGAACCCCGGTTCACGTCGCACGCGCACCTCTCGTCGGCCGAACGCGCCCGCGCCGGGATTCCCGACGGCTTCTTGCGGCTGAGCGTCGGCATCGAGAGCGCAAAGGACCTGATCGCGGACATCGAGCAGGCGCTGCGCTAGCCGGGCGCACGGTAGCAGCCTGACCGCAACGGCGTGGGCCCATCGGCAACGCCGCGGTGACGCTGGACACAACCGTGCGTCAAATGGTTGGCCCATGATCCGCTTCGATCGAGTCTCGAAGGTCTATCCCCGCGCCGCGGCGGGAAGTTCGGCGTTGCACAACGCCACCTTCCGCATCGCCAAGGGCGAGTTCGTGTTCCTCACCGGCCCCAGCGGAGCCGGCAAGAGCACGATCCTCAAGCTGCTCTATATGGAAGAGCGCCCCACCTCGGGCGAAGTCCGCGTGAGCGGCTACGGCTCGATCGGCATCAAGCGACGCGACGTCGCCAAGCTGCGCCGCCGGCTCGGCATCGTCTTTCAGGACTTTCGCCTGCTCGAGGACCGGACGGCCGAAGGAAACGTGGCGTTCGCGCTCGAGGTGATCGGCGCGCCCCGCGGTTCCATCGCGAACCGAGTCGCGCGCGCATTGACGCAGGTCGGCCTGTCGTCCAAGGCGACGGCGTATCCCAAGGAACTGTCGGGCGGCGAACAACAGCGCGTCGCGTTCGCCCGCGCGCTCGTCAACGACCCGTTCGTCCTCATCGCCGACGAGCCGACCGGCAACCTCGACGACCGCGCCAGCCGCGGAATCTTCCAGTTGCTGCGTGAGATCAACGCGTCGGGAACGGCCGTGATCATGGCGACGCACGACCTCGAGCTGGTGCGGTCCAGCGAGTACCGCTGCCTCGAGCTCAATCACGGCGAAGTGGTGTTCGACTCGGCCGAAACGCCGAATGTCGAGCTGGAAGTCGAATGATGACGTCGTTCAAGACGGCGTTCACCGCATTTCGCCGCGCGCCGCTCCTCAGCGCGCTGAGCATCACGACGATCGCGTTTTCGCTCTTCGCGTTCGGGCTGTTCGGGCTGGTGGCGCTGAACATCCGCGCCGCGCTCCAGCGGATCGAGGAGCGCGTGGAGATCCGAGCGTTCATCGCCGACAGCACGTCCGACAAGGAGATCGCGGACGCCGCCGACCAGATCGCGAAGTTTCCCGAAGTGCTCAAGGTCGACATCGTCACGCAAGACGAGGCGCTCGAGCGCGCCAAAAAGGAGCTCGGCGAGTTCAAGGACGTGTTCGAGGCCGGCGTCCTCCCCGCCTCGCTCGACGTGAAGCTCAAGCCGGGCAATCGCGACCCTGCTTCCGTTCGGCGCGTCGCCGACCACCTGCACGAAATCGATTTCGTCGACGACGTTCGCTTCGGCGAAGAGTGGATCACTCAGCTGTACAAGCTGCGAAACATCGCCGGCGCAGCCGGCATCGCGCTCGGTCTCGCGTTCGCGGCGGTGGCCGTGATCATCATCGGCGCGACGATCCGCATGGCGGTGCTGGCGCGGAGCCGCGAGATCTCGATCATGCGGCTCGTCGGGGCGACGGACGGGTACATCAGCCGTCCCTTCCATATAGAGAGTTCCGTCAAGGGCGTGCTCGGCGGCGCGCTCGCGCTCGGAATGACCTACGTCGCGATGCGAATGCTCGGTCAATATCTCCATTTCGAGACGGTCTTCTTCGACAGCCACCTTGCCCTGCTCGGCATTCTCTCCGGGGCCGTGATGGGGTTTGGCGGCAGCGTGGTTTCGGTCGGCCGCCATCTGCGCGAGGTATGAGGATCGCGCGGATCGTCGTCGCTGCCTTGGCCGTGCTGACCCTGAGCGTAGGCGCCGGCGCGGCATCGGCGCAAAGCGATAGAATTCGCGCTCAGCGCGACACGCTCGATCGAATCCGGCGCGAGCGCGAAGCGCTCGAGCAACAGGCCGCCGACCTCCAGAACAATGTCCACGACCTCGACGCCGAGGTGGCGAACTTGAACGAGCGCGCGGACGCGACGGCGCGACTGGTACGCGCGCTCGACGACCAGCTCGCGACGATCAACGGCGAGGCCGAGTCCGCGACCAGGAACGTGGCCACGGCGGAGAAGGAGCTCGGGCGTCAAGCGAAACGCGCTGCACGCGCGGCTCGTGGAGATCTACAAGCGCGGCCCGCTGTTCACGACACAGGTCATGCTGTCCGCGCGGTCGTTCGGCGAGCTCGCGGCGCGATACAAGTATCTGCACATCCTCGCTCTTCACGACCGCGCGCTGGTCACGCGTGTGGAAGAGCTGCACGATCGCGTGACCCACGAACAGACCCGGCTGGCCGGCCTGCGCAGCGCGCTCGAGGTGAACCGCGGCGACAAGGCGCGCGAGGAAGCGGAGCTGCGCGCCCTCGAGGACGAGCGCGGCGCCGCGCTTTCTCGGACTCGGGCGCAAGCGAGGGTCACCGAAGACCGGCTCCTGCGCATCAAGGCGACCGAGGCGCAGTTCGCCAACATCATCGCCAGCCTCGACGCGGACCGCCGTCGCCTCGAGACGACGCGGCCGAACGCGCCGCTGAATACGAGCACCATCCACACCACCGACTACGGCCGCCTCGATTGGCCAGTGGACGGCCCGCTCGTCTACACCTTCGGTAAGGCACAGACGGCGAGCAATACGACGATTCGCTGGAACGGCGTCGGCATTCGCGCGCCCGTCGGCACGAGCGTCTCCGCCGTGGCGCCGGGCCGTGTGGTGAACGTCGGCCAGCTCGGCACCTACGGCCTCACGGTGATCATCGATCACGGTGGAGGCGACTACTCGATCTATGGCTCGCTCGATAAGGCCGACGTCCGCGCGCAGCAGACTGTGACGAAGGGACAGGTCATCGGCGAGGTCGGCGTGTCGGACCCCGAGCTACCGCCCCATCTCCACTTCGAGATTCGCCACGGCGGAGCGGATGGACGACCGGCGTCGGTCGATCCCGCGAGCTGGCTGAAAGACCAGCGATAGCGCGCTCGATACACTTCGGCGATGGCTACTCTCGCGTTCCACCGGTCATGACGAAGCGGTGTTCGGTCTGCGGACGCTTCCGTTCGTACGACGCCGACGACCGCTACTGCATCGGCTGCGGTAACGAGTCGCTCGAGGACGCGTGCTCGTGCGGACGCGGGTACGACTACGCCCTGGAAGAGAGCGGCCCGATTCATTGTCCGAGATGCGGGCGCTCCTTCCATGGCAAGTCGCAAGACTTCGACGGCTAAGCGGCCAGCAACAGATCCTTCGCGACTAACGCTTGACGTACCGGAAGAGCATGCCGGCGTTGTTGACGGTCACAGTGTCGCCACTGATCGCCAGTTGCGTGTCTCCGCCGCCGTCCCAGAACATCCGATAAGCCTCACCGTCGGGCGCGCAGGCACCGCTGGATTTGCTTTCGAACGCACGCTGACCCGCCGGCTTCAAATCGCGATGCGTGGTCGACATCGAGAACGCGCCGTTCGGCTGGAGCGTCAGCGCACCGCTGACGATTTCCGTCGGCCCGAGCGATGCGTCGTTGCCGACCTCGGGGGAGTATGGGAGTCGATGTCCGTTTACGCTGACGAGGTTGTAATCGCTCGCCGCGGCGCCGAACAGGCTCGATTGCCCGGTCAGGGTTGCGACCGCGGGTGCCGCTGCTTGCGACGGGTTCGCCGTGCTCGTTCCACCGCTTGCGCAGCCGATGATCGGGATGCACGCGGCAGCTGCGAGGGCCAATTTCTGCCACATAAGTCCTCCGGAGGTAGATGTCGTCTATTTCATCTACCACTTTCCGAGGACCTAGCGTGTCCTCCTTTCCCGGATTTGTGTCAGGGCCTTGCCGACCGGGGTGGACGCCGAAACGCCCGCGCATTGTCATCCAGCGCGCGAGGACGTCCCGTCCTGTTTTCCGCCGGGCTAACGATGTCACGCGCAAATGGAAGCCCCATCGGGAAATCTCTGTGGCGGCTTCCCCAGTGTCGCGACGACGATTTGCTTACGACATATCGGTGAAACCTCCCAACCAAATCCGCGCGTAGTCTGTCCAATGGCGTTGACCGGACGGCTCCCCCGCCGAGCAACCCTCCAGCAGACTCGACATTCGGATGATTCGATTGGCGTTTGGCGTCGCGCTCGCCCTCGTTGCGCAGTCGCAGGCAGGCTCGCAGGAATACAGCAACCGGACACCAGCAAGTGGCGCGCGCCGCACGGTACCGCCGCCGACCGACTCGGGCGCCTACGCCATTCGGACGGAGACGGCGCCCGTCATCGACGGCAGGGACGACGACGCCATCTGGCGAGCTGCTCCGCCGATCACGGCGTTCCAGCAATGGCAGCCCACCGAAGGAAAGGAGCCGCGGTTCCGCACCGAGGCGAAAGTCGCCTACGACGCCGCCAACCTGTTCGTGTTCGTGCGCGCGTTCGATCCCCATCCCGACAGCATCATCAAGATTCTCGAGCGGCGCGATTCGTACACGCCGTCGGACATGATCTGGCTGTTCATCGACTCGTATCACGACCGGCGCACGGGATTCGAGTTCGGCGTGAACGCGGCCGGCGTCAAGATGGACCAAGCGATCTACGACGACGGCAACGAAGACAGCGCCTGGGATGGCGTTTGGGACGTGGCGACGCGGATCGACTCGCTCGGCTGGACGGCCGAGTTTCGCATTCCGCTGTCGCAGCTGCGATACGGCCGCGACAAGAGTCACACGTTCGGATTCACGATCGATCGCGACATCTATCGCTACAACGAGCGACTGAGCTGGCCGCTGTTCAGGCAGTCGAAGACCGGCTTCGTGTCGCAATTCGGCTCGCTCGCCGGCCTCGACGATCTCGAAGCGCCGCGCCGACTCGAGGCGATGCCGTACGTCGTCACCAAGAACGCGGCGAGCATCGCGCAGAACCGCTATACGACGCGCTCCGAGGCGACGCTCGGCGGTGATCTCAAGTATCGCGTCGCGTCGAACCTCACGATCGACGCGACGATCAACCCGGACTTCGGGCAGGTCGAGTCCGATCCGGCCGTGCTCAACCTGTCGGCGTACGAGTCCTTCTTCGACGAGCGCCGGCCGTTCTTCGTCGCCGGCCGCGGGCTATTCCGCTTCGACGTCAACTGCAGCCAGGTGAACTGCAGCAGCGAGGGGCTCTACTACAGCCGCCGTATCGGCCGCACGCCACAGCTGGCAGGCACGTACGGCGACACCGTTCCACTCGCGCCGACGACGATCGTCGGCGCCGCGAAGCTCCTCGGGCGATTCCCCAGCGGACTGACGTTCGGCGTGCTCGACGCGACGACGCAGCGCGCGTCGAGTCCCGGCGACACGACCTACGAACCGGCCACCAACTACACCGTCGCGCGGGTGAAGCAGGATTTTCGCGGCGGCAACAGTTCGATCGGCGGCATGGTCACCGCGGTGAATCGAAGCGTGGATCAGTGGACCTCGCCGTTCCTCTCGTCGAGCGCCTACGCGGCAGCGATGGATTTCCACCACCGTCTTTTCTCGAACCGCTACGAGCTGACGGCGGCGTTCGACAAGAGCCGGGTGGAAGGGAGTCAAGCGGACATCCTCGCGCTCCAGACCAACGCCGTGCACTACTATCAGCGGCCCGACGCTGGTCTGCCGCTCGACTCGAACCGCACGACGCTCGACGGCGACGCCGAGGAGGTCCATTTCGGCAAGGTCGCCGGACAGAACCTGATGTTCGAGACGTCGTACCTGCGCCGTTCCGCCGGGTTCGAGGTGAACGACCTCGGCTATCTGCGTCGCGCCGACCAGCAGTCCTTCAACAACTTGGGTGGGTTTCTTCGATCGGAAGCAGCGCGCGTTCACCAACCGCATCCAGTGGAACAACAACTGGTGGCAGTATTGGACGACCGACGGCCTTCCGCTCGAGGCGGCATACAATACGAACACGCACATCACGCTCCGCAACAACATGGGCGTGCACTTCGGCGGCACGGCCGGCCAGCTCGGGACGACGTACGACGACCGCTCCGCGCGCGGCGGGCCCGCCGTACGACAAGACAGCTACCTCGCGCCGTGGATGTTCCTCAACGGCGACGACAAGCGCTCCGTGGTTCCGTACTTCAACGCGAACTGGTTCGTCGGATCCGGCGGCCGCAGCCACTCATGGAACGGCGGTCCCGAGATCGACTACAAGGTGCTCGGCCGTTTCAGCTCGGCGTTCTCGCTCAACTACGCGCGCAACGTGTCGGACAACCAGTGGTACGGCCACTTCACCGACTCGGCGAAGGCCACGCACTACACGTTCGCGCACTTGAACCAGACCACGACGTCGGCGACCGTGCGGCTGAACTACACCTTCACGCCGAATGTCTCGCTCCAGGCGTACACGCAGCCGTTCATCTCGAAGGGCACGTATTCGAACGTTCGCCAGCTTTCGGCTACGCCGAGGGCGGACGCGTACGACGATCGGTACGCGGCCTACGGCGACACGTCGGTCACGAACAATCCCGGCGGCTTCAACTTCAAGGAATTCCAGTCGAACGTCGTGTTCCGCTGGGAGTACCGGCCCGGATCGACGCTCTTCGTCGTCTGGAACGAGGGGCGTCAGGGCTCCGTTCCAACACAGGGCACGCACGATTTCTCCGGCGACGTCCGGGACTTGATGCGGCTGCACCCGGCGAACACGTTCCTGGTGAAGCTATCCTACTGGCTGAATCGCTGAGCGACCGCGCCGCCGCCCTCGTCTGAGTGCTCGCGCCGGCCGATGCCGGCGCGACGATCTCCCTCCCGAGGGTTCGACAATGTCTCCAAGACGCGTCTCCGGCCGGCGTGTTGTCGCGCTGGCTTTTCTATTCGCGGCGGCGCTCGCCGCGCCATCTCTCGCGCGCTCTCAATCGATACCCGGCGCCGTGTTGGCCCAGCGCGAACCGCATCATCATCTCGTGTACGAGGACTCGACGATTCGCGTGCTGCGCGTTCGCGTCCCGCCGCACGACACGACGCTGCTGCACGAGCACGATCCCGACTATTTCTGGGTCGCGTTGGGGGCGAGCACCCTCGTCAACGTTCGTGCGGGCGCTCCTGACGCGACGGTCACCTCGCCCGACCTGGCCGTGCATTACAGTTTCGGCAAGTTCGCGCACATCGCGCGCAACCCCGGCGCTGCGCCGTTCGACAACATCACCGTGGAGCTGCTCGAGCCGCAGACCGGCGTGCGCAACCTCTGCGAGGCCGCCGTCGCGGACAAGCCGCTCGACTGCCACGAGTCGTCGACCGGCAAGAAGGCTCGGTTCTCCGGCGGGACGGAGCATCCGGCATTGGCCACGGATCAGATCACGGTGAGCCTCCTGGCAATCGAACCGGGCGCCACGCTGCGACCAGCCGCCGGCGCGAAGACGACCTGGGTGATCGCGCTCGACTCGGCGGACACGAAACAGAAGCTCGTGGTCGGCGGCGGCCCGAAGTGGGTCGGGGGGACGTTTCGCGCGACGAACGGCCGGCCGTGGGCACTGTCGAACATGAGCGACGGGCTGATTCGCGTCATCAGCGTCGTCAGGAACTGAGCGGTGGCCGACTCGAGGCTACGTTCTCTTTGATGCGCTTCGCCTCCATCACCGGCTGGGGCTCGGCGATGCCGCCGGCCGTCCTCACCAACGCCGATCTCTCCACGTTCCTCGATACGTCGGACGAGTGGATCACCACGCGTACCGGCATGAAGGAGCGGCGCATCTCGCACGTCTCGGCGGTCGAGATGTCCACCGTCGCGGCGGCGCGTGCGTTGGCGTGCGCGGGGCTCGACGCGCGCGACGTCGATCTCATCGTCTACGGAAGTTGCAGCTACGAGGAACAGGTTCCCAACGCCGCGTCGGCAGTGCAGCGAGCGCTCGGCGCCGAAGGCGCCGCGGCGATGGATCTCAACACGGCGTGCACCAGCTTTCTCTACGGTCTCACCGCGGCAAGCGGGATGATCCGCACCGGAGTCGTTCGCTGCGCCGTCGTGATCGGTGTGGAGCTCATCAGCCGCTACATCGACTGGAGCAACCGCAACGTCGCCGTGCTGTTCGGCGACGGCGCGGCCGCGGTCGTGCTCCAACCTTCCGATACCGAAAGCGGCGTGGTCGGCGCGCTCCTCGGCTGCGACACCGAGGCACGCGCATCACTGCGCGTCCGCGGGGTGGGGCTCGGATACGGCGGGCGCGGCATCACGCTCGGCGACACGGCATGGGACTTCGACGGTCAGGTGATCTTCAAGCGCGCCGTCGCGGCGATGTGCGACGCATCGTCGCGCGTGCTCGCGCAGTCCGGCGTCGCTGCCGACGACGTGAGTCTCATGGTGCCGCACCAGGCGAATCTGCGGATCATCGAAGCCGTGGCAAAGTACGCCGGCATGCCGATGGAAAAGGTCATGCTCACGGTGCAGAAGTACGGCAACATGAGCGCGGCGACCGTGCCCGTCGCGCTGGTCGAAGCGCTCGACGCCGGTCGCGTGACAGCCCGGCTCGTTGATGCTGATGCCTGGCTTCGGCGGTGGGCTCACCTGGGCGTCGCTGCTCGTGCGATGGGGCGATCGCGTGACGCCGCTCGGCACGTCGAGCCGTGAACTGCCGCCGAGCACGAAATCGGCGCTCGAAATGGTGAACGAAATCCGCGCGACGCAGGATCCGCACGGCCGATCGGCCGCCGGCCTGGCGCAGCCTGTCTGATGTGAATCAGCCCAGCCGTGGTGGCGAGGGCGGCGCGACGAATCTCGAGGACGCACGTTCATACGAGTGGGCGAGCGCCAGCACACGCGCGTCGCTCCCCGGAAGCCCGACGAACGAGATGTTGCCCGCCGGCATGCCGTCGGCACCGAGTCCGGTGGGCACCGACACCTCCGGCAAACCCATCCAGTTTCCGTAGCCGAGCGTCGTGCGGACGTCGGGCCACGGGTCGACGGCGCGCGGCGCCGGGAACGGCATGGTCGGATAGATCATCGCGTCGATGCGCTGCGCGCGGAACGTCGCCGCGAGCTGTGCGATGGCCGTCTCGCGCGATCGGGCGAAGGACATGCCGGCCGGGTCGCGCTCGTACGGCTGGTCGATGAGGCGCGACATGTCCGCCCACTCCTTCGGCAGCACGTCGTAGAACGCGCGATACGCGGCGAGCCCGCGCTCGACGTCGCGCGTCGCATCGCCGCCGTGCGTCTGGAAATACCTGAACAGCGCGTTCGCCGTCGCCGCCGGCGAATTCGCGTTCGGCTGAACGTCGCCGCGATCCTTCGCGGATTGGGCGAAGAGATCGCGGACGGTCGCGCGTGTCACGCTTGGCGCGCACGGCTCGACCAACGCGCCCGCCGCTTGAAGGTCGGAGAT
The DNA here is from genome assembly GCA_963846925.1 of uncultured Gemmatimonadaceae bacterium. Classification (GTDB taxonomy): domain Bacteria; phylum Gemmatimonadota; class Gemmatimonadetes; order Gemmatimonadales; family Gemmatimonadaceae; genus JAQBQB01. The sequence continues at coordinate 88,179 of CAWJXW010000003.1, read as the reverse complement.
GGCGCGATCGAAAACCGCCAGCGATTCCGCGCTCATCTGCGTGCGAGGCACGTGCGCGTCGACGAGGCCGAGCCGAGCGCCGGCGAGTGCGTCGTCGCGCAACGCGGACAGGATGCCGCGTGTCCAGGGCGTCGTGAGCGCCAGACCGTCGGATGCGTCGGGCCCCGCGATCGCGTCGAGCAGCAACGCCGCGTCGGCGACGTGGCGCGCGAGCGGGCCGTGCGCGTCGAGGTACGGCCACGTCGGGATCACGCCGGTGCGCGGGACGAGCCCGAACGTCGGCTTCATGCCGACGATGCCGCAGAACTGCGCCGGAATCCGATTCGATCCGCCGTCGTCGGTGCCGAGCGCGGCGAAGGCGACGCCGCACGCCACCGAAACCGCCGAACCCGCGCTCGAGCCGCCGGGGGTCTTCGCGCCGGACGGGTCGTACGGATTGCGTACCTGGCCGGTGAGAGAGCTCGTGCCGTTGCCGTGATACGCGAAGTCGTCGGCCGCTGTCTTGCCGAGCACGATCGCGCCCGCCGCTCGCATGCGCGCGACCTCGAGCGAGTCGCGCGCGACCGCGCCAGGAAAGAGTCTCGCCCACTCGGCGCTCGACCCCGTCGTCGGCAGGCCGTTCATGTCGTAGATCGACTTTGCGAACACCGGAACGCCGTCGAGCGGACCGCGAAGGGTTCCGCTCCGCGCGCGCGCGTCGGAAGCGCGCGCATCGTCCAACGCCGTCGGCGAGAGCTCGTCGATCGCGTGCAGCGCCCCATTCCACGCATTGCACCGGTCGATGGCCCGCTTGGTCACCTCGGCCGCGCTCCAGTCGCGCCGTGCGCGCCCCGCTTGATAATCGGCGATGGTGCCGACGAGCGGATCAGCGAGCCGCTCCGGCCATCGAACGAGAGGGATGGCGAGCAGGGCGCTGAGCTCGACGAGTGCTTCGCGTCTCGTGGGCGACATCGCGCGAAAGATGGTAGACCGGTGGACGGGTGGACAGGTGACGCCGTCTCGGTTTGCGGTCCACCGGTCCACCGGTCCACCGGTCCACCAGTCCACCGGCCCGCCAGACGCTAGCAACCCGAGGGTATTCGCTGCAGCTTACCGCGACCCTACCCCCCTGCAATGAATCGAGCCGTTCTTTCGTTGGTTGCCTGCGGCGCCGCCTTCGCCTCGACGCCCGCCCGGGCACAGAGCGCGCCGGCCGTCACGTTGACGCGTCTTCAATGCGGCACGAACGCCGCTCCGACTGATGTCGGCCAGCGGTTCTCCGACACGTACGCCTACAGCGGTCTCAAGGTGCAGCTCACGTTCAGCTGCTACCTGATCGGGCACGGCAAAGACTACCTCATCTGGGACACGGGCAACCCCGTCGGCGCCGCCGCGACCGCGCCCAAGACGAGCCTCACGGATCTCCTCGCGCAGCTCGAGGTCACTCCGGCGCAGGTCAAGTACGTCGCCATCAGCCACTATCACGGCGACCACACCGGGCAGGCGAGGCAGTTTCCGCAGGCGACGCTGCTCATCGGCAAGGGCGACTGGGATGTCGTCACCGATCCCAAGGCGACGCCGCCGATGGATCCCGCGATCTTCGCGCCGTGGACCACCGGCGGCGGCAAGGTCGAGCCGGTCGTGGGTGACAGAGACGTCTTCGGCGACGGAGTCGTCATCATGCTGAGCACGCCCGGCCACACGCCGGGACACCACAGCTTGCTCGTGAAGCTCAAGGAGACAGGCAACGTCCTCATCACCGGCGACCTCGCGCATTTCCGCGAGAACTACGAGGGCAACGGCGTGCCGACGTTCAACACCGACCGCGCGCAGTCGATCGCGTCGTTGGATCGGTTCAAGAAGCTCGCGGCGAATCTGAAGGCGACGGTGATCATTCAGCACGATCAGAGGGACGTGGAGAAGGTCGCGGGGACACTGCGTTGAACGACTGAATTCGCTGCGGCCGAACGGCGCAGGCCGAGCGGAGCGAGACGGCGCAGGGGCCGAGCGGCGCGATGGCCAAGCGGCGGGGCGAGGCCGAGGGACGCTTGAGTCGTGGGAAAACTCGGCGGGGTGGCCGCTAAGCGACGCGTTTCATGAGGGCGGTCAGCATCTTGATGATCGTCACCAAGCGGTTACGAAGGCGCCAGAAGACTGCCTGCTCAATTCGATTCGCCACGAAGTTCGCCCGCAGATGACGGATCGTCTCCTCTGCCTCGCCTCGCGCGACGCGCAGCGAGTAATTCCGTTCGGAATCGGTACCGCGACCGAATCCCTCACTGATGTTCGATCCGATCGCCTGTGCCGCCTTTCGCAGCTGCGTCGTGTGAATGAGTCGTCGCGGCGATTCGTCGATGAGGCGGTTGACGTCGTCGGCCACTTGGTCCGCTGCGTCGAGTACGTCGAGGTCTCGATGATTGCCCATGCGCGACGATAGGCGATGCGAGGACCAAGACCATCACCGTTCGCACGCGCCCCCCACCTCAGTGTTGCCTTCGTCTTTCCGCCTAAGGCGCCGTTTGCCGCTTTCCCGCCGTTCGGCCGTTGCGCCGTTCGGCCGTTGCGCCGTTCGGCCGTCGCGCCGTTCGGCCGTTGCGCCGTTCGGCCGTCGCGCTTCAAGTCCTTCCCCGTTCGTACCTCTAACCGTGTCCCTTCCCCCGGACGTAGATTCCCGCCGTGTCTGACCTTCAGTCCCAGCTCCAGTCGACGCTGAGTGGAGCCTACACGCTCGAGCGCGAGCTCGGCGGCGGCGGGATGTCGCGCGTCTTCGTAGCCGACGAGATCCGGCTCGGACGCAAAGTCGTCGTGAAGGTTCTTTCGCCCGAGCTCGCCGCCGGCATCAGCGCGGAGCGGTTCGAGCGCGAGATCCGCATGGCGGCGTCGCTCCAGCAGGCGAACATCGTTCCCGTGTTGGCGACGGGCGATACGAACGGCCTGCCCTACTACACGATGCCGTTCGTCGAAGGCGAGTCGCTGCGGCGGCGGATGGCCAAGCAGCCGCCGCTCTCGATCTCCGACATCCTGCGCATCCTCGGCGACGTCGCTCGCGCGCTCCAATACGCGCACGACCGCGGCATCGTCCATCGCGACATCAAGCCGGACAACGTGCTGCTCTCCGGCGGCACCGCGGTCGTCACCGACTTCGGCATCGCCAAGGCATTGAGCGACTCGCGCACCGAGAGCGGCGCGCACGGGTCGACGCTGACGCAGCTCGGCACCTCGATCGGAACACCGGCGTACATGGCGCCCGAGCAGGCCGCCGGCGATCCCGACATCGACCATCGCGCCGACATTTACGCGTTCGGCTGCATGGCGTACGAGCTCCTCGCGGGACAGCCGCCGTTTCACGGACGCACGCCGACGCGGACACTCGCCGCGCACATGGGCGAAGCGCCGCGCCCGATTGGCGAGCTCCGGCCCGACGCCCCCGCGCTGCTGAACGATCTCGTCATGCGGTGCTTGGCGAAGGACGCCAAGGATCGCCCGCAGAGCGCGTCCGACGTGATCGCCACGCTGAACGGCGTCACCAGCGGCAGCGGCATGCAGGCGATGCCCTCGGTGCTCATGAATGGCCCGGCGGCATTCCGGCGTGCGCTGCTCATGTACGTGGTGTCGGTGATCGCCGTGGCGGCGATCGCCAAAGCGGCGACGGTCACGATCGGACTGCCGATCTGGGTGTTGCCGGGCGCGCTCATCGTGATGGCGCTCGGCCTGCCGGTGATTCTGTTCACCGGGTACGTCCAATCGGTCGCGCGCCGGGCCGTCACCGCGACGCCGACGCTCACGCCGGGCGGCGGACAGGTGCCGCAGGGCACGATGGCGACGATCGCTCTGAAAGCCAGCCCGCACGTCTCATGGAGACGCACGACGCGCGGCGGGATTTACGCCGTCGGCGCGTTCGTCGCGCTCATCATCGCGTTCATGTTGATGCGCGCGTTCGGCGTCGGTCCGGTCGGCTCGCTCTTCGCTACCGGAAAGCTCAGCCAGCGCGACGTGGTGCTCGTCTCGGACTTTGGCGTGAGCCGCGCCGATTCGAGCGTCGGCAGCGTCGTCGCCGAGGGCGTGCGCGCGAACTTGGCCGAGTCACAGTCGATCAAGCTGTTCAATCCGGCGAACGTCGTCGCCGCGTTGAGACGCATGCAACTGCCGCCCACCTCAAAGCTCGACATCGCGCTCGCGCGGCAGCTCGCGCAACGCGAGGGCGTCAAGGCGATCGTGACCGGCGACGTCACTGGCCTTGGAAGCGGATTCGTGATCGCGCTGCGGCTCGTTGCCTCGGACTCGGGGACTGTGCTCGCGGCGTTCCAGACAACGGTCGACGGACCGAGCCAGCTCGTGAAGGGCGTGGACGACGTCACGCGGCGGCTGCGCGGCAAGATCGGCGAATCGCTCAAGAGCGTCCAGGCGAGCCCGCCGCTCGACCAGGTGACGACGTCGTCGTTCGACGCGCTCAAGGCGTACACGGAAGGCTGCTCACGCCTTCGACGTCGAGCACGACTTCACGAAGGCGATCCCGCTGCTCCGGCGCGCCGTCACGATCGATACCGGCTTCGCCACGGCGTGGCGCAAGCTCGGCACCGCGATGAGCAACGCGTTCTATCCGTCGTCGGCGGTGGACTCGGCGGTCACGAAAGCGTACCAGCTGCGGGCGCGGCTGTCCGAGAACGAGCGCTATCTGACCGAGGGCTACTACTTCCAGCGCGGCCCGGGCCACGACCGGCAGCGGGCGATAGCCGCATATCAGGCGCTGATCGATCGAGGCGACACCGCCTACGCGGCGAATAATCTCGCGGTCGCGCTTACGACTCGATGCGCGACTACGCCAAGGCCGAATCGCTCTTCCGCATGGCGTTGCGCGCGAACCCGGACAACACGATTCCGCTGCCGAACCTCATGAACGAGGCGGTCGCGCAGGGCAAACACGCGCTGGTCGATTCGCTGCTCGTGGTCGAGCAACGGGACTGCCGAACAATCAGTACTACCCGTACCATTTGGCCGCCGTCGCGGCGAACGCCGGCGATTACGACCGAGCCGAGCGGATTCTCGACAGCGTGAACACCCCGAATTCCTCACTCGACACGCGAGTCATGGCCTCGTTCGAGCTCTTTGAAGTGCTTGGGTCCGTGGCCGGTTGGTGGAGTCGGAGCGCCGGTTCCGTCGAGTCGTCCGCGGAAGCGGTGGAATTCGGCAGCGCGACCGTGGCCCTCGCCGACTCGATCACCATGGCGGCGATACGACGCCTGGCTCCGCAACCAGCCGCAGCGAACGTCGCTCGACTCGACGCCGCACTCGCAGTCCATCCGCTCGCGGCCTTCCGGAGACCGACCGCCCGTACACGCCGCTCGGCCAGACGTACGCGATCGCCGGCCGCCCGGATCGTGCGCGCGCCATCGCTCGCGCAATTCGCGCAGATCAAGGACACGGCGCTCCTTCGTAGCCGCCAGCCGACGTGCACGCAGGCACTCGGCGAAATCGCGCTTGAGCGAGAAACGACTTCGCCGATGCCGATCACTGAATTCCGGCGCGGCGACCTCAACGACGGACGGACGACCCGTGAACGACGATCCAATGACGGTCCATTTCAATCTCGCCCGCGCGTTCGACCTGGCGAATCAACCCGATTCGGCGATCGCCGAGTTCGAGGCGCTGCTGCGCCAGCCCTTGGACAGCCGCCTCGACGAAGACATGTACCAGCTCGCCGGCGCGCACAAGCGACTGGGTGAGCTGTATGACGCGAAGGGGGATCGCGAGAAAGCGATCTCGCACTTGTCCAAGTTCGTCGAGCTGTGGAAGAACGCCGATCCTGAATTGCAGCCCGCGGTCAGCGACGCGAAGCGACGGCTGGCCAAGCTTCAGGCGGGCGGAAAGGGATAGCTCACGCTCCATCACACGAGGATCTCATGATTCGCGTCGCAATCGGCGCCCTGCTCTGCGCGACGGTAGTCCGCGCACAAGATCGGACCATGCCGCCCGAGGCCGAGCGACAGCTCGCCCGGTCGATCTACAAGGAGATGGTCGAGATCAAATCGGGCTACACGACGGGCGCGACCACGCCGGTGGCCGAGGCGGTCGCCAAACGCCTCAAAGCCGCCGGCTTTCCCGCCGCCGACATCTTCGTGGGCGGCGCCAGTCCGACCAAAGCGAATCTCGTCGTGCGTTACCGCGGAACCGGGACGACGCAAGCCGATTCTCCTCCTCGCGCACACCGACGTCGTCGAGGCGAAGCGCGAAGACTGGAGCATGGATCCGTTCGTCCTCACCGAGAAGGACGGCTTCTTCTACGGCCGCGGCGTGGGCGACGACAAGGCGCAAGCCGCGGTCTGGATCGCGAACCTCATTCGATACAAGCGCGAAGGGTTCAAGCCCGACCGCGACATCATCGTCGCGCTGACGGCCGACGAAGAGGGCGGCGGCCCGTACAACGGCGTCGAGTGGCTGATCAAGAACAAGCGCGACTTGATCGACGCGGAGCTCTGCCTCAACGAAGGTGGTTGGGGCGAATCTGTCGCCGGGACGCGCGTGGCCAACGACCTTCAGGTCAGCGAGAAGTACGTCATCAACTACAGGCTCGAGGTGCGCAACAAGGGCGGCCACAGTTCCCTGCCCGTGGCCGACAACGCCATCTACCATCTTGGCCGGCGCCCTCGACCATCTCGCCAAGTTCGGGTTTCCCTTGAAAACGAACGAGGTCACGCGCGAATACTTCCGTGCGATGTCAGGCATCGAGAAGGGCCCGATCCACACGGACCTCGCCGCGGCGGCAAAGGGCGACGCGGCCGCGATGCAGCGTGTCGCCGGCGCGTCGACCGCATGGAACGCCACGCTCCGCACGACCTGTGTCGCGACACAGCTCGAGGGAGGCCACGCCAAGAACGCACTGCCGCAACTGGCCGCGGCGAACGTCAACTGTCGCGTACTGCCGGACGACTCGATCGCCTATGTGACGGCGACCCTCAAGCGCATCATCGGCGACACGGCGGTGTCGCTCACGATCGACGGCACGCCGCACAACGCGCCGGCGTCGCCGATGCGCACGGACCTCATGAACGCGGTTGCCGGCGTCACCACGCAGCTCTGGCCGGGCGTTCAGACCGTTCCGATGATGGTCATGGGAGCGACCGATGGCGCCTACCTTCGCTCGGCCGGCATTCCCACGTACGGAATTCAGGGATTCTTCTACGACCGCGACGACATTCGATTCCACGGCCGGGACGAACGGCTCAAGGTGGAATCGTTCTATCAAGGCCAGACGTTCCTGTACGAGTTGGTGAAGAGGATGAGCGGAACCGGACCGCAAGTTTGAAAAGGCGGACGGCCGAACTCGCTGCGGCCGAAGGGCGCAACGGCCGAGGCGCGCAACGGCCGAACGGCGCGACGGCCGAGCCGCGGGAAAGACCGAGCGGGCGCCGACTGCGAGGACCAGCGGCGGGCTTGCGGCGTCACATCGGAGCGCATTTTCGCGCCTCCCGCCTCTTTCCCGCTGTCTGGCCGCCGCGCCACTTGGCCGGTGCGCCGTTCGGCCGTCGCGTCAGTCGGCCGTCGCGCTTCACTGCGGTCGCGCTATTTCGCCGGTGCGCCCCTCGGCCGGCGCGCCTTCATCGTCAGTTGCGCCTCTCGCCGTACCACGAACATTTTGAGTCTCTGACCGCCTGTCACCTCCTGTGAATCGACTACGCTCCTTCAACCTGGCCGTTCTCGTATCGTCGGCCGCCGCCGCTCCCATGCTCGCCGAGACCGTGGCCGCGCGGACTTCGGGCGACACGGTGATCGCCTTGCTCGGCTATCACACGAAGGCACCGGCTTCGTGGTCGCCTCGCCCGCCCGCCTCGTCGTCACGATTGGCTCAGTTCGTCATTCACGGGGCGGACGCATCGAGCGACGCTGAGATCGTGGCGTTCTTCTTCGGCGCGTCGCAGGGCGGGAACGTCGACGCGAACCTTGCCCGCTGGCGCAGCCAGTTCTCGACGGCGGACGGGTCTCCGATCCCCGAAACGATCACGCGCGATTCGTCGGGTGCTTTTCCCGTGACCACGGCCGAGTTTCGCGGAACCTACCGTCGGGGCGTCGGCGCGGGGTCGGCCGACTCGGTTCGCACAGGCCAGACGCTCGTCGCTGCGATCGTCGAAACGCCGCATGGCACGCTGTTCATTCAGCTGTTCGGCCCGACAGCCACCGTCGCCGCGCATCGCGCCGAGTTCGCGAAATTCGTCAAGGAGCTCAAATAGCGGTATCGTAAGAGGCAGGAGGGAGGCGGCGACATGCGAACTCGCATCATCTACGATCCCGGAGAGCCGGTCGTCCTCCGCGACTACCCGCTGGAAGCGCTGGCTATCCTGGACAAGGCGATCCTCGAGGCCGGAGACATACCTTCGATGATTCGCTACGACCGGGCCGGCGAGATCATGCAGCGGACCCTTCTCCTCGTCCGACGCGAGCACGTGAACGAGGCGAACGAACTGCTGAGCGTTCCGCTCGCTCCCGTGGACGAGGACGTCGACGAAAGCACGGCTCCCCCCTGATCGCCAGGCATAGGAGACACTGCTCATGCGGCCTTTCGTCGCGCTCGCGTTCACCGCCGCCGTCTCCGCTCCGACTCTTCACGCCCAGGCGTCGACCGACCCGCGCTTCGACGCGATCGCGGCGCTCGCCGAGTCGAAGATGAAGGAGTTCGGGGTGCCGGGAGTCGCGCTCGGCATCATCTCCAACGGTGTCGTGACGACGCGCGGCCTCGGCGTGACCAACGTCGAGGACCCGCTCCCCGTCACGGCGCACACGGTATTTCCGATCGCGTCGATCTCGAAGACGTTCGCCGCGACCGCGATCATGCGGCTCGTCGAACAGGGCAAGATCGATCTGCACGCGCCCGTGCGAACCTACCTGCCCGACTTCCGCGTTCGCGATTCCGCGGTGAGCCGCGAGGTCACCGTCTGGCACCTGCTCACGCACCTCGGCGGCTGGGAGGGACAGGTCTCCGGTCCGGATCGCGGCACGGAATCGCTCAAGGACTTCGTCGAGTCGCCGACGGTGACCGACTTGATGCAGGTCGCGCCGCCCGGTGCGGCGTGGAGCTACAACAACGCGGGCTTCAGCATCGCCGGACGAGTCATCGAGGTCGTCACGGGCCAGCCGATCAATCGCGCGATTCGGGACCTCGTCTTCCAACCGCTCGGCCTCGAGCATGCGGGGACGACGCCGAGCGAGTTCATCGTGCAGCGGTTCGCCGCGGGACACACGACGCGCACCGGGACGCCGACGCTGCAACGTCCGTTCGTTCCATCGTCGAGCGTCACGGCGGGCGGCGTCGGCCTGTGCATCACCGACATGATGACGTACGCGCGGTTTCACATGGGCGACGGAACGGCGACAGAACGGGGAGCGCGTCCTGAAGCGCCAATCGCTCGAGCTCATGCGCACACCGCAGCTGCGCAAGCAGAGCACGGACGACGACATCGGCATCGCCTGGCATCTCCGCCGCATGGGCGACATTCACACAGCCTCGCACGGCGGCACGTTGAGCGGGCACATTCTCCTCCTCGAGATCGTGCCGGAGCGCAACTTCGCCATCGCCATCCTCACGAACTCGAATGTCGGCTGGCGATTGATCCAGGACGTCGAACGCGAGGCGCTCAAGTCCTACCTCGGCGCGACGTACGCGCGCAACCAGGCGATCGCGCACCGCGGGCTGGTCGAGACGCTGCCGAACGTCGAGCCGCTCGCGCAACAGCCCAACCCGGCGCCTTACATCGGGACGTACGCACGACCCACCAACACGGTCATCGTCCGCGCCGACGACAAGCAGCTCATCGTACAGGACAAGCAGAACAGCGGGCGACTCGGCACTGAAATGCCGATCGCGTTCTTCGGGCCGGATCGCGCCGTCGTGACCGACGGCACCGAACGCGGTCAGTCGATCGAGTTCGTGCGCGACGCGGCGGGAAACGTCAGGTGGATTCGCGTCGTCGGTCGCGTCGCCGTGCGAACGCCTTGATCGCTCTGCTGGAGAACCGGCGCTCGCGCTGAGGCGCCGAGACGCCGCGCCCGAAACCGGGGCCTGTCGACCTACGTAGGTGCGGGCAACAACCTCGATTCGGTTCCCCTTCTTCCGGAGCTGCGACATGGATAGGGTGGCGTTGGTAGCCGTCATGGCCGTAGTCGCCGTCGTCGGGTTGGGGACGAGTTTCAGGTTCCTGCTCCGCGTCATCGAGCTCAGGCGCGAACGGCCGCGCCAGATCCGATCCGACGCATTCGCGTCCCTCGCGGAGCGACTGGATCGAATCGAGAACGCCGTGGAAACGACTGCGCTCGAGGTCGAGCGCATCGCCGAATCGAATCGATTCATGGCGAAGCTCCTCGCCGAGCGAAGCGCGGCTGCCCGCCGCCGCCGCCCAGGTCCGAGCGCGTCATCACCCCGCACTGATTCGCGCGACCTTTTCGCGGGTTGCATGACAAAGGTCTAACGAGCAAGCTGCGCCGCGCGAATCGCCGAGCGGGCCATGGCCACCGTCTTGCCCATTAAGGAAGCAAGAACATGGGAGGACGCCATGAAATTGACGCGCCGAGTACGCTTTGCGACGCTCATGACCGTTGCCCCGCTGGTCCCCGCAGCTCTGCTGTGGTCGCACTATCGGAACCACTCGGCCGCCCAGGCCTCGATGCGGATTGAAGTAAGTCTTTCCGATCGCGTGCTGAAGGTCGTTCGAGACGGAGACGTCGTACACACTTATGGAGTCGCTGTCGGCCGCCCGAGCCACCCGACACCGACCGGACGTTTTCGAAGCGGCGACATCGACTGGAATCCACAGTGGGTTCCGCCACCGACCGATTGGGCTCGCAACAAGCACTATGAACCGCCCGGCGCCCCGAGCAATCCGATGCAGGGCGTGAAGATCTACTTCGAGGCTCCGTACTATTTCATCCACGGCACGAACAACCCCGACTCCATCGGCGAAGCAGCGTCTCACGGGTGTATTCGCATGACACCAGATGACGCCATCAGCCTCGCGCATCAGATCGAGGATGCAGGAGGAGGTGTGCCCATAGTGATTTACGATTGAGCTGAACATCCCCAGGCCAGCGTGCGCCGTTTTGACCCGGCGCACGCTGGTCTGACGTCAGACAGGCCCGCCAAGCGCTGGTCCGGTGTCGGACGGGCGCGCCCAAGAGCTGGTCTGATGTCAGCCAATCTGACGTCAGTTCTCCGACTTCGAGCCCAGGATCGGGGCCCGCCTCGGCAAGACAGACCGCTGAATGGCCGTGATCCCACCGCTCCTTCGCTCTTGCGAAACTTTTCCCGCGAGCCTAACGTCGTATGGGTAACCCATAGGACGGCACATGGCCGACAAGCTCGACGTCAAGCAGGGCACGCTCGCCCTCATGATCCTCAAGACCCTCGAGGTCGCTCGGCCCGCTGCACGGCTACGGCATCGCGCGCCGCATCGAGGAGACGAGCAAGTAACCGCCTCTCGCTCAACTACGGCACGCTCTACCCCGCCCTTCTCAAGCTCGAGCAGGAGGGGTTCATCACGGCCGAGTGGCGCCAGTCCGAGAACAATCGCCGCGCGAAGTTCTATTCGCTCACCGCCGCCGGCCGCAAGCAGCTGGCGCGCGAAACGCGCGACTGGCACGAGACCGCCGACCTGATCGCCGCCTTTCTCGCGCCGCGTCGCGGCAGGGAGGCCTCATGAGCTTCGTGAGGTCGATTCGCGCCGCGCTCGCGCGCATCGCCGGACTCTTCGCCGGCCACCGCGGCGACGACGATCTCCGCGAGGAGCTGCAGGCGCATCTCGACATGGAGACCGCCGAGAACATCCGGCGCGGCATGGATCCGGACGCGGCGCGGCGCCAGGCGCTGCTCGCATCGGGCGGACTCACGCAGGCCGCCGAGGCGGTCCGCGACCAGCGCGGGCTGCCGTGGGTCGAGGGCATCGTCGCCGACATCGAAGTACGCCGCGCGCTCGCTGCGCCACAGCCCCGCGTTCACCGCCGTCGTCGTCATCACGCTGGCGCTCGGCATCGGCGCCAACACGGCGATCTTCAGCGTCGTCCGCGGGGTGCTGCTCAAGCCGCTGCCCCATCGCGACGGCGACCGCCTCGTCTATCTGCGCCAGTCGATCGACGGCCCCGGCGGCGAGAACATCTGCTTCTCCGTGCCCGAGGTCCGCGACTTCCGCGGCGGCGCGAAATCGCTCGGCGGCATCGCCGAGTACTCACCCTGGTCGCTCACGCTGCAGCAGCGACCGCGACGCCGATCGCGCATCGACGTCGGCCTCGTCACCGGCAACTATCTTCGAGGTGATGGGCCTCTCGCCGGTGCTCGGCAGACTCACGCGGCCGAGCGACGACGGCCCCGGCGTGCCCGCCGGTGATGGTGCTGACGCACGAGTTCTGGATGAAGCGCTTCGGCGGCGATCCGAGCATCGTCGGCAAGCAGATCAAGCTCGACGGCAGATCGGTGACGGTGATCGGCGTCCTGCAGCCGGCGCCGTACGTTCCCGGACCGGATGGATGCGCTGCATCAACATGGTGGTCAGCCAGCACCACCTGAGCGCGCAGATGGTGCAAGGGCCGCACCCACCGCATGACGGAGATGGTCGCGCGGCTCGCGCCCGGCGCGACGCTCGAGCAGGCGCGCACCGAGGTCGCGGCGGTCTACGCGCGAATGCAGCGGAGATCACAAGGACGCGTACGATCCGGGCTCGCACTACCGCGTCGCCGTCATTCCGTTCAAGGAAGCGCTCGGCGAACGGGCGCGGCTCACGCTGTGGCTGCTCATGGCCGCCGCCGCGTTCGTGCTGATCATCTCGGCCGCGAACGTCGTGAACCTCACGCTCATGCGCGGCGTGCGCCGAGAGCACGAGCTGGTGGTGCGCGCCGCGCTCGGCGCCGGCGTGGCGCGGCTGCGGCGGCTGCTGCTCGTCGAGAATCTCCTGCTCACGCTCATCGGCGCGGCGCTCGGCGTCGTCATCGCGATCGGCGGCGTGCGGCTGCTCACGTCGCTCGCCGCAGCGGTACTCGCCGCGCGCGAACGAGATCCGGCTCGACGGCGTCGTGCTCGGCTTCGCGCTCGCGCTGTCGGTCGCGCTCGCGCTGCTGCTCTCGTTCGTCGCGTCGCTGCCGAAGGAAGGCACGTTCGCGCTCATGGATCTCGGCGGGCGCGCGCCGCATGAGCGGGCGGCGTGCGGAAGCAGCGGCTCCAGCGCGGGCTCGTCGTCGCGCAGATCGCGGTGTCGGTCGTGCTGCTCGCCGGCGCGGGTCTGCTCACGCGCACGATGATGCAGCTGTCGGAGGTGAACACCGGCCTCAAGACCGAGGAAGTGCTCACGATGCCGGTGCAGCTCCTCACGTTCGGCGACGGCGACTTCGCGCGCATCATGCAGGCGCGACGCCGCGGCCAAGGAACGGCTACGATCGGATGCGCGCGCGAGATTCGCGCGCTCCCCGGCGTCATCGACGTGGGCGTCGGCTCGTCGTTGCCGCTGCGCGGCATCCGACGTCGGCTTCGAGGTCAAGGCGGAAGGCAAGCCGCTCGCGGTCGGCGAGGCGATGCCGCGCGCCGAGTTGCGCACCGCCGACCCCGACTACTTCCGCGCCGCCGGAATTCCGCTGCTCAAAGGACGCGCGTTCGCCGCGACCGACCAGCGCGGCGCGGGCAAGGTCGTGATCATCAACCAGACGCTCGCCGACAAGTTCTTCCCCGGCGAGGATCCGATCGGCAAGCGCATCGCGTGGACGGGAGACGTGCTGCGCTTCACGCCGTTCAGCGGCGAGTGGCGCACGATCGTCGGCGTCGTCGGCAACACGCAGGACGGCGGGCTCGACGCCGAATCCGCGCCGGCGATGTTCATGCCGTTCGCGCAGGAGCTGGCGATCGGCGGCGGGCTCGTGATTCGCGCCGACAGCAACGTCGCGGCGCTGACCACCGCGGCGACGCGCATCGTGCGGCGCATCGCGCCGACGGCGCCGATCGAGAACGTGATGACGGTGGCGCAGATCAAGGATCAGAGTCGTCGCGCCGCGCCGTCTGAACGCGGCGCTGGTCTCGTCGTTCGGCATGCTCGCGGTGATCATCGCGGCGGTGGGCATCGCCGGCGTGCTCGCGTTCTCGGTCAGCGCGCGCACCAACGAGATCGGCATTCGCATGAGTCTCGGCGCCGACTCGCGGCCGGGTGCAGCGGATGATCCTGCGGCGAAGGCGGCGTGCTGCTCGTCATCGGGCCTGGCGCTCGGCGTGGTCGGCGCGTTCTTCGGCGCCGGCGTCATTCGCGGACTGCTGTTCGGCGTCGCGCCGCACGACCCGGCCACGTTCATCGGCGTCGCGGCGCTGATGGCGCTGATCGGCATCGTCGCCTGCTGGATTCCGGCGCTCCGCGCGGCGCGGATCGATCCGGCGATCACGATGCGCGCATAGCGCTGAGGGGACGACTCTTGTCGTCCCCTCACATGGTTTCGAGCCGATGCCGCTGCTCTTCTCGTACGGAACGCTGCGCCAAGAGGCGGTGCAACTGGCCACGTTTGGCCGCCTCCTGCACGGCAAGCCCGACGAGTTGATCGGCTTCGAGCAGACGCTCTTCGAGGTCACCGATCCGGAATTCGTGTCGGCGAGCGGAAAGGCGCACCACGCGATCGTCACGTTCACCGGTCGGAGCGACAGCCGAGTGCCGGGAACGGTTTTCGAGATGACGGACGCCGAGCTCTCGGCGGCGGACGCGTACGAGCCGGCCGGCTATACGCGCGTTCGTGCCAAGCTGGCGTCAGGACGCCAGGCTTGGGTGTACGCCAGGGCGTGACGCCAGGCGACTGACCGCACTCTCGGGCACATCGGCACGAGACGCGGGTACCGTCCTCGCAATGCGAGCGCACTGGCCCTACCTGCAGGTGTACCTCGTCCGCGGTGCGACGTGCTGGCTCGCGGCCCACGCGGTCGTCGCCGTTGTGGCTTGGTTCGGCAGCCTCCCCGCCCTTCCGCTAACGGCGTCCGGTGCGTTCGAGATGATTGCGGTGAGCGTCGCTCTGGGTTTCGTCGACACGCTTCGCCGACGTGAGATGGCGCTGATTGGCAATCTGGCAATTCACCCGATCGTGTTGACCGGTGCGCTCGCGACGCCGGCAATCGTGGGCGAGTTGATTCTTCGAGCGATCGCGACGGGGCCGCGGTGAAACCAGTTCTCGCCGCTGACTGCGTGGGAAAGGCATTCGACGGCCGGCGCGTGCTGACGTCGGCTTCATTGCGCGCCATCCCCGGGGAGCTGCGGGTGATGCTCGGTCGCAACGGCGCCGGCAAGTCTACTCTGCTCAAGATCGCTGCGGGGCGCATCGCCCCCGACAGCGGCGCGGTGCACTGCGACGGGCGTGTCCATCTGCGCGCCTCGCTGCGAAAGTTGGCGCTTCTGGGCATCTTCTATTTGCCCGATCACGACCTCCTCTCGAACGCTTTCACCGTTCGCCGACAGCTAGAGATGATCCGGCGCCGGTTCGACGGCGGTGACGTGAACGACGCCGCGGAACGCCTCGATATTCTCGAGGTGCTCGACCGGCGTCCATTCCGACTCTCGGGCGGTGAGCGGCGCCGGGCGGAGATCGCGGCCGCGCTCGTGCGCAAGCCAATCTGTCTGCTCGCCGACGAGCCGCTCCGAGGAATCGAGCCGAAGGACGCCGAGGACCTCACTCGCGTGCTCTCGGAAATGGCGGCCGATGGCGCGGCCGTCGTGATCACGGGTCACGAGGTGTCGTGCCTCCTCGAGGCCGCCGATCACGTCACGTGGTGCACGAGCGGAACGACATATGAACTGGGCTCCCCTGCGGTCGCCACCCAGCATGACCAGTTTCGCCGGGAGTACCTCGGCGCGTGGTACCCGGCGAGCCGCTTATAATCCATGCGACAGCCCGGAACACGGTGAGGCTCAGATGGCACCGCGGTGGGAGTACATGATTCTCGACGTCGGCGTGTCGGGGTTCTGGCTCGGCCCGAACCTCGACGGCAACGCGCTCACCGCGAAGCTCAACGAGCTCGGCGCGGAAGGCTGGGAGGCGCTCGGGCTCACCGAGATGTCGACGCAGCAGGGCCGCACGAAGGATCTCGTGATCATCCTCAAGCGTCCGACGAACTGAGCGCGCGGGGCTGACGGCGAATGGGCGGCGTCGTTCCAATCGAGATTCGGACCGAGCGTCTCAGCCTTCGCCCCTGGCGAGCCGAGGACGCTGAGGCGCTGCACGCGATTCTCGTCGCGAACGTCGAGCACCTCGCGCCGTGGATTCCGCCGCGGGTCGCGACGCCGGCGGTCGTGCCGCTGCTCGCCGAGCGGCTGGCGGCCTTTGGCGCCGAGTTCGAGGCCGATCGCGAATGGCGGTTCGCCATGCTCACGAGCGACGAACGAACGATCCTTGGAGAGGTGGATCTCTTCCCTCGCTCGGCCGCGGGCCGCGTCGCGCTGCCCGACGCCGACCGCGCCGAGATCGGGTACTGGATCCGCGCCGACGAGACGGGTCGCGGCCTCGTGACCGAGGCGGTGTTGGCGATCGTCGACGTCGCCAGGCGGACTGGCCGATTTACCCACCTCGAGATTCGCTGCGACGCACGCAATGCGCCGAGCGCCGCGGTGCCGAGGAGGCTCGGCTTCGAGCTGGCGACGACGATCGAGGAGCCCCCGGCGTCACCGGAATCCGCCGGCGTTCAATTACAGATCTGGAACCTTGACTTGAGCAACTCTTTAACATGACATAGTATATTGATGTATGCCGATTCGTCGCTCCCTCGCGGCGCTCTGCGCCGTCCTGCTCCCCGGCTGTGCCAGCGCGCCAACGCAGCGCGCGTACGTCGCGCCGACGTTCGAGACGGTCTTCACGACCACGGAGGAGATGACGACCGGCCCCGGCCAGATCGTCTACGTCGAGAACCGTTCGTCGGTCCGCGTCACGGTCTACAGCGTGACCCTTCGCGACTGCGAGAACATCAAGGCGAGCTGCACCCCTCGGCAGCTGAACCTGCGCCTCGATCCCGGGAACCGCGTCACGCTCGTGCGTGTCGAGCCCACGAATCCACAGCAAGGGTTCAACTACCGCTACTCGTTCGGCTGGCGTGCCGACTCGTCAACGACGGCCGCTCTCGGCGCCCTCGCGTCGGGGGGCGACACCGCGGCACGCGGCCAACTGAGCGCGATCCAACGCGAAGAGGCGCGTCGGCGCGGCGCCATCGGCGCGGCGGACCTCGATCTCGCGCCAAGCGAAATCGCCGATCTCGCGAATCGCGCGGGCTCGCTGCGTGCTCTCCCCGATTCGCTTGTCCTTCGCGTCGGCGGCCGCGTGACGCTCGACACCGTCCGGGTGCTGCTCATCGGCACCCAGGGCGAGACGTTGGGACGCGTGCGCGCCCTCCAGTTCCGCGTCTTGCCGGGGCCGGTCTCACTGGTGAGACCCGACACCATCGTCGCCGTCTCGCCCGGACGCACGGCCCTTCAACTCAAGCTTCCTGACGACGTGCTGCCCGGCCGCCCGTCGATCCACGACGCGCTGCAGGTTCCGATCATCATTCGCCAGTAGCCGATAGCGAGCGAGGTGTGCAGGGAGGGAGCTCGACGATGGCCAGCTTGGCTGTGAGGGCGTTGTTCTCGCTCGTCGCGCTCGCGGCGGTGATGTCGCTGCTCATCTTCGGAACAGCGGGCACCGTTCGTTATTGGCAAGGATGGGTGTATCTCGCCGTCTTCTTCGGCGCATCCCTCCTCACGACCCTCGATCTGATGCGGCGTGATCCCGCGCTGCTCGAGCGCCGCATGCGCGGCGGACCTGCGGCTGAAAAGCGACCGGCCCAGCGACTCGTGATGCTTGGCGCGTCCGCGGGATTCATCTCGTTGCTCGTGCTGCCGGCGCTCGACCGCCGTTTCCATTGGTCCAACGTCTCGCTCGGCGCGGTCCTCGCCGGCGACGCCCTCGTGGTGGTCGGATTCTATTTCATCCTTCGCGTCTATCGCGAGAACACGTTCACCTCGGCGACGATCGAGATCGCGCCGAACCAGACGGTCGTCTCGACCGGCCCGTACGCGATCGTCCGGCACCCGATGTACGCGAGTGCGCTGCTATACGTGATCGGGACACCGCTCGCGCTTGCCTCGTACTGGGGCCTGATTGGCGTTGCGGTGATGCTGCCGTTCCTGATCTGGCGGTTGTTCGACGAAGAGCGGATGCTGGTCGCGAGTCTTCCGGGTTATGTCCAGTACCAGAAGACAGTGAGGCATCGGTTGATACCGTTCGTCTGGTGACTGCGCTTAGAGTGGGCCGGCCGCTCTGAGTTCGAGCGCACTAGTCGACGAAGGGCTGTCCGCTCGAAGTCTGGAACTGACTTCAGACAACTGACCGCAGACCCCGCGTTTGGAGACGGCGGCCAACGAGTAGCCCCGCCACGTCGCGCCTGGTCTGAGGACCGGTGTCGGATGTCCGTCCCCGATTTCGAGCGCGCAGCCGTACCATCCGGCCAAGACAGACGGCAGACTGGCCGTGATCCCGCGTAGTTCCAGGGGCGTGTCTCGCCCCAACCCTTCGTACTCCTTCGCTGTCTATTCCGGCGACGCCCGCCGAGATAAGCCATGCACGACGCCCGCTACGCCATCCGCTCCCTTCGCCGTCAGCCCGGCTTCACCGCCCTGGCGCTCGTCACTCTCGCCCTCGGCATCGGCGCGACGACGACTGCGTTCGCCGTGCTCGACACGGTGCTCCTCCGTCCGTTGGCGTACGCGAACCCGGACCGCTTGGTCCTGTTGCGCGAGAAGACCAAGACCGGAGCCTTACAAGTCGCATCATACCCAAACTTCATCGATTGGCGGGATCGCGCCCATTCGTTCAGCGGGCTCGCGTCGGCGCAGTTTCCTCAGGCCGCGACCGTTACCGTCGGATCGAACGTGAGCCGCGTGATCACCATGGGTGTTTCGCGCGGGTTCTTCTCCGTCCTTGGCGCTCCACCCGTCCTCGGCCGAGAGTTTTCCGCCGACGAGAATCGCGCGGGCGGCGCGCCGGCGGTAATGGTCTCGTACGATTTCTGGCAAACGCAGATGAACGCGCGCCAGCCGCTGGGCGTGATTCAGATCGGCAACACGCCCTTGCCCGTCGTGGGGGTCGCGCGCGCCGGGTTCAAGTTCATCGACGACGCCGACGTCTACTGGCCGCACGAGCAGGAGCCAGGCACCTGTCGAACGTGCCGCAACTACCGCGTCGTCGCGCGGCTGGCGCAGGGCGTCACCGAGACGACTGCTCGCGCCGAGATGACTGCGCTCTCGCGCGCCCTGCTCGCCACGTACGGCAATGAAACGTCGGCCGTCGACGCCGATCTCGCGCCGCTTCACGAGTACGTCGTCGGCCGCTATCGCCTGACGTTCGCCGTCGTGCTCGCCGCCGCGGCACTCGTGCTGCTCGTCGCGTGCACCAACCTCGTGAGCGCGCAGTTGGCCAGAGGGCTGAGTCGCGGTCGCGAGCTCGCGGTGCGCTCGGCGCTTGGTGCGCCCCGCGGCCGAGTCGTGCGGGAGCTGTTTCTCGAGAGTGGTCTGCTCGCGGTGGTCGGCGCGGCGTTGGGTGTCGTGCTCGCCATCGTGTTCACTCGCGTCGTGCGGCTGCTGGGCACCGGCCTCGTGCCCCGTATCGACGAGCTGCACGTCGACACGAGTGTTCTCGGATTCGCCGTCGCGCTGAGCGTCGTCACGTCGGTGCTCATCGGCCTGTACCCGGCGCTGCGTTTGGCGGGTGGCGACCCCGGATCGCTGTTGCACGGCGCGCGTGGGTCGACGCACACCGTCCGCGCCTCGGTGTGGCGGTGGCTCGTGGGGTTCGAGATCGCGACGGCAATCGTGCTGCTCGTCGGATCCATGCTGCTCATCCGGACGATGCGAAACATCCTCACCGCCGACACGGGTATTCAGGTACACGGGGTGGTCACGGCCTCGCTCGTGCCCGACGACACGGTGAACGTCGGAGCGCTCGCCCACCTCGGCGACGAGCTGGCGAGCCTCCCCGGCGTGAGCGCCGTGGCGTTCGCGAATCACGTCCCGCTCGAGTGGGGCAGCACGGCCGGCCCCGTGCGCCGCACGACGGATCCTATCGACCACGACTTTCCGGCCATGGCGGGATTCCGTCTCGTGTCGAACGGCTACTTCGACGTCATGCATCAGCCGATCGTCCGAGGCCGCGCGTTCACGTCGGCCGATCGCGACGGCGCGCCGATGGTCGCGATCATCACGCCCGGAATCGCCAACGCGCTCTGGCCCGGACGAAACCCGGTTGGCGAGCGGATCATCACGAACTACCTCTCGAAACACGTGCTGACGGTGGTGGGAGTCGTCGCAGAGGCGTCGCTCTGGAGCATGCCGCGGGGAGAGCAGAACGAGATCTACGTGCCGCTCGCGCAACACCCCACGCGCACCGAGGGACAGCTCGTGGCGTTCATCCGAACGACGGGCGATGCGGGTGCACTGATCCCATCCGTTCGTGCGCGTCTCCACGACGTCGCCCCCACGATGCCCGCCAAACTCGGCACGCTCGACGAGCGCATTGCCAGAAGTGCCGCCGACCGCAAGTTCGCGACGGTCGCGCTCACGATCTTCGGCGGCATCGCGCTCGTGCTCGCGGCGATCGGGATCTACGGGACGATGTCGTACACGGTGGCGGCGCGCACGCATGAAATCG
This sequence comes from uncultured Gemmatimonadaceae bacterium, assembly GCA_963846925.1. GTDB lineage: Bacteria > Gemmatimonadota > Gemmatimonadetes > Gemmatimonadales > Gemmatimonadaceae > JAQBQB01. Next base: position 67,539 of record CAWJXW010000003.1, on the reverse strand, counting down.
GCGTGAGAATGGCGCTCGGCGCGACGCCCTTCCAGGTGAAAGCGGCGGAGCTGACCGACGCGGGTACGGTGGCGCTCTCGGGCATCGTGGTCGGGCTGAGCGTCGGGTTCGTGGCCTCGCGGTTCGTGGAGTCTACGCTCTACGGCGTCACGCGCGTCGACCCAATCGCGTACGCGACGGCCGCTGCGATCGTGTTGGCCGCGGCGCTCATCGGCGCATACGTTCCATCGCGTCGATCCAGCCGGGTCGATCCGCTGCGGGCGTTGCGCGCCGAATAGCTCTAGACAGCGCGGGGCGGTTCTCGCCCCTGTTCCGAGAGTGGGCATCGCGGACGCGGGAACGAGCCCTGCCGTGAGCAGGAGCTCGAGCAGGAGCCTTGAGCGCCAACTCGAGAGGGTGGGCTCAATGCTCTTGCTCACGCTCATGCTCGAGGCAGGGCTCGGGTCAACCACCGAGATCGTCGCGGCGGGCGAGAAACTTGGAGCCCCGAAATCTCGTCGTGGTCGACGATGAACCCATCCATAGTTCGCCCGCTCGTCACGTACGCGATCGCCGTCGGCGCTGCGTTTGCCTTCGCCAGGCAGTGTCGCAGACCGAGATGGTTGGTCGGGCGGTTTGTCCTTGCACGGATGAACGCCGGGCACTCGGCCTTGACGCAATGGGGACTCGGTCATCTCGAGTTTCCACGAAACGCGACCGTCCTGGACGTCGGATGCGGCGGCGGGCGAACGATCGCCACGATCGCCGACATCGCGACGATGGGCCAGGTTCACGGTGTCGACTACTCGCCCGCCAGTGTCGCCGCGTCACGGGCGTACAACGCGGGGCGCATCGCCGAGGGGCGGGTGGATGTGCAGGAGGCTTCGGTTTCCAACCTGCCGTTCCCGCCATCGACGTTCGACGTCGTCACGGCGATCGAGACGCACTACTACTGGCCGCATCTGTCGACCGACCTGGAAGAGATCTTGCGCGTGCTCAAGCCCGGCGGTGCTTTCATGATCCTCGCCGAGACGTACAAGGGCCGGAGCTTCGATTGGCTTTTTCGGCCGGTCATGACCGGGTTGCTCGGCGCGACGTACCTCACCGTCGACGAACATCGCGTGCTGCTGTCGTCAGCCGGCTTCTCCGACGTTCAGGTCTCTGTCGAGCGAGCGAAGGGATGGATCTGCGCCGTCGGGCACAAGCCGGCGCCCGTGTCCTGAAGTCGATTCTCGGGCGGAAGAGCCGCTGAACGGAGCAGTCACTCCTCCGGCGGGCGAACTCCCGTTTTCGCGTCAAGAGTCCGCACCACCGCCGCGCTTCGGGCGCGCATCGCCGCATCCGGCGACGTTCCGTTGGCGATGTCGCGCTCGATCGCAGCGCGCAGACTCGCGAATTCGGCGTCCGGCGCCGCGCGCGACAGCAACGTCTCGAGCGACGACACCGCGACGTCCGCCGAGACGCGCCGAGCAACGAGATCCGCGAGCACGACGAGCGGCATCACCAACCGATCCGATTTCGCCGAGCCGTTCCCCCCAAGCTGCGCGACGTGGGCCAGTTGTGACGGCGTGACGCCCGCGTGCAGCGCACTCGCGGCCGCGACCAATTCAGCGCTCGGCGAAGTCGGGCCCAGCGTGGCCCTCGCGACGTCCAACTCATCCAACAGGCGTCGAACGGCGTTGACGATTCGCGTACTGTCGGCGCCCTTGAGCGCGCCCTCGCGCGCCTTGGCGACGAGCGGATCGGCCGGCAAGCCGCGCGCGCGGGCCGAGTCGACGAGTCGGTTGACGACGATCTCCACGTTCGCCGGCAGCCGCGGTGCGGCGCCCGGGCCCTGACCAACGGCGCCCGTCTGTGCGCGCGACGCGGACGGCATCGCGACGGCCAGTGCGATGAGACCAATCCGATATGAACTCCACGAGGTGAATCCGCGCATCAATCGCTTCCCCGCCCCGGCACGACGACCACCGATCCTGGAACCCCGAAATCATCTTCCACCGCTCGCGGCGCCGCGGCATCCGCGCGCAGGGCGCCGTCGATCGAGAACGCGAAGACATGCCGCCCCGGCTCGAGACGAACGTCGACCACCCATACGTCGCTCGACCCTCGTCGCATCGGCACCGCCCCCGGATTCCACCCGTTGAAGTCGCCCACGAGCGACACCCGCTTCGCGCTCGGCGCCGAGACGGCGAATCGCACGCGATCTACGCCGTCTCTCGTCGCATGCCGCTCGATGCCGACTGCCGCGCACACCGCCGCCGCGATCCCAACAGGAATCCACACCCAGATCGGCAAGCGACGCGCGCGCGGCGGCGTCGCGACCCGCGCGAGCAACTCGTCGCGCCATGCTTGTCGCACGGGCTCGGGTCGCCGCAGCAGCGACGCCGCGCGCTCGACGGTCGGGTCCAACCGTTCGTCGACCGGGATCTTCAATTCATGGTCGGTCATCGACTTTCGCTCCTTCGTCGAGCAAGACCTTGAGTCGTTCGGACGCCCGCTTCACTCGCATCTTGAGCGCCGATACGCCGGCGCCCGTCGCTTCTACCATCTCCTCGTAGCTCAGCCCTTCGACGTGGTGCAGCAGAAACGCCTCACGTTGTTCCGCCGATAGCGCCGCCAAGGCCCGTTCGATCTCGTCCCGCAACTCCAACGCTTCGCCGCCGTCCGCAACGAATGAAAGCGCGATCGCGTCCGCGTCCGTGACGACGGTTCGCTCGCGCCGCGCCCGACGCGCCATCGCCGTACGGCAGCGATTGATGAGAATCGCGAACAACCACGTTCGAAACGGCAGCCGCCAATCGTAGCTCGCCAGCGCCCGGTGCGCGCGCAGGAACGCCTCCTGCGCCGCGTCCTCGGCGTCGGCGCGGTCGCCCAACATGCGCGTCGCATATCGCAGACATGCGGGCGCATGACGATCGACCAGTTCGGTAAAAGCTCGTGCATCGCCATCGAGAGTACTGCGCACCAACTCGGCATCCGTCATTCCGATTGGTGGTACCTCGGCACGGCCACCGCGCGTCACTGAACGACGAATATTCCCACCTCGCCCGCGAAATCGTCATCCATCGACGCGAGGCCGGGCGGCGACATCCATCGGCCGCCGTTCACTCGAATGTTGGCGCGGTGCAATCCAGCGAGCGCCGCGACGTCGACTAACCAGCGGTCGCCGTCACGAGTCATCTGAATCGGCTGCCACTGCGTGCAGTCGGACGCGAATTCCACCGAGTCGGCGGACGCGACGCGGATCGCGATACGAACTCGCCCCGCACCGGCTGGCGATATCACGAACGCCGCGTTCGCCGAGCTCGATGCGACGGCGCCGCCTGGCCGCCGTGAAAACACTCCCGCGTTAAAGCCGAAGCCGACGCTCAATCTGTTTCTTCCGATTCGCGTGGCCGACAGGAGTCGCGGCGACGACGACGCGCCAACGAGAAGCGACACCCCACGTCCCAACTCGGCGCCCAACTGCATCCCGGTCCACAATTCCGACCCCTGCTCGAGGAGAGCCACGCGGCCGACGAGCGCCGTCACCCACCAACGGTCCTCCCGCCAGGTGACTCGCGCTTCGGCGGAAGTCCACTTCGTCGCGCCGTGCGGCGAGGTGTCGGCCGCCGGTACCCACGACGAGTCAACCTGAATCCGTCCGCTCAGGGAGTCGATATGCTGATCAACCTGCAGCGTCATGTTGGGCGCTTTGAGCGAGCGGACGATGCTCGCGCCGTGGCCGATGCGCGTCGCGATGTCTATATGGCGCCAGGTGTAGGATAGGCCGAGCTGCGGCGTCGACCGAGGCCCGGCGACTGCGACGCGGAGCGGACCGAGTAGCGCCATGTCGAGTCCGAACGAAGGCGCGGGGTCGCACGTGAGGAGCGTACACGCGACCGCGCTCCCGAAGACGGCTACGGACGGGCGCGCGGCGTCCGCGCTACTCGGCCACAACTGCGCCGACGGATTGAACGCGACTTGCGCGGCGACACGGGTCCAGCCGGTCGCCGCGACAAGAATCACTAGTCCACGCAGTCCACTGCCGCACCAACGACTCGCGAAGTCGTTCACGACACGCTCCTGGCTACCGCCGTATACCCTCGCGTTCCGGCGGAAAGTCACATCCGCACCGCGGTGACTTCGCGCCCGCTGATCGAGGTAACACTCGGCATGTTCGATTCAACAGTCTCACACTGCGTGGAGGAAGAATGAACCGAGTTGTGACGAGCCGGGTCGCGACGTTGATGACGGCGGCCATTGTGGTTGTGATCGCCGCGTGCAGCGACGCGAACGGCTCGCAGCCCGGCCTGACGGGCCCAAACGCGTCCACTTCACAAGGCGGATCGGCCGGCGACTCCGCCAAGAATCCGCCGGGCAATCCTGGCGGAGGACACCCTGACACCAGCGTCACCCCGAAGCCTGGCCCAAAGCCTGTCGCCAGCTTCACCCTCGCCGTCCACGTCGGCTCGCCGCGCCCCGGCGCGACCGACACCGTGACAACCGATCCGATCGCCGGCGCCACCGTCTCGGTCTACGAGGAGACGTTCACCTTCACTCCGCACGCTGGCGCGGACACCGTCAACATCACCACGACGTTGGTTGGCAGCGGCGCATCAGACGCAAACGGCGACTTCTCCGTTCCGAACCTCAAGGGCACCAGCCAGTACTTGATCAAGGTCGCGCCGCCCGCGGGGAGCAACCTCGGGCCCGCATCGATAGGCATTTACCAGGCATATCTCGACCTGGTGAAGGTGCAGGTGACGTTGCACGGTCGTTAAAGGCGCGACTCGTTCTCGGCACGGCGCCGAGAGCGAGCATCACGGAGGCGGGAACGAGCCCTGCCGTGAGCAGGAGCTTGAGCAGGAGCCTTGAGCCCTAACTGCGACAGGGTTGTGAGTTGGCTCACAGCTCTTGCTCAAGCTCTTGCTCGAGGCAGGGCTCGGGTCAATCATCCGGGATCCTCGCCCGCGACATTGATGTCAACGCGCGGGCCCGGTTCCAAAGGACGCCGCCTCGCCGGTTGGCCCCCCGCCGTGCAAATTCCCGCGACCTCTTCCATGCCCGACGCGGGGCACGCCATGACGGACCTCGACGACGTCACGCAGCACCTCTCCGCTCTTCGGAATTCGCCGCCGTCGGAGCTACACGCGCACTTCTCCGGCGCGCTGCGTCGATTCCGCTTCATCCCGCGACCCGAGCGGCGTGAATTGGCCGACGGATTCTTTCGTTGGGCGGACCAGACGAGCGACGCGCAGTTCGCGCGCCCCTGCGCCGTCTTCTTGCAGGCGCTGGACCACTTCATGGCCGAAGAGCTGCACGCGTCGTTACATCTCGTGACGGAAGCCCGCGCAACGTTTGCCGAGCGCGATGATCCGGAAGGGTTGGGATTGTCCGACATGCTCATCGGCGCCGTGTACCGCACGTTCGGCAACTTCGACCTGGGCCTCGAGATGCTGATCGAGGCGTTCGAGTTGCTCAAGGCGTCGAGGAAGTATCCGATCTTCGTCGCCGCAACCGCGAACAGCATCGGCGGCATCAACCTCGAGCTCGGCCACTTCGACGAGGCGCTCGAGATGTTCAACATCACGTGCGAGGAGAGCGCCAAGGCGAATGACTTTTACTTCGGCGTCTACGGGCTGCATGGGCTCGGGCGGGTCTACGCGCAGCAGAGAAACGACGCCGAGGCCGCCGACGCGTTCCACCGCGCTCTCGAACTAGCCGAGCGTCATCAGCACCCGCTGCACACGTCCAATTCGCTGACCGAGCTGGCCACGTTTCACTTTCGGGCCGGCCGGCTCGATGAAGCGGAGACGCTGAGCGAACAGGCCCTCACGATTCGCGAGCAACACCATCAGCTCGCCGGCGCGGTGACGAATTGCCTCCGCCTCGCCGAGATCCAAATCGCCCGAGCCCGCTGGACGGAGGCGCGCCGCCTTCTAGAGCGCGCCCTGTCGGTCGCCGAGGAGCTGAAGGTGAAGCCCAAGATCGCCCAGGTGCACCGCCAACTGTCCGATCTATACGAGAGGATGCGTCTTGCGGACAAGAGCCTCTTCCACTTCAAGCGCTTTCACGAGCTGCGTGAGGAAGTCGAGCGAGAGGACAACGCGAGGAGCCTGGCCAATGCCAGGGCGATGTTTGAGGCCGAGCGGACGCGCAAGGAGAACGTCGTCATCAAGCGACAGAAGGCCGAGATCGAAAGAAAGAATCGCGAGCTTCAGGACACCATCGACGAGCTCACGCGAGCCAGAATCGGCCGCAAAGCGAAGGCGCTCACGCTCGGCGTGGTGATCGTTTTGTTCATCTTCCAGGACGCGATCCTCGGCACCGTCCTCCGGCTCCTGAACAGCGACAACTACTTCCTGCTGCTCGCCGTCAAGATGGCCATCATCTTCTCGCTGGCCCCGATCAACAAGGGCATCGAGCACCATCTCCTGAAGGGCGTGATGCGAAAGGAACGGCTGCGCCGCGCGGCGATGGCCGACGTGATCCCTTCAGGCGTGTGAGGTCACCGTGATCTTCATGATCATCGAGCATTTTCGAAACGGCGACGCCAAACCGGTCTACGATCGATTCCGAAGCCGGGGACGTCTGGCGCCGGATGGTCTCCGGTACCTCGGCAGTTGGGTGACCCCCGACCTCGCGCGCTGTTACCAGGTGATGGAGTGTGACGATCGCGCGTTGCTCGACGAGTGGATGAGTGCCTGGCAGGACCTCGTGGACTTCGAGGTCCACCCCGTGATCACGTCGGCGGAGGCCGCGGCGCGCGTGCCGACGTGATGGGCTGCCAAGCGTTGACGGCCTGAGCAGGAAGTCGCATATATCGCGAGTCCTCCCCCGTACTCCGCACCCCACCCACGGGCGACTCTCATGTTCGATGTTATCGGCGTAGCGGCGCTGCTCGCCGTAGCGGCTCTCGGTGTCTGGCTAGTCCGTCGCGCCCGGCGCGCGCACAACGGAGCGGTGAAGTGGATTGGCGGTGTGTTGTCAGGCCTCGTGACGCTTGCCGCGGTGCTGGCGTTCGCCTTGGTGCTCGTCGGATTCTACAAGATCAACTTTCCCGTTCGCGGAACGCCGTCCGACATCAAGGTCGCCGCGACTCCGGAGCAACTTGCGCGCGGCGCGAAGATCGTCCAGATCTGCGCCGCCTGCCATTCGCCGACCGAAGATCCTCCGCTTATCGGACAGAACTTTTTCGGGGGAGGGGGACCTCCAGTCGGAACGATGTACGCGCCGAATCTCACTCCGGCGGGCGAGATCAAGGACTGGACGGACGGTGAGATCATCCGCGCCATCCGTGAGGGCATCCACAAGAACGGCCGCTCGCTCATCGTGATGCCGGCCGAGATCTTTCGCAACTTGAGCGACGCGGACGTTCAGTCGGTCGTGTCGTTTCTCCGATCGCAGCCGGCCACGGGCGCGCAGTCGCCGCCCACGAAGCTGAACGTTGTGGGCGCCCTGTTGATCGCGCTCGTCTTCCCAACGGCCGCGCAGACGCCGATCACCCAGCCCGTAGTCGCGCCGCCCGCAGGCACGTCGGCCGAGTATGGCCAATATCTCGTGTCGATCGCCTCCTGCCGAACCTGCCACGGCGAGCATCTCGCCGGCCGCGTCTCGAAGGGACCCGGCCCGCCGGCCGGCCCCAATCTCACGATGATCGTTCCGAACTGGACCGCCGAGCAGTTCGCTCAGACGATTCGCACGGGCATCGATCCGAACAAGCACACGCTCACGGCCGAGATGCCCTGGAAGCCGATCTCCAAGTTCGCGAGCGACGACGATCTCGCGGCGATCTACGCGTATTTACACGGACTCCCGCCCATACCCGGTCCCGACAAATAGAAGAGCGCGAGCGCCAGCGCCTCCATCCGAGCGCTCGTGCTTGACGCCTTAATCGCATGCGTCTAGCCTCTTCCTCAGCGCGAGGGGCGCATCCAGTCCGCGGAAAGGGCCATGCCCACCCGTCAGGTCGACAATCGAGAGCGTACGAACTCCTTCACGCCCCACACGAGCGGACTCCGGGCGGACTCTTGAAAGGAGCTTCGTATGGATACGCTTCCTCTCCCGCCGTCGCCCAGTCTCGAGCAGTACAAGAAGAGGGCGAAGGCACTCGTCACCGCGGCTGAATCGGCCGATCCGTCCGCGGTCCGCGAGTGGGCTCGCAAATGGCTCGAGTCGCTCGCGTCGTCCCTCGGCGCTGACATCACACCGTTCGTGCGCGGCAGCATCGACCGCGCGGTCGCGCACATCGAGGCGCGAGTACGCGACCGGCGCGGCTCGAGAACGTTTCTCCTGGCCGACGCGCAGTATCTCGTCGCCGAAGCGCACGGATACGAGAGCTGGGGAGCGTTCACCCAACACGTCGAAGAAGCCGGAGGCAAGCGGAAACCGCACGACGACTTCGAGTCCGCGGCCGACGCGGTCGTCAACGGCGACCTGACGACCCTCGAGTCGCTCGTGCGAAAGAACCCGGGGCTGATTCGCGCGCGATCTCGGCGCGTCCACCGCGCGACGCTTCTTCATTACGTGGCCGCGAACGGCGTCGAGGACTTTCGTCAGAAGACGCCGAAGAACGCGATCGCGATCGCTCGATTCCTCCTGGAGTCCGGCGCCGAGGTTGATGCGTCCGCCGAGACGTACGGCGGCGGCCACTGGCAAACGACGATGAACCTGCTCGTCTCCAGCGCACACCCGGCCGGCGCGGGGCTGATGCCCGCCCTCGTGGATGTGCTCGTCGACTACGGCGCCGCGACCAACGGAGTGGGCGACGACGAATCACCGATGATGACCGCGCTGGACTTCGGCTACGGCGACGCCGCGGAAACGCTCGCCAGACGGGGTGCACGAATCGACAGCGTCGTCACCGCCGCCGCGCTGGGGCGACTCGACCTCGTTCGTCGGTTCGTCGTCGACAAGAACACGGTCGCTGCCGGCGTCCCATTGATTGGTCCCAGATGGCGGAATCTGCCCGCCGATCCGACCACGCACATCGAGCTCGCGCTGGCGTGGGCGTGCAAGTTCGCGCGGGCCGATGTCGCCGAATTCCTGCTCGACATCGGTGTGAACCCCGCCTCGAAGGACGGTTACGACATGACCGCGTTGCACTGGGCCGCTCCGAACGGAATGATCGGCGTCGTGCGCCGGCTGCTCGCGCTGGGAGCGCCGCTCGAGGCGCTCAACCGGTGGGAGGGCACGGTGCTCGGCTCGACCATTCACTTCGCCGTTCACATGCCGGTCAAAGGCGTCGACTATCCGGCGATGCTCGAAACGCTCATCGCCGCCGGCGCGGACGTGAACGCCGCGTACCCGTCCGGTGACGGACGCATCGACGCGCTCTTGAAACGACACGGCGCCGGGCGCGCGCGAGCGTAGGAACCGGCGACCGCCGCGATCTACTCCTGTCTCAACGCCGAGATGGGATCGATCGCGGCGGCTCGCCGAGCCGGCAGGTAGCACGCGACGAGCGCCGATGCCGCGAGGAGCGCGACGACGACGGCGTAGGTCGTCGCGTCGGCCGTGGGCGTCTCGAACAGGAGGTGCTCCATCGTTCGCATGAGAGCGAGCGAGCCGGCGACACCGAGCGCTAACCCGACGAGTGGAAGCCGCATGCCCTGGCGCAGCGCCATCGCCATCACGTTCGCGGGCGACGCGCCGAGCGCGATACGAATGCCGATCTCGTTCGTGCGCTCGGCCATGGCGTAGTGCAGGACGCCGTATACGCCGATCATCGCGAGGGTCAGCGCCAACGCGGCGAACGCGGCGAGCAGCGCCGTCTGAAAGCGCCGCTCCGCGCTGAATTCACCGAGCTGTTGCTCGGCCGTCGACACCGAAGGGATCATCACGCCTCGAACTTCCGATTGCACGAGTCGTCGAATCGTCGGCGCATAGCGCACGGGGTCGTCATGCACGCGGACGAACAGGTCGACGCGCCCATTCGCCGACGGCAGATACGGCCCGAAGTATTCGGGAATCGTCGCATGCTCGAGTCCTTGACGGTGCATGTCGCCTACGACGCCGACGATCTCGTACCAGTAGGTCTTGTTCGTCGGATCGACGCAGAAGCGCTTGCCGATTGGATTCTCGTTGCCGAAGAACCGCCGCGCGAACGCTTCGTTCACGACCACCGGCTCGGGAATGGCCGTCCGCTCTTTCTCGTCGAGCGTTTGATTCGTGATCACCGGCGACCACAGAGCGCGGATCTTCGTGTCCACGTCGGCGAGGGTCGGCAGGCGGCCGGCGCGAAGTGGAACGCGCAGCGTGGCGAAGAACTCCGGAGTGGCCGACCCGTCGTTCAACTCGCCGGCGGCGATCGAATCCGTCGGTCGCCCCGGAATCGTGATCGACTTGTTCCCGCTGCTCGTGATGAACATGTCGTCGATGAACCCCACGTGTTCGACGCCCGGGACGGCGGCGATCCGTGTCGCGACGTCGCGCAGCATTCGTTCGCGCGCGCGTGCGCGGGCCGGCGCGATCTGGGACGTCTGCAGTCGCTCCTCGGCGCTTGGCGGCTCCTCGGGAGGGAGAATCAGGCGCATCGACAGAACGCGGCTGGCGTCGAATCCGGGATCGATCCCATGAACGCGGGCCAGGCTTCGCGCCAGCAGCCCCGCCCCCACGAGCAGAACGATCGCCACCGCGCACTCGGCCACGACCAGCAGCTCGCGCGTGCGCCGCGTTGCTACGTTCGCGGACGCGCGCGAAAGTTTGAGGGACGCTCCCGGATCCGCCGACGATGCCCGTATCGCGGGCAGGACGCCGAATATGAGCCCCGACGCAAGCGATACCAGCAAGGCGAAGACGAAGACACGCGCGTCGAAGGTCGTTTCCTCGATGCGCGGAATTCGCGACGCTCCTGCCGCGACGACGACCTTCGTGATGCCCACACCCACCAACAGACCCAGCAGTCCGCCGGCAGCCGACAGAACCATGTTCTCGGCCAATAGCTGTCGGACAAGCCGGCCGCGGCTCGCGCCGAGCGCGCGGCGTAACGCCAGCTCGGGTTGCCGGGCCGAGCTCCGCGCGAGCAGGAGATTGGCGACGTTGGCGCACGCCACGAGAAGCACCAGGCCGACGGAACCGAGCAGCAGCCAGAGCGCGCGCTGCACGCTGCGCCCCGTGACATGATCGAGGATCGGCTCGACGTTGGTCGCGAAGCCGGGGAAGTCGGGAACGGTCGTGCGGTACGTGGATGAGAGACGCGCACCGATGCGCGCGAGGTCGGCGCTCGCGTCAACGACGTCTGCTCCCTCGCGGAGTCGCGCGATGGCGACCCAACGGCGCGCCCAGTCGGGAAAGCGCTCGACGCTCTCTCGGCGGAAGCGCCAGTACATCGTCGCCGGCATCCACATCTCCGTGAGCTTGTCCGGGAAGTAGAAACCCTGCGGCATCACGCCGATGATGCGCTCCTTGGTGCCCGGGTCCTTGGTGAGCTCGCCTGCGTCGAGCAGCTTGCCGATGACGTTCGAGTCGCCGGCGAAGAGCCGTTGCCACAGTGAGTAACTGATGACGGCGACTGGCTCGCCGCGCTCCTCGTCGTCGAAGGCGATCGGGCGACCGAGCACGGGCCTCGTGCCGAGCACGGCAAAGAGATTTCCCGAGACGTAGGCCGCGCGCGTCATCTCGCGGACCCCGTCGTTGCCCAACGGGGTGCGCCCCGCGGAGTAATACCCGATCCCCTGGAGCGTGCGGTTTTCGGCGCGCCAATCGAGGATGGTGCGATACGCGGTTCGCTCCTCGTGCAATCCGCGCCGCGAGTCGTCGGTCCAGATGAGCGCGAGCCCTCCCGGGTTCGCGTACGGCAGGGGCCGGAGGAGAACGGCGTTCACCACGGTGAACATCGCCGTATTGGCGCCGATGCCGAGCGCGAGCGTCAAGCAGGTCACCGCGGCGAACGTGGGATTGCGCCGCAAAGCGCGGAGCCCCCCGGCGACGTCGCGCGCGAGGGAGTCGATGGCGCTCTCCCAGCCCGAGCCGCGCACGTTCTCCTTGGCAGCCTCGACCCCGCCGAACTCGATCCGCGCCAGCCGTTCTGCTTCGACGCGTGAGAGTCCACGCGCCACATGCTCACGCGCCGACGCCTCGAGGAATTGGGCGACCTCGTCGTCGAGCTCGGCGTCCACTTGCGCGCGGCGGAACAAGCGCCGCAACCCTTCCGTGATCGAGGACCAGCTCATGTGCCCTCCCCTTTTCTAGGCCTCGAGCAAGCGCGCGATGGCGGCGGTCCGCCGTTGCCATTCGCGCCGCTCGGACTCGAGCTGACGCTTTCCCTTGGCCGTCAGCTTGTAGAACTTCGCCCGGCGGTTGTTGTCGGAGGCGCGCCACTCCGGGGCGATCAAGCCCGCGCGCTGCATGCGCTGAAACGCCAGCAGCAACGAGCCGGGGTTCACCTTGAACACGCCCTGCGTGATCTGCTCGATGCGTCGCGAGATGCCGAAGCCGTGCATCGGCTCGAGGCTCAGACTCTTGAGCACGAGCATATCGAGCGTGCCGGCGATGAGATCGGTCGAGCGGTCGGCCATGCGTTCACCACTTGGCTACCAAGTGGAGATCACGATAAATCGCTTCCAGTTGGTAGTCAAGAGGAGGAGTGTGGCCGCCGCGTCGCCGGCGGCGGCCGCCCGAAAAAGCGCGTCACCGGCCGAGGCGGGCGCAGTCCTTGCAGCGCGGAGTCCCTCTCCGAGCCTCGACGCCGGGGCTCCAGTTCGATCACTCAGGAGGCCAACATGGCGAAAGCAAAGCGAGCAGTTCCGGAAGGATTCCACACGGTCACCCCGGCGCTCACTCTCGACGACGCGACCAAGGCCATTGACTGGTACAAGCGCGCCTTCGGCGCCGAAGAGAAGTCACGAGCCGTGGGGCCCGACGGCAAGGTCCTTCACGCCGAAATCCGGATCGGCGATTCGAGTATCATGCTGCACGACGCGATGATGGGCGCGAAGTCGGCGCGCGCCCTCGGCGCCACGCCCATCGGGCTCTGGGTCTACGTCGACGACGCCGACACCCTCTACCGCCGCGCGACGTCCGCCGGCGCGAAGGTCGCCGATGGGCCGATGGGACAGATGGCCGATCAATTCTGGGGCGATCGGTGCGGGACGATCACGGATCCCGAGGGCTACCAGTGGACGATCGCCACGCACAAAGAGGACTTGACGCCGGAAGAGATGAAGCAGCGGCAGGACGCGTGGATGGAGCAGTTCGCGACGCAGAGCACGCACGCCTGATTTCTCAGGCCGCGCGGAAGGCGTACGGTCGAGACCGAATCGGTCTCGACCGTGCGACTCACCATCAGAGGAAACAGCCATGGCCATATGCGAAGTGTGCGGCAATGACTACGAGATGTCGTTCCAGGTGCTGACGGCCGGGCAGACGCACACGTTCGACAGCTTCGAGTGCGCCATCCAGAAGCTGGCGCCGGTGTGCGAGCACTGCGGCTGCAAAGTGATCGGCCACGGCGTCGAGGCGGACGGCTCCTTCTATTGTTGTGCGCATTGCGCGCACGCCGAGGGCGCCGAGGCCATCGTCGACAACGCGGCGCACGCCAGCCATTGAGCGACCCCCCCGCCGTCGCGGCGTTGCCCCCGGAGGCACGGTCGCGGCTGCGCAAACGATCGATGCCGCGGTGGGTGCCGCCGATGCTGGCCACGCTCACCGACGATCGCTTCTCCGACCCGGGTTGGATCTTCGAGCCGAAGTTCGACGGCGTCCGGTGTCTCGTCTTTCGCGACCGGCGCGCAGTGCGGCTCTTGTCTCGCAACAAGCTGTCGCTCAATCGCCAGTATCCCGAGATCGAGGAGGCGTTCCGCGCTGAGCCCGCGGGCGACTACATCCTCGACGGCGAGATCGTCGCGTTCGAGGGAAAGCGAACCAGCTTCGCCCGGCTGCAGCGGCGCATGCAGTTGCGTGACCCAGTCCGCGCGAAACGGACAGGCGTCGCGGTGTACTTCTACGCGTTCGACGTCATGTACGCCGGAGGGTTCGATCTCACCCGGCTCACACTGCTCGAGCGAAAGTTGGTCTTGCGCCGAGTGCTGTCGTTCAACCGTCGCCTGCGCTTCACGGCGCACCGGGTGGGAGACGGCGAGCAGGCCTGGCGCGACGCGTGCGCCAACGGGTTGGAGGGCGTCATCGCCAAACGCGCCGACTCACCCTACGAGCACGGCCGCTCGCGCGACTGGCTCAAGTTCAAATGCGTCAACGAGCAGGAGCTGGTGATCGGCGGGTACACAGAGCCAGCCGGCGCCCGAGTTGGACTTGGCGCCCTGTTGCTCGGCTACTATGACGACGGCGCATTCGTCTACGCGGGCAAGGTCGGCACGGGGTTCGATGAGCGGACTCTGAAGACCCTCTCCACACGCCTCGCCTCCCGCCACCGCGCGCGATCGCCATTCATCCGCGGCAGAACGCCGAGTCGCGGCGTCCACTGGGTCCGCCCCGACTTGGTCGCGCAGATCGGCTTCAGCGAGTGGACGCGAGACGGGCAGCTGCGGCATCCTCGATTTCTCGGGCTGCGTCGCGACAAGGCGGCGCGCGACGTCGTCCGAGAGGGGCGGCGTTGATTCAGGCTCCGCCTTCAGGACGCCCACCGCGCCTTTCGTCGCGTCCGCGAAGGCGTGCGTGACGAATGGATATTCGCCCGGTTGCTTGAGGCGAATCTCGAAGATCGATCCGCCGCCGACCGGCACGCTCACCGTCTGGACGCCGGCCAACGGGCTCGTCTGCGACCCGTCGACGAAGACCCGTTCGAAGATGCCGCCGACGACGTGAAACGATGAAAAGCGGTTCGGTCCCGCGTTCACGACGTAGAGTCGCACGAGCTCGTTGACTTTGACGGTGATCGGATGCGTGGCATACTGCGACGCGCGTCCGTTGAACGTCACGAAGTCCGGCGCGAGCCCGAGCAACCGCTCCCACGACAGCGAGCGCGGTTGGGACGTGGTATCCGGAATCATGTAAAACTCGCTTTGCACGAGCACGAGCTCCCGCGCGGGCGGCCTCGGCGAACGCGGATCGACGATCAGTGCGCCGTACATACCGTTGGCGATGTGCGCCGCGACCGGTGCGGTGCCGCAGTGATACATGAACACGCCGGGTACCTCGGCGACGAACCGATAGTGGATCGAGTCCTTCGGCATCACGTTGACGTAGTACTTGTTCGGCGCGATCTGCGCCGCGTGGAAATCCATGCTGTGCGGGATCGTCCCGTGATTCACGAGCGTGAAGTCGACGCTGTCGCCCTGGGTCACGCGCACGGTCGGCCCTGGGACGCGTCCTTCGAAGCTCCACGCGCGGTAAGCGACGCCCGGCGAGACCACGATCAACGTATCGTGGATCTCGAAGCGCACGTGAACGAGATGGGCGCTCGCGCGCGGAGGCGGCGTCGGATCGACTGGCGCCGAGTCGACGGCCGTGCCAACGCGAGCCTCTCCGTGCGACATGTTCGCCGGAACGGCCGTTGGGGCGGCCTGTTGCCCACCCCCGCGAGGCACTTGCTCGGATGACGGCGGCGCGTTGGACTTGCAGCCGGAAACAATGGCCAAGGCTAGTACGAAGCGTGCGTGCCGAGCGACCATCGTTCCCCCTTTAGTCGAGCGCCGCTGCCGACGCCCGTCCTTGCTGACTCTACTTCGGGAAGATCACCGGAAACACGACGTCGGTCGTGAAGATACAACGATCGTTGTGTCCACATTCTGGAACGATGATCGCGTTGTGCTTGGCGCCGAGTGTCTCGGTGACGTACTTGAAGAAAGCCTCGCCCCGCGCTCGCCGCGTCGGACCTTGAGCCATCGCGTTGGGCGAGGAATCGAAGCCGCCGAGGGGCAGGACGTCTACCTGGCCAAGCAGGTAGGTCGTCGGGCGCTCCACGAGCTGCTTGATCAATTGCTCATTGGACGGCCCTGCGCTGTAGCCGGCGCGATTCTCGAGTCCGGCTGGCCAACGATCGTAGTTGTGCGCCTTCGTGGTGTCGAATGCGCCGAACTGAAAGTGCGTGTGCACTTTCTCGCCGTCAGGCCCGAGCGCCTCCTTGTCGGCCGTCGCCGGGTCCGCGTCGCCGGACGGCAACGGCCGCACTGCCGCGGGCCAGGCATACGTCGACGGGTTGGCGACGACGTAGGTGATGCTCACCCCCGGCGTCCCGTGGACTTTGTTCGTCATCTCGTATCGGGTCGCGACCTGGCCGCCGGCGGAGTGACCCGCGACGACGATCTTCGTGAGGTTCGGAAAGACCTTCTTGTCGGCGAGCTTGCGGACGATTTCATCCAAGAAGTCGAACGCCGAGATCGTGGAATTCGTCGGCGACATTCCGCCGGATCGCCACGAGTTCTGGCCCTCCGGCCACATCACCTCGTTGGCCGCCGGCTTATCCTGGCCCGCGATGAAGTGCGGCGCGACGATGATGGTGTTGTCGAGCGCGCCGGCGAGGAAGCCGGCCGCGGTGCTGGTCTCGAAATAGTGGTCCGCGTTGCGCCCGGCGCCGTGGACCATGATGAGCGCGCGCGTGATCGCCGGATTCGGGACGTCGAGCGGGTACGATGCGTAGGCCATCGACCGGGCCGGCCCGCCGCCGAACGTGATCCAGCGCTCGCAGGGAGCGGTCGCTGTCGTGCACGGCGCCGCGGCCCGAGCCGCGACGAACACGCTCGGCCCGGGCTTCGCGCTGGCGGCGCCGCTGAGGGGTGTAGCGAAACCGAGCAGGGCAAGAGCAATATTGAGTCTCATGGCAATGAATTGAGAGAGGCGACGGGTTGTCCGGATTCGTATCTAATGATGGAACCCCATCCCCTGTGGGGCGAGAGGCCTCCCGAGGGGAGGGCGCAGCAGCCGTAAGAACCGTTCCGCCGAGTCTCGTGGGTCGACCGTCGCATTACAGTTCGGGCATCGGGTCATGTTAGTCCTAGGCTTTCTGAGACAATGGCCGCTGGCGGCATTCTTACCCGCCGCGCTGTTCTTCGCCCTCGCGCTCCGCACGCGCCGCACACTGGTGTGGGGAGCGGCCTTCATCTGGGCGACCTATGCGGTCTACGAGTATTTGATGAGCCTCGGGGTGCTCTGCCCGGACCAGTGCAGTCGCGTCGACCTGCTGGTGATCGATCCGTTCTTGGTGGTTCTCTCGGTCGTGGCGCTGTTCTCGTCGCTGCGAGGCCGCAAGGAGATCGACCTCTCCTGAGGTTCGTCGCGCGGCCGCGCGTCGCGACTACCGTGCTGAGGGGGACCAAGCGGCTTCTCGGCGTTTCGAGACCGCCCCGATCGTCAAGCCAGCCGGAGCGTCAACGATTCTGATGCTCGCGCGACACATTCGGCGCTGTTCGTCCGCCGGCGACTAGCTGGCGCGTATTTCAGAAAGCGCTGATATTGGTCGGACCACTTCGCGGAGCAAGCTGTTCATGATGCGTCACGTGGTACTGCTCGCGATTGCGTCGGCGTCGCTCGCGGCGCAGGCGCCGGCGACCTCGCCGCCTCCTCCCCCCCAGCAAACGCGGCTCACCGACGTTCTGCCGGGCGACGTCCGCGTCACGCAGATGGTCCTCACACCCGACGCCCGTCGCGTCTACTACGGCGACTCGGCGCGCGCGATCTGGATGTACGATCGCGCCGATAAACGCAACATCCGCCTCGCTGACGGCGAGGCGTGGGATCTCACCGTTTCGGCCGCCGGCAACGCGCTGGCCTTCAAGCGAACCACCGAAGGATCCGCCGACCAGCACGTG
Source organism: uncultured Gemmatimonadaceae bacterium (assembly GCA_963846925.1). Lineage (GTDB taxonomy): Bacteria > Gemmatimonadota > Gemmatimonadetes > Gemmatimonadales > Gemmatimonadaceae > JAQBQB01. Next base: position 49,873 of record CAWJXW010000003.1, on the reverse strand, counting down.
TGGGTCCTTCCGCTCGACGCGCGCACCGGTGGGGCGACCGGGCCGGCCCGGCGCGCCAGCGAGCGGCAGGGCGATACTCCGGCGATTTCCGTCGATGGAAAATGGCTCGCCTTCGCCGCCGACGACTCCGTCGGCGTAGGTCAAGGTGTCGTGATCGTCCCCGTGAGCGGCGGACCGGAGCGCGTCGTCGTTCCGTTCATGCGCGCGAGCGTGAGCAACATCAGATGGTCCCCGGACGGCCGCTCGCTGTACTACGGCGTCAATCCGCCGGTGGCGTGCGATCCGGAATGGAGCTGTCTGCCGCTCCACGAGGAGTTCAAGCAGACGACGGGGAGCATCCACCGCGTCACGGTCGACGGAAAGAGTCAGTCGACGATCGCACCCAAAGTCACCGGCGCATGGCCGGGACTCTCGGCCGACGGTTCTCTGCTCGCCTACGCGGAAGGCGGGTTTCCAGGTCGCATGATCGTCGCCGACACAACTGGAAAGCAGCTCGGGTCATTCCCGCTCGTTCCGCGCCAGACGGCGGAAGGATGGGTGAACGGCTCGACGCTCCTGTTCTCCGACCGCGGCGACGTACGCCGGATGCGCAGCTACTCGATCGCCGACAGCTCCCGTCAGTTGCTCGACGACTCGGTCGAACCGATCACCGAGGCAACCTGGTCGCCCGACGGCACGATGATCTCGTCGATTCGATGCTCGCCGTCCGCATGCCAACTTCGGCTCAATCGCTCCGACGGCACACCGCGCACGTCGATCGACCTTCCAGACCGCTTTGCCAACGCGAGCACGTGGTCGCCCGACCAGCGGTGGATCGCGTACATCGGCGGTCTGCCCAACGCCGACCGATACGTGACCACGGTCGAAGTGGCGACGGGCAAGGTGCAGCGCCTCGCGACGGTCCGTTTCACCGGAGCGCTGCTCGTCTGGCAACCCGATTCGCAGGGACTCGTCCTCTCCGCGACGATCGGCGCCGGCGCGACACGGCATGCGTCCTTTCAAAGAATTGAACTGAACGGCGCGTCGCGCACGCTCCGTGAGTTCGTGCTCGGGCCGGCCCCGAATCTGGCGTTTGCGCTGGACTCCAAGACGGCGCTGATCTACGTCGCTGGTGAGCTCAAGCGCCTCGCCCTCGATGGTGACTCGGTTGAGACTTCGCTGCTGAAGGGCCCGGGGCGTTATGTCCCACCGTATCCGACCACATCCAATCGAGCGGCCAGACTCGCATTCAGGAGAGCCCGCACGAACGACGGCGACCTGGACGCGATCGAGGTCGTGTCTCCGGACGGTTCCAACCGAGCAACGATCGACCTTCCGTTCTCGACGCTCAGCGGTCCGACCGGGCTGCGCATGATGCCGGACGGTTCACAGGTGGTCGTCATGGCGCTGCCGTGGCAGGAAGAACGGGACATCGGGGTCTACGCGGTGGCGCTCGACACGAAGGCGATTAGAAAACTGTTCACCATCCCCATCTCCTCGTTCACCGGCGAGCTGTCCCTCTCGCCGGACGGGCGAACGGTGACGTACGTGACGAACGACCTCACGACGCCCAGGGTGTACACGATGGACCTCTCGTCGCTTCGAACCAACGGCCGGCAGTAGCCGGCCTTCTCACCAGAGTTCCCTAAATGCGCCCCCCCTTCCCCGCCCTTCTCGCCGCGCTCCCCGCCGTAGCTCTCCTCGGCTCGCGGGCTCCGTCATCGGGGCCGCAGTATACGCGGCTCTACACGCTCAAGCCGAAAGAGGGCGTCTTCGCGTACGCGCGCATCTCGCCCGACGGGCGCACGCTGGTGTACGCGTCGGAGAAGAGCGACGCACGCCATCCCAACGGGATCAAGACCGCTGAAACGATGGTCGACCTCGCGACGAAGAAGATTCTCTTCACCGAGGACGGCATCGACGCGTATTGGTCGATCGACGGAACGAGGATCATCTACTCGGGCGGCCCGAGCGTCTCGATTCGCGACACGCGCTCGGGAACGACCGCCCGCAACGTCGCCCCGCCCGGCCTCGGCGACTACTACAGCTGGGCGCAGCGTGACGGCAAGGATCTCATCCTGACGATCGCCAGCAACTACTACTACCTCGACGGCGGCAAAGCGGTGCTGCCGATCTCGAAGGTCAAGGCGTGCGACAAGATCGGCACCGGCGAGCGTCCGCTGATCTCGAAGGACGGCAAGCGCATCACGACGTTCGTCGACGGCAACATCGTCGTGCGCGGACTCGACAACTGCGACGACATCTTCGACACCGGCATCAAGGGCGCGAAGGCGGACTTCTCCTGGGACGGCCGCTACATCGCCTTCCATTCGCTCAAGCCGCAGGGGTCCGGATACAACATTCAGATCGTCGACCTGCAGCAGCACACGATTCGAACGCTGCCGAGTCTCTCAGGATCCGCGCTCTTTCCGAGCTGGACGAAGGACGGCCGTCTCTGCTTCCGCTACGACGGTCCGGACTACCGCGGCTTCATGATGGCCAGCAACGTGCTCGACGTTCCGGCGCAACCGCTTCCCGCGGTCGCCGAGCCGCTGCCGCATCGCCGCACGTGGGAGGACATCTTCCAGACTGCGGCGCGGCCCGGCCACCGCGTGAACGTGGTGATGATCTGGGCGCCGTGGAGCGCGCACAGCCAGGAAGCGTTCACGAACCTCGACCACGCCCGCGACTTCTTCGCGCACGCCGACGTCTCGATCGCCGCCGCCGCCGATCCGGGAAGCTCCGAGAGCGAGATCACGCGGCAGTGGAACGCGTTTCAGACGAGCGTGCCGCGCGTTCCGTTGTCCTCGAGGGGCCTGGCGCTCACCGAGGCGCGAAACCAGATGCCGACGACCCTTCTCTTCCGCGACGGGCTACTCGTCGACAAGAAGCTCGGCGCTCAGAGCTTCGAGCAGTTGCGAGCCTGGATCGAGAGCGTGGACGCCGCCAGCTCGGACGGGCCGGCGGCGATGTCGGGGACGACGCCTCGGTGATCCGAGGTGTCGCCGCTCGCACGGACGAATCTCGCCGAGGACACAGAGACGGCGAGCTGCGACTTCGGTAGCCGAAAGATGTAGGCCTCGCCGAAGCCATTCGGCCGCCCGCCCGTCTCCTCGCCGACGAGCGTCGCGAGGTGGTAGGTCTTGATCGCGTCGGCGAGGTCCACGGCGCTCGAGAAGGTCTGGCGTCCGATCAACACGCAAACGTTGCCGGTGAAAAACGGCTCCGCGGCTGGATGCCCCACTTCGTGCTCCGAAAAGTCCACGACCTTGCCGTCAGGTCCGTGAAACAGCTGTCGTCCGAGTGGGAAGAAATTCCACACGGGAATCCACCTCAGCGGCCCGTGAACGAACGTCTTGAGGTACGCCCGATATTCCGCGCTCATCTTCCACTGTTTCGACGCCGACATGCGGTAGGGCATGGTGGTGATGTGGCTCAGCAACGCGTCGCCCAACCGTGAATCGCCGCCCCCGTTGCCTCTCAGATCGACGATGAGCGTGCTCACGGAATCAGCCGCGACGTGACGGAACATGTCGGCGACGTCCTTGCTGAATACGGATGGCTCGCCGGCCATCGAGCGGAAGTTCATGTATCCCACGCCTGGCGAGAGCGTCGTGTACGTGAAATTCGGGGTCGCGGTACGGCCGCGCGTACCGCGCGCGACGATCGCGCGCAGGGAGTCCTGGGTCATCCCCGCGAGGGCAACGGTGTGTCGCGCTCCATCCGGTCGGTGGACCTCCAAAGTGTACGGCGCGCCGATCGAGTGAATCAGGAGGAGGTCTCGAAATCGACCGGTCACGTTCGCCACGCGGAATCGCTCGCTCTCCCCGCTGACCTCGGCCGTCCATGCGCGGACGAGCGAGTCCGCGTTCATCCGGTTGACCGACATGACGCGATCGCCGGCCTCGATCGCGGCGTCACGGATGATCGGCGCCGAAATGACCAGGTGCCCATCGTCATCCTGGACAACCGATGGTGGGAACACGAGCGCCCCGGCAGACTGCATTCGCGCAGCTTCTTCCCCAGGCAGATAGACGCTCGTGTGTCCGTCGCCGAACGACGCGACCAGCGGCGCGAGACGTTGCCACAGCTCGCCTCGGCTCATCGACGGCGGCAACGCGGCCACCAATCGGTCCCTCGCCGCGGCAACGGACTCGCGCGATCGCTCGGCATAGAGGTCGGGGTGCACGTCCTCCAGCGTGCGCATCATCGTGTCGACGTCAGCCATCGCATTCGCACGCGTGATCGTGCCGCCGATGGTGGACTGTGGCAGAGGCGGAGGCGGAGGTACCCGGAACGGCGAGCATGCGAGCACCGCCGCGGCGACACCGGTCCAGCGCCAGCGCGTCCGCTTGGCGGACCGAAAGGCGTAAGCCTCAGTAGCGGGGCCGGTCAGCCCCGGCCGGTCATGCCGGCATTTCGCGTACAAATTCACCTGGAGGTGCATCGACCATGAACGAGTATGTGAGCTCGCTGCATCCAAGCATCCGATTTTCGCGGCTCGTATTCCGACTCGCCGCTTTCGTGGGCCTCGTCGAGATCGTGCCGCTGTATTTCTCCGAGGGCGTCATCAACCGCGTGCAGCCGCCGGCGATCACGCACCCGGAATTCTATTACGGGTTCATCGGGGTCGTGGTTGCATGGCAGATCGCCTATCTCATCATCTCCGAAGATCCGGTGCGCTACCAGCCGCTCTTCCCCGCCATCTTCCTCGAGAAGCTTCTCTACCCCGCGGCCGTCGTCATCCTGTTCACCGGCGGCCGAGTACAATCGCCCGCCGTGCTCGTCGGCGGAGCGGTGGACTTGTGTCTTCTGGCATTGTTCATCACGGCTTGGGCGAAGATGGCCAAGGTGCCGGCTGATCCCTGGGCGATCGCGTCGGCTTCGAGGTGGTGGTAGCTGCGTCGCTTGGCGCATCGACCTACGTAGGCTGACGTATCGATGGCGGACCTCCGGGGATGTAGGGTAGCTGCACCCACCATTCCTGGAGGTCATCATGAGGGAAGTCTTACACGCAGGGTCGCGCTTGGTTCGAGTCGCCGGTGTGGCCTGCCTCGCCCTGGGACTTTCTATGGGCGCCACAGAGTTGGCGAACGCGCAAACCGGGGCGCTGACACCCGGTTCGTGGGTTCGTTTGGCGACGGACGGAGGCAGATTGGTTCTGGTCGGTCGGGTGGTATCCGTCACTCCTGACTCGATCACGATCCAGCACGCCGAGCCCTGGATGTCGGACCCGCAGATCAACCAACACGAGACGATTGCCCTGCCGATCGCTACGGTCAGCGGCGTCGAAGTGCGGACAGGTGGAAGTTCGCACGCCTTCGAGGGGCTCTTCTTGGGAACAGCGTCTGGTGCCGCGGCAGGTGCAGCCCTCGGCTATCTCGCCGGCGGCTCCCGGCGCAACAGAGCGGAAGACTACGTCAGCCCAGCCGGGGTGTTGGCGAGCCTCGGGGCGATCGTAGGAGGGCTTCTCGGGATCGGCATCGGCGCGAGTACCGGGACATCAGCGTGGACGCCGGTTGACACGAAGATGTCGCGCCTCGAGATCACACCGCGTGGGAATGGGGTCAGCGCCCGCCTGTCGTTCTCCTTCCGCTGAGTACCCGGAGGGACGGACTCAGCGCTCGCGTTTCTCTTTCAATTCGCTAACACGCCTCCGCTTGCCGAACCGCGAATGGCGGGCTTTCGTGTGAAATGTTTCCACCGGGCAGCGAGGCACTCCGTATGAACGGCTTGTTCGCATGTGGACTCGTGCTTGCGCTCAGCGGGGGGTGGCGCGCCTCCGCGCAGTCGGCGCCCCCGAACCCGTTTACGTCCGACATCCGACGCGACTACCGCAGCGTGCGCGACTACTTCGTTCGCGCCGCCGAAAAGCTGCCCGAGGATAAGTACGGCTTTCGGCCGTCACCTGACGTACGAACATTCGCGCAGCAGGTCGCCCATGTCGCCGACGACCAATACAACCTCTGCTCCGCCGCCAAGGGTGAGCAGCGCAAGGCTCCTTACACGGACATCGAGAGCCGACTGTCAAAGAAGGCGGATCTCGTCGTCGCCCTCAAGGATGCGTTCGCCTACTGCGATGCCGCGTACGACGCGATGACCGACGCGACGAGCCTCGAACCATCCTCAGGCATGAAAGGGCGGTCCAAATTCTCGTACTTGAATTGGAACCTCTGGCACACGTGGGAGCATTACGGCAACATCGTCGTGTACCTGCGCATGAACGGCCTCGTGCCGCCGTCGAGCGAGAAGATGCCAGCGACGCCACCGTCGGCCTAGCGCATTTGGGGCCCTGGCACACCTGGGATGGCCGCGGTAAGATCGAGCTGTATCCGATCCGGGGGGCCCGGTGCGTCACGCGATAAGAGTGGGTCTGGCCAGTCTCCTAAGCGCGGGAGCGCTCATCGCCTCGGTGCATACCTTCAACGCGGCGACCCGACCGGCGGCGGCACCGGGGGCCGTGGAGGTCAGGGAGGTCATCGCGGTCTACGTCGGCTCGGTCGGCACCGACTCCGTGACCGGCATGGCACAGGTGCTCAGCGACATGGGCATCGCCCTGCGTCGGCAGACAGCGTCGTCCGGACGTGGACTCATCACACGGGGCGTATCGATCGAGCCGTCCGTCGAAGGCGGCATCCGCCACCTGTCGCGCCTCGGCGCGTTCGACGAGGTGAGCGTCGGCGGGAACTGGACCAACTCCGCCGTGGTCCGCTACCTCGGCGTGAACGACGGTCGCGTCTCCGACTCGCCGATTCCGCAGCTGATTCTCCTGGAGCGCACCGTTCGTTCGGACGACACCCGGATGCTCCAGGTGGGTCCCGAGCGCGAATTGACTCGCTTCGTGGGCCTGGACAAGATCAACGGCTGGGTTGCCCGCGGCGCTCCGCTGCCGAAGTAGTCGGCCTAGGCAGCCGCCCTCAGCACCGGCTCTTCTCGCATCGCGTACACCGCCGCCCCTGCGTACAGTACGGCAGCGAGGATGTACATCGCCTTGATCCCCAGCGCCATCGCGCTGTACTCCAGCACGCCGCCGAGGATCGCGCCGAGGAGGTTGTAGGCGAGCGCGCGCGCGGCGTCGCCTCGCCGCGACAGCAGCGTCGAGAAGATCAGCGACGCGAACAGAATCGGCAGGGCGACCATCAGCGCGCCCGCGCCCCACTGCGCCGCGGTTCCCAGCGGAAGCAGCGCGCTCGCCGGGATCACATAGGCGATGGCCAGCGTCGCAAACAGCGCCAAGAAGAGCGGACGCGTGCTCTTCGGCTCGCGGCGCTGGACGACCACGTTGGCGATCAACACCATGAGAAGGATCGCCGCGAAGACCATGAGGTTCACGGTCCACGTCGACCCGAACAGAAGCGACATCTCGGTGACGCTCTTCGTCTCGACGAGCAGAAAGCCGGCGCCCATGAAGAACATCGCCGCATCCCACCGGCCGCCGGTCAATGATTGGCGCGCCCCGACGCCCATAAAGAGCCCTGTGATCAGCAGCAGCACGCCGAGCGCCACGATGTAGTGCATCGGGATCGTGCGGCCGGTCAGGTAGAGATACGGCCAGTCGTCGTGAGGGCGCTCGGTATGCTGGGTGAGGTCCCTCATCACACCCGGGGACGCCGCCGGCACGTCGTGCGCACCGTGCCCCGCGACGAACGTGAGGTCGAACAAGTAGTCGTTCTCGTAGAAAACCCCAGGCGGCTCGCCGAACGCGTCGCCGATCATCTGGTACAGCTTCGCGGCAATCGACGCATTCGCGGACATGTGGTACGCGATGAGCGTCCCGTCGGGCGCGAGACGGCTGCGCGCCGACTTGAACGACTCGACCGTGTAGACGTAGTTGTCCAGCCGAACGGAGCTCATCCCCGACAAGAGCGTCTGGCTGTCGAGCGTGCCGAAGACGATCACGTTGTAGTGGCGCGGCGTCGTGCGAAGAAACGCGCGGGCGTCGTTGATGTGCCGATGGACGCGCGGATCCGAATACGGCTGCTTGGGATGCCCGGCCGCGCCGATGTCGGCGATCGCCGGATCGATCTCCACCGCGTCGATGTACTTCGCGCCGTTCTGCAGCAGGAGCGCGAGGTCGTTGCCCGTTCCCGCGCCGACGACGAGCGCCGTGTCGAGACGGGCGGCGTAGCGATACGGGCGCACGTACGCCGGGAGCACCGCGCTCACGTATGATCCCCGGATCGCGGCATGCTCGGGGTCGAGCGGCAGCATGATCTGGTGGAGCGACCCGTTCACCATCAGCGTGAATCCGCCGTCGTCGCGCCGCAGCAGATTGATTCGGTAGTACGGCGACCAGAACTCCGGCTTCACTCGGCTCGTCCACGACGCGAGCATGAGCGACGCGGCGCCGACCGCTCCCACCGCCAGCACGAACCGCCGATCGCGGATCGACGCGAGCACGAGCGCGGCGAAGCCCACGGCGAGCCAGACGATCGGCGGCTGGCGCAGCGAGCTCAGAACGCCGAACGCCAAGATTCCGGCGAGGCTGCCGGCGATGTCCGCGGCGTACGCCTTGAGCGGCGGCATCTTGCGGAATTGCTCGCCGGCAAGCGCGCCGAGTGGTACGAAGAAGAGCGCGATGAGGGAGAACAGCGCCGCGACGACGAGGATCAGCGGAATCGATTTCGTGCCGCCGTTTCCGAAGATGCCCCAGATGAACTCGTTCTTGTCATCGGGCACCGCGATGCGCGCCGCGCTGAACAACCCGACGGCAACCAGCAGCATCAACGCGGCGGGCGGCAGCAGCCACTTCAAGCGGGGCGCCGATGAAGCGCGGAGCAGACCGACGCCCATGCCGAGGAACGTCGCGATGAGAACGAAATTCTGATAGAACCCGAATACACGGACGTAGCCCGACGTGTATCTGATCCACGCCAGCTCGAAGAACAGGATGAGTCCCGTGTAGCTGGCGAGCCTGAGCGCCGCGCCGGCGGAGTCGGACGGTGTGGCAGGCACGAGGACCGGCGTGAATGGCGGCGTGGGTGGCCGGTCGACTCGCTCGTGAACGCGGGCAGGGGCTGACATACATGCCAGACGACCCCCTCAAAGGGGGGTCACGATCGGGGGTGCCGGGTACGGGGAGCGGCGGGCGGTGTGCGGGGACCTGCTCGCCGCCGCTTAGTACTCGAGCGACAGGCCTACGCGTGCATCCCCGCTGGGCCCCGACTGAACCAGCGTCCCGAGAAAAAAACGATCGATGAAGTTGCCGGAATGGCCGTGGTTGTAGCGCACGATCTTGATGCCGCCGAAAGTGCCGATCGCCGCGCCGAGGGCGACGTCGCTCGCCCAATGCGCGTTGTTGTACATCCGCGACAACCCGACGAGCGTCGCCGCGCCGTACGTCACCGGTCCGACGATCCAGGTTTGATGCGGCCACCAACGTTGCGACTCGCTGGTCACCGTCGACGCCAGCGCGAACGCGGCGGTCGTGTGGCCGGAGGGGAACGACTGATAGTTCCCCTTGCTGAACCCTCGGCCGAAATGAAAGTCGGTTGGATTCGTGTCTGCGGTGATGAATGGCCGCGCCCGTCCGGCGAAACCCTTGAGCAGCGTCGTCGTCGCGCCCGCGACCACGATCGCCTCAGCTCCATGTAGACCGAAGTCTGCCACATTCTTCCACTTGCGCGATCCGGCCGACGCCGTACATCGACACGGCGATGATCGTCGTTCCCGGGTCGCCAAGCATCCGGACGTCCGTGGAGGCGTTTCGGAAGAAGGCGTTGGCCTGCGTATTCGGATTCTGGAGTCGCCCTGCGACCGACTTGTCGATCGGAAACAGCGCGACCGTGAGGCCGACGAATCCGGCGGCAAGCAGTGCATCGCGGGACGTGAAGAGCGTCTTTGCCGCGTGCACGCTGTCGTGGGGCATGGACGTCTGCGCCGCCGCAAAGCGCGGGACGCAGACGGCTCCAAGCCAGATCCAGACGAGTCGGCGACGCATCGAGGACGAGATCACGCCGACCGAGTAAGCAAGTTGCGAACCGGCGGGCGCGACGCTCGGCGATCGATTCTATCGCCGATACCTGTCATGGAGATGACAACGGCCGGCCACGCTAGTTCGGCGCCACGAGGCCCGTCGCGACTTTGAGATCGTGGACGTCGTACAGGCGCCCCGCGCGAAGCACCTGCTCGACCTTCCGCAGATCGGCCACGTGTTCGGCCGGCTTTCCGCCGACGACGATGATGTCCGCGACCTTCCCGACCGACAAGCTTCCGTAGTCGCGATCCTGCTTCATCACGCGCGCCGAACCGATCGTCGCGATCTGGAGAACCGCGGGCGCCGGGATGCCCGCCTTCTCGTACAGCTCGAGCTCCGTGTTGTACGACGAGCTCCCGAACGCGTCGGTCCCCGCCACCAGCGTGACGCCGCCGTCGTACAGGCGCCGCAAGAGCCGCATGTAGTTCGAGTCGGCCTTCTGCACGTTCGAGGGAAGCCCGGCACCGACGCCCTGCGCCACGCCCGTCCCCGCCCCGATCACCCACACGCTGAACGTTCCGTCGATCACGGTGTTGTGGCGCTTGAGGTCGGCGATGAGCGCCGTCATCGGCGCGCCGTCCACGTCGATGTTGGGCGCGACCGTCGTGGCGACGAGCGAATACGCGCGCATCGTCGGCATGTACAGCGAATCCTGATAGAACGTCGAGAACAGGAACGCCGCGTGATTCACTTCGTCGAAACCGAGCTCGATGGCGGCCGGCACGCTCAGCCCGCGGGGAATGTGTCCGCTCACGCGCATCCCTCGACGGTGCGCCTCGGCGACGATCGTCGGAATGAGGTCGGGGTGGACGAGGTTGTAGACCTTGATCTGCTTGTAGCCCATCGAGTCGTACGCGGCGACCCAGCGGCGAGCTTCGTCTTCGGTGCGAACGATCGTGGCCGTCGGGCCCGCCCACTTGCCCGGGCCCTCCATGAAGCCGGCGAGAATCGTATGCGGCGCGGCGATCAGTCCGCGCTCGGCCCGATCGCGCTGCGACGTCGCGACGTCGATGTCAGAGGCCAGGTCGCGAGCTGTGGTAATTCCATAAGAAAGCTGCATCGGGCTGCCCAGCGACTCGCTAAAGAGTTGCATGTGGTTGTGCATCTCCCAGAGACCGGGCATCACCGTCTTGCCGGCGGCGTCAATGACCGTGGCGCCCGCGGGAACGCTCACCGAATCGTCGGGTCCGACGGCCACGATTCGGTCGCCCCGGACGACGACGGTGGTTCGCGGCCGCACGACGCCGCGCTCGCTGTCGAAGACGTCGCCGTGGACGATGGCGATCGTTCCGGATGTCGTCTTGAGCAGCCGCCGATTCATCGCCTCGGCTTTCGCGTCGCGAAATTCAGTTTCGATCTTGCGGAGCGTGGGCAGCGCCGTCTCGGCACCCGGTTTGACGGTGATGAACCAGCCGGCTTCGGTCGCCAGCAAATCGTCGTTGCCGTCGAGCCAGACCATCTCCGGGGTGTCGGTCGTTCCTCGATAGAGAGCGACGAGCCGCGCGCGCTCTTTCCCGTGGCTCGTCTGGACGCTGGTCTCCTTCACGACGTCGAGGCGCATCGCGGGCGACGTCGGGCCGGGGAGCTTGGTCGTGTGGTCGGGCCGCCGCAGGAGAAACCGCGCGAGCGCCACTTCTTCGAACGGCGTGAAGGTCGAGCCGTAATAGAGGTCGGCGTGGTACGCTTCCGTGGTCGTGCGGGCGGGAGTCCACCGGCGAATCGAGTCGCCGACCACCTCGAGGCGCGACGTCGGTTCCCCGCTCCGATCGTCGGCGAGGATGGGGCGGTTTTCGGAGAACACGATGTGCCCGTCGCGGAGGACGTAACGCGTCTCCAGGCGGGTGCCGCGATTGCGGTCGGTGAATATCCATCGCACGGTGACCGAATCGCCGTGCCGCACGACGACCATCGAGCCGGCCGGGCGATCGTGGTTCAGGACGGGGTAGACCGTGCTGTCCGTGGCGAGCGCGACGGCAAATAACAATCCGAACATGAGGGCGCGGGGGGTTGGACGGTGGGGTCGGCGACCGGGACGCGTGCCGAATTATGTGGGCTTACGAAACCCACCGTCAGGAGCGGACGCGCGACGGCCCTTCGGCCACGGGACGCGCCACTCCGCCGAACGCCCTGGCCCTATCGTCGCCTCTTGCCCGACTTCTTCGCTCTCTTGGCAGGCTTTTTCGACGCGGCCTTCACCGCTTTGCGCGCGCTCTTCTTCGCGACCGGCGCTCTCTTCGCGGCAGGCGCTGCGGCTGCTGCCTTCGCGGCAGGAGCGTTCTTCGCGGCGGCAGGACGCTGAGCGTTCGGTCCGACCTGGTGGAGGCCGATCAGATTGTTCTCCGGATCGAGGAACGCCGCGATCCAACCCATGCCTCCGCCGATCTCCTGCTTCGGCAGCGCCGTCCGCGCGCCGCTCGCCTGCGCCGCCGACAGCATCTGATCGATCGAGTCCACAGTGACGTAGTTCGCGAACGGCTGCCCGGGCATCTTCCGCTTCATCAGGCCGCCGTTGATGCCGTTCTCGCCGTCCTTCGCCATCACCATGAAGTACTCGTCTTCGCCCGGCGACGTCGGGTACGACTCGAATCTTCCAACCGAACACCTTTTTGTAGAACGTCTTCGCGCGCTCGACGTCGTCGGCGGGAATCTCGAAATGCATGATCGCGTTCGGCATGGCGTCACCTCTCAAGGAGCCGTGTGGTTATCCGGGACATTCATCTTAACACGGTCGGGCCGAACGCCCGAATCGGTCAGCGTCTGCAGGAACGCGATGACCGCGTCTCGCTCGGAGGCCGTGAGATGTAATGAATCTGTGGCGAGGGTCTGGTTCGGCAGGCGGCCATGAGCACCACCCCCCTCGTAGAAGTCCATGACCTGCCGAAGGGTGAGGAACGTTCCGTTGTGCATGTATGGAGCGGTGACGGCCACGTTGCGGAGCGACGGGACCTTGAAGGCGCGAACGTGGTCGGCGCGGTGATCGATCGCCCCGCGACCAGAGTCCGCGTCGAACCGTGTGGAGTTGGGTGCCGCCGGCGTACCGATGATCTCGACGTCCGACGCGATATACAGGGGCGGCGCGACGCCGCCGAACAGCGGCGCGAAGTGACACGAGCCGCACCCGGCTTTCCCCATGAACAAGTTGAACCCACGACGCTCCTCGGCCGAGATCGCCGAGGTGTCGCCGCGGACCGCGCGATCGAAGCGCGAGCCCATGCCGACGAGCGATCGCTCATACGCCGCGAGCGCCTGCCGAACGCGCAACGGCGTGACGCTGGCGCGGCCGTCTCCCTGATCACCAAAGGCACGCGAGAAGCGCGCACGATAGTCCCGATCCGCCGCCACGCGCGCCGCGGCTGTTTCGATCGAGCTCGCCATCTCCGCGCGGCTTTTCAACACCTCGACGACCTGGTCCTCGAGCGACACTGCCCGCTCGTCGGCGAACTGCGCCGGCTGAAGTCCGACGTTGATCAACGTCGGCGTGTTGCGCGGCACGCGCATGCCCGGCACCAGAGCGGCGGGCGTCGCCCGGCCGTCCGTGAGCGCGAGCGATGGAACGTGACACGAGGCGCAGCTTCGCGTGCGCGGACCCGAGAGTCAGCGGATCACCGAACAACCGCTCGCCCAATTCGATCAACGCCGGCGACTCGCGCGGCGCGCTGCGCGGCGCGTAGGCGCGCGCGTCGAACGCTCCCGCGGCGTAGGGCGAGACGGCGTTCGCCCGCAGGCCGCGAGGCATGATGAGTGGCACGATGCCGGACGTCAAACGCAGCGAGTCGAGTGCGACGGAGGCCGCGTTCGCGTAGCCGACCAGAAAGTGCAGCCGGTCGAAGGTCGTGAAGTCGGCGTGCGTACGGAGATACGCCGATGCCGCCGACAACGAGGCGTCGAGCTGGCGTCGCCGCATTCCTGCGGCGGGCCAGCGGACGCCGGCTACCATATATAGCCCTCTGAGCCCGTCCAGAGCCTCGGCGCACTCGGCCATCGCATCGCGCGAACGTGGCGCGTCGAAGCCCGCGATGCCCAGCGTCGTGACGCGAACCAGCTCGAGCCGCGTCAGCTCGACCACCTGAGCGTCCGTCGGCCGAATCCCGGTAGCGAGACCACGGACACGGCCGACCAGCGGGCGCATCGCGTCGACGAGCCTTCGCCCGCTGTCGGCGAACGTTCTTGTCGGAACCGATCCCTCGCTCGGCCACAACAACGATTCCAGCACCGGAAATCCGCTCGGCGCGAGGAGCGATGGCGGCGGAGCGTCGTCGTCGTCCACTTCCTGCCGCCGAGAGTTGAACGCGGCGGCGAGCGCCGGAGCGTAGAACTCGACGACGCCCTCGAGATGCTTGTACTGGGCGCGCGCCCGGCGAAAGGCCAGGCGAACGCCGGGCGGCGGCCCGTCGACGCCCGGTGAACTCGCGTTGGTAGCAACCGCGTCGCGCAACGCCGCGAGCGACGCGTCGAGAGAATCGGCCTGCGCGAGCACGAGGCGGCGCACGTCGTCGCCGTCAAACGCACGCGCCGACTCGCGGCGCGCGACGACACCGACACCGCCGAACGCGAGAACCGCCGCGGCCATCCATGCGCCGCGGCGGCTCGCCCCCCAGGAGGACTCCCGGCCTCCCGTCATTCGATTACTTCCAAGTGATCTCGACCGAATCGCGCAGCGTGGTCGAGCCAGGCGCCTGCGTGTACGTCGCGGCGGGCACGTCGCGGCCGTAGCTCTTCGAGAACACGCGGCCGCTGTTCAGCACCGTGACCAGCGTATAACCGAAGTAGGTCCCGGTTGAAGCGAGCGTCGGGTCGGCGGTCGCGTCGATCGGCGTACCACCGTTGCCGGCGATGATCATCCACGTCTTTCCCGTCGGCTGGGTGCGGTAGTACACGTGGTTGTGCGCCGAGAACATCGCTTCGACCTGATTGTTCACGAGCGACGTCCAGAACGCATCGCGCGCCGGAATGTCCAAGGAAAGGCCGTCCGTGGCCACCGTCGGATACGGGTACGCCGGCTTGTGCGCGATGACGAAGATGTGCTTTGCGCCTTTCGCGCGCGCCGCCGCGAGATCGCTGGCGACCCACGAGTTCGGAACGTGCCAATCCTTTCCGACCGGGTCGGTGTCGAGCGTCAGGAAGTGAGAGTCCTTGAAATCGAAGGAGTAGCTCAGACGGCTCTGATCCGTTTGCAACGCGTCGGCGCCGCCGGCGCCCGGGCCGTTGCCGCCACGGGTGATATAGGCCGCCATGTCGCGGAGCCAAACGCGTTCGCCGGGCGGATACGCGATCTTCGCCAGATTGTCGGTCTCGTGATTGCCGGGGACGGTGATCAGTTCGATGCCCGACGTCGCCGCGGGCGACGCCTGGTACAACGAGATCCAACCTTTGAGCTCGCGATCGAGCGCCGTGCTGTCGTTCGTGTAACCGAAAACCAGATCGCCCGCGAAGAACAGGAAATTCGGTTTCGGATTGATCGCCGCCACGTCGGCGAACGTGCGATTCAACTCGGCGACGTTTGCCGTGCTGACGACGCCGAGCGACTCGGGCGCGGCCACGCGGTTGCAACCGAGGACCACGAACGAAAACGCGACGCCGTTCGGATCGACCGTGGGACCCGTCGAGTCGGATCCGCAGGAGACGGCGACGGCGGCGGCGATTGTCACAGCGGCGGCGGCAAGCAGACGAGTGGGCACAGTCATTGAGGCTCGTATGAGGGCTGGAGTTGGCGATGACTCGACGGCATCAGGGTATCGGCGAAAGTCGACGTCGGTGTGACAATTCGTCACGCCGCCGTCACGATTTCACTCGTCGCGTCGTTCGTCGCGATGCGCGCGGCTATCGCTGTCCGATCGCCTTCACCGTGCGTCCGAGAACCTCGGCGATCGGCGAGCCGTCGAGTCGTTCCGTCGGTTTCACGCCGATCAGCGCCGCCAGCGTGGGCGCGATGTCGACCGTACGAATCAACCGCTCGTGCCGTCCCGTCGGGATTGCGGCGCCGATGAACGAGATCGGGACGGAGAGCGTCATGGCATTCGGGGTACCGTGCTCGGCCGTCGATTTTCCCGGCGACCAGATGAACCCTGGCGCCGTCGCGAAAACGGCCAGAAACTGCAGCGACGGCGGTAGGCTGCGTCGCCAGCGAACGGCCGCACTGTCCGGCGAGGTCGCGAGCGTCGCGCTGGTGAAGCCTGCGCGGACGCCGGCGCGCTTCGTTCCCTCCGTCACCATCGCCGAAGCAAGGCTGTCTACGTTGACGCCCCGTGCCCGCAACGCCGCGGCGTCGCCGAACATCAGCCCGTTGTCGAAATCGATCCCGAAATCCGTGGCGTAGCGCGCTTCGAGCGTCTGCTCCGCCGCGCTCCCGATGTCGGAGAGCCAGATCCGGCCGCCGTGCCCCGTCTTCGGCACCTCGAGCTCGGGCAGCGGGGCGACGCCGTGGTCGCCCGTCAGCGCGTAGATGATTCGCGCTCGACGGAATCTCGCGCTCGAGCTCACGCATGAAATCGCCGAGCCAGCGATCGACGCGCAACACCTGGTCGTGGATCTCGCGCGAATCAGGTCCGAACGCGTGGCCGACGGCGTCGGTCGTCGAGAGCGAGATAGCAAGCAGATCCGGCATCGTGGCGGCTGACGATGAGGCGAGTGCACGCTTGCCGATGCCGGTGCGCCTCACGCCTTCGAGCGCGAAGGCAAGCGTCACCGAGTCCATCTGCGGGTACGACTGCAGCTTCGCGCGATCTGCCCGACCGGCGGCAGCACGTGCGGAAACACAAAATCGGTTCCCGCGTTCTCGACCCACACGGAGTCCGGCTCGGGATACTGATTGGACGGCAGCAGCAGATCCCATTTCTTGCCGGCGAGCCGCTCGAGGTGGATCGAGTCGTCGAACGCCGTCACCCACGACGGGAGCGTGTCGGCATAGTAACGGCTCGTCGTGAATCGGCCGTCGGCGAACCAGTAGACGTCGCCGCGGGCGCGGCCGACCGTGAGGATCGCGCCGCGATCCTTCCGTGAAACGGAGAGCACGCGGACCTCGGAGTCGCGAACGCGCAGCCAATCGTAGAGCGTCGTGCCGACGAAGCGACGCGGCGAAGCGCCGATCGCCTTCGACCCGATGAGCGGCGACAGCTCGTCCGGCACGCCGCGATTGTTGGAGATGATCTCCGTGTGCACCGGCTCGCGCCCGGAAAGCATCGTGGCGTGCCCCGGCGCCGTCTCGGTGATCGAGTGATCCTGCCAGGCGTGAGGGAAGTACGCCGAGTTGTTTCGGAACCTCGCGAGGCCGCCCGTGAGCTGCGACGAGAATCGGTCGAGGTAGTCGCCGCGCAACTGGTCGACGGCGATGAAGACGACGAGCGCCGGCCGCTCGGCCCCCCTCCGGCTCGCCGGTGCTTGGGCGGACAGGATATGCGATGCGGCGGCGAGGAGCGATGCGGCGGCGGCGAGACGCATGTCGCGATTGGTGAGAGTCCGGCGAAACGTGCAACTCCCCGCGCGCGATGCATCGGCTTCCGCGTCACAACCACGTCACGACGGCCGACGACACCCCACGGGCGCCGCGATCACGAAGCCGAACTGTCTCGGCTGGCTCTCTAGCGCGCTGCGGACAGGTCGGCGCCGCGCTCGGTGAGGAGCGCGCGCAGGATCGAGCGGTGGCAGCGACCCTCGCTCTCGCAGTAGCAGCCGAGCGAGAAGTTGGTCTGGTGCGAGAGCGCGGCGAGAAGGTCGAGCAGCCGCGCGGTTTCAGGCGCTCGCATCTCCGTCCTGAATTTGCGCTCGAACACCCTCCACGTGTTGGCGTCGCGCGAGTTGAGCGCGAACGTGACGAGCTTCTGACTCGGCGAGAGCGCCGGCAGCCAGATGTCATAGAAGTCGCGCTTGGCGAAATCCGATTTCGGCACGCCGCGCGGCGGACGGCGCACGGTACCGAGTCTGATGCCCTCGTCAGCGCTCCTCGGGGAACCGAGGCGCAGAATGGTGATCGGCAAGAGAAGCTCCCCACCTAGTGACCGCTTGCGCGGAAGGAACACGGCTACAGTTATGAAGCCTAGCCTAGCTGTCGAGTGGTCCCGGTCCACCGGTCCACCGGTCCACCGGTCCACCGGTCCACCGGTCCGGGATGGCTGGATCGCTGTGGCGGCCCACCGCGCGGCGAACGGCTCAAGGCCGAAGACTATCCGACTCTGGGCTCGGTGGTCGAGACGTGGAATAGCGTCGAGCGCGACATGCGCGCGTTTCTCGCGCAGGTGACCCAGGACGAGTTGTCCCGGGAGATCGAATTCGCCTTCGGCGCGGAACCGAAGCACTCGATTCCGATGTACGGACTGCTCGAGCACGCGGCGATCCACGCCGCCCACCATCGCGGGCAGGTGTCGCTGCTGATGCGGATGCTGGGATTTGCACCGGGCAACTACGACCTTCTCGTGTTCGACAGTCAGCCGCGCGATACGCCCGCCGCCTTACGGTAGCTGCGCGAGCTGGCGCCGAATCTCCGGATCGGCGTCGCGCCACGCCGTGCGAACGTACGCCGCGTAGACGCGCGCGCTATCGGCCTCGCCCGCCTGCGCGAACGTCCGTGCCATGTGGAAGTCGAGCTGGCTGATCGGCACGTAGCGGCCCATCGCGTCGAGGCGCGTCGCATATGCCGTGCGCAGTGTGGCGATCGCGTCTCGCGGACGCCCCTGCGCGGATTGCGCGTTCGCCAGCGCCACCGTGATCGGCGTCCACCCTTCCGTCTTCGACCAGATGGCCTGTGCGAACTCACGCTCGGCCTCCGAAAAACGTTTGCCGCGCACGGCGATTTGCCCGCGCACGTAGTGGTAGAGGCGCCAGTCGCGGGCGAAAAAGCTTCGCCCACACCCGGCCTCCAGCGTGTCCGCCATGACGCGGAGGGCGACCGTGTCGCCGGTTGGCTCATACGCGTCGGCCGCGAGCGCATGCATCCAGCACCACGCTCGCGCCGACGGCGACGGAATGGGAAGTGAGAAATGCTCGCCGGCCGGATGGGCGAAAGAGTCGTACCGCCTCGACGCGCCGGCGTAGTCGCCGAGCCACCGCATGTTGTCCGACAGCACCAGGTTGACGAACCCATTCGATTCCGACTTGGGAACGAGGCGCTTGAGGATTTCACTCGACTCGCGATATCGCCCGTGCTCGCGTGCGACCAGAGAGCGCAGGTCCGCCACCGCTACGCGGCCGTCCGTCGTCGACGCCTCGGCCTGCAAGGCGGCAATCACCGAGTCCGCGGCCGCGTACCGTCGACTCACGAGGAGCATGCGCGCGAGATCGCCGCTCGCCGAGAGGTCGCCGCCCGAGAGCGACATAGCGCGCCGGATGAGGAGGATCGCGGAGTCCGGCCGCTGCGTGTACGAATACGTCCAAGCGAGAGCTTGCCACGCCGATGCGGCGTCGGGCTGAGCGCGAATCCATCGCCTGGCCCAGTCGGACGCGCCACGGAAATCCGCATCCGCCCAATGAAGGCTGACGAGGCTGTAGAACCTGAGACAGGGCGCGCACGGGCCGTTCCCCGCCGAGACAGTCAGCGAGTCGAGCGCGAGCGCCTCCATCGCCACGGTCTCGGCTTCGCGGTTCTTTCCGTGCGAGGTGAGCGTCGCCTGCAAGCGCCCATAGGCGCGCGGGTCGCGTGGAAACCGGCGGAGTAGTGCCCGGGCCAAGGCCTCGCTTTTCTCGTGCTCCCCCGCCTGGACCGCGGCCTCCGCCTCCTCGTCGAGCCGATCGATCTCGGACGCGCGGTCGGCGTAGCGTCGCGCGTCGTCGCGCAGGCGGCGCACGAGACTGGTGTCGCCATCGGCAACCGCGAAGTTGATTCGAACGCGAACGGCGGCGATGAACCCGGAATCGAGCGCGATCGCTGCATCGAGGTCACGAGTCGCTTCATTGGAACGGCCCCGGTCGGCCGCATCGAGTGCTTGCGTGAAATGCTGGTACGCTTCCAGGCTCGAGGTCTCGAGGCCGACGAAACGTTCGCCGGGAGCGTTCACGTTTGCCGCGCCGAGGATGCGCACCGCCGCCTCGTCGGCCAGAGCAAGCGGATCGGCACGCGACACCACGATGCTTTGCACGAGGCTCCCGGATCCGACGTCATGCACCGTCAGGTCGAGGACCAGCTTGCCCGCATCACGAACGATGGTCCCGCGCGCCTCCAGGGTCGCGCCGATGCGCCTCGCGAGGTCACGCGCGGTCGCGTCCGTGAGCTGCGATTCCCCAGCGTGCCCGCTTCGAGCCAACACCGCGTGTACCTGACTCGGGGGCAGGACGTCGACGGCGGAGTTGTGGGCCAGCTTGCCGGCGATCATCTGCGGGAATCCCTCGGCTAGCCAGGCGAGCGTCGAGTCATTGGTGCGGACGTTCATGCCAAGCACGGCGACGACGGGCTTGCGAACCGACGCGTCGCCGGTCGGCGTCGCACGCCAGACGCCGCGAAGGGCGACGAGGAGGGCCACGACTCCAACGACCACACCGACGCCGAGCGCCCACGGCGCGCGACGACGGCGCACCGGCAGCGGTTCCGGGCGGATCCACGTCCCCGTCACCGTATCGGGCAGCGGCGGGAACGAAGGCGTCGGCTCCTCGGCGAGCACTTCATTCGCCGGCGAGGTCGCCGGCTCGGCTGTCGGTGCTTGAATCGCCGCGGCACTGTCTCCGCTCGGCGCCTCCGGTTCGATCGTGACGAGCACCTCGCGAATCTGCTCGGCGAGCGCGCGCACGGCCGCCTCGGGCGGCAGCGAGAACTCTCGGTCGAGATGTGCTTTTAGAGTCTCGTAGTCTTCCAGTGCCTGGGCGAGTGCGGCGCGCGAGCCCGGAGCCCGCGCGGCGTTCAGAAGGGTGACCGCGGCCTCCGGTGACAGCGGCTGAGCGTCGAGCCAGCGGCGCGCGAGGGCGTGACATTCCGTCCAGCGCCGCGCACGCGCGAGCACGGTGCACTCCTGCGCACACGCCTGAAGGAATAGGCCCTCGAGTCGCCTTCGCTCGCGCGACATCCACTGGTCGAAGTCGGGCTGTCGTCGAGAAAGAACCCCTCCAGGAACGGACCGGCGTAGAGCTCGGCCGCCCGGCCGAATTCGCGTCCCTCGACGGCGTCGGCCAGCTCGAGCGCGTCGACGACGAGTGGCGCGTCGGAGGCGACGGCCACGTCCGCGTCGCGGCTGCGGATGGCGGTCGCACCGAGTGCACCTCGGAGCGACGACAGCGCATTGCTCAGCGAGTGCCGGGCGCGCGCTTCGTCCTCGGCGCCCCAGAACATCTCGACGAGCGTGTCTCGCGCGATCGGCCGCCGCGCCATGGCGAGCACCGCCAGGAGCGCGAGCTTGCGCCGTCGCTTGGCCAGCGACTCGTGCTCCTCACCGGCACTTCCAACGAGCGTCAGCCGCCCGAGGGTGAGGAGCCGCAAGCGATTGTCCCGCAGCATGTTGACGCGGTGAGGTACGAGTGAGCGGCGTCCGTAACGTCCGGCGCACGAAAGCAACCTACCGCTTTTGCACGCCGCCGCCAGAGACGCGAAGGGGAGAGAGAGGACCCACTTCACCGCGCTCGGGGGCGACGGACCGACATCGCCACCTCTCGCAATCGATCACACTAGGAGGACAGATGGAACGCATGATCGGCCGCTTCGCGGTCGCCGCGCTGGTTCTCGCGGCAACGACGACCGGCCTCACCCGCGCCGCGTCGGCGCAGAGCTCACGGGGCAACCACGCGTCGAGCACTTCGAGCAGCCGCTTCGACAAGACGACCGATGCCCGCGAACTCACTACCGGCCTCACCTTCGGCATCTACTCGCTCGCCGCACCCGGCGTGACAATCACCGGGCCCGAAGTCGACGGAACGTTCGACACGAAGCTCGGAGAGGGCGCGGGATTGATGGCCGCCTACGGCTTCAACCGCACCTTCAGCGGGTTCGTGTCGCTCGATCTCGCCAAACAGGAAACGGGAACTGACGTGGAACCGGCGGGCAGCTTCGGACTCGCGCACTTCGAGATCGGGGGCCGGGTGAACCTCCCGATGAACAACGCGAGGACGACTCCCTACCTGAGCGCGAGCGTTGGCCGTCGCGCCTTGGCCGCGCAGGTCACCGACCAGGAGACAGGGGAGAAGTTCCCGTTCTCGATGTCGGGCCAGATGTACGCCGTCGGTGCTGGGGTCGAACACTTCATGTCGCCTCATCTCGCCCTCGACGCCGGCGTGGAATACGCCAGCGGCTCGTTCAGCAAGTTCAAGGACGACCGCAGCGAGTGGGACGCGCAGATCAACAGCAGCACGAGCCTGCGCTTGCGCGTCGGCGTGAACTGGCGTCCGTAACCACACACAGCCCCTCACCGAGATTATCGCAATGTTTTCACTATTCTCCAAAGCCGCCGTCCGACGCGGCCTGACACTCGGCGCGGTCGCCCTCGTGGCGTTCGCCCAAGCCTGCGGCAGCGACTCGAGCACGGCGCCCCGCAACGACAACAGCGACCCGACGGGCATATACAAGCTGCGGACGGTGGATGGCAAGAACCTGCCGTACCAGATCAGCCGTAGTCCGTTCTTCGACGCGACTACCGGCCATTTCTACAACGAGTACGACGTCACCGTGACTGGTGGCGGGTGGGACCTCGACGAGCTCGGATTCGCCGACTTCTGGATCGATCTGTCGATCAAAGGCGACGGCGTTCCCATGACCCAGCACAAGGAATCGTTCGGCATATACCAGGTGCAAAGCTCGGGGGACGTGATCGTGACCTTCTTCGACGTCGGGTCGGCCACACTCCCGCTGAACAATGGGCAGATCCAAATCCCGCTGGATCTCCTCGCCAAGGGTGTTTCCAACAACTACGTGTTCCGGAGATAACCCATGTTTCGCTTCATTTTTCTGTGCTGGTTCATGCCGGTGCTCATGATCATCGCCGGCACACCATTGCGCGGGCAGAGCGCGGGCGAGCAATCCGCGTACGTCGCGCTGTACTACACGCCAGTCGCCGGGCTGCCGCCGCTCGCGCCGAGCATGGATACGAGCAGTCACGTCTCGGGCTCTTCGCTGGTGCTCCACGGACGCCTCGGCGAGATGCAGCGCCGCGGCGGCCTCTCGCTCAAAACCATGGGCGTCGGCATCGAAGCTCCGATGGGGCACTGGAGTCTCACGGGCACTCTGGCGTATCTGACCGCCAGTTGCGGCCCGGACTGGGCCGGCGACAGCGATTGCGACGGCGACATCATGCTCGGCGCCACGGCGCGCCGCACGCTTTTGAGCAGACCGATTGGCGAGCCTCCGGCGCCGGCCAAGGGTAAGCGTCCGACCCGGCCGTCGAACAACGAGGTGTTCCTGCTCGGGTTCGAGGGATCCGCGGGCTTCTCTCCGCGGCAAGGCGAGCAAGCGCTGGCGCTCGCCGCGGGAATGCCGTTCGCGATCGCGTTTCGAAACGGCGACACGCGTATCCTGCCGTTCATCACTCCGGGACTGGGATATGGTCGGCTGGGACACGTCAGCTATGACGAGGACTGCGCGGAAACGTCGTACGGGTCGCTCGCGCCGATGTTGGGCGGTGGTGTCGGGTTGCAGTTTGGAAAGTCCGGCGTCGGAGCGACGCTCGGCTTTCAGAAAGTGTTCAAGTCCGACGGCGGCACGACGCAGTTCGGAGTGGGAATGACGTGGCAAGGGCTCACTTCGAGCCGCTGACCCGGACGAATCGTCTTCGCATGCCATCCGCGACGATGCGGAACCGGCGGCGCGTGGCGGGGGAGGAGGCGTGATGCGTCTGCTGTGCGTCTCCGCTCTCGTCATCGCGTGCTGTTCGTGCGGCGACGAACGCTTGCGATCGGCGCGTGGCAACACCGCCGATCGTGAGCGAGCGTCGGAGGCCCTTGGCGCGCAGCTGGCGCGGTTGGCAGTTCCGATGAACCGCGTCGTGCCGCTGCGCGAAGTGTTCTCTTCCCCGACGATCGTCGGCCGCCGGATACGCGTCGCCGGCCACTGCGCGTCCCCGCCTTCGCTCAGCGTGCCCGAGCCCCCAGCCCGGAGCGGGCAAGCGTGGCGGCTCGAGGCGGACGGCACCACGGTGCTCGTAATCGGGGCGCGGCCAAGCGCATGTTCCTCCCTCGAGTCGAGGCTGGTCACACTCACGGTCGTAGTCGCGGAGGACACATTGGCCGCGATCGCCGACCTTCCCGCCGTACCGCGCCGCTTTCTGGTGGTCGTCGACAACAAGTGATCGCGCAGCGCGGACCTTGAGTTGGGCAGAGCGGACGTCCGCAGGAACGACTTGACTGCGTGTCTACTTATTGAGTAGAACGCAGTCCTCTCGCGGCGGTCACGTCATGCCTCAGCTTCTCACGATCTCGGGCAGCCTGCGCAGCGGCTCGACCAACTCGACGCTCCTCGCCGCCGCGGCGCGCGTGGCGCCAAGCGGGATCGAGGTGATGCCATACACGGAGCTTGCCGCGTTGCCGGCGTTCAGCCCGGATGTCGAGGAGAACGCGACAGCGGTTCCGCCGGCGGTCGCGCACTGGCGCGCGGCGCTCGCCGCGGCCGACGCCGTGCTCTTTTCGAGCCCGGAATACGCGCACGGCATCCCCGGCGCCTTCAAGAACGCGCTGGATTGGGTCGTGGGCAGCGGCGAGCTGGTGGACAAGCGCGTCGGCCTGGTGTGCCCGTCGGCGGCGTCACAGTTCGCCCATCCACAAATCGTCGAGGTCCTCACGACGATGAGCGCCGTGGTCGTGCCCCGCGCGACAGTCGTCATCGACCTGCCGCGGCGCGGCCTCGATGCCGATCGGCTCGCGAACGACCCCGCGGTGGCGTCGGTCCTGCGAGGCGTGATTCTCGAGCTGTTCGACGCTCGCTCTATTTGATTCGAGCCCTCTCCAGGTGGACGATTCCCGCTGAATCCTTCACCGCCATGTACACCGCGCCCGGACCGAAGCCCGCGATCGTCCGGAACGGCGGAAGCTGAACGCGATCGACGATCGTGCCCTGCCTGTTCACCACGTCGTACACTGGCTGCCCGTTCACCAGCCTCGTCGTGCGGATCCAGAGATTTCCCTCCGCGTCGGCGCGCGTCGAGCCACGGAGAAAGGCGGGCCGATAGTCCGGCAGGTCCGTGAGCGCCGGCCTGCCGTCGATGAGTTGCGGCGGCGGTGCGCCGCTTCCGTCGCCACCACGTCCGCGTCCCGCCGCCCCGCCAGCAGCGACGACCTCTCCGCGTCCGCCCACCGCACCCGCGGGCATGGCGCCGCGACTCGCGACGATCGCGTCCATCGAATCGCGCCGCGCCTTGATCGCGGCGAGCGCCGAGTCGATGAGCGCAGTCTTCTGTGCGTCGTCGAGATGCTGCCATTCGAACGGCATCTTCGCGGTTGACCGCCATTTTCCGTCGGCGCCGAGCCAGTCGACGTGATAGTCGCGCCCGCGGACGATGGCGATGGTTCCGTCGGTGCACACGGTCCAGTCGTCGACGACCGGCACGATGTCGGGCGTCATCTTCATGGACGTCATGCGTCCGTCCTCATCGCGCCCGATCACTTGGTTGATCTTGACCGTCTTGAACGGCGCCACCGTATCGAGCGAGCGCGCGGCGAGATCCATGCGAACGACGAACGATGAATCCATCGTCGTTTGCTGCTCCGATGCCTTGCCGGGAACCGCATCGGGGAAGCGGACGAGCGTCGGCAACTGAGTCACAAGACGCCCGCCGGCGTCGAACCCCGGCGGGTAGAACGGATTACCAAGATTGAGCCCGATCGGGCCGGCCACGGTGGGCGCCGCCATCACGCGCGCGATCGTTCCCGTCGGGCCGAGCACGGGCATCGAGCCCGACGCCGGATCGGTGAGGATCGCGGTGTCGGCGCGATAGGCGAACAGCGCTCCCGGCCTCGCCCCGTAGGCTTTTGAAGTGACGGCCGTCGAGTCCGCGACGATCTTCGCCGTCGCGAGCGTGGAATCGAACAGCAGCACGCGCCGCGAAACGACGTCGTTGACGTAAACGCGGCCGTCGGAGAGCGGTATCGCGGCCGAGACGCTCGCCATCGGCTGCGTCGAGACGCGCGTGATCGGCCCGAGCGGTCGCACGGCGGGGGCTTGTTGGGCGCTCGCCGACGCCGCCGCGACCGCGGCTGCCAGCAGCGCCAACGTTGATCGGATTGTCATGAGAACTCCTCCTATTTCCCGGCTCGGCTACTCGCGTGACGCTTCGCTCCTCCAGATGCACGACGCCGGCCGGCGTCCTTGACCGCCATGTACACGACGCCCGGCCCGAACCCGGCGATCGTCCGAAATGGCGGCAGTTGCACTCGGTCGAACAGCTCGCCGCGCTGATTGACGAGATCGTAGACCGGTTGCCCGTTCACCATCGTCGTCGTGCGAATCCAGAGATTGCCGTCGGCGTCGACCCGCGTCGCGCCGTGCGGGAACGGCGGCCGATAGTCGGCCACCTCGTTCGGCTCGATCTTCGGATCGTCGAACACCGGCGGCGGGCGTTGCGGCGGAACTCCTTCGCCGCCGCCTCCGCCGCCGCGACCGACCGCGACGCCACCACCCAGGCCGCCGCTGCCCGTCCCGGCGATCATCGAGTCGAGCCGCGCCTTGTTCGCGGCCGCGGCCGAGTCGATCAACACCTGTTTCTGCGTGTCGTCGAGGTGTTGCCAATCGAACGCCATCTTCGGCGCCGACGACCACTTGCCCGTGCGCGTCCATCCAATCGACGTGAAAGTCTCGGCCGCGCACGATGACGAGCGAGCCGTCTCCGCGCACGACCCAGTCGTCGACCACGGGAACGCGGGTCGGCCGTAATGCTGCGCATCGAATTGATTCGGCCGTTCTCGTCCGTCCTGACAGTCTGCCGCGATTTTGGCATTCGGATCGTCGCGACGGTGTCGTACACGCGCGTGGCGAAGTCGTATCGCACGATCAACGCCGAGTCGATGATTTTCGTCGTCGTGGCACTTGGCGGTTGCGTTTCCCGCGACACGGTCATGCTTTGCGGCAGGAAGTACAGCAAGCCGGCCCGCCGCATCGAATGCCGGCGTGAAGTACAAGCTCCCGGCCGCCACGGGCCGGTTGTTCGGGCGCGGCGTGGCCATCACGCGCGCGATTCGTCCCGCGGGACTCAAGACCGGCATCGCGCTCGATTGCGGATCGAGAAACAGCGCGGTGTCCCCGTGAAACGGAATCAGCGCGCCGGCACCGAAGCCGTACGCCGTCGCGGTGACGCTCGCCGAGTCGGTGACCATGCGCGCGGTTGCCAACGTGGAATCGAAGAGCACGACCTTACGAGCGACGATGTCATTTACGAACACGCGCCCGTCGGACAGTCGAATCGCCGCCGCGATGCTCGTCAGCGGCTCGCTCGACACGTGAGTGATTGGTCCGATCGGCCGAATCGGCGGCGGCCGCTGGCCCGACGCCCGCTCGCCCGCGGCAGTCAGGACCGCCGAACGTGGCCCACAATACCTGACTTCTCATTGCGCCTCCGTCGCTGTCGCGATCCTTCATCCTCCGGTCCTGCCACCCAGTCCGGGGACGCCCTGTCGTTCCGCTGCCGGGAGCGAACACGCCCCCCGGCGTTCCCGACGTTCCCGATCGCACCGCGGCCAGATACCGCAGGTCGAGATACGCCGAGATCAGATCCGGCAGCTTGCGCCGCTGCTCGGCCGTGAGCAGCGATCTCACTGACGGCACGATCCCCACGAGCACGTCGACCGACGCTTCGCGCGCACGGCGATAGCGGTCATACGCGTCTCCCTGATCGTAGACCTCCGGCAACGCGGCGTAGTACCTGGTGACCGGCGTCCAGATCGAGTCGAGCTGAATGACGTAGCGACGGTTCATCGTCGCGATGCTGTCGGCCTGGCCGGTTGTGAGCTTCAGCGTCACGGCGTCTCGCAGGATCACGTCCATCGGATTGATGATGCCGCCCGAGTTGTACGCGAGCCGCAGCATCGCCTCGGTCACCTTCGTGCCCCCGGACGTGCGCCCGCGATCCAGCGTCTGCGTGAGCGCCTGCCGCTCGCGCGGCGGTCCGACGTCGACTCTGAGCGCGGCCGTGATCGTCACGGGATTCCGAATCGCGCTCGCCGCCTGGCTCGTGTTGCCGAATCGCTGATTGACCTGATACGTGTACGACAACGTTTGCGGGTCGAAGCCGCGGACGAAGAGCAGTCGCGGATCGGCAAACGCTGCCTGTCCCCAACCGTGCGTGCGACTCTCGCCGTGCAGCAGATAGTCCGCGGCGCCCAGCGGATTGCCGATCGCGAAAGACAGCGTCGCCCGCTGCGGAAGACGAATGCGCACCGGGTTCAGCGCGATGGTCATGAACGCGGTCGACGTCCAGGGACCCTCGCAGCTGTTTCGGGCGGCGAGGTCGCCAAGTTGCTTGTCGAGACAGGCCCGCACGCGCTGCGACGACGAGCCGAGGAGCGCGGCCATTCCCGAGGCGAGCGACGCGTCGGCGCCGGTCGCGTGGGTCGGATCGAGGATGAACGCGCGATCGTTCGCGTAGCCGTCTCCATTCACGTCGCTGGCGACCATCGGTGTGAACGGCAGCCCCGACAGGAATCGCTGATTCCAGTTCACACGCACGACGTCGAATACGTTGACGCCGACGCTCGCCAGCACCTGATGGCGCCAGTCGGCCGACGACCGGCCGTTCGATTCGTCGAACGGATTCCCCACCGTGCTGGTGAAGCCGCTCACGTTGTCACGCACGCTGTTGAGCGTGTAGCTCAATCCCCACGTGTAACGCGAGTTGACGGTGGAAGGCGAGACCGAAATCGTGAGCTGGCGGCTCGTCGACGTGAGATTCGAGCGCAGCTCGGTCACGCGATTGAACTGATCGGCCTCGTGCCCGTCGCGCGGCGCGATCGCGCCCGTGCTCGTCACGATGTTCGCCGCGTCGACGAACACCGGACGGCCGTCCTCGCCGGGCAGCGTGAAGCGCGCCGCGGGTGTGACGTTCAGGTCCACGAACCCGGGCTGATTCATGTTCCGCGAGTAGGTCGCCGTGACGGTCGCCGACAAACGGTTGTCGAGCACCGCGCCGGCCCACTGCAGCGTCGACCGGAGGCTTCGCTGCGACGCGTAGTTCGGCGCGAACAGCGTTACGTTCGAGCCGGAGTTGGCGAACGGCGTGCCGACGCGCCCGTCGAGGCACTCGCTGGGGATCGCCGACGGATCGTTGGCGTACGCGCGCCAGTCCGGAATCGGCGTCGCATCGCCGACGCACGTCACCTGTTGCTGTCCGCCTTGCAATCCCGAATTCACGAACGCCTGGCTCGGCAGCGACGCGCTCAATGAGTTTTGAAAGATGCCGATCCCGCCGCGCACCACGGCGCGTGGAAGACGCGCCGCGCCCTCGAACGCGCCAATCTGCGGCGCCGTACCGTACGTCCACGAGAAGCCGACGCGCGGGCTCACGTAGACGCCGTTGGGCAGATGGTCGTTCCGGACGTCGAGGATGTTGAGGACGTCGGAGTTCAACGTCGGCACCTGCTCGTACCGGTTCGCGTCGACGCGCGCGCCGTAGACGATCTGCAGATCGGGGTTTCGGCGGTAGGAATCGCCGAGCGAGAACCCGCCGATCCATTCGCCGCCGCTCGCGCGAGTCGGCGTCAGTTGGCGCGTGTACGACGCCGGCCGATTCGCCTCGAGATCCGACAGCGAGTTGAAGGTGAAGGTGCCGAACGCGTTGGTCGCCTGGTCCAGCGAGTAGCCGTCGCGCCGCACCTCGCTCGTCACCTTCACGCGGTGCTTGTTGTTCGCGCTGAACCACGACAGCTGATTCGTGAGGTCCACCGAGTTGTTCGTCGTGCTCGTGCTCGCCGACGTGCCGCCGAAGACGATCGACTGCACGCCGCTCGTGCCGTCGGGAAACGTGGAGTTCACGATCACGTTGCCGCTCGACAAATCGAGATATGGCGTGAGGTAGCGCCTCGACGCGCTGTAGCCGAGCGCGGTCTCGCTCAGAACGCCGAAGCCGTAGAACCCGCTGTGATGAGCCTGCACCGCGCCCTGCCATGAGGTCGAATTGAAACTGGCAGCTGGGAGCATCGTCGCGAGCGGTGACGCGGGGGACGACCGGTTCCACGCGCCCTGGAACGTGAGGTTGTACGCCTGGCCACTGGTGGACGACGGCGGCGTGAGGTCGAGACTGCCGAGGACGAGCCCCTGGTCGTTGAGCCGGTCGCTCGGGAAACCGCGTACGGTCGCCGGGACCTGGACTCCGTTCAGGATCGAGAGCAGGTGATCGAGCGAATCCGCCGCGATGCCGTCGGCCTCGAGGCCGAGCGAATCGGTGTTGAGCAGGGTGTGGAGGTCGTTCCCCCGTCGCCCCGCCTGGTACGCGATACTATAGAAGGCCTTGTCCAGCGCGAACGGCCCGGATACCGCGCCGCCGACGTTCGCGTTCGTGTACTGCTGGCCGAGCGCGCGGCCGGTGCGGTCGGTCCACTCCAGCTGCGGCGCGTTGAACACGACGCTCGATCCGCGATTGATGTAGTTGGAGCCCGGCGACGTCCGGATGTTGATCCGCCCGCCGCTGAACTGTCCCTGGGACACGTCGTACGGCGACGTCGCGAGATTCACCGAGACGTTCGCGTCGCGCGGGATGTCCGCCGCGTTGCTGTTGAGACCATTGAGCGACGTGTTGTTCTGATCCTGGTCGAGGCCGAGCACCGAGATGCCCGACGGATCGCCGTTCACACCCTGAATGAACAACACGCCGGGGAGCGTCGCGGCCATCGCGGCCAAGTCTCCTGCCAGGTCGGGCGGTACGAGCCCCGACGTGATCGACTTTTCGGTGCCGCTGATGTCGGGAGCCGTCGCGCCCCGCACGGGGCGGTTCCGGTTTCGCTGTCCCGTGGTCACCACGGTGTCGAGCACGGCACCGATTGGCGAGAGGCGCGCGTCGCCCAGCAGAATGTCCTGGTCCGCGGTGCGCTTCACCTCGATTCGCCTCGGCGAATACCCGAGCGCGACGAAGGTGACGAAGTAGTCGCCCTCGGCTTCGGGGAACGTGACCGTGTAGCGGCCGTCCTTGTCGGTCTTGGCGTTTCGGTTGACGTTGCCATTGAGCGACGTCGCGGTGACCGACACGTTTGCGATCGGCGCGCCGTCCGCCCCGGCCGACGTCACCCGGCCGCGGATGACGTCGACCTGCGCCTCGAGCCGACCGGCGCCGACGAAGGCGAGCGCCGCGCTGAGACCAAAAGCAAATAGAACGCGGCGTCGCATCGTCGTTGCCTATCTCGGCGGAGCCTCGATCGTCCTGACGACTTCTACCCGGATGTGCGACTGCAGCGTAGCACGATCGGCGTCGTTCGACAGGAGCGACGCAAACGCCGCCGCGCTCTCCGGCGACATGACCACCTGATTCGAGAATGGCGGCCGCGCGATGATCGTCGCCGCCACGGGCGGGTTCACCGCGCGCAGGTCCGCCTGCATCTTGGTGAGTATCGTGCGGGCGTCGCCTTCCTGCTGCGGCGTCAGCTCGATGCCGTCGAAGTAGCGGCGGAAAACGATGTCTGTCACGTTGACCTCCGTCAGTCCACCGCCGCCGCGCGCGCCGCCCCGGCCGCCTCCTGCTATGACGGCGCCAGCGACGACGGGCGCAGCTCCGCGGCCACCACCACCGACCCGCGCGCCACGCCCGCCGCCGCCGACGAACAGGGAATCACCGACGAAACCACCCGATACCGCACCGGCGCCGACGCCACCACCGGCGCCGCCACCACCGGATCGGCCGCGGCCTCCGGGCACCTGCTGAACGAATCGGCTGTGCAGCAGCGCCTTGTCGGATTCACTCGTGAGCAAATTCTCGAGACTGGAGTCCGCGTGCGCCTGGATCGCCTGCCTGAGCGGCATCGCCGCCAACAACGCGCGCATCATGTTCGCCATTTGTGTGACCTGCGCGCCTTCCAGCTGCGCGATCAGTTCCCGCGCTCTTGTTTCCTGTTCTTGCGTGAGCGTGATGCCATTGAAGAGGCGGCCGAAGGTCGAGTCGGACCCCTGAGCCGGGATTTCCGCGAGTCCGACAGACCGCGTCACCACGGGTCCAGGCACCTGACGTCGAGTCAGCGACTCGGGGAGAGCGGCGGAGTCCGCGACCCTTCTTGTCGAAGCGGCGATCTCGGAATTGCGTGCCGAATCGGCCGAGTCACGCGACGATTGCGATTGCTTCGTAGCCGCGCCGGCGACCACCGTGGTCTTTGTTGGCGCCGGCGAGACCTCAGCGACCGCTCGTCCCGTCGTGGGAGCAACGGACGAATCGCGCGGCGCCGGTTTGGCTGACGGGAGCCGGCGTAGTGGGATGCGACGCCCGCGGCGGAGCGGGCGGACGCGGCGCGACCCACGCCGCGGACACGACGACCACTCCGACCGCTGCCGCGCCGAGTCGCGCTCGCCGCGACGCGCTGCCTCGGCGCTCTCCGATCGCCTTGATGCGGCGCTCGAGCTGCGATGCACGTTCGGCGAATGCCGTCGCGCCCATGAGCGCGAGCCGTCGCCGCGGACGCGCGACCTCCAACAGTAGATCGCCGTAGGAGCGCGCGTCGGCGTCGCGCAACACACGTGCGTCGCAATCCAGCTCGACGGCGACGCGTAGCCGCATGAGCTGCCACCAGAGCGCGACGTTCCACGGCATCGCGATGAGCGCGAAATGCGCGAGCGTCAGCAACTGACCGTCGCGCGCGCGCCGGTGTTCCTGTTCGTGGCGAAGCATCAGCCCCACCTGTGCCGCGTCCATGGCGAGCGTCCACTCGGGGACGACGATGGCCGGCGACAACGCGCCGACGAGCGCGGGGCCCGTCGCTTCGGACACGAGCACGTCGATCCCCTGCACCGTGTCGCGGCGCCACCACCGGCGCATCCACGCGAGCGCGATCGTGCCGCAGAGGAAATGCGCGATGAGCGCCGACGAGAGCGTGAGCCAGGCGATGGCGAGCGGCGCATCGGCCCGCGTCAACGCCGAACGCAAATTCCAGCGTGGCGCCGTCGGCTGAGCGTGCACTGCGGCTACCGGCGATGTGCTGGCCAACGAATCGGCAAGCGTGGCGGTCGCGAGCGCCGGATCGTCGGCAACGGCGACAATCGTGGCCGTCGGACGCGACGCTACACGATATGCGACTGCCGGCACGACGAGCGACAGCAGCACGGCGAGCGTCCAGACGTGCCGCACGGGCACGCGTCCGGCGAGCAACGTTTGCTCGGCGACGACGGCCGCGAGCGACAGACCGAGCGCGCAAACTACGCAGTAGAGCATCCACTGGGCGATCATTTGTCGGTCCCCCCCTTGAGCTTGTCGTCGAGCAATCGGCGTAGGCGCCGCAATTCGGCCGGCGTCACGCTCCGTTCGGTGACGAGATGCGTGAGCAGCCGCTCCGTCGAGCCGCCGAAAAGCTTCTCGACGAGGCGCGACGCCGCGGTCGCGCCGGCGACGTCCTGTTTGACGCGCGCCTGAAAGCGGTGCGCCTTCCCTTCTTCCGTGTGGGTGACGTAACCCTTGTTCTCGAGCACGGTGAGGACGGTGAGCACCGTGTTGTGGGCCAGGTCGTCGCTCAGTCGCGCCCGTACCTCGGCGACCGTCGACGGTCCACGCTCCCACAGGATCGCCATCACGTCGAGCTCTCGGTCGGTGAACGTCGGCGGCATCCAGTTCCTCCTACGCCTTTCGGTGGACAGAGATCGGCCATGCTGGCCTTGGTCATGCGGCGGATCCCGCAGATCTCCTATAACTCTAGGAGATAATGAGACGCGGAACGGCGATTGTCAATAGTACGCGCGCCGCGGAACCGTTTGGCGTCAGCTCGGCCGGTGCCTGCCTTGGCCGCGCGCGCGCACAGGCTCTCAACAGATGGGCCCCCTTGTGCGATAATCCGTGGGGAACACTCACGACTCAATCGATTCGACGGAGACTGGTCATGGTGAATCGTCTTTGGCTTGCCGGGATTGCCGCGTCGCTCACACTCGCCGCGACGACGGCTGCGCAGCAGCGGCCCACCGCTCCCGGAGGGCGCGGCGGCGCCGCAGCCGCACCGGAGCCCGCTGAGGCGGGCGTCCCGGCTCTCGAGAGAGTCTCGACCACGCACCACACCGCGAACATCAACGGCAAAGCGATCGCGTACACGGCGAACGCCGGCACCATGGTGATCCGGGACGACGACGGGAAGCCGCACGGCAACGGTCTTCTACATCTCTTACACGCGAGACCAGGAGGATCCGGCCACGCGCCCCGTCACCTTCTTCTTCAACGGCGGTCCCGGGCTCGGCGTCCATCTGGCTGAGCATGGGCATCGATGAGCCCCAAGCATCCGGACATGGGGCCGAACGGTGCCGCAGCCTGCCCCGCCGTACAACCTGGTCGACAATCCCGTTCTCGCCGCTCGACGCGACGGACCTCGTGCAGGTCGACGCGATGATGACCGGCTACTCGCGGCCCGCTCCGGGTGTGAAGGTGACCGACTTCACCGGAGCGAGCAACGACCTCAAGATGTTCGGCCAGTTCATTCGCAACTATCTCGACAAATACAATCGTTGGGCGTCACCCAAGTTCCTCTTCGGCGAGAGCTACGGCACCTTCCGGTCCGCCGGTCTCTCGTCCGAGCTGCAGAGCGCCGAGGGCATCGAATTGAACGGCGTCATGCTGCTCGGGCACGGTGCTCGACTCTCGCGCTCATCCAGCCCGCGCCGGCGAACGACCTGCCGTACGAGTCCTTCCTGCCGACGTACACGGCGACGGCGTGGTACCACAAGCGGTTGCCCGCCGACGCTGCAGAAGCTCTCGCTCGAGCAAGTCGTTCAACAGTCGCGCGACGTTCGCGTTTGGTGAATACTGCCAGCGCTCTGGCCAAGGGCAACACGCTCACGGCCGCCGAGAAGAACGCTGTCGGCGCAGCAAGCTGGCGCGGCTCACCGGCCTGTCGCAGCCAATTCATCCTCAATACCAACCTACGCATCGATCGCCGGGCGTGTTTCGCACCGAGCTGCTGCGCGACCAGCGCGAGACGGTTGGCCGGTACGACAGCCGCATGATCGGGCTCAACGGCAACGCGTCCAGCCAGCGCCAGGACTACGACCCGTCGGACGTCGCGCCGTCAGGAGCGTTCATGTCGGCGTACATGCGCTTCCTCCACAACGATCTGGATTACAAGACCGATCTCCAGTACTACACGGGCGGTCACGCCGGCCGATGGGACTACGCGGGCATTCTCGCCGCGGGCAATCTCGGAAGCGGGTATCCGAGCACGTCGGATGCGCTGCGCACCGCGATGGCGAAGAACCCGTACCTGCACGTGATGGTCGGCGCCGGCTACTACGACATGGCGACGCCGTTCGCCAACGCCGAGTACACGTTCCACCATCTCGGATACGACAAGACGTACGCGGATCGCGTGCAGTTCAAGTATTACGAGAGCGGGCACATGGCGTACTTGAACCAAACGTCGGCGAAGCAATTGAAGGCCGACATCGCGGGTTTCGTCGAGTCGACGCAGCGACCGGCAAATCTGACGCCGTGAAATCGCTCACTCTTTGCCGCCTCGTGGTACTCCCTTCGAATCCGATCGAGGTCCACCGTCGGCTTCGGGTAGCGCATCCCGAGCGCGTCGAGCTGCTCGACCATGATGCGAGCGATCGCGAAGTTGCGAAACCACTTGTGGTCGGCGGGAATCACGAACCAGGGCGCGTGCTTGGTGCTGCATCGGGAGAGCGCGTCGTCGTACGCGTCGATGTAGTCGTCCCAATGCTTGCGCTCGGCGTAGTCCGCCTCGCTGATCTTCCATCGCTTCGCCGGATCGTCGAGCCGGTCCTTGAACCGCCTCAGCTGCTCTTCCTTGGAGATGTGCAGGAAGAATTTGAGGATGTGCGTTCCCGCCGCCGCGAGTTCCTCCTCGAACGCGTTGATCTGTTCGTAGCGCTCCGACCACACCGATTTCGATACGAGCTTGTGCACGCGCACGACCAGCACGTCCTCGTAGTGCGATCGGTTGAAGATCCCGACCTCGCCCTTGGCCGGCGCCGCGCGATGAACGCGCCAGAGAAAATCGTGCGACAGCTCTTCCGCCGACGGCGTCTTGAACGACGTCACTCGGCATCCCTGCGGATTCATCGCGCCGAAGATGTGAGCGATCGTCCCGTCCTTGCCGGCGGTGTCCATCCCCTGGAGGCAGACGAGGAGCGAGCGCGCGTTCTCGGCGTAGAGCAGCGCCTGTAGATCGTGGAGACGAGCCTTGTCCGCCTCGAGCTCCGCGGCCGCGTCAGCCTTTTCGTCGTGGCCGTGCTCAACCCGGAATCGATCTTCTCCAGCCGGACCTTCGCCAGGCTCGACCATGAAGCGGTCGCTGTAGTCCATTGAGGCGTCTCCTTCGGACTGGCCGCGGGAAGTTACGATTCGCACGTGGGAACTGCTTTACCGCAGTGCAGTTGTTGTTTCTTGGCGCGCTACGAACTCGCCTTCGTGACGAGGACGACGACGCGATCCGGCTCGTCTGGTGCGGACGGCGGAAGCGTCAGAGTGATCCCGTCGCGCGACTCGACGACGTCGACCTGTTGGCCGCCCTTCAGCATCGATGCACGCACGACACGCGCGCCGAGTGGCGGGAGCGACAGCGAGCGGTCGGGCCAGTCGAGGACGTGGACGAAGACGGTGTCGCCGCGCCGCGTCGTCGCGCCCCATGCACGCGGACTCACCGGCCCGCCGCGCGTTCCATAGATGGAGCGTCCGTACGTGCCCAGCCAATCGCCGAGCGCGCGGAGACGTTCGACGGCCTCGGGCTGAATCGTGCCGTCCGGCCTCGGGCCGATGTTGAGGAGCAGGTTGCCGTCGTTCCCCGCTGCGCGCACGAGATAGCCGATCAGCTCTTTCACCGACTTGAACTTCTTGTCGGTGATGTTGAACCCCCACGACTGGTTCATCGTGAGCGACGTCTCGAGCGGCAACGAGCCAATCTCTCTCGTGTTGAATCCCGCCGTGTTCGCGCCCGGCAGATCCTGCTCGAACGTCTGGACGTCTTCCCCGGGCTTGGGCGCCTCGTGGTGGTTCGGGACGATGAGCGCCGTCGGCTGAAGGCGGTGGATCAGGGCATACGTCTTGGCCAGCCGCCAGTCGGCGTCCGGCTTGTCCCACATTCCGTCGAACCAGATGCCGCCGATGGGCCCGTAGTTCGTGAGCAGCTCCGTGAGCTGCGCGTCCATGAAGTCGAGATACCGATTCCATTCACCCGACTCGGCGCGGCCCGTCGCGTGTCCGGTGCGTCCGCGCGGCCAGTAGTCGGGATGATGCCAGTCGAGTTGCGAGTAGTAGAAGAAGAGTTTGATCCCGTTCGCCCGGCACTCGGCGGCGAGATCCTTCATCGGGTCGCGGGCGAAGGGCGTCCAATCGACGATGTTGTACGCGATTCGCCTTGGTGGCGAACATCGAGAAGCCGTCGTGGTGCCGCGCCGTGATCGTGATGTAGCGGACGCCGGCGGCCTTGGCGGTTGCGACCCACGCGCGCGCGTCGAATTTCACGGGGTTGAAGGCTGACGCGAGCCATTCGTACGTGTCGACCGGAATCGAACGGTTCTCCATCACCCATTCGCCCTGGCCGAGTTGGCTGTACACGCCCCAGTGGATGAACATCCCGAACTTGGCGTCGCGGAACCATTCGCGGGCGGCGAGGCGTTCGGCGGGAATCGCCGGCGCGCTCTGGCCGAGGACGGCGCGAGTCGACAGGTGGGCGACCACCAGGCCCACGGCGAGACGAGCGAAGCGCATCGCGAGAGAATACGCGTCCCGGCGTGGACGGCAATCCCCGAGTCCGCCGGCCGCGTTTTCGTGCTTGACGCCGAGGAGATAAAATATTATCTACTGAGAGACACTTTCTTGTCGCGGTGACCATGACGACCGATCTCCGAGAGACCATTCGCGCGCTCCGCCGAGCTCCGGTGTTCACGGCGGTGGCCGTGCTCACGCTGTCGCTCGCCATCGGAAGCGCGGCCGCCCTGTTCAGCGTCGTCGACGCCGTCTTCGTCCGTGGTCTGCCCTACCCGGCCGCCGACCGCTTGCAGACTATCTACGAGCGAAGCGACGACGCGTCGCTCCGCGTGCCGTCGTACCCGACGTTCCTCGATTGGCAGGCGCAAGCATCGACGATGCGCGGCACGATCGAAGGCCTCGCGTTCGTGCGCGGCGACGGAGTGCTCATTCCGGGGAAGGACGGCCCGGAGCGGCAGATCGCCGCGTTCGTCACACCCGGCTTCTTCGAATTGATGGGAACGCGTCCCTTCATCGGGCGCCTCTTTGCCCCCGACGACGAGACGCCGGGCTCTCCGCGCGTGGCCGTGATCTCGTACGACTACTTCACGCGACGCTTCGGCGGCGATCGGTCCGTGCTCGGATCGACGATCAGCATCGACAGCGTGCCGACGAGGATCATCGGCGTCGCCCAGCGCGGTTTCGCTTATCCCAACTTCGCCGGCACCGGGAGCTGGCTTCCACCGGTCGTCTGGCAACCGATTGCCGTTTTTCAGGCGACGCACACCGCGTTGACGAAACGCGGCCTTCACGTCGACAGCCGCGCGCTGGTGCGCTTGGCCGCGCGCGCCGACACGGCGCGCGTGACCGCTGCCATGAAGGCTCTCCAGGGGCATCTCGCCGAGGCTTATCCGGTCGAGCAGGCGCATTGGACGTCGGTGTCTCTGCGAAGTCTGCCCGATGAGCTCTTCGGAGGCTTGTCGACCACGCTCACGCTCATCGGCGGCGCCATCGCGTTGATGCTGGGACTCGCCTGCGCCAACATCGCCAATCTCCTGCTGATTCGGGCGAGCGTGGGAGAACGAGATATGGCCGTGCGCGCCGCGCTCGGTGCCGGTACGTGGCGGCTCGTGCGGCGACAGCTCACCGAAGTCGCCGTGATAACGATCGCCGCCGGAATCGTCGGAACGTGGCTTGGATCCCTGGCCGTGGCGGCGCTTCGGCCCTACGCCGCGCAACGATTTCCGTTCGCCGGCGACATTCACGTCGACTGGCGCGCCGCCGCGTTCGTGCTGGCGCTCGTGATCGGCATCGCCGCGCTCGTCGGAATGTTTCCGGTGCTTCACCTGAAGCGCGGCACGCTCGTCGACCGCCTGCGCGGCGGCGCGACGATGCTCGCGCACGGAGTGGCGGAGCGGCGAACGCGTGATGCACTCGCCACGATCCAGCTCGCGCTGGCGATCGCCGTCCTGATCGGCGCCGGATTGCTGATTCAAAGCCTGCGCCGGCTGTCGGACGTTCCGCTTGGCTACGATCCGGATGTTGTCTCGTTCGCGATCTCACCGCCGGCTCACCGCTACGACGAGCCCGCCCAGGCCGCGGCCCTCTACAAGCGAATCCTGGATGCCACGGCCGCCGTGCCGTCGGCCGAGGCAAGCGCGGTCGCCGGAGGAGCGCTCATCCCGGCGAAGATCGAAACGGAAGGTCAAACGAGCGCCGTCGCGCCGCCGACGGCGCTCTATCATCCGGTGTCGGCGGGCTACTTCGCGCTGATGAAAGTTCGCCTCGTCGCCGGCCGAGCGTTCAACGACGAGGACATGCGTGCGCCGGCCGGCTTCGTCATCACCGAGAATTTGGCGAAGAAGCTCTGGCCGGGTTCGAGCGCGCTGGGGCAGCGCATCACCGTCCACCGTCAATCGCAGGCGCGGGCCGATTTCGGTCAGCCGATCACGCTGCCGGTGCTCGGCGTGGTGGCCGACCATCGCGTGTTCGGGGCCGAGGCCGATCCGCCGGCGCAGATCTTTCTGCCGTACACGCTCGAGGTCTGGCCGTGGATGAACTTCGTCGTCCGCGCGCCGCGCACGACGGCTGTCGCGTCGCAAGTCGAGCGCGCGGTCCGCGACGTCGAACCGGCGGTCAACTTCCTCGGCAAGCCGAACGCGGCGCCGACCGGATTGGCGCCGCTGCTCACGAATCCGCGCGTCTTCGTGATGAGTCTCATGAGCGCGTTCGGCGTGATCGCGCTGTTGCTCGCGGCGATCGGCCTGTACGGGATCATCGCCTACGGTGTGACGCAGCGAACGCGCGAGATGGGCGTTCGCATCGCGGTCGGCGCGACGTCGAGAGATGTGATCGCGCTCGTGATGCGGCACGCGCTCGGACTCGTGGCGTTCGGCGTCGCCGCGGGCCTCGCCGCCGGCGTGCTCGGGTCACGGCTCGTCCGCTCGCTGTTGTTCGCGACGAGTGCGACGGACGGAGCGACGTTCGTCGTCGTGCCGTGCCTGCTCGCGATCGTGGCGGTGATCGCCAGCCTCGTACCGGCGCGGCGGGCGGCGCGTGTCGATCCGATCGTCGCGCTTCGGGGGGAGTGAACGGCTCAACCGCTAGCTCGGACGCCTGAGCGGTACCAGGACGTACGTCGTGAGCATCGAGAGCAGGCCAAGCTGCATACCACTGCGCCTCGTTGCTCAGCAGGAACAGGACTCCGCCGAAAAGAGCGGCTCCCTCTCCGCACGCCCAGACCGAGAGGATTTTTGAATTGCGCTCGGGACCGTCGTCCATCCGCCTGATTCCTCCGCGCATCGCGATGGCGAAGACGACGGCAAGCACGCACACGCCGAGTTGCGCATACGTCAGCGGCGCCTGCGCCGGCCGGATCGAGAACGTGCCGGCCCGGTGAACGAACCAAACGACGACGCCGAAGGCGAGGACGCCAAGCCAGAGGGCGATGCCGATCAGCGCCAGCGCGTTGGTGGGGAGTTGGTTTGTTTGGGGTCTGGTGGCCACGGTTGGTCTCACGCATTCAAGAATGAGTGGCACCAAGGTACGGCTCCCGTGATGAACCCTTCCTCCCTTCTCGCCAGCCACGTCGGGCCGGAGCTTGGCGGCTTCTTCTTCGGTTGTGAGAGGTACTAGCGGCAGTCATCGGCGCACCCGTCCCCGCGCACGCCCTCAAGTCCTTCCTGGACGATGATCGGAACCATGGCGACGGCGGCAACAGGGTCCGCCCACCACCAACCGAACGCCAGATTGAGTACAAGGCCCGCAAGCGCGATGACGGAGAGATAGGCGCAGAGGGACGTTTGCATCGCCTCGCTCGCCAGCACCCGGCTCCCAATCTGACTCGCCACGTGCCGCTTTGCGCGGGCCAAGAGCGGCATCACGATGGCGGACGCGGCCAGCACGATGACGCCCGCAATGCTCCGCTCAGGCCGTTCGTGAAGCCACAGCGTCCGCGCACTTTCGACGCAGACGTAGAGCGCGAGGGCGAGGAAGGACCAGCCGACGATGCGGTGGGTCGTTCGCTCGACGGTCGCGCGTCGCGCCGCATGCGCGTCGGCGCGCAAGCGCCACTGCGCGGCACCGCTCGCCGTCATCTCGATCACGCTGTCTATCCCGAAGCCGACGAGCGCAACACTGCCAGCGAGCACGCCCGTCGCGAGCGCCGCCACAGCCTCAACGGCGTTGTAGGCGAGTGTCACGTAGTTGAGCCGCAGCCCTCGGGCGACGAGCGCCGCGCGTACGTCGGCCGCCCCTCGCCCCTCGACCTGAATCCCCATACTGCCAAGATTCACCTACTCCGCTCGGCCACGCCAGCCAATCCATAATCTCTGTCACGACCAAACTGACCCACTACCGAACGCGGGTAACTCTTGACGCTCGGCCCGGGCCTGAGCATCCTGAATGCGGCGCCGATCCGCGCCCAACCTCTCGAGACTCCGCCCCAGCCGGAGTCGAGTGCGAGGCAAAGGGGGGCAGACTCCCGGATGCGTTCGTCGGTCCTTTGCGTTCACCGCGTGCACTGCTGGGGAGTGGCCCGTGGTGTACCCAAAGGAGACCAGACGATGACCAGCCAGAAGGATTTCAAGCGCCTCGTGCGCGCTCGCATGCAGAAGACCGGCGAGGCCTACACCGCCGCCCGCGCCAAGCTGCTCGCCAAACCATCACGCACACGCAACACGACGAAGCGGGCGCCCTCGAGCGCGCCGGCGGTCGACTACGCCAAGCTCGCCGGGCATGAGCGACGCGGTCGTGAAGGAGAAGACCGGGTGCACGTGGGACCGGTGGGTTCACGCGCTCGACTACTACGGGCGCCGACACGATGACGCACCGTGAGATCGTCGACTCTCGTTCGCACGAGATACAAGACGAGCGGATGGTGGTCGCAGATGGTGACCGTCGGCTACGAGCGTATCAAAGGTCTTCGCGCGCGCGGCCAGCGCCGCGATGGCTCGTATGAAGCGACGAAGTCGCGCACGTTCAACGTTCCGGTCGACGCCTTGCACCGCGCTTTCGCCGACGCGACCGTCCGAAAACGATGGTTGGCCGAGCCGGGTGTGCGAGTGCGCACGTCGACGCCGCCAAAATGGATACGGCTCGGCTTCGTCGACGGCAGCATCGTGGCGGCCGGGTTCACGCCGAAAGGCAACGCAAAGAGCATGGTCGCTCTGAGCCATGCGAAGCTGCCGACGCGCGAAGCAGCGGACAAAGTGAAGCGGTACTGGACGGAACGGTTCGCGGCCCTGGCCGACGCCCTCGGCTAGTCACGCGCGAGCGAGATGACTGATGTCCCAGGTCTCTGGTCTCGGGTCGCTCGTCGCCGCGTTCAAACCTCGGCGGCGGGAGATCTGAGGCCAAAGACGTGCACGCGCCATGTTGAACCGCTTCGAGATGCACGACGTCGCGCTGCCGGCTACCTCCGCCCTCTCAGAACGTCGATCTCGGCTTCACGAACGGCATCAACGACGGGTGATAGCTGATGAGCAGCGTCATCAGGTTGGCCGTGTACGGGTGATAGTTGTTTCCGAGAAAGTGGTATTGTCCGGTGGCGGAACCGGCGACCTGGCCGATCGTCCCCGGGAGATCGCCCGCTGTCCAGCCCACCGCCAGCGGCACGCCGTTGTTCAAGCCGGTCGTGGTGAACGCCGGCGCGAGGGTGCGGAAGTCGTCCTGCTTGTATCGCTCCGCCTGAATGCGGAGTGTCACCGCCCAATCCAGCGAATACCGATAGCGGAGCCCGAGCGACAGCGGTTGCAGCTGCTGGCTCACCTCGGGCCAGTCCTGCGCAATCGCGGACAGGTTCTGCGCCGCCGTGCCGCCGGTCGGCTGGGCGGGGTTCCTGTTGAACATCTTCCAATGCGCGTCGATCAGCGACCAGCTGCCCAGGAGCTCGAGCTTCTCGGGAATGAGCGACGCGTTGGCGTTGGCGTACCACGTGATGTTCTTATCTTCGTTCGTGTTCATCCACCGGTAGGTTGGGTTGTCGTACGTCACCGATCCAACCGCGCCGGTGCGGTACCGATAGTTGGCGCTGTCCTTCACGTCCTCGCGGAGCCAACCGGCGCTCAGGCTCAGCCAGGTGCCCGGGGTCACATCGAGGTCCAGCCCCTTGGCCAGGCTCTTGTCGCGTCTGCACGCCGTAGAGTGAGTTCGGGAACTTGTCGTTCCCCGCCTCGACCATGAGGCCGATCGTGACCTGATCGATCGGGCTCACCGTGCCGGACACCGACACCCGCATTCGGTTGCGGTCGGCCTCGTCGAAACGGCGGAAGCCGGTGATCTCCGTTCCGGACTCCGTGTACTGCGTATTGCCGCGCCGGGACGCGTAGGAGTAGCTCGTCCGGAGCGTGAACCAATCAAAGGTCGTGAAGTCCACGCTCACGCGCGGCATGCGCTCGGTGGTTTTCGCGATATTGCGGACGGCGGTATCGCGCTCCCACGTTTCCAGCCCGAACCCGCCCGACACCGCCAGTCCGGGCACGACGAGGTATGTCGAGCTCAGATTCGCGTTCGTCTTCGTGAACGGATGTGCCTCGAACCGCTCCGAATCGGCGAGCGTGACCGTGCGGTCGCTCACGATCATGGCCGGAATGGAGAACGCCGGCGTCTGGTTGCTGAGATCGAACGAGCGGTATCGCGCCATGAACGTCAGCCCGCTGATCGGATGCGTCGTCGCCGACACCGTGTACGTCGACGTTCGCATGCGCCCGTCGAGGCTCGGCCGGCTGTAGCTGTTCACGAGGTTGTAATTCGGATCGCGGGCGAGCGAGTCGTTGGACGTCTGCGGGAAGAACCTGTCGTTCTGTCGCGCCCACGACGTGGTGATGGCGCCCATGACGTACGTTCGGAGCGGAAGGACCATCGATCCGTTGGCGCCGGCCGTCTGCGCGAAATTGCTCGGCTCGAGCGACACGCGCGCCGTCGCCGTGCCGTTGGCGAACGAGCTCACGCTCAGCTGCGGGTTGTCGACCATCGTCGAGCGAATGGCGTTGTCGAACCGCGAGTAGGCGTACGACGCGTTGACCTGATAGCTCTTGATGAAGGACAGCGGGCCCTCCGGCGGACGGTCGCCGGAGGTGAAGCCTTGCGAGATGCGGGCGTCGTTGATCGACTGGTCGATCGGCGAGACGTACTCGCGCTGCGGGCCGCTGGAGCCCGAGAACGAGATCGACCGCGGCAGTCCGCCGTTCTTCGAGATGTGCGTGAAGTCTGCCTTGAAATCGAGATACTTGTTCGGTGTCAGCGCCAGTGAGGCCTTGATCGGGTCCACCTGGTTGCGGATCGGTCCGATGTAGGGCGCGTTCCGCCAGGCGTTGGAATCGGGCCGGACCGCCG
Organism: uncultured Gemmatimonadaceae bacterium; assembly: GCA_963846925.1. Classification (GTDB taxonomy): domain Bacteria; phylum Gemmatimonadota; class Gemmatimonadetes; order Gemmatimonadales; family Gemmatimonadaceae; genus JAQBQB01. Next base: position 5,386 of record CAWJXW010000003.1, on the reverse strand, counting down.
GCAACGTGTTGAATCCCGGCGTGCCGAGCTCATTCCCGGGTGAGCGGGCCGTCGTCGAATACGTGTGCGGTATCCGATCCCACCGCAACTGGAAGTCGTAGTTGCCGGGTTTTTTCGCCACGAGCCAGGCGCTCTGATCGCGGTCGAACAGCTTGCGCGCGCTGAACGAGTAGACGGCGAAGCTGTCAGCCGGCGAGTATTTCACGAACAGCTGCTCGAGCAGGGCCGACGATTTGTCGTTCGCGCGGAGATCGCGGTACTCCTGGAACTTCCCGATTGCCAGCGAATCGGGACGCGTCGTGTACGAACGCGGTCCGACTTCGCCGGCGACCGAGATCGTTCCGCCGCCGGGAGCCGCAACCTGCGCGCCAATCGCCGGGGCGGCGGCCAGGAGCGCCACCGTCCACACCGAACCGAGACGTGATCGAATAAGCCTCATGAGAGTTCTCCCAGACCGGGCCGGGGTCAGCGCGTGAAGAACGCGCCGGCCGGATGGTTGGAGCCGTGCAGGTTCACGTGGCAGTTCACGCAGCCTTTGTTGTAGACGAACCGCGACGTCGCCAAATCCGCCGGCTTGGCCGTCGTGAATCCGTGCGCCGTCGGATGGCACTGCTGGCAGAGGCGCGGCCGCGAAACCTTGAGCAGCTTTTCCTTGTTGCTACCGTGCGGGTCGTGGCAATTGGCGCAGTTCTCGACGACCGGCGCGTGCTCGTACAGGAATGGCCCGCGTTTGTCGGCGTGACAGGTGAAGCACGTCTGATTGACCGAGCTGGCGAGCAGCAGCTTTTCGTTCGGCGAGCCGTGCGGGTTGTGGCACGTGCTGCATTCGAGCTTGCCGTCGGCGATCGGCATGTGCGAGAACCGCGTCAGCTGATCGACCTTCTGCTTGTGACACTGTGCGCAGGTTTGCATGACCGTTGCCTTGGCCAGATTCCCGCGCTCACTGCCGGCGTGCATCAGGCTGTGGCAATCCGTACACGCCACGTTGCGCGACTCGTGCGGGCTGCCGCGCCACAGCGTCCGGGCGGTCTTGGCGTGACACCCCAGGCACGTCTCGTTGCGCACGGCGACGGGACTCGGATTCTTCTTGCCGAACACGATCAAGCCGCCGCGCTCTTCGCCTCCGGTTTGCACGTGCTGCTTCGCCGGACCATGGCAGGACTCGCAACCGCGTGCTTCACGCTCATCTCGCGGATGCTGAAGAAAGAGCTTCCCCTTGAAGGTCGCGGCGAATTGCGCCGCCGCCGCTCGGTGGCACGTCGTGCATTCACTGGAGCCGGCATAGCCCTGCGGAAGCGCGGCCCCCGCCTTTTGCGGCGCGGGCGCTTGCGCACGGCCATACGCCGCCACCAAGGCAAGCAGGATCGCCGACGTGGGAAGCCAACGCGTGAAGCATCGCATGTCACTCTCCTCAGCCAGTCACGAAATGCCTGGAACAGCGGGCGTCTCGATCAATTCGTCTACCCCTTGTTCTTCGCGCCGATCTCGCGGACGTACTTCGCGACCGCGGCCATCTCTTGCGGATTCAGCTTGTCCTTGAACGACTTCATGTCCTCGGCCTTGCCGACGCCTTTCATCATGACTTTCACCAACGAGTCATCGTCCACTTTGGCAAGGAACTCCTCGGTGAAGGTCTGCACCTTCGGGAATTTTTCCTTGATGGCCTTCGGAGGAACGCCGCGCACACCGTGGCACTTTCGGCAGTTCTCGTCGTAGAGGGCCTTCCCATCCGGGCCCTGCGCGCGCGCTGTCAGTGGCGCCGAATGTCTGGCCATAGCGGTCAGCGTGGTCGACGCCGCGAGGAGGAGGAGGATGGTCGGACGCGCGATCATGGTTTCGTCTCTTTGGGTTTGAGCGGTTCCGGGAACGTGTCGACAAATTCAGGCTTGCGAGTCACGCCGTTCGCGCCGCGAAGCGTCGTGAGATAGCGAGTGATCTCCTCGATCTCTTGATGGGTGAGCGTCGGTGGACCGAAGGCCGGCATCTTGGAATCGGCGTGGAAGCGCGCGGGATCTTCGATGAAGCTGTGCAACCATGCCGTCGAGTGTTTCAATCCGACTTCGGAGAGATCGGGCGCGTCGGGCGCGTCGTCCTTCTTCGCCGGCGCCTTTTGTCCGGCGATGACGTGGCAGGTCGCGCACTGCTGGCGTTGAAAGAGCGCGCGGCCGGACCGCTCGATCGAGCTCAAGGGCCGGCTGGACTCCGGGACGACGGTCGTCGCCGGCTCCTCGCGCACCGCCGATCCGATGAGAAGCCCCGACCCGGCGAGGACCACGCTGAGTGACGCGACCGCCGCCGGGCGACGAGTGAGCGTGCGCACGCTCTTGCGGTCGAAGAACGGCAGCAGCAGCAAGGCGACGACAATCGCCGTCGGTAAGCCCACGGCTACGGCGCTCTCCCACGAGCCGGGGACCAGCTTGAGCAGTTGATAGAGCGGAAGGAAGTACCACTCCGGCCGCGGGACGTAGAGGGTATCGCTCGGGTCCGCCGGGGCCTCGAGGCCCGCGCCGGTCACCTTCGCGAGGATGACGAGCGTGACGACAACCGCAAGACCGACCGCGACGTCCTTGTAGATGATGTTGGGCCAGAACGGAACTCCTGCGCCCTTCGACGCCGCGTACCGCGTCTTGTAGTACCCCGCGTACGCCGGATCGCGCGTCGTCGCGGGCGCATCGGCATCCAGCACATGTGCCCGCGGCGCGATTCCCTGCCGGATGACCAGCGTTAAATGAAGCAGGACGATGACAACGAGCAGCATCGGCAACAGCAGCACGTGCAGCGCGAAGAAGCGCGCCAACGTCGCCGCGCCGAGCTGCCCACCGCCTCGCAACACCTTCACGATGACCGAGCCGATGACCGGCGCGGTTCCCCCGATGTTCGTTCCGACCTGCGTCGCCCAATAGGCCTTCTGATCCCAGGGCAGCAGGTAGCCGGTGAAACTGAAGCCGAGGACGATGAACAGGAGAATGACACCCAGCACCCAGTTGATCTCGCGCGGGTATTTGTACGCGCCCATGGTGAAGACGCGGATCATGTGCGCGAGGACCAGAATCACCATGGCGGACGCGCCCCAGTGATGAATGCCACGAAGCGTCGCTCCGCTCACGACCGTTTTCTCGAGGTACCGGATGCTGTCGTACGCGTGATCGGGCGACGGCGAGTACCACATGGCGAGCGCGATGCCCGTCGCCACCTGAACGAGAAACACGGTCAGCGTCGCGCTGCCGAGCGTGTGCCACCACGTCAAGCCGCCAGGCATCCGGCGCTCGAGCAGATCGCGCTTGATGCCGGCCAGGTCGATGCGTTCGTCGATCCATCGCGCGACCCGATTCACCGTCACGCTTCTACGCGCTCGGCGACGCCGAGCCGGAAGTCGCGGTAGCGCACGTAGACGGCGGCATCGCGAACCTGAACTTCGAGCTCGTCGAGGGGGCGCGGCGGCGGTCCGGCCAGCACGGCGCCCGTCTTCACGTCGAACTGCCCGCGATGACACGGGCAGGCGAAGGTCTTCTTATCGGGGGCGAGCAGGAAGCCACAGCCCAGATGGGTGCAGTGGCCGTTGTAGGCCTTGAAGGTGTCGCCGTCCTCGGTGTACAGCCACACGCTCATGAGCGCGCGGCTTTCGATCCACGCGTCGTCTTGCGATTCCACGAAGTCGACGCGAATCGGCACGCCGATGTCGAGGGTCGCCGTGTCGTCCGCGACCTTGATCCAATCCTTTGCTTTGGGCTTCTGGAGCGCCGGCGAAATGAACGAGCCCAGGACCGGGATGCCGACCAAGGCCGCGATGGCGGTGGCTCCGACCCCACTGACCAACCGCATGAAGCCGCGGCGTTCAATCGCTGGCGGCTCCGACGAAAGGACCTCACGAGCTTGCTCGCTGCCCGCCACATCACCTCCGCTCGCAAGGGACCCGTCGCCGGTTCTGCTCGCTCAATCTCCGTCGTTCGAGAGAAAAGTCAGTCAGGGAAAGCCTGATGGGTTTGGCACCTCTCCCCCTGTCACCAACGTAACTGGGACCGGGAGGAGGAATGACGAAGCGTCGCGACGACGTCGGTCGACCTGTCGGCCACGGTCGATTCCGAATCGGATCGAGCTCGGCGGGTCTTATCAGCTGTCGCACGCCCGTTATGCGATGGCGACGAGCAATCCCACGACGCCCACGGGCGGGACGGCCGCGCAGAACACCAGCGCAACCGCCTTCAATCTCCCCGAGGTTTCCCAGAGCCTGCAGCCGATCGACACTATGTACGCTACCAGTTCCGGCCCGACTGGGCGGTGACCCTGCGCTACCACGGAGAGCTCTACCCGCAGAACGACTACAAAACGCTCTGGCCCCCGCGAGGGCCACGTCGGCGAACGGGCTATACGTGTTCCTGGCGAACAATTTCCAGAACTACGATGCGCGGTATTTTACAATTTCGTTCACGTACCATCCACGCCTGATCAGGCTTGGCCGGTCGACGATCTGAGAGTTCGTCGGCACTGGCGAGCGCGGCCACCGACTCGCGCCGGCGCGTATTCGATCGATCGAGCGACGATTGGCTCGCTTCGGCCAGTTTGGCCGGCGTGCTCAGTTAGTCAGTCCTCCTACTTATGTTATATCCGCGGACCGCATTTCGGCTACACCCCTAACCGTCGTCGACGGTTATAAACGTCATGCGAGTGTCACGACGGCGTATAAAGTCGTTCAATTGAACTTTTAGAAGGTCAGGGGCCCGCTGCGATGACGCCTCGGTCGCCGGCGGCGGCTCGCCGATGCCGGCAGTTAAGTCCGTCTGGCGACGGTAAACGTCGGGTAACAAAACAAGCTCTCCTAGATCGGCTAGGCAAAGAACCGCAGCACACGACTTTGCCTAAAGGGTCTAGGAGAGAGCGCCCGCGAATCGCGGAATTTCGCCGTCTTGTGGGCTCGGCCGCCAGCAAAAACGGGTCAATATGACCGGTCTCGGCGTGGTAAAGTTCTTCAATGAGGCTTTTACAACCGGCAAAAATTGCCCTGACGCCAAACCGCCGTCCGGCGGACATACATAAGTAGAGAGGCGCGTGTCGCGAAGTTCTCGCCCGCCTCCCGGCGCAGAAGCGCGAACGGCCATTCCTCGCCGTTCACATCCTAAACCACTAAGTAGGGCGACTCGCGCCGCCGGCTCCGCCGAGCAGGCGTGGGGGTAGGGGCATCACTCGCCGCTCCGCGACCATTCTCGAGCGTTGACGCGGCGTTCTCGAGTTCGACGCGATCGTCCGACCGTCGCACGCGTTCACTCAACCGTGTTCACCGTTCACTCGACGGTGTTCATCGTTCACTCGACGAAGTTCGCCGTTCACTCGGCGCGGAACGGTCTCATCCGGCCGATTGCAACACCCATCACATGGAGGTGACACACAA
>CAWJXW010000002.1:0-214992 GCA_963846925.1 uncultured Gemmatimonadaceae bacterium | reverse complement strand
ACGCGTTAGCTAAGCTGCAAGCGAATCAAATAAGAAGCGCGGGCGAAGCCCGCGCAACATTCCTTAGATCGCTTGGGATCTTGCTCCAGTCTCGTTGACACTGATTCGTGGACGCTCATCGTTACGCGGCGCGGCGCTCGAAGGCAAGCGGGGACTGGTAGCCGAGCCCGGAGTGGAGGCGCGTCGTGTTGTAGTAGCGGATGTAGCGTGCCAGCTGCGATCGCAAAGCGCGCTCCGACGGAAACGCGACGCCCCGGGTGAGCTCCGCCTTGAGCGAGTGGAAGAAGGACTCGGCGTGTGGATTGTCGCTCGGCCCGCGCACGCTCGCACTTTGTTGCACCCCCAAGCGCGTGAGCAGCCGATGCAGCGGCGCCCCCATGTACTCCGAGCCGCGATCGCTGTGAAAGATCCCGCCTCGGAGCGACCGTCGTCTCGCGGCCCGACCCACCACGCGACACACGACCGCCGCGGATCGCTGACGGGTGAGCGACCAGGCGAGCACCCGGCGCGAGTATTGATCCATGACGATCGCGAGATAGCACCACGCGGTTGCGACTTTGAAGTAAGTGATGTCGCCGACCCACACCTGATTCGGGCGCGTCACGCGCCGCCGCCACAGGCGGTTGGGATGCCGGGCGTACTGGTGATGAATGCTCGCCTTCGCGCGATAGCCACGCACGGCTTTCGCCCGCAATCCCGCGGCGCGCATCAGCCGGGCGACGCGGCGCCGGCTCACGTGCCAGCCGGCGCGCGCCAACTCCTGCTGAATCCGAGGACTCCCGTACCGCTCGCGATGGCGCGCAAAGAGGCGGTCGATGGCGGCGGCGAGTTGTCGGTCCTGTTCCGCATGCGTGCTGACGCCGCGCCGACACCAGGCATAGAACCCGGCGCGGGTGACGCCATACCGCCGACACAGCGCACTCACCGGGAACTGCGTGCGCTGCGTCGCGATGAAGGCGAAGGTGTCGCCTTTCGAGCGGACCAGAACCGGATGGCTTTTTTTAAGAGGGCGTGCTCCTCTTTGAGCAAGGCGTACTCGCGCTCGAGGTGCTGCAGCCGCGCGATCTCCCGCGCGGGCCCCGGCGGTGGGGCTTTGGGAGCACGGCCCCTGAGCCGTCCGTCTCGCGCGTCCTTCCGCCACTTCGACAACATGAAGGGATGAATCGCCAGCGCGGCGGCGACCGTCTTCACTTGCACCCCCGGCTGCTGTGACAAGCGAACCGCGGTCAGCTTGAACGCCTCGCTGTACTTCCGCACCGCGCGTGGACCCGATCTGGGCATCGCGGACACTCCTGCCTTGTTAGGTGGAAGTGTCTACAAAACTGAGGCAAGAACCCTTGTCAGCTTCAGCGTTCGTTAACGGCTCGGGGGCAGATCATGAACAGGCTTTCGTCTCCGCGAGCTGACCTTTATGCTTGAGTTGCACTCAGGGCAGCCCCAGTACCCATTTCGAGTCCGGGGACAGACCGCGACCTCTTCACGTCCCAGCAGCGTGAACAGACCGAGGACCCCACGCTGCGTCGGCCTCGCCCTCGACGTGATAGCACCGAAAGTTGTGATTGTAACTGAGTGACTGTGAGAACGAGAGTTCGGATTTGAGCTTGGCAACGTCGGTTTCCAGTTCTCGCACCCTCAATGCGAGGGTTGCTTTCGCTTTCCTGTTCATCGAGAGCTTGAGCCTGAAGATCCAGTATCTTCTGATACAGCTCGATGTTGTCGATCTTCTGCGCGACTTTGGCCGCGTCCTTTACCGCTTCGTAGAGACTCATGAATCGACTAAGGGCTTTGAGTTACCAACGGTCCGTAGACATCTAACGCGTCAGCTTCAAGGTTCGCTAGATGGCCCGGGCGCCAAGTCGACAGAGCACAAGAACGCCATCGGGTCTAGCGTTCGCTCGCAGACAGTCGATACGAGCCGTCAATGGCTTGTACGACGTGAACTTCTTGTCCGCCAACGATGGCCTGTGTGGCGCAGGGGGCTTCTCGGGATGAGTGCTCAGCCAACTGCCGACTTCATCCGCGGTGGCTGGTCGAATGCCGATAGCCGACAAAGCGACTGCCCACGCAGCTTCGTAGCCCGGCACTCCCTCCATCATGCGAAAACGCGCGCCAGGATCGTCACCCGAGGGGCGACGACCTATGAAACCGCCCGTCTCACTGATGATTGTCCAGAAATCGTAATCACCCGGCGGATCATCGGATGGCAGCCTGGCGCGAAAGACACGACTGTGCGCGGTCCGGGTAAACTGAACCTCACGTCCGGCGATTCTCGTCGAAGTTGCTTTGCTCACCGAGACCCTCGACATCACTAGGAGGCTCATAGCCATCTAACGCTAATTATACAGGGAGATTATACAGCGAAACCGCACAAAAGGCCGCAGCGGAATGCTGCATAACGTGAATCGCGATCTGGCGGCTACAGCGTGTAGCCCGACCGCTAATCATCAGGTTAGGCGGCTGGCTCTGAGACAACGTCGAGCATCTTATGCTGCGAGGCCTCGCTGTATAACGTGCGAAACGCGCCGCCCGCGCGCCGAGCGACGCGCAGACCGCCATGCCCCCAACTGAAACGCCGCCGGCGAGAACCACTCTCGCCGACGGCGCTTACCCATCACCTTCAGCTTCGCGACTCCCAGCTTCCGTCCCTCAGCTCCCGCCGACTCTACCACCCCGGATTCTGATGCCCCGCCAACGCCGGATTCAAATCGATCGCCCGCTGCGGAATCGGCATCAACTTGTACTTGTCCGGGATCGGCCCGCCGTTCGCCTTCGGGAACTTGCTCGTGCTCGACTTCGCGTGCGACATGCTCTGCTCGATCCGCGCCTTCGCCCACGCCCAGTTGCGCTGGCTGTCGAAGAACCCGTTCGGCCCTTCGAGCGACAGCTCCCACCGCCGCTCGGTGAACACTGAATCGCGAAACAGGTCGTGGCTCAGCCCCGGCGTCATCGGCTGAATCCCGGCGCGCGTGCGGATCTGGTTGACCGCCGTGTATGCCTCGGCGCCCGGACTCCCGTTCACCTCGTTCGACGCCTCGGCGATCATCAACAACACTTCGGCGTAGCGAAGCACGATGTAGTTCGGTTCCTCGGCGCCCGTGCCGGTCATGAGAATGTCGAGGAATTTGCGCGGGAAGGGCGTCTCGCTCGCGTATCCCTGCGACGCGGTCTTTGTCTCGTCCCACGTTTGCGGCACGCCGTTCTTGTTCCACGTGAAGATGAACGTGCCGTCGCGGCGCTTGTCGTTCGCGGCGAAGGAGTGGAACCAGATGCTCTCCGCCTCGAACGATCCGTTGGTCGACGCGCCGAGGAAGGGCGCCGTATTCGTGGGCGCCATGTGCGACGAGATACGGCCGCCGAGGCCCGACGCGCGGATGCACTCGACGTCGAAGATCACTTCGTTGTTGCGCTCGTTCACCGTGCCGCCGAAGAAGTCGAACAGCGATTTATAGTCCGCCACGAGCGAGTAGTCGCCGTCGGACTGGACCTGTTTGGCGAAGGTGAGCGCGTTCTGCCAATCGGCCGCCGTTCCGACGCCCGTGCCGGCGCGCTGTAGATACATCTTGGCGAGCAGCGTCTTGGCGGCGCCCTTCGACGCGCGGCCGACGTCCGCCGCCGTGTACGTCTTGGCCGACGGCAACGAGGCGATGGCGTCCTTCAAGTCCTGCTCGACCAGCGCGTAGACTTCCTGCGCCGTGTTGCGCGGAATCGCCAGGCTGTCGAGCCCCTGCGTCGCGTGGATCTTGATCGGCACGCCGCCGAACATGCGGACGAGGTTGAAGTAGTGCGTCGCGCGCAGGAACTTCGCTTCGCCGATGATGCGCGAACGGAGCGCCGTGTCCATGTCGATCTTCGGCACGTTGTCGAGCACCGAGTTGGCGCGGTTGATCGCGTCGTACGCCGACTGCCACACCGACTGCACGTAGGCGTGGTTGAGCGGAATCGAATAGACGTCGGGCTGGCTGCGTTCGTTCGTCGCCGACAGGCGCGACGTCCACATCTCCGTGGGATGCTCGACCAGCATCACGAAGTTGCGGCCGTAGTAGTTGTCGCCGGTGTTGTTGATGAAATCGGCGTAGACGCCGTTGATCGCGGCGAGCGCGTCGCCGGCGTTCCGGTAGAAGTTCGTCGGGCCGATGAAATCGAACGGCCGTTCGGTCAGAAACTCCTTGTCGTTGCACGCGAGAGCCACGGCCAGCAGGCCGAGCGCGCCGACAGTCTTCATTCGATTGCGCATTGGTCTGTGTCCTCGCTCAGTAAGCGATGTTGACGCCGATCGTGACGCCCTTCGCCAGCGGATACTGCCCGACGTCGACGCCGCGGTTCACGTTGCCGATGCCGAGACTGCTCACGTCCGGGTTGAACCCGCTGTAGTGCGTCCACGTGACCAGGTTCGTTCCCGTGATGTAGGCTCGCGTGTTCGACAAACCGTACCGAGACAAAAAGCGCTCGGGCACTTGCACGTCCAGCGTGATGCTGCGGAGGCGCAGGTAGGATCCGTCCTCGAGCAGGTCGCTCGTGATGTCCGATCCCGTCGTGCCCGGAGTGAAGTTGATGCGCGGGAAATCGGCGCCGGTGTTGGCCGCCGTCCACGAGTCGAAGTAGCGGTCGGAGATGATGTTCGTGCCCGGGCTGCCCTGGATCAGCCGGACGTCGTTCAGGTTCAGAATCTTGTTGCCGTAGGTCGCGTCCATCAGCCCGCTGAGGCGGAAGCGGCCGAGCGTGAATTGGTTCTGCCAGCCCGCGGTGAACTTGGGATTCGGATCGCCGATGATCGTGCGATCGTCGGGCGTGATGGCGCCGTCTGGGCCGGTCGCTTTGCCGTTCACCGGAGCGCCCGCGACGTCCACGATCATCATGTCGCCAGGATGCCAGGTCGTGCCGGCCAGCGGTTTCACCTTCGCGGCGTATGCCGCCGCCGCCGCCGAATCTCGCAGGATTCCGTTCGTCTTGTATCCGTAGAAGACGCCGAGAGACTGCCCGACCTGGATCAGCGAGCCGAGGAGCTTGAGGTCGCTGTTCACGCTGCCGGCGAAGATCGACTGCACGCCGCCGAGGTCGAGCACTCGGTTCTTGTTGTGCGAGTAATTGAGCGTCGTGGTCCACCCGAGCGTACGCGTGCGGCCGTCGAGCAGCGTGAGCGTGAGCCCGAGCTCGTACCCGTTGTTGCTCACCGACCCGACGTTCTGGAGCGCGGTGCCGAACCCGCTCTCGAACGGCAGATTGACCGCCAGCAGCAGGTCGCTGGTGGTCTTTCTATAGATGTCGCCCGTAAAGCTCACCCGCCCACCGTAGAGCCCGAGGTCGACGCCGTAGTCGGTCTGGCGCGTCGACTCCCAGCCCAGGTTCGGGTTGCCGACCGACGCCGGGTAGTAGCCGGGGACGACCGCTCCGCCGAACGTGTACTGCTGCGACAGCAGGTGGGCCATCGATTGGTACGGCTGGATCGATGGATTACCGGCAAGCCCTGTTGACGCGCGGAACTTGAGCAACTCGATCGCCGGGAACTTCTGCATGAAGGGCTCGTCCGACACGCGCCATCCGAACGCCGCCGACGGGAAGAAGCCCCACTGGTGATCGGCGCCGAAGCGCGACGAGCCGTCCTCTCGGCCCGTGACCGTGAAGAGGTACCGGTTGGCGAGCGTGTAGTTGATGCGTCCGAGGTACGACGCCAGCGTCCAGCGCGTGTGGCCCGAGGAAACCTGCGGGCCGCCGGTCTGCGTGCCGGCGCCCATGTTCTCGAACACGTCGATGTCGCTGACGAAGTTGCTGTTCTGGATCGTGTTGAACACGAGGTCGTTCTGCTGCCGCGAGAATCCCGCCACCGCGTTGATCTGGTGGTTCGCGGTGAACGAGCGGTCGTACGAGAGCGTGTTCTCGTTGAGGAAGTTGGTATTCTCGGTGCGCCCGCGCTTCGCGTAGCCGTTCTGCTGCTGGCCCATGAGGGTCGTGCGCGGGAAGTACGTGTCGCGAGACCGGTTGGAGAGATCGCCGCCGAGGCTCGAACGGAACTTGAGTCCGTCGGCGAGCTGGAATTCGCCAAACGCGTTCGCGAGCACGCGCGTGTCACCCAGCTTGTCGGTCACGTCCGCGGCCATCGACACCGGATTCGGGATGTTCGTCGGCTGGAGCACCGAGGCCGGGTTGTTCTGGGCCATCAGCGTATACGCGCCGTTCGGCTGGCGCAGCGGGAGGATCGGGTAGTAGTCGATCGCGGCGCCCACCGCTCCCGCCCCGGCGTTGAGCGAACCGTCGGTCGGAACCGAGTTCGTATTCACGCGGCTCACCACGACCGTGCTCGCCACGCGCGCGCGGCTTCCGATGTCCTGATCGAGGTTGCCGCGCAACGAGATTCGCTTGAACGCCGAGTTGATGACGACGCCCTGCTGCTGGTACACGCCGCCGGAGAGCGCGTAGTGCGTCGCGTTCGCTCCGGCGTTCCCGCCGGTCACGCCGAGTTGCAGGTTGGTGGTCGGAGCGCTGCGGAAGATGAGCGACTGCCAGTCCGTGTTCGGCAGCGTGTCCGGGTTGCTGAAGACGACGCCCGTGTTGTTGTTCACCGACCAGTCGTTGACGAACTTCGCGAAGCCGGCGGCGTCGAGGAGATGGTAGCGGTGCGCCACGCTCTGGCTGCCGCTGTACGTGTCGAGCGTGAACACCGGCCGCGCGGTCTGCCCGTGTTTGGTCGTGATCATGATGACGCCGTTCGCCCCGCGCGCGCCGTAGATCGACGTCGCCGACGCGTCCTTCAGAATCTCGATCGACTCGATGTCGGCCGGGTTGAGCGCCGCCAACGGATTCGACGGAACCGTCGTCGCCGCGTCGCGACCGCCGTCGCTCGGGTTCTGCAGGTCCGCGTTGTTCTCGATCGGGAAGCCGTCGATGACGTAGAGCGGCTCGTTGTTGCCCGTGACGGACGACCCGCCTCGGATCCGAATAGACAGCGCGCCGCCGGGCGCGGACGATGCCTGCGTCACCGAGACGCCGGCCGCCGCCCCTTGCAGCGCCTGCTCGAGCGAGAGCGTCGGCGTCTGCGAGACGTTCGGCGTCACCGTCGCGACTGAGCCGGTCAGGTCCGACCGCCGCTGCGCACCGTAGCCGACAACGACCATCTGGTCGAGCGTGACGGACGCCGCGGAGAGCGCGATGTTGAGCGTCACCGTTTGGCCGGCGGCGACGGTCACCTGCTGCTCGACCGGCGTGTACCCGATGCGCGCGGCCTTGACCCGGTGCGTGCCGGCCGGCACCTCATTGATCGTATACCGACCCTCGGCGCCGGTTCGCCCACCGAGCTGCGTTCCGTTGATGGTCACGGAGACGTTGGCGACGGGCGCGCCGGCGGTGCGGTCGGTGATCAGGCCGACGATCCGGCCGGCCTGGGCCGAGGCGCTCGCGGGGGGGATGGCCGCAAGAAGAGCGGGGAGGAGCAGCGCGAGACGGGAGAGGAGTCTCGTCGAGAGCATGCGGCGTTCTCCTTCGGAAGGGGTCGAAACTGCCTTTTGTTCTTTATACGAACAAAAGAGGTCGAGAAACGCGAGCCGAAGCTCGCGATCGCACTGACGACCGAACGTCCTGCACTCGGAAAACAGGGAAAAACACTCACCTAACAACGTGGCCAGCGCTACGATTCGTCACATCCGGAACGCCCCGGCGGCCACGCCCGCGATATTGTTCGCGCAACGAACATTCGCGACCCCCTAACCTGTGCATCCGTGGCCGATCGCGCCAGAGGCAACGCGTGAAGATGACTCTACGCTGGTTCGGGCCGACCGATCCGATACCGCTGGCTTACATCCGCCAGATCCCGGGGGTCACCGGCGTGGTCAGCGCCATATACGACACGCCCGTCGGCGACGCCTGGCCTCTCACTTCGGTCGAGCGCCTCGCCGAGCAGGTCGACGCGGCCGGCCTCTCGCTCGCCGTCATCGAGAGCATCCCCGTCCACGAGGACATCAAGCTCGGACGCCCGTCGCGCGACCGCCTCGTAGACGCCTGGTGCGAGAGCGTTGCCCACGTCGGCGCGATCGGCGTGCCCGTCGTCTGCTACAACTTCATGCCCGTGTTCGACTGGATGCGCAGCAACCTCGCGATGCGCCTCCCCGACGGGTCGACAGCCCTCGCCTTCGACGACGACGAGCTCGCACAGGTCGACCTCTCGCGGGGGACGCGCGATCTGCCCGGTTGGGCCGCCGCCTATGACGCCGCGGAGCTTCGCGCGCTCGTCGACGCTTACCGGTCGGTGACGGCCGAGCAGCTGTGGGAGAACCTGGCCTATTTCCTCGAGCGCGTCGTTCCCGCCGCCGAAAGCGCCGGTGTCCGCCTCGCGATCCACCCCGACGACCCGCCGTGGAGCATCTTCGGCCTACCGCGCATCGTGACGAGCGGCGCCGCGCTCGAGCGGCTCGTGAAGCTCGTCGATCGCCCGGCCAACGGCGTGACGGTCTGCACCGGATCGCTCGGCGCCGATCCGAACAACGACCTTCCGGCCATCCTCCGGCGTCTCGGTGGAATGGGGAGGCAGGGCACAGGCGGGCGGATTCACTTCATGCACTGCCGCAACGTCAAGCGCACCGGCGAACACCGCTTTCATGAAAGCCCGCACCCGTCCGCGTTCGGGAGCGTCGACATGCTCGAGGTGATGCGTGCGCTCCGCGAGGTCGGCTACGCGGGGCCGATGCGTCCCGACCATGGACGCATGATCTGGGGCGAGACCGGCCGTCCGGGGTACGGCCTCTACGATCGAGCGCTGGGGGCGATGTACCTCCAGGGACTTTGGGAAGGCGTCGTCGGTATGTAAACGAGAGTGCCGCGGGGGGCGGCGAATCGTCCACCTGTGAGAGGATCGCGGATGCGGAAACGAGCCCGGCCTCGAGCTTGAGCCTGAGCGGGAGCCAGGAGCTATCGCATCTACAGGGCGCGCTGAGGGTTGGCGCGCCTTAACGATTTCGGGGCCGAATGCCGAAACTTTGAAGGCGATTCTAACCTTCGACGACGAAATGGCCGCACCGCAAATCACACAAGACCGGCTGGGCGACATGCTCGTGCGTGAGGGGTTGATCACGCGCGAGCAATTGTCCAAGGCGTTGGCGGAGCAGAAGCAGAACGGGCAACGGCTCGGCTACACGCTCGTGAAGATGGGCTTCCTGCCCGAGATCGACCTCACGAAAGCGCTGGCGAAGCAGCATCGCATGCCGGCGGTGGACCTGTCGCGATTTGAGGTTGACCCAAAAATCGCGAAGATGATCCCGGCGGAGCTGGCGCAGAAACATCTCGTGCTGCCGCTCAAGCGCGAGGGCCGCACGCTGACCGTCGCGATGGCCGACCCGACGAACCTCGTCGTGCTCGAGGACATCAAGTTCATCACGCGGTGCGACATCTTGCCGGTGATCGCCGGCGAGTTCACGCTGCGCGACCTTGGTCGAGAAGGTCTACGGCTCGACGGACGACCAGCAGATGGCGTCGCTGATGGACACCATCACCGAGCTCGAGGGCATCAACGACGTCGAGGTGTTGGAGGACCAGGAAGACGACGTCTCGCAGGCGGCGCTCCAGGCGCAGATGGAGGACGCGCCCGTCGTCAAGCTGATCAACGCGATCCTCACCGACGCCGTGAAGCGCGGCGCGTCGGACATCCACTTCGAGTGCTTCGAGCACGAGATCCGCGTGCGCTACCGCATCGACGGCGCGCTCCAGGAAGTCATGAAGCCGCCGCTGAAGCTCAGGGCGGCGCTCATCTCGCGATTCAAGATCATGGCGATGCTGAACATCGCCGAGCGGCGCGTGCCGCAGGACGGCCGCATCAAGCTGAAGATCGGCAATCAGCGTCATCGACTACCGCGTCTCGACGCTGCCGACGCTGTTCGGCGAGAAGGTCGTGCTGCGAATTCTCGACAAGGGCAACCTGACGTTCGACCTCGCGAAGTTCGGCATCGAGCCGCGCGCCGAGGCGGACCTCATGGAGGCGATCTCGAACCCGTACGGCATGGTGCTCGTCACCGGCCCGACGGGTTCCGGCAAGACGACGACGCTCTACTCGGCGCTCTCCAAGGTCAACAAGATCGACGTCAACATCATGACCGCCGAGGACCCCGTCGAGTACAACCTCTTCGGCATCAACCAGGTGCTCGTGCGCACCGACATCGGGATGACGTTCGCCGCGGCGCTCAAGGCGTTCCTGCGGCAGGACCCGAACATCATCATGGTCGGTGAAATTCGAGATCTGGAAACGGGCGGCATCGCCATCAAGGCGGCGCTCACCGGCCACATGGTGCTCTCGACGCTGCACACCAACTCGGCGCCGGAGACGGTGACGCGTCTGCTTGGACATGGGGCTCGAGCCGTTCAACGTGGCGTCGGCCGCTGAACCTCGTCCTGGCCCAGCGCCTCGTGCGGCGCATCTGCTCCAACTGCCGCACGCAGTACCAGCCGAGCCCCGAGGAGCTACGCGGCGCTCAAGGTCAAGCCGACGACGCCGCTGCGCGAGCTGCGATTCACCGAAGAGGCGCTGAGGAACGCCAAGGCAAAGGCGACGAAGGAGGCCGTGCCCTTCCTCGACCAACCTGAGCCTCGACACGACGTTCGGCGAGTTGGGCTTCTTCAAGGGCGCCGGCTGCGACACGTGCGCCGGAACGGGGCTCAAGGGGCGCCAGGGCGTCTACGAGGTCATGACGATGACGCCGCACCTGCGAAAGCTCGTCATGCAGAACGTCGGCGCCGCGGAGATTCGCGAGGGGGCCATCGAAGAGGGCATGCTCACTCTGCGCATGGACGCGTGGCTCAAGGTGATGAAGGGAATCACCACCACGGAGCAGATGATCCGCGAGACGTCGGCGTAAATCGGTGGACCGGTGGACCGGTGGACCGGTGGACCGGTGGACCGGTGAGATCGCCCCGATGAGAGAAATCTCACGCGTTCCGGACGGCGCGCGGAAATGGCCGTGGGTGCGGGAATTCGCCTACACTTCCGGCGCGCCTAGACCGAAACTTGTGATCGAGGGCTCCAGGCGCCGATTCGGCGCCGACGTGCCCGGCGTCGAAATCCGGCGTCGGGTACGGGGTCCCCGCGCATGACCCAATCGATCCGTTCGTCGTCCTTCTAGGATGGGCATCGTGCCCGTGGAACGAATCGTTCCAGCTCGCCGGCCAAGCGTCCATCACACAACGCCTCAAGCGGTTAAAGGCCGCCTTCGATGACCCCATCTCCGTCGACACCTTCGTCGTCCAGCAATCCTTCGGGAGTGAACCTCCGCCTGCTCCTCGAGGAGATGATCGATCGGGATGCGTCCGATTTGCACGTCACCGCGGGCGAGCGGCCGAAGTTCCGCATCGACGGCGACATCACCAACTCGAACATCGAGTTCGTGATGCAGCCGAAGGACACGCTGCAGCTCGCGTACTCGGTGCTCACGGAAAATCAGAAGAAACGGTTCGAGATGGAGGACGAGCTCGATTTCTCGTTCGGCATCCAGAACCTGGCGCGCTTCCGCGGCAACTGCTTCAAGCAGCGCGGCTGCGTCTCGATGGTGATCCGGCAGATCCCGTTCAACATTCGCAGCTTCGAGGACCTCGGCCTTCCCAAAGTCATCGCCGACCTGGCGGACAAGCCCGCGCGGCCTGATTCTCGTCACCGGCCCGACGGGCTCCGGGAAGTCGACGACGCTCGCCGCGATGCTCGACCAGATCAACAAGCCCATGAAAGGCCACATCATCACGATCGAGGATCCGATCGAGTTCATTCACCAGCATCAGTCGTGCATCGTCAACCAGCGCGAGGTCGGCTCCGACACCAAGAGCTTCGGGGCCGCGCTCAAGTACGCGCTCCGTCAGGACCCGGACGTCGTGCTCATCGGCGAAATGCGCGACCTCGAGACGATCCAAGCGGGCCTGACGATCGCCGAGACGGGTCACCTCGCGTTCGCGACGCTGCACACGAACAGCGCGGCCGAGGCGATCAACCGCATCATCGACGTCTTTCCGAGCCACCAGCAGTCGCAGGTGCGCGCCCAGCTCGCGTTCTGTCTCGAGGGCATCATCACGCAGACGCTGCTGCCCAAGATCGAGCGGCAAGGGCCGCGCGATGGCGGCGGAGATTCTCGTCGTGACGCCGGCGATTCGCGCGCTCATCCGCGACGACAAGATCCACCAGATCTACTCGATGATGCAGTCGGGCAAGAAGTACGGCATGCAGACGATGAACGACGCGTTGTACAAGCTCTACATGAGCAAGACCGTCTCGCTCGACGAGGTGCTCCGCGCCAGCCACGACCAGACGGAGATCATGCGCATGATCGGCATGTCGCCCGAGGGCGACACGCCGGGCAAACCGCAACAGACGGCGGCCGCGGGGGCGGGAAGGCGGTAGCGGACGCGTTGATTTGGTGACGCGGCTCACGACGGGCGGCCCGTAATCTTCCGGCCGCCCCGGTCGTCTTACAGACGAGCAGTTCAAGCAGCCATCTCGAGGGATCGATGCCTCAATTCACGTACACGGCGCGCGCGGTCAACGGCGAGCTCAAATCGGCGACGATCGACGCGCCGTCGCGCGACGACGTCGTCGCGCAGCTCCGCGCAGCGAAGCTGAACGTCGTCAAGATCGACGAAGGGGCCGCGAATCGAAAGAAGCGCGGCGGGTCGATCAAGATGCGCGACATCGTCATCTTCACGCGCCAGTTCTCGACGATGATCAACGCGGGTCTGCCGCTCGTGCAGGCGCTGGACATTCTGGCGAAGCAGAGCGAGAACCACGCGCTCAAGGACGTGACGCGGCAGGTCGTGTTCGACGTCGAGTCGGGCAACACGCGTGGCCGACGCGCATGCGCAAGCATCCGAAGGCGTTCAGCGATCTGTACGTGAACATGGTCGCGGCGGGTGAGGCGGGCGGTATTCTCGACACCATCCTCATGCGCCTCGCCGTCTTCATGGAAAAGAACGACGCCCTCGTCCGGAAGGTGAAGGGCGCCATGATCTACCCGGGCGTGATCATCGCGCGTGGCGGCGATCGCCATCACCGTGCTGCTCATCTTCGTGATCCCGATGTTCGAGACCATGTTCGCCAGCGTGAACCTCGCGCTGCCGCTGCCGACGCGAATCGTGATCGGCATCTCGCGCGGGCTGAAGAGCTACTGGTACGTCGTCCTCGGCGCCGCGATGGGCATCTACTTCGCGATCCGGAACTACTACCGCGACGTCGGGCGGAAAGCTGAACATCGACAAGCTCATGCTGAAGATGCCGGTGCTCGGCGACGTGCTCCGCAAGTCCGCCGTGTCGCGCTTCACGCGCACGCTCGGCACGCTGATCTCGTCGGGTGTGTCGATCCTCGACGGCCTCGAGATCACGGCCAAGACGGCGGGCAACCGCGTCATTCAGGACGCGATCATGGAATCGCGCGCGTCGATCGCCGGCGGTGACACGATCGCCGCGCCGCTCAAGAAGTCCGCGGTCTTTCCGCCGATGGTGATCTCGATGATCGCGGTCGGCGAGCAGACGGGCGGTCTGGACGAGATGCTCACCAAGATCGCCGACTTCTACGACGAAGAGGTCGACGCGGCGGTGTCGGGCCTCCTCGCGCTGATGGAGCCGGTGATGATCGTGTTCCTCGGCGTGGTGGTCGGCGGCATGGTCGTCGCGATGTACCTGCCGATCTTCGACATGGTGAACGCGGCGGGCGCGTAGTCCCCCGTCTCGTGGCCGAAGAAAATGAGCGAGCAGACGAAGGCCCGGGTCGAACGACCCGGGCCTTCGCGTTGGGCGGGCGAGCTTCTACAATTCCGTAAACGCCCATCCCCGCCCACCGGATGACGTATTACCGCGTGCTCGTCGCCCTCGTGGCGATTCTTCCTGGCCTCGTGGCCTGGTGGACCGGTCGCCGCCTCGGGCGGTCGCTCCAGGACCCGGCACTCGCGGAGCTCCTGCTCGCCCGCCGCCAGCGCGTCGGTGCCATCACGGCTGCGTCGCTGAGTCTCATCCTGGTCCTCGGCGGCGATGATGCGTTCTGGGCCGTCCCGCTGATGCTGGTTTCATTACCGGTCGGCGGATATCCACTCCGTCGCGCGCTCGGCATCGACAGCGACGGCGTCGTGCGGCATGTGTGGCGGCAGGTGAAGAGTGTGGTCGGTTCCATCGGACTCTGGGTTTTGGTCGCCTGGATGCCGCTGATCGTGCTCGCGATTCCGGAGAGGTACCGCCTCGCGTCGGTTGCCCTCGTGCCACTGCTGTGGGCCTGGGACCATTGGTCCTCACGCATCTGGCTCCGCCTGAACGACGCGCGTCTCTTCACGAGCCCCGAGATCGAGCCTCGTGTCGCCGCGATCGCCGATCGCGCGGGCATGCGGCCGCCTCCGGCGCTCTACGTCATCGGCTCGCCCGGAACGCGCTGGGTGAACGCCGTGGCGCTGCCGTCGGTGCGACACCCGGCGATCGTGTTCGGAAACGCGCTCGTCGACCTGCTCGAGCCCGATGAGGTCGCGGCGATCTACGCGCACGAGTTGTCGCACCTCGAGCAACACGGTCCGCGAACGATGCGGCGTTGGCACGCGATGACTCGCGTGCTCGTCGTGCTTGCGGTGGCGGTGCCGCTCGTCGCCGCGAAACTCGTCCCCGGCAACGAGTGGTTGATCCGATTCGTCTGGCCGGTGGTGGTTCTCATGTCGCTCGCGCTGCGCGGACGCGGCCACCAGCGGCGAGAAACCGAGAGTGACCTGCGCGCGGCGGCGTTGTGCGGCGACCCGGAGCTCGTCGCGCGCGCGCTGATCAAGGTCCACGTCCACGGGCTCATTCCGCGCCGGTGGTCGGCGGACTTCGAGAGCCGTGCGAGCCATCCGAGTCTGGCGCGTCGAATTCAAGCGTTGCGCGGCACGACGGCGACTCCGGCCTCGGCGACGGCGCCGGTCATTCTGCCGACCGCTCGCGAAGGCACCGTGTTGGCCTTCGACGATGCTCGCGCCTATTGGTTCGACGGCGTGCCTCCCGACGCACCGGGCGACCTCGACGCCTTGCGCGCGCGGGCGTCGAGCGTGCGATCGGTCGCGTGGCCGGAGCTGGTCGAGCTCCGTGTGAGCGCCGTCGGCACGGAGCGCGCCCTGCTGGCCGCGCATCGCAACGGCGACCGGTGGAGCGTTCCACTCGACTCGGCGCACGTCGCCGACGTCCAGCGGGCGCTGGATCGAGTCGACGTGAGACTGCATCGCGAATTGGGCAAGCGGCCTTTTCCCGAGCGCGCGCGTCGTTGCCGCTTTGATCCTCCTCACAATGCTGGGATCGACCGAGATCGGCGTTCTGATGATCGCGGCGTCGATCGCGGCGTTTCGCCCGAGCCTGGCCGCGCTCGCCGCGATGGGGACTATGGCGATCGGTACGGCGGTCGTCGACGTCGTTCGTGACTGGCCTCTGGATTCCGGAAGCGCGCTGCGGATTGCGGTTCTGGGCGTGCTCGGCGCGATCGGTCTCGCGCTGGCATGGCGAGAGGCCGGGAGGGATCGCGCCGTCGCCGCCAAACGCCGCGAGCATCGCGCGGCCGCGCGGCCGGCGCTCGCCATCCTTGGGCTCTCGGCGTTGGTGTTGGGGCTCGTGCTGGGTGGCGCGGCGGGCGACCTGCCGCTTGCACAGGTCGCGCGCTTACCTATGGCGCCGGCGTTGGGAGTGACGCTTCTCGGATTCGGTTCGGCGCTGTTTGTCTGGGGAGGCCGCGTCGCGGTCGCGTCGGCGGGAGCGACGATGTTCGCGGGCGCTCTCCTCTCCGCCCCGGCCATCGTGTCCGCCGACACGCTCGCCGCCTCGGCCACGTTGTCGCGTTCGACCGCGGACGCCAGCGAAATCGCCCGCATCCCGGTTTCGACGAACGTCTTCTCGGTCGATCTCTCCCCGGAAGGCCGGTGGCTCGTCATTCGTCACTATGACAGTCCCGGGCGGCCGGACGCGAATCGCTACACGCTTCGGTCGCTCGACGGCGTGTCACGCGAGTTGACCGGCGTTCAATTCGCGTTCGCTGACGACGACCGCGTTCTGGTGCTGCGACGGGCCGGGGACTCGCTGTCGCTGCAACTCGAGCGAGTCGATTCGGGGATCGCGGTGTGGTCGGTGGCGCTGCCGCCGATGTTCGGACCGAGGTTGCGGGCGTCGCCGCACGACCGCGTGTGGTCCATCGTCGGACAGAACGACGAAGCCGACTCGTTGGTCGTTGTCTCCGGCAGCGTCGATTCCGCCAACGTCGCCATCCGCCACCTGAAATCGACTCCCACGCCACTGGGCGCAGCCGCGATCTCCGCGGTGGCCGGGCGCCTCGTCGTATCCTCGTACGACGTTGGCAACCTTCGCGCCAATCCATTCTCGATGCTCGCGATGATGGCGCCGCGCGCAACGCTGTGGGAGATCTCTGATAACGGCCGAACGCGGATCGGCGAGATGCGAGGTTTTCCGCTCTGCGGCGACGCGGACAATGGCATCGCCGCGTGCGTGGTCCGCCAGCAGCGTCAGAGCGAAGTGTGGACTCTCGCCGACACGGGGTCGCCGAAAATGGTCGGCCGGTTGCCGCTCGACGACGTGATGCGAGCGTCGCCGGGCCCGGGGCCGCGCGTGACCGCGATCCAGAGAGACGCTGCCATCATCGTCGACGCGGCGCGCGGCCGCCTCACGCGCGTCCGCCTGCCGGCGGACTCCGGTTACGCTATCGAAGCGCACAGCGTACCCGGTCGCCTGGCTGTTCTGCGCCGAATGGCCGATGGGGCAGGGGCGACCATCGTCCTATATCGGATTCCGTAGACAGCCGCGCCGAGCGCCAACCGTTGCCGCGCACGCGGCGCGGCGCGGGCCATGCCAATCCTCCCCCGAGGAACAACGGAACGGATTGGCAGGATGCTTCAACAACTCTTGGCCTCGCGACCGGCACGGTCCATCCGGTCACGATCGGTAGCCGCCAGCGCGGCCGCGCACGTCGCTCTGATAACTGTCGTGCTCGCGACAACCCGCGGCGGCGATTCGCACTCACACGCGTGGAACCAGTTGCGTCAGGCAACTCCCCGAGTGACTCAGGTGCGATATCTCACGACGATGCCGACCGACGAGGCCGCGCCGCGGCGAGCGTCGAACGCAACTGAGAAACGACCGACGCGCGCACGGCGAAGTCCGGCGCGCGAGCGACAGAGCGACGGCGTACCCGCGCGGCTCGCTTCGCTCAAGGAGTCGCTCGACGCCATTACGGACCGCCTCGGTGAAATCCATCCGGCGCTCGACGTCGCCGACGTCACGCGCGCTCTCGACGCCGACGAAGCGCGGTGGACCGCGGTCGCCGACTCCGAGTTCAACAAACGGACGGGCAAACTGAGCGACGGGCTCGTGTCGCCGCCGCCGGTCGCGACGAACGGGATCTACACGCCCGATCTCGTCGACGAGCAAGTGACTCCTCGGCCCGGCAACCCCAAGCCTCGGTATCCCGAATCGCTCCGCGCGGCCGGCGTCGAAGCCGCCGTCAACGTGCTGTTCGTCGTCGACACCACGGGCCGAGTGGAGGAGCCGAGCATCAAGTTCTCGAGCCACATCCACGAGCTGTTCATGGATGCGATTCGTGTGTCGCTGCGTCGGGCGCGGTTTTTTCCGGCCCGGCTTGCCGGCTCGGTGGTGCCCCAGATGGTGCAGCAGCAGTTTCGTTTCGAGCTTCGGGAACGACCCTGACGTGGCGCAAGAACGGGGAAGCGGACGGCCCGGCGACATTCGCCGGGCCGTCCGCTTTCCAGCACGTCCTCGTGAATCCCCCGCTCCAGAACTTCCGTACTGATTCCCGATACCAGGCGTTGGCAACGCGTATCGGCATTCTGCCGTAGCCGGCGGACGCCACCTGGTTTTCTCGACGCCCGCGCGCGCTGGCTTTCGCGCCGGGACCGCCGACTATATCCTCCATCAGCGCGGACACTCGGAGCTGCCCATGTCAATCGGAAGCTTCTTCAAGAAGCAGTTCATCGACGTCATCGCATGGACCGAGGACGTCTCGGGAACGCTGCAGTACCGCTACCCGATGCAGGACATGGAGATTCAGAACGGCGCGCAGCTCACGGTGCGCGAGTCGCAGATGGCGGTGTTCGTGAACGAGGGAGTCTTCGCCGACATCTTCTCGCCCGGCCTCTACACGCTCAACACGAAGACGCTTCCGCTGCTCACCAACCTGCGGAACTGGGACAAGCTCTTTCAGTCCCCCTTCAAGTCCGACGTCTACTTCTATTCGACGCGGCAGCAGACCGGCCAACGGTGGGGCACGCCGATGCCGGTCACGATCCGCGACAAGGAGTTCGGCGCGGTCCGCCTGCGCGCCAACGGCATCTACTCCTACCACCTCACCGACCCGGCGGTCTTTCAGCAGAAAGTCGCGGCGACGCAGGAGCGCTACGCCGTCGACGAGCTCGAGCCGCACCTCCGCAACGTGATCGTCGGCAAAGTCTCCGACGCGTTCGGGCAGAGCGGGGTCGCGTTCCTCGACATGGCGGGCAACATCGATGAGCTGTCGACGGCGATGCGGGCGCAGGTCGGGCCGCTCTTCTCGGACTTCGGGCTCGCGCTCGACACCTTCCAGGTCGAGAGCCTTTCGCTGCCGGACGAGCTGCAGAAGCTGCTCGACCAGCGCATCGGCATGAACATGGTCGGCGACATGCGGCAGTACGCGCAATTCCAGGCGGCGCAGTCGATGCCGATCGCCGCGGCGAATCCTGGCGGTGGCGCCGGCATTGGCGCGGGACTCGGTGCCGGCCTGGCGATGGGGAAGGCGATGGCCGACGCGATTTCCGGTGCGACGTCACCGGGGCCCGGCGCACCGAACGCCGGCGCGGCGCCGTCCGCCGAGACGAAATTCTGCCCGGAGTGCGGCAAGCCGATCGCGCGGAGCTCGAAGTTCTGCTCCGAGTGCGGCGCGAAACAGGCGTGACCGGCGTCGAGTGGGTCATCGACGCGCGGGGATGTGATCCGTCGAAGCTGACCGACCGGGCGTCGTTGCAGGACCTGCTCGACGGCATCGTCGGCGACCTGTCGCTCAACGTCGTCGGTGAGCCGCTCTGGCACACGTTTCCGGGCGCGGGGGGCGTCACGGGACTGTGCCTGCTGTCTGAATCGCACCTCGCGATTCACACGTTCCCGGAGCACGCGTCGCTCTGCCTCAACGTGTTTTGTTGCCGACCGCGCGGCGACTGGGACGTCGAGGCAAGACTCCGGCATCACGTGGCCGCGAGTGACGTCGACGTGACACGAATCGAACGCACCTACGCCGAGCTGTCCGCCCCCCTCCCCCCGCCGTGACCCAACGAACCGCGACCTGTCCGAACTGCGGCGCCGAGATCACGTTCCGCTGGCCGGGAGCGGTTCAGACGTCGTGCCCCGCGTGTCATTCGGTGCTGGTCCGCCACGACGTCGACCTCGAGCGGGTCGGCTCGGTCGGCGACGTGCCGCTCTCCATGTCGCGCATCCAGCTCGGCACGGAAGGCTCGTACAAGGGCAAACCGTTCGTCGTCGTCGGTCGCATCGTGTACGAGTACGAGCGCGGCCACTGGAGCGAGTGGCACGTCCGCGTCGGCGACGGCAACAGCGCGTGGCTGAGCGACGCGCAGACGGAATACGCGATCACGACACAGGTCGAGAATGCCGGCGCGCTGCCGGGACCGGGCACGTGCACGCCGGGGCAGCAGGTCACGGTCGGCGGCGCGCCCTACAGCGTGGCGGTCGTCACACACGCCTTGTACTCGGGCGTCGAGGGCGAGCTGCCGTTCGAATACTGGGACAAGCTGCGCGTCGAATTCGTGGACCTCAAAGGTCCGGGCGACCGGTTCGCGACGATCGACTACAGCGATGCGGCGCCGGCGCTGTACACCGGCGAGTACGTCACGTTCGAGAGCCTGCACCTCAAGAACCTTCGCGACGCCGCCGACGACGCCGGGCCGCAAGTCACGGGTGTCAAAGGGCTCAACTGCCCGCAGTGCGGCGCGGCGATCGAGCTCCGCAGCGGCCAGCTCGCGCAGACGGTCGTGTGCCCGTCGTGCACCGCCATTCTCGATGCGCGCGATCCGAATCTCGCCGTCCTGCAAAAGGCGCAGGATCGTCTCAATCGCGCGACGCCGGCGATCCCGCTCGGCACCACGGGAACGCTTGGGAACGAGCGCTGGCAGGCCATTGGATTCCAGCTGCGCGGCGTGGTGGTCTCCGGCGTCACGTACTCCTGGCGCGAATATCTGCTCTGGAACGCCGAGCACGGCTTCCGCTACCTCACGGAGTACGACGGGCACTGGAACGACGTCGTCGTGCTCAAGGGAGCGCCGAAGGAGACGATGATCGCCGGCACTCCGCAGGCCGAATACAACGGGACGACCTTCAAGCACTTCCAGTCGGCGAGCGCCGAGACGTTTTTCGTGCTCGGCGAGTTTCCCTGGGAAGCACGGACGGGCGACAAGGTCGAGGACGCGGATTTCGTCGCGCCGCCGTACATGTTGTCGTCGGAGCGCACGCCCGACGAAGTCACCTGGTCGCTTGGCACCTACACGCCGCCGGAACGGATCGCCGAGGCGTTCAAGCTTTCGTCTCCGCTCCCCGCGCCGCGCGGCATCTTCGCCAATCAGCCCAATCCACGGTCGGGCGCGGCCGGCGCGATGAAAGGCACGTTCTTCCTGCTGGCGGCGGCATTGCTCGTGCTCGCCGCAACGCGATTCGTCACCGCGCGCAACCAGTCGGTGTTCACGCAGTCTTATGAGTATGCGACGAACGGCGATTCGGCCGCTTATGTGACGCCCGTCTTCACGCTCGACGGCCACACGTCGAACGTCGAGCTGGACATCCGCACGAGCCTGTCGAACGCGTGGGCCTTCTACAACCTGGCGCTGCTCGACGAGAACGGCGGCCCCGGGTTCGAGTTCGGACGCGAGGTGTCGTACTACGCCGGCGTCGAGGACGGCGAGGCGTGGCACGAGGGATCGCCCGAAGACAAGGTCGTGCTGCCTGCGGTTCCGGCCGGGCGCTACTACCTTCGCGTCGCGCTGGACCGCGACGCCGGCGCGCAGCCGTTCTCGTATACGCTCGCGGTGAAGCGCGACGTGCCGCGCGTCTGGCCGTTTCTCGCCGCGCTCGTGTTGCTCGCGCTGCCGGTGCTGTTCGCGGCGTTCAGTTCGGTGAACTTCGAGTACAACCGGTGGCGCGAGAGCGACCACCCCTGGGTAACCACGTCGTCCGATTCGGACGACGATGACGACAGCGAGTGACGAAATGATCGGCAAGACACTGTACTTGATTCTCGGTCTGGTCGTTCTCGCGGGCACGGCGGCGGCCGAGTGGCGAGGGTGGGGAACGACGAGCGTGACCGAGGTGAAAGACGTGCCGCGCACCGTGCGCAACAATCCGGGCTCTTATCGCCCGCACTACATGTACCTGGGCTCCTCCTTCCGGCGGGGAAAATGAAATGACCGTCTTCGACAATCTGGGTTCGAACTTCATGTCGGCCGTCGTCTTCGCGCTCCTCGGCGTCGTCCTGTTCGTCGTCGGCTTCATGATCTTCGACAAGATCACGCCGGGTAGTCTGTGGAAGGAGCTGCTCGAGGATCAGAACACGGCGCTGGGCGTCCTCATGGCGGGCGTGGCGATCGCCATCGCCATCATCATCGCGGCGGCGATTCATTGACCGTCGCGCTGTTCCTGTCGGTCCTGTTGATCGCGGCGTGCGGGCTCGTCTACGAGCTCGTCGCCAGCGCGCTCGCCAGCTATCTGCTCGGCGACAGCGTCTTCCAGTTCTCGACGGTCATCGGGGCATATCTGTTCGCGATGGGGATCGGCAGCTGGATGTCGCGCTACATCGGGCGCGGGCTGGTCGCGCGATTCGTCACCATCGAGCTGATGGTCGGCGTGGTCGGCGGGTTCTCGTCGATGCTGCTGTTTCTCGCCTTCGCGTACACGTCGGCGTTTCGGTTGACGCTCTACGCGATCGTCGTCATCGTCGGCGTGCTCGTAGGGCTCGAGGTGCCGCTCTTGATGCGGATCCTCCGCGACCGGTTCGATTTCAAGGACGTGATCGCGAACGTTCTCACGTTCGACTACCTCGGCGCGCTCGGCGCGTCGCTGGCGTTTCCGATTCTCCTCGTACCGCATCTGGGGCTGGTCCGGTCGGCGATCCTGTTCGGACTCGTGAACGCGACGATCGCCCTCTGGTCCACCTTCCTGTTCGCCAAGGTTCTGCCGACGCGTCGCGCACTCCGCGCGGCGTCGGTGGCGGTGCTGGCGCTGCTCAGCCTGGGCATGGCGGCGGCGGGGAAGATCACGGACGAAGCCGAGGGAAACATCTACTCGGACGACGTCATCTTCGCGCGCGACACGCGGTACCAGCGCATCGTGCTGACGGCGTGGAAGGACGACCTGCGCCTCTTTCTGAACTCGCACCTCCAGTTCAGCTCGCGCGACGAATACCGGTACCACGAGGCGTTGGTGCATCCGGGGTTGTCCGCGCTGCCGGCTGCGAGACGCGTGCTCGTATTGGGCGGCGGCGACGGTCTGGCCGTTCGCGAGATCCTGCGTCATCCGAACGTCGAACACGTGACGCTGGTCGATCTCGACCCGGCGATGACCAAGTTGTTCTCGACCCATCCGCTGCTCACGCGTTTGAACGACCACGCGTTTTCGTCGCCGAAGGTGCGGGTCATCAACGCCGACGCGTTCGTCTGGCTCGACGAAAACGCCGACTCGTTCGACTTCGCCGTCGTGGACTTTCCCGATCCGGACAACTACAGCATCGGCAAGCTCTACACGACGGCGTTCTACCGCCTGTTGGCGAGACACATCACCCCGGGCGGATCGTTCGTCGTCCAGAGCACTTCGCCGCTGTTCGCGCGACAGACGTTCTGGTCGATCGTCGAGACGCTCAAATCGGCCGGCCTGAACACCCATCCGTACCACGTCTACGTGCCGTCGTTCGGCGAGTGGGGCTTCGTGTTGGCCATGCACGGCGCGTATACGACACCGAACGACCTGCCCAACGGGCTGCGATTCTTGACGACGGCCGCGGTGAGCGAGGCGTTCGAGTTTCCGCGCGACATGGCGCCGGTGGCCGCGCGCGCGAACCATCTGAACGACCAGATGCTCGTGCGCTACTACGGCGAAGAGTTCGACAAGATCAACCGGTAGCGTCGTGAAGCGGCGGACATTTCTGGGGATGTTGGCCGCGCCGCTCGTCGGGGGGGCGTGCCGCTGCTCGCGCCGGCGCTCGTGGGGTTGAAGCGGAAGTCTCCGCGGCCGATCGCCGGCGGATTCGTCGACGACGGCGGCGCGGTGGGGCACCGGCTTCGCGATGGAACGCTGACCGGGGGGGGCGCGCGTGGACCGGAGACGCGCGTTCCCATCGTGATCGTCGGTGGGGGAATGGCGGGGCTGAGCGCGGGGTGGGAGCTTCGCCGCCGCGGCGTTTCAGACTTCGTGATTCTCGAGCTCGAGTCGGTTGCGGGCGGCAACGCGCGCTCGGGCGAGAACGAGGTCTCGGCCTATCCGTGGGCGGCGCACTATGTACCGGTGCCGAGCGTCAAGTCGACGCTCGTGCGCGAGCTGTTCGAGGAGCTTGGCGTGCTTCGCGACGGCGTGTGGGAGGAGCGATACCTCTGCTTTTCGCCGCAGGAGCGTCTCTTCGCGCACGGCGAGTGGCACGACGGCATCGAGCCCGACTTCGCGCTCGACGCGTTGGGCCGCGCGGCGTTCAGCCGCTTCGACCAGCTGATCGCGGAGCATCGGGCGAGCGGCGAGTTCACGATCCCGATGGCAGACGGCGTGCGACGCGATTCGCCGCTGGACCGTGTTTCAATGGCGGAGTGGCTCGCGCAGCATCAGCTCGACGTGCCGGCCATGCGCTGGTACATCGACTACGCGTGTCGTGACGATTACGGCGCGCTGGCGAGGGACACGTCGGCGTGGGCCGGCGTCCACTATTTCGCGTCGCGCCCGCACGACGAACAGGGACCGCTCACGTGGCCGGAGGGGAACGGCTGGATCGCCAAGCGACTCATCGCGATCCTCGCCGACCACATTCGACCGGCGGAGCCCGCGGTGCGAATCGAACGAGCGGGCGGGGGCACGCGCTGGCGCGTGGCGACGACGAAGGGAACGTATCTCGCCGAATCGGTGATCTTCGCGGCGCCGTCGTTCCTGGTGCCGCACGTCGTCCCGGAGCTCGCTGCCCGTCGAGCACCCCTGGTCTATTCCCCATGGCTGACCGCGAACTTGACGCTCGATCGCCTGCCACGAGAGCGAGGGCATGGCGCACCGCTCTCCTGGGACAACGTCATCTACGATTCTCCCGCACTCGGCTACGTCGACGCGACGCACCAGTCGCTGCGCACGCACTCCGAGCGCGCGGTGTGGACATACTATTGGTCGCTCGCCGATCGGGCGCCCGCCGACGGGCGGCGCGATCTGCTCGCCCTCACCTGGCGCGATTGCGTCGAACGCATCCTCGCGGATCTCGAGCGGGCGCACCCCGACATTCGCGAGTGCGTTTCGCGGATCGACGTCATGCGGCTCGGACACGCGATGGTGCGTCCGACGGTGGGATTCTTGGCGACTACGGCAGATGTCGTCCGGCTCGCCCCACCCGGGTTCCATCTCGCCAATTCGGATCTGAGCGGTTTGTCGCTGTTCGAGGAGGCGCAGTTCCGCGGCGTCAGCGCGGCGCGGGCCGCTTTGGGGCGGTAGGCAGGCAACGGCAACTGCTTTACCGCAGAGACGCAGAGGACGCAGAGGACTGCACACGAGGCTGGGGTCGGCCCGCAACCACCGGAAATTTTGTGACTGCCGCTCGGGAGGCCACTTTCACTGCGTAGATCTACGCGAGTGCGGTGAGGCCGCCTGAACGGCCTTCAACAAAAAACCCGGCTCGTTGCGCGACGGATTCCGGATTCCTCGGCCGTTCTCTGCGCCCCCTGCGTCTCTGCGGTGAAGCAGTTGTCGTTCATCCGTGAATCCCATGATCCGCGGCATTGTCCTTTTCAATCCGCGGGACACGTAAGCTACGGTGACGGCCTGGCGCGCAAGGAGGTTAGGCCCAAGGACCGGCCGCGCCGCGCGCCCGACGAGTCTCTGCATGGCCCCCTCGCGTTTTTCTTCACGGCGTCATATATATGGACTACAATTGAAGCACGGTTGTGACGCCGCCGATGGCGACCGTGAGTTCGGCCCCAACGTTCCTTCAACTCACATGCCTCGCCCTCTTCAGACTGCCGCCGGCGCGGCGGCCGTCATCGCATGTCTCGCGTGCGTCGCCAATCCCGCGATAGCGCAACGCACTGCACCGGCTAGCGCCACGTTCAACCATGGCATCGTGGTTGGCGGCGAGTGGCTGCAGGCCAACGCCCTTCCGCTCAACCGCGACGCGCTCGGGAGCGCGTCGGCCGACGTTTCGCTTCGCCATTCGCACTGGGCGGTCGACGCGGGATGGCTGCGGATCGCGCGCGACCTGAGCACCGTGCAGGGCGGATTCGTTTCGATCGGCGTTCCGCTCGCGTGGGGACGCCTGCTCGCCATTCCGTCGATCGGCGCATTCGGCGGCCAGGCGCAACGCTCGGTCGACTCGACGGGCTTCGACTTCATCGGCCCGAACGGCGTCGTCGGTCACACTCCGCGATACAGCTTCTCGCAGTCCGGCTCAGCGGGGGGCGGCGTCGGGCTGACGCTCGAGGTGCCGCTGTATCGCGCGATCGCGGTTCGCGCGAGCGGATCCGAATGGTATTTCAGCGGAGCGCCGCTCGAGGGTGATCGGGCACGGACGCTCGTCGGCGTCGGCGTGTCGATCCGCGTCAACTCTCTGGGAGGAAGCCGCTGATGCGCCGGCTCATTCCACTCGTCGGCGCGGCAGTGTTCGTCGTCCTCAGCTGCGACGAGAATCTGCCGAGCGGCCCGCAGACGTTCGCGGTGCAGCTCAAGATCGCCGTCTCGCACGATACCCTCGTCGTCGGCGACTCCAACGCGGTGCAGGCGCAGGCGCTCGACGCGTCCGGGAACCGGATACAGTCGCTCTCGTTCACGTGGTCGTCGACGGACAGCAGCATCGTGGGCCTGGTGTCGCCGGCGAGCCCTGACACGTCGGACGGTCGGGCGAGACGACTGGTCGGGCAACGCACGGGACACTCCAACGTCTCGATCGCGCTTGCCGATCCGCGATTCGCTGCGACTCCGGTGTCGCGTACCGAGACTGTCGTCGTAGGGGGCGTCACCGTGCTCACGACGCACGATTCAACGCTCAACGCGATCAGCGACACGGGCGTGGCGGTCGCCGCGGGGCTCGTGCGGGTCAACGGCGCGCTGGTGCCGAGGCCGGGCGAGGGCATTCGCTGGATCCACCTGGGATCGCACACCGCGACCGTCGCGAAGGGGGACACGCTGCGTTACGTCGCGGCCTCGAACGGCCGCGACACGCTCATCGCGACGTCGGATTTCTGCCTGGCCGGGGCCAGGTGCGCCGATACGGTCATCGCGCGCGTCTCTCAGACGCTCACGCTCGGCCTGTCGACTACACGCTCTCCGTGCGTGGAGCTTCAGTGATTCGTTGACGCCGGACGTCACGCTCGCGGACAAGCGCGGCTTCGGTTTGGCCGGCACCTCGATTCGGTTCATTCCGGTGTCGGCCGTCGACTCGACGATCGTGCGCGTCGGCCCCGTCGTCGGGATCAGCAATCCGGGCACGGGCGTGATGGCGACTCCTCGGCTCATCTCGACTGGCAATGGGACGGCGACGGTGGCGGTGCAAGCGCTCGCGCCCGACGGCGCGACCATTCTCGCGACCGACGCCGTGACGGAGACCGTGCGTCAAGTCGCTCGTCGCGCGAACGTCGAGGCGTTGCGCGCGCTGATGTCGGCCACCGACTCGATTCCTGTGAAGGCCGTGGCCCGCGACGCTCGCGGCGCGATCATTCTCGATGCCACGGTCAGCGTCGGATCCAACACCGGCGTCGCATTCCACAGATCCGTGGGCCGGACCGAACGCGATCGTCAACGTCGGCGCCGCGGGCGTGCTGACACCGACGATCACCGGCATGACGCTTCCCGACAGCAACCCGCTCGCGCCGCAGATCGCCAGTGACGATCAACCCGTCGAGCTTCACGGTGATAAAGGCGGATACGGTGAAGGCCGGAGCGACGCAGACGGCGATCCCGATCACGGTTCTCGATTCGACGGCACAGCCGGCGGCGGGGGCGCCAATCGTTTTCACGACGTCCGCTGGGGCGGGAGCGCCGCCGGCGACGGCGGTCACGGATATCAACGGCCAGGCGGTTGTGGTGTGGACGCCGCCCGACAGCGGGGGCTACTACACGCTGACCGGAATTCGCCCGGCCAGCGGTGCCCTCACTACACTGGCCGATTCCACCGGACGGATCGTCGTGCGACGCTCGATCCGGGTGATCGCCGACCCAACCCAGTCGACGGTCGAAGTCACGGCCACGAGCATCGCCGCCGGCGGCACGACAACGGTGACCGTCAAGGTGAGAGATGTTCTCGGCAACCTGCTCAAGACGGCGATTCCAAACGATCTCACCGTCACCATCACGCGCGGGGCGGTCGGCGCCTTCGCATGTTCACTCGGCGTTTGCACCGCGACCTACACCGCGCCGGCGACTCCGGGGGCGGACACCATCTCAGTCAAGATCGGCGGATTCGAGATTCACTTCAGTCCACTCGCCGTGACGATTACCTAGCCGCGACCAACAGCAACAGCAGACTACTCAACGCAGAGGACGCAGAGGCGCAGAGGACGCAGGGGACTGCCCATGAGGTGGGGTCGAGTCGCCGGCACGGGATTTTTTGTGACGGCCGCTCGGGAAGCTACCTGCACCCTGAAGACCTACGTCGCCACGACGAGGCACCCCGAGCGGCTGTCACAAAAACATCCCGGCTCGTTGCGCGACGGAGCCGGCCCCCGCGGCCGTTCTCTGCGTCCTCTGCGCCTCCGCGTCCTCTGCGTTAGGTAGTTGTCGTTTCGAGCCCTGGTCGAGGACTACGCCTCCGTGATCGCGATACTCGACGCGCGCGAACGGGCCGAGACGTACAGCCCGACGCCGATCGCGTTCGCCACGAGAATCACGAGCGAAATCTTGAGCGCGAACGTCGCCACGCTCGCCACCTGGATGATCGGGAAGACCGACAGCGCCACGTAGAGCACCGTCATCAGCAGCCCTGACCACGACGCGACCTTGAGCCAGAGCGGCGGGCGCGGTGTCACGCCGCGCAGTCCGAAGATCGGCACGGCGAACATCACGATGTACGTGAGCGCGTAGAACATTCCGCCGGCGTTCCAGATCAGTTGGAACGCCTCGGCTTGGCCGACGCCGATCAAGCTCACCAGGCCGATCCCGAATGCCACCACGCCGACGAGCAGGATCGAATTCACAGGCGTGCGATACTTGGCATGCAACTGGCTGAACCAGGGCGGCAGCAGGCGATCCCACCCGGCCACCATCGGCAATCGCGCGACCGCGGTGAAGCTCACGCTCACTCTGCGCGATGCGCATGCCGAGCGTCATCAGGATCGCGATCGTCACCAGCTGGGTGGCGATGCCGAACGGACCGAACCCGACGCGCAGCACCTGCGCCATTGGGCCGATCAGATCGACCTGGTCCCGTCGGGATGTACGCCACGACGGTGCTCGTGCCGAGCACGAACATCAGTGCGACGATCGGCGCGGCGATCAGCACCGATCGACCGACCGAGCGCGCCGGCGACCTGGTCTCGCCGGCGAGAATGGCGACGTACTCGAATCCGCCGAGCGCGCCGAATCCGAGCTTACCGAGAATGTTCAGGTTGAAGAGCGACACGGCCGGCATGCTCGGTGCGCAGCGGGTGATACTCGTGCAGGTGACCGGTGGCGAGTCCGATGAACGGAAGGATGAGCAGCGCCGCGAACACGATCAGCATGAACACGCCGCCGATGTTGTGCACCCACTTGCCCACCGACAAGCCGATGATCGACGCGACGACCATGAACGCAAGGATCACCGCCGACGGAGAGCGCCGACGAACCACGAGCTCGAGCGCATCCAGTCCGCGCTCGGTCCGATGGCATACGAGAGATACGTCGTGCACTGCAGGCCGATTTCCGACATGTTCATGATCACGTAGAGCCAGAGGTTCCACGCGAGCATGAAGCCGATCATCTCGTTGAAGCCGAGCTTCGCCCACTGATACAGCCCGCCCTCGAGCGGCATCAGCTTGTTGAGGTACATCACGACGCGCCGCCGACGGCAGATAGAACAGGACGATCGCCAGCAGCCAGAGCACGACGTGCGACGGTCCGAGCTTTCCCGCGACGCCGATCCACGTGAGGCCGACGATGAACAGAATCTGCGTGAGAACGAGGTCGCGGACGCCGAGCTCTTTCTTGAGCGATGCGCTGTGCGCTTCGACGGCCGCCTCGGCTCGCGCGAGGTCGGTCGTCGCCGACGCGTCGGCGGATCTCGTGTCCACGGTCATGCGCGCTCCTCGCCGAGAATGGTCCAGTACCGCGCCCACGCCTCGAGGCCTTCGTGCAGGCGATGCACGCGAAAGAACTCGTTCGGCGCGTGGAAGTCTTCGTCCGCCGTCGAGAACGAGAAGAACACCGTGCTCAGACCCATGTGCCGCTGGAACAGCTCGCCGATCGGCACCGTGCCGCCCATGCGAACCCGCAACGGCTGACTACCATATACTGCGTGGAGCGCCCGCTCGGCAGCCTGGAGCGCGAAATGGTCGGGCTCGATGTGCGACGCGCCCGCGCCGTGATCCATCGCCGAGATCGATAGCCGCGTGCCTGGCGGCAGGTGCGACTCGAGGTGGCGCGACACCAGCTCGACGATTCGCGCCGGATCCTGATCGGGGACGAGACGACACGTGATCTTGGCGTGGGCCTCGCTCGGGATCACCGTCTTCGATCCTGGCCCCTGCGTACCCGCCCCACATCCCATTGATTTCGAGCGTCGGCCGCGTCCACTGTCGCTCGAGCGTCGAGTATCCCGGCTCGCCGAATGCGGCCGGCGCGCCCACCTGCGCGAGATACACCCGCTCGTCGAAGGGTAGGGCGGCGATCGCTTCTCGTTCGGCGCGCGGCAGCTCACGGACGTCGTCGTAGAAACCCGCGACGGCGACACGACCGTTCGAGTCGTGCAGCGACGCGATCAACTGCGCCATCGCGTGCAGCGGATTCGCGACCGCGCCGCCGTGTCGGCCGGAGTGCAAGTCCTTCGACGCCGCCGTGAGCGTCAGCTCGAGCCCCGCGAGCCCTCGGCTCGACACCGTCAGCGAAGGCTCGTCGATGCGCCACATCGCACCGTCCGCGGAGATCACGAAGTCAGCGGCGAGCAGCTCCTTGTGGTCGCGGATGAACGCGTCGAGACTCGGGCTCCCGATCTCCTCTTCGCCCTCGAACATGAACTTCACGTTGAGCGGGAGCGCGCCGGCCGATGCGAAGAACGCTTCGGCGACCTTGATCGGAATGAGCATCGGACCCTTGTCGTCGGACACGCCGCGCGCGTAGAGGCGTCCCTCGCGAATCGTCGGCACGAACGGCGGGCTGTGCCAACGGTCGAGCGGGTCGGGCGGCTGAACGTCGTAGTGTCCGTAGACGAGCGCGGTCAAAGCGCCCGGCGCGCCGAGCCACTCGCCGTAGACGACCGGATTGCCGGACGTCGCGATCGTGCGGACCGTGATCGGGCCCGCGACCGCAAGCTTCGCCGCCACCCATCCCGTCGCCGCCGCGACGTCGGACGCGTGCGCCGGATCGGTGCTCACGCTCGGAATCGACGCGAACTCGACCAACTCGGCGAGGATGCGATCGTGATTCGACTGAAGCGCCGCGATCACCGCGGCGAGTCGAGCCGGTGCCGAGGTCGTCGTCACTGACCCACCGCTCATCACTTGCCTCCGTCTACCGACAACACTTGGCCCGTGATCCACCCCGCATAGTCCGACGCGAAGAAGAGCACCGCGTGCGCGATGTCGTCGGGCGTGCCGAGTCGCTTGAGCGCGATGCGATCGACGAGCTCCCGCTGCCCGGCCTCGCCGTACGATTCCCACTGGCGCTCGGTCGTCGGATTCGAGCGCACGAAACCCGGCGCGATGTTGTTCACCGTGATGTCCCACGGGCCCAACTCGTGCGCGAGTTGGCGAGTCAATCCGATCTGCGCCGCTTTCGCCGACGCGTAGGCCTGAATTCCGGTGAGGCTGATTCCGAGTCCAGCGCCGCTCGAGATGTTGATGATGCGCCCCGACCGCGCGGCTTTCATTCGCGGCGCGACGGCCTGCGAACAGTAGAATGCGGCGCCGACGTTGACGTCGAAGATGCTCTGCCACTCGTCCGGCGTGATCTGCTCGAGCGGGCGCCCGACCTGACCGAGCACGCCGCCGGCGTTGTTCACGAGCACGTCGACGCGGCTCGACGCGGCGGCAGCTTCGTCGATGAAGGCATCGACCGCGCTCTTGTCGCGGACGTCCACGACGCGCGTCGTGCACACGCCGTCGTGAGCGCGGACGAGGCGCTCCGTCTCGAGCAGCTCGTCCTTCAACACATCGCAGGCCCACACGCTGCCGCCGCGACGCGCGAACGCGAGGCTGATCGCGCGGCCGAATCCGTGCGCCGCGCCGGTGACGATGATGGTCTTCCCGCTGAAGTCGAATTCCATCAGCGGATGGACAGGTTGGCGAGAGCGTCGAGCGTCTCGAGCGATTGCGGGCGGCGTCCGTCCTCGATCTCGTGGATCAGCTCGACCAGCCGCGCGGTGAGCGGCGTCGCGACGCCGGCCTCGTTCCCGAGCGTGACGACGATTCCGAGCTGCGCATCGACCTCGGTTCGCCGCTTGCGCACCGCGAGGTCGCGCCAGATTCCGCTGTGGGTCTTGGCGGACTTGCGATTGTGCGCAACGAGCGCGTCGAGTGACGCGGCGGCCGCGTCGTCTGACGCAGTCGGCAGGTACGCCGATGGATCGAATCCGTCGAACGCCTCCGGCGCGACGCCGCGCGCTCGAGCGACTGCGAGAATTTCCCGCGCCAGCGCGACGTAAAGGTTCTTGTAACGCGGCATCGCCAGCGCATCGGCGATCGACTCGTTGGTGAGCGCGGTCGCGAACAGCATTGCGCCGTAGGCTTCCTTGCCCCAGAGGTAGCCCCAAATGTTCGGCGTGACGATGGCGCGATCGTCGAAGCGGAGCCACGCGTCGTGGATGGCCGCGATGCGCGGGGTCCTGCGCCCGTCGATCTCACCGAGCACCACCGCACCGCGTCCGCCGTAGTGGATGACGCCCGGCTCGATGTAGTCCGCGCCGAAGTTCACGAACGACCCGACCGTTCGCGCGTCGCCGACGACCTGCGCGATCGCGAGCTCGTTGAGCCCGTTCTGCGCCGAGACGACGCAGCCATCGTCGCTCAAGTGGGGCGCCAGCGCGCGGGTGGCCGCCTCCGTATGATGCGCCTTGGTGGCGAGGATGATCGTGTCCCACCGGCCGCTCAGCGATTCCGGCGTGAACGCCGGCACCAGCTGCATGAACTCGGCGACCGGACCGGTGATGGAGATGCCGACGGCGTCGATCGCCGACACGTGGTCGGCGTCGGTATCGACGAACGTGACCTCGTGGCCGGCGCGCGCGAGGTACGCGCCGAGAGTTCCACCGATCGCGCCAGCGCCCCAGACGAGGAATCGCATTGTTTGCTACGACCTCAGGCCGCGTCGCCCCATGAACCGGTGAGCAGCGCGCGCGTCTCGTCGACGGCGACCTTCCAGAGCGCGAGCATGTCCTCGTCGGACCGCTGGTACAACCCGCCGTAGTTGCCGTCGCCGATGTAGGCGCGGAGCGACATCGGGTCGAGCGCGCGAACCCGCGCGATGTCGACCATCGGCCGCTGCACCCCCGGCATTTCGACGCCCGGGCAGCCGCGTCCATGGAAAGTTCTCCATCCACGACCCGTGCGACGCGACAGGATCGATCTCGAGCACCTTGGCCCACGTGCGCGGCGCGTTCCACCAGTTGTGAAAGAGCACCCGACAATCCGGGTGATCGGCGGTCCATTCAGGAACCCACTGCTGCACCGCGCTGTTCCCGCCGTGGCCGTTGACGACGAGGATCCGCTTGAACCCACTGTGCGCCATGCTGTCGAGGATGTCGCGCACGACGCTGAGATGTGTGTCGACGCGCAGCGAGATGGAGCCCGGGAACTCGCGGAAATAGGGCGTCACGCCGTAGGCGACGACGGGGAACACCGGAATCCCCAGCGGCTCCGCCGCTTCCGCGCCGACGCGCTCGGGGAGGATGCAGTCGACGGTGAGGCGGAGGTGGCTGTGCTGTTCGGTGCTGCCGAGCGGAAGGACGGCGCGGTCGTCGTGATCGAGGTAGCGCTCGACCTGCATCCAATTCATGTCGCTGATGCGCACGGCTAGCTCTGGTGACGGAAGGCAGAAAATACGGCGTCGACGGGAACGGCGCGAACCGCCCGGGCTCCTGAGTGGCTGGATCACCCCGACTGACGTCTCGGATCGGGCATCGAGCCCTGCCGCGAGAAATAGCCGTGAGCATGAGCCGTGAGCTGGAGCCTGTGAGACCGCACAGGCGCAGAGCTACTGATGGCGACTCGCTCTCCAGCACCCTTTTTCGGTAGCGAAGGTCATTCTGCGGATCTCGATCGTCTCGTTGGAGTGTCGCAGCCAGTCCTCCTCGGGACATTAGACCTGAGATCGCGACGCCGATCAGGTGATTCTCGGTCTCGGATGCCGACTTGATCGCCATGTCCAGAAAACGGGCCAGCTCGCGATTCGATGTCTGCGCCCCGCACCCCTCGGCGATGTTCGTCGCGATGCTGTCTGCCGCCCGCAATGAGCTGCGATCGAAGTGCCCGTAGCCCGGAGCGCCCATAGTCAGCCGCGATCTCGTGCATCGCGATCGCCGAGTGCATGCGCCCTACGCCAAATCTCGAGTCGTTTAAAGTCCCTCATGGCCCCACCTACTCCAACCCGAGAGACAGTCGCGACACCATTTTCTTCCTGATAGCGCCGTTCGACTGCTCACGGCTCCTTCTCATGGCTATTTCTCAAGGCTAGGCTCGCTCCCGCGACCGAGATGCTCGATCCCGGCGCAACGGCCCCAACGCTGGCGCCCTCGCCGTTTCACGACGCATTCTCTTGCCATGCCCCGCCTCTCCGCGCTCTCCGCCCTCGCCCTACTCGCCCTCTCCTCGTGCACCCGCGATTCATCGCCGTCACTGACCGGCGATTGGGATGCCTATGTTGCCCTCGGCTCCACGCCTCTTCCGGGTTTCGAGGGCTGGCGTCGCATGGGTTTCGCGCACTTCGCCTCCGATAGCGGCGGCATCACGGGCTCCATCCGCCGCCGCACGGGCGAACCGATGCTCGACCTCGCGCGCGCGGACGTTCGCGGCGATTCGGTTTTCATCAGCGGTGCCCGCAATCAAATGTTGGCCGCGACGTGGCACGGTGACACGCTCTCCGGTTTGATGCTCGCCGGCGGCAAGCCGAGTGGCAGGCGGTATCGGCTCGTTCGGCGGGCGACGCCGTTCGTCGCCGAGCAGCAGTACCTGCTCTGGCCGGGCGCGGTGTCGGACTCGCAGTACGCGGTGACGGAGGACACGCTGGTCTTCATGAAGACGCGCGACGGCGCGAAGCTGGCCAGCTATATCGCGCGGCCGGTGGGCAAGGGACCGTTCGGCGTCGTCATGCAGCGCACGCCGTACACCCGCATCCTCCATCCCGCGGGCCGATACTGGGCGTCGCACGGATACATCTTCGTCGCGCAGCACGTGCGCGGGCGCGACGTGTCCGACGGCACCGATTTCGGCGACTACGACACCGACGTGCGCGACGGGTACGACGCCGTCGAGTGGGCAGCGAAGCTGCCCGGCGCGAACGGAAGAGTCGGGCTGATCGGACACTCGGATGAGGGAAGACTCGCGTGGTACGCGGCCGTGAGCGCGCCGCCCCATCTTGCGGCGTTCGCGCCGTCGGCGGCGAGCGGCGATCCGTGGCGCATCGTGCCGTACGAAGACATGGTGTTCTCGCCGATCAACGTCGATTGGGCGTGCCTCATGCGCGCGCGCACGCTGCAGAACACGGCGGACCTCGACATCGGGTCGGCGCTCACGCACTTGCCGTTGATCGACCTGCCGCAGCGACTCGGTTGCGGCGACGTGCCGCTGTGGGATCGTTGGATCGCGCACCCGACGCTCGACGCGTACTGGCGCGCGCACGCCGTCACGACGAACGTCGCGAAGGTCCGAGCCCCCGTGCTCCAGATCGCCGGCTGGTACGACGACTCGCGCGGTCCGATCGACTACACGAATGCGCTGCTCGCCGTGCCGAACCATCCGTTCGTTCGGCTGGTGATGGGACCCGGCGCGCACAAGGGCGTCGACTACGTCAGCGGCGAATTCGGTCCGCAGTCGCGCGTCGACACGCGCCGTCTTCAGCTCCG
Source organism: uncultured Gemmatimonadaceae bacterium (assembly GCA_963846925.1). Lineage (GTDB taxonomy): Bacteria > Gemmatimonadota > Gemmatimonadetes > Gemmatimonadales > Gemmatimonadaceae > JAQBQB01. Next base: position 179,569 of record CAWJXW010000002.1, on the reverse strand, counting down.
GTGGTTCGACCACTATCTACTCGGCAAGGACAACGGCGTCGACAAGGAGCCGCCGTTCGACGACTTCGTTTTCGGCGACAACACCTGGCGGAAGGAAGCCGCCTGGCCGATCGCGCGCGCGGTGCCCACGAAGTGGTACGTGTCGTCGGCGGGAGGCGCGAACACGAGCGCGCGGCAACGGGACACTCGACACGATTCCGCCGACCGGCGCGCCGGCAGACACGTTCACGTACGATCCGGCCAATCCGACGCCATTCCTGATCGACTCGCGCGAGCTCGAGGAGTCCCTCAACGAGGATTATACGTCGCTCAACGCATCGCGGCGCGACGAGCTAGTGTTCACGTCGAAGGCGCTCACCAAACCGATCGACGTGACGGGGCAGATGTCGGCGACGCTCTGGGCCGCCACCGACGCCAAGGACACCGACTGGAACGTGATGCTCCTCGACGTCTTTCCCGACGGCCACGCGGAGCGCGTGCAGGACGGCCCGATGCGCGCGCGATTCCGCAAGGGATTCGACAAGGAAGTGCCGCTCACTCCTGGAAGCGTCGAGCGGTACGACCTCGACCTCTGGTTCACGTCGCGCGTGTTCGAGCCCGGACACAAGATTCGGGTGACGGTATCGTCGTCCTTCTTTCCGAAGTACGACCGCAACCTCAACACCGGCGGCAACAACGAGCGCGACAGCACGTTCGTCGTCGCGCACCAGAGGCTGCTGCACGACGCCGCGCACCCGAGCCACGTCGTCCTGCCCGTCATCCCTCGATGAGCCTATTCTCGTTCCTCGACCGCGAACACACGATCGCCGGCGACGGCTACTCGCGGTGGCTGGTGCCGCCCGCCGCGCTCGCGATCCACTTGTCGATCGGCCAGGCGTACGCGTTCAGCGTCTTCAACCTGCCGCTCTCGCAGCGCATCGGCGTCACGCACTCGGCGCCGGAAGACTGGAAGCTGAGCACCATCGGCTGGGTGTTCAGCATCGCCATCGTGTTCCTCGGGCTTTCGGCGGCGCTCTTCGGGTCGTGGCTCGAGCGCGTCGGGCCTCGCAAGGCGATGTTCGTCGCGGCGCTGTGCTTCGCCGGCGGATTCGAGGTCGCGGCGATCGGCATCGCCACGCACCAGTTCTGGCTCCTGCTGCTCGGCTACGGCGTGCTCGGCGGCATCGGGCTCGGCATCGGGTACATCTCGCCCGTGACGACGCTCATCAAGTGGTTCCCCGACCGCCCCGGGATGGCGACCGGCATGGCGATCATGGGGTTCGGCGGCGGCGCGATGATCGCGTCACCGCTGTCGACGATGCTCATGGCCTACTTCAAGACGGCCACCGTGCCCGGCGTCGCGTCCACCTTCGTGACGATGGGCATCCTCTACTTCTGCTTCATGATGTTCGGCGTGTTCACCGTGCGCATTCCGCGTCCCGGTTGGCGGCCGGCCGGCTGGACGGCGCCGCCTCCTCGCGCGATGGTGACCACGGGCAACGTCACCGCGGACCGCGCCATCACGACGCCGCAGTTCTGGCTCTTGTGGATCGTGCTGTGCATGAACGTCACCGCGGGCATCGGCGTGCTCGGCCAAGCGTCGCCGATGATTCAGGAGATGTTCCCCGGCTCCATCTCGGTCGGTGCGGCGGCGGGATTCGTCGGTCTCCTCAGCCTGGCCAACATGGGCGGCCGCTTCTTCTGGTCGTCGCTCTCCGACGTCATCGGCCGCAGGGCGGTCTACGCGACGTTCTTCCTGCTCGGCGCCGTGCTGTACGCCCTGGTGCCGTCGACCGGCCGCGCCGGGAACGTCACGCTCTTCGTCATCGGGTACGTCGTGATCATCAGCATGTACGGCGGCGGGTTCGCGACGATCCCCGCGTATCTGCGCGACATGTTCGGCACGATTCAGGTCGGCGCGATCCACGGCCGGTTGCTCACGGCATGGTCGACCGCCGGCGTGCTCGGGCCGGTGCTCGTCAACTACATTCGCGAATATGAGATTGCGCACGGCGTTCCGAAGGCCGGCGCGTACACGACGACGATGTACATCATGGCCGGCGCTGCTCGTCGTCGGATTCATCTGCAACCTGCTCGTGCGGCCGGTGGACGAGCGTCACGTGACCGCCGAATACGGCGCGGCCAGCACCGCCGCGGCCTGAGGGGGAGCCCAAATGACAGGCGAATCAGACCGCGATCAAGCCTCGGCGGGAGTCGCCCTCAAGCTCGTCGGGGCGTGGACGCTCGTAGGGATACCGCTCGCCTGGGGCGTTTGGCAGGTGATTCAAAAATCGCTCGCCCTCTTCAAATAGATCGCCCGGCCGACTACGTCGGGATCTTCAGCATCTTTCCCATGAACAGGATCGTGCCCGTCTGCCGTTCGCGTATCACGAAGATGAACGGGTGATCGACGCGGAACTCGCGGAGCGCCGTGACCGTGACGCCGGTGACGGTCGACGCGCCCGCCGTGGTTCCGGTCTCGTCCACTGTCACAAACGCTTTCTGCTTCACGAACGAAAGCTTCAGCGGCTGGGACGACATCCCTGAGAAGTTCGCCTGATCGGTGAACGCCACGCCCATGCCGAGCGCCGAGAGGTCGTCGGTGAGCATGCGGTCGTAGGCCATCGTGAACTTGGGCATCGCGAACATTTCGTCCGTGTCCTGGAGGCTCGCGATCAGCGCCGCCCACGTGCTCGCGTTCAGCTGCGCCGCGATCGAGTCGATGCTGGCCGTCTGGCCGAATCCAGCCATCACGATGTCCATCGCGAACGCGCCGTTCCCATACGGAAGCTCGGCGATCGCCAGCTGCTGGGTTCCGCCTGCGCGAAACTTGGGCTTCATGTTCTCGGGGCGATTCATGAACGGCACGGTCTGCACCGTGCCATCCGCCGCGCGGAACGATGACGGGGCGGTTGCCTTCGGGTCGAACTGGTACTGCCACGTGCCCTTGAAGTAGATGGCGTTGATGAGGAACATCACTTCTTCCGGCTTGATGTCGTCGAGGATCGTCGGGATCCTGCCGCCGGTATGCGAGCTCACCCAGCCGTTGATCGTCGAGAGCGAGCCCGGGACGTTGGCGAAGTCCAACCCCTGCACCTGAGCGTCGAAGTATTTCTTGGTCGTGTCGAGGAACGGTTGCTTGAACGAGAAATTGTTCCGGTACCAGACCGAGTTGGCGATCTGGAACGTCGTCGTGGGGTCGAGACCGCGGAGCAGCCCGATCAGCCCCTGGTAGCCCGCGTCGAGTTGCCCGACGTCGCCCGAATCGAGGCGCAAAGCCATACGCATCGCGTCGAAGGTCGAGCCGGACGCGCCGTTCATCGCCATGCCGAGTGACATCGATGCACTCAGGGGCGAGATGAACACGTTGTTCCCGGCATCGGTCTTCGCCACCCGCTGGAAGAGCGCGAACGAGAAGTCGTTGCCGGAGGTCGCGACGCGCTGCTCCGAGGGGTCGAGCGTGAAGGAAGGAGGCGCTTGGGGCCCGCCCACGTCGGAGCACGCGCCCACGGCCAGCGCCGCCGCTACGAACAGGATTCGACGATCAACGTTCACACGGAGCTCCTGGGCTAGGACATCACCTGCTTAACCGGGCCGGCGCGAAAAAAGCCACTTTCGCGTCCCGATTCGCCTTCCGTGGTACACGAGCGAGCACAAGATGTGCGCAACGGATGGCGGTTCATCAACAGTCAACAAAGGGGGCTGTCGTGCTCGCCAACCCGCGTTACGTCCGATCTTCTGCCGCGCTCTTGGCTGCGTCGTTGTGCGGCGTCGCCTGCATGCGATCGAGTGCTCGATCCGATTCCGCCGCCGCCGCCGGCGATGTGTCGGCGCCCAACGCGTCGACGATGGTTCGTGGCACAATATCCCAGGTCACGCCAAGCTCGCTCGTGGTGTCCACGGACACCGGCCCCGTCACGGTGACGTTGGCAGGTTCGCCCAAGATCTTCGACCGCGAACCCGGGACCTTGGCCGACGTCACCGACAACTCCTTTGTCGGAGTCACGTCGGTCAAGCAACCCGACGGGACGGAGCAGGCCACCGAGATTCACGTGTTCCCGGATGACCTGCGGGGCCTCGGCGAGGGGAGCCGGATGATGGAGCCGAGTGCGAGCCCGGGCGGCAGCCGGATGACGAACGGCAGCGTGCAGAGCTCGCGGATGTCCAACGGGACCGTCTCGAGCGCGAACGGCGGCACCCTCGTCGTGAACTACGCCGGTGGATCGCAAACCATCAACGTGCCGTCGAGCACTCCGGTGACGGCGATCAAGGAGACGTCGAAACAGCCGTCGGCAGGCGATCAGGTCGTCGTCGTCTCGAAGCGCGGAGACAACGGCGTGCTGACGGCGACCGCAGTTTTGCTCGTCTCGAAATAGATCGCGCGAATGCTCAGTGCTCGCTGGCGTCGCCAACGAGTTATCGGCGAGACGCGGCTTCGACCGACGTCGTGGGGTCCGCGCCGACCCATTTCTCGTCGGCGGTCGGCCCGTACGTTGCGGGAACGGGCCGACCGAGCATTCGCAGGTAGACCGTGAGCTGCGTGCGGTGGTGCGCGGTGTGAAGCACGCGGCGCCAGAACACCCAGATTCGCGATCGGCGCACGTCGAAGAAGTCGACGTCGGCGAGCCACCACGGATGCCGGCGCGAGGCGAGATACTCGAGGCGCGGCGCGGCCAACTCGAGAAGTCTCGCGATCGCCGTCCGAGGAGTCAGCGGGCTCGGGAGCACCGACGCCGCCGGAACCTCGGGCAGGCCGAGGAACTCGCCGAAGAACCGCCGCTCGGATAGAAGCTGGTGACGCAGGATGTCGCCCACTGTCGACGCGCCGGCTTGCGGGCGATACGCGAGGTCCTCGTCGCCGAAGCGAGACCAGACCGAACCGACCTTGTTCGTCTCGCTCGCGTACGTGTCGAGAGCGTGTTGCATGAGCCGCACACGAGCCCGCGGAATCGCGTGGTCGGGGATTCCATCAAACGTGTAGTTCATGTCACAAGGTAGGCGAGTTTCTCGAGTGACCCGTCGCGCTCATTGGCAGTTTACCAGAGGAATCCTTCTGGAGCCATCAGTGAGCGTTCGTGTCGGACGTTGGGCGATCGCGTGCGCGGTCGCAGTTGTTGGAATCACGGTTGCGTGCGGGGGCGGCGACACCGCCCCTACAGGGCCGCTCACCACGCCATTGGCCGGTCTGGTCCCTGGCGCGACGAATGACAGCAGTCCGGTCACCAATCCGCCGCCCGACCCCACGCCCGGGTCGTTCCACGGCACGATCATGGGTCACAGCGCGTTCCCGCCGGGAACCGACACGCTGTCGACGCTTCCCCGCATCGTCGGCGCCCGGGTGACGGCGTACACGCACGGCCAGCCGACAGCGAGCGACACGCTCGGCGTCGGCGCGCAGGTGGCGTCGGTGACGACGGACGCGAACGGCCAGTTTCAAATTCCCACGTTGCCCGGTGGGCTCTACATCGTGACCATCGCGCCGCCGGCGGGAAGCAAGTACCAGGGGATCTATGTCGCGGCGATCGCGCACACGCACAGCGCGGACTACCCGTGGTGGGTCGTGTTGCCGCTGAAGTAGCGGCACGACCGACGCAAAAAGGGGCGCCGTGGTCACGGCGCCCCCTTTTTTTCGATTCCCGGTCCTACGGCTGCGGCTTTCGCACGACCGTAAGAGTGACCGACGAGGGATACTCGCTCGAGTGGTGCACCGCGTTGTGTGCCACGACCGTCTTCGTCTCGTCGTAGTTGCGACCGCCCGTGTTCAGATTGCGATCGAAGCGCGGGAAGTTGCTGCTCGAGATCTCGATGCGCAGGCGGTGTCCCGGCTCGAAGTAGTTACTCGTGTTGAGCGGCTGAAACGTCACCTTCGTCACCTTGCCGTTCTCCATCCACACGAGCGGCTTGTCGTATCCGTTGCGGTAGCGCATGCGCTGGATCGACTCGTCGAGGTTGTACGCGCGGCCGTCCGGATACACGTCGATGATCTTGATGGAGAAATCGGTGTCCTTGGCGTCCGACGAGACGTACAGCGTCGGTGTGATCGGCCCGCTCACTTCAGTGCCCTGCGTGAACGGTTCGCTCGTGAACACGAGTACGTCGGGCCGCGCCTCGGTCTCGCGCTGATCCATCGCCCCGGCGCCGACCGCGTTCCCCTGGCAGCAGACGTTGCCGCCATGCGACATCACGGGATGCATCGGGTCGTAGGCGAACTTGTCCGGCTTGTCGCTGGCGGGCGCTGTCTTGCTCAGCACGCCGTCGCCGTTGAGTGTGTTCGCGCTTCCGCCGCTCGACAGATAGAACGTCATCGACTCCGCGCCGCGCGGCGGCCAGGTGTCGGAGCTCTGCCACTTGTTCAGCCCCATCGTGTAGTAGCGGACCTTGGGCATCGTGTCGAGGATCTGCCCGCCCTCGCCCTTCAGGAACTTGTCGAAGAACGCGAACATGATGTCGTTGTACGCGAGCCGCGCGTCGCCCATGTCCCGCTCGCCGACGACCGTGTGCTCGCTGGAGCGCGTGTACGCGCAGTGGCCCGTGGGCGCGATGACGGCCCACTGCTGATTCGCTGCCGCGCCCTTGGCGGTGCTTCGGACAAGATTGTACATGGCCAGGTTCGGCCCGACCGACACGTCGTACCACGACATGAACCAAAGGCCGGGGATGTTGATGCGCATGTTGTCGTGAAAGAGCCCACCGCGATACCACGCCGGATCGTTCGGCGCGCGCTTGATCATCGCGCCGCCGGTCGCCACCGGCATCGAGTCGGCGAAGATGCCGTGCGGTCCTCCGACGTCCTTCACGATGTTCTCTTCGGGCAACGTCCAGAACGCCTTCGACCAATCCACTGGCGGGAGATGCTGCGCGAGGTCGAACGACATGGATTCGCGCACGAGATCGGCCTGCGTCGCGTTCTTGGGCAGCATCGGCCGGACCTGATTCTGCTCGCCGTACAGCCAGTCGATGAACAACATCTGCACCGCGCCGCCGCGATACCAGTTGCCCTGCTCGTAGTATGGGCCGACGCGTCCAACGCCGGCGCCGAATCCCTGCACGTTCATCGCGGCGAACCCCGGCGTGTTCTGCGCCGCGACCGCACCCTGCCACTCGGCCGTCGACGAACAGCCGGTCGTTCCGATCTTGCCGTTGGACCACTTCCGTGACGTCATCCATTTCACTTCGTCCACGCCGTCCGAGAGCGGCGGCCCGAGGATGTCGTAGTTGCCTTCGGAGAAGAAATGGCCGCGCTCCTGCATCTCGACGTACGCGTAGCCGCGCTTGATCGCGTTCACGACCGTCGTCATGTCGCGCGGCACGCCGTTTTGAATGTCCCAGAAGTTGAAGTTGTACGGCGTCCGCGACCAGATCGCCGGATACTTCTTCGACGCGTCCTTCGGGTAGTAGACGTCGGCGGCGACGCGAACGCCGTCGTGCATCGCGATCATTTCCTTGCGATCGACGACGGCGATGGACTGGAGCTCGTGTTCGACGTCCCACCGGTGTGCCTTCACGCTGTCCGGCAGGCCACCGCCGCCACGTTGCGCGGCCGCGAACGGCGTGCCGGCGACGGAGAACGCAACGGTTGCCACGAATGTGCGAACGTGAGCACGAAGCATGGAGACGACTCCTCGAGTTGTCGTGTGTCGAACCGGGCGGGGCGCGGCGACCGGTCGGCTGGTCGAGCTCGTAAGCCCGTTGCATCGTAGATTGGGACGACGGTGACCCCGTGGTCAAGAAGGGGTACGCTGAGTCCCACGCCGCCCCAGCCTCGATTTCATGGCCGAGACCATTTCGCGGATTGTGATCGCCGGTATCGCCGTCGCCGCCCTCGCGACGAACTCGTTGGCGCAGAGCATTCCGCAGCGGGCCGTGCTCGTCACGGGAGCGAGCAGCGGCATCGGCCGCAAGGTCACGGAGCGGCTGGCGGCGAACGGCTTCTTCGTCTACGCCGGCGCGCGCGCGCAGAAGGACATCGACGACCTCAACGCGATCAAGAACGTGCAGGCGGTGAAGCTCGACGTCACGTCGGCGACCGACATCGCGGCGGCCGTCGCAACGGTCACGAAGGCGGGGAAGGGCCTCTACGGCGTCGTGAACAACGCGGGCGTCGTCGTCGTCGCGCCGCTCATCGAGCTCGAGGAAAAGGACCTCGACTTCATCTTCAACGTCAACGTGTACGGTCCGTACCGCATCACCAAGGCGTTCGCGCCCCTCCTGCTCGAGTCGAAGGGGCGCGTCGTCAATATCAGCTCGCTCAACGGCATCGTGGCCAGCCCGATGCTCGGGCCCTACAGCATGAGCAAGCACGCGATCGAGGCGTACGGCGACGGCCTGGCCGCGGAGCTCGGGCGCCTCGGCGTGCGCGTGAGCCTCATCGAGCCGGGCAACTACGGCACCGAGATCGGGAAGAACCTCCTCGCGCGGATGGACACGAGCGTGGTGAAGGGCTCGCGCTTCGAGGCGCAGATGCGGTCGGCGATCAACACGATGCGGGGCTTCGAGAACAATCCGCCGCCCGACGAGGTCGCGGACGTCGTGCTCGACGCGCTCACGAGCGCGAACCCGAAGCCGCGTTACATGCCGGTGCCACAGGCGGGGCAGGGGGCGATCGCGCTACGAACGCTCATGAATGAAATCGTCCAGCTGAATGCGACGCAGAAGTTCACGCTCGACCGCGACGCGCTCGTGAAAATGCTCGACGACGCGATCGCTCGCGCGACACCGAAGCCCTAATCCTCGCCGAGCATCCCGCCGAGCTTCTCGAGGACCTTGGCGAGGTTCGGTTTGTCCTCGAGGACGGGGAGCAGCGGATCGCGCTTCAGGCTTTCCATTCGCTCGACCGCGTTCTTGATCGTGAAATCCTTCGGGTCGAGGTCCTTGTTCACTTCGTCCCAGAGCAGCGGCATCGACACCGTGGCTCCAGGCAGAGGCCGCACGCAGAACGGCGCCACGATCAGCTGGGCATGGCGGTTCTGGAGGTAGTCGAGGTACACCTTGTCGCCGCGCTTGCTCACGTGTCGCGTGATCGTCGCGATCGGATCGAGCTCGCGTAGCGCAACACGCGCGAGCAACTCGCCCATCGTCCGGCACTGCGCGTACGTGAGCTGCCGTCCGAGCGGAATCATGATGTGGAGACCCGTCTTGCCGGTCGTCTTGATGTAGCTCGGCAGACCGATGACCTCCGTCAGCGCGCGGAAGACGACGGCGCACTTGATCACGTCGGAGAAAGGCGCCTCCTTCGGATCGAGATCGATCACGCACCAGTCCGGCTGCTCGAGCGACCCCACTCGGCTGTTCCAGATGTGGATCGGGATCGAGCCGAGGTTGGCGACGTAGAGCAGCGACTCGACGTCGTTGGCGACGAAGTATCGGATGTCGCGCTGCGTGTCCTCGCTCCAGACCGGAATCGTCTCGATCCACGACGGAGCGAACTCGGGCGCGTCCTTCTGATAGAACTGTTTCCCTTCAATGCCATCGGGGAATCGCGTCATCACCAGCGGACGGTCGCGCAGGTATGGCAGCATCCACGGTGAGATGGCGCGGTAGTAATCGATGAGGTCGCCCTTGGTGTATTTCTCCTTCGGCCAGTAAACCTTCTTGAGGTTGGAGAAGTTGAACGTCTTCTCGACCGGCGCCGACTTCGGCGGCGCCGGCGGCTCTTTGACTCGGGTGGCGGCTGGCATGGCGTCGCTTTCCGGTGCAGGGGTGGTGCCCTGGCGGATGCACTCGCGCGGATCCTTGTCGTAGCGCATCCGTAAGAAGGCGGCGTGCCGGAGCACGCCGTCGGGCGTCCACTCGCGAAAACGAACCTCGCACACGTTGACCGGCTCGACCCATGTGGTGGTTTTCGTCTCCGGAATCGCGGCGGCGGCTCCGTCCTGACGGAGTGGCGGGCCGCACGCCGGCGTTTCGCGGGTCATCGACTCGAACATCGATCCGAGCTCGTCGAGAAGCGCGTCGTTGAACCCGGTGCCCACGCGTCCGGCGTAGACGAGCTCTCCATTGACGAAATCGGCGAGTTGCAATGCGCCGAGGTTGGAACGCCCTCCCTTGGGGCTCGTGAAGCCGACGATGACGAACTCGTCGCTCTTCTCCGCCTTGATCTTGAGCCAGAGGTCGCTGCGCCCCGCGCGATAGGGCGCGTCGGCGCGCTTCGCCAGAATCCCCTCGAGGCCCATTTTCTCGACCTGCGCAAGGAACGCCTCGCCCTCGGCCTCGATGTGGTCGAGCGGATGGATCGCGCCGAGCTTCGGCAACGCCGTCAAGAGAAGCTCTTTGCGGATCCTGAGCGGGAGCGGCCGGAGATCGAAATCCTCGAACGCGAGAAAGTCGAAGGCGAAGAACGTCGCGGGCAACTCGACCGCGGCGCGCTTGATCTCCGCCGGATTGTGCAGCGTCCCTCGTCGCTGCAGCCTCGCGAAGCTCGGTTTGCCGGCGTCGTCGAGGCAGACGACTTCGCCGTCGACGATGATGTCGTCGAACGGAAGCGCGTCGAGGGCGCGAGCGACTTCCGGGAAGACGGCGGTATAGTCGTTCCCCTTGCGCGTGACGAGCATCGACTTGCCGCGCGACTTGCTGGCGATCAAGCGATAGCCGTCGAGCTTGAGCTCGAAGATCCAATCGTTGCGGGTAAACGCCTTCTCGGTCGACTCGGCCAACATCGGCTCGACGGTCTTGGGATCGACTCGGTTGCGCGGCGCTTTCACGGCCTCTACGGCTTTGCGGAGATCGGCGACGGGGCTGCGGCCGAGCTTCACTTCGTCGACGGTCAAGCCGGACAGCACCGACGTTTCCTCGAACTGGTCGCCGGGCGACTTGACGTACGAGTCGCGCTCCTTGATGAGCAGCCAGTCCTTCTCGCTCTTCTTCATCTTCACGAGCGTCCAGTTGCCGTGAAGCTTGTATCCGCGCAGCTCGAAGAGGAGCTTGCCCTTGGCGAGTCCCTCGCGCCAATCCTCGAGCGGGATCCACTCGCCGCGATCCCACACGATCACGCCGCCGGCGCCGTAGTTGCCCTCGGGGATGACGCCTTCGAAGTCGCCGTATTCGAGCGGGTGATCCTCGACCTTCACGGCGAGACGCTTGTCCTTCGTGTCGTACGACGGCCCCTTGGGCACCGCCCACGAGCGGAGGACCCCGTCCATCTCCAGGCGAAGGTCGAAGTGCAGCCGGCGAGCGGCGTGCTTGTGCACCACGAACAGCCGGCCGGGGACGGCGGACACCGTACCCATCGGTTCGGGCGTCGTGTCCGGCGACCGCTTGGCACGGTACGCGCTGAGGTTGTCTACCTGGCGGTTGTCGTCGCTACTTGCCGTCACAAGGACATTTCGGTTCGGCGGTGAACCTACCGAGTCATGCGGGGCGCGGCCAGAACGACGGTCCGGCCCAGGCGTACTCTTGCGTCGCTGCACGAACTCGACCAACGTCCTCGACCACCCAAGCTCTTTCCCGGACTCCTATGCCCGCACGCGCCATCGGCACGGCCACCATCTCGTTCGGTCTCGTCTCCGTGCCCGTGAGTCTCTATTCGGCCGCCGAATCGAAGGCCAACATCTCGTTCAACTTGCTCCACAAGAAGGACGGCGCGCGCCTCAAGCAGCAGTACATCTGCACGAAGGACAACGAGATCGTCACGCGAGACCAGATGGTGAAGGGGTACGAGTTCTCGAAGGATCATTACGTCATCCTCACGCCGGAGGAGCTCAAGGCGCTCGAGGAGAAGGCGACCAACACGATCGACATCAGCGAGTTCGTTCCGCTGGCCAAGGTCGATCGCGAGTACCTCGACAAGACGTACTATCTCGGGCCGGACAAGGGCGGCGATCGCGCCTACCGATTGCTCGTCGCGGCGCTCGAAGAGACCGGCAAGGCGGCGCTCGGCCAATACGCGGCGCGCGGTGCGCAGCACCTCGTGCTCCTTCGGCCGCTGAACGGCGTGATGGTGATGGAACAGCTGCACTACGCCGACGAGCTGCGCCCCACGACCCAGGTCGAGGTTCCGGAGGGAGCGGTGAAGCCCGCGGAGCTCAATCTCGCCAAGCAGCTCATCGAGCAGTCGGCGAGCGACGACTTCGTCCCCGAGAAGTACAAGGACACGGTCCGCGAACGGCAGCTCGAGGCGATCGAAGCGAAGGTCCAGGGCCAGGAGATCACCGAAGAGGCGCCGGCCGAGCGCGGCGGCAAGATCATCGACCTCATGGAAGCCCTCAAGGCGAGCCTCACCGAGGCGAAGGCCGCGAGCAAGGAAGAGGAAGAAGAGGAGAAGCCTCACAAGAAGCGCCGGGCGAAGTCGGCATGAAGCTGCTCGCCGGAACGAGCGGCTTCGCGTTCAAGGAATGGAAAGGGCCGTTCTACCCGGCTGATCTCAAGGACGACGCGATGCTCGGCTTCTACGCCGGGCGGTTTCCGAGCGTCGAGATCAACAACACGTTCTACCGGCTGCCGCGCGAGCACGTGCTGCTCGACTGGGCGTCGCGGGTGCCGGACTCGTTCACCTTCGCGATCAAGGCGAGCCAGCGCATCACGCATTTCGCGCGGCTCAAGCCCGACGCCTCGAGCGCGACGGAGTTTCTGCTCAAGAACACGTCGGCGCTCGGCGCGCGGTTGGGGCCGATTCTCTTCCAGCTGCCGCCGAACCTGAAGATCGACGTCCCCCGGCTGCGGGCGTTCGTCGCCACGCTGCCGACGGATCGCCGGTACACGGTGGAATTTCGCCACGAGAGCTGGTTCGACGACGAGGTCTATGCGGTGCTGCGCGAGCGCGACATTCCGCTCTGCGTCACCGAGCAGCCGGACTTCGCGTCGCCAATCGTGACCACGGCGAGTTGGGGATACGTGCGGCTGCATCGTCTCGACTACGACGCGGCGCTGCTCGACGAATGGAGCAGGCGAATCGCGTCGCAACCGTGGAGCGAGGCGTTCGTCTACTTCAAGCACGACGAAGGGATCGGGTCCGGGCCGCCGGCGGTCGACGCGTTCATCGAATCGTTCGACAAGGCGCCCACCGCGTGACGCGTTAGGGCCCCCCGGTGCACGTCCGCGACGGCGAGTTCGCGCTTTACGCGACGGATCTCTCGAACTTTCTCGGCTGCCGGCATCGCACGGCGCTCGACATGGGGCTCGCGCTCGGCAAGCGCACGGTCGTCAAGTACGAGGATCCGCTGCTCGAGCTGCTGATTCGACGCGGCCTCGAACACGAGCAGAGATTCGTCGATTCGCTGAGCGCCGGAGCGGCGACTGTGGTGAATGTCCCGCAGGGCGTGCGCGACGACGAGCGCGTGGCGACGACGCTCCAGGCGATGCGCGAGGGCGCGGACGTCATCGTCCAGGGCGGTCTGCGCCACGACGCCTGGAACGGCAGACCGGACGTGATGCTGCGCGTGTCGACGAAAAGCGGCCTGGGTGACTGGTCGTATGAGGTGTACGACACGAAGCTCGCGCGCGAGACGAAAGCCGGGACGATTCTCCAGCTTTGCCTCTATTCAGAGCTTCTCGCGTCGGTGCAGGAGGCGAGGCCGGAACACTTCTATGTGATCACGCCGGACGCCGAGACGCCGCAGCAGAAATACCGTTTCGCCGACTACGCCGCGTACACAAGGCTGGTGCGTCATCAGATAGGGGCGGCGATGTCGCTCGGCGACGATCGCCTCGCCGACGCGTACTATCCCGAACCCGTGGAAATGTGCGGCGCGTGTCGCTGGAGCTCGACGTGTGCGTCGAAACGGCGAAGCGATGACCACCTGTCGCTCGTGTCCGGGATCTCGCGGGCTCAGCGGCAGGAGCTCGAGGCGCGCTCCGTGAAGACGCTCACACAGCTCGCCGGATTGCCGCAGCCGATCGCGTTCAAACCGCGTCGCGGCTCCGTCGAGTCGTACGAACGGGTCCGCGACCAGGCGCGCCTGCAGTTGGCGTCGCGAGACGCGGACGTTCCGTCGTACGAGATGCTCGAGATCGAGGAGAGTTTCGGGCTCTGCCGCCTTCCCGAGCCGACACCGGGAGACTTGTTCCTCGATCTGGAAGGCGACCCGATGCTGGCCGACCATGGTCGCGAGTATCTGTTCGGCATCGCGACGGCCGACGGCGACTACCACGAGCGGTGGGCGTTCACGGACGCCGACGAGCGCCGCGCGTTCGAGTGGGCGATGGACGCGATCGTAGAGCGCATTCGCGCGTATCCGGACATGCACGTCTATCACTACGCGCCGTATGAGCCGTCGGCGTTCAAGCGGCTCATGGGGCGGTACGCGACACGGCAGCGGGAGCTCGACGAGCTGCTGCGGGCGCGCAGATTCGTCGACTTGTACGCCGTCGTCCGCCAATCGATGCGGGTCGGCGTCGAGCGGTATTCGATCAAGAGTCTCGAACCGCTCTACGGCTTCGCGCGCGGCGTGCCGCTCGAGGACGCCAACAAGGCTCTCCGCGCGCTTCAATACGCGCTCGGCGCCGGCGTCCCCGATTCCGCTCCGGGCGACGTGCGTGCGGCGATCGTCGGATACAACCGCGACGACTGCGTCTCGACGCGCGCGCTGCGCGACTGGCTAGAGGCATTGCGAACGCGCGCGATCGCCGGCGGCGCGTCGATCGCGCGCCCGATCCCCGACCCCGCCGACGCGCCGCCCGACATCGACGATCGGGCGAAGCGTGTCGAGGAATTGCGCGGCCGCTTGCTCGTGGGACTCCCGGAGCTGCGCGGAGACCGCGACGACGCTCAGCAAGCGCGCTGGCTCCTCGCCTACATGCTCGACTATCACCGTCGCGAGGACAACGTCGCGTGGTGGGAATTCTTTCGGTTGGTCGAGATGCCGGAGGAGGATCTGATCGACGAGCGCGCCGCGGTTGCCGGGCTCGAGTTCGTGGAGCGAGTCCGCGTCATCATGAGCAAGAAAGGCCGGCCTACCGGTTCGGTGGTCGATCGATATCGATATCCTGTGCAGGAAATGGAGATCGAGGCCCGCGACAGCGTTTCGTTGCAGGACAAGAAGGGATTCGGCAAAGTCGTCGCCGTGGATCGGAAGGCGCGGACGATCGACGTGCGAAAGGGTCGGGGCCGCGCTGAGACGCATCCCACGGCGATGTTCGAGTTCACGAACGTCCCGGCCAAGGCGCAAGCGGAGGCCATGCTGCGCATCGGTGAAGCGGTCGCCTCGGGCTCAACCGAATTCGCCGCCGCGCGCGCGCTCCTGGGCCGCAAACCGCCGCGCTTTCGCGAGCCGGCGCTCAAGATCGAACAGGTCGATCTCGCGAACGACCTCCCGTCGCGACTCGCCGACGAGATCGACGAGACGCTCCTCGCGATTCAAGGTCCGCCCGGCGCCGGCAAGACGTATCTCGCGGCAGAGACGATCTGCCGCCTCGTGCAACAAGGCAAGCGTGTCGGCGTGACGGCGACGAGTCACAAGGTGATTCGAAATCTGCTCGATGCCGTCGGCGAGGCGGCGCGTCGCCTTGGCACGACCGCGAGTCTGGGCCATCGCGTCGGCGACGACGACGAGGAGGACGACGGTCCGGACGCCACCGATTCGGGCGTCCTACGGTTCGCGAAGGCGGAGTCGGCACGCGAAGCCCTCGCCGATCGGGAAGTCTCGCGTCGTCGGCGGTACCGCGTGGCTGTGGACTCGTCCTGACCTGACGAACGCCGTCGACGTGCTGTTCGTCGACGAGGCGGGCCAGATGTCCCTCGCCAACGCTGTCGCCGTGTCGCAGGCCGCGAGGAGTCTCGTGCTGCTCGGCGATCCGCAGCAGCTGGAGCAACCGCGCCAAGGCAGTCACCCCGACGGCGTCGACGTGTCGGCGCTCGAGCACATCCTCGGCCTCGACCACACGATGCCGAGAGATCGCGGAATCTTTCTCGCGGTCACGCACCGGCTGGCGCCGAGCGTCTGCGACTTCACCTCCGAGGTGTTCTACGACGGCCGGCTCGGTCCGCTCACGGGGCTGGAGCAGCAGCGGATTTCCGTCACCGCAGGCGTGCCATCCGTCGGCCTTTCGGTGCTCGACGTCCAACACGACGGGAATCGCAATCAGTCGCCCGAGGAAGTCGAAGCCGTCGCGTCGATCGTCCAGAAGCTCATCGCGCCAGGCGCCACGTGGACGGACAAGAATGGAAAGCCGCAACCGCTCGACGGAACGGGCGTGCTGGTCGTCGCGCCGTACAACGCGCACGTCAATCGCCTGCTCGAGCGACTCGCGGAGATCGATCCGTCCGTGCGCGTCGGAACCGTCGACAAGTTCCAGGGGCAGGAGGCTCCGGTCGTCATCTACTCGATGGCGACGTCGCGGGCGGAGGACGCGCCGCGCGGGATGGAGTTCCTTTTCAGCCTGAATCGCCTGAACGTCGCGACGTCGCGGGCACGCTGTCTCGTGGTCCTCGTGGCCTCGCCGCGCATGTACGAGGCGGAGTGCCGGACGCCACGCCAGATGCAGCTCGCGAACGCGCTCTGCCGATACCGGGAGATGGCGACGCCGATCGTCTTGCCCTGAGCGGGGCCGCGGAACGATCTACCGCGGTGCTGCCGCTCGCGCGTGCGCCACAAAGAAAGCCCACGCGGTCTGCGTCGCGTCCAGCGCGTTGCTCGGTGCATCGAGGATCCGAGACATGCGCTCCCCGCTCGGCCACGCGTGCCCGCCGCTCTCGATCTTGTACAGCTCGACGGCCGTCCCGTCGGCGCAGGGCGACCACGCGCTATGCGTCACGCCGTCGTGCGAGGACGTGAGCGCGGCGTCGGGGCAACGGTCGAACCTCCTCCAGGAATCGACGGCGAACGACACCGGACGCACGTCGTGCTTGTCGAGCGCCTTTCTGCCGACGCCGCCGTTGTACGGAAGATTCTCGTCGGCGGTTCCGTGGATGATCAGCACCGAGACCGGGCGCGACGGATTGCAGTCCATCGACAGCTCGCCGGAGACGACGGCGATCGCGGCGATCCGGTCGGCGAGCCGGCACGCCACGAGATACGACATCATGCCGCCGTTCGAGAGACCTGTCGCGAAGATGCGGCTTCGATCGATCGGATAGGTGCGCTCGAGCGTGTCGAGCAGTGCGCGGACGAACGCGGCTTCATCGATGTTCGCGGCCTTCGCGTAGCCGCAACAACTGCCCGTGTTCCACGTAAGGAGCCGCTCGTCGCCGAATCGCCCGCTGCCCGCGGGGTACACGACGATCGCGCCGACGCGCGCGCCAAGCGTCGAGAAGCCGGTCTGCGTCCGTGCGCCCGTCGGCGAGCCGCCGCCGCCGTGGAAATCCAGCACGAGGGGTAGCGGGCCTCGGGTCGCGTAGCGGGGCGGCAGATCGATCAAAAAGCTCCGATCCCGCGCGCCAACGCGCACATGTCGCTCGACGGATGCGGGCGATTCCTGGGCCTGTGCGAACACCCAGGGCAGCACGACAAGTAGCGCGCCGAGCCCGCGAGTCACTTTGCCGGAACGATCCGCGCCGACTTGATCCCGTCCAGCTTGGGGAACATGCGATCGAGGTACGAGTTGCCGAGCGTTTGAATGAACTGCTGGACCGGCTCCTCGCCGTATCCGCTGTAGAGCGAATCGACGACCGATTGTCCGCTGACGACCATACCGATCGGCGCGAAGCCCATGCCGTCCAGACGCTGGTTATCGGCCAGGTTGAGGAACAGCTGATACGACCGCGTGTTCGCGCCCTGGTTGGCGAAGGTCAGCGTGTATTTCGCGTTCTGATGCCGCACCGAGTCGTCGAGGATGCGCTTGCTGTCCCACGGCTCATTCTTCTTCGGGTCGCCGTTCAGCCCGAACTGGGCGACGAAGCCCGGGACCACGCGAAAGAATCGCTCGCCGTCGTAAAAGTGCTGCCCGACCAGCTGGTAGAACCGGTCGGCGCCGAGCGGCGCCCACGCGCGGTGGACCTGCACGACGAAATTCCCGCGCGTCGTCTCGAACGCGACGCGGAACGAGTCGGGTGCTGGTGCGGTGGCCGCGGCCGCTTGCGTCGAGGCCCGCGTCGTATCGGCCGCCGGCGGCGCCTTTTCGGCCGGCGGCGCCTTCTCTGTGCAACCCGCGATGAGGGTCAGGAGAACCGCCGTCGTTAGCCCGGTCCACCGGTCCACCGGTCCGCCGGTCCACCGACCCCACGGTCCACCGGTCCACCGCCTACTTAGGCCAGCCATTTTGCGGAATCCCCTTGGTGATTTTGAGCGCGTTCGCGAAGTAAACCTTCTTCAGTACACTGTCCGGCAGCCCGATGCCGTAGAGCTTCCAGAACGCGTGATACGGACGGTAGTAGTCGAAGTAGTCGTCGTTCGTCTCGAAGACGCGCCAGTAGTACGGGTATTCCTCGGGCTGGAACGAGTCTTTGCCGAAGAGAATCCTGTCCTGATACTTGATGAAGAAGTCGTGCGCGGCGCGCGGCTGGCGTCCGATGTCGTAGAGCACCGCGCCGACTTCCGTGTACACGTTAGGCATCTCGTCGAGCATCTTCGACAGCGAGCCGAGATCGTTCGCGTGCCAACCCATGTGCGCCGCGACGAACGTCGTCTTTGGATGCTTGCGGAACAGGTTGTCCCGCTCGGTCATCAGCTCCTCGAAGCTCGGAAACTTGTCCTGCGGGTAGCGCCGGTCCCCGAACAGCGAGAGCTCGAGCCAGCGCTCGTTCGTGTAATCGATCGGCTTGAAGAATTCCTGCGGATCCGCGGTGTGGATGAACACCGGAAGGCCGAGCCGCGCGCACTCCTCCCAGATCGGATCGAGCTCAGGGTCGTCGATGCGCAGGCGCGATCCGTCGGGCTTTCGAATCGACAAGCCGAGGCTTTTCGAGATCTCGCCCACTCCGACCGCGCCGGCGGCGACGTCCGCGTCGAGTTGCTTGATCGCCCCGGCCGCCCACTCCGGCCCCACGTTTCTGAAGTTGATGCCGGCGAGAATGCGCACGCGTTCCTTCATCGCGGGCGACGCCGCGACCGCCGTGAGCACGTTCTTCAAGCGATCGCCCGACAGATTGTCGGCGCTGATCATCATCCGCACGTTCAGGCTGTCGAGCGACGCCTTGAGCGACGCGAGCCCGTCCGCCGAGGCGATGAGGTTCCCCGGATGCCCATGGAAATCGATCGCGGGATACTTGGCGGTCGGAACGAGGTGCGCTGGGACGATCAACGTCGACTTCGGCCGATAGTCGAGAATGCTCGGCGCCGGATATTCCGGCGCCATGCAGCTGCGCGGCCGGATTTCCGTCGTGCCTGGCGGGCAGGATTCACCGGCGTGAATCGGCGTTCCGCGCCCGCCGCCGCGCCCACCGCCCTGAGCGGCGAGACGAGCGCTCGTGAAGGCAAGGGCGAAACCGACGAGGGCGACAGTGCTGCGCATGTGAGCTCCGAGGAATGGTTCCAAACGCTGATGAAACGGCCGAAGGGCCCGTTCCGCAAACCCGATCCGGCTGCCATAAACTATGGGCGTCGCGGGCGAATCGTTGAGTGCTGAGGCGAGGCGTGAGTCCGGTGCTGCGCTCGGCGTCGTGGTTGGACAAGGATTCAGTGCTGGTGCACCTTTCCGGCTCAACGCGGGGAAGGTGTAGGTTGACCGGCTCTCACAGCAACGTGCCAGATGTCGCACCTCGCATCTCCGGATCGCCGTCTCGAGCTGTCGCACGCAGTCAATCGGCTCTCGGACGCGGTACTGCGCGGCAACACCGCGGGCGAGATCTTGCAATCGCTCGTCGACATCGCGGGGTCGACGCTCGGCGTCGACCGGGCGGCGATCTATGACGTCCGTCTCTCGCGCGAGACCGCCGTTGCCCTCTGCGAGTGGGTGCCGGATGCCACCCGCGTCCCGACGCCGACGAATAGCTATTCGCTGAGCCTTTTCCCGACTGCCGCCCGCGAGTTGGCGCGGTCGGGGGAATGGCTCCAAAGCGGCCGCACCGCCGTGCACCCCGTCCTCGCCGCCGACGGCGCCGACACGCTCCTGCACGAGCACATGTCGATTCAGCGTCTGCTCTGGTACCCGTTCGGACGGTACCACGACGGCAGCTACCTGTTGGTATTCAACCAGGTGACCGAAGATCGCGGATGGACGCCCGACGAGATTGAATTCGTCGCGGGCGTCGCGAGCCAAACCAGCCTCGCGCTGATGAAGGTCGCGCTCCTCCGTGAACGCGAACGCACCGAGGCCGAGCTTCGCACGAGCGAGAACCGCTTTCGTCTGTTCTATGATGCCACGCCGTCGATGTTCTTCACGGTGGACCGTTCCGGCGCCGTTCGCAGCGTGAATGCGTTCGCCGAGCAGCACCTCGGCTATACGGCCGTCGAGCTCCTCGACACGAGTGTGCTGGCAATCGTCCATCCCGACGATCGAAGCCTGGTGACGCGCCATCTCGCCGCTTTGTTCGACGAGCCCGGCGACGTGCGGCACATTGCGTTCCGCAAGATTCGCCGGGACGGCGCCGTCATGTGGGTGAAGGAAACGGCGCGCGTCGCCCCGGGGCCGGACGGCCCAACCGCGTTCATCGTCTGTGAGGATGTGACCGAGGCGCGCGCGCACGAGGAGGCCGCGCGGAAGGCCGAGACCAAGGCGCACTTCAAGGACGAGTTCATGGCCATGCTCGGCCACGAGCTCCGAAATCCGCTCGCACCGATCGTGACCGCCTTGGAGATCCTACGCCACCGAGGCCCGGAGGACGAGGAGCTGGAGCTGATCGAGCGCCAGGTCGCGCACCTGCGCCGGCTGGTCGACGACCTCCTCGACGTTTCGCGCATCACGCGCGGCAGGGTCGAGCTGCACATGGAAGCGGTGGACATCGCCGCCGTGGCCGCGCAGGCGGCGGAAGTCGCGCGCCCGCTGTTCCAAGCAAAGCACCAGGTGCTCACGGTCGACGTCCCAGCGGGGCTCATCGTCGTCGGCGACCACGCGCGTCTCGTGCAATCGCTCACGAACCTCCTGACGAACGCGGCGAAATTCAGCGCCGACAGGGAAGAAACCCGCTTGTCCGCCGAGCGGTGCGGGGATCGCGTCGTGATCCGCGTTCGCGACCGGGGAAAGGGCATCGAAGCCGAGATGCTCGATCGCGTGTTCGACCTGTTCGAGCAGCGCGGGCAGGCGGCCGACCGCGCGCAGAGCGGTCTCGGGCTTGGCCTGACCATCGTTCGCAATCTCGTGACGTTGCACGGCGGCACGGTGCACGCGGAGAGCGACGGACCAGGGAAGGGAACGGCAGTCGTCATCGAGCTGCCGGCGAGCATTGAGGCCTCGCGCCCGTCGGCGCGGTCGTCGGCCGATCGTGCGCGGCCGGCCACCGAGCCTGATCGCGAGCGATCCGTGCTGATCGTCGACGACAACGAGGACGCGCGCCGAAGTCTCTCCCGCCTATTGCGTGCGTACGGCTTCGAGGTTGCCGCGGTGAGCGACGGGCCGGCGGCGCTCGCCGCCGCCGAACAACTGAACCCGCGCGTGGTCCTCGTGGACATCGGCTTGCCCGGGATGGACGGCTACGAGCTCGCGGGCGCGCTGCGGCGCGCCCATCCCGCGCAGGAACTCATCGCCATCACCGGCTATGGCCAGCCGACCGATCTGGTTCGGTCGCGGCATGCCGGGTTCGCCGCGCACCTCGTGAAGCCGGTGGAGCTCGAGACGCTGCTGCCGCTGCTAGAGCGCGCGACGGAGGCCTGAGCAACCCCCATCCCGTCGGCGCTACGGAACCACGCTCTGGCCTCCCCCCGCCTGCACGGCCTCCTTCTGGAGGAACGGCACGCCGTCCGTCATCCACTTCGAAGCCGGCGCGCCTTTCAGATAATGGTCAAAGAACTGGAAGTAGCGAATCGTCAGGTCCTTTCGGTTCCCCAAGCCACGCAGCCCGTGTCCTTCGCCGACGTACGCGAGCAGCACTGCGTTCTTTCCATTGTACCGGAGCGCGTTGTATAGCCCTAGGCCGTTCTGGAACGCGACCGTCGGGTCGGCGGTGCCGTGCATGATGAGGAAGGGCGCCGTCACCTCGGGGACGTGCGTCAGCGCGGACTCGAACAGGTAGACGTCCGGCTTCTCCCACGGTGAGAATCCCCAGCGACCCTGTCCGTACAGGTAGTAGTCGTTGCCGTTTGCCCCGCTCGCCGCCCGGCACCTGATACGCCCAGCCCCAGTTCTGGCTGAAGTCCTGATAGAGATCTGTGACGCCGGCGCCTACACCGACGGCTGCAAACAAACGAGAACGCGTGCCGATAAAAGCCGCGCCTTCGCCGCCGTAGCTGTGTCCATTGATGCCGATCTTCTTCGGATCGACGTAGCCCATCGCGATCACCTTCTTCACCGCGGCCTCGACGGCATCGAGCATGTCGCTGTGCGAGCGACCGGTGTGGAAGTACACGTCCGGGATCATCGTGATGTAGCCGCGGCTCGTCGCTTCGATCGGCATCGACCCCATGCCGGTGAGATACGACGGGGCCGAGTACCGATTCAGGTTCTGCGAGTTCTTTTCATAGAAGTTCACGAGCATCGGGCGCTTCTCACCCGGCTTGTAGTCGTCGGGGATCGTGAGGAAGCCCTGGAGCTTGTGGCCGTCGTGGTCCTTGAAGTCGAACAGGATGCGATGCCCCCACAGGTATTCGGACTGCTGCGGGTTCGCGTTCGAGATCTTCTTTTCGTCCTTTAAGTCGAGGCCGGACACGCGCAGGTCGGGGAACTCCGTGAACGTTTGTCGCGTGAAGAGATACGTGTCGGCCTTTGCCGCCTTCTGCGGATTCGAGTACGCGGCGTCGTCGTAGACGAGCTCTTTCAATTGGCCGTCGGCGAGCTGATAGAAGCCGGCCTTCTTCGTGTACTCGCCATAGGCCGACAGGAGAATCGGCTTCGAGAGGTCGATTGTGCTTCGGCTACCGCCGCGGCCGCCGCGGCCACCGCCGCCGCCCGGCGCGCCGCCTCCCCCGCCGACACCGCTGGAGTCGGGCTCCGTCGCGACGTAGCGGAAGCGAATCTCGCGCTTGTCGCCCGCACCGCTCGTGAGGTTGCGCGCCGGCGATCCATCCAGCGGCACGAGCCACAGATCGAACTTGTGCATCGCCACGACATTCTTGCCGTCGCGCGTGTAGCCCATGAGGCCGAACGACGGTTTCGTTCCCGGATGATCGAAGTCGCCGTCGACGAAACTGACGCTGGCTCCGCCGCCGAGCGTTTTCGTGGTCGCGGCGTCGAGCGTGTACGCCTGGATCTTGTTGTCCTTCCAATAGAGGAAGTAGTTGCCGTCGGGTGAGATCCCGAACACGTGCTGGCCGATCAGCTGATCTTTGAGTATCAGCTTCCGCTCGCCGGTGGAGGGATTGATGCGGTAGATGTCCGCGGCCGGCGCCTTGTAATCAGAGACATAGCCGCGCGTGTCGCGCCCGACGGCCCAACGGCCGTCCGCGCTGACCTCGACCTCGCGCATCGCCGTGTCCGCGAGCGTCACGAACTTGCGGTCCGTGATGTTGAACGCCTCGCGATAGGTGAAGTTGCGGTCCGCGTCGGCACGGGTCATCTGCACCGACTGAATCCGCTCGTCCTTCGAGTTCCAGACGTCCACGTCGGCGGCTTCGTCGGCGTTGCGGCGGCGCGTCGTGTCGGGCGCGGGCACCTGCTCCTTCGCGCCGAAGAAGATGCGCTTGTTGTCGTCGCTCCAATCGATCGCGGCGCGGTCGCTCAGCACCCAGCCCTTCGGAAATCCATCGGACTTCGACGGATCGAACTTGACCGGCACGTACTCGATTTCGTCGAGCGCCGACTGCACGCTCGGATACGCGAGCAGCATGTTGTCGCGCTCGCGCATCTTGTCGACGTCGACGCCCTTGAGCACGGCGAGTCCGGTGCCCTCGTCGTTCCAGGTGAGCCGGCTGTAGACGCGCGCGTCGTTGTCGAGCGTCGAGATGCGGCCGTTGCGCAGGTCGAGGATGAACAGCCCGTTTCCGTCGCGCACGGCGCCGTCGACGGTGTACGCGAGCAGATCGCCCTTTTTATTGAATCCGATTTCGCCCACACTGCCGAGGAGCTGGTCGCGTCCCGTGACGAGATCGTGAAGGATCACGTCCGCGCCGCGCGGGCCAGTCGGCGTATCCGCGTTCGCTCCACCGCCCGGCGCACCCGGCCACCGCCGCCTCCCGGCCCCCCCCGTTGCCGCCGCGCCCACCCGCCGCCCCGCCCGGTGCTCCGGGCGCTCGCCGGCGCAGCACGATGTGGCTCGACGTCGCGGCGAAGGTGAACGACTGGATGTCCTGCCACGACTGCACGGTGCCCGTCGCGAGATTTCTCAATTCGACGTGACGCGGTGGGGTCGGAGGCGCCCCCGCGCCGCCACGGGTGTTCTGCGCTCCCGCGCCACCCGGTTGTCCGCCGCCGCCGCCGCCGCCAGCCCCACCGCGACCACCGCGGCCGCCGCGGCCACCGCCGCTGACGTCCACGGTGTACGCGAGCCACTTCGAGTCGGGCGAGAAGGCCGGCGCGGTGCCGTTCGGGATCTCGAGGTCCTGGCTATTGTCGAGCCGGACGAGGTGCAGCACGGGCTTCGCGTCGGTCGGCGCCGTGTTCGTCGCCGACAACACGTATGCCACCCACTTGCCGTCCCCCGAGATCGACTGGTTCCCGATGCTCTTCCACTTCGTGTAGTCGTCGACGGACAGCACCTTCTTGGTTGCTGTCTGCGCGCTTCCCGTGCGGGGAAAAGAAACGATTGTGAGGGCGACGAGCGGCGCGACTCTCGTCAGCGAGCTTCGGATAGTCCTGGCGACGTCGATCACGATCCAACCTCCTGGGTGCATCGGGCTAAGAATCCGCGTGTTTCACTTGGACGCGCGATGGAGCAGCGAACCGGTGGAATGACCGCTACAATACGCCCGTCATGAGAACGTGGGAAGCTGCCTCAGCGCTGTTGCGCCGGGCACGCTGGATGGCGTGTTTACCAACGCCTTGCAACCACGATCGACTCCCTCCCGCACGAGGATCTCCCGTGAGCTCACGCCGTGATTTCATCGTACAAGCGCCGCTCGGGCTGCTCGGTGCCGCCGCCGCGTGCAGCGGTGAAGGTGGGGGTGGGAGCGCATCCCAGACGCCGGCGACGTCGGGCTCATCTGGGGTTCCGAGCACGCCCGGCGCTCCGCCAACGTTCGGAACAGCGCCCGCCGTGGGACCGGCGGTGTCGCCCGGGACATTCGCCGAAGCGGAGAAGCTCGCGCAGGTCACGCTGACCGACGCGCAGCGCGCGATGGCCGCGTCGAGCTGGCGCACGTCGATGGCATTCCTGCTCGAGCGCCGCGCCGGGCCGCGGAAGGTGCCCATCGACGCGAGCGTCGCTCCGGGCACCAAGTGGAATCCCGCACTTCCGAACGAGAAGATCGGCCCCTCGCGCGATCGGTTCGTGCGCAGTGCTCCGGACTCCGCACCCCTCCCAGCCGCCGACGACGACATCGCCTTCGCGCCGGTAACGCGGCTGTCGCACTGGATCGAGACGAAGAAACTCACCTCGACGCGCCTCACCAACATCTATCTCGATCGCATTCAGCGCCTCGATCCCAAGCTTCGCTGCATCATCACGCTCACGCGCGACAACGCGCTCGCGCAGGCGAAGCAGGCGGACGCCGAGATCGCGGCAGGAAAGTATCGCGGCCCGCTGCACGGCATCCCGTGGGGCGGAAAGGATCTCCTCGACACGGCTGCGATTCCGACGACCTACGGCGCGGAGTTCTACCGCAACCGCGTTCCGACGGCCGACGCCGCCGTCGTCGCGCGACTGAACGACGGCGGGTGCGGTTCTGATCGCGAAGCTCAGCCTCGGCGCGCTCGCGCTCAATGACATCTGGTTCGGCGGGCAGACGATGAACCCGTGGCTGCTCGAAGAGGGCGCGTCGGGGTCGAGCGCAGGGCCGGGCGCGGCGACGGCCGCGGGACTCGTGGGATTCTCGATCGGCAGCGAGACCGGCGGGAGCATCATCGCACCCTCGATGCGCTGCGGTGTCACCGGTCTGCGTCCGACGTTCGGCCGAGTGCCGCGCAGCGGCGCGATGACCCTCTGTTGGTCGCTCGACAAGCTCGGGCCGATGACGCGCAGCGTGGAGGACACCATGCTCGTGCTGCACGCGATCGCGGGCCCCGACGCGGGCGATCTGGCGAGCGTGCCGGCGCATCTCGATTTCGACGCCAACGACAGCGTGAAGGGACTCCGCGTCGGCTACTTCCCGGCGTGGATGAAGGAGCCGCCGGCGACGGAAGTGGACCGCGCCGCGCTCGACACGATCAAGTCGGTCGGCATGGTGCCGGTCGAGGTGTCGCTTCCCGATTGGCCTTACGATTCATTGCAGCTGATCCTGTTCGCCGAGGCCGCCGCGTCGTTCGAGGACATCACGCTCGACGGGCGAGCCGATCAACTGAAAGCGCAGGTGCCGGACGCGTGGCCGAATCTCTTCCGCGAAGCGCGGTTTCTGTCGGCGGTGGACTTCGTGCAGGCGGATCGCTTCCGCAGGATGGTCGCGGGCGAAATGGCGCGGATCTTCTCGAAGGTCGACCTGCTGCTCGTGCCCTCGCTGCGCGACGAGATGCTCACGATTTCAAACTTCACGGGGCAGCCATCGCTTACCCTGAGAGCGGGCTTCGTGAACGTGACGGAGGCGCGGAGCGACTGGGCGCCGGATCCGAAGAATCCGCTTCCCAAGTTCAATCCACCGCGTCGCGTGCCGCACGGGATCACGCTGCTGGCGCCGCTCTTCGAAGAGGGCCGTCTGGTGCAAGCCGGCATCGCGCTCGAGCGGGCGTTCAATGTGGTAGGGGAGCGGCCGCCGGGATTTTGAGCGTTCGGAGCGTCGGCTTCATCCGTGCGATCGAGCCACGCTGCCGGGTGAAGAAAGCTCAACGCAGATGACGCAGATCTGGAACGGCAATCCCGCAGATTGAACTACAGGTTCGTCGCAACCCTCTTGGTTCCATCTGCGGCAATCGCTTTTCAAAGTCTGCGTCATCTGCGTTGAGTTTTTCTTGGCCGGCGGTAGAGCAATGACTTGGCGCGTCAGCCAATTGGCAGGCTCGGTACCCACGCGGCCGTCGCTGTGCCCACTTCCTCGAGCACGGCCGCGTCGTTCCGGCCGCTCGACTTGAGCACGTGGAAGCTGTGATCGGCCCCTTCGAGCCAGTGCATCTCCCACCGCGTCGTGACGGTCTTCAACACGCGCTCCATCAACGCGGGCGTGCAGAATGGGTCGCGCGTGCCGCTGAAGCAAAGCACCGGCATCGTGATCCGCGGGAGGTGCGCGTCGCGCAGTTGTTCGGGTTTTCCCGGCGGGTGTAACGGATAGGCGAGCAACAGCAGGCCGTCCGCCGCGAATCCGTCGGCCGCCATCATCGACGCCGCGCGTCCGCCCATCGATCGTCCGCCGATCACGAGCGGCCGGCGCGGCCCCAACTCACGCCGAACGTGCTCGACGACTGCCGCGAAGGTCTGCATCAACTTTGGCATCGGATCCGGCCCGCCCGACCCGCGCTCTTTGTACAAGAAGTTGAATCGCACCACGCCCAGCCCACGCCGGCGCAACTCGTTGGCCGCGGCCAGCGTCGCGCGGTCGGACATGCTGCCGCCCGCGCCGTGGGCGCAGATGAACAACGCGCCGGCATCGCCGCTCGTCGCCGGTTCGTACGCGGCGCTCGTCGTCGCCTCACCGACCGTCACTCGCCACTCGGTAGCCGTCATGGCGATCCCACGGGCACCGGGGTGAGGCCGGCCTCGTCGAGAAACCGATGTCCGCGCGTCGGCTTGCCGGAACGCGTCGCGTCGTGCGTCAACACGAGACGGTCGCGCACGCGCGTCATCCCGACGTAGAGCAGACGCCGCGCCTCTTCGATCTCGGCCGGCGTCGGTCCGGAAGTGGGCGAGCCGCCGGGAAGCTGGGAGTCCTCGACGCCCACGATGTACACGCGCGAAAACTCGAGTCCTTTCGTCGAGTGAAGCGTGAGCAGGTTCACCCGCCCGCGTGCCGGATCCACTCCGTCCCACTTCGACAACACCGCGCGCTCGAGGAACGACGAGATCTGATCTCCGAGCGCGCCATCGGGAATCTCCGCGGTGAGGCGCCGCAGGCGCGCCATCGCAGCCGGGTAGCGTTCGTCCGCCGACTTCTCTGCGCGAATCTTGAGCATGAGGAGCGCGCCGCCGAGCTGCTCGATCAACTCGTCGACAGTCGGGATCGAGAGGTCGTCGGCCTGCTCGCGCTCGTAGTTCTCGAGGCACGTGCTGTACCGGCCGAGCGAGAACGCTCGACAAATCCCGAAGAACATCTGCGCTTCGGGCGAGAATGATTGGGGATCGCTCAACGCCAGCGCGACGCCGAGTTGGTCGAGGACGCTCACGAGCGCCGTCTTGCGCGCGCGACAACTCTTCTCGCGGTCCAGCGCGAGCACTACGCCGGCGAGCGTTCGCGAATCGTCGAGCGCCTGGTGTGAACGCCCCGCGGCGATTCCGAACTGCCGCGCCAGGTCGACGAGCTTCCGGCTCGTCGGAAAGAGGTCGCGTGCGAGCGGCAGCGTGTCGTACGTGTGCATGCCGAATCGTTCGTCCGGACCGATGCCGCGCACCATGCGTTGAAGGATGCGGAAATCGAAATCGTACCCGTTATGTGCGACGAGGACGTCCTCGCCGCAAAAATCACGGAAGCGCGGCCACACTTCCTCGAAATACGGCGCGCCCGCGACGTCGGCGTCGCTCAAGCCGTGCGTCTGCGTCGCGCCGGGGGCGATCGGGACACGCGGCCGGACGACGGCCTCGAACGTATCCGCGATCCGTCCACTGCGCACCCGCACGGCGGCGATCTGCACGACCTCGGCCTTGGTCGTATCGTCGTCGGTCGTCTCGAGGTCGATGGCCGTGAAATCGCCGAACGCTTCGTCCAATTCGTCCATCTCGAGCAGCTGCGCCGCCTTGAACACGCCGAGCGCGAGCCCGGTCTCGGCGCACTCGGTGGCCGCGATCACTTCGGCGCCCTTCGGCGGCTCGCCGCCCAATTCGACGGCCGTGATCCCGACGGCGCCGAGAATCGCCTTGAGCCCGATCTCGGCCCCTCCGACGCGCGGGAGCCAGACCGTCTTGCGGTCTCGGCGAGCGGCGGCGAGACGATTCTTGAGCGCGACGACGTCCGCAATCGCCGCCGGATCCGCGATCTCGTCGTGGCGGTCCTCGAGCACCGAGCGAATCTTGCCGACGCGGCGCGACAAGAGATCCAGGACGAGCGGCCCGAGCCCCGAATGACGCCTCATGAGCGCGTCGAGATTGCGCCAGTCCGCAAGCGCTCGGCGAATGCGGCGTCCTGTCTCGTCCTGACGCGGCCGATGCTTCTCGATTCGGCGGAGCTCCTGCCGCACATCGTGTCGGCTGCGAGCCGCGCGGGCGCGTGCTTCATCGAGCAATGGCTTTGGCAGCAGCGTCGCGAGGAACTGGTCCACGAAGACGTCGTTCTTCGGCGCGCTCATCACCCGCAGCGCCGCGATCACGTACGCGACGACGGGATCGTCGGCCAGCGCCTTGCCAAGGGCGAGACGGCAGGGAATTCCGGCGTTGAGGAGCGCCGCCTCGAGCACCTGTCCGATGTCGTGGGTGCGGTAGAGCAAGGCGACGTCGCCCCAGTCGTGTCCGAACGAGTCCCGATCGCGCAGCAAGTCGGACACGAGCCACGCGCATTCCTTGTCGTCGTCGTCGAACATTTCGACGGCAATCGGAAAGGGGGAAATGCGCCCCGCCTTCGGTTCGACCGTCTTGACCACCGTGGTCGTGTTGAGCGTGACAAGTCGCCGCGCCAGCTCGAAGACGTCGCGCGGGCAGCGGTGGTTCTCCTCGAGACAAATGCCCGACGCGAGTTTGAAGTCGTTCAGGAAGTTTCTAAAGACGGCCGGGTCCGCGCCCGCCCACGAATAGATCGACTGTTCGTCGTCGCCGACGGCGAACACGTGGCGGTGATCCTTGGCCAGCGCCTTCACGATCCGGTACTGCACCGGATTCAGATCCTGAAATTCGTCGACGAGGATGACGTCCCAGCGGGCGCGTACGGTTCGGCCTTCCTCGTCTCGCTCCAGCAGCTCGGCGGCCTTGATGACCAGCGTATCGAAGTCGACGACTTTGCGCGTCGCGAGGAATCGCTCGTAGCGTGCGAAGAGCACGGCGTCGTCGTGGAGCAGCGGGTCGCCGCGAAAGCGGTGCGCCGAGAACCGATTCAGCGTGCCGCTGTGCCACCGCCGATAGCCCTCGATACGACGGAGGACGCTCAGCTGATACTCCTCGTCGGCGATGCCGAACCCCGGCTCGAGCAACACGTGCGCGCCAAACTCGCGCAGCAGCTCCGCGCAAAACGCGTGAATCGTTCCGCGCTTGATGTGCGCCGCTGCCGCACCGAGCGTGGACTCGAGGCGGTGCGCGATCTCGCCCGCGGCCTTGTTGGTGAAGGTGAAGGCGCAGATGCGCGCGGGATCGACACCCAGTTGCTGCACGAGGTGGCGCACGCGCTCGATGAGGCAGTACGTCTTGCCGGCTCCGGGTCCGGCGAGGACCAGCAGCGGTCCCGCCGGAGCCGTGATCGCCGCGCGTTGTGAATCCGACGCCGCCCGCGCGGGTGGGGCAAAGCTCTCGCGGGCGACGGACGTCGTCACGCTCGGGCTACCGGGCGTACGTGGCGTTCAGTTGCGCTTTGGCGAGCGTGTGTCCGTGGATGTTGAATCCGACGTACGCGGCGGTCGCGCCGGCGGGAACGTCCAGCTTGTCCGTGTCGAGCGCAAAGAGCGCGATGTGGTAGTGGTGCGCCTTGTCCTTCGGCGGCGGGCATGGGCCGCCGTAGCCTGGCACTCCGAAGTCGGTGTTGCCCTGCACGGCGCCCGCGGGGAGAAGATTCTTTTTCGGATCTCCGGCGCCGGCGGCGAGCGACGTCGCGCTCGCGGGGATGTTGTACACGACCCAATGCCACCAACCGCTGCCCGTCGGCGCGTCGGGGTCGTACATCGTGAGCGCGAAGCTCTTCGTTCCGGCGGGAGCACCGCTCCACGACAGCGCGGGTGACAGGTTGTTCCCCGTGCAGCCCATGACGGCGGCGACCTGCGCGTTCGGAACGGTCTTGCCCTCGTGGATGTCGGCGCTCGTCAACTTGAACGACGATTTCTGCGCGCCGGCACTCGACAGGGCAATGAACGGCGCGATCAGGATAGCGATGTGTGATTTCATTGGTCTCAGGTCTCTGGTCTCTGGTCTCTGCTCTGGTCTCAGGTCTCTGGTCTCAGGTCTCTGGGGCTCGGTCGGAGGTGAGCCCAAGTTAGCCCATTGGGAAGCACCGGGTTCCCTGTCTCGTTGACCGGTCCACCGGTCCACCGGTCCACCGGTCCACCGGTCCACCCGCGCTACGTCGCCGCCTTTTCGATCGGCCGGTGCACGAAGACGAACACAGCAGCCGCCGCGATCTGGAAGACCATTCCGAAAACGACCAGCGCGATCAGGCTCCGATTGTAGAGTTGCCCCATGATGGCGCTGCCGAGGAACCACATGATGCCGAACACGCCGTTGAACGCGCCGAACGCGTGCCCGCGCTTGTTCATGGACACCGCCTGCGCGATCCCCGCGCGAAGGGTGGCGTCCTGCACGCCGAGTCCCGCCGCCCAGCACATCACCGCCGCCGCGGCGCTCGTCGGGCCGCCGAGGAACCCGAGCGGCAGCGCGAACATCGTCGCCAGGATGCCAACGACGAGCACCCAGATCCCGTACCGATCGAACAGCACGCCGCAGATGAACGCCGTCAGTCCCACCACGCCCATGGCGCCGGCGTACAGAATGGGAATCGTCTGCGGAGTGAACAGGCCGGTGTGCTGGAAGTGGTATCCGAGAAGTGGGAAGTCGAGAAAGCCCATGGCGAGCAGACCTGAGCCCGCGACGTAAACCCAGAACAACCGCGTGAGCGGTTCGTCGGCTTTGGGTTTGGGAGGCGTACCCTTGTTCGGTCGGTAGTACATCGCGAGGATCAGCGACGCGAGCGCCAGCACGGCCGGGATCCCCAGCATGAGAAACGCCGGCCCGAACACGTGCGTGCGCGCGACGGCGAACGCCACGTACAGCGGCCCGATGATCGCGCCCGTCTGATCCATCGCCGCGTGGATGCCGAACCCTTTTCCGTGTCCGACGACGCCCGTCGCCTCCGACAGCAGCACGTCCCGCGCGGGGCCGCGAATCGCTTTCCCGGTGCGCTCGGCGATGATGAGAACCGCCGCCATCTGCCACGTGTGGACGAAGGCCAGGCCCGGAATGGCGATCAGGTTCATCGCGTATCCAACGATGACGATCGGCCAGTAGGCGCGCGTGCGGTCGGCGAATTTGCCGGAGAAATAGCGCAAGCTGGCGGCTACCATCTCGCCGAACCCGGAGATCAGTCCGACCAGCGCGGCGGTGACACCGAGATCGTTCAGGAACGGCCCGATCCCGCTATACGCGCCCTCGTACGTCATGTCGGCGAACAGGCTGACGATGCCGAGGCAAACGATGAAGCGGAATGCGGCCGCGCGTTCTGACGACGCCGTTGTCGGGGTGGTCAAGCGATCAGTCAACCAGAATGCCGGTCACTTCGAGCACCGACAGAATCCCGAGGACGATGAGCGCCAAAACCGCCAAGTGGCGCACCCGCCGCGGCGAGATGTGCGTGGCGATCCACGCGCGAATCCCCGACCCGAGCGTGACCGCGAGTCCGCCCTTCGTCACCATCGCTCCGACCGCCGCGATCCACACGATCAACGCCGCCGTTCCGTGCGTGAGGCCTCGGCCCGGCGCGCTGCTCACGTTAGCGGCCGCCCAGACGCCGGCGGTGGTCATGCCCTTGTCGCCCCATTCCGAAAGGAAGATGGTGGTGAACGCGATCGCCGCTCCCCGGAGAATGCGGGTGTCCTTCTCCTTCGGCGTGCGCACGTCCGGCTGACGCCACATCGCGATCGCCACGCCGATGAAACTGACCGCGGTCAACGCGGCGACGAGCCAGGGCGGAAGCAGCTTGCCGATCGTCGCTCCCACCGCCACCGCGACGGCCATCTTGGCCATGAACGCGAGACTCATCCCCGAGATGACCGCGCCCCAGTGGAAACGCGTCGCCAGCACGCCCGACGTGTACAGCAGCTTGTCGCCGACGATCTCGGCGACGAAGACGGCGATGTACGTCGTGAGAAAAGTCTCGAGCACTAGCCGGCGCTGCCGCGTCGGCTGATCACGCGAAGCGGCGCTCCGAGCGCTCGCGCGCTTTGCGAGCTTCTTCCTCGCGGTTGCGAGGCGGAGCGTGGATCTCGAGCGAGTCGATCAGCTGGCGGGCGATGGCCGTCACGTCGTCGACGGCCTGGTTGAACGCGGCTTCATTGGCCCGCGACGGCTTCGTCGTTCCACTCAGCTTGCGGACGAACTGCAGCGCCGACGCGCGCACCTCGTCGTTCGTGGCGGGTGGGGCGAAATTGGCGAGCGTTTTGATGTTACGACACATAGTGATACCCTCGGCGTGCGGCTTGAGACGCCGTTAAGACGAAAGGTGAATATGCCCATCGAGCTAGGGCGCGTCTACACTGCGCGCTCGTTGGAGTAGCAACTCCCGCTCACGAGCATTACGCGTGAGCCCCGCCGCCCGCTCGAACTCTTCGCGCGCCTCGGACGATCGGCCGAGCTTCGACAAAAAGTCGCCGCGAACCGCCGGAAGCAGGTGGTACGACTTGAGCGACGGCTCCTCCGCGATCGAGTCGACGATCTCGAGCCCCGCCGCCGGCCCCGAAGCCATGGACACGGCGACCGCGCGATTCAGCTCCACGACCGGCGACGGAGCGAGAGTGGCCAGCTGGGAGTAGAGACCGGCGATTCGGGGCCAGTCGGTGTCCGAGGCGACCCGCGCTCTGGCGTGACAGGCCGCGATCTCCGCTTGCACCGTGTAAGGCCCACGCTCGTCGGAGAGTGATTCGGCGCGGGCGAGCGCGTCGAGGCCGCGGCGAATCAACAGCTGGTCCCACCGCGACCGATCCTGATCGAGCAACAACACCGGTTCGCCGGTCGGACCCGTGCGTGCGCGCAACCGCGACGATTGAATCTCCATCAGCGCCACCAGGCCGTGGACCTCGGCGTCGTCGGGCACTAACCCCGCGAGAATGCGGCCGAGGCGAAGCGCGTCCTCGCAGAGCGCCGGTCGCACCCAGTCGTCGCCGGCCGTCGCCGAGTAGCCCTCGTTGAACACGAGATAGATCACCTGGAGAACGGACGACAGACGCTCGTGGAACTCCGCGCCGCGAGGCACCTCGAACGGGACGCGCCGCTCCGCCAGCGTCTTCTTCGCGCGGACGATGCGCTGCGCGATCGTCGGCTCGGGGACGAGAAACGCACGCGCGATCTCGTCGGTCGTCAGGCCACCGAGCAGTCGCAGCGTGAGCGCGACGCGCGCATCGGTCGACAGAACCGGATGACACGCGGTGAAAATGAGGCTCAACAAGTCGTCACCGACATGATCGTCGATCGCGGCGTCGAGGTCCGGAACCGCCCGTTCACGTTCGTCCTCGAGCTCGGCGCCGATCTGCGCGTGCTTTCGTTCGTGCAGCGCGTCGCGGCGCATGGCGTCGATAGCGCGGCGCTTGGCCGTGGTCATCAGCCATGCGCCCGGATTGTCGGGCACGCCCGACGCCGGCCATTGCTCGAGCGCGGCGACGAGCGCGTCCTGCGCCAAGTCCTCGGCCAAGCCGACGTCGCGGACGATGCGCGCCAAGCCGGCGATGAGTTTCGCCGATTCGATGCGCCACACCGCCTCGATCGCGCGATGGGTCTCGGAAGCCGTCACGGCTTCCAATCACATCAGCGCAATCGGGCGGGGCAAGGGCGTTGGGCGAACTCGATAACGGCTACCGCGAGCGGGCCGCGAGCTCCGCGCGCTGCCGCTCCTCCTGCTTCCGGAGCTCGGGCGTGAGTGCCTCGCCGAAGTCCTCGGCCTCGAAGAATGGGCGGATCTCGATGTCCGACTCCTCGCCCGGCATCGGGTTCGGGCACCGCTTGACCCATTCGACGGCCTCGTCGAGCGAACGAACCTGCCAGATCCAAAAGCCGGCGACGAGCTCCTTGGTTTCAGCGAACGGCCCGTCGACCACGCTTCGCTTCGAGCCGCTGAAGTGAACGCGCTTGCCGGCCGAGCTTGGCTTGAGTCCATCGCCGGCGAGCATGATCCCGGCCTTCACGAGCTGTTCGTTGAACGCGCCCATCTCCTTGAGCATCTGGGTGTCAGGGATGCCGCCGGCCTCGGAGTTCTTGCTCGCTTTGACGATCACCATGACGCGCATTGTCGTGTTCTCCTTGGTTGACGCCGCGATTCGGATGGCCGGTTCGCCCTCGGAATCGCGGGTTCACTGGTACGTCGAATGGAGTCGGCCGCAATCGACACGCGGATTTCGGGCCTCGAGGTCGTCAGACAAACGGTCCGGGCCAGCAACTAAACCGCGTTTCCGAGGCTTCATGCAAGCGGTGCCGGGCAAGGACGTGGCGGGCGAACAAAATCGCCTCTGGTCGGCGCCACGGCACCAGGATATGCATAGAAGAGAAGTTGAGAACATCCGAGGTACCCATGTTGAGCGGAAAACCTGCAGTTCTACGGTGGCGCTCGTCGCGCGAAACCCTCGCGCTGGCTTTGCTGGTCGCGGCAGCGTCATCCGGCGCCGCTCAGTATCCCCCTCCCACACAGTCCCGCCGCGCAATACACTGCGCAGTCAGGAAGGTCGGGCATGGATCCGCGTTGGACGCCGTGGATCGGATGCTGGCAGGCCGACACGACCGCCGGATACGCGGACCCGTCGCAATCGCTCTACACCTGCGTCGTGCCCATCGCGGGCACGACGGGTGTTCAGCAGCTCACGATCGCGCGCGGGAAGGTCACCGGGCGACGCCGGCTCATCGCCAACGGAGCCAACAACTCGTTCGACGAGAACGGCTGTCGCGGGACGCGCGCGGTTGAGTGGGCGTCGACGGGACGGCGCGTCTACATCCACTCCAACTACACGTGCGACGTTGGGCTCGCCGGGACGTCGAGCGGCGTGTTGGCCATTACGTCCACGGGCAACTGGCTCGAGGTCGAGACCGTGCACGCGGGACAGGGGTTGATCGAGCACGTCGACCAATGGCGAGACGCCGGAATGCCGTCGAGCCTTCCGTCGGAAGTGTTCAACTCGCTCGAGTCTCGCCGAATGACGTCCACGACCGCGCGCGCGTCGGCTGCGGCGCCGCTCACCGTCGCTGACGTGATCGACGCGCTGCACCACGTCGATTCGTCGGCTGTGCGGACCTTGATCGTCGCCAGTGGGCAGCAATTCAGCTTGAACGGCAATGAGGTCGCTGCGCTGTTCCGCGCCAACGTGCCGCGCGGCGTCTTGCAGGCCATGGTTGCTTGGACACCGCAGCCGGGCGCCGAAGGGCCAGGTTACGATCCCGACGCCTATCTCCGCGCCACGGCAGGAATGAACTACGCGCCGGCACCGCAGGTGATCGTGATTCAGCCGGCGCAGCAGCAGCCTCCCATCGTCGTGACGGAACAACAAACGCCCGAGCCGATGTCCCCGACGTACTGCACAGCGCTCGGCTGCTATCCGACCAACCAGATGTCCGCGTACAACGGAAATCCATATCCGTACATGGATTTCTCGAATCCGTACTATCCGTACCCGTACAACTTCTATCCGTTTTCCTCGGGGCCGATCCTCACGGGCAATTTGAACGGCCGCGTCTTCCCGTTTCGGCGGGGGCCCGTCGGCATCCAGAGGCCGATCGCTGGGTTCCCCAACCGTCCGGGCGTCGGCCGCACCGGCGGGTTCCGCGGCGGCCGTCGTTAAGGCCGCGGCGTCAACGTACAGCCCGGGTCCGCGCGTAGCCTAAGGGCGCGAAGAAGCGCCGCCTGCTCCGCGGATCCCTGCGAGCGGTTGCCGGGAATCGATGGAACAGCGCGACGGTCGGGAACGCCGAGCCAGGCGTTCCCGATTCATGGGTATACCCGCAGGCCCGTGGCCGCGCATGATCCAGCCCCGCATTCCAATTTCGGTGGTCATTCCGACGCTCAACGAAGCGCCGCGGATTCGCTCGGCCATCGAGACCGTGCAGTGGGCTGACGAAGTCATCATCGCGGACGCCGGCTCGACCGACGGTACGACCGACATCGCGCGACGCTCGGGCGCCCGCGTGTTGACCGTTCCCGGCATAACGATCGGCGCGCAACGAAACGCGGCGATCGAGACGGCGCGCAATCCGTGGATCCTCGCGCTCGACGCCGACGAGATGGTCACCCCTGAACTGCGCGATTCGATCGCGGACCTGTGCCTCACCGGTTCGCCGCGGTTTTCGGCGTACCGAGTGCGGTCGCGCAACTGGCATCTGGGACGCGAGCTTCGCCACGGTCCGTGGGGGCGCGACTGGAAGATTCGAGTCTTCTCGAGCGACCAGCGATTCAACGCGTCGCGCGTCCACGAGAACATCGAGTCGTCCGACGTCGGTGAGCTCGAGGGAGATCTGATCCACTACCCCTACCGCGACCTGGCGCACCAGGTGGTGAAGATCGCGAAGTACGCGAAGTGGGCCGCGGAAGACATGCGATCGCGGGGACGACGCGCCCGAGTGAGCGACGTTGTCGCGCGACCTGCGTGGCGCTTCTTTCGGGACTACTTCGTGTACAGCGGATGGCGCGACGGACGCGCGGGTTTCATCGTGTCCGCGGTCAGCGCCTTCTCCGTCTTCTGCAAATACGCCTGTCTTCTCACGCCTGAGGCCTGAGCGGCGACCGTCGGATCTAGAATCCGACGACTTTGAACGAAATCGCGCTGAGTCCGGGCGACGTGGCCATCACCGAATAAGTCGCGGGCGCTGTCGCCGTCATGAAGACGACGTCCGCGTTGCCCGCCGAACCGGTGGTGGAGCTCTGTGTGCTGAGCGAGCCCCCAGTGGACGACCAGGAAACCTGAACGCCGGACACCCGGTTTCCGAACGCGTCGACGACGCGCACGCTGAGCAGGGTGCTCGCGCCGGCGACGAGCAGCGTCGAATCGGCGGTAGCCGGCGCAATGGCGCTCGGCGGACCTGGCGTGCTCGTGGCAGTGATATTGACCGAGCCGGTGCCCGCTGTTGCGGTCAGCGTATTGACGCGCGCCGTGTCGCTCAGCGTCCACGTGATCGACGCGTTTCCACTGGCGTCGGTCGTCGACGTCTTGGCGCTCGTCGCGCCGCTGCCGACCGAGGTGAACCAGCTCACCGTCACGTTCGCTTGCGGCTGCCCCCCCAGCTCGACGTGCACCTTGGTGTCGAGCGAGGTGCCGATCGGAGCCGTTCGGTCGAGAAAGCTCGAGTCGGCGGAAACGCTATAGGCCGTGGCGGGCGGGTTGCCCGGGCCCGTGCCACCGGAGCTTCCATTGTCCGATGAGCACGCCGCGACCGCGAGGAGTGGAAGAGCGATTTGGAGGAGTCGACGCATAGCAGGGGTGACACGCGAGAACCGAAGTATCCCTGGTCGCGCACTTCCGGCGCAATGGCCGGAAACGAGCGGTCAATGATCCTGAACCCCCACCATGCGTGACGCGGTCACAGCGGCCCGCTCGCTGTCCAGGGCCTCGGCCATCGCGTCGAGCACCTCGTCGACGTCGGCCTCGGTCATTCGGTGTACCTGCGTGCAGAGCCTGAGCGAGAAGCGGCCCCGCAGCCGCGTCGAGGACGTGAGAAAGCGGCCGGTGCCGTTCACGCGGGCGTTGATCCGCTCGTTCAGCGCGTCGAGCTCTTGTTCGGTCGCGCCGGCGGGGCGAGCGCGAAAACAGATGACGCCGAACTGCGGCGGCGAGAGAATCTCGAAGTCTGCCATCGTGGACAGTCGCCGCGCCGCGTACTCCGCGCGTCGAATGCCGCGCGCGATCGCCTCCCGCACCTCGGCCACGCCGAAATAGGAGACGGATGTCCAGATCTTGAGGGCGTGCGCCGCACGGGTGAGCTGCGGCCCGAGATCGGCGAAGTTCACCTCGTGCTCGCGTGCCCTCACGTCGGTGAGGTATTCGGGGTGGACGCTGAACGCCTCCTCGAGCCGACGCGGGTCGCGCGCGAGCAGACAGCCGCACTCGAACGGAACGAAGAGCCACTTATGCGGGTCCAGCGTCACGGAGTCGGCGCGCTCTATCCCGCGGAGCGCCATCGCTCCGGATTCGGTAAGCGCCGCGAACCCGGCGTACGCCGCGTCGACGTGCAGCCACAGCGACTCGCGCGCGCAAACATCGGCGATCTCGGAGAGCGGATCCACCGCACCAGTGTTCGTCGTGCCGGCGCTGGCGACGATCGCGAACGGCGTCATGCCGGCGGCACGATCCGCCGTGATCGCGTCGCGCAACACGCCCACGCGCATGCGAAAATCGTCGTCGGTGGCGATCGAGCGGACGTTCGCTCGCGGAACGCCGACGATCCACGCCGCTCGCTCGACCGACGAGTGGGCCTGGTCGGACGTGTAGATCGTCATCCGCGGGAGCTGAAATCGCTGTCGGATCGGCGGCGTGTCGCGCAGCGACGAGCGCGGTGAGCGTCGCCGTCGACCCCCCGAGGTGATCAACCCGCTCGTTCCCTCAGGCATGCCGAGCCATTGCCGAAACCAGTCGAGAACCAGCAGCTCGATCTCGTTCGGTCCGGACGCGACGGACCACACGCCGGCGAAAAAGTTGTAGCCGCTCGCGAGCCAGTCGCCCAGAACGGCGGGGAAGGTGGGCGAGCTGGGGATGTAACCCATGAAGTGCGGATGCGGCTCGCGCGCGTGGTTCGGGAAGACGCGCGTGTCGAGAAACTCCATGATTTCGTCGAACGACTTGCCCTCTTCCGGCGGCGGCGTCGCGATCGTGCGGCGCGCGTCGGCCCGGCTCAGCGATTGCTGCGCGGGTTGCTGACGAAGGGTCGTGAGATGCTCGACGACGGCGTCGGCGACGCGATGGCCCAGCCGTCGCATGGTTTCGGCGTCGAGCTCGAGGTTCGAGGGCGCATTGGCATTCATGCGCCGAACGCTATCAGCGGGCAAAGAGCCCGGCGAGTACCTCGACGCCTTCCGCGTATCGTGGGCCCGGGCGCGCGAAGAATGCATTCGCGTCCACCGGCTCGATACGCGCGCCCGGGAGCTCAGGGAGATCGCACGCCATGCGCTGCGCGTCGCGCAGGCCAAATCCACACGGCGCGACGATCACGATCTCCGGGCGCGTCGCGCGAATGTCGTCCCATGTCAGCCGCACCGAGTCGGCGCCGGGGCGACCGAGCGGATCGTGTCCACCGGCGATCTCGAGCATCTCCGGCACCCAGTGCCCGGCGCAAAAGGGCGGATCCGCCCATTCCAGGAACGTCACCCGCCGCCGCGGCCGCCCACGGGTCGAGGCGCGAACCCGTTCGAGCTTGGCGTGATTCCGGTCGACGACCGCCTGCGCCGCCTTCTGACGACCGACGACCCGCCCCACGGTGAGAATGTTCTCATCGATCTCGGCGAGCGTTCTCGGTGTGAGGAACACCAGCTCGGGCTTCTTGGGCAGCGTCGCGAGCGCGCGCGTCAACTCGTTTCCGGACGGCGCGCACACGTGACACAGCTCCTGCGTCAGGATCACGTCGGGCGCGAGCTTCCGCAGCAGCTCCTCGTCGACGACGTAGAGGCTCTCGCCGGTTTGCATGTGGCCCGCGATGGCGGAATCGATCTCCGCCTGGCTCAACCCCGCGAGCTCCAGCGCCGGCCGGCTCACGATCGGCAGCCGTTCGACACCGGGCGGGTAGTCGCACTCGTGCGACCGGCCGAGCAACTGATCGCCGGCGCCGATGGCGTTCACGATCTCGGTGCCCGCTGCGAGAAAAGAGACGATGCGCATACTTTCGAAAATCTAGCGC
Source organism: uncultured Gemmatimonadaceae bacterium (assembly GCA_963846925.1). GTDB lineage: Bacteria > Gemmatimonadota > Gemmatimonadetes > Gemmatimonadales > Gemmatimonadaceae > JAQBQB01. The sequence continues at coordinate 138,759 of CAWJXW010000002.1, read as the reverse complement.
TCGCGTTTGGCGGCTCTGCGGACTGCAGACTGAGGTGTCAGATTTCGATTCGTCGCAGGCGCGGCGATTTGCGCGGCTGCTCGACAGGAGCCAGACCAGCATCGAGCCTCGAGCATCGAGGGGCCAGGATTTGGAACCGCTTTGCACTCCGTGCGCCTTGACCTCCCACGCTGCCCACCCAGGCGTCAGACCGCTGAGGCGTTGAGGTTTCAGACATCAGGCATCAGAGCACTCAGTTCTCAGGCGGTCCTCAGCCCTGGGTGTACACCGCAGCCATTCTTGCCAATTGGAGTCCAAAGCGGTTCCGACTCCTGGTTTCTCGATGCTCGACGCTCGACGCTGGTCTCGCAACTGGTAACCGCTCCACCTGGATCGTGAAGCACTTCGCACTCAGCCCCGAGAATCAATGCCCTCGACCTCCTCTCCGCATCTCGCCTCCCCCGACCTCAACCCGTCCTTCACCAAGGGCGTCTTTCTCGGCGAGATCCGCGAGGACCTGGTCTTCCCGTTTCCCGAGCTGACCGCCGAAGAGCACGAGTCGCTGAGCATGATCCTCGACTCGTTCCGCGCCTACGCCGCGGAGCACGTCGATTCGTCGCGCTTCGACCACGAGGGGCAGTTTCCGGACGGCGTTCGGCAGGGCTTGCACGAGCTCGGACTCATGGGGCTCAGCATTCCCGAGGCGTACGGCGGCTTCGGCGCGTCGGCGCGCGTCTACAACCGCGTGTTCGCCGAGATCGGCGGGACGGACCCGGCGCTCTGCGTGTACTTCGGCGCGCACCAGTCGATCGGCTGCAAGGGCATCGTCCTGTTCGGCACCGAGGAGCAGAAGCAGCGCTACCTGCCGCGCTGCGCGAGCGGCGAGTTGGTCGCCGCGTTCTGCCTCACCGAGCCCGGCTCGGGTAGCGACGCGCAGGCGATGAAGACGACCGCCGTCCTGAGCGACGACGGCACGCACTACCTGCTGAGCGGCACGAAGATCTGGATCTCGAACGCCGGCTACGCGGATCTCCTCACCGTGTTCGCCAAGGTCGCGATCGACGTCGACGGCGAAGCGAAAGGAGCGCGTCACCGCGTTCATCGTCGACGCGCACGCGCCGGGCGTCTCGCTCGGAAAGCGCGAAGAGAAGATGGGCATCAAGGCCTCCGACACGCGCGCCATCTTCTTCGACAAGGTCAAGGTGCCGGTCGACCGATCGACTCGGCGACGTCGGACAGGGCTTCCACATCGCGCTCGAGGTCCTGAACTCCGGTCGCCTCGGGCTCGCGTCGGCGTCGGCGCGCGGCACGCGGCACGTCATGCGTCTCGCGCTGGCGTACGCGAAGGAACGCGAGCAGTTCGGCAAGCCCATCGGATCGTTCGAGATGGTGCAGCGCAAGATCGCGATGGCCGCGGTGGACTGCTACGCGCTCGACTCGGCGGCGATGGTCGCGTCGGGCATGGTCGATCGCGGCGGCATCGACTTCTCGCTCGAGACGGCGGCGTGCAAGGTGTTCGGGTCGGAGCTCGCGTTTCGCGCGGCGAACGACGCGCTGCAGATCGCCGGCGGCATCGGCTACTCGAAGGAGTATCCGTACGAGCAGGCCGTGCGCGACGCCCGCATCAATCTCATCTTCGAGGGAACGAACGAGATCCTGCGCGCGCTCATCGCGCTCATGGGGATGCAGGAGCCCGGCGAGCGCTTGAAATCGCTCGGCAAGGCGTTCAAGGATCCGATCCACTCGCTCGGCGCGATCGGCGAATACATCGCGGGCCGCGCGAAGCGAACGATCACGAAGCCGCACTTCTCGCGCGTGCACGCGTCGCTCGAGCACGAGGCGGAGCTCGTCTCGACGCTGGTGCACGACCTCGCGCTCGGCGTCGAGGCGGCGGTCATGAAGCACGGAAAGGGGATCCTCGACATGCAGTTCCTTCAGGAGCGCATGGCGAACGCGGCGATCGACATCTTCCTCGCGACGGCCGTGCTGTCGCGAACGACTTGGGAGATCGAGCGAGCCGGCGGCGGCAGCGGCTCTGCCGCTGACGCTCACATCGACTGTGCGCGGATCTTCGTGCCGATGGCGTATCGCCGCGCGCGCCGGTCGATCCGCGGGCTGAGTCGAAATCAAGACGCTCGGCTCAAGTCGGTGGCCGAGCGTTCGATGGAAACCGGAGAGCTGGGACCCGAGGCGCCCGCCGACGAACGGTGAAGCGCGGCGCCTCGGTCGTCGATTTTCCGATCAGCCTTTCCCGTGAACGACGGTCTGCATCCAAGGGTGAACGCAGCACTGGTACAGCGTAGTTCCGGACTGAACGACGTCGTCCGAATCCGCACCGCCAGGCGGCACGAAGTTGTGTCTCCGCCAGGCACTCCGGCACGGGCGTCAGATGCAACAGGTCGTTGATCTCGGGGACGAAGCCGCCGCCAAACTTCGCGACCTTGGTGAACGTGTGGAATTCGCCTCCCTTGTTCACCGCGGAGAGCGTGAGACCTACCTTCGCGTCCATCTGCGACGGCGCGTTGTGCCACGCCCCAGCGGAACCGTGGTCCATGAGCTGGGCGATGAGTTGATTGAACGCGACGCCGCCGTTTCGCGCTGCAAAAGATCGCGCTGCGGCGGCGAAGCTCGGGCCATCGCACGCGTCCATCATGTTCACCGTTCGATCCGTGGTGCCGCCCTTGTCGAAGCTCGCCACCGATCGGTCGCGGACAGCGCCGGCTCGGTAGCGTGATCGCGCGATCGGAGCAAGCGGTCGCGGCGAAGAGCAGAAGGGATGCGCCTGCGAGATGACCGAATTTCATTGCGGACCTCCGCGTCCGGTTGTTGCTCGAGCAAAGCGGCGACTGAGGAGATGAGACTGGCTCGCTCGGCGCACGGTTGTCAAACGGAGAGTCCTGTAACATCTTGAACCAGATCGGTACCGACCGGAGCCGGCGGCAAGTCGCGCCGTCACAGACCCTCGGATAGCTTGCGGGCTGCATCGCCCACCAAACCCGCCAGGGGCCAAGGAAAAATGGGGAAGCTGGTCGTCCTGATGTTCACGGCCTTCGTCGACATGGTTGGGTCGACGATGATCCTCCCCCTGATACCGTTCTACGCCACACGAATGGGCGCGAACGGGGCGATGCTCGGCGTGATCCTCGCGTCCTTCGCCGTCGCCCAGCTCGTCAGCGCGCCGGGTTGGGGTCGCTTCTCCGACCACTACGGCCGACGCCCCGCCATTCTGGTTGGATTGCTCATCTCGAGCGCGGCGTATGTCGTGTTCGCGTTCACGGATACGCTGCCGCTCCTTCTGATTTCACGCTTCGTGCAGGGTGTCGGCGGCGGCACCGTCGGAGTGCTCCAGGCGTACGTCGCCGACTCGATGCGCGAGAGCGACCGTGCCAAGAGTCTCGGTTGGCTGAGCGCGGCGACTAGTCTGGGTGTCGTCGTCGGTCCGGCGTTCGGATCGTTTCTCACGCTGTTGTGGGGACGCCGAGCCCCGGGCCTCGGCGCGGCGCTGCTCTGCCTCGCCATCAGCGCGTTCGCCTCACGCTACCTGCGCGAGTCGAGCGAGCGGATGACCGTCGAGCGAGGCGCGCGTCCGCGCTCGCATGCCACCCGCGGCGCCCTGATCCACGTGATCGACCACCCATCCGAACCGGCTGCCCGGCTGATCCTCATCTACGCCGTGGCGATGGGCGGCTTCTATGGCACGAGTCAATTCATGCCGCTCGTGCTCGCGAACCGCTTTCACGTCACCGAGAAGAACGTCGGCTACTTCTTCATGTACTTCGGGCTCATGGGCGTGATCATCCGGGCGATGTTGCTGGGGCCCGTGGTGCGGCGCCTGGGCGAGCCGCGCGTGGCGCGCATGGGGATCATGTTCCTCGCCGCCGGGCTGTGCCTGATGGCGGTCAGCGAGTCGTGGGGCACGTTATTCGGGTCGTTCACCCTCATGCCGCTGGGCACCGCGTTCCTTTTCCCCTGCGTGACGGCCCTTCTGTCGGTGGCCGTTCCGGCGCGCGAGCGCGGCCTGCAGATGGGCGTGCAGCAGACCTACGGAGGAATCGCCCGCGTCGTATTCCCGCTATGCGCCGGCCTGATCGTGGATCGATTCGGAACGGGGGTACCATTCATGCTTGCGGGACTCCTCGTTCTCGCAACCCTCAGTCTGTCGCGCTCGCTAGTGGCACCTCCTGTGCTGAGCGCCGCCGATTGAGGCGGCGCGTGTGACGGTAGCCGAAACCGAACTGTCATCTGGGGGCGGCCGGCTCCTGGCCGCTCGCAAACCACCCATCCGCCATTGACCGCTCAGGCCAGTCAGCCGATCCGGCACCATTTCACGGTCGACGTCGAGGAGTACTTCCAGGTCTCGGCGTTCGAGCCGTACGTTGCGCGCGCCCGGTGGGAGGAACTGCCCAGCCGCGTGGAGCTGGGCGTTCGGTGCATCCTTGATCTCGCTCGCCGAGCACGACGCGCGCGCGACGTTCTTCGTGCTGTCGTGGGTGGCCGACCGGCAGCGCGCGCTGATCCGCGAGATCGCGAAGCACGGCCACGAGATCGCGTCGCACGGCACCGATCACCGTCGCGTCACGGAGTTGACGCCCGAGCAGTTCCGGGAATCGGTCCGCACGTCGAAGCAGGTGCTCGAGGACATCACGCGACAGCCCGTCGTCGGCTACCGGGCGCCGAGCTTTTCGATCACGCGAGCTCAGCGAGTGGGCGCTCGACATCCTCGCCGAGGAAGGGTATCGCTACGACTCGAGCCTATTTCCCGTGAAGCGGCGAGGCTACGGATTCGAGGAGGGCGAGCGCGATCCGCACGTGCTGCGTCGCCCGAGCGGAAACCTGAAAGAGATCCCGCCAGCCACGGTGGAATGGGGTGGTCGCGTGCTGCCGGCCGGTGGTGGCGCGTACTTCCGAATCCTGCCGTACTCGCTCGTCAGGTCTGCTCTTCGAGGGGCCGAGCGACGTGGAACGCCGGGAACGTTCTACATCCACCCATGGGAAGTCGATCCCGAGCAGCCGCGCTTCGCCGTCCCGCTTTATGACGCGCGTGCGGCATTACGGCGGTCTCGGTCGAACGACTCGCCGGCTGCGGCGACTCCTCTCGACATTCCGATTCGGATCCATCGCCGAGACTATTGGGGCCGGGGCAACCGCGATGCGCGACGGGCGGTGGCCTGAAGAGGCGGGGCTCCGCGGCGCGGGTTCGCGGCAGTGAGTGCTGTCTCGTCCGATCCGCGTGAGATGCTCGCCGCCCCGAACCCGCTCCGGGTCATCGAGACCGACGATGTGGCCGCCTGGGACGCGTTCGTCGCGGCCCAGGCTGACAGCACGATGTGTCATCGTTCCGGTTGGCGCGACGTGCTGAGGAACATCCTCGGCCACGAGACCGCGCTGCTCGTGGCTTCCGACCATGGCGGGACGTGGCGGGGCGTGCTGCCGCTGGTCCGAGTGCGCAGCGTGTTGGGGCACTATTTGGTGTCGATTCCGTTCATGAACGACGGCGGGCCGCTGGGAGACGACGGACGCGAAGGCGGCGCTCGTCGAGCACGCCGTCGCTGACGCGCGCCGCACGCGCGTGAAGTTGCTCGAGTTGCGGTCACGCGACCCGCTTCCCGGACCCGTGACGCCGTCCGACCGGAAGGTCGCCGTTCACCTGGCTCTTCCGGAGACGGTCGAGGCGCTGTGGGCAACGACGTTCAAGGCAAAGCTGCGCAGCCAGATTCGGCGCCCGACCAAGGAGGGAATGACCGCTCGCGACGGGTCCGACCAGCTCGACGCGTTCTACTCGGTGTTCTCCCGCAACATGCGCGACCTCGGCACCCCCGTGTTGCCGCGGGCTTTCTTTACGAGACTGCAGACTGTATTTGGCGGCTCCGTTTCTTTCACCACCGTCTATACGGCGAACGGACTCGCCGCCGCGGCGGCGTGTTGTCTGACGTGGAAGGACGAGATCGAAGTGACGTGGGCGTCGTCGCTCCGTGAGCTGAATCACTTGGCGCCGAACATGCTGCTCTACGCGAACCTGATGGAGCAGGCGATTGCAGCGCGGCTCCCATACGTTCAACTTCGGCCGGTCCACGCCGGGGAGCCCGACGCATCGGTTCAAGTTGCAATGGGGCGGGCACGACCGTCCCCTTGCGTGGCCGTCGTGGTCGCCTGGAGGCGCGGCGAGCACGCCATCCCCCGATCGCCCGGCCTTTCGAGTCGCCACCGCTGTCTGGCGACGGCTTCCGTTGCCGTTGGCCAATCGAGTCGGTCCACTCCTTTCGCGGCACCTTCCGTAATTTTGGAGTCACGAATGGACGTTACCGTTGCCATCTGCACATGGAATCGCGCCAAGCTGCTCGACGCGACGCTGGCGCAGATGTGCAAGCTCCGAATTCCGAGCGGGATTACGTGGGAGCTGTTGGTCGTCGACAACAACTGCACCGACGACACGCCCGCCGTCATCGAGCGATACGCCGATCTCTTGCCCATCCGGCGCCTTGTTGAAAAAGGTCAAGGCATCTCGTATGCGAGGAATTGCGTTCATCGGAACGCGGCGGCCGAACTGCTCCTGTGGACTGACGACGACGTGCTGGTCGACACCGAGTGGATTGTCGCCTACGTGCGAGCGGCCGAGCGCTGGCCGAATGCCGGATACTTCGGCGGACTGATCGAGCCGTGGTTCGAGCATGATCCTCCGTCTTGGTTTCGGGCGAACGCGGAGGCGCTGGCGCCGGCCATGGCGCTTCGCGACTTCGGCCCGGTCGAGCGCGAGCTCGCCGCCGACGAGCCGCCTTTCGGCGCAAACATGGCGTTTCGCCGGGCGGCGTTTTCGTCTGGAGACTACGACACGCGGCTTGGCACGCACGGCAACGACCGGATTCTCGGAGACGAGACGACGTACTGCAGAGGCCTCGCCGCGAATGGATTCCAAGCCGTGTGGGTTCCATCTGCGAAGGTTCGTCATTACGTCGTGGCGCACCGCTTGACGCTGCGTTTCGTGCGAGAGTACTGGATCGGCCTTGGCCGAACGCAAGTCCGCATGGAGAGCGCGGCACCCCCCGGTGCGACGCCTCGCTGGATCTACCGCGCGCTCGTCACGTCGCATGCCCGGTACCTCTGGCGGCGCGCGACCCGGCATCCGGGCTGGTTGGGAAGCCTGATGGAGGTGTCGCGGGTGCGCGGGGTCTTGATGGAGCATCGAAACGGCCAGAAGCCCGCCGAGGTGTGAGCGTGCAGGTCGAGCGCATCTGCGGGCGATGCACCTGAGGCATCAGCTCGCGGTCTATTCCCCGATCCCGCTTCGCGCCCTCGCCGCTGCGACGGCCGCCGCGCTCGGCGGGAATCGCGACAGCGTCAGCCAGCTCGAGCTGTTGCTCCGCCGGGAATATGCCGCGGATGAGGTATTGCTGTGCGGAAGCGGAACGCAGGCACTTCAACTCGCGATCCAAAGCGCGCGCGACGACATCGGTCGCCAGGCCGCGGTCGCCCTCCCGGCATTTAGCTGCTTCGACGTCGCTTCCGCGGCGGTCGGCGCCAATGGCCCGGTGATCTTGTACGACCTCGACCCACTATCTCTGTCGCCGGATCTCGAATCGCTGGAGCAGTCTCTTGCCGCCGGCGCGCGGATCGTCGTCGTCGCGCCGTTGTACGGGGTACCTGTCGACTGGGACGCGATCGAGGACCTCGCGTCTTCCCACGGCGCGACGCTCATCGAGGATGCGGCGCAGGGGCACGGAGCAACCCATCGTCGTAGGCCCGTCGGCTCGCTCGGCGACATCAGTACGGTGAGCTTCGGACGCGGGAAAGGGTGGACCGGCGGATCCGGCGGCGCCGTTCTCTTTCGTCGCGGGCGAAGGTCGCCGAGCGCGCTGCCCGCCGCCGGAGGCGCGGCGAACTTCAGGACCGCGGCCGTTCTCGCGGCGCAGTGGGGACTGGGCAGGCCGTCGCTCTACGGCATTCCGCAAGCCGTTCCCGGCCTAGAACTCGGGGAAACGGTCTATCATCCGCCGCGCGACCCGGCGTCGCTTTCTCGTGCGTCGGCTGCCGCGCTGCTTGCTACCCATGAAGTGTCATCCAAGGAAGCGGAACAGCGTCGAGAGAACGTGCACACGCTGCGCGCGGGGATCGCTCACCAAGCGGCGTTGAGCGAAATCGAGTCACGTGCCAGCGGCTCGACCTCCGGCCATCTGCGGTTCGCCGTCCTCGCGGCGGAAGGCCTCGCCGGGTTCGGCGATCCGAAAGCCGCGCGACGCCTCGGCGTCGCGGCCAGTTATCCGAAGCAACTCGGCGAGCTGCCCGCGCTCGCTCCTTTATTGGTAGGCGATTCGCGGATGCCCGGCGCGGCCCGATTGGTGCGTGAGCTCGTGACCCTTCCGGTTCACTCGCGCGAATCGAGCCGGGATTTGAGCGAACTATCCGCGAGAATCGCATCCTACGGAAGGCGTTCGGCGTGACCCGGATCACGCCGAGGGCGTCTTGGCAATGCGATGCACCAGGCCCTTGCAAGTGCAAGCCGGCCAGTCGCGTACAGAAGGACCGCGCCCCCGTGCCGGCGGCCTGCGGCTAAATTGACCTGAGCATGCCGACCTCGAGAGCCGTATGACGGTACCAACCTCCCTGGACGCTAGCGGAGACGGGCGCCCCACGCGGGCGATCCACCCTCCGCAGGCGAACATCGTCGAGATCGTCCGGGAGGTCTGGGACGCCCGCGATCTGGTGATGCAGTTCGTCCGACGCGACCTGACGCTGCGCTACGTGCAAGCCGTGATGGGGTTCGCTTGGGCGCTGCTGATGCCGCTGCTCATCGTCGGCGCGGGCATGATGTTCCGGATCGTGCTGTCTACGCTGGCGAACTCGCCGCTCGAAGGCTCGAGCATCGCATCGCTGGCTGCCAAGGCACTGCCGTGGGCGTTCTTCGCCGGCGCGCTCGGGAGCGCGACGACCAGCGTCATCGGCAATTCGAACCTCATCAGCAAAGTGTACTTCCCGCGAGAGGTTTTGCCTCTGTCGACGGTGATCGCGCAGAGCCCGGATCTGGTGGTCGGGCTCGTGGTCGTCGCCGGCGCGATGCCGTTCATCGACAAGGGTGGTCTGTCGTGGAACGGCCTCTGGGTGATCGGCGTGCTTCTTCTGCTCATGTTGTTCACGGTCGGCTGCGCTCTGTTCCTGAGCTGCGCCAACCTCTTCTATCGCGACGTCAAGTACATCACGCAGGTGCTGCTCAACTTCGGTGTCTTCGCGACGCCGGTGTTCTTCGAGCCGCAGATGCTCGGTCCCAAGGGGGCGGCGATCATGATGGCGCTACCTCTTTCTCCTTTCATTCAGGCGATGGACGTTGCTCTCGTGCACGGTCACAGCCTGATGTCGACCGTCGTGATGACGTCGCGCAAGGGAGACGTGGTGGTGTGGGCGCCTTGGATGCTCGCGTACGCCCTAGGATGGACCATCCTGCTGGTGGTCACCGGCAGCCACGTGTTCAGGTCGGCGTCGAGCCGCTTTGCGGAGGTGGCGTGACGACGAAGCCGTATCTCGCCTTCGAGGGGGTGTGGAAGCGATTCCGCCGCGGCCAACTCCATGACTCCCTGCGCGACCTCGTCCCGGCCACATTCCGTCGGTTGACGGGCCGTGAGCCGAAGCCGACCGACGACCGGTACTTCTGGGCGGTCCGGGACCTTTCGTTCGAGGTGCAGCCTGGCGAAGTCCTCGGCATCATCGGCGGAAACGGCGCCGGCAAGTCCACGACGCTCAAGATCCTGAACCGGATCATGCAACCGACGGCCGGGCTCGTGAAAGTGAACGGCACGATCGGCGCCTTGATCGAGATTTCCGCCGGATTTCACCCCGATCTCACGGGCCGGCAGAACGTGTTTCTTCAGGGCGCGATCATGGGCATGCGGAAGGCCGAGGTCCGCCGCAAGTTCGACGAGATCGTCGACTTTTCCGGAATCCCCGAGTTCATCGACACGCCCGTCAAGCGCTACTCGAGCGGCATGAATGCGCGGCTCGGTTTTTCGATCGCGGCGCACCTTCAGCCCGACATTCTCATCATCGACGAAGTGCTATCGGTCGGCGACGCCCGCTTTCAGCAGAAGGCGTTCGGCCGGATCAAGCAGATGGCGAGCGCCGGTGCGCCGGTCGTTCTCGTGTCGCATCAGCTGGATCGGATCGCCGAGTTGTGCACGAAGGCGATCTTGCTCGAGCGAGGCGCCGTTCGCACGACCGGCTCCGCGATTGACTGCATCAACGCATACCTGCACGGCATGTCCGGCCGCGGCCAGGGCAAGGACGGGCAGGGCGTCGAATTCCAGCGAATCCTCGCTGCCGATGGACAGGTCGTTCGATCGGGCGAGGACATCACGTTCACCGTGGCCGGCTCCGCCGCGATCGACGACGCACCCAAGGGCTGGGTCCCTGTAATCTCCGTGGTCGATCCGCGCACGGGGAGGGGTGTGCACTCGGTCTCCGGTCTACAGCGGAACATTCCGCTCCCGGTCGACGGCGAGTTCGAGTACGAGATCGTCCTCCAGATGAACGTTCCCCCAGGAACCTATCATATCATTCCCTGTATCTGGGACTCGGTGACGCGGCAGGACATCACGACGGGTCCTCACCTGCAGGTTGAAGTGATGGAACGCTCGCCATTCTACGGTGACGTCCAAATGAATTCGCGCTGGCGCGCCATCAAGCTGGGCGCGCGGACAAGCGTCTCGCCCGACTCCGAGCGGCAAACGGCGTAGCCTCGTCCGATCTCTCGTTCCCGTCGCCATGGACACTCGCGGAATAATTCTCGCTGGCGGGTCCGGAACGCGGCTGTACCCCATCACGCGCTCGGTGAGTAAGCAATTGCTCCCCGTGTACGACAAGCCGATGATCTATTACCCGCTGACGACGCTCATGTTGGCGGGGATCCGAAAGCTGCTGATCATCACGACGCCGCGCGATCGCCAGGCGTTCGAGGATCTCCTCGGATCGGGACGCGAGTGGGGACTCGAGATCTCGTATGCCGTTCAACCGAAGCCGAATGGCCTCGCCGAGGCGTTCATCATCGGGCGCGACTTCGTCGACGGGCGGCCATCGGCGCTCGTGCTCGGCGACAATCTCTTCTATGGACAGGACCTCCCGCGGTCTGTTCAGCGCGCGGCCGCGCGCGACGGCGGTGCCACGATCTTTGCGTATCGCGTGTCGAATCCGCAGGCGTATGGCGTCATCGAGTTCGATGGACGCGGCGCGCCCAAGTCAATCGAGGAGAAGCCCGCATCGGCCAAGTCCAATTTCGCTGTCACGGGACTCTATTTCTACGACCAGGACGTCGTCGGCATCGCGGCGTCGCTGAAGCCCTCCGCCCGCGGGGAGCTCGAAATCACCGACGTGAATCGCGCCTACCTCGAGCGCGGCAAACTGCACGTCGAGATTCTCGGGCGGGGCAGCGCTTGGCTCGATACCGGTACGCACGACTCGCTCGTCCAAGCGACCCATTTCGTCCAGACGGTCGAGCAGCGGCAGGGACTCAAAATCGCCGCGCCGGAGGAGGTGGCGTACCGAATGGGATACATCGACCGCGACTCGCCTCGCTTCGCTCGCCGACGCCTTCGGAACGAGTGAGTACGGCGCGTATCTTCGGCGGTTGTCGGAGGAGGATGGAGTCTGATGATCGCCGAGCCGACCAGCCTGCCGAGGCGTGTGCGTGATTCGCGCGCCCGTCCACGCGGATGCTCGCGGATTCCTCATCGAGGTGTTTCACGATGCGCACTTCGCGGCGATTGGCTTGCCGACCGTTTTCGCCCAGGACAACCACTCCCGCTCCGGACGCCACGTCCTGCGAGGTTTACATGCTCAATTGGAAAATCCGCAAGGCAAGCTGGTTCGGCCGGTCACTGGCTCGATTTTCGACGTCGCGGTGGATCTACGACGCTCGTCGCCCACGTTCGGCGGGTGGGCCGGCGTCACGCTCGAAGCCGGCGATGGTCGGCAGGTGTGGGTCCCGCCGGGCTTCGCGCACGGGTTTCTGGTCCTCAGCGATTCGGCCGACGTGTCGTACAAGTGCACGACGGTGTACCACGCCGCATCAGATCGGGCGATCCGGTGGAACGACGACGACATCGGCGTGCGATGGCCCCTGCCGGCGGGCGTCGAGCCGATGCTCTCCGCGGCCGATGCGTCCGCCGCGTCATTCCGGTCCCAGACTTGGTTCGAATGACGGCGCGCGCCCTGATCTTCGGCGCCCGAGGCCAGCTCGGTTCCGCCCTCCGCGAAACGACTCCCCAAGATACCACTGTTACGGCGGTGGACCTCGGTGATGCCGACGTTCGCGACGGCGATGCCGTCGAGCGGCTTCTTCAGACCACGCGGCCGAACGTCGTCTTCAACTGCGCGGCGTACACAAACGTCGACGGAGCCGAGACCGCGAGCGACGAGGCAATGGCGACGAACGGCGTGGCCCCCGGCGTGATCGCGATCGCGTCCAAGCGTGTGGGCGCAAGACTGCTGCACGTCTCGACGGACTACGTCTTCGACGGAACGTCGAGCCACCCGTATTCCACCGCCGCGGTCGCTCGTCCCGTGAACGTCTATGGGGCAACGAAGCTCGAGGGCGAACGGCGAGTGCTTGCGGCCGACACACGCAGTGTCGTGATTCGAACCGCGTGGCTCCACTCCGGCGCCGGAAGCAACTTCGTGAAAACCGCGGTGCACATGCTCGGCTGCGGCACATCCATGCGCGTCGTCGACGATCAGATCGGAACGCCGACGCGCGCCGCCCATCTAGCGGTCGCGATGTGGCGCGTCGCCGAGCGGCCGGAGATCTGCGGGCTGCTGCACTTTACCGATGCCGGCGTCGCGTCGTGGTACGACGTGGCGGTCGCCGTCAGGGACGCGCTGGCGGACGCAGGGCGATTGCCCGGCGGCGCAACGGTCGAGCCGATCGACAGCAGCCAGCGGCCGTCGGCGGCGACGCGGCCTGCGTACTCGGTGCTCGACAAACACGATTCGTGGCGGTTGATCGGCTACACGCCGCCCCACTGGCGGTACGGCGTGGTCGCCTCGGTCACGCGAGCTCACCGAATGCGTAGCGTCCTCGTCACGGGGGGCGCCGGCTTCATCGGCGGCAACTTCGTGCACTATTGGCTGCGCGAGCACCCCGACGATCGACTCGTCGTGCTCGACGCGCTGACCTACGCCGGAAACCTTGCCACGATCGCCGCCGCGGAATCCAACCCGCGGTTCACGTTCGTTCACGGCGACATCGCCGACGCGGAGCTCGTCGCGCCACGTTTTGGCGAGGTTCGAAATCGATTCGATCATACACTTCGCGGCCGAGTCTCACGTCGATCGCTCGATCGTCGAGCCGGGTGCCTTCGTGCGAACGAACGTGGTCGGGACCCAGGTTCTCCTGGATGGCGCGCGCGCCGCGTGGCGGCGGGCCGATTCGTGGCGAGCCGGCGTCCGCTTCCATCATGTCTCCACCGACGAGGTGTACGGCTCGCTTGCTCCGAGCGACCCGCCCTTCGTCGAACACGACGCCCTACGCGCCGAACTCTCCGTACGCGGCGAGCAAGGCCGCGTCCGATCATCTGGTTCGCGCGTACCGTCACACCTACGGCCTCCCGGCGACGATCAGCAACTGCTCGAACAACTACGGTCCGTTCCAGTTTCCGGAAAAACTGATTCCGCTCATGATCGTCAACGCGCTGCATGCCAAGCCGCTTCCCATCTACGGCGACGGCGAGCAAGTGCGGGATTGGCTCTTCGTCGAGGACCACTGCATGGCGATCGACCGCGTCATCGGCGCCGACTTGCCGGGCCGAACCTTCAACGTGGGCGGCCGGGCGGAGCCGAAGAACATCGACATCGTGCGCAGGCTGTGCGCGCTCCTGGATTCGTGGTTCGCCCGCGACCGCACGCTGGCCGAGCGTTTTCCGCGGTGTCCCGCCGCCTGCGGCAGCAGCTGCGCGGAGCTGATCGCGCACGTCGTGGATCGGCCCGGCCACGATCGGCGCTACGCCATCGACCCGAGTCTCATCGCGAGGACGCTCGGCTTCGAGCCTCGGAGACGCTCGACTCCGGCCTGGCGCGAACCGTCGAATGGTACCTGCGGAACGAGGCGTGGTGGGCCTCGGTGATGGACGGGAGCTATCGTAATTGGATTCAGGCCCACTACGAAACTCGCCATCCGGTGGTCACATGACCGGTCCGTCCGCGCCGCGTCCCGCGAACACGGGCGGGCCGCAAATCCCCAAGGCGTCGACCGCGCGGCTCACGATCGGCATGCCGGCGTACAACTCCGCCCGCACGATCCGCCGTGCCATCGAGTCGCTGCTCGCGCAGACGTATCCCCACTTTCGGCTCATCGTCTCGGACGATTGCTCGAAGGACGACACGGCCGAGGTGAGCGACGAATATGCCGCGCACGACTCGCGCGTCGTCGTGGTGAGGCAGCCGCGAAATCTGAACTACGGGAATTTCCGGTTTCTCTTGCAGTCCGCTCGCACGCCGCTGTTCATGTTCGCGCCCGCGGACGATTGGTGGCACCCCGACTACGCGAGACGCATGATTGAGGCGCTCGACGCCAATCCCGACGCGGTCTGCGCGGTGTCGCGGGTCGCGTTCATGCGGGGCGACGTCTTCGTTCGCGAAGCCGGCGGCACCGCCGCCCTGATGGCGGATCCCGCGACGAACATCGCGCGCTTCATCTCGGGCCCCAACGACAATAGCCGGATGTGCGGCGTCCTCCGTACCGACGTCGCCCAAAGTGCCTTTCCCCTGCGGAACTTCTACGCGTTCGACTGGGCCACGAGCGTGGGCACTCTCCGGGAGGGAACGCACATCGAGGTGCCCGAGATCTTGCTCTGGCGCGACTATACGGACCCGGACCGCTACGTCGAGTACATCCCCCGTGATGCCCCTCGCCTGCGCGATCGCGTGTTCCCGCTGTGGCCGCTCACTCGCGACATCGTCGGCCGCCTCCGTGTCCCGATGACGCGCCCCGTGCTCAACGCGCTCGTTGCGCGCAATCTGGCGTTCCACAGGCTGTACATGCGGCGCTATCACCCGAAGATCGCCGCGGCGTCGGGTGTCGTCGGTGAGGCCGGATCCGTCGTGTTCCGTGCCGGCCGCTGGGTCACTCGCGGGGTGCTGCGCCTCGTCGCCTAGCGCTCCGGCACGGCGGTGGGCACGTGGGGGTCCTACGCCAACATCTCCGAGCCGGGATCGCGCGCGTCGTCGACCATCAGGCGATTCGCCCGGAGCAGGCGCGCCACTTCCGGGCGCTCCATGACGTTGTCCGCAGAGCTGAACTCGCGGCCGAGAGGGGAGGCGCCGGGTGAAGCGGTCATGAGCTCGGGCAGCATCGGCTGAATCGCGTAGTAGTCGCCGCGCTCGAACGTCCGATATCCTTCTTCCTCCGACACGAGGGACTCGTGGACCTTCTCACCCGGGCGGATCCCCGTCACGATCGTTTTCACGTCGCGATCGCCGACCAAGACCGCCGCGACGTCGACGACTCGCGCGGACGCAACGCGCGGGACGTACGTCTCACCCTTGGCCGCTGTTCTGAGCGCGTCGAAGATCGTGTCCACCGCCTGATCCAGGCTCAGAAGGAATCGCGTCATGTCGGCCGTGGTGATCGTGACAGGGCCGCCTCGCCTGATCTGCTCGTGGAACAGCGGAATGACCGACCCACGCGACGCCAACACGTTGCCGTAGCGCACGCAGATGAACCGGGTGTCGACGTTGTCGAGGTTCGCGCGGATGAACACCCGTTCCTGAATCGCCTTCGTCATGCCCATGACGTTCACCGGCTTGCACGCCTTGTCGGTCGAAATCCCGACGACCGTGCTCACCGGGAGCCGATGCTCACGAACGGCCCGCGCGATGTTCTGGGCGCCGAGGATGTTCGTCTCGACGGCCTCGTACGGGAAATACTCGCACGACGGAACCTGCTTCAGCGCCGCCGCGTTGAACACGACGTCCGCGTCGCGCAGCGTCGCCGAAACGCTGTGAACGTCGCGCACGTCGCCGATCCGGAACTGCAGCAGCTGCTCGAAGCTTCGAAACGTGATGTCCTCGCTCGTCGAGGCGTGCAGCCGCTGGAACTCCAGCCGCATGTGGTGCTGCTTCGCCTCGTCGCGTGAGAACACCGTGATCTGCCGAGGATGGCCGAGCTCACCCGTCATGAGCCGCTTGATCAGCACCTTGCCGAGCGATCCTGTCCCACCGGTGACGACGACGTGCTTATCGCGTAGCACGAATCCTCCGAAGCTCGGCGTAGGGTGTACGGTCCGCGGCCATCGAGTCGATCATCGCGTCCCACGACGGCGCGACGAATCCGGTCGCGGCGCGGAAACGCGACCCGTCGAGGCTGCGATCGCAGACCATCGACTCGTCCGGTTCAATGTCGACGGACAGACCATAGGCGTCTCGAATAAGGTGCAACAGGTCGAACTTGTTGATCGGATCCGCGGCGACGTGCCACATCCCGCTCAAGCTTCGATGCTCGGCGATCACGTCGCAGATCAGCTCCGAAAGGGCGCTCGTCGTGAAACCGCTGAAGACCGCGCGGCGGAATCCACGCACGCGGCTGCCGTCGTTCGAGAGAAACCACTCGAGCAGCCCATGCTGCCCAGCCAGCTCTCGGCCGATCATCGACGTGCGAATGGTCAGGCACCCCTCGCCGGCGACCTCGCCGAGAAGCTTCGTCCGGCCATACAGGTCCTCGGCGTCGGAGGAATCCGTCTCGGAGTAGTGTCCCTTGCGTCCGGAGAAGACGCAATCGGTGCTGAGGTGAATGAGCCGCGCGCCGACGGCCGCGCAAGACCGCGCGAGTTGGTGCGGGAAGAGAGCGTTGACCGCGATCGAGGCCACCGGGTCCTTTGCCGCCGCGTCCTGCTTCACCACGCCGATGCAATTGATCACCGCATCCGGCGCAACGTCGGCGAGAAGGGCATCGATAGCCGGAAGGTTCGCGGCCGTGATCGACTCCACGACGCGGCCCTCGACGCCGAGCTCGCGCAACGGCGCGGCCGAGGTGCGGACCGTCCCGACGGTGTCGAAGCGCGCTGCACAGGTTTGATAGAGCTTGTGGCCGAGCATCCCGGAGGCGCCCAGGATCAGCACTCGCATGCGATGGAGTCGGAGGGGAGGGGAGGGAAGGACGAACGGTGATCCGCGGCCGCATGGGGCGCCGTGCCGCGCGACGGTGGAATGCCGCAAATCTACGTCGATCGAACAAAAGCGAGAGGCAGGGAGCGGCGCCTTGCCGCTCCCTGCCTCTCTAACTGCGCAACGCTACTGCTGCAGCCTGTTCTGCGTTCAGATCACGGGGCAGACGAGGGCCGTAACGGTACCATTGCCAGCGTGCCCGGGGTTCGCCTGGTAGTGCCCGTCCTGAGTCACAGTGATGATCTGAACGATGTTTCCGCTCAGGGTGTTGCCGTTCTTGTTCACCTTGTCGGTGACGATGATGTTGATCGACGACGGGAGCGGCGCTGCCGGCGGCGGATCGCTGTTGCCCGGGCCGCTGCTCCACTTACCACCGCAGACGTTGTCAGACACCGGGGCGAAGCCCTTGAACGACTCCCAGCCGTTGTCGCTCTTCGTGCTCGTCGGATTGTGCTTCCACCACTGCGCGCCCCAGAAGTTCACGATGTCGTGATGGCGTGCGGCTGATTGTCGCCGATGACGAACAGCGCGACGGCCGGCGGCGGCGCCGGCGGCGTATACGTGACGCTGAAGCAGAAATCGAGAGCCGTCGGGTTGGTCGGCTGCGTTGACGTTGTTGTTCGCGACGTAGAAGTCGAGTGTGTGAGTCCCTGCCGTCACCGCGTGCGACCACGTCAGAGGCGCCTCGCCGCCGTTGACCCGTAGTTGGCGGCGTCGTCGAGCGTAGCGTTCGAACCGATCGACGGTTCCGCTGTTGTCGATCAGGAGGTCTCGTGAGTTGGTTGTCGGCGTACGACTGATCCATTCAACGTCGCGCTGACGTTCGCCGGCACCGTGAACGTCACCGAATAGTGGCTGCTGACGAAGTCCGGCGCGTTGGTCTCGGTGAATCGGCCCGTCGCCGGCGCCGTCGCCCGGGATGAGCCAGCTCGACCCGGTCAATGGGCAAATGCCAGCCGCCATTGTTCGGGCCAGGAACAACCGCGGCGACGGTCGACCCGAACGCGCCCGGGAGCGGTGGGATCCCCGCGTGCGTCTGAACCGGTCACTGCGGCGACGCCGCTGCAAACGTCGGGCGTGGTCACCGGCGCCTCGTCGCGGTGCGCCACGCTCGGGGACCGCTGAATCGGCGAGGTAACCACGGAGTCACTACACGCAGCCAATGCCGTTAGCGCGACTGCGGCACAACACACCTGTAATAGTCTTTGCATAGTGACCCTCGATCTCTCCCGTTGGTGAGTTACGCGCGTGAGCTGTGAGTGGGCGGAAACGAGCGGTCGGATCGCCACAAGTGTGCCAGATTCCGGTACTTTAGCGGCCGGCCAGATCGGTCACACGCGATCAAGCCAATGCCATGCGTACGCAACGACTTACGTGGCAACGCCTGGGCCCGCCACTGTTGGCGATGCATGGGAGCCACAGATCCGTGAGCCACGTCGACGCGTCAATACCACAATGTGTTGCGGGGGAGCACCGTGCCTGCCAGCCGCTCGATGCGACTCGGCGGTGCAGGAGGTTACGCTTCCTCCACGGCCCTCAGCGCCAAGGGTATGATGGCGCCCCAAGTGTAGCGCTCGAGCGTCCTCGCGCGCCCACTCGCCGCGAGCGCGGCGCGCGCGGCCGGATCCCGAAGAAGACGGATGCAGCGCGCCGCGAACTCCTCCGGCTTGTCGCCGATCTCCAGGTCGATCCCCGGCCGCAGGTCGAACCCCTCGGCGCCGAATGTCGTCGAGACCAGCGCCTTTCCGCGCGACAGGGCCTCCACCACTTTGAGCTTGCTGCCGGCTCCGAGTCGTATCGGAGCCACGACGAGCGCCGCGCGCGCGTAGTACGGGGACAAATCCTCGACCGATGCGTTCACCACGCAGTCACGCCCGTTGTCGAGCCGCGCAATCGACTCGTCCGGCGCAAGCCCGACGATTCGAAACCGTGCCTCGGGAATCGACCGCCGAACGATCGGAAAGATCTTTCGATGGAAGAACAGAACGGCGTCGATGTTCGGCGGGTAGAACAGCCCGCCCACGAACAGGATTTCGCCGGGCACTTCGCCGGTCTGTGGTGTCGCGCTGTGAGGCTCGGTGCCGTTCGGGATGACGACGCAATTGTCCGGCGGAACGCGGCCGAAATGGCGCCGGTCTTCTTCCTTGCATACGGAGACTCGCCAGAACCGCGACGGGAGTTTGGCATCGTATGCCCGTAACTTCGCCGCCTCTGCCCAGTCGATTGGCTTGGACTTGTACCACGAGCCGGCGGACAGATCTCGATGCACCAATCGCTCTCGAGATCCGGCAGGTCGACCAGAATCCGCGAGAAGCCGGCGTCCCGCGCCATTTCGGCAAGTGCCGGGCGAGACGCGACGACGACATCGTCGCCGATTGCGCGCAGTCGGCGGAGCGTATCTACGAATTCCGCCGATCGCCATCGCCGGATCTGCCGCGGTTCGCGCGAAGACAGAAGGGCGCCCAGACGCGTGAACGGCCCGACCCAGTCCTCGTAACGAAACGTGAGCGAAAAGAGACACGTTGCTTGCGGAACTTCGACAATGTCTTCGCAAATGTCGCGTAGCTTGTCGAATCGCGGATTCCGCCCAACCTCGGGCCGCGAGAACGTGACCAGGGTCACGCGATGCTCCCCGGCGAGGCCAGCGATCAGCTGGTAGTTTCGCATCAAGGCGCCCGAGTGGTCCCGCCAAGGTTGTTCCCTGCACAGAAAGACGACGCGCATTGCCGAGCGGGTGGGTGTCCGAGCGGGTGTGTGTGGTAGGACGACCAGCGACAGTAATGTCTACGAGAACCATGCATTCGGAAACGGGCGCGATGCTCGTAACGGTCGCCGTCTGCGCCTGAACCGCGCAGCTCACCTGCGCCAAAACGTGACAGCGATTTATAACGTTTTCTAACAGCCGATAAAGATTCCGGCGCACCGTGACCGCCACAAACTAGAGTCGTCGAAGGATTGACGGCGCAAGCCGTTTCCGCGCGCATTTCACGCTCTCGACAGAGCTGAATGCGATAAAGGCAAACCTGGAGAAATCCAGCGACGCAAAGCTGCGGGGCTAAAGCCCGAACATCGGGCCACGCCAGCCGAGCCGCCGAACATCAAATCTGTGGAGACCGTGAATGCTTCCGACGAAGAGGCTTCATGAGGTTGGCGTGGTTCTCCTGTCCCTCTCGATCGCCATCGCGATCGGTTGTACAGGCGTCGACAACGCCACATCGGTGCACGGTTCGGTCACCGGATTCGGAGACGGCAAAGCGAACAACATCACGGTGTCGCCTCCATCCGCGTCGGTGATGCGCGGTGCGACGACTCCGCTCAAATGTCAGGTGCTCGATTCGCGCGGTGTCGTCGTGTCGACGACGCCCTCGTGGACGATCGCCGACCCGGGCGTCGCGACGATCGACGCCGCCGGTATCGTCACCGGCACCCGCGGCGGCAACACGATGGCGAGCTGCGTCGTCGACGGAAAGGCCGCGAGCTCCCTCGTCACAGTCATAGAAACGCCGGTGACGTTCCTCGAAGTGACGCCCGGCGCCGACGCGATCGTCGTCGGAACCAACACGCAATTGATCGGAACGCCGCGCGACTCCACGGGCGCGGCCATCGACGGATTCCCGGTGCAGTGGTCCACGCTCGACACGAGCATCGCCGCCGTCTCGACCGGCGGCGTCGTCGTGGCGCGCGCCGAGGGAACGGCGAACATCGTGGCGACGAGCGGCGGACAGGTCTCGTACGCGAAAATCAGCGTGTCCAAGGTTCCGCCGGTTCCGGTGGCGGGCATCTACATCTCATTGAATGGCAGCGGAACCACGCTGAATGCCGGGCAGGTCGCCCACGCGAGTGCCGTGACGGTCGACGCCGCCGGGCGCACGCTTACCGGACGCGCCATCACCTGGGCCTCGAGCAATAACTCCGTCTTCACGGTCGTCGGCACGTCCAGCGCCAAGGCCAACATCACGGGACGCGGTCCGGGCTCGGCGACGCTCACTGTGACGTCGGAGGGCAAGTCGTTCACCATGACTCTCTCGGTGGGAGTGTCGCCAGTCCAGACCGTGAACGTTACCCTCGGATCGAGCAAGATCCTTCCCGGTCAGACGACACAGGCGACGGCGACGGTCACCGACGCCGTCGGCAATCCGCTCACCGGTCGCACCGTGACCTGGTCGTCGCTCGACCCATCGGTCGCCAACGTGGCGCCGAACGGCGTCGTCAGCGGTGTGTCGACCGGCGCGGTGGTCATTCGCGCGACGTCGGAGGGCGCGACCGGCGACGCGACTGAAACGGTCGGCGTCGATCCGGTCGCGACGGTGACGGTCATCCTCGGCAGCGCGAGCCTGAATCCCGGGCAGACCATGGGGGCGTCGGCGATCGTCCGCGACGCGACCGGCAACGTTCTCAATGGCCGCACTGTTTCGTGGTCGTCGTTGAACACGAGTATCGCGACCGTCTCGATCAGCGGCACGGTCAGCGCGGTCGCTCCGGGCAACGCGACGATTCGCGCGACCGTCGAATCGCAAACGGGCGACGGGACGTTTACGGTGACCGCACCCGCTCCGACGCAGCAGCCCGCGTCGCCGCCGCCTCCCGCGCCGACGGCGTCGGTTTCCGTGACGCTCGACTCGACGAGCTTGGCCCCGGGCCACTCGGCGGGCGCGCATTCGGTGGCGAAAGACTCGAAGGGCAACGTGCTCTCGGGCAAGACCACGGTGTGGGCTTCGCTCAATCCCACCGTCGCCTCGGTGACTACCGCCGGTGTCGTCACGGCGCAGAGCGCGGGCACGGCGTCGATTCAGGGCACCATCGACGGCATCAACGGGGCGGCGTCGCTCACGGTGATCGTGCCGCCGGCGGCGCCCCCGCCGTCGGGTTCACCCGATTTGGCCGAGCCCGTGTTCAACACCGCGACGGGGGGGATGATCTTCCAGCAGAACTTCGATGCGTACACGGCCGACTCGCTGGTTTTCCCGTGCGGCACGGTCCCGCCTCACCGGATCGTCGACCATTCCGTGTTCTATTGTGGCGGCCAGACTTGGACTCACGATCCCAATGTCACTGTGGGCGTTGGCCGCTCCGGAAAGGACGTTCAGTGGCATTACGACGGCGTGTATCAGGAAACGCACGGCGTCCAGTTACAGAGCGTCTCGGACAACTACCCTGGCACCGGGAAGGCGCCGACGGTCGTCCAGTATTGGGCGAAGTTTACGGGCGACTACGCGACCGGCCCGCTCTCGCTGACGCAGAAGGATGGCAACGGCGATCCGAGCGCGGTCGTGCAGATCAAAAACGTGATGCTCTGGAACGACATCAGCCGGTTCCAGATCATGACGCACGCGCACGCGGGCGGGTGTCCGCTCCATGGCCCGTCGTATACGATGCTCGGCCAATACGATCAAGGCGACTCGCAGTGCAACGCGGACCAGCCGACAGGCCCGTTCTTCGGAAGCTATGCCGACGGCGGCTGGCACCGGTGGACGATCTACTACAAGCCAAACACGGCTAAGGGGTCACGCGACGGTATCGCCCGTCTCTGGATCGACGGTGTGCTCACGATGCGCGTCGAGAAGGCTGTGTGTTTCGACGGCGCGTCGGTGCTCGACGCATCGGGGAAGCCGATCGGCATTGTACCGCCTGGAGGGTGGAAGAACTGGTGCCTCACCGTGGACCTCGACAACCTGTACTCGGGGAACTCCGGAGTCGGTTCCCTCGAGTGGGGCGCGAATCGGACGGACGGCAGCGGCATCCCGTTCATCATGGCGATCGACGACGTAAAGTGGTGGGTGATGAAGTAGGTGGCGGCCTCAATGGAACGGCCGCGGCCGGTATTATAGACCACTAATAACTCCTGCGCCGAGAAAGCCCGCGAAAAATCGCGGGCTTTTTCGTCTTGTGTGACGAATGGCACTGACGGGCTCGCGACGCAGCACTATTTAGGCGCGACATCAGGGCGCACTGCCCTCTATTGCTGGCGTAAGGAAGTGCCCGAAGTGCGATCCTCGTCGCGCGATTCGCCACTGAAGGCGTTGGTCGGCGTCCGCGAGACCTGCCAGAAACCCAAACCAAACAACTCGGAGCTTGACCCTCATGGAGCGTTGCGCGCCATGGCGCGGCGTCGCGCCGTCACGCACGGCTGCCACTCGCACTGCACGCGGAATTCGCATCATTCCTCTCGCGTCTGCGATCGTATTCACAGTCGCGGGTTGCGACGCGTTGTCGGATCCCCAGGACTCCGTTCCCGGTTCGCTGGTTCCACAAAGAGTGGCGATCGCGGTCGGGCAAAAACAACAGATCGGGGCCGCCACGCGCGGGAACACGCCGACGTGGAACAGCGACGACCCGCGAGTCGTTTCGGTCTCGACGACGGGCCTGGCGTCGGCTCTGGCTCCCGGTCGCGCTCACGTTGTATTGCGCCTCAGAGGCCGCGCGGACACGACGCTCGTCATCGTCCGCGCCGCGGTGCGCGCGGTGCACATGGTCTCGAGCTCTACACCCCTGGCCCTCGGCGGCGTGATGGGGCTCTCGTATAGCGCCACCGATCCCGCCGGAGACGAAATCAGGGACCTCCGAGGAACCACGATTCGCTGGGTCTCTCGTAATGCCGACATCGCGAGCGTGGACTCGTCCGGACTGATTCGAGCGAAAACCGTTGGCACCACCGAAATCGTGCTCTCGATCGAGGGCTTTACCGACAGCACATTGGTTCGTGTCACGCCAGAGGCGCCAGCGGGCTCTCCGGTCGAGCCGATGCCGCCGTCGCCGCAGCCCGTGAAACCACCGGCGACCCCTAACCCGCCAGCCGCGGCGCCGGCGACGGCGTCGGTGACAGTGACGTTGGATTCGGCGAGTCTGACAACCGGCCACACGTCGGGCGCGCACGCCGTGGCGAAGGACCCCAAGGGCAACGTGCTCTCGGGCAAGACCGCGATTTGGTCGTCGTTGAAACCAAACGTCGCGAGCGTGTCGACCGCCGGTGTCATCACGGCGTTGAGCGCGGGCACGGCTTCGATCCAAGGTTCGGTCGACGGCGTGAGCGGCACGGCGTCTCTCACCGTGACGGTGCCGCCGGTCGCCCCGCCACCGGTCGTCCCACCGCCGGCCGCCCCGCCGCCGACGAGTTCCCCGGATTTGGCGGAGCCGACGTTCGACGGCACGCAATCGAAGATGGTCTTTCAGCAGAACTTCGATACGTATACTGCCGACTCTCTCGTCTATCCGTGCGGCGGAGTCCCGCCCGACAACCGGATCATTGACCATTCGGTCTTCTACTGTGGCGGTCAGACGTGGACGCACGACCCGAACGTCACTGTGGGCGCCGGCCGCTCAGGAAAAGACGTTCAGTGGCATTACGATGGCGTCTATCAGGAGACGCACGGCGTCCAGCTCCGGACGGTCTCGAACTTTTCAGGGACCGGGAAGGCGCCGACGGTCGTCCAGTATTGGGCGAAGTTTACGGGCGACTACGCGACCGGACCACTCTCGCTGACGCAGAAGGATGGCAACGGCGATCCGAGCGCGGTCGTGCAGATCAAAAACGTGATGCTCTGGAACGACATCAGCCGGTTCCAGATCATGACGCACGCGCACGCGGGCGGGTGTCCGCTCCATGGCCCGTCGTATACGATGCTCGGCCAATACGATCAAGGCGACTCGCAGTGCAACGCGGACCAGCCGACAGGCCCGTTCTTCGGAAGCTATGCCGACGGCGGCTGGCACCGGTGGACGATCTACTACAAGCCAAACACGGGTAAGGGGTCACGCGACGGTATCGCCCGTCTCTGGATCGACGGTGTACTCGCGATGCGCGTCGAGAAGGCTGTGTGTTACGACGGCGCGTCGGTGCTCGACGCATCGGGGAAGCCGATCGGCATTGTACCGCCTGGAGGGTGGAAGAACTGGTGCCTCACCGTGGACCTCGACAACCTGTACTCGGGGAACTCCGGAGTCGGTTCCCTCGAGTGGGGCGCGAATCGGACGGACGGCAGCGGCATCCCGTTCATCATGGCGATCGACGACGTAAAGTGGTGGGTGATGAAATAGCCTGGCGCCGTCATGGCGCGCACCAAGAACATCGAACCCGGTATGCACGACGGCGGCATCGTTCCGATGACCGCCGTCTGCGCTGTGGGCGTCTCCGACCCTCCTTTCGCTGGAGATCGGTCAGGTTGACCCGTGAGGAAGCGAGCACTCGAGAAATTCCACCGGCGATCCGCCGGAGCCGCGCAATTTCGTCGATTTGGGCGGGCCGATAATTTCCGGTACGACCGCACCGTAACTGACGGAATGGGAACGGAGATGCTCGCTTTTCCGCACGATTTTCCCTTGCTGTTTCGCAAGCGCCGGAGTCTGACGCGCGGGCTCGCCGAACAGGCCGGGCTCGCGCCCGTCAGGCTCGCGATGCTGGGCGGCCCGACGACTCAGGAGCTCGCGTCGTGGCTCGAGCTCTTTCTCCTCGATCACGGCATCAAGCCTGTGATCCATCAGTCGGACTACAACAAGTACTTCGAGGACACGGTCCTCGACCCCAAGGCCCTGATCGAGTTCGCGCCGGATCTCGTGTATCTGCACCTGGCCACCGTCAACCTGCAGCTCCCAAAGGCCTCGAGTGAAGAGGAGCTCGAGGCGGCCGTTCGGTCGCGGATGGATCACTTCGCGGCCGTCTGGAGCGCCGTGTGGTCCGTGCTGCCGTGTCAGATCGTCATGAACACGTTCGAGACGCCCGGCTTGCGGCCGCTCGGACATCTCGACGCGTCGTCGTTCGGCGGCGCGTCGCATTTCGTCGCGCGGTTGAATCAGGAGCTGGTTCGCGCCGCTCGGGGCAACTCGCGGCTGCTGCTTCACGACACCGCGTCGCTTGCAGCAACGAGCGGCGTCGCGTGGCACGCCCCGGACCGTTGGTACTCGTACAAGATCCCGACGTCGCCGGAAGCGGACGTGGTCATCGGTCACTCGCTGGCCTCGCTCATCGCGGCGGCTCGCGGCCGCAGTCGTAAGGTGCTGGTTCTCGATCTCGACAACACGCTGTGGGGCGGCGTCATCGGCGACGACGGCCCCGACAAGATCGTAGTCGGCCGCGAGACGCCGCGCGGCGAGGCCTACACCGCGTTCCAGGAATACGTGCGCCGGCTCAAGGATCGCGGCGTCCTGCTCGCGGTCTGCTCGAAGAATGACGACGCGATGGCGCGGCGTGGGTTTTCACATCCCGACAGCGTGCTGCGCATCGACGACTTCGCCGCCTTTGTCGCGAACTGGGAGCCGAAGCACAGGAACATCGAGGCGATCGCGCGTCAGCTGAACCTCGGGCTCGACAGCTTCGTTTTCGTCGACGACAACCCGGCCGAGCGGCATCTCGTGGAAGCCCAATTGCCGATGGTCGCCGTTCCCAACGTCGGCGACGACGTGTGCCGGTATCCCGGCATCCTCGACGCGGCCCGCTACTTCGAGACGATATCGCTGTCGGCCGAGGACGTGCAGCGGACAGCGCTCTACGCGCAGAACGCCGAACGTGAAGCGCTCGCGCAGAAGTTCGAGGACTACGACGCCTATCTCGCGTCGCTGGGAATGGTCGGCGAGATCGACGCCTTCTCGCCGGTCTACCTGGACCGGATCACGCAGCTCACGAACAAGACCAATCAGTTCAACCTGACGACCCGCCGTTACACGAAAGCGGAGATGGAGGCGGTCGCCGGCGACCCGCAGTACGTCACGCTCTACGGCCGCCTGACCGACGTCTTCGGCGACAACGGTCTCGTCTCGGTGGTCATCGGACGTCGTGAGGATCGGACGCTCCACGTCGATCTCTGGTTGATGAGCTGCCGGGTCCTCAAGCGAGGGATGGAGGACGCCATGCTCGACGCGCTCGTGTTGCGCGCGCGTGAGACGGGCGTCGATAGAATCGTCGGCTACTACATCCCCACGCCTCGCAACGGCATGGTGGCCGAACACTACGCCAAGCTCGGGTTTACGCGCGTGCCGGGCGAAGACTGTGAACACACGTCCTGGTGCCTCGAAATGGGGCGAGAGTATTCACCGCGCAACCGCCACATCCGTCGGACGGAACACTCAGGAGGAGGGGGAGGAGCGAGTGCCGGACATTCTTGATCGCTTGCAACCGCTGTTTCGCGACGTGCTGGACAACCCGACGCTGGTGGTGACGCGAGGGTCGAGCGGCCACAACGTGCCGGGGTGGGACTCGCTCGCGCACATCAATCTGGTCGCCGAGACGGAACGCGAGTTCGGCGTTCGTTTCGCGCTGGGCGAGCTCGAGACGCTGAAGAACGTCGGCGACATGGTCGACCTGATCGCGACGAAGCTCGGCGCATGAGCGAGCGATTCGCTCGCTGATCGACCACATCACCCGCTGATCGACAGCGCGACCCACGGATGCCGCTCGCATCGTTTGCGTTTCTGGTCGCGTTTCTGCCGGTCGTCGCGATCGTCGCCCATCTGCTCCGCGACCGCTTTTCGGCGCGGACCGCGCAGGCCTGGATACTCTTTGCGTCGCTCGTGTTCTACTCGCGCAGCGGCTGGAGGTATCTGCTGCTGCTCCTCGCGTCCGCCGCGTTCAACTGGGCGGTCGCCCGCTCGTTTCGATCGCCTCGCTTCGGGCCGGCCGGTCGTTCGCGCATGCTCAAGCTCGGCCTCACGGTCGACGTTTTGGTCTTGTGCGTCGTCAAATACGCGAAGTTCCTGCTCGGGCCCGTCGTGCATTCGATCGGTCGAGACCTCGCGCTCCCGACCTGGGCGTTTCCGCTTGGCGTCAGCTTTTACACGCTGACGCAGGTGATGTACCTCGTCGATTGCTACGAGAAGCTCGTTCCGCCGAATTCGGCGTTCGATCATGCGACGTTCGTGACGTTCTTCCCCAACGTCAGTCTCGGCCCCCTCGTCCGCGCCAAACTCTTCGTTGGGCAACTGGGGAACCTGGCCTCGCCCGACAACCGCGACGATCGGCTGGCCCGCGCCATCGCCCTCATGGCCATCGGGCTGTTCAAGAAGGTCGTGATCGCCGACTCTTTCGCGCGCCTGGCGGACGCCGGCTACGCCCACGTGGGGACGCTGACGACGCTCGGCGCATGGGTCACGTCGCTTGCCTACACCTTCGAGCTGTACTTCGACTTCAGCGGGTATTCCGATCTCGCCTTTGGCTCCGGAAGCCTGCTTGGAGTGACGCTGGTCAAGAACTTCAACGCGCCCTATCGCGCGGGCACGGTCATCGAGTTCTGGCAACGGTGGCACATCAGTCTGTCGAATTTCATCACGACGTATCTCTACACGCCCATCATCCGCAGCATGGGCCGTGTCAACATCCACAAGGCGGCGGTGGCGACGCTGCTTGCCATGACGATCGCCGGACTGTGGCATGGTCCCGCATGGACCTTCGTGCTCTTCGGCACCCTGCACGGCGTGGGCCTGGCAACCAACCAGTACTGGAAGCGTGTAAAGCGTCCGCTGCCGCGCCCAGTTGCGGTCGCCGCGACGTTCGTGTTCGTCAACCTCACGCTCATCGTCTTCCGGTCACCGAGCGTCGCGACGGCCCTCCAGGTCGCGTGGCGCCTCCTGCCCGTTCAGCGCGTCATGGGGCTCCACGAGATCGTCGCGGCGATTCCTTCCGCGGTCATGCGCATCATCGTACTGCCGATCGCGTTCGGCAGCGTCGCCGCGTTCGCCGGACCGACTTCGGACGAAATCGCCGCCAAGTTTCGTCCGTCGCGGCTGGCCGGTCTCGTCGTATTCGCCACGATCGTCGTGTCGTTCGTGTACATGATTACCGGGACGGGTAGTGATTTTGTCTACCGCGTGTTCTGATCGGGAGGCACGGTCGAGGCCCTCGAGAAAGGCCACGCCGCAGCTATCGAGAACGCCGCCAGTAAGAGCACTTCGAGTCGACGCGAATCAACTCGTCGGAGATCTGCCGGGCGGCGCGAAACTCGTCGACGGCGCGCCGGCAGTTGGTCCAGCGGTCCTCGGCGTAGTCGTCGATGATTACGAAGCCGCCCACCGACAGCTTGTCATACAGCGAGTTGAGCCCGTCCATCGTCGACTCGTAGTAGTCGCCGTCCAACCGCATGACCGCGAGCTGCTCAATCGGCGCGGTCGGGAGCGTGTCCTTGAACCACCCCTTCAGGAAGCGAACGCGATCGTCGAGCAGCCCGAACGCCTCGAAGTTGGATCGCACCGTTTCCAAGGTGGCGGCGAAGCGATCGTACGCCTTCGTGATGACCGGCCCATGGAACCCGGCCGCTTCGGTCGGAAAGCGCTCCGCGTCGGGCTCGGGAAGGCCCTCGAACGAATCCGCGACCCAAACGACCCGGTCGGTGTCGCCGAGCGACTCGAGCATGGCGCGCATGAGGATCGTCGCACCGCCCCGCCACACGCCGGTTTCTATCAGGTCGCCGGGGACGCGCTCGGCGACGACCGTGCGGACGCACGACTCGAGGTTGTCGAGACGGACCATCGGCAGCATCGTGATGGCGGGCGACTTGATGTAATGCTTGGTGAACGCGGGAACGAACCGGTGGATCGCGTCGTCGATGTCCGGCTCCGTCTCGAAGAGCGTGTTGGCGAGGACCTTCTTCAACAGATCGATGTACAGATCGCGCATCGGTTTCCCGGATCGAGAGAATGAGGGGAATTTGCAGACTTCACGGCGTGACCGGCTCGAACGGCCGCTCTCAGCACTGACACATTCTGTCTCAACGTGACACTCGTTTCAATGCATCGATGACAGACGGATTTCGACTCCACCACATCGGAATCCTCGTCGCGGACGTCGCCCGGTCGAGCCAGCTGCTGCAGCAGGCCTATGGATACGTCGCCGAGTCGCCCGTCATCGAGGATGCGCGGCAAACCGCGTTCGCACAGTTCCTCCGATTGCCGGGTGCCGATCACTGGACGGAGCTGGTCGCCCCCAACGGTCCGTCGAGCGTATTGGCCACGGCGCTCAAGCAGCGACGCAGCGGAACGCATCACGTCTGCTACGAGGTTCCGAATATTGATCACGCCTGCGAGCATTTGGCGAGCCTCTCGACGAGAATCATCGCGGCGCCCGTCCCTGGTGTGGCGTTCGGCGGGCGACGCATCGCCTGGGCGATCGATCTCGATTACCTACTCGTGGAGCTCGTTGAGGCGGGGCCGGGGCCTCTATGCCTTGCGTCGATTTCTGGCGAACAAACCCTTCGCACCGGTGCGACAGGGACCGCGACATGAGCTCCTCCAGCGGTAAGCCGCGAATGTCGCTGGCGCGACGGCTCACATACGGCATCTTGTTCGCCGGGGTTGTCGGTGTGTTGGGCGAAGTGGGTGCGCGACTCGACGACTACTGGCGACTCGGTATCCCACTCCTCGCGGCGCCCGGGTACGACGACCTGATCGTGCACGACTCGCTCGGTGCGCACGGCACTCCCAACGGCCGCTATCGCGAGCTGCGGCTCAACAGCGCCGGATTCCGCTCGCCCGAGTCGTCGCTGACACCGCCGCCGGGATGCGTCCGCGTCATGACCCTGGGAGCATCGGAGACTTTCGGCACCGGTGCGGGGCAGCCGGGTAACGAATACCCCGCTCAGCTGGAGGACACGCTCGGGGTGCACGGCTGTTACAAGGTGCTCAACGCGGCGATCGTCGGCGCGAGCCTACGCTCCTTGACTTCCTTCTGGCATTCCTGGGCATCGCGGTTTCATCCGGACGTCGTCGTGATCCTCGCGAGCCCCACGGTATACGCGGGTGAGAACCCCGTTCCGCCCGTCGACGCGCGGCCTGCCGCACCCCGCCCACCACAAGCCCCGGCACGGCCCGCGCCGAGACGGATCCCGCTCGAATCGAGGCTGTTCGAGCGCATCCATGCGTATCTCCACTATCCGGATTTCATGCAGGAGGTGCGAGTTCAGAACCATTTGCGCGACCTCACGGGTGATCGTCCGCCGACGTGGTTTTTCACATCGTTTCCGCCGGATCGCCTAGTCGCCTATCGAAGAGACCTCGACTCGCTCGTCGTCGCGATTCGCGCGGCCGGATCCGAACCTGTGATAGCGGCGTATCCGATGCGGTTCGGCCGCCGTCTCGCCTTGGACGATAGCGCGATGATGGCGGCGTGGCTCCAGTACTCGGACCGCGCAACGCCGCAGGCGCTGCTTGATTTCATGTGGGCCGCGCGCGATACCGCACTCGATCTCGGCCGCGGCCGTGGCGTGAGAGTGGTCGACCTACCGCCCGCGCTCAACGGACATCCCGAGAACTTCGACGACTTCGTCCACTATTCCGCGCTTGGCTCGAAGCGACTGGCGGGCTTGGTCGCGCATGTTGTTCTCGAAGTCCGCCCGCCATCGGAGCCGGCTCCGACTGCCAGTCGCTGTTGCCGGTAGCGGTCACCGCGTGAACCGCTCCAGGAGGCCGCGAGCCAGCGAGCGAAGCATGACGTACAACGTCTCGAGTGAATAGCGCCAATCCCGGCCATCGAAGTCGTAGAACGCCAGGGGCCGGCGGTACGACCGGATGACTTCTTTCCACGAGATCAACTTCTCGCGGCGGTATGCGAGGACCGTGTGCACGTCCGAACGAAGCACGATGTGTCGAAAATCTTCGCCGTTCGGCTCGACCGGCTCGACGGTCCGCCCGATCAGATCCAGATAGTGAAGCCAACACAGGTCGACGCCCGAATAGGGGGCGGCGTCCCCGCCACCGCTGAGCCGCGGGTTCGCCTCGATCAGCTTCGGGCGGCCGTCGCGTGCGTCGTACTTCATCTCGATCTCGCAAATCCCCGAGAACGAGATGTCACGTAGGAAGCGGTCACAGACCTCATCCACGTCGTCATCGACGACGGGCTCGCTCACGCTGGCCGGTCCGAAGCCGACCGGGTCGCACCGGAGCTCGCGGAACATCGCGCGCCCAATGCGGCGGTGCGACGCGTCGTAGCAGGACAGGTACACGCGCTTCGACGTGTCGGGTCCTTCGATGATTTCCTGCAGGATGACGCGCGGATTCGCCGCCGCCGCGTGCCGCCACAGCTCGAGAAGCCGCTCGGACGACGATGCGATCGCCACCTTCCGGTCCCACACCGGATTCGTGGCCGGGAGCGCCTGCCACTCGCGGAAGTGGATCGGCTTGATCAGACAGGGGAACGCGGCGACACTCGCGAACTCACGCACTTCCTCCGCCGTTGACGCGACCGCGGTGCGCGGCATCGGCATTCCATGGCGCGCCGCGAGCTCGTACTGCGTTTCCTTCGTCGCCAGCAGTCCCTGAAGCTGTGCGCCGGGAGACACCAGGTAGTGGCTCTCGAGTCGGTCGACGTGATTGGCGATGGCCGACGTGTATTGATCGGCGCTCGAGATCAACACCGGCTTGGCCGGCATCGATCGCGCGAGACCGATCATGAAGTCGACCCACGCCGCCGCGTCCGCGTCGGGATTCGGACATGCGTGCGCGCGACCGTAGACGGAGCGGAAACCGGGGAACCCCGTATTCGAGTCGAAGCACGTCGCGCGGACGCCTCGGCGCACCAGACTCCGCACGCCGAGGACGCCCGTGCGATACGCACCGGCGATGACCGCCGGCGGCCAATCGGCTTCGGCCCGAACAGGATTTGAGTCGTGTCGTGTCATCGTTCGCGCCGGCTCGCGCGTCGTCGCGCTGCCGCTGGATCCGGTCACGACGTCGTTCCGTCGATCCGGAGCATCACTTTCAGATGCCTCCTGGAGCGCACCGCGGCCCAGGCGCGCTCGAACTCCTCCAGCGGGTACGTCGTGTCGAGGAACGCGGTGGTGTCGATGCGTGGCAACGTCGCGAGCGCTTCGTCGAAATCCGCGCTGTTGCTCCCCACCGAGCCGACGATCGTCTTGTCGAACGCGACCACCGACTCGAACGTGAACGGCTGGGTCGCGTACGGCAGGCCGAGCAGCAGCAACGTCGCCCCGGTGCGCGACTGCTGCAGCAATCGCGTGAGGGCGCCGTCGTCGCCAGTCGCCTCGACGAGCCAATCGAAGGCGTTCAAATCCTTCAGCTCAGTCGACGTGTGCGCGACGTCCTCCAACCTTGCGAGCCGCGAGGGCTCGCGGTCGAAGACCGTGACGTCGTGTCCCCGCAGCGCGAGGACGCGAGTCGCGAAGTGTCCGATAGCACCGGCGCCGACGACCGCGCAGCGCTTTGGTCCGCCGCCTCCCCGGCCATTCGCCCGGCCGCCGAGGCGTCGGAGTCCTTTCAGGACCACGGCGAGCGGCTCGGCCAGCGCCGCTTGCGCGAGGGTCACTTCGTCGGGCACTCGATGCACGTAGTGCGCGCGCGACACAAGGTAGGTCGCATACCCGCCGTCGACGCCGATGACGCCCACCTCGCCTCGTTCGCGGCACGTGATCGCGTTGTCCTGCTTGCAATGGTCGCAGACGGTGCATCCCTGGATGCACTCGGCGACGACGCGGTCTCCCTCGGATACGCCGGTGACCTTCATCCCGATCGCCACGACAGTTCCCGACGATTCATGCCCCGGGACGATGGGATAGCTCGCCGCGCCCGACTTGTAGTAGCCGAGCCGCCCCTCGAAGATCTCCAAATCGGTCGCGCAGATGCCTTCGTAAGCGACGCGGATCAGAACCTGGCCGGGCTTCAGCGACGGAATCAGTCGTTCCTCGATGGCGGCGTTGTGGGGACCGCGGATCACGACGGCGGGAAACCGCCGGGGATTGAAGATCTGCGCGCGCGTCGACGGATTCGTGATGCGCCGGCTGTCCAGAATTCCATTGACGATGCCGGTCGTCTTGTGGTAGCGGTAGCGAAGGATCTCGCCGCCGCTCTCGCGCAGGCGTCCGGCCCGCGTCGCGAGCCACAGGTCGGTCGCCGACCAGCGCAGCTCGCGCCACACTTCGCCCGGAATGTTTCGCATGATGCGAACCTTCGTCCACCGTCCGGCCATTCCCTCGCGATAGAAGCGATGCCGAACCTGAGGCCACGATTCCGTATGCACGTGGTAGATGCAGGCCCCGGGCTCGTAGATGACGGCCTTTCCCTTGTCGATCCAGTGCAGCGCCCATTCGGCATCCTCGAGACCGGGCAACCCTTCGTCGAAGCGATGCTCCTCCCACAGGCTGCGCCGGACGGCCGAATTCGCGTTGTTGACGAACACGTGCTCGTCGTCCATCTCGAGGCGATGCGCGGGGAACACGCGCTCGAAGTCGCGGGCCTCCGAGAATTTCGAGGTGGCATGACCGCGCTGGCCGCCGAACACCATGCCGATCCGCTCGTCGCGGAGCGGGTCGACGAGCCGCTCCAGCCAGGACTCGTCGGTCGGAATCGCGTGCGCGGACAGAATCGCCACGAAGCTCCCGCGCGCCTGCTCGATCCCCACGTTGAGCGAATGGCCGAAGGTGAAGTCGTCGGCGCGGAGTTGGACGATGCGCGCGCCGCTCGCGGCGGCGATCTCCCGCGTGCGATCGAGAGACCCCGAGTCGACGAGAAGGATCTCGAAATCGCGATAGCGCTGCCCCTCGATCGCCTTCAAGACGTCGGGGAGCCAGCGTTCCTCGTTGAACGCGCGAATGACGATGCTCGTCTCTGGACGCTGCGCGTCACTCATTCGTCTCGCCCCCCCCAAGCGTCACGCTTGCGCGGGTTTCCCACACTTCACCGGGACGCAGGACGGCGGTGTGCCCGCGCGCCACTGCTTCGTCGAGATTCTTCGGGAAGTTGGTACACGGCTCGAGCACCGCGGTGTAGCAGTCGCGCCACCCGCCGTACGACAGAAAGAGCCAGACGAAGGGGACGCGCTCGCGGTCGAACGAGAAGCGAAGTGTCGCGCCGCGCTCCAGATCGTCGACCCCGCACCAGCCCTCCGGGGCGTCGAGAACGTACACGAATTCTCTCTCTCGGCTGTCTCGCGATGGAATGCGCGACAGGTCGATCCCCCCCCCGTCGCCGGTGGCCGCAACCGAGTGCCAGTCGAAGCCCCCTCCCGTCGCATCGTGCACGCGCGTCCCGAAGGCAGGATCGACGGGAACGACGCGGCCGCCGGGCATCGACAGCCGGCACCGGGGCGTGATCGCGATCGGCAGGTGCTGCTTGAACAGAAAGTGAAAGGGCAACGGCTCGAGGCTCTCGATTCGATACGATATCTGCAGTGTATTGGAGCGGTCTTCGAGGCGGATTTCCTTGGTGCAGCGCGCGCGAACGACTTCGGTGTCGCACGTCAGACAAAGGCTAGCGACGTGCCCGTCGCTCGAATCCTCCGCGTGCCAGTTCTTCACCCACCATTCGCCGTGGTCCGGGAGCGCGCGTCCCTCGAAGGGGCCCGGCGCGTCGTTCGGGAACAGCTCCTCCCATCCCCCCGCCCACACATCGTCATACGTCGATTCAAGTTGTGCCGGGGCGAGCGTCACGTCGTCCCGATGCCAGATCCACTGCCGCTCTCGCTGGCAGTCCACCAAATCCCAGATCCGCCCGCCGAGGGAAGGAATCACGGTCGCGCGCAGAACCCCGTTCTCCAGGGTAAACGATTGAAATCCGCACGTGTCGCTTGTCTTGACAGTTGCGCTCATACGACGACGTTAAGTTTCTTGACCGTGGCGGCGGGCTCCGTCTTGAACCCCGTCGAGTCGCCGCCGGCCTCGGGCAATCGCCCACCCACTCGGCTGCAGCTCTCCAGTCTCAGACATGAATCAGCATCGTAAGGTGCGTGTCCTGCACGTCGCGATGGGTCTGGGCTACGGCGGCATGGAGCGCCTGCTCTTCGAGATGATCCGCCGGTCCGACAGAGACCGATTCGAGTATCACGTCCTCAACCTCGAGGCGATTGGACGGTTCGGGCAAGGTCTCGACGAATATGCGAGCGTGAAGCTGGCGAAACCCCAAAACCGGTGGTCGCTCCTTCGCCCGGTTGGACTCAAGCGGGAGATCGCGGAGATCGCCCCGGACGTCGTGCACTCGCATTCGGGGGTGTGGTACAAGGCGTCGCGAGCCGCACGCATGGCCGGTGTGCCGAGGCTCGTCCATACCGAGCACGGACGGGCGCTCTCCGAGCCCTGGTTGGATCGCCGGCTCGACGCCCTCGCGTCGGCGCGGACCGACTGCGTTGTCGCGGTCTCGAACGCCGTCGCCGACATTCTCAAGACGAGAATCGTCAAACGGCCCGATCGCGTCTCGGTCATCGAGAATGGCGTCGATGTCGAGCGCTTCCGGCCGACGGCCGACGACGGCTCGATCCGCGCGGAGCTTCGAATTCCCGCGATGTCGCCCATCCTCGGAAGTATCGGCAGGCTCGAGCAGGTGAAAGGATACGAGGTCATGGTCGACGCGTTCGCTCATCTGATGCGAGGCTGGAACGGATCGGGCCGACCGGTTCTGGTCATCGCCGGTGACGGCTCGGAGCGCCAGGCTCTCGTGGAGCGGGCGGCCGGCGCGGGGATCGCCGACGACGTGCGTTGGATCGGCTGGCGCGACGACATCCATGCGCTCCACTCGGCGTTCGATCTCTTCACGATGTCGTCGCACAGTGAGGGGACGTCGGTGAGTCTGCTGGAGGCGATGAGCGCGCAACTCTGTCCGATCGTCACGGACGTGGGCGGCAATGCGGCGGTGTTGGGATCGGCGCTCCGCCACCGGCTCGTGGCGCCCGGCGACCCGGCGGCGCTCGCGGCAGCGTGGCGCGCCGCGCTCGTCGATCCGGGCCGTCGCTCCGCCGATGCGGCGGCCGCGCGCGCGCGCGTGCTCGAAGCGTTCACGCTGGACGTCATGGTGCGCGCGTACGAGCGCGTGTACGAGGGAAAGGCGCCGGCCGTCGCGAGCCGGCGCTCCGCGTAGCGTCACTGCGGCGGACCGCCAACGGCGATCACCCATCCCGCTTGGAAAGGATGACGATCGCGTTGGGTCGCAGCGACTTCATCGGCTCGGTCATCAGCAGGCGAATCCACGCGAGCTCTACGATGGCCAGCGGAAGTATCATGGCCGTCGCCGCGGTGCTCACGAGCAGCCGCATGCTTTCCACGTGCAGCCCGGCCTTGGACGACGCGGCCGCCACCTGGCGGCGCGTGTTCGCGCGGTAGAAGGTCGGGTAAACGTCCTCCGGTTTTCGACCCTCGAGCCACAACGCGAACCGCTTCTTCGCGAAATCCGGAATCGCTCTCGCCGCGAGCGTGTCGTAGCCGTGCGCATGCGGCGTGTGAAAGATGAACAAGCCTCCGGTTCGCAGCACGCGAGCCACCTCGCGAAACTGTCGTTCGGGCTCGACGAGGTGCTCCACGACCATGTTGGCGGTAACGACATCGAACGTCTCGTCGCGAAAGGGCAGCTGGGAGGCGTCGCCGGCGACGCGCTCAGTCAAGGAGTGGTTGTCACGAAGCGCAGGCAGGTCTGGATCGATGCCGACGAGGGAGGCGGCGCGTTGCGTGAGACGCTTTTCCTGCTCCGCGCGCCAGCTCGGGAGCAGTGAGCGTCCGCAGCCGAGATCGAGCCATACGGCGTCCGGCTTCACGCTTCTGAACAATTCTTCCTCGTATTCCTCCTGCGAGTACTTGACCCCAGGAGCGATCAGACGCTCGGCACGCCAGTACAGACGGTAGAGCTTCAGGCGGTCCATAGGCGGCCTCTGATCGCCTCGAAGCCGAACTGATACGCGGTCAGATGCCACTGGGCGATTGGTATTCGCCGCAAATCGTAGAGGCTCGCCTCCTTCGCCACGTTCCCGCCGTACGCGGACAGACAGCAGTCGTACCCGGCGTCGCGAATGAACTGCCGGTTGTTTTCGGTGATCTGGTGCCTTCGACCGTAGGGATAGCTGAACAAGCTCACACGCCCGCCGATTTCGGCCGACAAACGCGCGCCGGACTCACTGATCTCGCGGCGGGCCTCCGCACCCGAGACGCGGCCAAGGTCGACGTGATTGCAGGTGTGCGCGCCGACGTCGAAGCCCTGCGCCGCGAGCGCGCGCACCTGGTCCCAATTCATCCACTCCGACTCGATGCCCGCCTCACGGTCCCACCACGGAACCTTGGTGCTCCCGATGAAATCCGTCGCGATGAAAAAGCACGCGGGAAGGTCCTGCTGCTTCAATCGCGGCGCGGCTACATCGTGGTTGTCGAGATAGCCGTCGTCGAAGGTGATGGCCAAGTGCCTGCTGATGTCCTCGCCCCGCCGGAGCTTGTCCACGAGCTGGCTGAGCGGAACGACGACAAAGTAACGGCGAAAGAACGAGCAGAAACGGTCGAATTTCTCCACGGAGCAGCTGATCGCGTCCGACGCGCATCGGTCGTCGACGCGGTGGAACAGCACGACGATCGCGCGTTTGCGGAGCAGCGCCCGGTGGAGACCCAAACGAAATGTGAGAAAACCGAGCAGGCTTTTTAAATAGCGGGTCACGAGCCGCCTCCTCGACGCCGGCGAACGCGCGCCCTGAGCTCGCGAACGTCCCGGTAGGCGGGCGATGGATATGTCCGCGCCAGCCGATGATCCTGCGCGCACGGGCACGCGGCGCCCGCGGCGATGTCTCGAACCGTTTCGACGAGCATCCGAGTCCCGTGTGGCCGCAGCACCTCGCGACGATAGCGCTCGATGTAGATCATTGGGTCGTCCGCCGGGGCCGAGTCCAGCGGAAACGTCTCCTGCTTCAGCACGTCCCCGGCGTCGAGAGCCGCCGCGACACGATGAATCGTGATCCCGATCTCGGTCTCTCCGTTGTACATCTCCCAGAAAGCCGGCGCCGAGCCGCGGTAGTGCGGGGCTTTGCCCGAATGCAGGTTGATGGACCCGAATCGAGGGATGTCGTACACCCCGTCGCGCAGGACGTACGTGCCGACGACGACGCCGAGATCGGATCGAAGCGCGCGCAGCGTCTCGCGCGCCGGGGCGGAGTGAAAGTCGTCGACTTCGACGAGCGAGACTGCCGGCTCGAGCTTCGCGGGCTCGCGGACCGGCGCCGACTCCGGCAACAACCGCGCGCGGGCAACGTGAAACAGACCGCGAATCCCCTGCGTGCGGACCACGTGCCGGAACTTTTGCGGCAGCGTCAGCTTCCGTCGGAGCCACGGCGACCGGAACACCGCCACCACGTCGACCCCCGTTTCGCGCACCAGTCTGTTCGCGACCTCGAAGCCAAGTTCTCCGCAGGTGAGGACCACCACACGGAGTCCCGAGGAAACGGCATGCGGTGGAAGGGGAATCACGAGGGACGCCCCAGCGAGCGGCGCACCTGGCGAAGCAGTCGCTCGCGATCGTAGGTCCACGAGTATGTGCGCTCGATCGCCGCGCGCCCCGCCGCCCCGAGCGAACGGCGTCGCTCCGGGTCGGCGGCAAGCGACACGAGCGTCTCGGCGAGGCGCGGGGCGTCGCCGGGTGGCACGAGCGCTCCGCAACCCGTTTCCGCGACGATCCTGCGCAGCGGCGCGACGTCGCTTGCTACGACCGGAAGCCCCGCTCCCATGTAGTCGAACAGCTTGTTCGGCAAGGTGATCTCGATGTGCGCTGTGCTGAGGAAGGGCAGGAGGCCGATCGACGCGTGTCGGTAATATGCCTCGTGCTCCTCGTGACTCTTCCACCCGAGCAGTCGAACCCTGCTCTGAAGTCCCTGCGAGGCGATTCGCTCGGCCAGGCGCCGCTCCTCGGGTCCATCACCCACGATCGCGAGCGCTATCTGTGGCGCCGCCTGACTCACGAGCGCCATGGCGTCGATGGCCTCCACGAGGCCGCGGTCGGCGAGGAGGTTGCCTAG
Source organism: uncultured Gemmatimonadaceae bacterium (assembly GCA_963846925.1). Lineage (GTDB taxonomy): Bacteria > Gemmatimonadota > Gemmatimonadetes > Gemmatimonadales > Gemmatimonadaceae > JAQBQB01. The sequence goes on along the minus strand of CAWJXW010000002.1, from coordinate 98,966 downwards.
AAACAGGACGATGACCCGGTCCTGCCAGCCCGCGAGGTCCGCGGGAATCGGCGGCATCACCGACAAGTCCGTGAGCCGGGCTGGAGTGTTACCAACGACTGACACGTCCTCGGGCGAGGCACCGAGCGACAGACATCGCGCTCTGGACTCCTCGGACACCACAAACACGGAAGCCGCACGGCGAATCACGATGCGATCGAGCGCCTCGGCAATCGCCGCGTTTCTCGCGAGCCTTGAGCCCAGCCCGGGGTGATCCGCCCTGTTCGCGCGCAAGGCGATTGGGTACACGTCCGCCATCTCGTAATGAACGGGTATTCCAAGAGATGCGCCTACCAGCAGGACGGCTGGTGCCAGAGGTAGGTCTCGCACAATGACGCAATCGGCGTGAAACTGACGGGCGGCTCGCCAGATCTGCCAGATCCAAAATGGGTTGGCGAAGATTGGGAACCCCAACACTGATCCGGCACGGCCGCTCATCGCCGGAACCCGCTCGATTTCCATCCAGTCGTTGATTTCCAGGCGGGGCTTCCGATTCGGATTGCCTGCGAGCAAACGCACCGAAAACCCGTCCTCCGCCAGCGCCTGAGTTTGTTTCCTCACCCGCGTCGCGTTGCGAGGCCAATCTCCCTGGTAGACATAGAGCGCGCGAGGTTTTCCGCCCGACGACGGCACCGCAGCGTCACTCACGCGTTCGATGCCCCGGTGATGGCTGCACAAGCCCGTGATCGGGGCTTATTCATTGGTCACCTGGAGTACATCCCGCTCGTCCTTCTCGATGCGTCGTCCTGCTCCATCCCGTGTCCGGACGGGAAGCCCATGAACCTGCCAACGCAACTGTATTTTGGCCTTCCGGTCTGGGCGCAGAACGTCCTCCTGTCGACCTACGGGCTGTCGCTGCGAAGCCGCCGATACGGCGGCGTGCACCCGGCTGTCCTGGACGAGCTTCACCGTACCCAATGGTATTCAGCGAGTGACCTTCAGGTCATACAGCTTGCTCGTGCCAACGAGATGATCGCAAAAGCCGTCGAGACCGTCCCGTGGTACCGAGGCCTCCGCGCTTCCTACTCGACGCTCACTCACCTCGACGAGTTACGCGACCTCCCAACCATAAACAAGGACGACGTCCGCCGACATCTTCAGCAGTTTGTTTCGGGGGCCCCGCGAAAGGGCGACTTGCTCGAGGTCCACACCGGGGGCACGACGGGTACGCCCCTGACAATCTACTGTGATCGATCATCGCTCCAGCGCAATTATGCGTTCTTCGCACGGTTGCGAGAATGGGCCGGAGTCCCCCAACGGGCGCGCGTCGCGACTTTTGCGGGGAGAACAATCGTGCCGCCCGGCCAGGACCGGCCGCCATACTGGCGTCACAACGCAGCGGGCGGCGCTGTCCTGTACTCGTCGTATCACATTGGCCCAGGGACCATTCCGCAGTATGTGGCACATTTGTCCCGGTGGAAGCCGCATTTGATCGACAGCTATCCATCGAGCCTCGAGCCGATCGCCCGGTACGTCGTCGATCACGGAATCGAGAGCATTCGCCCCGTTGCCGTGATCACCTCCTCCGAGACGCTCGCGCCGGAGGTGCGGCGGTTGTTCGTCGAAGCCTTCGCGGCGCCAGTGTTCGACCATTACGGGGGAGGCGAGATGGCCGCCTTCATTTCGCAATGTGAACGCGGCAGCTATCACGTGAATTCGGAGTTCGGTGTCGTCGAGCTTCTCAACGACGGAGTCCCCGCGCGGCCGGGTGAAGTGGGCGAGATTACCGCCACCGGCTTCGTCAATCCGATCATGCCGCTCATCCGCTATCGCACCGGCGACCTCGCCGTCTTCGCCGATCGCGAGTGCGACTGTGGCCGCAAAATGCCCGTGATCGAGGGCCTGCTGGGACGCAGCGACGACGTCGTCGTCACGCCGGATGGCCGGCGCGTCGGGCGTCTCGATCCTATCTTCAAGGCTGTGTCGTCGTTCTACGAGTCGCGCATCGTCCAGGACGCGGCGGATCACGTCCGCGTCGAATATGTCGCCGAGGCCGAGGTCCCCAACGCCGAGCGCGCGATGCTTCTGGCGGAACTTGGAAACCGCCTTGGGCCCGCAATGCGCGTCGACGTCGTGCGCGTGACGGCGATCCCGCGCACCCGACGGGGAAAACTGCGGATGGTCGTCAACGAGATGAAGTCGTGAGCTCGGCGAGATCCGCGCTGGTTCGGCGAGGCGACCGATAGTGTGCGGCATCTGCGGCTTCGCGCACGGCGATCCTTCCCGGCCGGTCGACGCGAGTATCGCTTGCCGCATGCGCGAGGCGATCACGCACCGCGGCCCTGACGGCGAAGGCATGCACATCGAGGCCGGCGTCGCACTCGGCCATCGTCGCCTCAGCATCATCGACCTCGCCGGCGGAGCGCAGCCGCTCGCGAACGAGGACGGCACGGTCTGGGTCACGTACAACGGAGAGATTTACAATTTCCTCGAGGTGCGCACCGAATTGGTGAAGCTGGGGCACCGGTTCCGCACGCACTGCGACACGGAAGTGCTCGTCCACGCCTATGAATCGTGGGGCGACGAATTCGTGAAGCGGCTGAACGGGATGTTCGCCCTCGCGATTCATGACGTGCGCCGCGGACGCCGTGCTCTTGGCGCGCGACCATCTCGGCATCAAGCCGCTCTTTTACTGCGTCCGCGACGGCACGCTGTATTTCGCCTCCGAGATCAAGGCGATTCTCGCCGCCGGCATCCCCGCTCGGGTGCGTCGCGAGAGCCTGCAGGAATACCTGATCTTCCGCTACATCGCCGGGGCGAATTCGTTCTTCGACGGCATTCGCCGCCTCCCCGCCGGACACACGGCCGTGTTCGAGCGGGGGCGCCTCACCGTCGCCGCCTTCTGGACTCCGCCGCTCGACGAAGGCCCCCGGATGTCTCTCGACGAGGCCGCCGAGGAGCTCGACGGGTTGCTCCGCCGCGCCGTCGGGGCGCAGATGATGAGCGACGTGCCGCTCGGGACGTTCTGTAGTGGCGGCGTGGACTCCGGGCTCGTGAGCACGTTCGCCGCTAGTTCGTCGCCCCATACGCTCCAAACCTTCGCCGTCGGGTTCGAAGACCGGGCATGGGACGAGAGCGCGCTCGCCGCCGACACGGCGCGCCGCATCAAATCCGATCACCACGTCGTGATCGCCGAGCCGCGGGAGTTTCTCGGTCTTCTGCCGCGTCTCATCTGGCACCATGATGAGCCGCTCAGTCATCCGAATTCGATTCCGCTGTACCAGCTGAGCCGGTTCGCGCGCGAGTTCGTGACGGTGATCCTCACGGGAGAGGGGGCCGACGAGCTCTTTTGCGGCTATCCGCGCTATCACGTCGCGCGCTGGCGCGGCGCGGCGGACGCCGCTGCCGGCGGTGGTTCGCGGAATGCTGGCATCGCTCGCCGCCGTGGGTTCCGGTCATCGGCTGGCGAAGGTGGCGGACAGCCTGCGCGAGAGTCTCGACGACGCGATCCTCTTCAACTCTGCGTACGTAGGACCGGAGCTCGTGGGGCGATTGTCACGCGGTCCGGTGGACGCGGCGCTCGACGAGCGGCGTGCGCTTCTCGCCCGGGCCAGTTCGAACGACGGAGCCGTCGCCACGCTGTCGCGCTACGAATTGCTGACCTACCTCGGTTGCGCGCTCGATCGCATCGATCGAATGTCCATGGCGGCGAGCCTCGAAGGTCGCGTGCCGTTCCTCGATGTTTCGCTGGTCGAGTGGGGCCTTCGCGTCGCCGGTCGTCTCAAGCTGGCTGGCCGCGAAAACAAACGAGTGGTGAAGCGGGTCGGCGAGCGGTATCTGAGTCCGGCGATCACACGCGGCGCAAAATCCGGGTTCGGCATTCCTCTCGACGCCTGGTTCCGATCACCGGTCTTCGCGCCGCTTCTCGCACGACTTCGCGATCCGGCACACCCCGCCGCGGAGCTGTTCGACGAAACCGTCGTTCGGGGCATCGTCGACGAGCACGCCAGCGGGACGCGCGATCGCGGCGAAGCGCTCTGGCTCCTCGGCAACGTCTACGTCTGGGCGGAGCAGAACCTCGCGGCCGCTCCGGCGGAACTGGCTCCCCTTGTCGGCCAGTCGCCGATGGGCGCCTCGTGATTCGCGTGGCCGCCGTGGGCGACCTCCAGTTGGGGGATTCGCCGACCTCGGTGGGTTTCGGCTTTGGAAGCCGCTACGCCAACTCCGATCTCACGTCCGTGCTCGACGGAATTCGTGTGGGCGGGGCGGGGGCGCTGCGGGCCGACGTGGTGTTCGGAAACCTCGAAGTCCCGCTCTCCGCGCGTACGATCGCGACGTCGAGCTTGGCGTCTCGGCAGATGCGCGGCGATCCTCGCTTCGCGCCGATGCTCCGCGCCGCCGGCTTCACGGTCCTGAACGTTGCGAACAACCATGCCGTGCAGCACGGCGTTGATGCGTTTCACGACTCGCTGGCGTCGCTTCGAGCGGCGGGAATCACGCCATGCGGCATCCGCGGTGCCGCGCCATGGGCGAGCGCGCCGGTGACGCTCGTCGCCAACGGCGTGCGTGTCGGTGTTCTCGCCTATTGTCTCAGGCCGCGTCAGTACGGCGACGCGGAGCCGCCGTACGCCGAAGGATCGCCGGATGAAATCCGCGACGACGTGGCCCGTCTGCGGCCCGACGTCGACGCGCTGCTCGTGTCGCTTCACTGGGGCGAAGAGTTCGTTCCGGTGCCGTCCGTGGACGAAACGGAGTTTGCGAGATCGCTGATCGACGCCGGCGCGACGCTGATCCTCGGCCATCACCCGCACGTGGCTCGGCCCGTCGAGCGATACCGAGCCGGCGTGATCGCGTACAGCCTGGGCAACTGCGTCGGCGACATGGTGTGGTACGAGCCCTTTCGGCGCGGGCTCCTGCTCCAAGCCGATGTCGCGAGCGGAATCGTGACCTCGGCGTCCGTGCGCGTCACACGTCTCGCTCGGAACTACGGTCCGGTCGTGGAGCCGGCCGACATCCCGCTCGTGCGCGCCGACGAGATTGGCGCGCTGTCCGCCGCCGACTACGAGCGCGCGATCGCGCAAACCTGGCGCGACCAGCGTCGCGCCGTGTACCCGTATGCCCTCGCGCACTTCTGGCGCGTGCCTCCGGCGGCCCTCGGCCGGCTCGTCGGGCGCACCGTGCGAAACAAGCTTCGAGCCGCGCTCGGCGGTGGGGACGCCCCGTGATCGCGCGACTCGATCGCGCGCGGGCGAGAACGCCCGCATGAACATGAGCCGATGGAGCCCCGGCCGACTCGCGGACATCACCGCCGAGGTCGCGCTTCGCGCGCGCGCATCACGGCTTCCGTCGCGCCAGCCCACCTGGCCGCTGCCCGGCGATTTCACGAAGGATCTCGTGATCTACTGGCCCAAGCGGTACGAATGGCCGCCGACCGAGCGATGGGTGATTCCGCTATTGGCGCGGTTTCAGGAGCGCGCCCGCGTCGAGTTCGTCGATTTCGAGCCGCTACACGGCGAATACAAAGGCGTCGTGCCCTTCGAAGTCGAGTACGGAGGGCGGCGTTCCAGAGCCATTATCGACTTCAGCGATTTTTCGCGAGTCCATGAGCAGCTGGCGCGCGAGGTCCTGGTCTACTTCAAGATGCAGTTCGTCAAGCCGGGGTACGGCATCCGGTCGATCATACCCGGCGGCTTCGTCATGGGGGGCGACGAGGGATACAGATATCTCGCCCATCTACGGCGGCAACGCGATCGAGCGAACTTCCGTTACGATGTGTATGGGCGTTTCTCGCTCGGCTTCGCGCGCGAAACCCGCTCGGCGATTCTTCGCGCGCTCGAAGGGCAGCAGCGCTTCGCGTACGAGGGCGGGGGTCAACTGCGGCGCTATTCGCGGTTCCTGCGTGATGTCGCGCGCTCGAAAGTGTGCATCGACGTCCCGGGCAACGGCGACCTCTGTTATCGCCTCATCGACTATCTCGGGGTCGGCGCCTGCATCATCTCGCCCGGGCACGTGAATCGTTTGCACCGCGAGCTCGAGCCGGGCATCCACATCGTGTACGCCAAGCCGGATTTGAGCGATCTCGTCGAACTGTGCGACCACTATGTTCGCGACGCGCGCGCCCGGGAAGCGATCTGTCGAAACGCGCGCGATTTCTTCGACCGGTATCTCCATCGTGATCAACTCGGCGACTACTACCTCGCCGAGATCTGCACCCGCCTTCGGGAGCAGACGCCGGTGGGCTCGGAAGCGTCCTGATGTGCGGCGTGGCCGGAGTCCTCGTGAGGCGCGGGTCGCTGTCGGGGGACGCCTTGGATGCGGTTCTCGCGCGGATGATCGCGCCTATCGTCCATCGCGGCCCGGACGACGCCGGCACGTGGCGTGACGCGGCCGAAGGTGTCGGCCTCGGGTTTCGCCGGCTCGCCATTCTCGATCTCACGGAGGCGGGCCACCAGCCGATGCGGTCCGCCACGGGCCGTTACACGATGGTCTTCAATGGAGAGATCTACAATTATAGGGATCTGAGCAAGGAGCTGGAGGCGCATGGCGCCCACTGGCGCGGCCATTCGGACAGCGAGGTCATTCTCGCCGCCTTCGAGCAGTGGGGGGTGGACGCCGCCGTCCGCCGCCTCGTCGGCATGTTCGCCATCGCCGTCTGGGACGCTGAGCGGCACCGCCTGTCGCTGATGCGCGATCAGCTCGGCATCAAACCGCTGTACGTCTACGCCAAGAGCGGCGTCGTGGCGTTCGGGTCGGAGCTCAAGGCCGTCCGCGCGGCGCCCGACTTCGACTCGACGATCGATCGCGAGGCTCTCACGGCGTATCTGCGCTATCTGTACGTGCCGGCGCCCCGGTCGATCTTCCGGCACGTCACCAAGCTGCCTCCCGGTCACCTCCTGCACGTCACCGATCCGGCGAAGCCGCTGCCCGCGCCCGAGACGTACTGGTCCGCGGAAGATGCGGCGCGCCGCGGACTCGCGAACGTTTTCACCGGTTCGGACGCCGAGGCGATCGAACAGCTCGATACCCTGCTCGGCGATGCCGTCGCGCGGCAGATGCAGTCCGACGTGCCGCTCGGCGCGCTTCTGTCCGGCGGCGTCGACTCTTCGGTCGTCGTGGCGCTGATGCAAAAGGCGTCAGCGCGGCCCGTCGAGACCTTTTCGATCGGGTTCGACCATCCCGAATACAACGAGGCGCCATTCGCGGCCGGCGTCGCGCAGCATCTGCGGACGAAGCACACGCAGCTGATCGTCACCGACAGGGACGCGCTCGAAGTGGTGCCGCGTCTGCCGACGATGTTCGACGAGCCGTTCGCCGATTCCTCGCAGATCCCGACGTTCCTCGTATGCCAACTGGCGCGCCGCGCGGTCACCGTCGCCCTCTCGGGTGACGGCGGCGACGAGTTGTTCGGCGGCTACCATCGCTATGTCCGCGGCCAACGTCTCGTCGGTTTGGTGGGTCGCGCGCCACTCCCCGCGCGTCGCCTGCTCGCCGGCGCCGTCCGTTCACTGCCGCCATCCGCGCTGGATACGATCGCGAGCGGGGTGGGAACGATGCTTCCTCCGCGCCTTCGTGTCCGGCGCCCGGGAGACAAGGTCGACAGCCTCGGCGCACTGCTCGACGCGACGGATGCGACCGCTCGTTACCGCTCGATGGTATCAGCCTGGCAGCGTCCCGAGTCGATCGTGTGCGGGCAAACGGAACCGTCGGGGCAGTTCGAGCGGCTTCTCGGCGCCGACCTCGGAACGCTCATCGAGCGCATGATGCTGGCGGATCAAGCGGTGTATCTGCCCGACGATCTTCTCGCGAAGACCGATCGCGCGAGCATGGCGGTGAGCCTCGAAGTGCGGGTGCCCCTGCTGGATCATCGCGTGGTCGAGTTCTCGTGGCGGCTTCCGCTCGCGATGAAGATCCGCGACGGTCGGGGAAAATGGATCCTGCGCCAGGTACTGAATCGCTACGTGCCCTCGTCACTCGTCGATCGCCCGAAGATGGGCTTCGAAGTGCCGATCGCCGCCTGGCTCCGCGGGAGTCTGCGGGATTGGGGGGAGCAGTTGGTGTCCGAATCCAGGCTCCGCGACAGCGGGTTCGACCCCGCTCCCGTACGGCGCGCGTGGGGCGACCTGCATCGCGGTCGCGGCGGCATGGCCCACGGACTCTGGGCCGTGCTCATGTACCAGGCATGGGCCGAGCGCTGGGTGCAGTGACCGCGCCCGATTCGCATCTCGCCTCATCGCGAGGCGGAAAGGCGATCCTCTGCATCTACGACGGCGACTGGCCCTGGCGAGCCACCCGCGTCGCCAAGGAGACACGAAGCCTCGCGGCGGCGGGACACCGTGTGGTTCTGATTTCGCGAAACGACCGATGTCAGGCTCGCACGGAAGAGACATCGTGGATGACGGTGAGGCGGCTGCCGTGCATTGGTGCGGCGGGCGGGACGCTCAACCGCGTCATCAACTTTCCGTTTCCCGCCAATCCGGTCTGGTTCTTCTCGATTCTCCGCGCGGCCACGGAATGTCGGGCCGATTGCATTCTGGTGCGCGACCTTCCCCTCGCGCTCACCGCGCTGGCGGTGGGACGACGCCTCGGAGTTCCCGTAGTGTACGACATGGCCGAGGTCTACCCGGAGTTTCTCCGCGACCGGGTCGAGTTCGGCCGCGCGTCGTTGCTCGATCGTGCGGTGAAGAGCCCCCGCGCGGCGGCGCTCGTCGAGCGAGCCGTGCTTCGCCGCGCCGATACCGTCATCGTCGTGTCGGAGGAGTCGCGGGAACGCTGTCTCCGCATGGGCGTCGCTCCCGATCGAGTGGTCCACGTGGGGAACACGCCGGCCGACGTCGACGCAATCCGCGCCGTTCCGCGCGACCCGGCCCGCGATGATCCGACGTTCGACGACTTCGTCCTGCTGTTCGTCGGCATTCTGATGTGGGACCGGGGGGTCGCCGACATTGTGCGCGCATTGCCTGCCATTCGCGCGGTGTTTCCCAGGACGCGGCTCGTCGTCGCCGGCGACGGCGACGAACGCCGCGGCGTCGAACGACTGATCGCCGAAAAAGGCCTCGAGTCTTGCGTCGATTTGCTGGGGTGGAGGGAGCATGGCGTCGCTCCCCGAGCTCTACGCGGCGTCGGACGTCGGACTGCTGCCTTTCCTGCCGGGCCGCCACGTGAAGATCACGTTGGCGAACAAGTTGTTCGACTACATGGCGGCGGGCGTGCCGATCGTCGCGTCCGATCTACCGCCCATGCGGCGCATTCTCGAGGAAACGAGAGCGGGCGTGCTCTTCACACCGGGCGATTCGGCGTCGCTGGCTTCGGCGGTGGTCGATCTCCTGCGGGATGGCGCGATGCGGCGTCGGCTTGCTCAAAACGGCCGTCGCGCCGCGGCGGAGAAGTACAACTGGCGCGAGGACGAAAAGCGCTTTCTCGAGATCTTCGAATCCGTTCCGAACGACGTCAGCGCCCCGCCGCGATCCCGGCGAGGCGCAGCGACAGTCCGTTGACCGACATCCCGCACGGGACGTTGAGTCGCGGGATTGCGTACGGCGAGGGCGCTCCGCCGGAGGCGACCCAGCCGCCTTCGACGCGAACGGCCGCGGCGTAGCCCGCCTCGGCGGCGATCTCGGAGACCGACTCGGACCAGAATCCGTAGGGGTAGCTCAGCCAGGGAATCGTCGTTTCGGGGAACCATGCATGGAGCCACTCGAGCGACGATGTCAGCTCCCCGCGCACATCGTCCGCCGTAAGAGCGCGCAGGTTGGGGTGGGACCAGGTGTGCGAGCCCAAGGTCACGCCTCGACTTGACGCCGCGCGCTTGAGCTCCTCCAACCGTGCGACGCGCGGACGCGGGTTGAGTCCAGCCGGAAAGTGGCCCGCCGTCTTGGCCCAGCTCACGACGCCATCGCCCTTTCCGGCAAGCTGCTCGAGGGCGTGATTGCGAACGATCTCGGGAAGTCCGGCTTGACCGGGCGTAGCCAGCGCGTCCCACCATGTGACGCGACCCAGCAGCCCCGGGGCGACGAAGATCGTCGAGGGCATGCCGCGCCGCTCGAGCTCGCGCAGGCCGGCGTGGAGCGCGCCGGCGTACGCGTCGTCGAACGTGATCGCGACCCTCGGTCTCGCGCGGGTCGGCGGATCGAAGATGGATGCGAGCGGAACGACGTCGTGCGTCCGGCCAATCGTGTCGAGGTGAAGCGCGAACTCGCGCTGAGGAAGGTGGAGGTTCCAATCGCCATCGGCGGTTTCGCCGTTCGGAACGATGTTGTGATACGCGAGCACCAATACCCGCGAGCGATGGGCGTAACGCGTCAGACGTGTCACGCCGCTCCCGACGATCGCCGCCTCCGCGAGACGTTTGAGCCCGCGATTCATCCCGTGATGATTTTGGAAAGATGGTCCGACAGGATCGCCGCCTGACGACGACGGTCGAAGCGTCCATCTCGGCCGATCGCCTCGGGACGTCGGCCGGCGACGAATTCGAGGTAGCGCCGCTCGATCACGTCGGCCATGCCATCCACGTCGTTCGGCGCCACGACGTCGGCCGTCGTGCCGCGAAACAATTGTGCCGTGGCGCTGTGCGGCTCGGCGAGCACGAGCAACCATGAATCAAAACGCACGTACTCGAACAGCTTCGCCGGCACGCACTGATGCGTGGCCTGGGGCAGGTTGAGGAGCATCGTCGCGCCGGCGGTGAATCGCAGCGCGTCGTCGCGCGGCCGCGCGTCACCCAGCGTCAGAAACTCGCCGAAGCCTTCCTCCTCGGCAATCGTACTCACGCTTCGGCCCGCGAACTCGCGCACTTCGCCGATGAACTCCGCGCCGAATTGCGATGGCGTCAGATGCTGGCGTCGCACGACCGCGGCGGCCGCGCGGAAGAACGGTCCGGGATCGCGATCCAGATAGATCGTGCCGGCGAAGCGAACGACGAATCGTCCGTTGCTCTCCGTGGCAGGAATCGGCTCGTCATCCGCGCCGTTGCCGACCGTGATGATGCGCTCGGCCGCATCGGGATACAGCCGGCGCATCTCGTCGCGCGCGAGATCGGTGTTCATTACCACGAGGCTGGCCGTCTGAATCGCGCGCCTTTCGTAGTGGCGCGCGATCGCGAACCACACGCGGCTGGTTGAATCGCCGTGCTCGAGCTCGAACGCGCTCCAGGGGTCGCGAAGATCCATGACGAACGGGACGCCGAGCCGCAGCGCTAGCGTCCTGCCCGCGTCGTGCACCATGTGCGGCGGCCCGGAGCTGACGACGACGTCGTAGCGATTGGCCCGTCCGAGCTCGGCTCCGATCTCGATCGCCGCGCGCCCCCATGAGCGCTCGCGCTCGACGTGCACGAGGGCCGCGTGGGTGTGAATGAGCCAGCTCTTCTTCCGTGCGCGACCGGTCGTAAGGCCGACGGCGCCCTCACCGCCGGATACGACGGCGTTCGCGCGCCGTGGCCGCAGCGATCGCGCGACTCGCAGCATGCCGGCCTCCATTCGCGCGAGCCACGGGTCGATCTCGGTCGCGGAATAGACCCGCACGTCGTCCGGCAGCCGTTGCAGACGGCGCGCGTCAGGGGAGGGAAGCCGGGTGAGATCGCGCATGATCACGTCGACCTGCCAGCCGTTCGCGCTGAAGAATCTCGCCATCTGCTCCCACCGCAGCCCTCCTACGGCTCCGTCGGGCGGAAAGTGATAGCTCAAGAGCAGCAGGCGCCGCGGGCGAGGGGGCGCCTTGGCGGCGTCGTTGACGGTCGGCTCGAAATAGGATTGGGGCAGCGACATCAGCCGCTGGGCCTCAGGTAGCGCCCACAGGATTCAGCCCGCGTGACGTCGCGGTCGCGCGCGCGCGAAACGCGTCGACGATGCGCTCCGCCGCATGGCCGTCCCACCCGTCCGGGCGTCGCTCGCCTGCCGGCCGCGCCGCACGCATCGCCGCTTCGACGAGCTCGCTCGGCTCCGGGACCAACGTGTTCGTTCCCTCGGTCACCGTGATCGGTCGTTCCGTATTCTCGCGAACCGTGAGGCAGGGCACGCCCAGCGCCGTGGTCTCCTCCTGCAGGCCGCCGGAATCGGTGATGACTACCCGCGCCCCTTCCACGAGATTCAGCATTTTCGGATACGGCAGAGGCTCGAGCAACCGGGTCTTGCCGAGCGAGAGCCCCGCCGCCGCCAACCGCTGGGTCGTGCGCGGGTGAGCCGCGAACACCACTGGCGCGTGCTCGGCCAGTCGGCCGAGCGCCTTCGCGATTGCCGCGAGCCGCTCGGGGTTGTCCACGTTCGACGGACGGTGCAGCGTCACGACGACCGCGGTGCCGCGCGTCAGTCCGATCGACTCGCGAAACCCGGTGCGTCTCGCCGCGTCGAGCGCGAAGAACAGCGAATCGATCATCACGTTGCCGACGAACTCGATCTCCTCGTCGGGCTCTCCCTCCGCGCGCAGCGTCGCGACGGCGTCGCGCGACGGGACGAGGAGCAGGTCGGCGAGGCGGTCGGTCACGATTCGATTGATCTCTTCGGGCATCGTCCGATCGTAGCTGCGAAGCCCGGCTTCGACGTGGGCGACGCGGACGTTCATCTTCGACGCGACCAGCGCCGCGGCGGCGGTCGAGTTGACGTCGCCGTAGACCACGACCCAGTCGGGCGCGTACCGCTCGAGGGCCGGCTCGAAACGCTCCATGATTCGCGCGACTTGCGCGGCGTGCGACAGCGAGCCGACCTCGAGATTGACGTCCGGCGGGCGGATGCTCAGGTCGCGGAAGAACGACGCCGAGAGCGCATCGTCGTAATGCTGCCCAGTGTGCACGACGCACTGATCGTACCCCGCGGCCTCGGCCGCGCGGTGCACCGGTGCGAGCTTGGGGAAATTGGGTCGTGCTCCGACGACGTGGAGAAGTTTCATTCGCGCGTCAGTCGATCCTGGCGGGGTGGCTTTCTAGGCCGTGCTTGGCCGCGCTACGCGCGCGCCCCGCGCGGTGCGCCGCATTTGCGTAGGAGACTTTCTGGTCAAGCCAAACTGTAGTTCGCAGCACATTTGGACTCCCATCGCGATGGCCGGGAGGACGTACGATTGGTCGCTCCAAGCGAACGACACGAACGTCGCGGACACCACGAATCCCAGAAGCGCAATCGGAACGTAGAGCGTGGCGAGGTATGCGAAGCGCTGATCGATCGTGCCTGTGGTCGCCCAAGCCTTCGGCATTCTGCGTCGAAGCCATACCAGTTGAACGCCGCTGCCGACGACCAGGGCGCCCCACAGGATGAGACCGGGAATGCCCGTCTCGGCGCCGGCTTGCACCCAGGAGTTGTGCGGTGCCGACCACTTCACGCCGTGGCCGCTCGCCAAGGTTACCTTGGCGTAATCGGAGTACATCGCCTCCTGCATCGCGAAGTTGTCGATCCCGAGTCCGAAAATCGGATACTCGAACATGTACCCCATTCCGCGCTGGGCAACCTGACGTCTGCCCTGACCAGCGTCCCAATTGTAGTCGGCCGTGGGATTCACGATGATGCTCTTCATCGAATCCCAGTAGCCCGCGGGAGCGAACAGGGTCAGCACTATCGTGATCGCGCCGAGGTACATGAGTCGCTTGATCACCGATATGCCGGGCAGGAACAGCAGCAGGGCGATGCCGACGGCGAGGAGCCCGATGAACGCGCCGCGCGAATCCGAGATGACGATCGTTACCGCAATCAGCCCGAGCCCGCCGAACCAGATGAGCCGCCGGATTCCCTTCGCGAGCTGCGCGGCCATGATCACCAGTGGCAGCGTCATCACGACGATCGCGCCGATGTCGTTCGCGTCGTAGACGGCGTTGCTGCGCGTCTTGCTGATGTGGTCGATGAAGACCGCCGTAAACGACAGCAGGACGCCGCCGGCCGCCGTCGCCCAGACCATGTGACGGACGTCGCTCATGTTCCTGAGGCTGATGATCAGGAGGAGAGCGACCGCGAGGGTCTTCCAGTAAATTGTGATGATGTAGCTCGCCGAGTGCCCGAGGGAGATCCCGAAGAGCGCCGATGCGCACGCGAGAATGGCCTGGGCGACGATCAGTTGCGGGACCCGCTGTCGAAAGACGGCCTGGTTCACCGCGCGGGCGGGTTTCAGTACGGCGTAGAAAGCGCAGAACCCGAACAGCAACAGGCCGGGTCGGATCGCGGCGGCCGCTGGGATCTCTCCCGTAGCCTTCGCGATCGTGTCGATCAGGAGCGCCAGGATCCCGATGCGAAACGGATCCTTCCACAAAGGAGCGGAGTCGATTGGACGCGCCGCCACGCGAACGCGGCCGACACGAGGCGTCAACTGCGCCGGTCGGCCAACGGTCGTCGGAGTGGGGGGGCGTCTGAGGGGCGTCGGGGGCATGAGGTCTGCGGCCTATTGGTGCCTCAAATGCATGGCGCAAAGCCACTTGAGCGCCAACGTGTTAACCTATCGACGAGGAGCGATTAGACAAGCAACGGATCGTGCCGCGGTCAGGACGACCGATGACCTTTCCGCGCATTGGGTGTCTTTCCAAGTGAACCTGCAACCCGCGGTCCTGTAGCCGACCGACCACCAGCCGATGAACCGAATCGCGACAGTCGTGGCACTGCTGCCGATCGTTCTCCTCTTATACAGCTACATCCTCTATCCCGCGCTGCTGTGGGTCGTTGCGCAGGCCCGACGCGCCGCCGACGAGCCCGCCCTGGACACGGAACGGTGGCCCACCGTCACGATGGTCGTGCCCGCATACAACGAAGCCCGTCAGATCGCGGGTGCGGTCGAGGCACTGTTGGCGCAGGACTACCCCGCCGACCGGCGGCAGATACTGGTTGTGTCGGATGCGTCGACGGATGAGACGGAGAAAATCGTTCGAGGGTATGCCGACAGGGGCGTCGAGTTGCTCCGCGTTCCTGTTCGGAGCGGAAAGACGGCGCTCGAGAACGCGGCATGCGAGATGATTCGCGGTGACATCGTCGTCAATTCGGATGCTTCGATCCGACTTCACCCGGCCGCCGTTCGGCACTTGGTCGCTCGACTCGCGGATCCCACAGTCGGTGTCGCTTCGGGACGGGATGTCAGCGTGGCAGCCAGCGACTCGTCCGCCAATACCGTCGAGGCGGGGTACGTCCAGTTCGAGATGCGACTCCGGGCGCTGGAAACGCGCGCGGGCGGCATCGTCGGCGCCTCGGGATGTTGCTATGCCATCCGTACCGACCTGCACCGGATTCCCGTCCCGTCGGACCTGAGCCGTGATTTTTCCGCGCCGCTGACCGCTCGAGCGCACGGGTTCCGTGCCGTATCGGTGGATGACGCGATCGCGTACGTGCCTCGCACTCACTCGCTGCGCCGCGAGTATACACGGAAGGTGCGCACGATCTCTCGCGGTATGGAAACGCTTCTCAAGGTTCGATCGATGATGGACCCGATGCGGTACGGCGTATTCGCCTGGATGCTGATCAGCCACAAAGTGTGCCGCTGGCTGGTTCCACTCGCGGGGGTTCCGGCAATCGCGGCTGTCGCGTTTCTGGCCAGGTCCTATCCCTGGCTGCTGTCCATCGTCGCCGGCGCCGCGCTCGTCGGGCTGATCGCCCTCGATCGGCGCGCTCTGGCCCGAGTCGCAACGGATGCCCCGGCTCCTCGGCGTGGTGGCGTTCGGCGTCGCCGCGAATCTCGCCGTGATCCACGCCGTCCTCAGGTTGCTTCGGGCGCGCGAGGACAAGATCTGGGAGCCGACTCGACGCGACGTGGTGACGCCCGCCGCGTAACATCCGCCTCGAGCCCGCGGCCGCGCGCGGATCGATTGGGCGATCAGCGGAAAACAAAAGGCCGACTCGAGCGAGTCGGCCTTTCCACTTCGGGAGCGAAGCCTACCAGCCGCCCTTGCGGAACAGGATCACGGGAACCGTCATCGACATGATGCGGAGATCTTCCATGACGCCCTGACGACGCACGTACTCGAGGTCGAACTGAACCTTTTGCCGCACGTCGTCGATGCACGCGTCGTACGACTGGTTGACCTGCGCCCAACCGGTGATTCCCGGCTTCACCCGCTGTCGCTGCTGGTATTCGGGAATGTGGCGGCGGAGCTCGGCGACGATCGTCGGTCGCTCTGGGCGCGGGCCCACGATGTTCATGTCTCCGCGAAGCACGTTCCACAACTGCGGCACCTCGTCGAGACGCGTGCCGCGCAGGAACCTGCCGATCAGCGTGACACGCGGATCGGCCTTCGACGCCCAGACCGCTCGGCCGTCGGGCTCCGCGTTCAACTGCATCGTGCGGAACTTGTACATCGTGAACAGTCGGCCACCGTGATCGTAGAGACGCCGGTCACAATTCCGTGCGAAGCGCCAACGACGGTCCACGCCAACGCGCGTCTGCGAATAAAGCACCGGGCCGCGCGAGGTCAGCTTAATCGCCAGAGCGATCAGGGCGATGAGCGGTGCCAGTACGACGAGCCCAACCACGGCGATGACGATGTTCAGGGCACGTGAGACGGATTCGTCGCGCTCGCGAGGGGCGACCTCGTTGTCCGAGCCGAGCGCGAACCCGACGTCGGCGAACGCGGTCGTAGTGATCGCGTGCTCCGCCTCGACGAAGAGGGCAGGACGAGTGGTGCTAGTCCTGCCCAGCGACTTCGTCTCGACGGTGCCCGCCGACCGCACTCGCAACGGACGAGAAAAACTTGCCTGCAAACCCTGCATGGGGGGTACAACCCTCCACTCGGCTGCGTGAGTACCAAGATATCCGACCGCTTCGGCCTCTACGTCAAGGACCGACAGCGCGGGGGAACCTCATGCACCCTGCGTGCTCGCGCGCGGATCAAATGCAGATATTCGTAAGTCTTTGATTCAAAACGGGTTATCCAAAACGCGCGTGTGACCCGCGCCGCATGGAACCGCTGAACGTGTTGCGGTCGTCCCACAAATTCCGATTCGCCGCAACAAGCCAGCGTGATCAGGTTTTTTGCAACACCTTCGACTGCGACGTCGTTTCGTCCTCGTCGTGGCTGTAGTCGTAGCCCGAGGCATAGCCGTAGTATTGGAACTCGCCTTCCAACTGCACTGCGTTCAGCACCGCCCCCAGGATGTTGATCGGAAGGCGGTCGGCCAAGAGCAGCTTCGCGGCCGCTAAACGCCGCTCCGTTTTTCCGGCGCGCAGCACCACGACCATGTTGGAGAGTGCCGAACCGATTGCGTAGGCGTCGATCCCGGCATTCAGCGGTGGCGTGTCGAACAACACGACGTCGTACCGATTGCGAAGCTCGGCGACGAGCCTGGGCAGCGCCGCCGACGTGAGCAATTCGGGCCCGTTCGGTCGCCGACGGCCGCAGGGTGCGAAAGCGAGTCGCTCGTGCGACGTTTGTCGAATGATTTGCGAGGTCTCCGCCACGCCGGCGAGATAGTCGGTCAGACCGTTCTCCATCGGCAGCCCGAACACCTCGTGCGCCATCCCGCGGCGGGTGTCGCCGTCGACGAGAATCGTTCGATAGCCGGCGTCGGCGAAAGACATCGCGAGGTTGGCCGACACGAACGACTTCCCGTCGGCCGGCTGAGGGCTCGAGATGGCGACCGTGATCGGCGTCATCCCGGTGTGGCGCACGTGCATTCGCAGCGAGCGGAAGGCCTCGACGAGGTGCGCGATCTGCTCCGGCGAGCGGGTATTGACGGTGCCTCGCGGGAACTTCGGAATCGCCGCCGCGATGTTGAGCCCCAAATCGTTCGTAACCTGCTCGGGGTAGCGAATCCGCTTGTCCATCACGTCGAGCAGCAGCGCCAACGCGATCGCGCCACCGACGCCCGCCAGCAACGCCATGGCCATGAGCCGGGGGGCCGTGTTCTTCGAAGGCGACAGAGGCGCAATCGCCGAGTCGAGGATCCGTACGTCGGGGGTCGTGCTCGCCTCGGAGAGCTGTGCCTGCGTGTACGTCGTCTTGATCGTGCCGTAGATCTGCGCCTGGGCGTCGACCTGGCGACGCAGGCGCATCTCTTCGATCGTGCGCGCCGGAATCGCCTGCAGGTCGACAGATTCCGACGAGATTCGCCGCGCGTACTGTTGTTCGCGCTCCTTGAGTTGCGTCAACAGGCTCTGGGCGAGGCGAGGAATCGTCTGCGTCTGCAGCTGATCGATGTTGGCTCGAAGGTCCTTGACCGTGGCGTACTCGTCGGTGAAGGCCTGCCGCGCGGCGGCGAGGTTGGCCCGTGCGGCGTTCAGCTGCGTGAACGCGTCGCGCAGCGCCTGGGCGCTCGGACTGCTGCTCACGCTCGGAATCAGCAGCGCGGCCTCTACGGACACGCTGTCCGACGGATTCGAGAGAATCTTCTCCAACGCCTCGCGGTCCTGCTTCAAATCGTCGTATTCGACCTTCTGCGTGAAGTAGTTCCTGATCGCCGGGTCCGTCGTCGCCTGAAGGCCTGGCGCGATCGGCGTGCCCGGTTCGCCGGGCTGCGTGATCGTGTGCACCCGGAACGCCTCGAGCGCGTTCTCGGCGTCGTGGAGACTGCGCTCGGCGGTCGACAGCTGGCCCGCCAGAATGCTCGAGTACTCGATCACGTTCTGCTTCTTGAGCTGCGCCGCGACGTTGACGTATTCGTGCATCCACGCGTTCATCGTGCGCGCGGTCCCCACAGGGTCCTGGTCGTGCATCGTCATCGTCAGGAAGCTGCTGCCCTGCGGCAAGTTCGTCGACAACCGATTGATGTAGCTGCTAGCCGTCTCGCGAGGGGTGGAGACCGTGAACTGCATCTTCTTGGTGCCGGTGCCGGTGAACACGTCGGCCGGCGGGATCCACTTGAACCCGAGTCGCCTGCCGATCGAGTCGGTGACTGCGCCGCTGTCGAGCGGCGGGCCGCCCTGGGCGGAAAGATTCCACCGCTTCCGGTCGCGGTCGATCGCCAGCTCGTAGCGGCCTGCGGCAAACCGTTCCGCGATCGTGAAGCCCCGAAGCGCCTCGGAGTCGGCGGCGGCTGCCGGGCGTACGTAGAGATTCAAGTTGCGCACGACGGCGTCCGCAACCCGCGAGCTCTTCAACAACTCCACCCACGCGCTCGAGTTGAGGAGCTCCTCGGACTTGAACGCGCCGACCCTTTGGGACATCGGCGTTTCGGCCTGGATCCAGATCGTTGAAGTGACGTCGTAGACGGGTTCCACGAACCGCGTCGCCACGGCGCCGCCGCCAATCGCTACCAGGATTACGGCGAGCATCAGCCATCGATATCGGCGAACCGCGCCCCGGGCGCGCTCGAGCGGTTGACCCGGGAGTGCCGCCGGCGGTAGGCCGGCGGCCGACGGCAGCTGAAGCGCGGTCGGGTCAGAGGAGGGAACGAGTTGCAGCGGAGGGGCGTCGTCTGACATGGCGTGTATGATGAGACGGTCGCTCCTGGAGAACGGTCGACCGCGTCGGAGACAGTGTTTACCTGATGCGAACGACCGTATAGACCAGAGTCAACACCGAGGCACTCACGGTGAGGACAGTAAGCCACGAGAAGTGCTGCTGCTGCGGCACGACGATCTCATCACCCGCGCGCAAATGGAGACGATCCAGCGACATGCCATCCGCCAACGCCGCGCGTGTGTCCTGCGCATCCCAGATGACGTCGGCGCCTCGCCGAATCACGATTCCAGCCATGTTCGCATCCCCCCCCGGACCACCCGCCTCCATGATTACGTCGCTGAGCGGCGCGTCGGCTTGCGTGTAGACGTATCCGGGCTTTCCGACGAGGCCCAAGACCGCAATGCGCACGAGCGGCGTGCTTCTCACCGAGGGTTCGCGAATGTATTGGGCAAAGTGCTGCGGTCAGCTTGTCATTGAGCTCCGACCGGAGGACCCCATCCAGCGGTAGGTCGGCCATCCGGGGGAACTCGAGGCGACGACCCGCCCGGACGGTGAAGAGCGTGTCAGAAATCCCGGTGAAGTCCTTCGGCATCAGCGCGTTGCCGTGCAGCACGACGATGATACGATCGCCGTCCTGGAAATCTCCCTTTTCCAGACGCTGCCGCAGCAACCATGCCTCGTTGGGCCGGTGCTGGGCTTCCGCCGCCTTGGCCTGAGCCTCGATCTCCGCGCGACTCTCGAACTCGCGGCGCGCGGGCAGCGCCTGACCTGCCGGTGCGTCCTGCGCCTCACAGGGGGAGACGCCGGCGGTGAGGGCGACGGCACATCCCAATGCTATTCTCAGTGCAAAGCTATGACCCGTCATGTGTTCCGGCGGTTTCTCAGTAGTGGAGCGATGAGGCGCCCTTTCCCGATAATACGACATTGCAACGTCTTGAGGCCCCTGGGAAGGAGCACCCACCATACCAAGTCTCGGGCTCCATGGGCGAAAACCATGCTCGTCGCGACCCGTGGCCGGCGCAGTTAACGGGACGCCAAGTATGCCGTTGGACTGCTGTTGTTGCAACCCGGCAACGACGGGCTGCATCCGCGCAACAGGCCTGCCGTCGGGTGGTCGTCTTAACGAAACCGCAAGTTGCCGGTTATTGAACGCTGCAATAGTGTTCGGCCAGAAAGGCAGCAGTTCTAGACGCCTACCGTTCCGATGTCCCGAAAGGCGCAAGTCGATCGTCTCTGTGGAGTCTGTGGAGTCGTCCTTGCAGCCGCGAATCGGGTCCGCTGGCACGTTGGCTACCTACCCTGAAACACGGAAAACGCCGCTTGCTGCACAGTAAGACGTTCGGAGTTGGCCCATTTTCGCGCACCGGGCGGATACCGCGTCGCGCCGCGATCTCCCTTTTCATATTGAGCTGCCTTTCGTGCGGCGGAGACGGATCTGGCCTCCTCCCTCCGCAACAGGCGGCCTCGGTCCTCATCCAAAACGGGCCGACGACTCTCGAGCGCGGAACGCGCAGAAAGTTCCTTGCCGAGGTCGTGGACATCCACGGAAAGGATATCGACGTCCCGGTGGTGTGGCGAAGCAACAACCCGGACGCCGCGTCGTTCGACGCGAACGGTGTCCTGACGGCGCTGAACCCCGGCTCAACGATCGTCACCGCGTCGTCCCTCGGAGTCTCCTCGGGCGAGCTGCACGATCACCGTCGTCTGGACCGGACCCGCCAAGATCGCGACGTTCGCCTGGACACAGCCCAACGCCGCCACTCCGAACGCAGTCGTCTCCGACTCCGTGCGAGTGCTCATCACCAACCCGGTCGACGCGCTTGTCGGTGGCGCGCGTGTGCTGTTCACCGTGACCGGTGGCGGCGGAAGCGTCTCGCCTGCCGTGGCCACGACGAGCGCGAATGGTCTGGCCGCGACGCACTGGACCCTTGGGCCGCAGTCCGGGCTCAACTCGATCACCGCGACGGTCGTGGATACCACGGATCAGCCGCTGAGCTTCGTTAACCAAAGCCCTCTCAAATTCTCCGTGACGGCATACGCCGCATTGTCGGCGGTCGCCGGAGACAAGCAATCGGCGCAGATCCTCACCGATCTACCCGTCGCGCCTTCGGTGAAGCTCGTCGACAGTCTTGGGCATCCGCGTCCCGGCATACCGATCACCTTCTCCGCGACCAGCGGCGGCCGCGTTGCCATTCCGACGGTTTCGACTGGTGCGGACGGCGTTGCCTCGCCGGGAACGTGGACGCTGGGCGACGTTCCCGGAGTCCAGAACCTCGTCGCCCGCGTCGAGAGCGGAACGTTCAATCTTCAGGCGACGGGAACCGGAACGCCGATTCACTACCTGCCGGTGAAGGTGGCGCTCGGTGGCTTCTCGACGTGTGGGCTCGATGCAGCGGGCATGGCCACCTGCATGGGTCAGGAGCCACAGATCGGCGGCGGCGATACGGTGAGCAAATCAATACCGACGGCTGTCGGCGCGGCGGTGTCCCTTCAGAGCGTCGTCGGGAGCTCCTCGCACTTCTGCGGCGTCGCCACGGGCAACGTGATCTATTGCTGGGGCCTCAATGCGCTCGTGGACACCACCGGACACAATGCGGGGCTGGCCAGCGTGCCGACGCAGCTTCAAAGCGCGTTGGCGTGGTCCCAAGTGACCACCGGCGCGTCGCATACATGCGCCCTGACCACCGATCAGGACGCCTACTGCTGGGGCTCCAACCAGCTCGGCCAGTTGGGAACGCGCGGTGACACGACGTCCATGTTCGCGCCGACGCTCGTCTACGGCGGGTTCAAGTTTTCGTCGATCGCCTCCGGCGTGAATCACGTGTGCGCGCTGACGCTGTCGCACGACGCGCTGTGCTGGGGCTCGAATCAGTTCGGCCAACTCGGCGACGGCACCGGGTCGAATCGGGTGGCTCCGACCCTCGTCACGGGTGGGCTCGCGTTCCAATCGATCGCCGCCGGGGACCCCTGGACGTGCGCGTTGTCCACTGCGGGCAAGCCGTACTGCTGGGGAGCGGTGCAAGGCATCGGGACCGTCGTGACACCTCACGCCTACGACTCGGCGCCGGTCTTCGTCTCGCTGGCCGTCGGAAGCTTCCACGCCTGCGCGCTCACCGGCGACGGTTCCGCGTACTGCTGGGGCAACAATCAGTTCGGGCAGCTCGGCGACAGCACGACGGTGAGCCGCACCGATCCGACGCCGGTTGTCGGCGGGATGAAGTTCAAGTCCATCGCCACGGGAGTCGCGCATACCTGCGGCATCACCACCGACGGCTCGGTGGCGTGCTGGGGTCTCAATCTCGCCGGCGAGCTCGGAGACAAGACGACGGCGACGCGCAGCGTTCCGAGGTTCGTGGTTCTGGGAGTCAATCCGTAGTCACGGTGCTTCGAGCGCTTAGGCCTTGCGGCGACCGGCCGGAAATCGGCCGGCTTTCGATCGTTCCAGGACAATTAGAGATCTCATGAGGCTCATCCGCGATTGGCGTTCCTTTGCCCTGACGCTGGCGCTGGCGTCGACGGCCCACCACTTCGCGCCAAGCGCCTTTGCTCAGGAGCCCGAGTCGATCACGGGTCACGTCTCGGCGGACGGCCTGCCGGTGCAGGGGGCGACGGTCCGGATCCGCGAGCTGGGCATCGGCACGACCACGAACGCCGAGGGCCGGTTCACCTTCATCGTTCGGTCGGCGAGCGTTCGCGGACAGACGGTCACGCTCGAGGCGCGGCACGTCCGTTACAATCCCGTCAGCTTTGCGATCACCCTTACCGGCGGAACGCTGACGCACGACTTCGAGCTGTTTCCGGTTGGCGACTCGCGCGGCACGACGGTTCAAGCGGTCGACCCCAACGGACCGCCGCCGGGCCAGCGGGTGACGATCGTTCCCGTACGCCCCACCGTCGACAGCACCGCGTTCGACGAGCTGGCTGGACCCACTGACTTCGTAAGCGCGCTCGCGGGACGAGTGGTGGGCCTCGACGTGACCAGCGCCTCCGCCACTGGCGGATCGGCGCTGGCGATCTTGCGTGGCTATCACTCGATCCTCGGCAACACTCAGCCGCTGTTCGTGCTCGACGGCGTGCCGCTCGAGAACACGAGCTTCGTCGTTCCCGGTCAGAACTTCGGATCCGGAGGTTTCGACTACGGCTCTCCGATTCAGGGCATCGAGCCGGCCGAGGTTGCGACGGTGCAGGTGCTGCGTGGTCCTGCTGCGGCGATCTGGGGCGGCCGGGCGGCGAACGGCGTCATCCTGATCACGACGCGCGGCGGCGCGGGTTTGTCGGGATTCGAGGTATCGGCGAGCCAGAACGCATCGAGCGAGTCCCCGCTCAGGATTCCCGCATTTCAGAACGCGTATGGTCAGGGGCTCAACGGCCAGTTCTCCTTCTTCGACGGCCTGGGCGGCGGGACGAACGACGGCGTCGCACAGAACTGGGGCCCGCCACTTCAGGGGCAGGCGCTCACTCAGGCGAGCCTCACGGTTCCGCGGCTCGGAGACGTCCGTCCCTGGCTCGCGCGTCCGGACAACGTCGCCGACTTCTTCGGAGGCGGTACGACGCTGACGACCCTCGCGTCGGCCCAACAGGCTGGCGCGAAGGAGAACTATCGCATCTCGCTCGACCGCCGGAGCTCCAGCGGATTCGTTCCAACGAGCTCGTTGACGCGGCAGGGCGCGGCGCTTCGCGGCGGGGCAGACGTCACGTCGTCGCTCACGCTCGACGCCCACGCGCAGGTGAACAACGACGTGGCGCGGAACCGGCCCGCGACCGGAGACGACCCGTCGAACACGATCGGCGATCTCGTACGCACGGGGCGCCAGGTCGACTTGCCGGCGCTCCAGGAGCACACGGGCACGATTCAGGTGGACCCGAAGCAGATCAGCTGGAACTACGCCGGGTTCAACAATCCGTACTTCGCGCTGGAGAACAACGGCAATCGCGATGACCGCACGCGCTGGATCGGAGGCGGGTCGGCCACGTACGCGCTTACGCCGAGCGTCCGCGCGATCGCGCGCGCCGGCACGGATCATTGGAACCAGTCGCGCGATTTCGACATCGCGCCGACCTGGATGGGAGGGTTCCCCACCGCGAATGGACGGGGCGACTTCAGCACGGGCGGATTCCAGCGGCAAACGATCACCGCGTCCGAGACGAATGCCGAGTTCCTGCTGTCCGACGACATCGCGACGTCGCACCCGACGGATCGCGCCGCGGTCGCGGGCCACCTGCGGCTGACGGGCGGCTACTCGCACCGATCCAACAACCTCGACGTCTCAACCGATCGGCTCGGACGTACGGCCCGACACAGGAAGGGTGCTTCCCCCCGCGACGAAGCTCTCCAACGACAACACCACGGAATCGGTGTTCGCGATGGGCGAGTGGGCCATCAACGACTACGCATCGATCACCGGCACCGCGCGCAACGAGTGGTATTCGGTGCTCGCGTCGGGAAGCAACTCCGCCTTCTACCCGTCCATCGCGGGACGAATCGATCTGACCCGCGCCGCGGGGATGAAGAGCGACAACCTGAACTCCGCGGTCGTCCACGGGGGGCTGTCGCGCGTTGGCGGCGCGGTTTCAGCGCTTCTGCTGACGAATATCTTCTCCCCGCCGACGGATTCGGCGGCGACAGTATCAGCGAGTCCGAGTCTCAGCCCCGAGATCACGACGTCGCTCGAGCTGGGTGGATCGCTCTCGTTTCTGCGGAATCGGCTTGGCTTCGACGTCACGTTGTACGACGACCAAACGACCGGCGTCATCCTCGGCGTGACCAGCGGCACCCACTCGGTGGTCGCCAGCAACGTCGGCACGCTTTCGAACAAGGGCGTGGAGGTGCAGGCCACGGTCGTCCCGATCCGCACGTCGAAGGGCGCGGAGTGGTCGCTCGACGCGCGGTTGGCGAAGAACTCGAACAACCTCGACGACGTGAGCGGCGGCTCGTCGGCGGTGCTCCTCGGACCGCCGGTCTATGGGCTCAGCGTCGAGGCGCGGAAAGGTTCGCCGTTGGGGGCCCTGGTCGGCACCGGGTTCAAGCGCGACGGCTCGGGCAATCTGCTCCTGCAGAACGGCCTGCCCGTGTCCGACGGCCAGCAAAAGGTGCTCGGCACCATGTCGCCCGATTGGTCAGGCAGCGTCGGATCGAACCTCCACCTCGGGCATCTCGACGTTTCCGCGCTCGTGGACGCGAGAATGGGAGGCAGCATTTTCAGCACGACGAACTTGCTCGGGATTTCCTCGGGAAGCTTCGCGGAGACGGCATCGCGCCCCGACAGCGGCCAGGCGTTCGCCGGTGTCGACGCCGCCACCGGCAAACCGAACGCTGTTCGCGCGACGACGCAGGCGTATTACACGGCGCTGCTGCCGATTCAGGAAGCGTGGATCTACGACGCCAGCTTCGTGAAGCTACGAGACCTCCGAATCAGCTTCTCGTGGCCGCTGCGGGGGCTGACTCCGTTCGCCGCGCAGAGCGTGCGGGTCTCGCTGATCGGAAGAAACCTCGCCATGTGGAGCAAGGCGCCGAACATCGATCCCGAGACGGCTCTGAGCACGACCAGTTTCCAGGGAGTGGAGCTCGGACAACTGCCCTCGGTTCGCAGTCTGGGTCTCCAATTCTCGCTCACGCCGTAGTGGCCGCAACACCAGTTACTTGGCGGCTGAAAACGACAGAACTGACGCGTGGCCGCGACAGTCGGGGTCTTGGGGCCGGTTTGGTCAGCTTGCAGCCCATGAGGCAACCTGTTACTAATGAACCGGTTAACCGACAACCCCGACCGTTGGGTGCCGGAACGGAAGATGCCTTTTCCCGCGGCCGGTCCAATGGCGGCGTGTGGGATGGAACGACTCGGATTCAACACGTACTGCTGGCGGGAGCGCTCAACGCGCGACCGTTTTAGCGGTGACGATCGCTAGCGGCTTCATCAATTTGCTCGCTCGCGGGATGCCGGACTACGCGCAGCACTGTAACGAAACGATGCAGGTGCCGCATCCGAATAGCTGGTCAGACTCCGAACGTTCAAAAACCCAAATGGTCGAGTCACGAAAGCGCGCGCGCCTGGTGTTGATCGCCAGTGATGGCGAGTGGGCCGGCCGGTCGCTCGAGAGTGTTCTCGAGCTGAACGGCTACAGCGTCGTGCGCGTCGAGCGCGGGCGCCGGGCGCTGGAGCTCGCGCGGCGAACGCCGCTCGACGCGATTTTCCTCGACGCCGCGACGACCGACATGGGCGGAATCGAGGTCTGCCGCGCGCTGCGGGACGACCCGCTCTTCGATCATTCGACGCCGATCGTCATCACGAGCTCGGTCGCGGGCGCACATCGCGCGGGCGCGGCGGCCTTCGCGGCCGGCGCCTGGGAGTACTGCAGCCAGCCATTCGACGTCGAAACCCTCATGCTGAAGCTCGGAACATTCGTCCGGGCGGCCGACACCGTGCGCGACGCGCGCGGCGGTGGTCTACTCGACAGCGCGACGGGGCTGTACAGCACTCACGGGTTGGAGCTTTGGGCGAGCCATCTCGGGGCGCGCGCCATTCGGCAGCACGAACCCCTTGCCTGCGTGGCAGTCAGGCCGAACCCAGGCGGCGAAGTGCGGGTCTGGTCGAGCGGAGAGTACGCGAGCGACGAGATCACGCGCGAGATCGTCGGCCACGACGCACTCCTCCAGATCCTGGACGTCTGTCGTGAAGAGAGCCGCCGATCGGACGTGTTGGGGTACCTCGGTTCGTCCAGGCTTGCGATCCTCGCGCCTGACACCGATGCGGGTGGCGCGGAGCAGTTGGTGAACCGCCTATCGATCGCGCTGGAGCGAAGTGGGAACGTCGGAGCAGGCCGCGCGGTGGCATCGCTGAGCGCCGGCTACTGCGCGATTTCCGACTTGTCGTCGGCCGGAGTCGAGCCGACGGAGTTGCTTCGGCGGGCTGAAGTGGCCCTCGACCATGTACGAATGCCGGTGGTCGACCGCGCGCCGCTCAACTACGATCGAATAACCGTATAAAACTGTTTTAATCGGTAAATTGCTGCGGAACCGACAACAGTTCTGTCGGTTACGCCGCTAGACTGTGGCGTAAGCGCTACGCTACGGTTTCCCGCCTGCAATGTCCGCCGGATGGCTGGCACGCACGTTGTTGGCAATAGGACAGCCTGTCCCATGTCACTGTATCATCTCGCCATGCGGGCCGATACTCTGTCAGGGCTTGACAGCCAATCCATCACCGCCATTTTGTGAGCCGCCTCACTCATGCACCAGTCCTGTTGCGTGGTCTCCACAGCCTTCGCCCTTCTTGATGAAGACGAAGTACAGCGACTTCAACGTTTACCTGCCGTCCGATCCATCACCGGCGCCCACCGCTGTCGAGTCTGAGGTGCCCATCGTGAGTTCGGGAGAGCAACCAGGGTTGGCGGACGGAGCCGGTATCTCCGTCGAAGATCGCGGGACCATCCGGATCCTGATCGTCGACGACGATCGGACGCTCCGCGAAGGGTGCGCGAGCGTGCTCCAGGTTGAGGGCTACAACGTCAACACGTGCGGCCGCGGCGACGAGGCGCTCGAGATGATTCGCCGAGCGCACTACGACATCGTGATGGTGGATCTCTACATGACGCCGATTCCCGGCCTCGAGATCCTCAAATCAGTGCTGACGATTCGCCCCGGCACGATCGTGCTCGTGATGACGGGCAACCCGAGTGTGGCGTCGAGCATGGAAGCGCTTCGCCACGGCGCGTGGGACTATCTCCCCAAGCCGTTCTCGGGAACGCATCTGCAGGTACTGCTCGGACGAGCCGCGCACGCGGTGCTTGCCACGCGCGACCGCGAGTCCACGCAGCTCGAGTCGCGGAAGCGGCACGGCAACAGCGACAAGCTCACGCTCCTCGGCACCTCCGCGGCTTTCCGCCGCGTGGTGGAACTGGCGCGAAAGGTCGCGTCCACCAACGCCTCGGTCATGCTCGTGGGCGAGAGCGGGACCGGCAAAGAGATGATCGCGCAGTTCGTGCACCGGCACAGCAACCGCGCGACCCAGCCGCTCGTGCCGCTCAACTGCGCGGCGCTTCCCGAGCATCTGCTCGAGTCGGAAATGTTCGGTCACCGCAAGGGTGCCTTCACGGGCGCCGACCGAGAGAAAGTTGGCCTGCTGGAAATGGCGAACGGCGGCACCTTCTTCCTCGACGAGCTGACGGAGATGTCGC
This sequence comes from uncultured Gemmatimonadaceae bacterium, assembly GCA_963846925.1. GTDB lineage: Bacteria > Gemmatimonadota > Gemmatimonadetes > Gemmatimonadales > Gemmatimonadaceae > JAQBQB01. The sequence goes on along the minus strand of CAWJXW010000002.1, from coordinate 70,528 downwards.
TCCCGCTGCAGGCCAAGCTGCTGCGCGTCGTGCAGGACGGCGTCCTGCGTCGCGTGGGCAGCGAGCAACAGGACGCGGTGGTGGACGTCCGCTTCGTGTCCGCGACGAATCGTGATCCGGGCGAGGCGATCCGGAGTCGGAACCTGCGCGAGGATCTCTACTTCCGGCTCAACGTCTTCCCGATCACGCTCCCGCCGTTACGCGATCGTGTCGAGGACATCCCTATTCTCGCGACGTTCTTTCTCGAACGTTTCTGGGTGCGCCACCATGCCCCCAAGGATGACCCGCCGCACTTCGGTGACGCCGCTTTCGATTTCTTGATGTCGCGCCCCTGGCGCGGCAACGTCCGCGAACTGCAAAATGTGATCGAGCACGTCGTCGTTCTGGCGCAGCCCGGCTCGGAGATTCAGCCTGAGGAGATCCCGGTCCATCAGGATTGGAGTCAACCGGCGGAAACGATGAACATGACGGCCCTGCACAATGACGCCTACCACACGGCGAAAGAGCAGGTGCTGGCCACGTTCGAGAAGGAATACGTGACGAGGTTGGTGGCGCGCGCAGCAGGCAACATGTCGCGGGCGGCGCGGCTCGCGAATGTCGACCGGACGACGTTGTATCGGCTCCTCGAGCGCCATGGGTTCCGCCGTGATGGCATGAACTCGTCGCAGACTTGAGCGAGAGGGTTTTGACTTATCTCCCGTGACAGTGGTTCTCACGCCCGCCGGCTTCGCGGCCCGCGACGCGCGGATGGAAACATGACGGCTGCGGTTTCTCGACCGGAGCCGTCCGGGCGTCTCGACCCGCTCGCGCTCCGACGTCTGCTCGCGTCGGCCGCCGACGCGACCGTCGAAGAGCTCGGGCCGATGTCGGACACCGCGCTCGCCGACCTCAAGCTGCGTTTGCGCGAGCTGGCCGCTCGTTTGGGCGCGGACGCTGCCAACGCGACGCCGGTCAGCGCCACGGCTCTCAGCCGCGATCAACTCAACGCGTTCCGCGCTCGCGTCCTGCAGCGCGCCGTCGCCGAGACCGCGCCGATCGACGGGCGCGAGTTGGCGCGTGTGCTGTCCGCGCTCGAGGAGCTCGCAGGCAAGCAGACGCCGCCGGTCGCCAACGAATTCACCGAGCGCCTCTCCAGCCCCGACGCCCTTCGGGCCGTCGTCGAGATGGCGCACGACATGCGCTCGCCGCTCGGATCGATTCTGTTCCTGGTGGACACGATTCGCCGCGGGCAGAGCGGCACCGTCACTCAGGTGCAGGAACGCCAGCTCGGTCTCGTCTATGGCGCGGCGCTGGGACTCAGCACGTTGGCTTCGGACGTGGTCGACGCGATCAACGGCGACCGCCTCGTCGATGGCCAGCGCACCCCCTTCTCGATCACCGAAGTCCTGCTCGGCGTCTGCGCGATCGTGCGGCCGCTGGCCGAAGAAAAGAACCTCGTCCTCAACACGACGTTCCCTCAGCTCGACGGACGACTCGGCTATCCGACGGCGTTGAGCCGTGTGCTCCTGAACCTCACGACGAACGCGCTGCGCTACACGGAGCGCGGCTCCGTAGCGGTCGGCGCCACGGAGCACTCGCCCACGCTGATCGAGTTCTGGATCGAGGATACCGGGCGAGGCATTCCGGACAACGTTCTGGCGATGCTGTTCGACGGATTCCGTCCGGGCTCCGTCGGGATCCGCTTCTCGAGTGCCGGGCTCGGGCTCGCCATCTGCCGGAACCTGCTCGAGAAGATGGGCAGCTCGCTGCTCGTCGATACGGCGGTCGAAGAGGGCACGCGCTTCTCGTTCCGCATCGAGCTGCCCCAGGCCTAGCTCGGGGTGCCGGGAGGGCGCGGCGCCGGGTTGATATCTTACGGGTTGCTTCGGTCGCGACATCGCCGACCGACTTCGCCACTCGACCCCTCGTGCCGAATCCTCCCCCCGCTGTAAGCCAGCCGTCGACTCCCGACGTTCAGCCGACGCCCGCCCCGCGTCGCGACTTCATTCGCGACATGGTCGCCGAAGACGTCGCGACCAACCGCTTCGGACGCCAAATCGCGACACGGTTTCCGCCCGAGCCGAACGGGTTTCCGCACATCGGTCACGTCAAGGCGATCTGCGTGAACTTCGGCATTCGCGACGAGTTCGGCGGGCGCTGCAATCTTCGCTTCGACGACACGAACCCGGCCGGCGAAGACATGAAGTACGTCGAGGCGTTCAAGAACGACATCCGCTGGCTCGGCTTCGAGTGGGACGAGGAGCTCTACGCGAGCGACTACTTCGAGCGGCTCTACGAGTTCGGCGAGCTGTTGGTGAAGAAGGGGAGCGCCTACGTCGATTCACAGACCGACGCGGAGATCCGGACCACGCGCGGAACCGTGACAGTCGCCGGGGACGAACAGCCGCTACCGCGATCGCTCCGTCGACGAGAATCTCGACCTGCTTCGCCGCATGCGGGCCGGCGAATTCCCTGACGGCGCGCACGTGCTGCGCGGCAAGATCGACATGGCGCACCCGAACATGCTGATGCGCGATCCGATCCTGCTGCGCATCCGCCATGCGCACCACTATCGCACCGGCGACGCGTGGTCGTCTGTATCCGCTGTACGACTTCGCGCACCCGCTCTCCGACGCGATCGAGAACATCACGCATTCACTCTGCTCGCTCGAATTCAAGGACAACAACGACATCTACCGTTGGCTGGTCCGCGAGTGCGGGTTCGATCGGCCGCCGGAGCAGACCGAGTTCTCGCGCCTCTCGCTCGAGTACACGGTCATGAGCAAGCGCAAGCTGCTGCGCCTCGTGAACGAGGGCATCGTGAGCGGCTGGGACGATCCGCGCATGCCGACCATCTCGGGGCTGCGCCGGCGCGGCGTCACCGCCGAGGGGCTGCGCGCTTTCGTGGAGACCGCCGGTGTCACGCGCAAGCCGCAGCGGACCGAGCTCGCGACGCTCGAGGCCGCGGTGCGCGACGATCTCAACATGCGTGTTCCCCGCGTCATGTGCGTCGTGAATCCGCTCAAGGTCGTGATCACGAACTACCCGGACGGGCAGGTCGAATGGCTCGACGCGTCGTACTACCCGCACGACGTCCCGAAGACGGGGTCGCGGAAAATCCCGTTCACGCGCGAGCTCTACATCGAGCGCGACGATTTCATGGAGGATCCGCCGAAAAAGTTCTTCCGCCTCGCGCCCGGGCGGGAAGTTCGGCTTCGCTATGGCTACTTCGTGACGTGCACCGACGTGATCAAGGATGCGTCCGGAGCGGTGGCCGAGCTGCGTTGCACGTACGATCCGGCGACCAAGGGCGGCGACGCGCCCGACGGACGCAAGGTGCAGGGCACGATCCACTGGGTGTCAGCATCGCACGCGTTGACCTGTGAGCTTCGGCTGTACGACAAACTCTTTACCGTCCCCGACCCCGACGACGTCGAGGAATTCATGGACGTCGTGAACCGCGAGTCGCTCGTCGTGGTCCGCGAGGCGAAGATCGAGCCGAGCGTCGCGGGGGACGAGGCGGGGTCGCGCTATCAGTTCGAGCGAACGGGTTACTTCGCGATGGACTCGATGGACTCGTCGCCGAACTCGCTCGTGTTCAATCGCACCGTCACGCTCCGCGATTCCTGGGCGAAAATCAAGGCGAAGTGAGGTCGTCTCGGGGGACCTGTAACAATTCGTAACAGTTGCCTCCTGATGACGGTCGCCTGACGCCTCGGGGCTGATTTGGACGAGCGGCGGGGAAACGGACCGCCGTTCCCATCGTCCTTTCAACACTATGACGACCACTCTCAAGCTCGCCGTCGCGGCGGGCGCGGTCCTCGTCGCGGGGCCCCATTCGAGCCATGCCCAGGTCCGGGCGACGGCGATCGCGGCGCATGGACCGGCGATGACGTCGTCCAAACACATGCTGTACCGCGTGCGCGGCCCGAAAGGAGCGACGGTCTATCTCCTCGGCTCCGTGCACCTCCTCTCAGCCGATGCGGCGACGCTCCCCGCCGAAGTCGACTCCGCGTTCGCGCATTCGCGTTCGCTCACGCTCGAGACGAGCCTCGATTCGGTGATGGCTCGCGGACCGGAGATGCTCATGCGAGGCCGCTACAGCGACGGCAAGACGCTGCGCGGTGTGCTCTCTCCCAAGTCGGCGACCAAGGTCGACTCGCTGCTCCACCTGTACGGGCTGTCGCTCGACCAGGTCAACGGGTTCAAGCCGTGGATGGTGTCGCTCCTGATGGCGCAGCTCGCAATGCAGAAGCTGAACTTCCAGGCGCAATACGGCGTGGACATGCAGCTCAATACGCGCGCGAAGCAGGCGTCGAAGCCCGTGTTGGGTCTCGAGAGCGTTGATTTTCAGATGGGATTATTCGACGCGCTCTCACCTGCCGACCAGGAGCGCATGCTCGTCGAGAGCGACGGGCCCGAGATCACGGCCAAGGAGCTCGGATCGATTCGCGACGCGTGGAGCCACGGGGACGCGCCGATGCTGGACAGCCTGATCAACTCGCACGTGGCTGAGGCGCCGACGCTCTTCGACGCGCTGATCACGGCGCGCAATCGCGCGTGGATACCCAAGATCGAGGCGCTCATTCAGGGCGGCGACGACGCGCTCATCGTCGTCGGCGCGGGCCACCTGGTTGGGAAGCAAGGCGTGGTCGCGATGCTTCGCGCGAAGGGGTACACGCTCGAGCAGATGTAGCGCGTCGCGTGGGAGGAGAGCGGCGCGTAGGTTCAGGCGTCTCCTCCCGACCGCGGCCTGCTTCCACTCATCGGCATTCTCGTCGTCGTCGCCGGGTTCGCGTTTCGCGCGAACCCGGTTCTCGTCGTCACCATCGCGGCGATCGCGACGGGGTTGGCGGCGCACAAGTCGATCGTCGAGGTGATCGCCGCCTTCGGTAAGTCGTTCGTCGACAGCCGTTCGGTGGCGATCGTCTGGCTCGCGCTTCCCGTGATCGGGATGCTCGAGCGATACGGCCTCAAGGAACAAGCTCGGTCGCTCATCTCTCGGCTCACCATCGCGACGACTGGGCGCTTGCTCCTCGCCTATCTGGCGGTCCGCCAGCTGTCGGCCGCTCTCGGACTGACGTCGCTCGGCGGTCAGGCGCAAATGGTGCGTCCGCTGATCGCGCCGATGGCCGAGGCTGCGGCCGAAAACCGTTTCGGCGGAATCTCCGAGCGGACACGCAACCGAATCCGCGCCCATGCCGCGGCGACGGACAACATCGGGGTCTTCTTCGGCGAGGACATCTTCATCGCCATCGGGTCGATCCTGCTGATTCGCGGATTCCTCGACCAGAACGGCGTTCACGTCGAAGCGACGAGCCTCGCCGTGTGGGCGGTCCCGACTGCAATCTGCGCGTTTGTCATTCACGGAATCCGCTTGCTGCTGCTCGACCGGTCGCTCGCGCGAGACGCCGCCCACGAAGCAAACACCGACCGACCAGCCGAAGTCGCACCCAGCGGGGACGCCGCGTGATCTCGCTGGAGTTCGTGTATGCGCTCATGGGAGCGATGCTGGCCGGCGTCGCCATCGTCTGCGCCCGCGATGGCACGAGCCCCCGGCGCTACAGCAAGGCCACGTTCTGGGGCGCGTACGCGATCACCTTCTTGTTCGGCTCGAGACTGCCCGACGTGGTGAACGGCGCGCTCGTGATTCTCATGGTGTGCGTCGCCGCATTTCGCGGACTGGGAGCGCCGCCGGCGGAGGTCGCGCGCTTGGCGGATCGCGAGGCAAGCGCGCGCCATTGGGGCAACCGGCTCTTCGTTCCGGCGCTCACGATTCCGGCGATCACGCTCGCCGGCACGTTCGGGCTCAAGACCTTGAGCTGGCACGGCACCCCGCTCGTCGACGCGCGCCAGGTGACGCTCATCGCGCTCGCGCTCGGGATTCTCGCGGCCCTCGTCGTCGGCGTGGTGATGCTCAAGCCGCGGCTCGCCATCCCCATCGTCGAAGCGCGCCGGTTGTTGGATGCTGTCAGCTGGGCAGCGGTCTTGCCGCAAATGCTCGCCGCCCTCGGCGCCATGTTCGCCCTGGCGGGAGTCGGCCCGATCGTCGCGAACCTGATCGAGCGTTGGATCCCGCTCGACTCCGCGTTCGCGGTCGTCGCCGCCTATACGATCGGCATGGCGCTCTTCACGAGCATCATGGGAACGCCTTCGCGGCCTTTCCCGTCATGACCGCCGGAATCGGCCTGCCGCTCATCGTGCACCAATTTGGCGGCAACGTCGTGATCATGGCGGCCGTGGGGATGTTGTCCGGTTTCTGCGGCACGCTCACGACCCCGATGGCGGCCAACTTCAACATCGTGCCGGTGGCGTTGCTCGAGCTGCCGGATCAGCACGCGGTGATCAAGGTGCAGATCCCCACCGCGCTGCTCCTCCTCGCCGCCAATACGGTGATCATGTACACCTTCGTCTTCAGATGACCGATCTCGACCGGCGGACGGCGTCGCGTTTCGCGAACATCGCGCTCGCGCATGTCCGGCGCGAATACCCCAACAAGCTCGATCACGTCCTGACCGGCCCAGGCGACGTTCGCTCGCCCAGCGAACTGCATCCGGTCTTCTACGGCAGCTTCGACTGGCACTCGAACGTACACGGCTACTGGCTGCTCGCGACGCTGGTCAGGATCTCCGCCGGTCTTCCTGAGGCGGCAACGATCGGCGCGCTCTTCGACGAACAGCTCACGTCCTCGAAGCTCGAGGGCGAGGTCGCCTACCTGGCGGGTGCGGAACGAGGCACGTTCGAGCGCCCGTACGGGTGGGCGTGGCTCTTGATGCTCGCCGCGGAGCTCGGGCGCCACGATACGGACCAGGGGCGACGATGGAGCGAAGCCATCGCTCCTCTGGCCCGAGCATTCTCGGACCGCTTCCGCGGCTTTCTCCCAAAAGCGACCTATCCGATTCGCGTCGGCACGCACTTCAACACTGCGTTCGCCCTGACCCTCGCCCACGAGTACGCCGAGATCGCGAACGATGACGGGCTGCTCTCGTTGCTAAGTGATCGTGCGTCCGCGTGGTACGCGCATGACGCCGACTGTCAGGCGTGGGAACCCGGTGGCGACGACTTTCTCTCGTCGGCGCTGATCGAAGCCGAGTGCATGGGCCGGCTGATGCCGCGCGCCGGGTGGGAACCTTGGATGGATCGTTTCCTACCGCGCCTTGCCCAACGCGAGCCGCGCACGCTCTTCGAGCCCGCCGTCGTGAGCGACCGCTCGGACGGCAAGATCGCGCATCTGGAGGGACTCAACCTCAGCCGCGCGTGGTGCTGGCGGAGCCTCGCCGCCCGCTGGAGCGCCGGGGACGCGCGTCGCGCGATCGCGCTCGAGGCGGCGGACAAGCATCTGGCGGTGAGCCTCCCGCACGTCACCGGCGACTACGCCGGAGAGCACTGGCTCGCGACGTTCGCGCTGCTCGCGCTTACCGCGAAGCAGCCGGAGCGCTGACCGCGGCTCTCCTTTCGCGATCGAATTCTCGCACCGCGTCGACGAGAGGCCCTGGGTCCTCGCGCACCGGATCCACGACCGGCAATCCTGTTTCCTCTCTCGCCCGGTCGATCGCGGCCCGCGCGTCGCGATCGCTGAGATCCGACGTGTTCAGCGAAATGCCGATCGTCTTCGTCGGCCGCAGCGGATTGGCCATCGATTCGTGCAGATCGATGACGGTGGCAAGCGGCGGGATCGGCAGCCACGAGTTGTGTCGAAACGTAGCGCGGCTCGGCTGGTGGCACGCGATCAGGGCATGCGGCAAGCTGCCGTGCAGCAGTCCGAGCGAGACGCCCGAATATCCGGGATGAAGAATCGAGCCCTGGCCCTCCACGAGGACGACGTCGGCATCGCGCGCGGCTCGAATCGTCACGGCCTCGGCGGCGCCGGCGATGAAATCGGCGATCACCGCGTCGACGCAGATGCCCCAGCCCTCGATGAAGATTCCCGTCTGCCCCGTCGGCGCGAACGCCGCGCGCACGCCGCGCGCGGTCAGTGCGTCGCGCAACTGAAGCATCACCGTCATCTTGCCGATGTTCGCGTCGGTCCCCACGGCGAGAACGATCGTTTGCTCCAGCTCGCGGACCCGCCCAGCGCCTACCGGCAACTCCTCGGGTGGCTTTCGGACGTCGTGAACCGGCACTCCCAGCTTCGCGGCAAGCGGACCGAGTTCGGGGTCCTCGGCGACGAAGCCGTGCAGCCCATTCCAGACCTCCAGGCGATGCTCGATGGCCCGGGCTAGGGTCGCGCGCAGGTCGTGCGGCAGGCCGTCGCCCGCTACGGCGATGCCGACGAGAAACGCGTCCGCCCCGCAGATGATCCCGTCGGCCACGCTGTCCACGACGGGGATCGAGTCGCCGAATCCGAGGATGTCGTTGGCTCGTTGGCCGGCATGGCGGCGGTCGAGGACGGCAGCGACGTGGGATGCCGAGTACCGGATGACCGCGTGGGCGGTTTTCGCCGAAGGCGTGCCCAGCTGGTCCTGCGCGTAAACGAGAAAACGAGGCATGCGATAAATCAAACGGCCGCCGGTTGCCCGGGCAAAGCGATGTAGGCTCGCCGCGCGTAGAACGAGCAGTATCTTCAACTCGAATTCGCCAGCCGAGGAACACACAATGCGCCGCTTGGTCTCGCTCTCGCTCGTCTTGCTTCCCGCCGCGGTCGCGGCTCAGAACAGGTCACCGTCGCAGCAGGGCTCGGCGGTCAGGGTCGGGCCCGAGCACGGCACGGTCATCGTGGTCGGGGGCGGGTCCATGGGCCCGGAGATCTATTCCGCCTTCATTAAAGCGGCGGGCGGTCCCGACGCGCTGATCGTCGACGTTCCGACCGCGGGCGGCGACACGGCCTACACTCAGGATGCACCCGGAACGCGCGGCTGGAAGCAGGCCGGCGCTCGCAACGTGTACGTCTTGCATACGAACGACAAGAAGCTCGCCGACTCCGACAGCTTCGCCGCGATTCTCAAGAAGGCGGGCGGCGTGTGGTTCGAGGGCGGCCGCCAGTTCCACCTCGTGGATTCCTACGCCGGGACGAAAACGGAAACGGGATTCAACGACGTGCTGGCTCGCGGCGGCGTCATCGGCGGCTCGTCGGCCGGCGCGTCGATCCTCGGCGACTTCCTCGTCCGCGGGGCGCCGTCGAATGACAATTACATCATGGACTATCCGGGCTACGAGAAGGGCTTCGCCTACATTCGTGGCGTCGGCATCGACCAGCACGTCGTGGCGCGCGAGCGGCTCCCCGACCTGGCCGACTCGATCATGCCGAAGTATCCGAATCTCCTCGGCATGTCCGAGGACGAAGGAACGGCGTGGGTCGTACGCGGAGATACGGCGACGATCATCGGACGCGACAAAGCGTTCGTGTACGGCGGCAAGGATCCGACGGATAGGGGAAAGCCGTTTCTCACGCTCTATCCCGGAGACCGTTACAACCTGGCCACGCGGAAGGTGATGCACCGCGCGGCGAGCGAGTCGAAGCTGTCGATCTCATTCCTCGACTCGTTGTTCAAACCGTTCGCCGAGCCGACGGCCGGCGGCGCCACGGTGCTCGTCGCTCAAGACGGCAAAGTGCTCGTCGACCGGTCCTACGGTATCGCGGATCAGGCGAAGTACATGCCGACGACCACGGTCCCGCAGTTCCAGCTCGGCGACATCGCCCACGTATTCACCGCGCTCTGCGCGCAATTGCCCGTGGACTCCGGCGGCCGCGGCGGTCGCGGAGGCCGCGGCGGAGCGGCAAATCAGACGCCTCCGACCCCACTACAAAACTGTTTCACTCGCCGATTCGCGACGCCCGTCGGACTCCACAAGACGACGATGAATCGCGAAGGCCAGGTCCAGTCCGACGTCGATGAGCTGTACCGTGTCTCGCTGGGTTATGAGAATCCTCGGACGTTCGTCCGCGATACGACGAGTGGCGACGGCGGTGCCTCGCGCAGCGTGGACATGTCGGCCGGATGGGAAAGCGACAACCGCGCGGGCGCGGCCCGGCTCTCCGCGTTCGCGGTTGCCGGAGGCAAGCGGTCAGCGTTCGTGCGCCTGCCCGACAGGCACGCGACCATCGTCGTGTTGACCAACAGCGACGGCGCCGACGTCAAGCGCATCGTGGATGCGCTGACCGACCGTTTCCTCGCGAAGTAGTCACTATTTGGTCCAGGGCGGCTTCACGCCAACTGATCGTGCGTACGCGATCAGTTGGCCGAGGTGCTCGTGCAGGTCGCCGTCCATGCTGAAGGCGGCCCTGTCGAGCGGCATGTTCCAAGGCTGATAGCTCCCGGTGAGCTTGGTGGCGTCGGAGGCGGCGAACTGTGCCTTCGTGTGCGCCCACGACTTGTCGAGATGATCGAGGACCTCGGCCTTGGTGGTGATCTTCTCCAGCGCCGCGTTCTTCGCCTGCGCCGGCCCGTAGTCGGCGGGACCTTGTCCGCCGATCGACCGCGGGGTGTAGTAGTAGAACTCGCTCGCGACGTGCATCAGGACCTGCGCGATGGTTCGGACGTCCGGCGACGGCCGCCAGCCGTACTTGTCGGCGGGAATCGCCTTCGCGAGCTGAGTGATCTTGTCGTGAAGAGTGTCGAGGTCCGCCAGGTATTCGGCGCGCAGGTGTGTCGCCGATTTGACGTCGAGGGCCGCCGCGCCCTGCTGCTGTTGGGCTTGAGCCCGTACGGCAAAGAGGATGGCGAACGCGGCGATCGATGCGCGCGAGGACATGCGGATTAGACAGCCTTGAATGATCACGAGGACTCCCGTTTGGTGACGCGTGTATCTGCGCTCAGGCGGGCAGCGCAGTCCAGTGGCCATACCAGACCTCGACAGAATTCACAAAACTCGAACGTCGCGCGCGGGGCGGAACGTTCGCGGCCGAGGGCGGGGCGGAGATGGACTGCGGCGGGGAAGCTAGCGTTCCCCGCGACGCACTAGGGAACATTCGTCTTGGCTAGTTCGTTCTGAGGGGCCGAGTGCAATACCGCCGTCTTTTCGTCTAGCAGGTTTGTCAGGAGTCGAATACGTTCCGAAGCCGTTCCCACCCGCCCGGTCGTCCCCCCGTTCACAGGTGCGAGGTCGATCAATGCTCCGAGCGACGACGCTGTCCCGTTTGACGCCGTTCCTGGCGCTGGCCGTAACGTCCGCGATGTCGCGGGCACCGGAGTCCATCGCCCCGAATGACAACCGCCATGCCGCCGGCGCGCTCAGCGGCAAGGTGCTCACCGTGAAGCTCGAGGCGCGTGAGGGCCTCTGGCGCCCCGAAGGAGAAAACGGACGGGCGATTCCCGTGGCCGCGTGGGCGGAGGAGGGAAAGCCGCTCTCGAATCCCGGTCCGCTCATCCGCGTGCCGGTCGGAACGGAGGTGCGCGCGACGATCCACAACACGCTCGGCAAGCCGCTCATCGTCTCGGGCTTTGGCAAAACGCGCGGCCCGTCCGACAGCGTGATCGTGCCGGTGAACGGCCGCAGCAGCGTTTCGTTCACCGCGACGTCGCCCGGCACGTATTACTACATGGGCCGGCGTGGGGTCGGACCATTCGGTACGCGCCCAGACGGGGACTTCCAACTCAACGGAGCGATCGTCGTCGATCCGCCGAATGCCGCGGCGACGGACCGCATCTTCCTCATCTCGTGGTGGTTCACGCTCGACTCGACGAGCAAGTCTGGGCTCGGTCGCGCGACGATGGCGATCAACGGGCTCTCTTGGCCGCACACCGAGCACATCGAGCTCACGCAGGGTGACTCGGCACGTTGGCGCGTCATCAACCTGACTGAAGTCGACCACCCGATGCACCTGCACGGGTTCTATTTCCGCCTGACGTCGAGAGGCAACGGCGTCACGGATTCGCTGTTCCGCACCAGCGATCAGCAGATGGCGGTGACGGAGATCGTCAATCCCTTCCAGACGATCTCGATGGCGTGGCTGCCGTCGCGTCCGGGCAACTGGATCTTCCATTGCCACTACGCGTCGCATCTCTCGCAGGACGCGGAGCTCGACACGGACAAGGGTGTTCTCGACGCGTCGATGCTGTCCCACCACATGTCCGACGCGCCTCACCAAATGTTCGGTCTGGTCCTCGGGCTCACCGTCGCGCCGCGCGGGCCGCAAGCGGTGGCACCCGCGAACGCCCGCGCGATTCGTCTCTCGATTCGCGAGAAGGCGAACGTTTACGGAAAGGACCCGGGATTCTCATTCGTGATGGGCGGAACGCCCGCAGACGCCGACCCGTCCGCGATGCCGGTTCCAGGACCAATGTTGCTGCTGCAACGAAACCAGCCGGTCGCGATCACGATCGTGAACCACGCGCAGGAGCGCGCGGCGGTGCACTGGCACGGTATCGAGCTCGAGAGCTATCCCGATGGCGTCCCCGACTGGTCCGGCTCGACAGGGCACATTCTCCCCTCCGTCGGGCCGCGCGACTCGATCACTGTTCGGTTCACGCCGCCCCGGGCGGGCACGTTCATGTATCACTCGCACTTCGATGAGGCGACGCAGATCACCGGTGGCCTCTACGGCCCGATCATCGTGCTGGACTCCGGACAGAAGTTCGACCCGGAGACGGACCGCGTCCTCGTCTTCGGCGTCGCGGGACACGCGACGAACGTCGTCGTCGGTCCGTTCCCGAACTACGTGATGAACGGAAAGACGCAGCCAGAGGCGATGAACCTCACGGCGGGCAAGCGCTATCGATTCCGAGTCATCAACATCAGCGACGACGGGCCACTCGCGTTGAGCTTGAACGCGGGAGGCAAGCCGGCGCAGTGGCGCGCGGTCGCGCGCGACGGGGCGACCCTCCCGGAGCGCCAGGCCACCTTCCGGCCAGCGATGCTGATCTCCGATCCGGGGCAGATCTATGACTTCGAGTTTACCCCGCAGGCCGCGGGCGAAATGGCGCTCAAGTTCGGTCCGCCGCCGCCGCCGCCGGGCTCGCCACCGCCGCCCCCGGGTTTCCCGCCCCCGCCACCGACGGTCACGGTGCCGGTACACGTTCGGTAACCGCCGAACGCCTGGTTCGGTCCGAAGCGGCGAGCAGACGCTCGCCGCTTCGTCGTTTGTTGAAACTCAGACCGCGGTGCACTCGATAGTTTTCCTCGAGCCATGTACGCGACCTGTCTCTTCTGCCAGAAGGACCTGGGCCGCAACGAGACGTTCGAGACGTTCCCGGTCGGCCGGCGCCTCGCGTTCGATGCTGCGAAGGGTCGTTTGTGGGTGGTCTGCCGCCACTGCGAGCGATGGAATCTCTCGCCGCTCGAGGAGCGTTGGGAGGCGATCGAGGAAGCCGAGCGTCTTTACCGCGACACGCGGCGGCGCGTCGCGACGGACAACATCGGTCTCGCCAAGCTCCGTGACGGAACGACGATCGTTCGAATCGGCGAGCCGCTGCGTCCCGAGTTCGCCGCCTGGCGCTACGGCGACCAGTTCGGCCGACGGCGCGTTCGGCAGCTGGCCATCGTGGGGGCGGGGCTTGGTGCGCTGGGCGCGATCATCGCGGGCGGGGCAGTCGTCGGCGTGGGCGTGGGCAGCTTCGCCTGGATGATCGGGAACGCGGGCAAGGGCATCGTACGCGGCAACCCCGAGAGAGTTGTGGCGCGCATCAAGGCGCCGAACGGCGAGGTGATGTCCGTGCGGCGCCGCCATTTGCTCGAGACGTCGATCGAGCCCGGAGAGTCGTCGCCGTTGGCGGTGACGCTACGCTACAAGAACGGCCAGGCGCGATTCGAGGGAGAGCAGGCGTTGCACGTCGCGTCGCGCATCATCCCCGCAGCGAATCGCTTCGGCGGCTCGAAGAAGACCGTCGCGGAGGCGGTCTCGAAGATTGAGTCGGCCGGAAGCTCCGAGCGATTCCTCGAGCGGCTTGGCAGCATGTCCCGCGTGTTGACGCGCGCCGGCCTGACCGAGGGCGTCTGGACGCCCGGCCGACCCGGCGTGCGCGTATCGCGATTCACCCGCAAGAACAGCAAGCACAATTGGAACACCGGTATCTTCGCGCTCGACTCGGTGCAGCGACTCGCACTGGAGATGGCGTTGCACGAGGAGACCGAGCGCGCGGCTCTGCAGGGGGAGCTCGCCGCGTTGGAGACCGCGTGGCGCGACGCCGAGGAGATCGCGGGCATCTCCGACTCGCTGCTGGTGCCGTCGGAGGTCGACGCCAAGTTCACGAAGTTGAAGGGCGAGTAGCGCACTCAAACCCAAACGGTTCTATTAGCGCCATGATCGTCACCATCGTGGTAGGCATCATCGCGGGGTTCCTCGCCGGGCGGATCATGAAAGGGTCGGGCTACGGCCTGCTCATGGATCTCCTCCTTGGCGTCGCGGGCAGTTTCGTCGGCCACTTCTTGTTCGGGCTGATCGGGATCTATTCCTCCGGTTTTATTGGATCGATTCTGTTCGCCGTGGTCGGCGCGATGATTCTGATCTGGCTGGGGCGGTTTCTGAAGTCACGCCGCTGATGGCGCGCGTCGCCTCGCGGGCTGGCACGAGATGGTCCGCGATGCGCGCGGCAGCCGTCGTCGCGCTTGCGGCGGCGCTCGCGCGGACGGTGGGCTCGCAGGAGGTCACGGCGGCGCAGATCGACAGCATCGTGCGCCGGGCCGTCGCCGAGAAGGCGATCGTCGGGCTCTCCGTCGGCGTCATGCGCGACGGCCGCGTGATCCTCGCCAAGGGCTACGGCGTCCGGGATCGTACCACCAACGACACCGTGACGACGCGCACGATGTTCGCCATCGGCTCGGTGACGAAGCAGTTCACGTGCTCGCTGCTCCTGATGCTGGCCGACGAGCACCGGCTGTCGCTGAGCGACCCCGTCGCGAAGTACAATCCGCGCCTCACCCGGGCGAAGGACATCACGCTGCTCGACGTCGGCGGACACCTCTCGGGATATCGCGACTACTATCCGCTGGATTTCGTCGACCGGGAGATGCAGAAGCCGCAGCCGGCGGACGCGATCATCACCGAGTACGCGACGCGTCCGCTCGATTTCGAGCCGCGCTCGCGCTACTCGTACAGCAACACGGGGTTCCTCATCCTCGGCCGCGTGATCGAGCAGGTGAGCCGCGAGCCCTACGCCAAGTTCCTTGGCGAGCGGATCCTGACGCCGCTCAAACTCACCCGCACGGCGTTCGAGCCGGCGGCCGGCCCGGACATGGCCACGGGGTACACGTCGTTCGGACTGGCCGCGCCGATTCCGGCCGACCCGGAAGCGGCCGGATGGGCGGGCGCAGCTGGAGCGATCTGGTCGACGCCGACCGATCTTCTGACGTGGGACCTCGCGCTGATCGACCACAAGCTGATATCACAGGACTCATATAGGGTGCTCCTCACGCCGCAACGGCTGACCGACGGGCGGACGAGCGGCTACAGCTGCGGCGAGGGCGTCAACGATCGCGGGCCCGCGGTGGTCCTTTCGCACGGTGGGGCGGTCAGCGGTTTCGTCGCCCAGAACACCGTGATCCCCGCGACGCACTCCGCCGTCGTGCTGCTGTCGAACACCGATTTCTCGCCGATCGGCGCGCTCAACCAGGAGCTCGTCGCCAAGCTGATGCCGAAGAGTCCCGACGTCCCGACGATCGCTGGACGATCAGCGCTCGATGCGGCGACCAAGTTCCTCGCGGAGCTCGAGCGAGGAACCGTCGACCGCACGACGCTGGGCGACGACTTCAACGAGTTCCTGTCGGCCGACAAGGTGCGTCGCGGCCAGGCCGCGCTCAACGCGCTGGGAAAGATCGGCAACATTCGCATCGCCGGCACGGGAGAACGCGGCGGGATGGAGGTCGCGACCGTCCTATTCGACGTCGGCAAGACGCCGTCGCGCGGCCTCATGTACCGAATGCCGAACGGCAAGATCGAAGAGTTCCTCTTCGCGCGGAACTAGTTCCGCCTGTTCTGGCCTTTACGACTGAGGAACTGCTACAGATTTCGCGGAAGGGCCGGATTCACGCGGAAAACGCCACGGTAGGAAGAACAACAAAAAGCCTTTTGAAAAACAAGAAATTGATTTTTTAAAACAAAAGCCTCTTCCGCGAAAATCCGCCGGCTCCGCGAAATCGTTGCAGTACCAATTCGTGGATGCCAGCCGGGCGGTACTACTCCGGCCGCGTCACGGAGGGCCACCGAGGCTGTTTCCATCAACGCTATGGATGGCACCCCGCCGCGACGCGGCGACCCGATCCTACTGGCCGACCGCGCGCGCGCCCGTTACGAAATATTCGGTTTCGCCGAAGCACGAGGTCGGGAGCCCCTTGTGCTGCTCGTAGTCGACGACGACGCGCTCGCCGTTCAGCTTGTTCAGAACGGCGGCGATCGAGTCCGACCGCACAGTGAAAACGAACTTCTCGGGCATCGACCCCGGGATGGCCGAGAGCTGGATCTCTCCCTCCCACGTCTTACAGATCCAGCCCTTCTTGGAAACCTTCTGGAGGAAGCCCGCGCGTTCGCCGCTCGAGTACGTGTAGTGAAGCGCCGACCACGTGTAGACCGTGATGGCAACGATCGGAACCACGACCACGATCGTCAGAACGGTCGCGAGTTTGTGGTTCTTGACGAATCCCGGAACTGCCATCACGTGCCCCCTGCGCGGGCGACTTTCCATGCCGCGAGCACTTCCGCCTCTTTCGTCATCGGCAGTCCGTTGATCTCCCCGTTGAGCGTGGCGAGCTGCTCCTTCTCCGGACGCGTCTTGTGCCAGTCTAGGGTGTCCTTGGCGGTCACGGCGAGTGGCCGAAAGGTCAAGCCCTTCGCGATCGCCTTGGAGGCGTTCCGCCGTTGGTAGCCGGCGGTCGCACCGTAGGGCGGTTGCCAGACGGTCATGTGCCGCCACGGCCGCACTTGGTGATCGCGCAGAAACTCCCACGGTACCCAGGTGAACTGCGCGCCGGCCGTCGTGATCGCCTTCACGCCGTAGAGCATTTCGGCGATCGTCAACGGTTTCTCCGGGCCAATCGCGTTGAAGGTGCCGAGCTCGCGCGCTTCGGCCATGCGGATGGTCCACTCCGCGAGATCACGCGAGTCGATGAATTGGCAGGGGTCCTCCGGCTTGTCGGGCGCGAGCACCTCGCCGCCCTTGTCGATGCGTGCCGGCCAGTACGTGAAGCGATCGGTGCGGTCGAGCGGTCCGACGATGAGGCAGGGCCGGATTATCGTGTTGATGCCCGGATACTGATTCTGCACTTCCACTTCGGCGCGGGCCTTGAACGCGCCGTAGTTGGCCGGGTTAGCCGACGCCGCCAGCTGCGCCGGGTTGCGCTGGTCTGGTTGATATGGATCGAGGGCGGCGGGCATCGGCACCGTGGGACTATCCTCGTTGATACCGATTTGGCTCTCGTCGCGGTAGACCGACGTCGTCGAGATGAAGATGTAGTGCTTGGTGTTTCCCTTGAGGTATTGCGCGGCGTTCCGTACCCAGAATGGAAGCGTCGTCGGGTTGTCGATCACGACATCGAACTTCTTGTCTTTCAGCGCGCTCGTGTCGCCGTTGAGGTCACCGATGAGCTCTTCGGCGACTTTTCCTTTGAAGAGGCCGGGGCGTGTCTTGCCGCGATTGAAGAGGGTCACGCGATGTCCGCGCGCGATCGCGTACTCGACCTGCTCAGGGCCGGTGAAGCCCGTGCCGCCGAGGATCAGGATGTTGAGAGGAGCCGCGGCGCGCTCGACGCGCGGCCGCTCGCGCGCCCCACCGGGCGTCGGCGCCTCCAGCGCCGAAACGAGTCGGGGCGACATCCCCAGCGCGCCGCCCACGGCGGCCGTCGCTTTCACGAATTCCCGGCGGGTGATCATGGCGCCTCCGCTGCGCTCATTCGCTCGAGACCTGCTCGGCGCTTAATCTGCCGCCGTCGGGAGGATCAAGCGAGAGTGACTCGACTTCGGATCAGTAAACTCCGAGATCCTTCGCCGAAACGACGTTGCCCCGATACTTCGCCCGGACCTGACGCAACAGCGCGGCGTCGTCGTCTCCCCAGTAGAGCTGGTGGTACAAGACGAGCAGTTTCGGCCGCGCCCGCGTCGCGATGTCCGCCACCTGCTCCGTGGACGTGTGGTAGGCCGCGTGATACTGCCGCCACTCGGGCGGACGAGTCCGCAATCGCTCGCCCGAGTAGACCTCGTGGACGAGCACGTCGCACCCGTTGCACGCGGCGATCACGGCGTCGCTGGGCGATGTGTCGCCGGAGATGACGACGACTCGGTCGCGCGTGGCGAACCGATAGCCGAAGGCCTGATCCCACTTCCCGTGCTGAACGTTGAACGCCGTCACCGTCACGTTGCTGTCGCGGTAGACGATGCCCGCCCCGACGTCGTGAGCAACGGCGGCGTAGCCGGTCTTGTTGGACGGCTCGCCGCCGTGCAGGCGAATCTGCACGTCCTCCGAGTACGCCTGCTCGAGGAGATCGACCATTCGTTTCGTACCGCGCGGCCCGAACACGTCGAGCGGATCGGTTCGCCCGAGGACCCATGGCGAGAGGATCAGGTCCGGGAGCCCGACGGTGTGGTCCGAGTGAAGGTGTGTGATGAACACGCGGCGCAAGCGCGCCGGCTCCAGCGCGTGGATCGAATCGTCGCGTGCCGCCTGAGCGGCGCGGCGCACGACTCCGGGGCCGGCGTCGACGAGATAGGCCGCGTCGCCGACGACGACCGCCACCGCCGGTCCGGATCGTTCAGGATCGGCGTTGGGAGTTCCCGTTCCGAGCATGACGACGCGAGTCGGCGGCGGCCGGGGCGCGGACGGATCCGCCGGACCGAGCACGGCGATCGAGAACACCATCGAAGCGACAAGACCACCTCGCATGCGGATCTCCTGTGGACGCGCCTCTGGCGCCTGCCGAGAACGCGACGGACAATTACTGGTCGCCCTACTCGATGACAATCCCGATGACTCGAACACGCATCTTCAGCGCGCTTGCGCTCGGCCTCGTCGCGCTCTCCGCCGCAAGCCGCGTCGCGCGCGGCCAGGTCTCCGCCTCGTCGACGCTCGACGACACGATCCCCCCGGGCGCGAATTTCGACAAGGCCGAGTTTCGATTCTGGGTGCCGCCGGGAGCGGCGACTCTGCGCGGAACGATGGTGTTGGTTCCCGGCTCGAACGGCGACGGTCGTGCGATGGCGGAGGATTCGGTGTGGCAGGCCTTTGCCGCGAGACAGCACCTCGCGCTGCTCGCCTGCCGGTTCACCGACAAGCCGCACGACCAGAATTTCATCGAGGACTACGTGAACGTGTCGCACGGGAGCGGGCAGGCGCTGCTCGATGCCCTGGGTCATCTCGCGACGCGATCCAGGCATCCCGAGCTGGCGGCCGAACCCCTGCTCTTCTGGGGCATGTCCGCCGGCGGTCAGTTCAACTATGAGTTCGCGTCGTGGAAGCCGGAGCGCGTGCTCGCCTTCGTCGTCAACAAGGGCGGCATCTATTACACGGCGCTCACGCCGCGTGCCACGCGGGCGATTCCGGCGCTGCTGTTCATCGGCGGCAAGGATCTCGAGTCGCGCGTCAACACGATCACGGGCTTGTTCGATCTCAATCGGCGCGGCGGCGCACTGTGGGCGCTGGCTCCGGAGCCAAGCGCGGCGCACATCGTCGGCCGCTCCCGGGACATGTCGATCATGTTCTTCGACGACGTGATTCCGCTGCGTCTCGGCGACGAGGGACTCCATCCGCTTGCCGAATCGTCGGGGTTCGTCGGCGACTTGCACGCCAATTCGATTCGGTCGATGGGCGCAGCGGCGTCGCTGCCGAACTACCCGACGTCGTGGCTTCCGACGGAGCGCACGGCTCGCGCGTGGCTCGCCATGGCGACCGAGAAGCCATTCGACCCCTGAGCGGTCTCGTCAAACGGCGGTGCGTGCGGCAGTATTGTGCCCATGACCACACCCACCTCATCGACGCGCGGGATCTGGGGCGTCATCGCGGCCTCGTCAGCCGGCACCGTGATCGAGTGGTACGACTTCTACATCTTCGGCAGCCTCGCGGCGGTTCTCTCGGCGATCTTCTATCCCGAGGCCAACGCGACGATCTCGCTGCTCAAGTGGCTGGCGACCTTCGCCGCGGGCTTCGCCGTGCGTCCGTTCGGCGCGTTGGTGTTCGGCCGTATCGGCGACATGGTTGGACGCAAATACGCGTTCATGCTGACGCTGCTCATCATGGGCGGCTCGACGGCGGCGATCGGGCTTCTCCCCGGATACGGCACTCTCGGGATCTTCGCGCCCGTCCTTCTCGTGAGCCTGCGACTCCTCCAGGGCCTCGCGCTCGGCGGTGAGTACGGCGGCGCCGCGATCTATGTGGCCGAGCACGCGCCCGACGACAAACGCGGCTTCTACACGTCGTTCATCCAGACGACGGCGACGCTCGGCTTCTTCGTCTCGTTGATCGTGATTCTCGTGACGAAGCATTCGATGACCGACGCGGACTTCAAGCGGTGGGGCTGGAGAATTCCGTTTCTTCTCTCGTCGATCCTCGTGATCGTGTCGTACTACATCCGCGCGCGGATGTCCGAGTCGCCGGTCTTCGCGCAGCTCAAGGCCGAGGGGAAGACGTCGACCGCGCCGATCAAGGACAGCTACGGCTCGCTCGAGCGCTGGAAGATCTTCCTCATGGTGCTGTTCGGCGCGACGGCCGGCCAGGCCGTGGTCTGGTACACCGGCCAGTTCTACGCGCTCATCTTCCTTCAGACGATTCTCAAGGTTCCGATCGACACGGCGTACGTGATCGTGGCGATCGCGCTGGTCCTGGCCACTCCGTTCTTCGTCATTTTCGGGGCGCTGTCGGACCGCATCGGGCGAAAGAGAATCATCATGGCCGGATGTCTCGTCGCCGCGTTGACCTACATCCCGATCTACAAGGCGATGATGAACGCGGCGCAGCCGCTCAACACGCCGATGCTCGTGTTCCTCGTGTTCCTGCAGGTGCTGTACGTGACGATGGTCTACGGGCCGATCGCGGCGTTCCTGGTCGAGAGCTTCCCGGCCAGGATCCGGTACACGTCGCTCTCGCTGCCGTACCACTTCGCGAACGGCTGGTTCGGCGGATTCACGCCATTGATCGCGACGTCGATCGTGGCGGCGACTGGAAACCCGCTGGCTGGGCTGTGGTTCCCGATCGGCGTGGCGTCCCTGACGTTCGTCGTCGGAAGCTTCACCCTGCGCGAGACACGAACCCAACGGATCTGGCAAGAAGTCGACGCGACACCGGACCTCGCGCCATGACGGCGTCGCGAAAGAACGCTCGACGATTCGTGGCCGGCGTTGCGCTCGCCGTCTCCACGTTTCCCTTCATCGACCCTGCCGGCGCCCAGCGCCCCGCCGCCCCGCTCAAGGTCTACATCTCGGCCGACATGGAGGGGATCACCGGAGTCGCCTCGGTCGACCAGCTGGGTCCCGGCTCATTCGAGTACGAGCGGGCGCGCGAGTGGATGACCGGAGAAGTGCTCGCCGCGATTCAGGGCGCGCGGGACGCCGGCGCCACCGAATTCGTGGTGAGCGACTCACATGGGAACGGCGAGTCGCTCCTGATCGACCGATTCCCGACTGACGTCCCAATAACCATCATTCGATCATTTCCTCGGCCACTCGGCATGATGGAGGGGATCGACTCGACCTTCGCGGCGGTGATCTTCATCGGCTACCACGCCTCGACTTCGAGCACCACCGGGGTTCGCGCGCACACGATCTCCAGTGCCTTGCTGACGCGCATTGCCCTCAACGGGGTCTCGATGTCAGAGGCCGGGATCAACGCGGCGATCGCCGCCGAGTATGGCGTGCCAGTAGTCATGCTGACGGGCGACGACGCCATCGTGGCCGAAACGAAGACGCGACTCGGTCCGATCGAAGGGGTCGCCGTGAAGCGCGCCGTCGGCTTTCACTCGACGGCTACCATGACGCCCGAGGCCGCGCGCCGCCTCATTCGCGAGCATGCCACCGCTGCACTCAAACGGCGCGCGAGAAATGAAGCCTTACTCGGTGACGCGCCCGATCACGCTCGAGGTGTCGTTCAAGAACTACCGTCCGGTCGAGCTGCTCGGCTACCTGTCGAACGTGCAGCGAATCGACTCGCACACGGTGCGATATGTCGGACGCAACATGCTCGATGTCTCGAAGTTCATCGAGTTCGTGACGAGTTACGAACCGACGCTTTCCCCGTAGCGCGGCGTTCGGCCACGGGGCCCGACAGAGGCCGCAGGTTGCGCCAACGCTGACGTGCCGATGATGAGCCTGTTGGAGGTGTCTCGGCCAAGCTCGCGCCGGAGGGAGCGCGCGGCGGTGAGTGCACAGGCGGCGAGTGCCAGACACACCATCTCGGCGATCCCGAATCGGGCCAGCGCCCAGACGACGGTGATGTCGAAACGGTGGATTTGATCGGCGGGGATTCGGGCGCGCATCTGGAGACCGTCGAGGCCGAACGTGCCGAAGGCGGCCAGGTACGCAAGCGCCAGCACGATCGACGCCCAGAATGCGGTCCAGAGTCCGGCGACGGACATCGACAGCTGCATGACCACGACGAGAATGAGGAGAGCGAGCAGCTCCGTTCCGGTGGCACCCGCCGCGGAATTCAGCGCGGACAACCGCCAGTTGACGTCGTGGACGTGTACCGGCCACGCCGCAACCAGAACCTCGACCACCGATCCCAGCCCCAGGTAGGCCACGATTAGGAGGGCGGGGAGGCGGATACGCCGGATGAAGTCAATCGAGAAAGGCAACGCCAAGATCCGGGTCCTCAATAGGGGAAGATTGGCGGGGGGATTTTCCATGCTCTCGACGCGGAAGGGCCAACAAACGCAAAAAAGACCGCGGGAGTCGCTGCCGAGCAGCAACTCCCGCGGTGTTACGGTGGACGCCGTTTCTTGGGCTCTGATCTGCTTCTAGTTCTTGCGGCGACGGCGGGCCACGGGAACCAGACCGATAAGCCCGGTCGCCATTAGAGCCATCGTCGCCGGCTCCGGAGTCGTCGTGACGTCGTCTTTCACGTCAGTGAAGCTCGGTACGAAGTTCACGTTCGGGGTCGAGATGTTGATGCACCCTTTGTCGGTCACCGGGCATCCAATTCCGTCTTCGGTGAGCCCGTAGGTGACACCGCCGACCGTGACGCTGCTTTGATCAGGTGTCCACGAGAGCAGGCCTGAAGTCGGGTTCCACCCAAGACCACCCGAGATCGAGCCGACGCCGGCGCTCGGCCCACTCTGCGTGATGGTCAGCATGAACGTAGAGCCGGAGATGATGTTCCCGCCGGCGCACGGCGCCGAGTAGCAGGTCATCACAAAGTCGCCGAGCACGACATCGCTTGGCGGCGTCCACGAGGCCTGGCTCATGCCGGACCATTGGAGGATGTAACCCCCGAAGGCGCACAATGAGGCGCCGCAGGAGCCGTGGCTGAACGTCCCAGACGTCGAGAAAGTGACGACTTGAGACGTCGCCGGACTCGACGCGAGGGATAGTGCTGCGGCGCCCACCATCGCGGCGCGCGCAAGATTGCGGATTCCCATCTCCCTTCCTCCCGATCACGGATTCACTCGAGAACGTGGCGTCCACCAGCGTTCTGAACACGAGCCCGCCATAGCACGGGCCATACCACCTGAGGCACAGAGCTTACAAATCGCCTAACCCATTATTCTACAATGCACTAAATCCAGCAAACAGACGTCGGGACAGCTGTAACATTTGGCTCCAATGTTGCCGCGGGCCAGCATTGTTTGTTGCGTGGGAACAACACGCCTAGCTATGCGATCAGCCCGAGGCGTCGTTCCAATCGCAGGGCGATGATGTCGTCGCGAACGTGCCCGTCGAGGTTCACGAGCTCGAACGATGCGCCGAACGCGGTGCAGGCCTTTGCGCCCTGCACCAACGCGCTGAGCACGACCAGGTCGAGCCTCTCCCAGCCGTCGCAGTCCACGACGACTCGCCGGTCGCCATTGCCGAGAGCCGTCATGATCGACGTGCGGAGGGCGCGCGGGCCAAAGGCGGACGTCTCGCGCTTGAGTTCTATCGTTCGCGACTTGAGATCCGCGCCGACGACCGTTTTCACGAATCCTCCGGAATCGAGACCACAACCGACAAAACCACGCGCTCCCGGACGGAAACGCTTGGTGACCTGGATCGCAGTCGATGTGCCACAGCCGGGTCGGCTGGTGCCGACTGCGGATATTGTTGCGGGTCATATCGTTAGCTTGGCATCGCGGACCCAAGTGCTGGCCCCGGACCCAATAACTGTTGCGGCCTAGCATCAGCGGTTGGCGCCAACCGCTACAGGGCCATGGCGCTACTGATGGTCGCAAGCGTCGTTCTGATACAGAACGCGCGGAGGCGACCCAGTCCACCAGGGCAACCTGTGCGAACCGTCGTTTTCGTCGTAGGATGGTTATGCTGGCTCGGCTAAGAAACTCGTCGACGCGGTCGAACGATTAGCCGTTCGTGCCCGCGCGTCGCCCTGCGCAAGATCCCTGAAGGGCCGGCGCCCACAGGTCGCGCGAACCGCGTAGAGTTTCCGCAGGTGATGCATGGACTGGCGCGTTGCCTCTAGAACACGTGAAGTCGAATGGTGGTCGCCTCTTGCACGACGTTGCGCCGACGCCATGATTAGGCCACGACTACATCATCGTAGACCACCCGTCTTGGAGGCAGCAATGGCGTCGCAAGATGCCCGCACAGATTCCCCCTCGTCCGTTACGCCCCCTTCTTCGTCCGTCGCGTACTTGCGCGACGAGACGGCGCTGCGGCGCGCGTTCGACGCGGAGTTTGCCGGCGCCGTGGCCACTGCCCGTGAAAAGTTGCCGGATGCTCCGGCGTTGGTGCCGCGGGTCGTGGAAACCGCGTTCGTGAACGTCTGGGCACAGCGCGAGACCCTCACGTCACTCCAACAGTTCAAGAAGGTGTTGGCAGATGAGGTGACGCATGGGGCCGCGCGGGCGCTGAGCCGGCGCGTCTCGGCGCAGCGTTTCGGGGGCTCGAACGCGCGCGACGAACTGACGATGACGGGGACTCACGCCGCGTCGGCGCAGGCGGACGTTGAAGAGGCGTGGGCGCGAATCACTCGCACCATTCGCGGCGAGGGGAACACAGCCGCGGCACACAAGGCGGCCGCGTCGGCGGGGCGGCACGATGCCGCGACGCACATGAAGGACATGTCGAAGGGGCGCTCGTGGACGGGCCCGATCATCATCGTCGTTCTGGCGGTTGCCGTCGCCCTCTGGGGCGTGCGCAAGCTGAGTAGCCTCGGTGAGGACGACGCGGTGTTGGCCTCCGTCGCCTCCCCGAACCTTCAGCCGATCGCCTCGGGCGCGGGACAAATTGGAAGCGTGAAGTTGGGCGACGGCTCGACGATGCAGATGGGGCCGGACAGCAAGGTCTTCATTCCCGACGGCTTTGCGACGAAAATCCGCGCGATTCGCGTCGAGGGCGCCGCCTCCTTCGAGGTCGCGCCGAATCAGCCGATGCCGTTCCGCGTCGTCGCCAACCACACGCAGTTCATCGCAACAGGGACGAAGTTCGCGGTCACGGCGTACCCGGAAGACAGCTCCGCCCGTGTGATCGTGCAGGAGGGGTCCGTCACCATCAAGATGGGCAAGCAGACGGCCGTCGTTGCCACGGGGCAAGCGATGGTCGCGGACGCCTCGGGAATCAAGCCGCTTGGCGATGACGACAAGGCGGAGTCGTTCGGCTGGCTCGACAAGAAGATGGTCGTTCACCAGAAGCCGTTGCGGCATGTCATTCTGGTGCTCGGCCGATTCTTCAATTCCGACGTGAAGGTGCCGGACGTGCCGCTCCTCGATCGGCCGACGTCGATCGACGCGCCGCTGGATTCGGCGATGCTGGCGATCAAGCAGATCGAGCAGAGCGCCAACGTAAAATTCGGGTACGAAGGGCAGAACAAGGTTCTGCGCGATGCGCCGAAGTCGGCGAGCAAGGGGGCGGGAGCCAAGCCCGCGGCGAAGAAGAAGTAGTCACTCGTCAACGCACACTCGTAACACGGAGACACGATGCGGCTGTTCGTGCCTTGGATGCTCGCCGCCACGATCGCGGCTGTACCGTTTGGACGGGGCGCGACGACCTTGCGCGCCCACCCGGATTTCACCGGGACGTGGACGTTGGATCCCGCGAAGAGCGAAGGGCCGATGAGTCCGACGTCGGCGACCCTCAAAGTCACGCAGGACGAGAAGTCGATGAAGATCGAGCGTACGACGACCGCGATGGGAATGACCCGGTCCGGGACGGCGACTTACGCGCTCGACGGCTCGCCATCCAAGAACACCGTGAACGCGAACGGACAAAACGTCGATTTCAATTCGACCGCCGCGTGGACCGACGACGTCCTCGTGATCAAGACCACCGCCGATTTCGGCGGCAGCGCGTTCTCAGGAACGGAGCGCTATTCGCTGTCCGACGACAAGAAGACACTCGTGATCGCGAGCGATGCCTCGATCGGCGGACAGTCGGTGACGGGAAAACAGACGTTCGTCAAGCAATAGCGCCGCGCGTCAGCCCGACGCGTGCCGCCGCATCGCTTCGCGCACGGCGCTGTACAGCGACTCGGCGTGGAAGGGCTTCTTGATGAACGGGACCTCGGCACGGCCGATGATGCTGCGTTCCAGCTCGCTCACGTCGCCGGAAACGATGGCCACCGGCACGTCGGGATATTGATCCCGAATCTGGTAGGACAAATCGATGCCGGTCATTCCCGGCATGGTGACGTCGGAGAGGACGAGGTCGATCTCATCGCGCCGAGCGGCGAGCATCTCGAGCGCTTCGGGGCCGTTGCTGGCAGTGCGTACGGAGAAACCGCCCGCTTCGAGCATGCGGGCGATGGTCTGCCGGGTCGCCTCGTGGTCGTCCACCACGAGAACCGTCTTCGCAGCGTCGTGGTGTGTTGCGTCGGACATCGGTGCTCCAGAATGAAGTCGCTCGATGTACAATGGTAAGTTGACCGACAAGCGCAAGGACCCGCGACACTCGTGACCCTCGCGACCCTACAATGGATCGATCGATTCCTCTTCGCGTCGGCACGCTGATCGGTTTGACGGCCCTGTGCGCCTATGCGGTGGCGCGCGTCACGCGGCCCCCTTCGGTCGTTCCCGCCATGTCGCCCGATACGGTCTTCTCGGCCGAGCGAGCGATGCACGACGTCGAAGCCATCGCCGTGCGCCCGCACGCGATGGGGATGCCGGATCACGATCGCGTCCGCGACTACATCATGAGCCGCCTCGTGGCGCTGGGGCTCAAGCCTCAGCTGCAGACGACGACGGCGGTCGGGACGCGATATCAGGAAGCGGGACGCGTCCAGAATATTTTGGCCTGGATGCCGGGCGCGAGCGCGACGGGAAAGGCGGTGCTGTTGGTGGTTCACTACGATGGGGTGGAGGCCGGCCCGGCCGCGGCCGACGACGGGGCAGGGTGCGCGGCGCTGCTCGAGACGCTGCGCGCGCTGCGGGCGCGCAAGGAACCGCTCGCGCATGACGTGATCGCTCTCTTCACCGATGGCGAGGAAGCCGGTTTGCTCGGTGCGGCCGCCTTCGTTCGCGAGCATCCGTGGGCGAAGGACGTCGCGTTCGTCATGAATTTCGAGGCGCGCGGGACGACTGGCCGCTCGTACATGTTCGAGACCGGTCAGGGCAACCGCGACGCGGTTTCCCAACTGCGATCGGCGGGCGACGTGACGGCCGGGTCGGTGTTCACGACCATCTACCGCGCGCTCCCCAACGACACCGACCTGTCCGAGCTCTCGCTACTCGGCGTGCCGGCGCTGAACTTCGCCTTTGCCGACGGTGTGCTGCGATATCACTCCGGAAACGACGACGTCGCGCACCTCGACCCGCGGAGCCTGCAGCATCACGGGACTCAGATGCTTGCCGTGACGCGCAAGGTGGCCAACGAAGAACTGCCGCGGCCGAAGACGAACGACGCGGTGTTCTTCGACCTGCCGCTGCTCGGCCTGGTCGTGTATCCGATCGGCTTCGCTCTCCCGCTTGCGGCGATCGCGCTCGTGTTGACGGTGGTCGTCGTTCGGCGGCAACTGAGAGGCGTGGGCGTCGGCGGGCTCGCGATGATCGCCGCGCTGGCGATTTCCGGCGCGATCGGGTGGATGGTCAAGCTCCACGGCCCGGCGATGTGGAGCGGCACCTTCGCCGCCGCGCTCGCTCTGGCGGTGGCGGCGATCAACCTTTTCGTCTACGCGTGGGCGACGCGCTGGTCGCCGGACGCGCACGCCGGCGCCCTGACGGTTTGGCTGCTCGTCGCGATCGCCACGAGCATCGCCGCTCCGGGTGCGAGCTACCTCTTCACGTGGCCGCTTCTGTTTGCGCTGGTCGCGGCGCGCTCCGGGCGCGAGGTCGCGTGGTGGCTCGCCGTGGCCATCACGCTGCTCCTTCTCGCCGGGTTGGCCTACAGCATCGCGGCGATCATGCTCGGCGTCGCGGGGCCGGGTTCCGCCGTGCTCGCGATCGTGACGGCACTGATCGTCTGGCTCTGCGCGCCGCTCGTGCTGCGGGCGGGGGGTGGGCGACGCCGATCCTGGCCGCTGCCCACGGCGCTTGCGGGCGCGGCGGCCGTGTTCGCGATCATCGGTGCTGCGACGTCGGGCGCGAGCGCCGACATGCCGATCCCCAGCGCGTTGGTATTCGCGCAAAACGCCGACGGCGGCGACGCGCTGCTCGGATCTCTCGAGGGCACGAACGCGTGGACCGCCGGCGTTCTCGGACCGATGGCGACTTCGCTCCCGGCGTGGGCGTCGGCGCTGCGATCGGCGCGCTTCTCGGCGAAGCCGCAGTCGCGCGCGACCCTCGAGGCGCCGACGGCGACGCTGGTGCTCGACACGCTGATCGACGGGGCGCGGCGCGTCATCGTACGGGTCAACGCGCCGCGGGGCACGACGGCGCTTACGCTGCGCGCGACCGGTGCGCCGGTGCTTCGCACGGCGATCGACGCGCGCGTCGCGGACACGACGCGATTCCGCCGCCGGCCGCCGACGTGGTCGTGGAGCTTCTGGGCCGTGCCCGACAGCGGTGCCGTCTTTTCGATCGCCGTGCCGCCGAGCGCGCACTTCGATCTCGCCATGATCGCGAGGCGGCCCGGGCTGCCGCCGTCGGTCGTGGTGCCGCCGCGTCCGGCGAACATCGTACCTGAACAGACCGGCGACGTCAGCGTCGTGTATCGCACGGTGCGGTTTTAACGCGGCGACCGTCGAACGAATCCTTACACGATTCGAACGCGGTGAGTTAGCGAAGCCGCTGGCGACACATCAAGTTCGAGCATGCTCGCGTGCATCGTTCTCTGCCATACGCTCGGCGGCGCGCCGACTCCGCCCGCCACATATGTTGGTCGGGAGAATCAGCTCCACGTGCGCATTCCTCGCGTCGACGCCGCAGGCCGCGTCGGTCGTGATCGACGGCGCGCTCGACGAGGCGGCGTGGCGTTCCGCGGCCGTGTTGGCGGGGTTCTCACAGTTCTCGCCTCAGGACGGCGTGGCGGCCGCCGACTCCACGCAGGTATTGCTCTGGTACTCGAGCACCGCGTTGTACGTCGGCGTGCGCGCGTTCGAGGCGCACGGCGCCGTGCACGCGACGCTCGCCGATCGCGACAAGATCTCGGCGGACGACAACGTGCAGATTCTGCTCGGCACGTTTCATGACCAGCGGCAGGCGTATGTCTTCGCCGTGAATCCGCTCGGCGTGCAGATGGATGGCATGCTGGTGGAGTCGGGCGCGAACTTCAATTCCGGCTGGACGCCGACGCTCTCCGCCCGCGCCGCCCCCGATCTGAGTCAAGACTTCGTGTTCGCCTCCAAGGGGCGTCTGACTGAATTCGGATACGAGGTCGAGATCCGCATTCCGTTCAAGAGCCTGAAATACCAGGCGACCGACGAGCAGATGTGGGATATAAACGTCGTGCGCGACGTGCAGCATTCGCGTTACGAAGACACGTGGGCGCCGTGCAAGCGCGCGAGCGCCTCGTTCCTCGCGCAATCGGGAACGATTGAAGGCCTCATGGGGCTGGACCGCGGGCTCGTGCTCGATGTCAATCCGGTCGTCACGCAGAAGGAGAACGGCGCCCCGGCCGTCGACGGGTGGCGCTATCGATCGCCTGGACCGCAGTTGGGCGGAAACGCCCGGTGGGGGATCACGAACAACCTCACACTCACCGGGACGGTGAAGCCGGATTTCGCCGAAGTCGAGTCGGATGCCGGTCAATTCGTGATTGACCCGCGGCAAGCGCTGTTCTTTCCCGAGAAGCGGCCGTTCTTTCTCGAGGGGCTGGAGGCGTTCAGCGTTCCGCACACGCTGATCTACACGCGACGCATCGGCGAGCCGAGCGCCGCGACCAAGGTGGCGGGCAAGCTGGCGGGGACGAGCGTCGGCTTCCTGTCCGCCGCTGACGACCCGTCGCTGAACGCCGAAGGGTATCGAACGATGTACAACATCCTGCGCGCGCAACGCGATCTGGGCGGGAAGTCGCGCATCGGGATGGCGTACACGGATCGCGTCGTCGGCGGCGACTACAATCGCGTCGCGGACGTCGACGGACTGCTCGTGTTCGGATCGGTCTATACGAGCTCGTTCCAATATGCCCAAAGCTTCGATAAGACGGCGAACGCGGTGAAGAACGGCCCGTTGTGGGAAACGATTCTGGCGCGCAACGGCAAACGGTTCGGATTCCGATACACGATCACGGGCATCGAGGACGATTTCAAACCGAAGGCCGGATTCCTGTCGCGCGTCGGCATCGTCCACGCGGCCGCCGACGATCGCACGACGTGGTACGGGGACCGTGGTTCGATGGTTGAGGCGGTCACCGGCGACATCCTCTTCGATGATACCTGGCAGTATCAGCACTTCGTTCATCAAGGAGATGCCCAAGACAAGAAATTCCACGTCAGCGGCAGCGTCGGCCTGCGCGGCGGTTGGAACGTGGGCGCCGGCGTCTACTGGGAAACGTTCGGCTGGGACAAGACGCTCTATGCCAACTACCGAATCCTCGCGCCCAATGGCGATACGCTGCCCTTCACCGGGGTCGGGCGCATCCCGAATCGGGACTACGTCGCGACGCTCGGCACGCCGCAATGGAAGAGCTTCGATGCGAACCTGCTCTACGTCGGCGGGCAGGATGAGAACTTCTTCGAGTGGGCGCAGGCCAACATCGACTACCTGAGCTTGACGGTGAATGCGCGGCCGACGCCGAAGATCCGTGCCGGCGCGACATTCCAGTACCAGGACTACTGGCGCAGGAGCGACGGAACCCTAGCCGGCCGCAACGTCATCCCGCGCGTGAAGGTCGAATATCAGCTCACGCGGGCGATCTTCTTGCGGCTGGTGGGCGAGTACGACCTGAGCGAGCACGGCGACCTTCGCGACGAAACGCGCACGTTCTATCCGCTCATCATCGACGGCGCGCGGGCCTACGCGCTGCGCGACCACTCGGTCCACGGCGACCTGTTGTTCTCGTACCAGCCCAATCCCGGGACGGTGTTGTTCGTCGGGTACGGCAGCGCCGGCGAGGGCGATCCGGATCCGAATCAGCGGTTCACGTTCCAGCCGATTCGCCGAATGTCGGACTATGTGTTCCTCAAGTACTCGTTCTTGTTCCGGATGTAGTTCACCGAACTGTCGCAACTCGCTCTTTCACCGCCAGTCTGGCGGTATGAGAGCGGTCTTCGCGTCGAGATACTTGTCGAACCAGTAGAGCTGCCAGTCGAGACTCTCGACGAGGTGCCGGGGCTCGCCGGTGCGCGTGAGGTTGTGGTTCTCGCGCGGGAAGAACACGATCTCCGCGGTCTTGCCGTAGTGCTTGAGCGCGCGGAACCACTGTTCGCCCTGCTCGATCGGCACGCGGTAGTCGTTGTCGGAGTGCAGGATGAGAATCGGCGTCGCGACATTTTGCACGTATTTGAGCGGCGAACGGTCCCAATAGAGATCGTACTTCTGGAAGATGTCGCCGCCGAAGTCGCCGGCGTGGCCGTAGGCGCCGTCCCGCGTGCCGTCGTCGCTGATGAAATTCGAGATGCTGCGCAGCGTGACCGCGGCCTTGAACCGATTCGTGTGACCGACGATCCAGTTCGTCATGTAGCCGCCGTAGCTGCCTCCGGTGACGCCGAGTTTCGTCGTGTCGATCCATGCGTTGGAGGCAATGGCCGCATCCAACCCGTTCATGATATCGACGTAGTCCTTGCCGCCCCACTCGTTCTCGATGCCGCGCTGGAATGCGCGCCCGTACCCCGTCGACCCGCGCGGATTCGTGAAGAACACGGCCCACCCGTGCGCGGCGTAAACCTGAAACTCGTGGAACCAGTCGACGCCGTATTGCCCCGCCGGACCGCCGTGGATGCTCAACACGAGCGGATACGCGCGCCCCGGCTGCCAGTTGAGCGGCTTCATGAGGAACCCGTCGACCGGCCATCCGTCGGCGCCCTTGTACGTCAACCGCTGTACGGGCGCGAGCGCGAGCGTCGACCAGAGCGCGGCGTTGTGATTCGAGAGCTTTCGCTCGTGGAGCAAGTCGATGGCTGACGAGTAGACGTCGTCCATGTGCGTGAAATCGTTCACCAGGTAGACCATGCGCCCGTTCGCCGAGATGCTCGGGCTGCGGACGGCTCGCGCGCCGGCGGTGACCTGCGTGAGACGATGGTCGGCGATCTCGATGCGAAAGATCTGGTACTCGCCCTTGACGCCCGTGTCGAAGTACAGCGAGCGGCCGTCGCCGGACCATTGGAGATCCGTCGGAATGAGATCGAGCGAAGGGAAGGGCGCCGTCGTCACGCCTCCGCCCACGGGCGCGATCATGATCTGCGGCGGCGCCTCCTCGGCGGCGGCCGTCACGTACGCGATCGACTTTCCGTCGGGCGACCAGCGAGGCGAGTTGTCGGGGCCTTCGGCCGCGGAAATTTTCGTCAACGACCCGCCGTCGGCGCCGATCGTCCAGACATCCGAATTGCGTCCGCCGTCGTACTCGTGCCCCGTTCGATCCGAGACGAACGCGATGCGCGCGCCATCAGGCGACCACTGCGGATCGGTGTCGTTCCAGTCGTCGCCGTCGGTGATCTGACGCGCGCCGCCCGTCGCGAGATCCACGATCCAGATGTGCGATCGCTTGTCGTCGTACCAGCCGGTGTCGTTGAACTTGTACGACAGGTGCGAGTAGTGGCGAACGTCGCTCAGCGCGGTCGCGGGCCGCTTGTCGCTCGGACCTGTGCGGCTCAAACACGCGGCGCGATTTCCCGCCGGCGACGGCACGCAGTTGGAGACGCCGTTCATGATGCTCGTCACCTTGCGCGGCGCCCCGCCGGCCAGCGACAGAATCCACAGCTGCGGCCTGCTCGCCCCCGGGCGCCGGGGAGGGGCGCCGGAGCTCGTGTCGGTCGACGCGCGCGCTGAGACGAATTCGATCGCCGAATTGTCGGCGAGCCATCGCGGACCGCTCGGCGCCCACGCTTCATCGATCAGCACACGAGCGGGCGTGCTTCCATCGGTGGACGCGATCCACACGGAGGAGATTCGCCGATTCTGCGCGCGGTCGACGCGTGAGACGACGTACACGACGCGCGCGCCGTCGGGCGAGATGTGTGGATCGGAGACGAGCTCGAACGAGAAGTAGTCCTGCGGCGTGATGCCGCGCGTCTGCGCGGCGACGGAAAACGCCGGGACGGCGAGAAGAACGGCGACGATTGATTGAAGGCGCATGGGGGGGCGCGGCGCGGGCAAGGGAGAGAGTTGGCGCGGGCGTCTGCGAGGAAAATACGTCTTGGCGGGCGCGGCCGCTCCGGGCGTGCGTCACAGCTGGAGCCGCGCTGCTGGCGCGGCTGGTCCTGTCCGGCCAGCTTTCGACCGACATGCCGGCGACCAAAAAACGAACAAAAAAGAAGGCGGCGGCCGCACCCGCGGCTTCCCGCGGGCTGGACGCGCGCCGGCTTGCGTCCGCGTCTCCGCCGGCGGGCGTCGAATCCCTCGGCAAGGCGATCGAGGCCGACGGCGGGTCGGTGCTCGCGACCTACCGGGATCCGCTCGGTTCCAACTGGCAAATCCTCGCCGCGCTCCCGATCGACAAGGTCGAGCCGACTCCCTATCAGCGGGATCTCTCCGAGACGCATGTCGCGCGCGTGGCGAAAGCGATCGACCAGTTGGATCGCTATCTCGACCCTGTGATCGCCGTGCCCGGGACCGAACGGCACGTATTGGTCGCCGAACGGCTATCACAGGCTTGGCGCGATGCGATTAGCTCGGCGCGAAGTCGATCATCGCCATCGTGGTTCCGGAGCCCGAGGTCGCGCACCGGATTCTGATTCTCAACACGGAGAAGGCGCACAACCTTCGAGAGCGGGCGCTCGAGGTGGCGCGCCTCGCCGAAGGGCTCGCGAGCCTCGACGATCGCCCGGAGAAGGAATTCGCCACGGAGTTCGAGGAGCCAGCGCTGTTGACGCTCGGCTTCTGCTACATGGAGAATGGGCGGTTCTCCGGCGGCGCGTACCATCCGATTCTCAAGCGCTGCGACAAGTTTCTTTCGTCCAAGCTGTCCACCGCGCTCGAGACCCGCAAAGCGCGCGCGGCCAAGCTGCTCGAGCTGAACGAGCTGGTAAACCAGGCGGTCGCGAACCTCAAGAGCAAAGGGCTCGAGAGCCCGTATCTCAAGGCGTTCGTCGTCGCGCGCATCAATCCGCTTCGCTTTCAGCGCAAGCCGACAGCCGATTTCGACGAGACGATCGACAAGATGCTGGGGAGCGCGCGCCGCTTCGACCCCGGCAAGATCAAGGCGGACCAGGTCGCGCGTACCGGCGGCGCTCCGTCGACGGAGGAGTGACGACGTCGAGTCTCGTCCAGCCGCGCGTGCCGTTGCTGTCTGGTCCCACGCCGGTGCAAGAGGTTCCTCGCCTGCGCGCCGCTCTCGGCGGGGGGCCGACGCTGCTCGTGAAGCGCGACGACGCGATTCCATTCGGGTTCGGCGGCAATAAGGTGCGGAAGCTGGAGTTCGTGCTCGCCGAGGCGATCGCGCGGGGGGCCGACACGCTGGTGACGGTCGGTGGCGTGCAATCGAATCACGCTCGCGCGACGGCCGCCGCGGCGGCGTCGCTCGGGCTCCAGTGCGTGCTGATCCTCAACGGACTGCCGCCTGCGCACCCGACCGCGAACGCGTTGCTCGATCGTCTGCTCGGCGCCGAGATCGAGTACATCGAGTCGAGGGCGGCGCGAACCGGGGCCGGCGAGCGCGTGATGCGTCGGCTCCGCGCCGAGGGACGCCGCCCATTCTTCGTGCCGCTCGGCGCGTCGACGGTGGTCGGTGCTCTGGGCTTCGTCGCGGCGATCGAGGAGCTGCTCGAGCAGGGGGTGCTACCGGACGTGATCGTGCACGCGGGGTCGTCGGGTGGAACACAGGCGGGGCTCGTCGCGGGAGTGGCGCGATATCGGCTTCACACGCGCGTGATCGCCGTGAGCGCCGACGATTCGGCCGACGCGATCCGAGCCGGCGTGCACGCGATCGTGCGCGGCATTGGAGGACTCGAATCCTTCGACGGTGACATCGAGGTCGACGATTCGTGGGTCGGCGACGGCTATGGAATACCGACGAACGCGTCGCGCGAAGCGCAGTCGCTCGCGGCGCGGACCGAAGCGCTGTTCGTGGACCACACCTACACGGCGAAAGCGCTCGGCGCGCTGATTTCCTACGTGCGCGACGAGCGCTTCACTGCCGGATCAGACGATTCTGTTCTGGCACACGGGCGGGCAGGTGGGGCTGTTCTGCCTGACCGGTAGACCGCTAGACCGGTCAGCGGACCGGTCCACCGGTCCACCGGTCTACCTGTCCAGCGTCTAGCTGTCCACCTGCATCACCGGTGCGTGCGCTCGATCCATGCCCCCGTCTTGTCGCGGGCGACCATGTACACGACGCCGCCCTTGCCGAATCCGACGATCGTGCGGCCGGCGGGAATCTGCACGCGATCGGCGAGCGCGCCCTGGCCGTTGATCACGTCGTAGATCAATCCGCCGATCGCGCCCGCGCGCGTGGCGCTCGTGCGAACCCAAACGTTCCCGTCCTCGTCGGCGCGAGCGGCGCCCTGGCTGAACGCGGGGCGGTAGTCGGGAAGCTCGGTGGCGCTCACGAACGACTGCTGCATGCCGCCGCCCATGCTCGCGACCTTGCTTCCGACTCCACCGCCGTCGGGGCCGCTGGTTTGAAAGCTCATGACGACCATTCCGCCGGGGCCGCCCGGGCCGCCGCCACGCGCGCCGCCCGCCATGACGGCGTTCCCGTCAGCCGGGCCCGCCGCGCGCATCCTCTCCTGCGTGGCTTTGGCCGAGTCGATGACGGCAACCTTCTCTTCGTCGCTCATGCGCTGCCAGTCGAAGGGGACTTTGGTCGCCGACGCGACGGTCCCGTCGGCCTTGAGGATGTCGACGTGGTAGTCTTGGCCGCGCACGATGGCGATCGAGCCGTTCGACAGCACGGCCCAATCGTCGACGATCGGCATGGGATTCAACTCGTTCGTCGCCGTCATCCCTTTGTCCGTCTGGACGACGTTCATCTTCGTCTTGGGAATCTTGTAATACGCGGCCGTGTCGACCTTGCGCGTGGCGAGATCGACGCGGACGATGGCGGTCGAATCGGGGAAGTCGGGCATCATGAAGCCGCCCGCGCCCCCTCCTCCGCCTTTGGCCCCGCTCTGTTGCGTGATGCGAAGACCGCCGCTCCGATAAACGAGGCGTCCCGCTGCGTCGACGCCCGGAGTGCCGAGGAGGTTGTTGCCGAGGCTGCCCGCGTCCTGCGATCGCGGCACCGACGCGACGCGCGCGATCTTGCCATTGGGGTCGATGACGAACATCGACAACCCGGCCGGATCGACGAAGAGTGTGGAGTCGCTGACGTATCGAATGAGTCCACCGCCGCGGGTTCCGTACGAGTTCAGCTGACCGCTCGTCGAGTCGGCGAGCACGAACGCGTTGGCGAGCCCGGGATCGAGAATCGTGAGTTGTCGATTCTGGATGTCGTTGACGAGAAGGCGGCCGCCTGCCAACTGGCGCACCGCAGCGACCATCGCGAATTCCGGTTTCGACGATGCGTCGGGCGTGTTGATGAGCCGCACCGTTGGCGTCTGCGCCGCGGCGGCGAGGGGACCGAGCGCGATGAGCGGAAGGATGTGTTTGCGCATGAGAATGTTGGAATGGACGGAGATCACGGGGTGCCTGATTTGATGATGACCTGCATGCCGCCGCCGCCACCGGCTCCCGCGGGAACGGCGCCGCCGCCGGGGAGCATGATCATTCCCAGGCCGGTGCCGGTCGTCCCGGAACGGACGGACGCGAGATAGCGGGTGTCGAGATACGGACCGACGAACGACGGCAGCTTGCGCATCTGTGCGCTGGAGAGGATTCCGCGCACCGTCGGCGCGAGGCGGATCAGCGCGTCGACGGACGCCTCACGAGCCGTCCTGTACTTGTCGTATGCCGCGTCCTGGTCATAGCGCTCGGGAAGCGCGGCGAGGTACTTCACGACCGGCGTCCAGATCGAGTCGAGCGAGATCGTGTACTGGCGATTGAGCACCGCGACGCTGTCGGCCTGAGTCCCGTCGAGCTCCAGCGTGTCGGCCTGGCGAAGGATCTGCGCCATCGGATTCATGACGCCGCCGGAACCGTAGAACGCCCGGAGCAACGGCTCGGGTGCCTTCGTGCCTTGCGTCGTGCGGCCGCGATCGAGCAGCTGCGTGAGATCTTGTCGCTCGCGAGCCGGTCCCACGTCCACACGCAGCAGCGCCGTCAGCGTGACCGGCGCGCGAATCGCCGATTGCGACAGCGCCGTCGCGCCGAACCGGGGATTCACGTCGTACTTGTACGTCTTCGTGACTGGGTCGAACCCGCGGACGAAGAGAAGCTGCGACGTGGGAATGAACGGCTGGCCCCATCCGTGGAGATGGTCTTCGCCGTGCATGATCACGTCGGCCGCGGCGAGGGGATTGGCGATCTGGAACGAGAGGTTGGCGCGCTGCGGCATCCGCACCTTCACCGGGTTGAACGAGAAGGTGAGAAACGCCGTCGACGTCCATGGTCCCTGACACGAGTTGCGCGCCGCGACCTTGTTGATCTGGCTCTCGAGGCAGTCGCGCGCCGAGCGCGAGCCCGTCGCGAAGAGTTTTTGCATTCCCGCGGACAGCGCCGAGTCGGCGGTCTTGGCCGGGTCGAAGACGAACGCGCGGTCGTTCGAGTAGCCGTCGCCGTTGATATCGCCGCTGACGAGCGGCGAGTAGGGCGTGCCCGACCGGAACGAGCCGTTCCATGACAGTCGGATCAAGTCGAACGCGTTGTAGGTCAGGCCGTAGACGATTTGGTGGCGCGAGTCGAAGCTCGACCGCGCCCACGACGCGTCGAGGGGATTGCCAGCGGTATTGGAGAAGCCGCGCACGCGGTCGCGCGCGTTGGCGTACACGTACGACAGGCTCCATGAGTAGTTGGAGCTGAACGTCGCCGGGCGGACCTGGAAGGTCAGCTGCCGCGCGTCCGACTGCATGTCGGAGCGAAGCTCGCTCACGTGCGTGAAAGCCTGATTCAGCCGCGATTCGCCCGGAGCGATGCCGCCGGTCGTCGGGACGATGCTCGACGTGCGCGCGTAAACCGGGCGCCCGCCTTCGCCGGAGAGGGCGAACTGTTCCACCGGGTTGAAGTTCACGTCGAACGTGCTCGGCTGGTCGAGGTTCAGCGAGTACGTCGCGTCCACGGACGCGAGGAAGAGGTTGTCGAGGATCGAGCCGTTCCACTGAAGGTTCGAGCGCAACGCTCGCGGCGCGGAGTACTTCTTGTCGAACACGGCGACGTTCGGCGCGGTGCTCGCGAACACGGAGCCCGTCGTACCGTCGGCGCACTGCGTGGGAATCGATCCGAGGCTCGCCGCATAGGCGGCCCAGTTCGGCGTGGGCGTCGCGACGCCCACGCAGAAGAGCTGCTGCACGGCGGACGGAAGCCCGGTGTTGTCGAGCGCGGCGCCGATGGTCTGCGCGTTGGGCGTGCTCTGGAACAGGCCGATGCCGCCGCGGATCACCGCGCGGGGCCCGCGAATCGCGCCCTGGAACGCGGAGATCTGCGGTCCGGTCCCGTACGTCCAGGAGAAACCGACGCGCGGGCTCGCGTAGATCTTGTTCGGCACGTAGTCGTTGCGAAGACCGAACGCCTGCTCGACGGCCGGATTGAACTCGGGTGTGTTCGCGAAGCGATTGCCGTCCAGCCGCAGGCCGTACTGAATCTGGAAATCGTCCGTCGGCCGGTAGGAATCTCCCAACGACGTGCCGAGAACGTATTGTCCGTCGCTCCGCGCGCGCGGCGTGAGCTGCCGGGTGAACGACGTCGGCAGGCCGTTGGCGAGATCGCCGAGCGAATTGAAGCTGAACGTTCCGAGCTCGTTGGTGCTGAGATCCTGCGTGTACTGATCGTGGCGCAGCTCGGTCGTGAGCTTGAGCCGATGCTTGTTGTTCTCGCTGAACCACGACAGCGTGTTCATCGCCTGCGCCGTCGTCGTGGTCATGTTGATGTCCATCGCCGGGTTGCCGCCGAACGCGAGGTTCTGCACGCCGGACGTGCCGTCGGCGAAGTTCGAATTCACGCGCACTGACCCGTTCGGCAGATCGATGAACGGATTGCCGTAGAATCGCATCCGATTGACGCCGACCTGTGTCTCGCTCAGTACGCCGAAGCCGTAATAGCCGGAGTGCTTGGCCTGGACGCCGCCGTACCAGCTCACCCGCTCGCCGCCGTGCGACGGCAGCTCGGTGCTCGACAACCCCGCCGGATCCTGACGGTTCCACGATCCATTGAACGTGACGTTCACCGCCTGACCCGTCGTGGAGGACGGCGGCGCCCAATCCAGGGTACCGAAGAGCAGGGCGTTGTCGCTGAGACGCGCGCCCGGGATTCCACCGATGCTGGGCGGAACGTTGTCCCGTCCGAGAATGCTCAGGAGGTTCTGGACGGAATCCTCGGAGACGCCGACGGCTCGAAGTCCCAGCGCGTCGGTGTTGAGGAGGCTCTGCAGATCCGACGATCGCCGTCCCGCCTGATATGCGACCGAGAAGAAGGACTTGTCCGTCTGGAGCGGCCCGGAAAACAGGCCGCCCGCCGAGAGGTTGTGGTATTGCTGGCCGAGCTGGCGTCCGGCGGGATCGGTCCACTGCATCTGCGGCGCGTCGAAGTTGAAGCTCGACGTTCGAATCTCGTAATTCGAGCCCGGCCGCGACCGGACGTTGAGCAACCCGCCGCTGAAGTTTCCGCGGGAAACGTCGTACGGCGACGTGGCGAGCGACGTCGAGACGTTCGCGTCGCGCGGCAGATTCGAGCCGCCGAAGTTCATTCCATTGAGCGTCGTGGCGTTCTGGTCGGGCGAAAGCCCCAGCACCGAGAAGCCGTTGGGGTTCCCGTCGGCGCCGGGGATCAACTGAACTCCGGGGAGCGACGCCGCGAGGGCCGCGAGGTCGCCCAGTTGGTCCGCGGAGACGTTGGCCGCCGACGCCGAGCGCTCGCTCCCGCTGATGTCGGGGACGTCGTTGCGTCCTACACGCTGGCGGTCGGCCTTGACCTCGACTGCGTCGAGCCGCTCGGCGACGCGCTGGAGCCTGGCGTCGGCGACGAGGATCTCCTGGTCGCCCGTGCGCTTGATCTCGAAGCGGCGCCCGGCGAAGCCGAGCGCTGCGACGTTCACGAAGTAGTCGCCCTCGTCTCCCGGGAAGGTGACCGTGTAGCGGCCGTTCTTGTCGGTCCGCGCCGTCCGGGTGACGTTGCCGGTCAGCGAGGTGACGGTGATCGTCGCGCGTTCGACGGGAAGGCTGTCCGGGCCGATGATGCGGCCTCGGATGACGTCCGTCTGCGCGCCGGCGGACGGAGAATGAAGTGCGATCGCACCAACGACCGACAGTGCGACGATGATGCTGCGTCGGAGACTCACGGCGAAACTCGGGCTGAAGAAGTAAATGGTGGGGACAGCCTGGCGAATTCCAGCGTCAGCCGGCACAGCATCCTTCTCCGGCTCGTGGGCTTAGTCTCGCCGGGGTGGCCGCAGGGTTTACCCGCGTTTGCGCCCGGGTGGCGTCGTGGGATTCGCGTTGGTGAATCTAGGGGCGGACACAGCCGCGTGGCGGCCCATCGAGTCGCACCCAATGGAAGTAACCGCATTGTGCCTCGACGAAATCGACGTCATGTTGGCGGCCGGCTGTCGCCGCGCGTGGCGGAGATCGACGCGATGACGCGTCGTCCCAGTGGCTGCGCTGGCGACCGGGGACGTGGAGGGTTGCTCGTGAGATCGCTCGACGAACTATTCGACGCATCGCGCGCCGGAGATCGAGAGGCGGCGTCGCGCGTGCTGGCGCGTTCGCCGGAGTTGGCGCGCGTCACCGGGCCGCATCCGATCTGGGGCGGAGAGCCGACGGCGCTCCACGTCGCGGTCGAAAACGGGCGGGCCGACGTCGCCGGTCTTCTGCTCGAGGCCGGGGCCGACCCGAACCACCCGAGCGACAAGTACGACGGGTGGACCCCGATGCTCATCGCGGCCGGGCGCGAATCGCGCGAGCTCGTCGACCTCCTTCGCGCGCACGGCGCGCACGTCGGCGCCTGGGAGGCCGCCGCGCTCGGCGACCTCACGAGCCTCTCAGCGATCGTCGAACTCAACCCAGCCGTCGTCCGCGAGCGCGGCGCGAACGAGGCGCCGCCGCTGCATTTCGCGGCGACCGTGGACGTCGCGCGGCTGCTCGTCAAACATGGTGCCGAGCTCGACGCCCTCGACAAGTATGGCGCGACGGCCGCGCGTGCGGCCGCGTACGGCCGCCGCACGCGGCGCCCTGTTGCGAGATTCCTCATGGAGGCGAGCGGCGAGTCCGACGCCTG
Organism: uncultured Gemmatimonadaceae bacterium; assembly: GCA_963846925.1. Lineage (GTDB taxonomy): Bacteria > Gemmatimonadota > Gemmatimonadetes > Gemmatimonadales > Gemmatimonadaceae > JAQBQB01. The sequence continues at coordinate 28,780 of CAWJXW010000002.1, read as the reverse complement.
GCTGCTCGCCGCCGTCGATGACGTAGACGGATTGCAGGCGCTCGCCGAGAGCGGCGCCGGCATCCTCACCGCGCGCCGCGGCGGGTTGAATCCGGCGAGCGGATTCGGCGAGACGCCGCTGCACACGGCCGCCGCGCTCGCCAATCTCACGACCGTGAGCTTCCTGATCGCGCAGGGTGCCGACGTCGACGTTTCGTCGGGGCCGCGGGGCGATCGCCCGCTCCACTACGCCGCCAAGCGGAACGCGCGCGACGTGGTCGACGCGCTGCTGGCGGCCGGCGCGAACCCGCGACTCAAGGATGCCGACCATGAGGCGACTCCCGCCGATTGGGCGCGCTTCGCCGGCCATTTCGCCTTGGCCACGTACTTAGAGGACTTAGAAGTGATCTAACTCACTTAGAAGACTCAAAAGCCGTCTGAGCGTCAGGTGTTGCGAACGCCTGTGCCCCTCGTCACAGAGGGTGTGTGCGGGCCGCCCTAGGTGTTCAACCGCGGTTTAGGACACCTTTAGTGGGGCCGCGCGATGGTCGTGCGACCGTTCAACCCATGACACTCATGCGAAACCGTCTTCTCGTTTCCTCGCTCGCTGTTCTCTCCGTCGCGTGCACGAGCACGCAAGAGCGCCAGCGCGCCGACAGCTCTCTGGCGCTCGTGACGCAGCAGCGCGCGCTCCTCGGCAAGCTCTCGGCGGAACGCGACTCCGTGTCGCAGACGCTCGCCGACGCGAACCTCTTCATCGGCCGGATCGACAGCTCGATCTCGCGCGTGAAGGGTCTCGGTCCGAGCTCGCGCAAAAAGGCGTCCGAGAGCGGCATCGAGGATCAGCTTCGCGCTCGCAAGGACATGCTCCGCCGCGTCGACGCGCTCGTCGAGCGCGCGCGCTCCACGGCGCGCCAGGTCACTGAGCTCAAGCAGCAGCACGAGCAACTCCTCGCGACGAACGGCAAGCTCACGGACGAGAACCGCGCGCTCAAGGACTCGATCGCGGCCGACGTGAAGCACATCGCCGAATTGATGACGAGCGTCGATCAGCAGGCGCAGACGATCGTGCTGCTCCAGGGCCGCATCGACGAGTTGGGCAAGGAGCTCGAGACCGTCCGCAGCGAGTCGGCCAAGGCCTACTACGTGGTCGGCACGGAAGACGAGCTTCTTCAGAAGGGCGTGATCACGCGCGAAGGCGGCACGAATCTCCTGGTTCACCGGTTCGGCCGCACGCTCGTTCCGGCGCGCGACCTCACGCCGGCGGAGTTCACGGCGATCGACACGCGGGCCGTGCGCACGATCGCGCTTCCGGACTCGACGCGGGAATATCAGATCGTCTCGCGGCAGAGCCTCGACGATGCGAAAGTCACCACGCGCGACGGCGCGAAGTTCCACGGCCCGCTCCAAATCGCGGAAGCCGACAAGTTCTGGGCGACATCGAAGTTCCTGATCATCGTTCAGCGCTAGACCGCACCTCACTCGCACATCGAGCTCGCCTCGGCATCGACTGCCGAGGCGAGTTCGTTTGTACGGCACATCCCCTGCGAAAACCGGCCGAAGCGGCGCGGCGACGCCGCGTCGAGCGACGCTGCGCGCCGGCCCCAACAGTGAGGAAACGCCATGGCCCAGAACGACCAGGACTTCGAGTGCCGTCAATGCGGCGCACATTTCGACTCGCGTGATCAGCTGGACCGCCACACCCGTCAGCAGCATACCGCGCAAGCCGGATCATCGCAGTCCGGATCGTCGTCCGATTCTGGACGGCGGCAGGATGGCCAGCAGGGCTTCGACGACGACAGCGATCTGAACAACTAGGTTCGCCACGCCGCGGCGTCGCTGCGACGCGGGCGGCGCCGACGAGCATCTTTGCGCGCCGGGCGCGGGGCTTCGAGCCTCGACGCCCGGCGCGTATTTTTTGGGTGCCCTAAGAGAACCGGCGGGTTGCGCGGCCGAAGTGCGCGACAACTGGACTCGTACCGCGCACGCTGCCAACATAGGGTCTGCCGCCCGCGTAACGGTTCTGTCCGAAGCCGGGCTGTAAGTCGTTTCCCCCCTTTCCGAACAACATCTCGCCGTGTCGTCACCCACCAAGCAACAGACCCGCCGCGCCTCGTATACCGGCCCCGCCCGCAGCTCCGGAGCGGCCGGATCGAGCGCGTCACCGGTCACCAGTCGGCTGCTCCCATTGGTCGTCCTCCTTTTCATTGGAAGCGGCTGCGCGGCGCTGATTTACGAGATCGTCTGGTTCCAGCTCCTGAGTCTCATCATCGGATCGTCCGCGGTGTCGCTCGGGGTGCTGCTCGGCACGTTCATGGGCGGCATGTGCATCGGCAGCCTGTACCTCTCCCGCTTCGTGTCGCGCCGCCAACACCCGCTCCGCGTTTACGCATTGCTGGAGCTGGCGATCGCCGGCTTCGGACTGCTCGTGTTGTGGGGACTGCCGTACGCGGGCGGTCTGTACTTCGCGATCGCGCTGCACGGCACGGCGGATCTGTTGGTCCGCGGCCTCTTCTGCGCGCTCTGCCTGTTGCCGCCGACGCTCCTCATGGGCGCGACGCTTCCGGCGATCGCCCGTTGGGTGGAGACGACTCCCGAAGGCGTTGCCTGGTTGGGCTTCTTCTACGGAGGCAACATCGCCGGCGCGGTGCTCGGCTGCGTGCTCGCCGGCTTCTATCTCCTGCGCGTTCACGACATGGCTGTGGCGACCTACGTCGCCGTGGCGATCGACGTGATCGTCGCGGGGATCAGCATCGCACTCGCCCGCGCAACCGCCTATCCCGCCGCGGATGACGAGACCGCCGATGCGCCGGAGTCCGGCTCGATCGTTCCTGCCGGCGCCTGGCCTGTGTATGTCGCGATCGGACTGTCCGGCGCGACCGCCCTCGCCGCGGAGGCGGTGTGGACGCGTCTGTTGTCGTTGTTGCTCGGCGCGACGACGTACACGTTCTCGCTGATCCTCGCCGCGTTCCTGCTCGGACTGGGTCTCGGGAGCACCGTCGGATCCGTCGTCGCGCGGACGGCCAAGCAGCCGCGGCTCGCGCTCGGCGTGTGCCAACTGCTGCTGACCGGCGCGATCGCCTGGGCCGCGTACTCGATGACCAAGATTCTTCCGTACTGGCCGGTGAGTCCCGGCCTGGCCGTCGACGCCACACCGACGTTCCAGATCGACTTGGTGCGCTGCATCTGGTCGGTGTTCCCTGCCGCCGTGCTCTGGGGCGCGAGCTTCCCGCTCGCGCTCGCCGCTGTGGGTCGCGGCGCGAAGGATCCGGCGCGACTGGTCGGCAGCGTGTACGCCGCCAACACGATCGGTGGAATCATCGGCGCGCTGTTCGGCAGCTTGCTGATCATCGCGTGGCTCGGCACGCGGACCTCGCAGCGGCTGTTGATCGCCGTGGCGGCGTTGAGCGCGCTGATCACGCTCGTTCCGGTCGCCGTGGAGGGCGTGTCGAAGCTGACGACCACGCCGCGCCGCACCTGGCTCGGCGTGGCGACGGCGGCGATCGCCGTGCTGTTGATGATGAGCGTTCCGCCCGTGCCGCCTCTGCTCGTCGGGTACGGCCGCTGGTTCGCGACGCGACTCGAGAACGCCAACGACTTCATCTACGTCGGTGAAGGGATGACGGCGTCGGTCGCGGTGTCTCAACTCTCGAACGGCGTGCTGAACTACCACAACGCCGGCAAAGTGCAGGCGTCGAGCGAGCCGCAGGACATGCGGCTGCAACGCATGCTCGGTCACCTGACGACGCTGTTGCCTCCGCACCCCAATTCGGTGCTCGTCATCGGCTGCGGCGCGGGCGTCACGGCGGGCGCGGTCAGCATCGATCCGGCGCTCCAGAGCGAGACGATCGCCGAGATCGAGCCGCTGGTGCCGGCGGTGGTGTCGAAGTATTTCGGCGCGCACAACTACAACGTCGTCACGAACCCCAAGGTGCACGTCGAGATCGACGACGCGCGCCACTTCATTCTCACGACGAAGCAGAAGTTCGACGCGGTCACGTCCGATCCGCTCGATCCGTGGGTGAAGGGCGCCGCGACGCTCTACACGAAGGAGTTCTTCGACGTCGTGAAGGAGCACTTGAATCCCGGCGGCGTCGTCACGCTGTTCGTGCAGCTCTACGAGAGCAGCCCTGAAGCGGTGAAGAGCGAGGTCGCGACGTTCTTCCAGGCGTTCCCCAACGGCGTCGTCTTCGGCAACACGAACAACGGTGCGGGCTACGACCTCGTGCTCGTGGGGCAGATGGGCGCGATGCACATCAACGTCGACGACATCGAGCAGCGCCTCCAGAGCCCACAGTACGCGCAGGTCGCGCAGTCGCTCCACGAGATCGGCATCAACTCGGCGACAGAACTGTTCGCGACGTTCGCCGGGAACGAGCCGATGCTTCGGCCCTGGCTCGCCGACGCGCAGATCAATCACGACCGCAACCTGCGGCTTCAGTTCCTGGCCGGCCTCGGATTGAACCGCTACGACCAAGCAACCATCTACAGTCAGATGCTCCAATACCGGCGCTTCCCCGACGGTCTCTTCTCGGCGTCGCCGGAGCGACTCGCGCGGATCCGCATGGCGACGGGCGGAGCGGAGTAGGGGACAGCAGGTCTCTGGTCACTGGTCTCTGGTCACCGGGTACGAAACCGGAGACCAGTAGACCTGAGACCTGAGGACCACGACGGCTTAGCTTCCCGTCGTGCTCCCCGCCACCCCCCGCACGTTCGATCTCATCCGACACGGCCAGCCGGCGTTTCGCCGAACCACGCTGGCTCTGTTTACCGCCGGTTTCGCGACGTTCGCGCTGCTCTACTGCGTGCAGCCGCTGATGCCGGTGTTCGCGCGCGACTTTCACGTGAGCGGCGCCGAGAGCAGCCTGCCGTTGTCGCTCACAACCGGATTTCTCGCGCCGGCGTTGATCGTCGCCGGCACGTTCTCGGAGGCGCGCGGGCGCGTGCCGCTGATGCTCGCCTCGATGCTGGCGGCCGCGCTTCTCACGATCGCGTGCGCGCTCGCGCCGCGGTGGGGCGTGCTGCTGGCGCTGCGCGCGCTCGCCGGAATTTCCTTCGCCGGACTGCCGGCGATTTCGATGGCCTACCTCAGCGAGGAAGTGCACCCGAACTCGATCGGTTTGGCAATGGGTTTGGCGATCGGCGGCAACGGACTCGGAGGAATGAGCGGCCGACTGCTCACGGCGCTCGTTGCCGATCTATTGTCGTGGCGCTGGGCCCTGGCCGTGATCGGGGCGCTCGGTGTAGCCGCGACGCTCGTCGCCTGGCGCACGCTCCCGCCCTCGCGCCACTTCAAGCCGCATCCGCTGCGAATTGGCGCGCTGTCGTTCACTTTCTGGGAACAGCTGCGCGATGCGCGACTCGTGCCGCTCTACTGCGAAGGCTTCCTGCTTGGCGGCGCCTTCGTGGCGACGTACAACTACGTCACCTATCACCTTCTCGCCGAGCCGTACTCTCTGAGTCACGCCGCCGTGGGATTCATCTTCGTCGTCTATCTGGTCGGGATCGTCGCGTCGGCTTGGATCGGATCGATCGCCGATCGAGCGGGCCGGCGATTGGTGCTGGCGTCGATGGCCGTCGTGATGCTCGCCGGCATCGCGCTCACTGCGCTGCGTCCGCTCCCCCTGGTGATCGCCGGCGTCGCCGTCGTCACGTTCGGGTTTTTCGGCGGACACTCGGTGGCGAGCAGTTGGGTCGGGTTGCGCGCGACGCACGCGAAGGCGCAGGCGGCGGCGCTCTACTTGTTCTTCTACTATCTCGGATCGAGCGTCGTCGGATCGACGGGCGGACTATTTTGGGATCGCTGGCGATGGCCGGGAGTGGCGGGGTTCGTCGCGGCGCTGTCGGTGACGTCGTTCGTCGTCGCGCTGGGACTCAAACCCTCGCCGGCGCCGTCGCCGGCTCCGGCGGTTTGATGCGCTCGCCCGACGAGCTTTGCACGATGTTCGATCGCCTCGGGTTGGCGTACGAGCGCCACCGGCACGCGCCGGTGCACACATGTGAGGAAGCCGAGTCCGCGATTGACGCGAGCGACGCGGTCCAGACCAAGAACCTCTTCCTCCGCGACAAGCGCGGCCGCCGCCACTTTCTGCTCGTCACGACGTGCGCGAAGGCGGTCGACGTCAAGCGATTCGCCGACACCGCCGACGCGGACCACCTGAGCTTCGGGTCGCCGGACCGGCTGATGCGCCATCTTGGCGTCGAGCCCGGTTCGGTGACCGTCTTCGGCCTCGTGAACGACGAAGCCCACGGCGTCGAGCTGTTCGTCGACCGTGACGTCTGGAACGCGCCCCGGTGGAGGTGTCATCCGCTGATCAACAGCGAGACGATCGTGATGGATCGCCGCGACATCGAGCGCTTCCTCGAGCAGACGGGTCATGTGCCGCGAGTCGTCAGCGTAGAGACGAGGCCGCTACAGGCCTGAATGTGACCGCGGACGGATCGGTGACGAACGATCCTTGCACTTTGGGGACGGTGATGACCGTCCCATCCACCACTGGGCTGAAGGGTTTCGATTGGTTCCGCCGGTTCGCGCAGCGTTTCGCGCGTTCGGTAGGGTCGCCGTGGGCGTTCGCCGCGGCGCTCGCGGTCGTGCTCGCTTGGGCCGTCGCCGGTCCGATCTTCGGATTCTCGAACGCCTGGCAGCTGATCATCAACACCGGAACGACCATCATGACGTTTCTGATGGTGTTCATCATTCAGAATACTCAAAACCGCGACTCGCAGGTCACCCAGCTCAAGCTCGACGAGTTGATTCGAGCGGTCCGTCCCGCACGGAACGAGCTGGTGAACATGGAGCGGCTCAGCGACGACGAACTGCTCGATCTGCAACGGCAATTCGAGGATCTGCGCCGTCGCGCCGAGGCGCATCGGCTGTCGCGGCGTCGCGCGACGGACAGGCGGGCGGACGACGCACCGCAGGCGATGGAATAGCGGGCTCGGTCGCCCGCAACTGAGCTGACTCGGCGCGCCGCCTGACCGCCCACACGGGCGATCGGCCACTCCGACGGGACCACTGGTCCCCGCCGCCGATCGAACGAGCCGCCCAGAGAGTCTAACTGGTGACGCCGGCGATCGTCCGGCCAGGCAACGTCGACGAGACACACGCCTCCACGCGACTCGGCATACGCAATGGATGTGTGTTCTCAAATGAGCCGACGTATATCAATCATCGCTCGACTCCCACCGAGGGCCGCACCATGAACCAGCAATCCTCGTCCTGCTCGACGATGCTCCTGGCGCTCGCTCTGGTCGCCGCGTGCGGAGCGTACACGCAGCCGGCAACGCTGCGGCCGGACGCGTTCGAAACCGGCGTCTCTCCGAGCAGTGCCTCGGTCAAGATCCTCGGACGCCCCGACTTCGCGCCGTTCGAAGGCCGGCCGTTGGCCGAGGCGTTGGCCCATCTGCGCCCGGACTGGCTGCGCTCCAACCCGGTCGCGCGTGTCAGCGGCGAGGCTGAGCGAGCCGTCCTCTACGTCAACGACGTTGCATCGGGCGACATCACCAAGCTCCAGCTCATCGCCTCGGAGCAAGTCAGCGAAGCGCGGCTTCTCTCCGCGTCCGAAGCGTGGATGCGATTCGGCCCGTCGTGCCGGTGCCCCGCCGGCGCCATCGCGGTGCGCACTCGGCACAACGAATGAACGGCGCGGACATTCCCGTCGCAGTGGCGCAGCCAAAAAAAAGGGCAGGCGGCGCCTGAGGACGCCGCCCGCTCTTCGGCCGACTCGGAAGTCAGCGATCCTGCGTCGTCGTCACCGCTCCTTTGCGCATCGTCCCGTACTTCTCGAACCACCCGCGCACGTACAACTGCGTCCGCAAGAAGTTCGACGGCGTGCTCGACGTGCCGTGATACTCGTTGTTCATGCGGATCATCATCGTCGGCGTACCGTGCATCTTGAGCGCGCGGTAGAACTCCTCGATCTGCGGGATCGGCGTGCGGAGATCGAGCACGCCAGTCATCAGCAGCGTCGGAGTCTTCACACTGCCGACGTACATGATCGGTGAGCGCCTGAGGTACTCGCTCGGATCTTCCCAGAACGGTTTTTCGAAGTTTTCATACCAGCCCGCGCCGTCCGTCTCACCGACGAAGCTGATCCAGTCGATCACCGGGCAGAGCGACGCTGCCGCCGCGAAGCGGTTCGTGTGGCCGACGGTCCACGCCGTCAACACACCGCCGCCGGAGCAGCCGTACACGAACATGTTCTTCGTGTCGACGTAGCCGCGGCCGACTACCGTGTCGACGCCGGCCATCAAGTCGTCGAAGTCCTTGCCCGGGTACGCGTTCTTGATCTCGTTGGTGAACTTCTCGCCGTAGCCGGTGCTGCCGCGCGGATTCGTGTACACCACGACGAACCCGTTCGCCGCGTTGTCCTGTCGGGCGAAGCTGAACGCGACGTTGTACATCGCCTGCGGACCGCCGTGGATATCGAGGATGAGCGGATACTTCTTCGACGGATCGAAGCCCGGAGGCTTCACCACCCAGCCCTGGACCTTCAGCCCGTCCTTCGATGTGTACCAGATCTCTTCGGTCTGCGCGAGCTCCTTGCCGGCGAGCACGTCGTCGTTCACCGCGGTGAGCTGGGTGAACGTCGAAGCGGTGCCTGTTTTCGGCACCACGAACGACACGACGTCGTTCGGCTTGGTCGGTGTCGACCGAATACCGACCGCGACGCCCGTCTTGCCGACGGCGTTCACCGTCAGCACCTGCTTGCCGGTCGTCACCGGATGGAACTGCCCCGTCGTCGTGGCGAGGTAGAGGTTCTTCGACCCTTCGCTCTCGACGTTGAAGTACACGCCGGAACCATCCGGTGCCCACGACACGCCGGAGATCGGCCGGTCGAGATTGCCCGACAACACGTGCGCGCCGGATCCGTCGGCGTTCATCGCCCACAGCTTGGTCTCGGCCCACGCCGAGTGGTCGACCGAATCGGCGGACATGAAGGCGATCATCTTGCCGTCGGGCGAGAAGACCGGATTGCCGTTCGTGCCGCTGCGGTGCGTGATCTGGCGGATCTCGCCCGTTTCGAGATTCGCGGCGTAGATCTGCGACTTGCGGAAGAAATTCTCCGCGTTCGGCTCTCGCAGTCCCGAGAACGCGAGCCATTTCCCGTCGGCTGAGAAGGCCGGTGCGGAATGGTTCCAGTCGCCGTTCGTGATCTGGCGCGGCGTGCCGCCATCGGCGGGGATCAGGAAGATGTGGCGGTAGGCGTCGTCGTTGAATCCGACGCGGTCGGAGCGGTAGTTGAGACGCGTGACGATCTTGGGCGACTCGATCCACTTGGCGCCTTTCGGAGGAGTCGGCATCGCGATGCGCCACGTTTCCTTCACCGGCACGTTCATCGTGAACGCGATCGACTTGCCGTCCGGCGACCACTCGAGACTCGCGGGGCTCTCGGTGAGATGCGAGATCTGCGTGACCGCGCCCTCGGCGTCCATCCAGCGAACGAAGATCTGTTGTCCGCTCGGCTCACCCTTGGCGACGTAGGCGATGCGCTTTCCGTCCGGCGACCAATGAACGTCGGATCCTTGAACGAGCGAGCGCTGATGCGTGCCGTCGGCGTTCATGAGCCAGACGGACGACTCCCAGCGGTCGTTCATCTTGTCGACCCACCGGCGCCCGAAGAGGATCTGCGTCCCGTCGGGCGAGAGTTGGGGCGCCTGGACCTCCTCCCAATCGAGGTATTGCTCGAGGGCAATGCGGTTGGAGTGTTGCGGCGCGGCCATCTGCGCGCGCAACGCGAACGGAACGGCGACGACCGGGATCACGGCAAAGGTGACCGCGGCCAGAGAGCGGAGCACGCGCATCGGGCCTCCTGAAGGGGCGAGCGGACTTCGCATCAATTCTGGACGGCTGTTCCGCCGCCGGGAAGGGGAGTGATCGCCATTGGGCGAAGGCCCGTCCGCCACCGGTCCACCGGTCCACCGGTCCACCGGTCTACCCGTTCGCAGCGGACTCGGGCGTCATGTCGGGCGCTCTCTTTGCGTTTTGGGGGGTCGCCCGCTGCGTTTGCCAGGCACGCCCGGAGACGCTATATCGAACCGATGCGATCGCTCAGGCGATAGCGACGTGGAACGGCACGACACCTTCTCGGCACTTCAGCACAGTCAGCACGCGATCGACACGCTGTTCGGAGCGCCAGCGGCTCGCTCGTTCGACGTGCGTTATTGGGACGGCACTGTCGAGACCGCCCCCAACGGCGCTGTCCCGTTCACACTCGTCATCAAGACGCCGTCCGCCCTGCGACAAATGTTGCTGCCGCCGAGCGAGCTCTCGATCGTCGAAGCGTATCTGTCGGGAGTGGTGGACGTAGAAGGGGAGCTTTCGGCCGCCGTGGCGCTCGGCGAGGCGATCAAGGGGCGGCTGTCGTCGGTTCGCGCGCTGGTCTCGTTGACCCGTGACTTGCTGGCCCTCCCGAGTCCAAACGGCGACGGCGCCACTGTTCGCGCGCTGCGCGCCGACGCGAGAGTGGCGCCGGCCGGCGAGAAGCACGAGCCCTCGCGTGATCGCGCGGCGATCAGCTACCACTACGACGTCGGCAACGACTTCTACGGGCTCTGGCTCGACAAGCGAATGGTGTATTCGTGCGCCTATTTCCACCGCGACGACGACACCCTCGACGACGCGCAGGAAGCGAAGCTCGATCTCGTGTGCCGAAAGCTGCGACTGGAGCCCGGCGATCGATTCCTCGACATCGGTTGCGGGTGGGGCGCGCTCGTCATCCACGCCGCGACGCACTACGGTGTGAACGCTGTCGGCCTCACGCTCAGCACTCGTCAGGCGGAGCTGGCGACGACGAGGATCGCGGAGGCGGGACTTTCAGATCGCTGCCGCGTCGAGTTGCGCGACTATCGCGAAGTTGCCGCGATAGGCCCGTTCGACAAGATCGCGAGCGTCGGCATGGTCGAACACGTGGGCGTGGATCACCTCCTGGAGTATTTCGCGTCGGCCTACGCGGCGCTCGCACCGGGCGGCCTCTTTTTGAATCACGGAATCGTGAGTGTCCAGGAGGGACGGCCGAGGCGCTGGCGCGACTTGGTGTTGCGTCGCCTCTGGAAGGTGGATGCGTTCATCGACCAATATGTGTTTCCAGATGGGAAGCTCGGGCCCTTCTACGAAGTGATCCAGGCGGCCGAAGCCGTCGGCTTCGAGACGCGTGACGTCGAGAGCCTGCGCGAGCACTACGCGCGGACGCTCGGCGAGTGGCTCAAACGTCTCGAGGGGAATCATGACCGCGCGGCGGCGATCATCGGAGAGACGGAGTTCCGCGTGTGGCGCCTTTACATGACTGCGGCGCAGCGCGGCTTCAAGACCGGCGACCTGAACGTCCTTCAGACCCTGTTGTCGAAACCCTGCCAGGGACGCACGAACCTGCCGCCGACGCGCGAAGATCTCTTTACCTGAAGGGCTCGGAAGCGAGGGCGCGAGCGCGATCCTGCGCGGCCGCGTCCGGAACCGTTCGTCCGATGCGTGGATAACGATGAAGGTTCTTCATTCATCGGAGAGGGAAATGGGCAAGGGTAGGATTTTTCTCGCGGCGGTCGCGCTGGCGGCGGCGTCCGCGTGTGGTGGTGACTCCACGGGTCCCGGAGGCGGAGGGCCGCCCGTGGCAAGCAACCAGGTCTCGATCGGCAACGACTTCTTCAACGCCCCGAACATCGTCGTCCCAGCGGGTACGACGGTGACCTGGACGTGGAATTCAGGGGCTGAGGCGCACAACGTCACGTTTTCGGACGCCTCATCCGGGGACAAAAGCGGCGGAGCGACGTTCAACCGGCAGTTCACGACCCCGGGAACATTCAGCTATCACTGCACGTTACACGCAGGGATGACCGGTTCGGTGCTCGTGCAGTAGCAGCCCCATCGTCGTGAGATCGTCAAGGGGGGAGGCCTCGAACACCCGTGTCATCAAGCTGGCGCGGGTGTTCCTCATTTCTGGCCGAATCTCGGGGTGTGGTGGATGAAGATTTTCCGACTGTCGGGGGGGGGCGTGCTGGCAGGCATCGCGCTTCTCAGCACGCTTCCCATCGCCGCCGACGCCCAGGGAGGCATGGGACGGGGGGGCGGGCGAGGGGGCTTCGGCCGCGGCGCGGGAATTCAGCGTGCGCCGGGCGTCGAGGTACCCCAGGTCGTGAACGTGGTCAACCTGCTGGTCGAGCACCGTCAGGATTTGGCGCTGACCGACACCCAGTTCACGCGCGTCATCGCCATCAAGCGGGCGCTCGATTCCACCAACGCGCCGCTCATGCGCAAGCTCGACTCGGTCCAGCGCCTGTTCAAGAACGGCCCGCTGTTCAGCAACGGGAGCGCGGAACGACGGGACTCGCTGACCGAAGCGAATTCCCTGGTGCGTGAGACGGTGGCCGCGGTTCGGGAGAACGATGCGACTGGCCGCGACCAGGCGTACGCGTTGCTGTCGTCTCGCCAGCTCGACTCGGCGCATGGCCTGGAGGCGAAGGCCGAGCAACAGATCCAGGATGCCGCGGAGAAGAGCCGGGGGCAGGGTCGGACCGGTCGGCCGCCATCAGGATAGTCCAATGCGCTAGCGGACGGCCGTCCATGTGGCGATTTTTGATGCGCTCGCCCCTCCCTCGAAATCGGGACCTCAGCGCATGGCCACGAGGTCGATCGCGCCCGCCGCAGCGTCCGCGAATAAAGTCATCCTTCGGGTAGTCCTGTACTACATCGCGCTCGCGATACTCGGCGCGCTGGTGTGGCAGTATTTGCCGCGTACGCACTTCATCGGCGACGCATCCATCGCCGCCTTGTACGGTGGTACGGGCGACGTCGTGCGGTCGGGTAAGAACGTCGTCATTCCGGAGGTCGGACAGGGAGCGTTGGCGGCGACGGTCGCGCTGGCGATGATCGCCGCGGCCCTGCTCTCGCTGCCGGTCGCGTGGGTGTACACGCTGACGCGTTCCAGGCGCGGCTACCAACAATCGGTCGTGCAGTTGATGATCGTGCTGCCCGTGATCGTCTCGGGCATCGTCGTGCTGGTGAAATACAGCCTCGCGCTGGCGTTCAGTCTGGGCGGCATCGCGGCGGCGGTCCGATTCAGGAACACGTTGGACGACAGCAAGGACGCCGCCTACATCTTCCTGATGATGGGGCTCGGCATCGCCGCCGCGGTGGACCTGCCGGTGGCCGCGGTGATCTCGGTCGTGTTCAACGCCATCATTTTGCTGCTCTGGCTGGCGGACTTCGGCCGGACGCCGGTGGCGCTGGATGGCAAGCTCGCCGAGCGGCGGCTGCAGCGCGCGAAAGATCTCGCGCGGACGGGCACGTTCGTGGCGCGCATGGAGGACGAGGTGCTGAGCGAAATGACCTCGGAGCAGCTCGAGGGCATCGCCCAGCGCGCCTGGCGACGGGCGCGCGAGCACAGTCCCGAGGGCGAGGAGCGCGGCGCCGACAAGGTCGAATGCCGGATCCGGGTACGGATCACCGAGCCGATGATGGTGCGGCCGGTCCTCGAGGCTCGGCTCGACGACGCGTCGAAGAAGTGGGAGCTCGCCGCGGTCTCCGAATCCGGTGACGGGGTTACCGTGATCGATTACGTGGTACTTCCCAAGAAGAAGAGCGGCCCCGAGGAGCTGCTGGCGCTGCTACGACTTGCCGGCGGCAAGCACATGGTCGAGGCCGAACTGCTGTAGAGACCCGCTTTCTTTCTATCTCATCCGCGCGGGAGAATTCGTGAAAAAGAATCGACGCAGTCACTGGCGGCTGTGGATGGTGTCCACACTGGTCGGCCTCGGCGCAGGGCTGTGCGCCGTGCAGCCGGCCGCCGCACAACAACAACAGGGCTCGGTGAAAAAGCCGAAGGCGGATAAGCCCGACCGCGCCCCTGACGACACCGTCCCTCTCTCCAAGTTCTTCGAGAGCGAGGATCCGCTTCCGATCACGCTCACGCTGAACATCAAGCGGATTAAGGGCGACAAGGACGACCAGGCGCCGTGGCGCGACGCGACGATCACTTACACGCCGCCCGGCGCGTCGGCGCCGGAAGTGCTGCCGCTCAAGCTCAAGACGCACGGGATCTGGCGCCTCAACCACTGCGAATTTCCGCCGATCCGGCTCGATTTCTCCAAGGACAACACGAAGAAGACGATCTTCGCGGGGTTGAACAAGCCGAAGCTCACCAACTTCTGCCGCGACGACGACACGTACGAGCGCTACGTCCTCCAGGAGCTGCAGGCGTACCGCGTCTACTGGACGCTGACGCGCAGCAGCCACGCCGTGCGCGCGCTCAAGGTGACGTACGTAGACAGCGCGAGCGGCAAACCCCTGACGACGCGCTACGCTTTCATTCAGGAGGATCCGGCGCGCATGTCGGCGCGCTTGGGAGGAAAGATCCTCGCGATCAAAGGCGCCGGACCTGGCGACACGCAGGCGGGCACGATGGTCTCGATGTCACTGTTCGAGTACCTCATCGGCAACACCGACTGGTCGATCTCCGGACTGCACAACGTCGAGCTGTTCGCGCGGAACGACGGCAACGATCCATTCCCCATCGCCCGGGATTTCGACTTTGCCGGGCTGGTGAACGCGCGGTACGCGACGGTGGACTCGCGCCTTCCCATCAGGACCGTGCGCAGTCGCCTCTATCGCGGATACTGCGCGCCGAACGAGGAGTATCCCAAGGCGTTCGCCCTGTTCGACTCGAAGAAGGACGCGATCTACGGGCTCTACCACGACAAGGTCGGCTCGCTCCTACCGGCGGATCTCGTTACAGAATCGCTCAAATACTTCGACGAGTTCTACAAGACCATCGACAACCCTAAGAACGCGAAGTCGGACATCATCGAGGCCTGCGTCGGAAAACGCTAAAAATCTCGCCGGCTCGAGGGGGCACGCCGGGAGGATGGCGGCGATGACGGCATGACCGAATTCCGTTGCGAGCTGTTGTCGGCGGACCAGCTCGGCGCGCTGGCGTCCGGGCCGTTGCCGCCGGGTATCGCCGCAGGGGAAGCGCGCCGGTCGCTTCACCGCGATCTCTACCTCGACACCCCCGACGACTCGCTCCGCCGGCGCGGCGTGACGTGCCGGCTCCGACTCGACTCGAAGGGGGGCGCGGCGCTCACGCTTCGCATCGCCGGCGGCGAGGCCAGCGGCGGCGAGACCCGTGTCGACGCGCGCGTCGCGGCGGGAGACGTCTCCGCGGCGATGGCCGCCGACACCGCCGTATCGAAACGGGTGCGCGGCATCGTGGACCCGGCGCTGCTCGAAGTGCGCGTCGATCTCGAAGTCGATCGACTCACCCGGCGCGCGTCGCTGGACTGGTTCCGTCGGCCGCGGCTGAGCGTCCACCTGGATCGCGTCACGGTGCGACGCAACGGAACGTCGGCGCGCTTCTTTCAGATGTGCGCGCACCAATTGCGTGGCGACGCATCGGATCTGCTCCTTCTCGAGCGCGCTCTCGAGGAGGACCACGGCGTTCGGCGCTCAGCCGTTCCGACCCACGAACGCGCCGAGCTGGCGATCAAGTGGGCGCGACTCGAGGACGTGCCGCGCGGAGCGGCGTATTCCGACCGCTTTCTCCGCCCGCCGATTCCGTTTTCCGGCGCCGACGGGGGGGGGCCCGAGTTCTTCAACGCCGAGCTGAGTCTCCTCGCGTTCCAGCACCGCGTGCTTTCGCTCGTCGCGAGCGACGCGACGCCGCTGCGCGAGCGGCTCCGTTTTCTCTCGATCGTCGGGGCGAACGTCGACGAGTTCTTCATGGTGCGCATGGCCGGGCTGATCGCCGCGACGCGCGACGAACCGGCGGAGCGAAGAGACGACGGACTGTCGCCTGACGCGGAGGTCGCCGCGGTGTCGGAAGCCGCCGCGTCCATCGCCGTTCGTCAGGCCGAGTGCTTCGACCAGTGCCGGCGGGCGTTGGAATCGTTCGGCGTGCGCGTCGCAACGTGGCAAGCATTGCCCGACGCCGACCGGGCCGTGCTCGCCGATCGGTTTCGCGACGACATCCAACCGCTTCTCACGCCGTTCGCGATGACCCTGAGCCCGGGGCATCCGCTGCCGCGACTCGGGCATCTCACGCTCTCGATGGCGGTCATCCTGCGCCAACGCGCGGGAGGCCCGCCGCGATTCGCCGAACTGGAATTGCCGTCGTCGCTGCCGCGTTTTCTCACCCTGAGCGCGTCGCAGGACGAGCGCACTATCGTGCCGATCGAGGAAGTCATTCGCGGCAACCTCGCCGCGTTGTACCCCGACGCGACCGTCGAGCATGCGTACGCGTTCCGGGTAACGCGGAGCGCCGAGATCGAGCTCGACGAAGAACATGCCGACGACCTGCTCGAGGAAGTCGAGCGGGCGACGACGTCGCGCGGTCAGGGCATAGCAGTGCGTGTCGAGGTCGAGCGTGGGATGCCGGCGATCGTGCGCGCGCTGTTGCTGGAGAACGTGCGCCGAGAGCAGTCCGCCGTCGGCGCGCCGCCGTTGCCGGACGTGGACGAGGTCGATGGGCTCCTGGATCTGCGCGGGCTCGTTCATCTCGACCTCCCGGCGCGCGCCAAGGGCTCGTACCCCGCGTTCACGGCGGGCCGGCCGTTCGGCGACGCGGGTGTGTTCGCGACGCTCGGCACGCGAGATGTAATGGCGCACCACCCGTTCGACTCGTTTGGCGAAACAGTCGTGCGATTCCTCCGCGAGGCCGCGGCCGATCCCGAGGTCGCGGCGATCAAGATCACGTTGTACCGCATCGGGAATCCGTCGGCGATCGTGGATGCTCTTCTCTCGGCGGCCAAGGCCGGGAAATCGGTCACCGTGTTCGTCGAGCTCAAGGCGCGTTTCGACGAGGAGATCAACGTCGGCTGGGCGCGGGCGCTGGAGGCCGCCGGCGGTCACGTTGTTCGCGGCATCGTGGGATTCAAGAACCACGCGAAGGTGACACTCGTCGTCCGGCGTGAGGGTGGCGCGCTGCGACGGTACGTTCACGTCGGCACCGGGAACTACAACACGAGGTCGGGCGAGCAGTACACGGACCTGAGTCTGTTCACCACGAACGACCAGATCGCGGACGACATCGCGGACCTGTTCAACGAGCTGACGGGCGTCTCGGCGGCGCCGCGACGCGCGAAGCAGGCCCTGCTCGTCGCGCCACAGCATCTGTTGCCGGCCATCGTCGAGCAGATCGACCGCGAGGCCGCGCATGCGCGCGCCGGGCGTCCGGCCGGGATCACCGCGAAGATCAACGGCCTTTCAGATCCCGACGTCGTGCGCGCCCTCTACCGCGCGTCGAACGACGGCGTGGAGATCGACCTCGTCGTTCGCGGGATCTGCACGCTCCGGCCGGGGATTCCCGCGCGCAGTGAGCACGTGCGAGTGATCTCCATCGTCGGCCGTTTCCTCGAGCACTCGCGGATCTATCGGTTCGCGAACGGAGGATCGCCGCGCTACTTCATCGGCTCGGCCGACCTTCGCCCGCGGAACCTTCGACGGCGCGTCGAGGTGCTCGTGCCGATCGACGACCCGGAACAGCGCCGTCGTCTCGACGAGATCCTCGCGCTCTACCTCAACGACCCCACGGCGTGGGAGCTCCGCTCGGACGGGAGCTACGAACCGCGCGGCGGCGCGGACGGTTCGGCGCAGGAGACGTTGATCGGAAGACAACGACCCGCGACGTGAGCTGGTGTGACGTTTGAGTCGGGCGTCGGGTCGAACAGGGCGGATCGTCGGACCCCCTCAGACCCGGAGAGCAGCTATGCGTACGCGTCTTTCAGCGCTCCTTTCAGTCGCCGCGCTCGCGTGTCTCACCACCGTCGCCAGCGCTCAGGCCAAACCGGCGACCGTGACGTGCAACGACGGAACGACTTCCACGGCGACGGGGCGCGGCGCTTGCTCGAGCCACGGTGGCGTGAAGAAGGCGGAGACGTCGAAGACCGAGAGCAAGCCCGCCACCACCGCCGCCAAGCCGAAGACGACGGCGCCGAAGCCTCCCAAGCCGGCTGATACGACCAAGCCGAAGTCCACGGGCAAGACGGCCGGGAAGACGGCGATGGTGAAGTGCACCGACGGCACGATGAGCAAGGGCGGTCAGGGCGCATGCTCGAGCCACGGCGGCATCGCGAAGCCGAAATAAGCTCCCCGATTTCACGAGCGCCCGCCGTGACTCCACGGCGGGCGCTTCTTCGTTCGTGGGCGATGTGAAGCGCTATCCCTCGAGCTTGTAGATCTCGCGCCGTCCCGAGTCGACGAGGTCGTGGTAGCCGGCCATGACTTTCTCGAACTCCTTCTGGTCGGCTTCGGACGTCGGCCGGCGCGGCCATCATCTTCTCGAACGCCTCGAGGCTCGCGACCTCCATCTCCCCGACGACGGTCCAATATTGTTCGGCCGACAGGTCGGTCATGATTCGCATGTTCGGCATGCCGGCCCGCTTGCTGATCGCGTTCATGGCCAGGAGCTTCTCGACCATCGGGCGAACTTTGCCCGGCTTGCAGTAGAAGATTTCGCGCACGAGGTACATGAGTCGCCTCCAGCAGTTCGCGTGACGGGTCGGACCCACCGAACGGACCCGTAGTCTCGCCTAACGAGGCGCACTGCGGCACCCTGCTGCGACCGAACTCGTTGGGCCCCGTTGCGTTCATGCGGCGTTCATGTTCGAGACATAGAATTCCAACCGCTCGGACCGGTTCGCACGCAACCTCAGCCTCGCCCTTGCGATGAGACTCTTCGCGTACGCCCTCGCTGCCGTCGTTGTACTCTCACCGTCCGAAGTGCTCGCCGCCGGCGCGCCGGTCAGCGGACGCGTCGTCGATAACGCCGGCCACGCAGTCGCCGGCGCCCTGGTCGGGCTCGTCGAGTTGCATCGCGCGACCACGACGGATCGTGATGGGTCGTTCCGATTCGGCGACGTGCCATCGGGGCGATACACGATTTCAGCGCGCCACATCGGACTGATTTCGGCCGCGAAAGCGATCGTCGTCGAAAACTCGCCGGTGACCGTGAGCCTCACGCTCGACGAGCGACCCACGCGAATCGAGCCCGTGAACGTGACGGCGCTGCGCGTTCCTGTCGCCGACGCCGACTCTCCACTCCCGACGAGCGTGCTCTCGTCAGACCAAGTTCACGCGGAAGGCGGCATCTCGCTGGCGCATTCGATCGCCCACCTTCCCGGCGTTCGCAGCGTGAGCACGGGGCAGGAAATCGGGAAGCCGATGATCCGAGGACTGTTCGGGCCACGCATTCTCGTGCTCACCGACGGTAGCCGCCTCGAAGACTACTCATGGAGCGACGAGGACGGCCCGTCGATCGACGCGCGCATCGCCGATCGCATCGAGGTGATCAACGGGCCGGCCAGTGTGCTCTACGGCTCGGAAGCGCTTGGCGGCGTCGTCAACGTGATCCCGGCGCCGCTGTCGTTTTCGTGCGACGGCAGCAGGCAGCGACGAGAGGCGATCGAAGCGTACGGCGGGAGCAACAACATCGAGCTGGGCAGCGCACTGATGGCCGAGGGCGCCCAGTCGAAGTACGCGTAGCGGGTCTTCGGGACCGGGCGCTTCTCACAGAACTATCAGACGCCGACGGGTGAAGAGCCGAACTCGAGCTTCTGGGCGTTCAACGGCGAGGGCGCGTTCGGCATTCGCGGCGACAAGAGCAACACGACGTTCCGCGCCTCGCACTACGGCGGCGAGTTCCACCTGCTCGAGTCGACGGGCCCTGAAGTCGGCGATCCGGAGGGCGGTCCGGTGCGGCAGACGATCGACGAACGGCTGCAGGTCACGAACGAGTACGTGACGCACGGCCTGCGCTTCGAGACGAAGGCGCAGTACCAGTGTCATTCGCTCGCGGAGGTCTCCGACGACTGCGTGCCGGTCCGCCGGCGACGACGTGCCAGAAGGTGAAGGACCGCCAGGCGTTCAGTCTCGTGCTCAACACCGGCACCGTCGACGTGATGGTCCACCACGGCGGGCGGCGATGGCCTCGCCGGAACGGTCGGCGTGTGCGGGATGTATCAGTCGAGCAGCTCGTCGGGCCCGATCTTCCTCGTGCCGAGCGCGACGATCGGAGCGGCGGGCGCGTTCGCGCTCGAGCAGTTCACGACGGGGCCAGTCTCGCTCACCGCGGGTGGCCGCGCCGATACGCGAAGCCTGTCGTCGGACGCGCAGCCCGAGATCGTTCGTCTGTCCGATTCGCGAAGCTGGTCCGCGGCGAGCGGCGACGCGGGCGTGATCGTCCACATCACGCCGCAGCTTTCCGCGCTCGCCAACTTCGGCGACCGGCTGGCGCGCGCCGACGCTGTTCGATCTCTACGCCAACGGTCCCAACCTCGCCGAGGCGCGGTACGAGATCGGCGATCCGAGCGATGGAGACCGAGCGCGGCGAAGAACATCGACGGCGGCCTGCGCTGGGCGAGCGACCGCGCGCGCGCCGAGGTCTCCGTGTATCAGAAGCGACGTCGACAACTTCATCTTCACGACGCCGCACGAGCACGACTCAGAACGGGCTCCGGGTGTTCCGCCACACGCAGACCGACGCGCGGCTCACCGGCGCGGAGCTGTCGCTCGAAGCGCGCGTCGCCGATCCGCTCGTGCTTGCGCGCGAGCCACGACCTGACGAACGGCGACGATCTCGCGGCCGACGTCCCCGCTCCAGCTGATGCCGCCGCAACGCGACGATCCTCGGCGCGCGAGACTCGATCGTTCCGAGCGCCGGCGCGCCTCCGGGCGTCCGCTTGGGCGGCGACGTCGAGATCAATCAGAAGCAGACGCGGCTCAACCCGAACGATCTCGCGACGGGCGGCTACACGCTGCTCAACCTCGACATGTCGTTCGAGCACTCGATTCGCGGCGCACCGGGCCGATTCGACATGCTCGTTCGCAACGCGCTGAACACGTCCTACCGCGACTTCCTGAGCCGATTCAAGGACTTCGCGGTCGGGCCCGGAGTCAACGTGATCTTCAAGGTGTCCGCGGGCACGTGGTAGGCGCCGGCCACTAACGCGCACCCTGGCGACGTGTCTTGTCGTGGTGGCCACCGGCACGCCGTCCGATACTGACCTGATCTCGCGCGCGCTCGCGGGCGACGCGACCGCGCTCGACCTCCTCGTCCGACGACACTATCGGACGGCGTTCTCGATCGCGCTCGCGCAAACCGGGAGCCGCGCCGACGCCGAGGACGCGTGCCACGACGCGTTTGTCCGCGCGGCGGAGCGTTTGGGTGAATGCCGGGACCCGGAACGGTTCGCGTTCTGGCTCTGGTCGATCGTTCGCAACCTGGCGCGCAACATCGTGACGCGCGGCATTCTGAGGCGCGCCACGCCGATCGAGCCGGAAACGATCATCGCCCGCGACGATCCGGCGAAGGACGCCGAGATCGCCGATCTCCGGATTCGGCTGGAGGCAGCACTCGCGTGCTCACGACGACTCAGCGCGAGGTCGTGCTGCTGCACGATCTCGATGGTTGGACCCACGCCGACATCGCCGCGGCGATCGGCACATCCGAAGGGATGTCTCGGCAGCACCTGTTCAACGCCCGCCGGCGGTTGCGCGAGGCGCTCGGGCAGAATACTTCGAAGGAGCATGCACATGAGTGAAGAGCCACTCGACCTATCGCCGCTCGACCCGACGCGGCGCGGCGTTCGACGACCGCGTCGCGGCCATCGTACGCGCGGCACGGGTCGTGCGCTGCCGGCCGACTGTCGTCGACTATCTCTCGCGCTGGACGCGTCCTGCCCTGGCCGCCGCCGCGATGATCGCCCTGCTGAGCGGATTCCGTTGTTCCGCCGAAACGTGGCGCCCGTCGGCGGCACGACCGCCGAGATTCTTGGCGTGCCGCCGGGGCTCGTCGCGATCGCGAGGTCCGCGCAGGCGCCCGGTGTCACCGATCTCGCCGAAGCCCTTGGCGTGGAGGCGAGCCATGGGCGCTGACACGCGGCGCGCGCGGTGTGCTGCTGATCGCGACGTTCGCCGCCGGCGCGATCGCCGGTGCGGCCTTTGGCCGCGCATTGAGCCGCGGCGCGCCGGGGTGCGGGCGAGTCGCGAGGCGGAGTCCGAGCGAATTCCGCTGCCGCTCGAGATGCTTGGACTGACGAGCGACGAGCGCGCGCGCCTTCATGCGATCGCGCGCCGTTGGCGTCCTCGCTCGGCCAACGAGTTCGAGGACGTGCGTCGGCGTGTCGCCGACATCGAGAACGGCATGTTCGCGGAAATGCTGTGCGCGCTGACGCCGGAGCAGCGCGATCGGTACCTCAAATTGATTCAAGGCCAACATACGACACGACGATTGTGAACAAGCGATTCGCGATCGTCCGCGCCGACCGCTGCGCCGAAGTTGGCGACGCCACTAACGCGCCGAGGTGACGGCGTGTCTTGAGGTGAACTCGCTCAGGACAAACTCGAAATGACGTGCTTGTGGCGCTCGGCGCTGGTTTGGCTCGCTCTGTCGGGGCCGGCGATCGCGGGGGCGCAATCGCGGCACGAGGTTGTCCGCGGCCGCGTGACGTACGACAGTGCACATTCGCTGCGCGCTGCCAACGTCGTCGTCACGAAGACCACCGACCGCGTCGCCAAACGGCCGTCACAGATACGAGCGGCGTCTTCTCCGTCGAGTGGTCGGACGGCAAGCGGTGACTACGCCGTCACTGTCACCGCGTCGGGTTTCAGTCGGTCTCGCTTCACGTCGTCCGCGTTGCCGGCGCCGATTCGGTGCTCATCGCCACATGCGTCTCGCGCGCGCAGTTCGATTGACCCCCGTCGTCACCCAAGCGCGACGCACCGTCCCCGACCGCGATCCCACCACCTATGGCGCGGCGGCGTAGAAGCGACGACATTCGTCCAGAACGCCGCACGGCGTCTTCCTCCCGATCAGGCAGGCGATCTCAACGTCCATCGCCGCCATGTTTCCCGGCGTCACTCTCGTCTCCGGCGGAATCTCCGTCGCTTGGCCTCGCCGCCGAGTCAAATAGCGTCACGATGAATGGTCTGGCATTCTCCGGTGCCGATGTTCCGCGCGACGCCTCTCACGCGAATTCGCGTCCTCACGTCCACTTACGATCCGTCCAATGGCTGGTTCAGCGGCGCGCAAACCGCCGTCGACCTTGTCCTCGGCGGACAGTTCACTCGCCGCATCGTCGCATCTGACCCTCGACGCGCCATCAATGCAGTACTCTGATCCGTATCTCGCACGTCGGTCAGCGATATACAAACTTGAATGCAAGTATCGGCGGGAACGGTCCGCTCGCCGACGGCCGGTGGGCATACAACTATGGCCTTCAGGCGGACGCAAGTCGTCGGACGTTGCGTCGCTCCTCACGGCGGACGCCACCTTCTTGCAGCACGCGGGCGCTCGCGCCTGATTCGGCCGCGTCGGTTGCTCTACGCTATCTGAGTCAGGCGCGCATTCCGGCCAGTCTTGGCGGATCTGCCCAATGGCACGATCGACCGACAATGTCTCGTTCATCGGGCGAATCGATCACGCGCCGTATGATTGGGTACAAGCTCGTGGCCTAACCCCACTACCTACGGACTCCAAGCGTACGCGAAAGTGGTCGCGCACGCAGCGCGTCGGGATTCAATCGCGATCAGCACGCCGGCGTCACTCGGGCACGATCATCTCAATTGCTCGGCGTCGTTCACCGCGTCTCTCACGACACTCTTACCGTCGTCAAC
This sequence comes from uncultured Gemmatimonadaceae bacterium, assembly GCA_963846925.1. Taxonomy (GTDB): domain Bacteria; phylum Gemmatimonadota; class Gemmatimonadetes; order Gemmatimonadales; family Gemmatimonadaceae; genus JAQBQB01. The sequence goes on along the minus strand of CAWJXW010000002.1, from coordinate 5,202 downwards.
TATCTCGCCGACTTCAAGAGCGGCGTTCACGTCGTCCGCACAACACGTCTGCTCCGTACCTCGCGCTCCCCGACGGTCGTGTCGTTCGTCGTGTCTCCGATTGCCCTCTTCCGCGGTCGGACGGACACGGCGTTGACGTCGTCGACGCTGCAGTTCGGCGGCAACAGCGCCATGCAAACCTCACACGTTCGCGTCTTTTCCGCTGGGAGACAATCGCGTCAAGCGCAGTTCTATCCGCCGGAGCGCCTGAAGCATCGGTCAAGCTTGCCGCTGACGCGCGTTTCGATGCGTCGCAGGACTCTGCCCGGCAATCAGTTCGGACTTTTCGTACAACTCGTTCGCCGACCTCGCCGCGAATCGCCCGTCGTCGTTCACGCGAACTCTCATCTCGCCGACTCGCAGTCGGGCGGCGAATGGAATGCGTTTCTCTCGCCCTCGGCGATCTCTGGCGAGCGAACGTCGCACGCTGCAGTTGATCTACGGCGCGCGCGCTCGACGCGAATCGTCTTCGCGAAAACGCCCGCATACAATGCCGCGGCTGTGCTCAGGCCTTTTCGGTCTTGCGCACCGACCATGCGTCCGAACAGCGTCGACCTGAGTCCTCGAGCTTCGGCTTCACCTGGCAGAATGGTTCCGCGAAAAATTATCCGCGGCGGTGTTGGTCGAGTTTCGAAATCTCGTTGACGCTTCGTTGCTTGCCGTGCCATCGGTGTCCACCGGTCTTCCGGGATCGACGTCTCGGTTGTCGTGCGTCGGCTCTGCCGTGCCGACGCCGGATTGGCGCGGACTACGCCAACGATCCCGTCGTCGATTCCCTCCACTGTGCGTCGTGGCGCGCCCGCGCTCATCGACGCCGCACCGAACGTACAGCTCATCGATGCCACACTATCGGCCACAGCGCAAGCTGGCGCTCGAACCTCGGCTTCGCTGTCGACGCATTTTCAAGAACGTGGTGATTCGGTGGACGCGGTGCTGTCACTCAACGCGATCAGCCGGGCATCTTCGATCGCAACTTTGATCCGTCGATCCCGCTTCACGCTTTGCGTCCGAGGGGCGCCCGATTTTTGTTGCGCCATCGAGCATCGTCGCCGCAAACGGCGCGCTCTCGCCCACATCGGCGCGCGCCGAAGCGGCTTCGGGCGCGTGGTGCGATGTCGTTTCCGATCTTCGCATTCATCGACACAGAGCAGCGATCTTTACCTGCGCCCGTTCATTCGCCGAGCGAATTCGCCCGTCTATTCTTTGGCGACGTCGTGCCTGTCGTACACGCTCGCGCGTCATTCGTGGCGAGCCGACGCGGTTTCGACGGCGCTACGTTCAGCGATCCATCCACGCACAGAGTCGGCGCGCGGCGATCTCGACGCGCGTCACCTGTTCGTCGTCGCAGTGCGGTATTCCGTCCCTTCGGTGATCACCGCGCCATGTTCATGTTCCTTTCCGGCCGTCGCTGCAGTCCGGCCTTCCATTCACGCCGCTGGTCTCCAGCGACATCAACGGTGATGGCTTCGCCAACGATCGCGCCTTCATCTTCGATCTCGCCTAGCGTTGGCGATCGCCGTCATCGCGTCTGATGCGCTCATTGCTCGGCAAGCTTCGCCGGCGTGAAGCTGTCTCACTTCGCAGTTCGGTCAAGCCTCCGCGCGCAACAGCTGTGAGGGACCGTGGACCGCGCAGACTCAACGCCGAGTCGTTCATCTGAGCGCGACTACCTTGCTGCACATCACCGCGCATCGACGTGATGACTCAATTTCGCGAATCCGCTTGAGTGGACTCGATCAGCACACGGACGACCTCTGGGAGTTCAGCCGGACCGAGGTTCAGCGCTCCCTTTCCGAGATTCTCACGCCCACGCAGACCGCGATGCTCGGCGGCTACGCCGGGTTGCTCTTCCGTGCACGCGACCGCGTGCGCATCAGGCTCACACCGCGAGGAGGTTGACGATGCACGCGCTCTTGGTGCTCGCGCTCTGTTGCGCGATTCAGGGAGAGAATCCCGTCGGCACGTACACGCTCACCTTCCAGCCGCGATCCGAGGTCATGACCGCGACACTCGTCATCGCTCGGCGCGACAGTGGGTATCGCGCGAGCATCACGATGCGCCAGCTCCGCCGGTCGTGACCTCCGACTCCGTGTCCATCACCGACGGACGACTGCACGTCTACCTGCCGAACGATGTCGCCGACCTCACGTTCGATTTCGGCGTCCAGAAACCGCGCGACGACGTCTTCCTCGTCCACCTTCTCGACGGCGACATGCACGGGCCGCTGGGGCTGGCCGTCCGGCTCCAAAGAACCCGGACGGCGTGCCCCGCTCGCCGCGCTAGCGGAGCGCGGCGGTCCTCACGTTCAGGACGTGGGCGCCGGTTTCGTGTGCTTCTGCCCGCGCCCTCGTCCGAACTCGCCGCGATGCGATTTCATCTCGGCGACGTTGGCGTCGAACTGCTTCTGCTGGTCCGGCGTGAGGACCGCGCGGACCGCGGCCGAGTGCGCCGCGAATTGCTGGTCCATCTTCGCCCGTTGCTCGAGCATCAGCCGGTTCGCCGTCGTGGTGTCGCCCGACTGGCGTGCCTTGCGCATGGCGTCGAACTCGGCGCGTCTGTCACCGCTGTCGGCGGTCATCGACGCGCGCTCGGATTTCTGAACTTGCTTGAGCTTGGCTTTCTGCGCGTCGGTGAGCGTGATGTTCTTGAGGAGCGCGTGCTCCATCATCCCGGGTCCACCGCGTCCTCCGCGGCCGCCCCACTTGTGAGCGGTTGAATCGTGAGGAGCCTGCGCGTGCGCCGCCTGCGCGCCGGCCAGTGAGACGGCCAGCGCCGCGAGAATTGAAAAGTTTCTCATGACAACTCCATCCTATGAAATGATCAAGGAGCGGCGCCGAGACATGAGGCCGGCGGCCAGCCCTCGATTGCCTTTGTGCTCGTACTCGCGGAATCGCGTGAGGGTCCATTCTGCGGCCGAGCCTGCCAGACCTCCAGGCGGCCCCGGTCCTGTAACGGCTCGACCTCGATTTGCAATCGTTTTGCAAAGTAGGATTGATGCCGGTGCTGGACCGGCGCAGGTTCATCGCCCACCCTGTGCGCTCACCGATCTTGCTCGAGGGGGAGGTTCAAATGGCTGACGACATTTCGACGACCAGCACCACGCGCGGCCGCTACGTCTGGCACGAGCTCATGACGCCGAACACGGATGCGGCGAAGGATTTCTACGGCAAGGTCGTGGGCTGGACCACGACGAAGTACGATACGAGCGCGATCGACTACTCGATGTTCATGGCCGACGAGCGCCCGGTCGGTGGTCTCATGGAGCTGACGAAGGAAGCGGCCGACATGGGCGCTCCGCCGAACTGGCTCGCCTACATCGAAGTCCCGAACGTCGACGACACGATCGCGAAGGCGCAGGAGCTCGGCGCGTCGATCATCGTGCCCGCGAACACCGTGGAGAGCGTCGGCCGCTTCGGCATCCTGCGCGACCCGCAGGGCGTCGCGTTCGCCGTCATCACGAGCGCGGCCCCGATCGGCGACGAGACCGACCCGCAGCCGCGCGAATTCTCGTGGCACGAGCTCGTGACCACGAACGCCGACGCCGCGCTCGACTTCTACAAGAACCTCTTCGGCTGGGAAGTGAAGGGGAATTTCGACATGGGTGCCGCCGGGCTCTATCAGATGTTTGGCCGCGATCGATTCACCTACGGCGGCGTGATGAACAAAGCGGGCGACACGCCGGCCAACCCGTACTGGCTGCACTACGTCGCCGTGGCGGACAGCGCCGATGCGGCCGCCGAGCGAGCGAAGGAGGCGGGCGCCACGCTGCTCTCGGGCCCGATGGAAGTCCCGGGCGGCGATCGCATCGCCGTTCTCACCGATCCGCAGGGCGCGGTCTTCGCCGTGCACTCGAAGCCGGCGAGATAGACGTCGCGCGGTGACAAGGAGCCCCGGCGCCCGCGAGTCCGCGAGCGCCGGGGCTTCTTCGTGAGCGTTGGAGACTCGCCCGCTGGTGTTGTCTCGCGCGCGTGTCGCGTAACTTCGCCGCATGATTCGAGTCGCGATCGCACAAGCCGAGGTTCAAGCCGACGCTCGACGCCGGACTCGCCGCAACCGTGCGGCTGATCGGCGACGCGCGCGCGGCCGGCGCGGGACTCGTCGTGTTTCCGGAGACCTGGTTGCCGGGCTATCCCGCGTGGCTCGACGTCTGCCGCGACGTCGCGCTCTGGGATCACGAGCCGGTCAAGCGCGTCTTCCGGCGAATGGCAGAGGAGAGTGTGGTGGTGCCGGGCCCGGTCACCGAAACGCTCGGCGCAGCGGCGAGAGACGCCGGCGTCGTGCTCGTCATCGGAGTCACCGAGCGAATCGACGCCGGCCCGTCGCACGGAACGCTCTACAACGCGGCGCTCACGTTCGACGCCGACGGCAGGCTGGTGAATCATCACCGCAAACTCGTCCCGACCTACACCGAGCGAATGGTGTGGGGGCTCGGCGACGCCGATGGGCTCACTGCCGTCGAGACCAAGGTCGGACGCGTGGGCGCGCTCGTCTGCTGGGAGCACTGGATGCCGCTCGCGCGCCAGGCGATGCACGATTCGGGTGAGGACATTCACGTCGCGCTCTGGCCGACCGCGCACGAGATGCTGCAGGTTGCCAGCCGCCACTACGCGTTCGAGGGGCGCTGCTTCGTGCTCGCGGCGGGATCGTTGATGCGCGCGTCGGCGCTGCCGCCGGAGCTGGAGCCCCACGCGAGCAAGGTTCGGTCGTCGGGCGATTGGGTGCTTCGCGGCGGCAGCGCGATCGTCGGACCGGACGGTCGTTACGTCGTCGAGCCGTGCTTCGATCGCCCTGAGCTCATCGTGAGCGACATCGACCTCGGACGAGTGCGCGAAGAGCGAATGACGCTCGACGTGAGCGGGCACTATCATCGTCCCGAGCTGCTGCGCCTCGAGATCGATCGGGCGACGCGACGCTGAGGCCCGACGCCCTCCGCTACCGGCGGCACAAGACAATCCGTAGCTTGAACGCGCCTTCCGATTCGACTCTCGCGCTGGAGAATCGCTGACACCATGCCGCGCATGATGAATCTGAGCCGCCGATGGATTTCGCTCGTCGCGGTCGCGTCGCTCGCCGCGTGCGTACCCGCGGCCCGTCGTCCGATCAACCCACGCGCCCAGGCACGACGCGCCCTCGAGATGCCGCCCGCCCCGCCGGCGGCGCCGG
>CAWJXW010000001.1:0-302026 GCA_963846925.1 uncultured Gemmatimonadaceae bacterium | reverse complement strand
GGACGCCGGTCTGGTCCCTCAAACCGGCGTCCGTTGCAGAAGGTACGGTACGCGCTGACTTCCCCGGCCAGACGCGTGCTGGATCCCCGTCATCCGCTTCAGTTCCCTCCGAACGATATTCGCAAGCGGCGCTCGCCTTCTCGCTCAAGTAAAGGCGGGCTTGCAGGGTGACCCATCATGTCCTGCCGTGCGTCGTGTCCCTGATTAAGGTCCGACAGTTGCTTTCGGTAGAAGTCGAGCACGAACAGGCGAATGGCTGACGACAGATTCGCCTTGTTGCCGCGCAGATCGATCGCTGCGACCAAGTCCGATAGGGTCACATTCCGACCGCCGGCAATCTCTTTCAGCCCCTTCCAGAAAGCGTCCTCGAGGCTGACGCTGGTCTTGTGACCAGCAACGACGATGGAGCGCTTGACGACAGAAGATTTCATGCAGACACCCCCGTTTGTTGTACGCGGGCGACATACGAACAAAAAAATCGTGCCTCACTGTGGCCGGCAAAAAAGAAACCCGGAGCGTTGCAAAAATCACACAGATTGGTGCATGGTGTTATGATCCAGAACGCGTACTTAACTTTTCGGTGAGCGACGTCGCCAAATGAGACGCGGCTAGTGCGGCGGATTTGACGTTCCTACCAGTGCTGTGGGCGAGCCCGTCGTCGGAACGTCAAATCCAAAGCCGCACTGAAATCATAGAGTTGCTAGTATCCCTTTGGTTCCGGCGTTAGATAAAAATGCGTGCTGCAGGTGATACGAACGTCGGGACCGGGACACTAGTTGAAATTGTGCCTAGGATGGCTTGAGTTCTGCATCGAAGTTGGCCAGGGCAATAGGTTCGGCTCGTTAGGCTTGTGCTTTTTCACCTTCAATGATCAAGTCGCGAGCAATCATGACCACGCGCGTCCCAAGACCGTCGCCCGCCTCGTCCGCCGCCAGGCCTCAATCGGGGCAGATCGGCATGGCGGCCGCCGTCTCGATCGGCATTGGCGGCATGGTCGGGCGCCGGCATCTTCTCGATCCTGGGCGTCGTGGCGGAGGCCGCCGGCAATGCGATGTGGCTGGCGTTTGCGATCGGCGGCGTGGTGGCGCTGTTGTCGACGTATTCGTATGCCAAGCTCGGCGCGACGTTTCCCTCGGCGGGCGGGGCGGTTCATTTTCTGGTGAAGAGCTTTGGCGACGGCGTGTTGGCCGGCGGCCTGAACCTGTTCATGTGGGCCGGCTACATCATTTCGCTGGCGCTGTATGCCACGGCGTTCGGCAGCTATGCGGCGACGTTCGTCACCGACACGCCCTCGGCGCTGTTGCTCAAATCGCTGGCGGTCGGCTCGCGTGCTGCTGCTGACGCTCGTCAACGCGTTCGGCGCAAAGCTCATGGGCCGATCCGAAACGTTCATCGTGGCGATCAAAGTGGCGATCCTGGTGCTGTTTGCGGGGGTGGGGCTGTGGTTCGTGAAGCCGGACAATCTCTCGCCCGAGCTGTGGCCCGAGGCCCAGTCGATCCTGTACGGCGCGGGCGTGCTGTTCATCGGCTACGAAGGATTTGGGCTGGTCACCAACGCGGCCGGCGACATGCAAAACCCGCAGGATGCTGCCGCGCGCGCTATACACCAGCGTGATCCTGGTGATCGTGATCTACCTGGCCGTCTCGCTGACCGTGACGCGGCAATCTTGTCGAACGCACGAGATCGAGCGCGCCGGGACTACGCGCTGGCCGAGGCCGCCCGGCCGTTTCTGGGCGACCTCGGCTTTCGCTTGATCGCGATCGCGGCACTGTTTTCGACCGCCTCGGCGATCAACGCCACGTTGTTTGGCTCGGCGAATGTCTGCTACATGATCGCCAAAGACGGCGAACTGCCGGAGGGGCTGTCGCGGACCGAATGGAAGCAGGCGACCGGCGGGCTGCTGCTCACCGCCGGCCTGGTCGTGCTGGTCATGCTGGCTTCGATCTGTCGGGCATCGCGATGATGGGAAGCGCCGCCTTTCTGCTGGTCTATGCCGCGGTGAACGCCGGCCACCTGCGGGTGCTGCAAGCAGACCGGAGCCAACGCGGTGATCGTGTGGCTGTCGCTGTTGACCTGCCTGGCCATGTTCGCCATGCTCGTGCGTTTACACCTATCAGCAGCAGCCGAGGCGATCGCGGCGCTGGTGATCATCGGGGCCGCGTCGTTCGCGGGCGAATGGGTTTACCGGCGGTGGACCGGGCGAACGATCAAGGAAGAGATTCTAGTATTGTGCGTCCGACGTCTTTTCATTCACGTCATTCTGGGACGCGCACCGATCTCGGGCTTGCCCGAGATCGGCACTTGTATGTCCAAGTCGGCAAAAGCCGACTTGGAGTGGGCGCGGGCCCGGAATCCATAACCACGGTCCTAAGTCATGGATTCCGGCCTCGCGGCTGAAGCCCGCACCCCGGAATGACCGATCGAATTGTCGGATTCAGAACACTGCCAGGGTGGGCGACAGGCACTGACGATGGGCGAGCCGCGCGGTCCCGGGGGCGTTTGCCCCTATAACATCAGCGACGCTGTCGCAGCCGAAATCTACCGATGGGGCGGCGAGAGCCTGGGCGTGCGCTATTATTTTTTGCCCGGCGACACGTGGAAAGCGCGCGAAATCGGCCCAGCCGATTGGCCGGCCATCGACCGGCTCGAGCGCGCAGGCCATCTCCGCTTCGAGAATGACGACGTGCGCCGGCTTTGGCGCGCCGGCCGGGCATCGTCCTCTTGAAAGTCGGTCGCGGCAAGTTGGAGGCACCGAGTGCACACCGAGAACAATGAAGACCACGGGGCGCCGAATACCTTGCTGGCGCGCCGCCGCGCGTGATCAACATCGGACTTGAGATATTCGCCGGAGAATCTTGCGAGCCAGGGTGCGAAGGTTGTGCATGTGCGCTGGAGCCCTCCGGCAGGCGGAAATGCGCACCTTGCGAGCCTGCTCGACCAAGCTCCGAAGCTGACGAAACCCGAGAAGGCAAGCCGTTGCAGACCATCGACCAAGCCAATCAAGAAGCGTTGCGGCGCATCCTCGCCGGCGATCCGGTTCTGGTCGATGTCGTTCCGGCATCGCAGGCCATTCCGGATCTGGCGGATCGCATGATCCTTCATGCCGGGCCGCCGATCGGTTGGGATCGGATGTGCGGCCCCATGCGCGGCGCCGTCATGGGCATTGCGGTATTCGAAGGCTGGGCCAAGGATCTCGACGATGCGGCGAAGCAAAGCCGCCGCCGGCTCCTTTGCGTTCCACCCCAACCACCACTTCGGCGCGGTCGGCCCGATGACCGGCCTGACGACGGCAAGCCAGCCGCTCATGGTGGTCGAGAACAAGACATTCGGTAACCGCGCCTATTGCGCGATCAATGAGGGCCTCGGCAAGGTGATGCGGTTCGGCGGCAACGATGCCGAGGTGCTCGACCGCTTGCGCTGGATCCGCGAGGTGCTCGGGCCGGCGCTCGGACGCGCGATGCGCGAATTCGGCGGCATTCCGCTCAAGCCGCTGATTGCGCGCGGGCTCACCATGGGCGACGAGATGCATCAGCGCAACGTCGCCTGCTCGAGCCTGCTGCTGCGCCAGCTCGCGCCGTCTCTGGCGCGGACTTCGCAAGAACGACGGCGAGCTTGTCGCGTGCCTGGACTTCATCGGCCGCAACGATCAGTTCTTCCTCAATATCGCCATGGCGATGGGAAAGGCGCTCGCGGACCCGGCGCGCGACATCGACGGATCGTCGGTCGTCACCGCGATGAGCCGCAACGGCACGGACTTCGGCATCCGCGTCTCGGGCACGGGCGACCGCTGGTTCACCGCACCGGTCGAGATGCCGGTCGGAATCTACTTTCCCGGCTTCAGCGAGAAGGATGCCAATCCCGACATGGGAGATTCCGCCATCGTGGAGACGGTCGGGCTCGGCGGCTTTGCGATGGCGGCGGCGCCGGCCGTGGTCGGATATATCGGCGCGGGGCGCGCGTCCGAGGCCGCGGTGTTCACGCGGTCGATGGCGGAGATCGCCGTCGGGCCCAATCCCGCATGGACCATCCCGGCGATGGATTTCGCGGGCGTGCCGACCGGCATCGATATTCGCCTCGTCGTCGAAACCGGGCTCGCGCCGACCATCAATACCGGGATCGCGCACCGCGAGCCCGGCGTCGGCCAGGTCGGCGCCGGCATCGTGAAGGCGCCGCTCAAGTGCTTCCAGGACGCGCTCGTCGCGTTCGCCGAGACGATGGGCGTCGAATGAGCGTGATCCTCAACGAGGTTCGCCGCGCAACCTATCTCGACTCCATCGTTCTCATGCGCATTTCGCGGCAGATCGCCGCCCTGCCGGGGGTCGAGGAAGCGGGGCTGATCATCGGGACGCCGGCGAACAAGGAGATTCTCCGCGACGCGGGCATCCTCGGTCCGGAAGGCGACAGCGCCGAGCCGAGCGACCTGATCCTGGCGCTGCGGGCGAGCGATGCGCCGCCGGAGAGGCCGCGCTCGCGGAGGCGAGGCGGCTGCTCGATCAGCCGAGCGCGTCGGGCGCGGCGGCGTCCGTCGAGCGCGCCGCGCACCATTCGCGCCGCCGTCCAGCGGCTGCCCGCCGCCAATCTGGCGCTGATCTCGGTCCCGGGAGATTTCGCGGTCGCCGAGGCGCGCAAGGCGTTGGCAGCTCGGGCTTCAACGTCATGATCTTTTCCGACAATGTGCCGATCGAGGACGAGGCGGCGCTCAAGCGCGAGGCGCGCGAACGCGGTCTCTTCGTGATGGGCCCGGATTGCGGAACGGCGATCATCGGCGGCGTGCCGCTCGGCTTCGCCAACGTCGTTCCGCACGGAGACATCGGCATCATCGGCGCCTCGGGCACCGGCATCCAGGAGGTGTCCTGCCTGATCGCGCGCGCCGGCCGCGGCATCAGCCATGCGATCGGCACCGGCGGGCGCGACCTCAAGGCCGAGGTCGGCGCGATCACGACCCTGATGGCGATCGACGCGCTCGACGCCGACGCCGCACCAGGCATATCGTGCTGATCTCCAAGCCGCCGGCCGACGTCGGTCGCGAGGCTGGTGCTCGATCGCGTCGCGAAAAGCCCCAAGCCTTTCACGATCTGCTTTCTCGGCGCGCGCGACTTCGCGTTGCCGGCAAACGCGCGCGCCGCCGCGACGCTCAAGGCAGCGGCCGACCTCGCGATCGGAGGACGTCGGCGGCGAGCGCAGGCGCAGCCGCCGTTCGCCGGCTCGGTCGAGGCAAGCTGGTGCGCGGCCTGTTCGCGGGCGGGACGCTGTGCAGCGAAGCCCAGATCATATTCAGGCAGGCGGGACTTGCGGTGACGTCGAACGTGCCGGTGCCGGGCGCATCGGCGATGGCGCATGCGACGGACGGGCATCGTCATGATCGATCTTGGCGACGACGAGTTCACGCGCGGACGCCCGCATCCGATGTTCGAGCCGGGCGTGCGCGATCGCCCGCTCGCCGAAGCGCTCGCCGATCCCGCGGTGGGCGTCATCCTGCTCGATGTCGTCCTGGGCTATGGCGGGCATCCGGATCCGGCGGGCCATCTGGCGCTTGTCGCAGGACTTGCCAAGCGCGACCACGGCCCGCTGATCGTGGCATCCGTCACCGGCACCGACGCGATCCGCAGCCGCGCGACGCGCAGGTGGAAAGCTGGCCGAGGCCGGCGTGATCGTCGCGGACTCCAACGCGGAAGCGGCAAGGATGGCGATCATGGCGATTGGCGCATCCAACCGATGACTTCCAATACGAAGGCACGTTCCGGTCGAATTGAGGCACAAATGGTGCCCGACAGGGCTGCTCCCTCTCCCCGCTTGCGGGGAGAGGGGTGGGGGTGAGGGGGACTCTCAATCAGCAAGAGCGCGTGGAAGGTACCCCTCACCCGCCGCGCAGCGCATCCGAGATTGTGCGAGGTCAGAGTTGTTCGGCGGGCTCCGTCGATCCGGAGCGGCGTTCCAATCCGGGCAAGGTCGTCCCGATGCATTCGTGCCGCGAATGGCATGGCGCTCGATCGGCGAGACCCGCGCGAGGAGCGTCGGTCGCATGACCACCGCGGTTTCCCCGTCGACGGAAACGATCGCCGAGCGCGTTCGCGACGTGGTCGCGCGCGGCGCGCGCCTGCGAATCGTCGGCGCCGGTACGTGGCTCGACGCCGGTCGCCCGGTCGAATCTTCCGAGCAGCTCTCGCTCGCCGCGCACGCCGGGATCACCGAGTACACACCGGGCGACCTCACGCTGACCGCGCGCGCGGGAACGACGCTCGGCGAGATTCACGACGCAGTCTCGCCGCACGGCCAATGGCTGGCGCTCGACCCGTGCGGCTCCGACGAGGGAACGATCGGCGCGACGATCGCGACGGCGTCCTCCGGCCCGCTCGCCACTCGGTTCGGCGCGCCGCGCGACCTCGCGCTCGGCCTCGAGTTCGTGAGTGGACTCGGCGCGGCCGTCCGCGGCGGCGGGCGAGTCGTGAAGAACGTCGCCGGCTTCGACCTCACACGCCTCCTCACGGGGTCGTGGGGAACGCTCGGCGTCATCACCGAAGTCACGGTGCGGCTTCACGCGCGGCCGGAGGCGGATGTCACGCTGGCGGTGTCGTCGAACGAGGGGGAAGTCGATATCGGCGGAGTGCGCTCCGCGGTCGGCGGCTGGCCGTTCGTTCCGCTCGCTTGCGAGGTCGTCAACGACACGCTCGGCCATCAAATCGGCGTCGGCGGTGCGGCGGTGCTCTTCCGTATTGGTGGCAACGGCGAAGCGGTCGTCGCGCAGCGGCGTGCGATCGCCGAGCTTGGCGACTGTCGCGAAATGGAATCGAGCGTGTGGCGCACGCTTCGCGCGGCCGACGCGGACGCTTCGCTCGTCTTGCGGCTGTCGCGGGCGCCGGCCGACGTGAGCTCGACGTGGACCGATGCGATCGCGATCGCCGCGCCTTACCCTGACGCCAGCGTGAGCGCGTCGCCCGCGCGGGGCATCGCCCGATGCGCGATTCCGTTGGCCGCTGCGTCCGTCGAACAGGCTGCCGCGACGCTCGCCGGAGTGCGATCGCGCATCATCGCCGAACGCGCTCCCGTGAAACTGTGGAAGGTGCCGCCGCTCGCCCGGCCGGCAGATCCGCTTCGGTCGCGCATTCGCGACGCATTCGATCCACAGCACATCCTGAATCACGGCATCCTCGGCTCCGTGTCGTGACGCAGTCCACCTCCCCCTCCGCCGTCGCGCGCCGCTCCGATCCCCAGTGCGCCATTCCCGGCACGCCACTCGCCGGCCAGCGCGCCGGACTCGACGCATGCGTGCACTGCGGATTCTGCCTTCAGGCATGCCCGACGTACGTGACGCTCGAGGACGAGAACGACAGTCCGCGCGGACGCATCGTCCTCATGCGCGCGCTCTACGACGGGACGCTCGACACGTCGAGCGAGAGCCTGCAGACGCACATCGACCGTTGTCTCGGCTGCCGTGCCTGCGAGACCGTGTGCCCGTCCGGCGTGCCCTACGGATTCCTGCTCGAAGCGACGCGCGAGACGATCGCCGAACATCGGCCGCTTCCGCGCGTCGCGCGCGTCATTCTGTCGACGTTCGAGCGTCCGAGGCTGCTCGGCCTCGCGATGTTCGGCGGACGCGTGTTGCGAGCGACGGGAGTCGCGCGGCTGCTGGCGCGCTTGCCGGGGCGAATCGGTTTCTCGATGGCGATGCTGAGCTCCACGAGCCGCCTTTTCCCGCGGCGCCAACGAACGCGCCCCGCCGAGAACGGACGCACCAGCGATCGCGGTCGAGTCGCCCCGCTCACCGGCTGCGTGATGGAGGGACTGTTCGCCGAGACGAATCGTGCGACCGAACGCGTGCTATCGGCCAACGGCTACGCCGTCGCCGACGCTCCCGGCCAGGGTTGTTGCGGCGCGCTGCACGCACACGCCGGCGACGGCGAGGGCGCGCGCCGGCTCGCGCGCCGCAACATCGCGGCGTTCGAGCGAGCCGCCGTGGATTTCATTTGCGTCAACGCGGCGGGATGCGGCGCGGCGATGAAGGAGTACGCTCAGCTGCTGGCCGACGACCCCGAGTGGCGCGAACGAGCGGATCGGTTCGCCGCCAAAGTTCGCGACGTTTCGGAGCTCGTCGCCGTCGCGGGCCCGCACCCGGGCGGAGCCGTGCAGATGAAGGTCGCCTACGACGCACCCTGCCATTTGCTCCACGCGCAGCGTGTGTCGAACCCGCCGCTCGTCGCGCTTCGCGCCATTCCAGGGCTCCAGCTCGTGCCCCTCACCGAGAGCGAGATGTGCTGCGGAAGCGCCGGGATCTACAACCTGGTAGAGCCGGAGGTGTCGGATCTGGTATTGCAACGCAAGCTGAAGAACATTGAGGCAGCGGGAGCGGAGGTCGTCGCGACCGGCAACCCTGGTTGCATGATGCAGATCGGCGCGGGACTATTGCGCAGCGGCTCGAAGGTCGCAGTCGTTCACCCCGTCGACTTGCTCGACGAGAGCTACGCGGCCGCGCAGGACGAAACGAGGACCATGAGATGAGTAGTCCGCACTTCACGCCACCAACCGAAACGGTTCCGCGCGTCGCGGCCTCGGCGTCGCCCGCGACGTTGGAGCTGGGCGGACGCGATGTGGTGGTCGCCTACTCCGACGTCGCCGCCGAGTTCGCGGCGTTGCGCACGTCGGCAATCGTCGTCGACCGAAGCTTTCGCGGGCGGATACGCTTCTTCGGCGAGAAATCCGGCGAAGCGCTGACCGGTCTCGTCACGAGCGACGTCGTCGCTACGCCTCCAGGGCATGGCCACTACGCCGCCGCACTCTCGGCGAAAGGACGTATCGTCGCCGACCTGCGGATCTTCGCCATGCCCGTCGCGTCGTCATATCTCGTCGACGCTCCACCGCGCGCGTGGCCCGGATTTCTGGCGATGGTGAAGAAATACGTGAACCCGCGATTGACGGGATATCGCGACGACTCGCACGCGATCCGGGACATCGGAATCTTCGGCGCCGAGGCGCGCCGCATCGTCGCGGGGATCTCCGGCGTCGCGGCCGAGGCGCTCGGCGCGCTGGCGCCGTTCGACAACTTCACTGCGACGGTGCACGGCGCCGAAGTGATGATCGCGCGGGTCCCGGATCTCGGGGGGGCGCTCGAGGGCTACGACCTGTTCGTTCCGTTCGAGACGTTCGAGAGCGTGTGGCGCGACGCCGTGGCCGCGGGCGCGGTGCCGGCCGGCCTCGCCGCGTGGGAGATTGCGCGCGTCGAAGCCGGGCGTCCCGAGTGGGGAATCGACATCGACGAGAACACGATCCCGCAGGAAGCAAACCTCGACGAGATGGACGCGATCTCGTACACGAAGGGGTGCTACATCGGGCAGGAAGTCGTCGCGCGCGTTCACTTTCGCGGCCACGTCAATCGGCATCTGCGCGGACTGCGGGCCGCCGGCGGCGGCGCACCGCCGCCAACCGGTTCGCAGCTCATCGACGACACGGGCAATCACGTGGGCGACGTGCGCAGCGCGGTGTCGTCGCCGCGGCTGGGCGGCATCGCGATCGGAATGATTCGGCGAGAGGTGAGCCCGGGCGCGTCGCTGACGGCGCGGTCGGAGCATGGCGAGCAGCGAGTCGACGTCGCGGCGCTTCCCTTCTCCGCGTAGCGCCGGCGTGCCGCGCGCGCTCGTGACGGGCGGCACGGGGTTGGTCGGTTCGCACGTCATCGAGCGGCTCGCGCGCGACGGCTGGAGCGTGCGCGCGCTCGTGCGATCGCATTCGCGGCTGGTCGAAACCCTCGGCGCCGAATGCGTGACGGGAGACGTGCTCGATGCCGACGCGTTCGCGCGAGCCGCCACCGGATGCGACGCGATCTTCCACAACGCCGCGGCGGTCACGCCGAGCGGCGGTTGGGAGTCGTTTCGTCGGACCAATATCGACGGGACGATCAACGCGATCGCGGCCGCGCGCGCGAGCGGCGCACGACTCGTCCACCTGAGCAGCGTTGCCGTGTACGGTCCGGCGGCGCGCTACCGCGACGACGGGCTCAAGACCGACGAAGCGACGCCACTCACGCCGCTTCCCGAGCGCGCGTACTACGCGCGTTCCAAGCGGGAGTCGGAAGAGCTCGTGATGCGCGCGTGCGCGGCCGGCGAGATCTGGGCGACGGCGCTGCGTCCCACAGTGATCTACGGCGATCGCGACCGACAGTTCGTACCGCGCGTCGCGCGGCTTCTGTCGCACGGCATCGTCCCGCTGGTGGGGGGCGGCGTAACGACGTTCTCGATCGTTCACGCCGCGAACGTCGCCGACGGCGTCGTGCGCGCCGCCACGCGCGACGCGGCGACGGGTCGGGCGTACAACGTGGCCAACGATTTCGACGTCACGGTCCGGCGCTTCTTCGAGCTTGCTGGAGAAGGCCTCGGCCGGCGCATTCGGTTCGTGAAGCTTCCGACGCCCCTCGCGCGCGGCACGCTGCGCGCCGTCAAGGCGATCACGCGCGCGCTGACCGGCGGCAAGATGAGCGTCGTCTCCAGCGCGTCGCTGGCGTGGCTGACGCGCGACAATCCGTTCACGTCGGAACGCGCGCGCGCCGAGCTGGGGTGGGCACCGTCGGTGCGCCCCGACGTTGGCGTGCCCGAAGCGTTCCGCTGGTGGCGCGAGAACAGCTAATGGAACTGGTATTGGAAACAAAAAGGCGCGACCGGTGGAGGTCGCGCCCATGTGACTCCGAAGGGGAAGTGTTACGGCTTCTTCTTCGTCGTGTCCTTCTTCGTCGTGTCCATCGTCATCTTGCCGCTGTCCATCTTCATTCCGGTATCAGCAGGCGCGGCCGACGGAGCGGGCGCCATAGCGGGCGGCGTCGTATCCTTTGCGGCGCTTTCCGACTTTGAGCAGGCAGCGACAATCGCGAGCACAGCGGCAACGACAGCCAGGCGCTTCATGACAATCTCCTGAAGAGTAGGACGATAGTATCCGCGTGGTTCGTGCACGCGACGGGGGCTCGGAGTGAGCGGCGTGAAACTTATGGGCGCCAGGAGGCCTGTCAAGAGTGTTCGGCCGTGCGGCAAGTCGGCCCAGGTCAACGAGTTCCTTGCATCGACGCACGGTCGTCTCGACCCAACGGGGCTGGTTCGGACTCCCGAACTCTCCTAGGTTGCCAAACATGACGGCCACCGCCGCGCCCGCGTCGCTCGATCCGAAGTCCGAGTCGCGCATCGTCCGTGCCGCGTGCCCGCACGACTGCCCCGACACGTGCGCGATGCTCGTCACGGTGGAGTCCGGCCGCGCCGTGCGCGTCGCGGGAGACCCCGAGCATCCGTTCACGCGCGGCTTCCTCTGCACGAAGGTCAACCGCTACGTCGAACGCACGTATCACGAGGACCGGCTGCTCCATCCGATGCGCCGCGCCGGCCCCAAAGGTTCAGGAAAATTTGCGCGCATTTCGTGGGACGAGGCGCTCGACGAGATCGCGACACGCCTGAACGAGATCCGGAATTCCAGCGACAGTGGGGGGCCGCAAGCGATCCTGCCGTACTCGTACGCCGGCACGATGGGGATCGTGCAGGGATCGTCGATCGACCGCCGGTTCTTCCACGCCATCGGCGCGTCGAAGCTCGACCGCACGATCTGCTCCACACCGGGCAAGATCGGAATGCAGATGACCGTCGGCGCGAACGTCGGCGCCGACCCGGAAGGGATTCCCGAAAGCGATCTCGTGCTGCTCTGGGGAACCAACACGCTGACGTCGAACCCGCACATGTGGCCGTTCGTCCTCGAGGCCAAAGCGCGCGGCGCGCCGATCATCGTCATCGATCCGATCCGTACGCGGACTGCCGCGCAGAGCGACGAATGGATCGGGCTCCGGCCGGGTACGGACGCGGCTCTCGCTCTGGCCATGATGCACGTGGTCCTCGAGCGCGGGCTGCAGGACGACGACTACATCGCGCGTTACACGACCGGCATCGACGCGCTGCGCGAGCGCGCGCGCGAGTACACGCCCGAACGCGCGTCGAAAATCACCGGCGTCGCGCCCGAGGTGATCGTGTCACTCGGCGAACGCTACGGCCGCGCGAAGGCCGCGTTCATCCGCGTCAACTATGGATTGCAGCGGCACGGCGGCGGCGGAATGGCCGTGCGCACGATCGCGTGCTTGCCCGCGCTCACCGGCCACTGGCGGCGAGCCGGCGGCGGCGTGCAACTGTCGTCGAGCCAGAACTTCAAGTTCAACACCGCGATGGTCGAGCGCCCCGACCTCTCGCCGCCGGTGCGGACGATCAACATGATCCGCCTCGGCGAAGCGCTCACGACGAAGGACGCGGGAGTCGGCGGCCCGCCGGTGCGCGCGCTGGTCGTCTACAACTCGAATCCCGGCGCCGTGGCGCCGGATCGCAACGCGGTGCTCGCGGGCATGCGCCGCGAGGATCTGTTCACCGTCGTGCTCGAGCACTTCCAGACCGACACCGCCGACTACGCGGACATCGTTCTCCCGGCGACGACGCAGCTCGAGCATTGGGACCTGCACCTCTCGTACGGCCACCATTACGTCACGCTGAACCAGCCGTCGATCGACCCGCTCGGCGAGTCGCTCCCCAACAGCGAGATCTTCCGCCGCATCGCGGCCCGCATGGGGCTCGACGATCCCTCGCTGCGCGACGACGACCTCACGCTCATTCGGCAGGCGCTCGACTCGACGAGCGAGAAGATGGCCGGCGTGACGCTCGAAACGCTGATCGAACGCGGATGGACGCGGCTCAATGTGCCCACGCCGTATCTGCCGTACGACAAGGGCGGGTTTCCCACTCCCTCCGGCAAGTGCGAGTTCTACTCGCCGCGGCTGGAGAAAATGGGGATTGATCCCGTGCCGACGTTCACCGCGCCGTACGAATTCCCCGATGACGTGCCCGAACTCGCCGGCCGCTATCCGCTGACGCTGATTTCCTCCCCCGCCCATCAGTTCCTGAATTCGACCTTCGTGAACATCGGCGCGCTGCGCCGCGGCGCCCGCGAGCCGGAGTGCCTGCTGCACCCGATCGACGCCGAGGAGCGCGGCATCGGCGTCGGCGCGCGCGTGCTCGTGCACAACGACCGCGGCGCGTTCACCGCGGTGGCCCGCGTCGAGGACTCGATCCGCCCGGGCGTCGTCTGGGCCCCGTCGATCTGGTGGGGCAAGTTCGCCGCGGACGGCGCCAACGCGAACCAGACCACCTCGCAGCGCGAGACCGACCTCGGTCACGGCCCCGTCTTTTACGACAACCTCGTGGAAGTGGGACTGGCCGACTAAAACCCTCGGCTCGCGCTCTTGCGCGGCCTTCGTCTAGTCGCCTTGATTGAACCAGGGCCGCGATGGTCGCGGGCCCTCATTGGCTGCAATCGGAGATTGTCGTGCAGGCGCATCCAGAGACCCTCGGCGCCCTCAAGCGCTCCCCCTATGGCGTCCCGGACCGGGCGTTCCGCTCGGTCAAGGATGAAATGCGATACAACCTCCTCGAGCGCCTCTGTCAGCGCGGCGCGGGGCCGTTGTTCGCCGGTGTGATCGGCTACGAAGACACCGTCATGCCGCAGCTCGTGAATGCGGTGTTGTCGCGCCACAACTTCATCCTGCTCGGCCTGCGCGGACAGGCGAAGTCCCGCATTCTGCGCGCGCTCGTCACGCCTCCTCGACGACGCGCTGCCGATCGTCGCCGGCAGCGAGGTCAACGACAATCCGTTCGCCCCGATCTCGAAGTACGCGCGGAACCTCCTCACCGAAGCAGGCGACGACACGCCCATCGCCTGGGTCGGCCGAGAGAATCGCTACGTCGAGAAGCTGGCGACGCCCGACGTCACCATCGCCGACCTGATCGGCGATCTCGATCCGATCCGCGCCGCTCGCGGCGGACACATGCTCTCCGATGAGCTGACCATCCACTACGGAATGCTCCCGCGCGCGAACCGCGGCATCTTCGCGCTGAACGAGCTTCCGGACTTGGCCGGCAAGGTGCAAGTCGGATTGTTCAACGTCATGCAAGAAGGCGACGTCCAGATCAAAGGCTACCCGATCCGTCTTCCGCTCGACGTGCAACTCTGCTTCACGGCGAACCCCGACGATTACACCGCGCGCGGCAAGATCATCACGCCGCTCAAGGACCGCATCGGGAGCGAGATCGGCACGCACTATCCGGCGACCGTCGAGTTGGGAATGGACATCACGCGACAGGAGGCGTGGATCAAGCGAGACAGCCGCGCCGTCCGCGTGCCCGACTTCATCGCCGAGCTGATCGAGCGAATCGCGTTCGAGGCGCGCAACGACCGTCGTATCGACAAGCGGTCGGGCGTGTCGCAGCGGATGCCGATCACGGTCACCGAGAACGTCGTCTCCAACGCCGAACGGCGCGCCATCGTGTCGGGTGACGCCGACATCGTGCCGCGCGTCTCCGACATCTACGCCGCGCTCCCCGCGATCACCGGCAAGATCGAGCTGGAGTACGAGGGCGAGTTGGTCGGCGGGCCGGCGATCGCGCGCGAGCTTATTCGGCGCGCCGCCGACGGCACCTTCCACGATCGCGCCGGCGGCGTGAACGTCGACGACATCATCATGTGGTTCGACGAGGGCGGCGCCCTTCAGGTGGCGGACGACGCGCGCGCCGAGGTCGCGCTCGAGGGGTTCGAGATCGTCCCCGACCTCACGCGAATCGTCAGGCACGTCGGGCTCGCGGCGGAAGATGACGCGGGTACGGCGGTCGCCGCGTGCGAGCTGGTGCTCGAAGCGCTGGTCGCGCGCAAGAAGATCTCCCGCAGCGACGGTGGCCAGTACGGCCGCGCGGCGCCGGAACCGCGCCGGCGGCCGAACCAGGATCTGTTCGGTGGCGGCGCGAGCTGAGGCATCGCGCCGAGTCACGGTCCGGCGCGCCGAGCCGAGCGACCTCGCCACGGTCGTCTCGCTGCGTCTCGCGCTGCTTCGTGAGTATGGCGACCATCCGCTCTACGCCGAGCTTCACCGCGACGTCGTCGATCGCGCGTTCGAGCTCTACCACGCGCAGATCGTCGCCGCGGACGAGCGGCTCTTTCTCGCCGAGCTCGGCGGCGAGGCGGTCGGGATTCTCCGCGCCGTCGAGGTCCGCGGATCGCCGCTCGTGCTGCCCGAGCGGTACTGCTACGTCTCCTCCGTCTACGTGGTTCCGTCGGCCCGGCGCCGAGGCGTGATGCGCGCGCTCGTGCGCGCCGCCGAGAATTGGTGTGACGAGCGCGGACTCGGCGAGATGCGCCTGCACAACGCGTCGTCGTCGCGCGTCGCCGTCGCGGCGTGGACCGCGCTCGGCTTCGAGGTGGTCGAGCAGGTGCGGCGGCGCGTCGTCCGCGCGCCCGACAACTCGCACGACGAACGAGAGTTCGCTTCGCAGATCGCTCCCGCGCGCTGAATGCCCGTCATCACGATCTCGCGGATGTACGGCTCCGGCGGATCGGAGGTGGCACAGCGAGTCGCCGGGGCGCTCGGCTGGTCACTGGTCGACAACGACATTATCGACGCGATCGCCGAGCGCTCGGGGCTGACGCGCGCCGAGGTGAGCGCGCAGGACGAGCGGGTGCCGTCGCTCGTGGAACGCCTGGCGTCGGCGCTGTCGCTCGGGTCCCCCGAGATGCTGCCGCCGGTTCCGACCGGTCCGGTCGAGACGACCGAAGAACGAATCATCGCGGTGACGCAGCGCGTCATCGAGGAAGCGGTGCAGGCCGGACCGGCGGTGTTCGTCGGGCGCGGTGCACAGTGTCTTCTCGCCGAGCGTGAGGACGCGCTGCACGTCTTCTGCTATGCGCCGCGCGCCGCGCTCCGCAAATACGCGATGGATACGTTCAAGGTCGGGCAGGACGAAGCCGACAAGATGGTCGCCGAGCAGAACAAACAGCGAGAGCAGTACGTTCGCCGGCATTGGAATCGCAACTGGCTCGCCCACGAGAACTATCACCTCTGCCTGAACACGGCGTGGTTGGGACTCGACGGAGCCGCTGCCCTGGTCGTCGACACGGCGCGCAAACAGTTCGGGTCCGCGCCGGCGCCGAGCTACTAGTCCGGTCGCGCGCGCGACTCAGACGTCTCGCAGCGCGTCTCCCCGCTCGAAGGCGACGTAGGAATAGACGAGGAGAATCGCCGCGCCGCCGCCGATCGCCCACGGGGTGCCGATGACGTGCGCGACGCTTCCGGCGATGAACGCGCCGATGACCGAGGAGAGACCGACGACGACGAACGAGTAGGCGGCCATGAGCCGCCCGCGCAGCTCGTTCGGCGCGAGGTGCTGGAGCGTGGAATTGCAGACGGCGCTCGTCACGATCATCGTGAATCCAACGCCGAGGAGAATCGGGTACGCAGCGCCGGCGGAGCGCACCAAGGCGAAGGCGATGAGCAGGCCGGCATAGACGTACGCCGTGATGGCGAGCAGCCGCATGCGATTGAAGCGGTCGCCGATCGCGGCGAGCCAGAGCGCCCCCGATACGCCGCCGACGCCGACGCACGCCAGCATGGCGCCGTAGCCGCCGGCATTGAGCCCGAGGTGGTCGCGCGCGACGACAGGCATCAACGTGAGATACGGGACGCCCAGGATCGAATAGACGGTCACGAACTTCATGAGCGCCGCGATGGCCGGCGTGTCGCGCATGAACAGCACGCCCTCGCGGATGCCCTCCAACGGCGACACGACGTGTTCCGGCGGCGTCCACGCGGGGAGGCGGATCAGCATCAGGCCGCCCATCACGGCGATGTAGCTCAGCGCGTTCACGCCGAAGCACCAGGCCAGGCCGAGGCTCGCGATGATCGCGCCGCCGATGCTCGGCCCGACGACGCGCGCGATGTTGAACCCGCTCGAGTTCAGCGCGATCGCGCCGGGAAGATCTTCCCGGCCGACGAGCTCGATGACGAAAGATTGGCGCGCCGGGATCTCGAACGCGTTGATCACGCCGTTGATCGTCGCGAGGATGAGGAGCCACGGGATCGTGATGTGGTGGCTCCAAGTGAACCACCAGAGCGCGCACGCCTGGAGACAGAAGGCGATCTGGCCGATCTTGACGAGGCGCAGCTTCTCCACGCGGTCGGCGAGGACGCCGGCGTACAGCGAGAGCACGAGGACGGGCAGCGACCCCGCCGACGCCACGAGACCGACGAGGAAGGCGCTATTGGAGAGCTCTAACGCGAGCCATCCCTGCGCCATCGTCTGCATCCACGTGCCGATGAGCGAAACGGTCTGGCCGATCCAGAACAGCCGGAAGTTCCGGTGGCGTTGCAGCGTCTGGAACGGATTGAGCGACGAGACCACGGAGCTCGCCGCCGGAGTGAGCACCGCGGCGGACGGCGGTGCGGTGCGGCGGGCCGGAGGCGCGGTCGTCGGGTCGGGCACGATTGAAAAATACAGCCGCCGGTCCGCAGATTGGCGGCGCACACCAAACTCCGTTTGTTTCCGTTGTCGTTCCAGTTTGTTTCCGTTTCCCAATCGTTATGGCCCGAACAGGCGGTCGGGTCTCGAGCGCCAAGAGAGACATCAACAATTGGGACACGGAAACAAACGGAGAAACAACGGAAACAAACGGAGAAAGCCAAAGATGACTAAGGCATTTGACGGGGCGATCTGGTTGTTGGTCTCGTTGACGGCGAGCGCCCTGGCGCAACAGCCATCGCCGGCTGTTTCGGCGTTCAATTGCCGGTTCGTGATGATCCCGGTGCGCGACGGTGTGCATCTCAACACCAGCGTCTGCGAGCCTCGTGGGGCGCATCCGGCGTTGCCGATCCTGATGACGCGCACGCCGTACGGCATCGCCGGCGACACCGTCGTGTCACCGTCCAGCCGGTTCCTCGCCGCCGACGGCTACGTCTTCGTCACGCAGGACATCCGCGGACGCTATCGCAGCGAGGGACAGTTCTTCATGAACCGCCCGCTGCACGATCCGCGCGACGCCAAGGGCACCGACGAGAGCACCGACACGTACGACACCGTCGATTGGCTCATCAAGAACGTCGCGAACAACAACGGCCGCGTCGGCGTGTTCGGCGTGTCGTATCCCGGGTTTCTGGCGACGATGGCCGGCATCAACCCGCATCCCGCGGTCAAGGCTATTTCTCCCCAAGCCCCGATGACGGATACCTGGATGGGGGACGATTTCTTCCACCAGGGCGCGTTCCGGTTGTCCTACGGCTTCGAGTACGCGAGCGATCTCGAGCTGAGCAAGGATCAATCGATTCCGTCGCCGATCTCGCACTGGGATACGTACGATTGGTATTTGGAGCTCGGGCCTCTGGCGAACGCCGACGCGAAGTATTTCCACGGGGGCGTCCCGACCTGGCTGGCGTTCACGCAGCATCCGAGTTACGACGCGTACTGGCAGGCGCGCGCCGTCGAGAGAGATCTCAAATCGCCGACCGTTCCGACGCTCACGGTCGGCGGCTGGTGGGATCAGGAAGATCGCTGGGGTCCGCTCGCGACGTACAAGGCGCTCGAGCCGGGCGACACGAAGCACTGGAACTTCCTCGTCATGGGACCGTGGAATCACGGCGGCTGGCGCAGCCAGGCGCGCGCGATGCCGGTCGTCGACCCCGGCACCGCCGACGCGTTCTTGCGCGACGTCGAAGCGCCGTGGTTCGCGTACTGGCTGCACGACAAAGGAAGCATGAGCGAGCCGACGGCCTACCTCTACGACGCCGGCGCCAAGCGTTGGCGCTCGTTCGACACGTGGCCGCCGAAATCGGGAGCGTCAGACAGGAAGATTTACCTGCACTCGAACGGAACGCTTTCGTTCGACGCGCCAAAGTCGGAGGCGACGCAGTACGACCAGTTCGTCTCCGATCCCGCGCACCCGGTGCCATACCGGCCGCGCCCGGTCGAGCAGACGTACGATCCGCGCGGCTCGCGCTGGCGCACGTGGGAGACGCAGGACCAGCGCTTCGTCCAGGGTCGCCCCGACGTGCTCACATGGGAGTCGGCTCCGCTGGCCGAAGACGTGACGATCGCCGGCGACGTCATCGCGCACATCGTCGCGTCGACGACGGGACAGGACGCGGATTGGGTGGTGAAGCTGATCGACGTCTTCCCCGACAGTGTGCCGAGCCATTGGGACTGGAGCGGCTACCAGCTGATGGTGGCGCACGAGATCATGCGTGGCCGCTACCGCGAGGGATTCACCGCGCCCAAGCCGATTCAGTCGAACACGCCGTTGCCATTCACGGTCGATCTGCACCAGCAGACGTACACGTTCGCGAAGGGCCACCGGATGATGGTGCAGGTGCAGAGCACCTGGTTCCCGCTCTACGATCGGAATCCGCAGACGTGGGTGCCGAACATCTTTCAGGCGAGGGCGAGCGATTTCAAGGCGGAGACGCACCGCGTGTGGCACACGCCGGACCAGGCGTCGTACGTCGCGGTGACCGTGGTGCGATGATCACTCGGCCCGCAGCGCGATGTTCGGATCGACCCTCGCCGCTCGCGCGGCCGGGACCACGCTCGCGACCAGCGCGACGACGATCATGATCGACCGACACGGCGGCATACGCCGCCGGATCCCTCGCCGACTCGCCGTAGAGCAACGGCTGAACCCAACGCGCCGCGACGAGCGCGACCAACACACCCACTCCGACGGCCGCGGCGACGAAGCCGAAGCCTTGCCGCGCGACGATCGAGACAACGTCGCGCGAGCGCGCGCCGAGCGCGATCCGCACGCCGATCTCGTGGCGCCGCTGCGCGACGTCGTACGCGATGACGCCGTAGAGGCCGACCGAGGCAACGACGAGCGCGAGGAGACCGAACGTCGTGAACAGCACTGCGCCGAGGTGCCACGAGCGTCGCGAGATGTCCACCAACTCGGCCAACGGGCGCACGATGACGAAGCCGTCGCCTGGCATGGCCGATTGTAGGGCGCGTCGAACGCGCTCCGGCCCGTCCGTCATCGACGGCGAAACACGCACCAGAATCGTCGTCGCCCAGCCGGGATTCGCTTGATCCACCGGGATGTAATACATGTAGCGCTGCTCGTCCGTGACGGTCTGCATCGCCGCGTCTTCGGCGACACCGACGACCGTCCTGCACGGCGGCTGCGTTTCCGGATGCAGCGCATCCCACGCGACGTGAATGCACTGGCCGATCGGATCCTGGTTCGGCCACAACGCGCGACCCATCGCCTGGCTCACCACCGCCACGAGCGGCGCACCCGCCCGATCCGACGCGTTGAACGCGCGCCCACGCACGATCCGCGTCCGCATGACGCTGAAATATTCGGGCGTCGACATTTGAAAATTGAACCGGCCGAGCCGGGCGATGGAGTCGATCCCGGGCACCGACAGGTTGGCGGTGTTGGTGCTGTACAGCAGGCTGTTGACGCGAGCCGCCGACTCCACGCCGGGGATCGCCTTCGCCGCATCGAGCAGACGGCGGCGCACGGCGACTCCCGTCGCGCTGTCCATGGGGAATCCGCGGAAATCGAAGAGCGTCTCGACGACGTTGTTCGCGTCGTAGCCGAGCGGAATCGAGACCACCTGCGTCAGACTGCGAACGAAAAGCGCGGCTCCGATGAGGAGAACGACCGAAAGCCCGCCTTGCGCGACCAACAAAGTCGATCGCAAGCGCGAGTGCTGCGTAACGCCGGCGCGCGCTCCGGACTTGAGCGAACCGGCGAGATCCGATCGGGTCGCGAGAATCGCCGGGCCGACGGCGACGAGTAACGCCGAGATGCACGCACAGGCGGCCGCGGCTCCGATCGTCCGCCAATCCGCGATCAGACCGCCGCCTGGCCCCGTTACCTGAAGGAAGAGGAGACGTTGGACGGCGACGCCGGCCCACTGCGCCGCCACCAATCCGGCAGCGCAGCCGAGTGCGGCGAGCAGCGCTCCCTCGACGATGAACTGCGCGACGAGCCGTTGGCGGCTCACGCCGAGGGCGAGTCGCACGGCGATCTCGCGACGCCGACGGAGCACTCGCGCGAACATCAGGTTCGCGACGTTGGCGCACGCGATCAACAACACGATGGCCGCGACGCCCGCGACCCAGAGCAGCACGCGTGACTCGAGTCCCGCGTCGGGCGCGGCCCACGACCGCAACGAGCCGCCGAGGGCGCGCGGCCTGGCGAGCGAGTCCGGCGTCATCCGCGGATTGAGCCGTCGCTGCGCGTTCCGGCTCTGGATGAACGCGTTCGTAAGGTCGGCGGTCGACGCGGCGTCGGACACGCCGGCGCGCCGCCGGACGATGATCTCCGTCCAATCCCACGTGTACGTCTTGAGATAGTTCCCCGCGTCCGACGGGTTGACGTTCGCCGGGATCGTCGTGATCGGGACGAACAGGTCGGGCTCGGCGCCGTTGTTCGCGGTTCCGACGAATCCCTCGGGAGCGACGCCGATGACGGTAAACTTCGCGAGCCCGATCTGCATCGGCTCGCCAATGACGTTTCGCCCGCCGAATTCCGTTTGCCAGAACGGATATGCAAGCACGGCGACGCGTGTTCCGTTCGGCGCCTGGTCTTCAGCGGAGTTGAAGTAGCGGCCGCGCGGCGGCGGCGCGTCGAAGAGGTCGAAGAAGGACGCGCTCACGCCGTCGACGTGCCGGACGCGCGTGTTCTGTCCGGTGCCGACCGCGAGACGCCATTCCGAGACGGCGGTAATTTGCGAAAACGATCGTGACGCGCGCGCGATGTCGAGATAACGCGTGTACGGCATCGTCGCGTAGGTGAGGGTGCGTCCTCGTGCGGTCGTCCGCAGGTAGACGCGCTGCACCTCGTTCGGCGCCCGCATGTAGCGATACGGCCGGAACATGAGGCGGTCGATGATCGAGAACATCGTCGTGTTGGCGCCGATGCCGAGCGCCAGCGTGACGACGACGGTGGCGGTGAAGCTAGGAGAACGGCGAAGCCCGCGCACGGCGTAGCGGAGATCGTGCAGCAATGCGTCGAGGGCCGGAAATCCCCAAACGTCGCGGCTGGCTTCGCGCGCGCGCAGCGGACTCCCGACCTGCCGGCGCGCCTCGGCGCGCGCATCGTCGGCGCTCAACCCCTCGCGCTCGAGGTCGCGGGCAAGCAGCTCGGCGTGCGCGTTCAATTCGCCCGTCAGCTCGCGCTCGAGCGCGCGGCGTCGAATCCACGCCAGGCTTCGACGCCAGAATTCGCCGGGCGTCACGACTCGGCTCCCTTGAGAACGCGCATCGTCGCCGCGACCGAGCGCTGAAACTCGGACTCCTCCTCGCCGAGCTGTCGTCGCCCCGCCGCCGTCAGCCGATAGTACCGGGCCGTTCTCCCCGTGGGCGATTTCTTGAGCTCGGACGCGATCCAACCCTTCGCCTGCATCCGTTGCAGTGCCGGATAGAGCGATCCTTCTTCGACACGGAGCGCGTCGCGCGACAACCGCTTGATGTGCTGCGCCAGACCGTATCCGTGGAATGGGCTCGGCGGAAAGCGTCTTGAGGACCAGGAGGTCGAGAGTGCCGGCGAGGATCTGGGAGCGCGGGTCGTCCATGGTAGTCAGGGCTATGGTTGTCACGTCTAGGTATACGTCGGACACGGCGGCGGAGCAAATGGTTGGGACGGGTGTGGAGACTTGGAACGAGGGCGGCGGCGGGGTGCGGAGAACTGGGACGAGGGCGGAGGCGGCGTGCGGGGAACTAGAACAGCGAGGCGAGACGGGTCGATCCTCGCCGAGCCCGCCCACCCCTACTCGCACCCGCCCCAGATCTCCGCACTCCGTCTCCGCACCCGTTCCAGTTCCCCGCACCCCGCCTCCGAACCCGTTCCAGTTCTCCGCACCCCGTCTCCGCACCCGTTCCAGCACCCCGTCTCCGCACCCGCTCCAGTTCTCCCCACCCCGCCTCCGCACTCGTCCCCCACGCGTCCCGTGGCACGGCGGCGGTTCGAGAGGTATCCTGAGGTATGCGGTTCCATACCTACACCAAGTTCAGCCCTGAGCTCGCCGACGCGGTCGACTTGCAGTCGTTGCTGGACAAGCTCGCCGACTTCCTTCTGCAATCGGGATTCGCCGGCGGTGACAACCAGTCGTACTACGGCTGGGATACCGGCGACGAGCAGAATCGCTCGCTCGAGGCACTCAAGCAGGCGATTCTCGACGCGCTCATGGAGAGCGGTCAGTTCACCCCCGAGATGCTCGAGGCGCTCCGCGGCGGCGACGACAGCGAGGGCCAGGCGAAGCTCGCGCAGCTGCTCGACCAACTCGTCCAGCGCCTGATCGACGAGGGCTACCTCAACGTCGAGAACGCGCCGCAGATGCCGGCCGGGCACCAGGCCGTCACCGGTCCCGGCGGTCTCGCCAAAGCCGCCGCCCGCGACGTGAACTTCAACCTTACCGACAAGGGCATCGACTTCCTCGGCTATAAGACTTTACGCAATCTGCTCGGCTCGTTAGGAAAGTCTAGTTTCGGAAGTCATGACACGGCGTATCTGGCCACGGGGATCGAAGCGGACGGATGGAGCAAGCCGTACGAGTTCGGCGACGTGCTCAACCTCGACGTCAACGAGACGCTCAAGAACTCGCTGGCCCGCACGGGCAAGATCGAAGTCCCGATGGACCTCGACTACTCGGACCTCATGGTGCGCCAAGCCGAGTACCGGTCGTCGTGCGCCACGGTGCTGATGCTCGACTGCTCGCACTCGATGATCCTCTACGGCGAGGACCGCTTCACGCCCGCGAAGAAAGTCGCGCTCGCGCTCACGCACCTCATCCGCACGCAGTTCCCCGGCGACACGCTCAAGGTCGTGCTCTTCCACGACTCGGCCGAGGAGATTCCGCTGGCGACGCTGGCCACGGCGCAGGTCGGACCGTACCACACGAACACGGCCGAAGGGCTCAAGCTCGCGCGACGGCTGCTGCTCGGCCAGAAGAAGGACATGCGGCAGATCATCATGATCACCGACGGCAAGCCGAGCGCGCTGACGCTGCCCGAACGGGCAGATCTACAAGAACTCGTTCGGCCTCGACACGACGGTCATCGCGCAGACGATCCGCGAGGTCGCCAGCTGCCGGCGGTCGGGGATCATGATCAACACGTTCATGCTCGCCCGCGACCGCATGCTCGTCGAGTTCGTGAAGCGCGTGTCGGAGATCAGCAAGGGCAAAGCCTACTTCACGTCGACGATGACGCTCGGGCAGTTCATCCTGATGGACTTCCTCAAGCGGAAGACGCGAAAGGTCAGCTGAGCGCGCGCTAGATCTCGCGCGCCAGCACCCGGCGCAGCAGCCCGACGTCCATGTTGCCGCCGCAGAAGACGATGCCGACTCGCTTGCCCGCGAGTCGGTCGGCCAACTTGGGCAGCGCCGCGAAGCCGATCGCGCCCGAGCCCTCCACGAGGTTGTGCGTCTCGGCGACGATCGTACGAAGCGATTCGGCGATCTCGGCGTCCGTGACCGTGACGAATCCGGCGAGCCCTTCCTGCAGCGCGGGGAAGGTCAGGTCGTAGGTCGTGCGCGTGGCCACGCCCTCGGCGAACGTGTCGGCGACCGCCGTCGTGAGACGCGTGCGCGCGTGCCACGAATCGTGGATCGCGCTGGCGCCCGCCGCCTGCACGCCGTAGACCTCGAGCGCCGGCGACAGCACGCGCGCGACCGTCATCGCGCCGACGGCCTGCGACCCGCCGCCCGTGGCGATGACAAGCGCGTCGAGGTCCGGCTCCTGCGCGAGAATCTCCAGCGTCATCGTGCCCGCGCCGGCGACGACACGCGGGTCGTTGGTCGAGTGCGCGATCACGCGGCCCTCGTTCGCGGCGATGCGCTGCATCACGCCGACGGCTTCGTCGTAGTCGCGCCCTTCCTCGACGACCGTCGCGCCCAGCGCGCGCATGGCGGCGTTCTTGTCCGGGTTGTTCCCCGCCGGCACGCAGACGGTGACACTCACTTCGGCCAGTTGGCCGCCGAAGGCGATTCCCTGCCCGTGATTGCCCGTCGACGCCGCGACCACGCCGCGGCGGCGCTCATCTGCGTCGAGCGCGGTCATGAACGACAGCCCGTTCCGGATCTTGAACGAGTTCGTGGGCTGGTGGTTTTCGTGCTTCACGAACAAGTCGATGTCGTGGCCGACCAGCGCCGAGAGACGCGGGTACCGGCGAAAAGGAGTCGGCGACAGATAGCGCGCGATACGGTCGCGCGCGGCTTCGACATCGTGGTACGTGATCGGCCAGACGCCTTTTTCGGTGTGCGGTGTCGCTGTCATTGGGGGAGCGATGTCGAGACCAACATGGAAGTGAGCGCGATGACCACGACGCCGACGACGAGCTCGGCCGACGCGCTCCGGGCGAAGCGGCGTCGCGTGTCGTCGGTCCATTCGGGAGTCACGACACGCCGCCAGTGGTATGCGCCGAATGCGAGCGCGATCAGCACGAAGACGAGCTTTCGGAACAGCCAGCTGCCGTAGTCGGTCGTCCAAAGCGCGTTGAACGCCGGCAACCGAAGATACGCGGCAATCACGCCACTCAGGACAACGAGGATCACGCCGTCAACGGCGGCCGTGTGATAAGCGCGCGTCAACGACGACCCCGCCCGCGGCGCGTCCGCCGGATTCATCCGGCCGAGCGCGGGCAGGCCCACGCCGACCATGATGAAAAGCGTGCCGATCCAGGCTCCGGCGCCGAGGACGTGCGTCACGTCCGTGGCGATCGAGAGCGCGGGGTGACGCAGCGCGGCGGCGTGGCCGGTGAGTGCCTCGCTCACGCAGATGAGCACGGCGCCGAGCGCGACGACGAACCACGCGCGCGTCGATCGCGCCGCGCCGAACAGACCGACGAGCGCGAGGAGAGCCCCGAGCGCCCCAGTCAGCCAACCGTGTCCCCACCGCGTGTCGCTGATCACCGTCATGACCGCCGCCATCGGCGAGCTGGAACCGGCGACGAGTTGCGATTGGAGCGCGACGCGCGCGACCGTGGTCACGACGAACAGCGCGATCGCCGCGAACGCGACACTTCGGGTGCGCGAGGCGACGTCGAGCGAGGCGTCGTCGGGGAGCGCGGCCTCGGGAAGGATTGCGAGCCTGAAGACCGCCGCGCCAATCAGCAGTAGCAACGCGACAAACTCGGCCCAACGTATCGGCGCCGGCGTCGCCGCGGCTTGCGGCGCACCAGCCGGCGTGTTTGGCGCCACCGGCGCGACCGTCACACTCGGCGCCTGTGGTGCCGGTGCGCCGCGCGCGGCGGCGACGCGGAACGAGAAGTTGCCGTTCGTCGCGTGGCCGTCGGACGCGGCCGTGCGCCATACTACGGAATAGCGCCCCGGCGCCAGCGGTCGCGTGATCGTCAACGTCAGACCGTTCTGCTCGACACTAGTCGGTGCGCCAAGCGGAGTGGGCAACCCCGCGGAATCGAGAAGCTGAATAGCCGTGAAGCGGGGCTCCGGCCGCTCGGAGAACCAGAGCCCCAGCGTCGTCGGCGCCGAGTCGAGTACCGCGTTGGCCGCCGGCGAGCTCCTGACGAGGCGGGCGTGCGCGAAGAGAAGAGCGGGCGTGGCCAAAACCATGACCGCCGCCGAAATCGCGGCGATTGGATGGCGAAGCAATTTCTGGAGTCGCACGCCCAAAGATCGAACGACAGCGTGTCCCGCGCAAACGGGCGCCGGGGCGCATTTCGAGGCCGGTTTCGTCGACGTTGCACGCATTCCATGAGGCGGACGTACATTTCGCGGCCACTCGACCGATCCACTTGGCCCGTTTTCGATGCTCTCGTTCGCCTCGATCCTGTTGCTCGGATTCGTGCTCGGCATGCGTCACGCAACCGATCCGGATCACGTCGTCGCCGTCACGACCATCGTGAGCGACGAGCGCTCGCTCTGGCGCGCGAGCGCCGTCGGCGCGGTGTGGGGCGTGGGACACAGCATCACGATCCTCGCCGTCGGCGGCGCGATCGTCGTCTTCCGGCTGGTGATTCCGCCGCGCCTCGGACTCCTGCTCGAGTTCTGCGTCGCGGTGATGCTGATTCTCCTCGGCATGCTCACGCTGAGCGGCCGACGCGTCGGCTCGGCGACGAATATGGCGCGTCCACTCGTCGTCGGCATTGTGCACGGCCTCGCGGGGTCGGCGTTCGTCGCGCTCCTCGTTCTCGCCGCGGTGCCGGGGGCGATGCTTCAACTCCTCTATCTGGCGTTGTTCGCGACGGGCACCATCGCCGGGATGGGCGTCATCACGATGGTCGTCGCGCTTCCATCCGCGGTGTCGGCTCGGCGCTTCGTTCGTGCGCAGGGCTATCTGCGTGTGGCGAGCGGACTGGCGAGTCTCGTCTTCGGCGTTGTCCTCGTTCAACGCGGCGTCTCAGCAGGATTGTTCGGCGCGGTGCCGCACTGGACTCCGCAGTGACGAAGCGGGCCAGCGGTCGCCGGGAATTCAGCCGGCGGCTGCGGCGTTGGTACGCGCGCAACGCACGCGATCTGCCGTGGCGCCGAACGCGCGATCCGTACGAAGTTCTCGTCTCAGAACTGATGCTCCAGCAGACCCAGGTCTCGCGCGTTGTGACGCGATACGGCGAATTCCTGGAGCGCTTTCCGACGCTTCACGACGTCGCCCGCGCGACGCCGAGGCGCGTCATGGAAGCGTGGGAAGGGCTCGGGTACTACGCCCGAGCGCGCAACCTGCACCGCCTGGCGCGCGAGGTGACGGATCGCGGCCGCGCCCGGGACGCGCGCCTTCCGGCGGACCCCTCCGAGCTCCGCGGGCTACCCGGAATCGGCGCCTACACCGCGGGCGCGGTATCGTCATTCGCTTACGAGCGGCGCGCGGCACTGGTCGACACGAACGTGGCGCGGGTCGTGAAACGGGCCTTCGCCCCGTCGATCGATCCCAAGACCTCGCGCGGTCAGCGTGCCACGTGGGAGATCGCCGAGTCGCTCTTGCCGCGCACGGGACGCGCAACGTGGACGCACAACCAGGCGTTGATGGAGTTGGGCGCCCTCGTCTGCACGGCGCGCGTGGCACACTGTGACCGGTGTCCGGTTCGGTCGCTCTGCGCGTCGGCGACGAAACCGCGCCGGGGCCGCGGGCGTACTGGAACCAAGGCGCAGCCGTTACACACCAGGGAGGCAGTCCCGTGAACCATGGCGCAGAGATCCTCTATACCATCTTCGTGTTCGCGGGCGTCGTCACGGCGATGGGCTGCTTCACCGGGATCGTCACGACCTGGATGAAGTACCGGACGAAGCGCGTCGTCAGCGCCGACCTCACGGCGCGCCTCGGCGAGATCTCCGACCGGATGGCGAAGCTCGACAATGCCGTGGACGCGATGGCGGTCGAGGTCGAGCGAATCTCCGAAGGCCAGCGTTTCGTGACGAAGCTGCTGGCCGAGCGCGGTACGCCCGCGGCCTTGCCGGACGCCGCGCGCGCGGGCGGGTCCGCGCCCCGCCACTAGGCCCTAGATTTTAGCTCACGTGTGACGGAGCCAGCGTGCTCCGTCCTGGGTCACTCTTGGAGATTCGCGAGCACATGAGCACCACACTGGCCGCGCCGACAGGCGGGGCATCCGCTCCAGGCGGCGGCGAGCTTCGCGCGACGGGCAATCTCGACATCACGGATTCGCGCACCAGCAAATCCTACTCGGTTCAAATCCTCCAAGGCGGCGTGGAGGGCGATACTGCCTCCCGCGCCATGGACCTGCGCCAGATCAAGACGTCGCCCGATGAATTCGGCCTCATGACGTACGATCCCGCGTTCATGAACACGGCTTCATGCAAAAGCGCGATCACGTTTATTGATGGGGACAAGGGTATTCTCAGATACCGTGGATACCCCATCGAGCAGCTCGCCGAGAAATCGACGTTTCTCGAGGTCGCGTGGCTGCTGCGGAACGGCGAGCTCCCGACGCAGACCGAGTACGACTCGTGGGTGCACGACATCACGTACCACACGTACGTCCACGAGAACATCAAGACGTTCCTGCAGGGATTCCGCTACGACGCGCACCCGATGTCGATGCTCTGCTCGACGGTCGCCGCGTTGTCGTCGTTCTATCCCGAAGCGAAGAACATCGCCGATCCGACGCAGCGGAACATCTCGATCATCCGGCTGCTGGCGAAGCTTCCGACCCTGGCCGCGTTCTGCTACCGGCACATCAAGGGCCTGCCTTTCATCTACCCGGACAACGACCTGAGCTACGTCGAGAATTTCCTCTCGATGGTCGCGCGCATGTCGGAGCCGAAGTACGAGGCGAACCCGGTGTTCGTGAACGCGCTGGAGATTCTGTTCATTCTCCACGCGGACCACGAGCAGAACTGCTCGACGAGCGCGGTGCGCGCGGTGGGATCGTCACACGTCGATCCGTTCTCGGCCATCGCGGCCGGCGTCGCGGCGCTGTACGGACCGCTGCACGGCGGCGCGAACGAGCAGGTGCTGAGGATGATCAATGAGATTGGCCATCCGAAGAACGTCCCCGCGTTTATCGACGAGGTGAAGGGAGGAAAGGGGAGCCGCTTGATGGGCTTCGGGCATCGCGTGTACAAGAGCTATGACCCGCGCGCCAAGATCGTGAAGAGACTCGCCGACGACGTCTTCAAGCAGGTCGGTGTGGACAAGGACCTCGAGATCGCGCTCAAGCTGGAAGAAGTCGCGCTCAACGACGACTACTTCGTCTCGCGCAAGCTGTATCCAAACGTCGACTTCTACACGGGGCTGATCTACCGGTCGATGGCGTTCCCGACCGATTTCTTCACCGTGCTGTTCGCCGTCGCGCGAACCGCGGGCTGGCTCGCGCAGTGGGAAGAGATGCTGAACGACAAGGAGCAGAAGATCGCGCGGCCCCGGCAGATCTACACGGGTTACGGCGAGCGGCCGTTCACGTCGCGGCTGTCCAACCGGTTCCCGCCGGCCAAGCAGAGCCCGATGAAGACGTGATCAAGCCGGCTTGCCGCGCGCCAGCTTCATCACGGTCTCCCATTCCTTTGGCGTGACCGGCTGAACCGAGAGGCGGCCAAGCCGGACGAGCGCCATCGACGCAAGGGCGTCGGTTTTCTTGATCTCGTCGAGTGACACGGGGCGCGGCAGCCGCTCGATGCCGCGCAGGTCGACCATGAACCAGGTCGGCGCGTCGGGTTTGCTCTTGGGGTCGTAGTGGGCGTCGGTGGCGTCGAACGCCGAGTGGTCAGGGTACGCCTCGCGCGCGACCTCCGCGATCCCGACGATCGCCGACGGGTTCGCGTTAGAGTGGTAGAAGAAGACCCGGTCGCCCTTTTTCATCGCTCGCAGATGGCCGCGCGCCGCGAAGTTCCGGACGCCATCCCAGAACGTCGTGCGGTCCGGTCGCGCCAGCAGGTCGTCGAACGAGAACGTGCCCGGCTCTGATTTCACGAGCCAGTAGTTCGGCCCTTCGCCGCGAGAGGAGGGCTTCTTGGCGGCGACGCCCACGCGCGAGCTGACTTTTTTCTTGGCGGCCGGCTTTCGCGCCTTCGTACGCTTCGCGGTTGCTTTTGGCATAGGGCGGTGGGAGGCGGGAGCGTTAGTTCGCTCCCCAGTCTACGAGATTTTGGTTTCCGCGGGCAATGCTCCGACGCGACGTTCTCCCGCTCGGGGTGGGACGGTCCTCCGCGCACGACCTCGGGCGGCTCGGCGCGTGTGAGCCCCCGAGAAAGAACTCGGGCAGCACCGACGCGCGATCGCGGCGGAAGCGGCTTGCTGGGCCATCGAGCCGCGTTCACCTTTCGCGCGTGAACATGGCAAGCGGTTTCGACGGCGTCGTCGTCGTCGTGAAGATGGCTTTGCTCGCCCTCGGCGCCCTCGTCGTCCTCGCCTGCCTCCTCGACTGGGCCGTTCGGACGCGACGCGTCAGTCCGTTCAGCCGGATGGCGCGATTCGCCAGGGCGCGGATCGATCCGCTCATGACGCCCGTCGAACGGGTGATCGTGCGGGCCGGCGGCGTTCCGTCGTCCGCGCCGCTCTGGATGATCGTCGGCTATGCGCTGCTGGGCATCCTGGTCGTCAGCGCGCTGAATCTCCTCGGCGGCGTGCTCGCTCAAGTGGCATACGTGGCCCATACGCCGCGAGCGCTGCCGATCTTGCTGGCGTCGTGGGCGTTTTCGTTGCTTCGGTTGGCGCTGCTGGTGCGAGTCATCTCCTCGTGGCTGCCGATCTCGCCCTACTCGGGATGGGTCCGGTGGTCGTACATCTTGACCGAATGGATGGTCTCTCCGCTGCGCAAGCTGATTCCGACGCTCGGACCAATCGACATCACGCCGATCATTGCATGGCTCTTGCTCAGTTTGTTGCAGAGCCTCTTGGGCATTCCGTGAGTCCTTTGCGGGTCGATGTATCGAAGGGTCGAGCTCGGTTGGCCGTCCGCGTCCAACCGCGCGCGCCGCGAAGCGAGATCGTCGGCGTTCACGGCGAAGCCTTGAAGGTGCGACTTACCGCGGCGCCCGTGGACGGCGCGGCGAACGAGGAGCTCGTGAAATTGCTCGCTCACACCTTCGCAGTCGCGCGACGAGCCATTAGAATTCTCGCGGGCGAACACTCGCGATCGAAGATCGTCGAGATCGAAGGAATCACGGACGGCGCGATTCGCGCCGTCGTCGAAGGCGGGGCTCGATGACGGTCCTGCCGCGGGAACAATGACACAGATTCTCTTGATCGGTACAGAGACACCGCTGCTGGAAGGACTGGCGCAATCGTTCGCCGCGCTCGGGCTCACGACATCGGTCGTGCACACGCTGCACGAAGCGCGCGAGATGGCGGCGCAGCAAGCGCCCCTCATCGCGATCGTGAGCCATACGCTTGCGGCGGAGTCCACCGGTGAGACCCTCAACGTTCCGCTGGCGCCTGGCGGCGCGCTGGTCCTGTATAGAACGGGCGCGTCGGGAACCGCGGCGTTGTCGCCGACGTTGCAGCGCGCCGTGCTCGCGGACCTCACGCTTCCACTCGAACGAAATCGTCTGATCGCGCTCGTGCAGCACGTCGGCGAACGCGCCAAGACGACCGGCCGCGGCTTCGACGATTCGAGCCGCGAGCGCCTGCCGCGCGCCTAAGCTTTACCCGAGCACTCCACACATGCGCGACCTGGCGACGCTGCGGACTGGTTTGCTCGCGCTAGCGCTGGGTCCGCTCGGAGCGATCGTCGGGCACAATTCGTTACACCGCCCCGCGCCTCCGCGCCTCAGAGTCATCGGAACGAACGATTTTCACGGCGCGCTGGAGCCCCGTCGCGACGCGCGCGGCGTGTTGCGCGGGGGCGCCGCGGCGCTCGCCGCGACGATCGAGCGCGCGGAAGCCGAGTGTGCGGCGCCCGACTGTCAGTGGATCCTGGTGGACGGCGGCGACGAGTTCCAAGGGACGCTGGCGTCGAATCTCGCGTACGGCCGCCCAGTGTCCGGGATCTACAATCGTTTGGGGTATACCGCCGCGGCGCTGGGCAACCACGAGTTCGACTGGGGGACCGACACGCTCCGCGCGCGGATGCGCGACGAGCACTACGACGTCCTCGCCGCCAACGTGCGCTTCACCGACGGACGCGACGTTCCGTGGATCCGCGACGACACGATCGTCACGCGCGGTCCGTTCACGATCGGCATCATCGGCATCATCACACGATCCACCGAGACCGCGGCCAAGGCCAGCAACATCGCCGGGCTCCGGTTCGACGACCCCGCACCGATCGTCGACAGTCTCACGGCCGACCTTCGCCGGCGCGGCGCGAACACCGTCATCGTCCTCGCCCACGCCGGTGGATTCTGCGACGCCAACGGATCCGGGGGGGGCGCGTGCAACGGCGAGATCTTCGACATGGTGCGATCGCTCAAGCAGCACGTCGACGCGGTCGTCGCCGGCCACTCGCACTCGCTCGTCAACACCGTGATCAACGGCGTGCCAATCGTGCAGGCGTATTCGCACGGTTCGGCCATCGATGTGGTCGACATTCCCCTGGATCGCTCGACTCCGACGCAGCACGAGGTCCGCAACGTCTTTTCCGATTCGATCCGCCCCGACGCCGCCGTGGCGAGCGACGTGAGCGCCGCGGTCACGGCCGTCGCATCGCGCGCCGGCGAGCACGTCGCGACGATCGCCGAGGATCTTCCATCGACGGACGAATCGCCGCTGGGCGATCTCGTCGCCGACGCAATGCGCGCCGCGGGGCACGCCGATTTCGGGATGATGAATCACGGCGGCATCCGCGCGCCGCTGCACAACGGGCTGGCCACTTACTCGGACGTCTTCGAGGTGCAGCCGTTCGGCAACACGCTGTACAAACTCTCGGCCAAGGGCGCCGACATGCGGCGTTACTTCGAGCGCGCCGTGGGTGGCAGGAAGCCCAACGCGTGGCTGGGCGGCGTGCACATCATGTACGACCCGGCCCGGCCGGCGGGTTCGCGAATCACGTCCATCACGTTGGCCGACGGCCGACCCTTCGACGAAGCGGCGACGTACACGGTCGTGATCAACGACTTCATGCTCACGGGCGGCAGCGGCCTCGGTTTCCCGGGGCAGCCGATCTTGTCGCAGTCGGTCGACATCACGGACCTGGACGCGTTGATCGCGTACCTCAGGGCCGCGCCACAGCCGGTGCAGCCTCCCCGCGACGCGCGAATTCACGCCGTTGCCGCGAACGGTGCAACGAAATCGGGCTAGCTATCGTCCTTTGCGAGGGGTTAGACTACAAGGACAACCGTCCGTGGCGATTTTCGGCAACTTGCGGCCACGTTAAACATTCCGCTAAAGCGCCAGCCCAAGCGCTAGCGCTGCGGGCATTTTTCTTTGTCGAGCGGCACTTCCGATGGCTGAAGAGACGTCCACCCCTCACCCGTACGGCGCAGTCGACCAACGGCGCGACCGAATCCGCGTACCTCGCGGCGGTCGCGCGTGGCGTGGTCGTGTTCGACGGCGCGATGGGGACGAACATTCAGCGCCATCATCCGACGCCGGAGGATTTCGGCGGCAAAGCGCTCGAGGGGTGCAACGACCACCTGGTCCTCACCCGCCCGGACATCATTCAGTCGATCCACGAGTCGTTTCTCGAGGTCGGATGCGACGTCGTCGAGACGTGCACCTTCCAGTCGACGCCACGCCGGCTGCACGAGTGGGGCATCGGGGAGAAGACGCGGGAGTTGAACGTCGCCGCGGCCAGGCTCGCGCGCGCCGCCTGCGACAAGTACGCAACACCCGAACGGCCGCGCTTCGTCGCCGGATCGATCGGCCCGACGGGCCTGCTCCTCTCGAGCAGCGATCCGGTCCTGTCCAATACGACCTTCGAGGAGCTCGAGCAGAACTACTACGAGCAGGCGAAGTACCTCGTCGAAGGTGGCGTGGACGTCCTCCTCATCGAGACCGCGCAGGACATCCTCGAGGTGAAGGCCGCGCTCGCCGGATTCCAGCGGCTGTTCGACGAAATCGGACGACGCGTGGCCGTTCAGGCGCAGGTGACGCTCGACACGAGCGGCCGCATGCTGCTCGGCACCGACATCGCGAGCGCGATGACGACGCTCGAGGCGCTTCCGATCGACATCATCGGACTGAATTGCTCCACCGGCCCGGAGCACATGCGCGAGCCGATCCGCTATCTGGCGGGGAACGCGTCACGTCCGGTGTCGTGCATTCCGAACGCCGGCCTTCCGCTCAACACGGGCACCGGCGACGCGATCTACCCGCTCGAACCGGCGCCGATGGCCGACATGCTCGGCGAATTCGTGGAGCAGTTCGGCGTTCGCATCGTCGGCGGCTGCTGCGGCACGAGGCCCGAGCATCTTGCCGCGATCGTCGAGAGGCTGGCGAGGGGCAACGGGCGGCGGGCGACGGGCGAAGTCCCTGGTCGGCTGGCGTCCGTCGCCAGTCCCCCGTCGCGCGTCGCCGGCTCCATCCGCGGCTCGCGCGTTCCCCGCGCGTCGTCGGCGATGCGCGCGATCGACTTCGACCAGAACCCGAAGCCGCTGCTCATCGGCGAGCGCGTGAACTCGCAGGGCTCGCGCAAGGTGAAGCGGCTCCTCCTCGCCGACGACTACGAGGGGATCGCCGACGTCGCGCGCGAGCAGCTCGACTCGGGCGCGCACGTGCTCGACGTGTGTGTCGCGCTCACCGAACGCGCCGACGAAGCCGAGCAGATGGCGAAGGTCGTCAAGCTGCTGTCGATGACCGTCGAGACGCCGATCATGGTCGACTCGACCGAGGCGGCGGTCGTGCAGCGCGCGCTCGAGGCGATTCCCGGCCGCGGCATCATCAACTCCATCAACATGGAGAACGGCCGCAAGCGCATCGATACGGTCGTGCCGCTGGCCA
This sequence comes from uncultured Gemmatimonadaceae bacterium, assembly GCA_963846925.1. Lineage (GTDB taxonomy): Bacteria > Gemmatimonadota > Gemmatimonadetes > Gemmatimonadales > Gemmatimonadaceae > JAQBQB01. Next base: position 266,920 of record CAWJXW010000001.1, on the reverse strand, counting down.
AGACGCTACGGCGCCGCGCTCGTCGCGCTCACGATCGACGAGATCGGCATGGCCAAGACGCGCGACCGAAAGCTCGAGGTCGCGAAGAAGATTTACGACATCGTCGTCGGCGAGTACGGCCTCGCGGCGCAGGACCTGATCTACGACGACCTCACGTTCACGCTGGCGACGGGCGACCAGGAGTGGGTCGACTCGGCGGTCGAGACGATCGAGGGCATCCGTCTCATCAAGCGCGAGCTGCCGGGCGTCTTCACGAGCCTGGGCGTCTCGAACGTGAGCTTCGGGCTCGCGCCGGAAGCGCGCGCGGTGCTGAACTCCGTGTTCCTGCACCACTGCGTCGAGGCCGGGCTCGACATGGCCATCGTGAACCCGGCGCACGTGCAACCGTACGCCGAGATTCCGCGCCAGCGAGCGAGCCCTCGCGGACGATCTGGTTTTCAACCGCCGGCCCGACGCGCTCCAGCGCTTCATCGAGCACTATGAGTCGCGCGGTGGCACCGGTAGCGCACGCGCGGCCGAGGTCGAGGATCCGATGGCGTCGATGACGCCGGATCAGCGCGTCCACTACATGGTCGTTCACCGCAAGAAGGACGGCATCGAGGCCGCACTCGACGCCGCCGGCGTGCGCGAACAGCCCGTGCGCGTGCTGAACGCGGTGCTGCTCCCCGCGATGAAAGAGGTCGGCGACAAGTTCGGCGCCGGCGAGCTCATTCTGCCGTTCGTGCTGCAGTCCGCCGAGGTGATGAAGAAGGCGGTGAAGCACCTCGAGCAGTTTCTCGAGCGCGCCGAGGGCTACACGAAGGGTCGCGTCGTGCTGGCGACGGTCTACGGCGACGTGCACGACATCGGCAAGTCGCTCGTCAACACGATCCTGTCGAACAACGGCTACACCGTCTTCGATCTCGGCAAGCAGGTCCCGGTCAACACCATCATCGAGAAGGCGCTGGAGGTGGACGCCGACGCGATCGGCCTCTCGGCGCTGCTCGTGTCGACGTCGAAGCAGATGCCGTTGTGCGTCCAGGAGCTGGACAGGCGCGGGACTCAAGATTCCGGTGCTGATCGGCGGCGCGGCGATCAATCGGCGGTTCGGCCGGAGGGCGCTGTTCGTCGAAGGCGAGCGCGCGTACGACTCGGGCGTCTTCTATTGCAAGGACGCGTTCGAGGGCCTCGAGACGATGGATCGCCTCCAGGACAGTGAGACCCGCGCGAATTTTCTGGCGCGCCTGCTCGACGACGCGCGCAACGACAAATTCCTCTCGACGACAGTCGGCAAGGACGTCGCCGCCGGCACGGCGGGCGGCGCGCGAAGCGACGTCAACGCCGACAACCCCATTCCCACCGCGCCGTTCTTCGGTGTGCGGACGATCGAGGACATTCCGCTCGACGAGGTCTTCTCGCTGCTCGACCTCGACGAGCTGTACCGGCTGCAGTGGGGCGCGCGCGGGTCCGGCGAGGCATACGACGCCGCCATCCGCGAGTTCGAGCCGACGCGCGCGCGTCTTCAGGAGTCCGCGAAGTGCGACGGCTGGCTCCGGCCGCGCGCCGTCTACGGACTCTTTCCCGTCCAGTCGAGCGGCAACGACGTCATCGTCTATGACCCGGACGCGTACTCACGGGACGGCACGACGCGCGAGATCGCGCGCTTCCATTTCCCGCGCCAGGACGGCCGCGAACGATTGTGCATCGCCGACTACTTCCGATCGGTCGACTCGAGCGACGTGGACGTCGTCGGCTTTCAGATCGTGACCGTCGGCGACGCGGCCAGCGAGCGGTTTCAATCTCTGCAGACGTCCGGTGAGTACACGGAGGCCTACTACGTCCACGGTCTCGCGGTGGAAACGGCCGAGGCGGTCGCCGAGTGGATGCACCGGAAGATTCGACACGACTTAGGGATGCCCGGCGGTCAGGGGAAGCGCTACTCGTGGGGCTATGGTGCGTGTCCCGATCTCGAGGATCATGCGCAGCTCTTCAAGATCCTGCCGGCCGAGCAGTCGCTCGGCATGCAGCTCACGAGCGCGTTCCAGCTGATCCCCGAGCAGAGCACCGCCGCGATCATCATCCATCACCCGCAGGCGAAGTACTACGCAGTACGCGCCGAAGGCGCGGGCACCGCCGCCCCCCGATGAACGCGACGATCGAACGGCTCCTCGACCCTGAAGTGATCATCGTCTTCGACGGCGCGATGGGGACGATGCTGTACAGCAAGGGCGTGTTCATCAACCAGTGCTACGACGAGCTGAACGTCCGCGCACCCGACCTCGTGCGCGACATTCATGCGCAGTACGTCAAAGCCGGGGCCGATGTCATCGAGACGAACAGCTTCGGCGCGAATCGATTGAAGCTCGTGCAGCACGGGCTGCAGGATCAGGTGAAAGAGTTGAATCGGGCCGCCGCGACCGTCGCGCGCGAAGCCGCCGATCGGCGCGCGCTCGTCGCCGGCGCCGTCGGACCGCTGGGCATTCGACTCGAGCCGTACGGGCCGACGAGCAAAGACGAAGCTCGCGCGATCTTCAAGGAACAGATGGAAGGTCTCGCCGAGGGCGGCGTCGACCTCTTCATTCTCGAGACGTTCTCCGACCTCGACGAGATCGAACAGGCGATCCTCGCCGCGCGGGCCGTCGACCCGAAGAAGCCGATCATCGCGCAGATGACGATCGGCGCCGACGGGCGCACGCCGTATGGCGCGGAGACGGACGTCGTCGCGCGCAAGCTCGACGCGTGGGGCGCGGACATCATCGGACTCAACTGCTCCGTCGGACCGCAGACGATTCTCGAGTGCGTCGAGAAGATGGCGCCGGCGACGCGGCGTAAGCTGAGCGCGCAGCCGAACGCCGGCATGCCGCGCGACGTCGGTGGCCGCAGCATGTACATGGCGAGCCCCGAGTACATGGCGACCTACGCTCGGCATCTCGTGCAGGCCGGGGCGAAAATCGTCGGCGGCTGCTGCGGGACGACGCCCGAGCACATCCACGCGATGGTCGAGGGCATCCGGCCCCTGTCGCCTCGACTCGCCGGAGCGGCGGTGATTCACGAGCCGGTTCCGTCGACGGGCGGCAACGGCGCGACCAGTGAGCGTCGTCCGCCCGTGTCGGTCGAGCCGGTGCCGTTCGCCGAGCGCTCGCACTGGGCGGCGAAGCTGGCGAAGGCGGAGTTCGTGTCGTCCGTCGAGATCGTGCCGCCGCGCGGGGTCGATGCGTCGCGCATGATCGCCGACGTACGAAAGCTGAAGGACGCCGGCGTCGACGCGGTGAACGTCCCCGACGGTCCGCGTGCGCAGAGCCGCATGGGCGCGCTTCTGACGAGCGTCCTCATCGAACAGCAGGTCGGCATCGAGACGGTGACGCACTACGCCTGTCGCGACCGCAACCTGCTCGGCATGCTGAGCGATCTATTGGGGGCTTCGGCCGTCGGCCTCCGCAATCTGCTCGTCGTGACCGGGGATCCGCCGAAGATGGGCCCCTACCCCGACGCGACCGCCGTCTTCGACGTCGACTCGATCGGCCTCACGAATCTGGTGAGCCACTTGAATCGCGGTCTCGATCCCGGCGGCAACGCCATCGGACAGCCGACTCGATTCGTCATCGGCGTCGGAGTGAATCCCCTGGCGATCGACGTGGAGCAGGAGATAAAGCGCTTCAACTGGAAGGTGGAGGCGGGGGCCGAGTTCGCGATCACGCAGCCGGTGTTCGACGCCGCGCAGTTGGAGAAGTTCTTCCAGCGCGTGGGGGGCCAGCACATTCCCGTGATCGCGGGCATCTGGCCGCTCGTGTCGGTGCGCAACGCCGAGTTTCTGGCGAACGAGGTGCCCGGGGTGTCGGTGCCCGAGACGGTCATCACGCGCATGCGGCGGGCGAACGAGAAGTCGAAAGAGCACGCCGTGGCGGAGGGAATCGCGGTGGCGCGCGAGATGTTCGAGCGCGTGCGGCCGCTCGTGCAGGGCGTTCAGGTCTCGGCGCCGTTCGGAAAGGTCGAGCTGGCGCTTCAGGTGTTCGACCGCGCGAGCGGATCCTAGACGGCGCGAAGCAGCGCGGCCGATTCGAGAGCCGTCGCGGCGGCGCGAATCGCGCTGAACGGCAGGTCGGCGCGCTCGGCGATGTCGAGCAACGTGTGCTGGCCGTCGGACTGGTTGAGCACCCACAAGAGAGCCATCTCGAATCCGGGCAGCTCGCCGCCCCGCGTAGGCTGGTAGAGCCCACGACGTCCGAGTTGTGGTTCGCAGAACGGACTCAGGTTCACGTAGGCCTGGTTTCCCTCGAGGATCTCGACGATACGCGTGACCTTCTCGAGCGAGTCCTGCAGCGCGCCCGGACGGACGAACGCAAGGTTGTCGGCCGACGTGTGATACTCGGGAAAGTGTCCGTGGCGAGTGCGTGTAAGACATCCGACGGCCAGATCGAACCCCGGCGAGCAATACTGCCGCTCGTCGTGGCCGTACGGCACGAAATCGATCGCCTCATATGCCCCGGCGTGGCGCAGCACGTGGACGGCGGCGTGATCGATCACTGCATCGCCTCGCCGGCTCCTCTTGTAGGTCGATGGTCCCGGATCGCCGAGGCACGCGAGGACCAACCCGTGCCGAATTCGCCGCGCTTCCTCCTGATGCGTCGCCAGCCACGTGATCGAGCCGATGGTTCCGGGTATGAACAGAAAGCGGAAGGTGTGCCGGCGGGGAACGTCCAAGAGGCCGCGGGCGAGAAACGTCGCGACCGCCATTCCCGACAGGTTGTCGTTCGCCATCGAGGGGTGACAACTGTGCGTGCTGATGAGGATTTCGTCGTCCGTCGCTCCGGGGAGCACGCACTCCCCATACGTGAGAGAGCCCGGCGCGAGCGTCGAGTCGATGCACACGTCGTATTCGCCATCGGCCAGCGACTCGAGCTGTCGGTGGGACAGACAGAATCCCCACGACTCGCTGTAGTAGCTCGTCCGATACGGTATCAGATCGGGCTGCTCGGGGAGGCTGTGGAGATGCGGGCGCAAGTCGGCAAGCGACAGGCGGCCTCGAATGGGCACGCTGTAGTGCACGACGTGGAGGTTCGACGCGCGAAAGTCGACGATGCGTCTGCCCGACGAATCGGCGATCCACGCATCCCGAATGTTCCACTCACGGGGGACGGTCCAATCGAAAACAGCCGTTCCCGTCGGGACTTCCGTGACCGTGATCGGAATGGCCTCGGCGAGTCGACGGAGTGACGCTCGAAACCCATCGCCCGTGAGGCTGCGGCAGATTGGAAACAGGTCGGCGATGAGCGCATGCATTGCGTCGCCGGTTCCGGCCAGCCCCCCCCCGCTCACCGGCGTTTCTCCAGAGCGAAGTCCGGATGACCCGCGTCGCTTCGACTCATGAATGGCGGATCGATGGGCCACGCGACGCCGAACGCGGGGTCATTCCAACGAAGGCCCCGCTGGGCATCGGGAACGTAGGCCGACGACATCTGATAGAAAACTTCCGTGTCGGGGACGAGCGTCTGGAACCCGTGCGCGAACCCAGCTCGGGATGTACAACGCGCGGCGGTTTTCGGCGGTCAGCTCGATGCCGAACCATTCCGCGTAGGAGGACGAGTCCGGGCGAAGGTCGATGATCACGTCCCAAATGGCTCCGCGCGTGACCCGCACCAATTTGGCCTCGCCGTGTGGAGCGGCTTGCCAATGCATGCCGCGAAGCGTCCCGCGCCGCACGTTGAACGACACATTGCATTGGGAGACGCACGGATCGAGGTGGTGTTCCTCGAATTCGCGTTGGCAGAAGCTCCGCGCGAAGAAGCCTCGGTCGTCCTCGCGTCGCTCGAGATCGATGACGACGGCGCCGGCCAGCTTGGTGGGGGCGAAGATCACGGGATGACGGTGAGCTCCGGAATCGGGACGACGAACTGGCCGCCCCATTCACGAATATACGCGAGCTGTTCGACGATCTCGGACTTGAGGTTCCAGGGAAGAATGAGCACGAAGTCGGGGCGCGCTTCGCGGATCGATTCGGTCGGCAGGATCGGAATACGCGTGCCCGGCGTGAATCGGCCCTGCTTGTGGGGATTGCGATCCACCGTGAAGTCGAGAAAATCCCTGCGGATGCCGCAGTAGTTGAGCAGCGTGTTCCCCTTGCCCGGCGCGCCGTACCCCGCCACACGCTTCCCCGCCCGTTTCACCCGCACGAGGAAGTCGAGCAACGCACGTTTGGTCTCGCGGACCCGCTCTTCGAACGTCGCGTAGTACGCCAGCGTATCGATGCCGACCGACTGCTCGAGCCGCCGCAGCTCGAGCAGTCGGCTGGTCACGGGCTTGGATTCGTCGTCGGGGTGACGCGCATAGACGCGCAACGAGCCGCCGTGCGTCGGCAAACGCTCGACGTCGTACACCGTGAGCGCGTGGGCCGCGAGGATCCGCTCGACAGCATACAGCGAGAAGTACGAGAAATGCTCGTGGTAGATCTGGTCGAATTGGTTGCCGATCAGTGTTTCGTGGACGTGCGGAAATTCGAGCGTAATCGTGCCTCGGGGAGCAAGCAGGATCGCGAGACCGGCGACGAAGTCGTTCAGATCGGGGACCTGGGCGAGCACGTTGTTACCGACGATCAGGTCCGGCCGCTCGCCGGCGTCCACCAGCTCGCGCGCGACCTCACGGCCGAAGAATCTCACGAGGGTTCGGACGCCGCGCTCCTCGGCGGCCTTGGCCACGTTGGCGGCCGGATCGATGCCGAGTGCCGGAATGCCGCGTTGCACGAAATACTGCAACAGATACCCGTCATTGCTCGCCACCTCGACGACTTTGCTGGCCGGGGTCAGATGAAGACGCTCGATCATCTGATCCACATACCGGCGGGAGTGGTCGAGCCATGAAACGGAAAATGACGAGAAATACGCGTAGTCACTGAAAATCTCTTCGCCGCTCACGTATTCCTCGAGTTGAACGAGGAAACACCGATCGCAGACCCACACGTGGAGCGGGTAGAAGGGCTCCATGCGGTTCAGTTGATCGGCGGCGAGGTAGCTCTCGCACAGCGGGGACGCGCCCAGATCCACCACCGAGTGGCTGAGCGTCGCACCGCAGAAGCGGCATCCCTGCTGCGCGCCGATCACTCGCTTTCGACGACGGATGAGCGCCTTGCGTCCCGCGATCAACCACCGCGCGCGTCAAGCGGCCCGTCTCCACCGTAACGACGAGTCGATGCGCCCGTCTTCGAGCAGGCGCAGAATCGATCGAAGACGTGAATATCGAGATCCCTCGATATCGTCGCGCGTGAGCCCTGCCGCGACGAAGGCGTCGCGCAACTGCGCGATGCCGCGCTCGACGTTCCACACGGGGCGAAACGCGGGCACCATTCGCGCGATCTTGGAGAAGTCGACGCGGTAGCAGCGAGGGTCGGGGCCGACGCCCTCGGCGAAGCTCAATTCGCTGCCGGGGACCGCGCGCTGGACGAGCTCGGCCACCGCCCGGATTCGATAGTTCTCCCCTTCCCGCCCGACGTTGAACGCCTGCGCGTGGACCGACTCGCGCGGAGCGACCAAGATCGCGCCAAATGCCCGACATATGTCTTCGACGTGCACCAGCGGCCGCCACGGCGTACCATCGCTCTTGAGCACCACCTTGCCCGTGGTCACAGCCCAGCCGACCAGATTGTTCACGACCACGTCCCCGCGCAGTCGAGGCGACACCCCGTAGGCCGTGGCATTGCGGAGAAAAGTCGGGCTGAACGAGTCGTCCGCCAGCTCCAGTAGATCGTGCTCGACCGAAACCTTGGACTCGGCGTACGGCGTGACCGGAGCGAAGGTCGCCTCCTCGTCGAGCACGTCGTCGGGGCTGGACGCTCCGTAGACGCTGCACGACGAGGCGAACAAGAACCGCTCTACGCCGGCTTCCTTGGCCAGGCGAGCCAGGTCGACCGACGCGCGGTGGTTTATCGCATACGTGCATTCGGGATTGAGATCGCCGACCGGGTCGTTCGACAGCGCGGCGAGATGAATGACGGCGTCGAAACCAGCCAGGTCGGCCAGCCGAACGTCGCGGACGTCACGCTCGATGAGCGGAATCGGCGGAGGGTCCTCACCAAGTCCGCAGTCCCTGTAGTAGCGGGTATCGAGCCCGACGACGTCGTGCCCTTCGTCGCGGAGAAGCGGAGTGAGGACTGCGCCGATATACCCGTCGTGGCCGGTCACCAGAACTCGCACGGCGAAGCTCCAATCAACGGGTGGCCGGCTGGATCAACAACTTGCGGGCGTAGAACGCTTCGGCATAGCCCTCGGGCGCCGCGCACTCGACGCCGCGCAGCCGCATGAGGCCGTCGAAGGTCGAGGCGGTAAACCAGCGTTTGCGGCGCTGGCTCGGAAACGCGGCCATCAGGTGCCGCACCTTACGACGACGAAACGTCGGGCTGAGCGGCACGAAGACATTCGGCCGACCCAGGTCGCCGTCGTATTTCGGAACTTCGTATTCGAGAATGAGGGCGTCTCGAAACGTATTCCACGTCAGCGCCGACACCATCCGATGGTCCTGATGGGCATCGTCGCCGCGGTGCGTCAAGATCAGATCGGGATCGACTCGGCGCTTGAACCGCTCGAACCACTCTTTGATCGCCGCGCCCTCGAATGGAAAGAAGCCGTCTCTGAATCCCGCCACTTCCACGTTGAGCGCCGCGGCGCCGCGCAACAGGCGGAGCGCGCTGCGGTGGGCTTCGCGCGCCCGCCGCGCGTCGCCGCTGAAGACGATCCAGTGAACGGCGACCCGTCGGCGCTCGGCGATCAGACGGAGAAGCGTACCGCTGCAGCCGATTTCGAGGTCATCGGCATGGGCGCCGAGGCAAAGCAGCGACAGTGGGCCCCGCCGCGGCAGCCCAAGTGTCAGCGGTAGCATGTGAGGTTCTACTTTCGGCCGTTTTCCCACGGCGGTTTGCCGCGGGCGAACAACTCGTCGAGCTGTTGCTTGTCCTTGAAGGTGTCCATCGCCTTCCAGAAGCCGTCGTAGTCGTAGGACATGAGCTGCCGATCAGCGATCAGGCGCGTCAGCGGTCCGTCGACCAAGTCTTCACCCTCGCGCAGATAGTCGAATATCTCGCGGCGAAAGATGAAGAATCCGCCGTTGACTCGAACGCGCGCCCCCCGCACATCCGTCATCGCGGTGACCAATCCATCCGACGTGGCGACGTAGTGGTAGCTGGCGTTCGGCATGACGGTGACCATCGCGGCGATGCGTTTGCTCTCCCGGAAACGGTCGATGTACGCCGTCAGGTCGAGGTCCGTGAGACAGTCGGTGTAGTTGGCGAGAAAGATGTCGTCACCCTCGACATGGGACCGGACCTGCCGCAGCCGCTCACCAATCGCCGTTGTCGCTCCGGTGTCGGCAAAAGTGATGCGCCAGTCCTGGATATCCGTGTTCAGCAGTTCGATCTTGCGCCCGCCCTCGGCGAGAATGAAGTCGTTGGAGAGGGCCTCGTTGTAGTTCAGGAAATATTGTTTGATGACGTCGCCCTTGTAGCCGAGACAGAGGATGAATTCTCTGTGGCCGAAGCGCGAATAGTACTTCATCAGGTGCCACATGATCGGACGATATCCGATCGTCACCATCGGCTTCGGAAGGCTGGGATCGTAGTCGCGAAGCCGCATCCCGAGCCCGCCGCAGAAAAGCACGACCTTCATGGTGCGACGTTACCGGAGCACATGCGGCGAAGCCTCCTGGCGGGCCCCGAGCTGGATAGTGGCCGCCGGAGGCGTCGCGCTCTCGTGATCGTGTTCGGTCGCCTCCGAGACACGATGGGCCACGTTGGTCAGCGTCCGCAACGGATTGAATGCGACGTCGGCGACGCGCAGCGCCGCGTACATGGCAAGTTGAGCGTGGTCCAGCGTGTACCCGAGGTCCCGCAGGAACGTATGGTGGAATTCCCAGAAGTCCCGCGTCCGCAACTCGAATAGATGGTAGGCGAGGAGCTTGTAGTACTGGCGCCAAACCGTGCGCCGCCGTGCCCGGTACTCGTCGGGAGCGAGGTAGGCCTGGCCCCAGCGCTCGACCTCATCGACCGCCGCGGCTTCCACGCCACCAAATCCGTTCACGTAACGCGAAGTCGGGGACTTCTCGCCTTGACAATTGTACGAAAGTATCTGATGGACGAACCCGAAGTCGTGGTCCTGGAGAAGGTCCAGGTACGCGTCGGTGTCCGCGTGAAACCTCAGCGGATGATAAAATGGGCGCTTCTCTCGAAGCACCGATGCTCGAAGCAACGACGTCGACGGTGCGCCGAAGACCCTGAGGGCGCCGAGCAGTTGCAGGCGACAGATCTCGCGGCCGGTGAAGAAGGTTCGGGGAAACGGCGCGCCCGGATTCACTCTGTCTCCGAACACGAAGTGCGAGCACACCATGCCGATCGAGGGATGCTGCTCGGCCAGGCCAACCAGCTCGGCCAGGCAGTTCGGAAAAAGCAAATCGTCGGCGCCGAGGATCTTGCAATACGCGGCGTCATCGGAAATCAGCGTGAACGCGCGATTGTGACTCGCCACGACGGGAATGAATTCCGTCGCGTTGTATAGCCGCACGCGCGAATCCGTCCGCGCGAACTCCTCCACGACGGCCGCCGTTCCGTCGGTGCTGCAGTTGTTCGCGATCGTGAGATCGAAATCCTCGTACGTCTGCGCGAGCACACTGCGAATGGCATCCGCGATGACATCCTGGCCGTTGTACACCGGGATGACGACGCTTACGAGTGGTGACGATCTGAAAACCATGAGGCGGAGGCAGGAGTGGCCAGCCGATTGGAGTCCACGGGCTGGATGGCTAATTCTCCATAAGTGCATACTTTCTTGCAATAGACAGATTCTGACGCCAACGAGTGGCAGTCGGCGGCAGCTAACCGCTTGAACGGCTTGTGGTTGGAAGCGAGCCAGCATCGCGTGCCGAGGTCAGAGACCAACCTCTTCGCACGGGTATCTGTTGCATGAGCGCAACACTCGCGACGCGTCGTCGCGCACAGAGCGAAAGTGATGCCGCTTGCTTGTGTCCGCCGTCGTCTTAGCAACCCAAGAGCCTTCTTCATCGCCGCTCGACGCTTGGCAACCTGCGTTTTCTCCGCCGGATGTCCAAGCGAAATCTCATCGGAGTGCGGCGGTCGCCAGGTATATTTTCACCCGTGCGCGCGATTCTGCTCATCGACCACGGCTCCGTGAAAGCTGAGGCCAATCACATGGTCTCGTGCATGGCCAGCCTCTTACAACACATCGTTGGTCCGCAGGTTGTGGTCCGACACGCCCATATGGAGCTCGCCGAACCGTCGATCGCCGCCGGATTCGCCGAGTGTGTGCGGGCCGGCGCGACGGAGGTGATCGCGTTTCCATATATGCTCTCCCCTGGCAAGCACGTCACTCGGGACGTTCCGAGGCTCGTGGCTGAGGCCGCTCGGGCGTTCCCCGGATTCGCATATCGCGTGACCGACGCGTTCGGCGTTCACGAAAAACTAGCGGAGCTGATCGCGCTCCGGGCCGGGATCGACATCGTCCACGCCATCGAGCCGGCGGACGCATGCCGCTGCTGGGAACCGAACGGGCAGGTCGGCTCGTGCGGGGCGGCCTGCACCGCGCGCGCGACGAGTGTTCCGCTCGAGCACTCGACGTAGCCAGATTCCCACCTCATGTCGCCCCCCCCTTCCCACGCACCGCTGACGATCCTCTCCGACGACGAAGCGGCATTTCGTGACGCCGTCGCCGGATTCGCGAACGACGAAGTCCGCCCGCGCGTGCAGCAGATGGAGCGCGAAGGAAAACTCGACCGCGCGCTGATCGACAAGTTTTTCGAGATGGGCCTGATGGGGATCGAGGTCGCCGAGGATTACGGCGGCGCCGCCGGCTCGCTGGTGATGGTGGCGATCGGCGTCGAGGAGATCAGCAAAGTCGATCCGGCGGCCGCGATTCTGATGGACGTCCAGAACACGCTCGTCAACTACCCGATTCGTTCCTACGGCAGCGACCACTTAAGATCGACCTATCTGCCGCGGCTCACGTCCGAGGTCGTTGGCGCGTACGCGCTCTCCGAGCCGTCGAGCGGATCCGACGCGTTCGGCATGCAGACGCGCGCCGAGAAGCGCGGTTCGTGCTGGGTGCTCAACGGGCGCAAGATGTGGATCACGAACGGCGCCGAAGCCGAGATCTACGTCATCTTCGCGAACGCGAATCCGTCGGCCGGCTACAAGGGAATCACGGCGTTCGTGGTCGAGCGCGGCTTCACGGGCTTCAGCGTCGGCAAGAAGGAAGACAAGCTCGGGATCCGCGCGTCGAGCACGACCGAACTGATTCTCGACGACGTCGAGGTGCCGGAGCAGAACGTGCTCGGCCCCGTCGGCCAGGGCTACAAGATCGCCATCGAGACGCTCAACGAGGGGCGCGTCGGCATCGGCGCGCAGATGATCGGCGTCGCCGCCGGCGCGCTGCACGCCGCCACCGAGTACGTGAAGGAACGCACGCAGTTCGGTAAGAAGCTCTCCGATTTTCAAGCGATCCAGTTCCAGCTCGCGCAGGCGCGCACCGAGCTCGAGGCGGCGCGTCTCATGGTCTACAACGCCGCGCGGCTCAAGGACGCCGGACACGACATCGCGATGGAAGGAGCGATGGCGAAGCTCTTCTCGTCGCAGGTCGCCGAGCGCGTGACGTCGATCTCGCTCGAGCTGTTCGGCGGGTACGGCTACACGAAGGATTATCCGGCCGAAAAGTTCTACCGCGACGCGAAGATCGGCGCGATCTACGAGGGGACGAGCAACATGCAGCTGCAGACGATCGCCAAGGCGATGCTGCGCGGCTGATGCAGGCGATCCGCTTTCACGAGGCGGGCGGACCCGAGGTTCTGCGCCTCGAGAACATCGCCGAACCGTCGCTGGGCCCCGACGAACTGCTGATCGACGTCGAGGCGACGGGCGTCAACTTCATCGACACGTATTTCCGCCAGGGATGGTACCCGACGGCGCTCCCGTCGACGCTCGGATCGGAAGCGGCGGGAGTGGTGCGATCGATCGGCGCCAACGTCAGTGGATTCAGGGTGGGCGACCGCGTGGTGTCGCAGAGCGTTCGCGGGTCGTACGCCGAGCGCGCGGCGGTGCCCGCGGCGAGCGCCGTCGTCGTTCCCGAGAACATCTCGTCGAAGACCGCTGCGGCGCTGTGGCTGCAAGGGATCACGGCGCACTATTTGTCGACGTCGCTCTTTCCGCTCGCGCCCGGGCATCGCGCGCTCGTGCACGCGGCGGCCGGCGGCGTCGGTCTGCTGCTCTGTCAGATGGCGAAGCGGCGCGGCGCGTTCGTGATCGGCACCGCATCGACCGCCGAGAAGCGCACGTTGGCGCACGACGCCGGCGCCGACGAAGTGATCGACTACACCACGCAGGACTTCGCGGTGGAGACGCGCCGCATCACCCGTGGTGCGGGAGTGCACGTCGTCTACGACTCGGTGGGACAAACGACCTTCGACAAGTCGCTGGACTGCCTCGTGCCGCGAGGTACGATGGCGCTGTTCGGCCAATCGAGCGGACGCGTCCCGCCCTTCGATCCGCAGATCCTCAACCGGAAGGGATCGCTGTTCCTCACGCGTCCGACGGCCGCGCACTACATCGCGACGCGCGCCGAGCTGGAGCAGCGCGCCAAGGACCTGTTCGACTGGGTCACCGCGGGGCAACTACACGTGCGGATCGGAGCCGAGTTTCCACTCGCACGCGCCGCCGACGCGCATAGGGCGCTCGAGGGGCGGAGGACGACGGGCAAGGTATTGCTCTTGCCCCGCTAAGCGGCGCGCGAAACCATCCGGCGCTCGCCGGGGTACGTGCGCATAGTTCTGCCGCGCCGGCTCGTCGCCGGCCGGAACAGTCGGGAAGGAGGCGGTATGCCTTTTCACGTCTCACTCGCGACGCGTCGCTCGTTGATGTTGGCCGCCCTGGCCAGCGCCGCGCCGCTTTGCACCCAGGTGCACGCGCAGGGCTCGCGCGCCATCGTTCGAGTGACCGCGCGCGATTCGACCGGTGCGCCGGTTCCCAACGCGGAGCTCGCCGTCATGCGCGGGCTGCACGACGTGCTCACGCATGGCGCGACCGACTCGGCCGGAATCGCGACGCTGACCGTCGACGGGCTGCGGGACTCAACCGACCTGCAAGTCGTGATGCGCAAGATCGGTTACCAGCGCGGCGATCATTTCTTTCCGGCGTACCCGCACGACACCGTGAACGTCAAGATCGTCGTCGGCGCGGTTTCGACGCGGCTGCCGACGGTGGAAGTGCGCGCGGCGACGGACCTCCGGTGGAAGAGCTACCACCTCGACGCTGACGACATCGCGAGCAGCGATGCGCCGTTCACCGACGCGTGGGACGTGGTGAAGCGGCTGCGGCCCGACATCCTGCGGAGCCGCGGCGGGTGCGAAAGCGGCGTTCAGGAAGTGTGGATCAACGGCAAACGAATCGTGCTGCCGTTGATGCCTTCGGGAATGGCGAAGACTCGCGCGTTCGTCGGCGCGCCGCCGCGCACGCGCGTCAGCTACATCCCGATCTCCGTTCTATCGGACATCGCGCCCGAACATATCCAGGAGATGGTGTACCACGACTGCTTCGATCACTCCATGGCGGCCGTCGGGAGCGTGAACGCGCTGTTCGTCACGCTCAAGCCCGGTGTGGCGTTTCAGCAGGACGTCGGTAGTTTCGTGGTCGACTCGAGCACCGACAAGAAAACCAATTCGCGCTGATGCGCAGGTGAGCGCCTCGTGACCGACGACCGCGACGACCAGACCACCATCAGCCGTCGCGGGTTCGTCGGCTCGACCCTCGCCGCTGTCGTCGCCGCCCGAGGCGCGACGCTCGAACCCGCCGCGGACGCGCGGATCGGCATCGCGCCGCCGCGTGGCGCGCAACCGCAGGTGCCCGCCTTCGCGCTCGACGAGCTGACCATCGAGGAGCTGCAGGGCCGGATGCAGTCCGGGCAGGACACCGCGCAGTCGCTCACGCGGCTCTACCTCGGCCGCATCGACGCGATCGACCAGCGCGGACCGGCGATCAACTCGGTCATCGAGATCAACCCAGATGCATTTGCGATCGCGCGCTTGCGCGACGAAGAGCGCAAAGCCGGCAAGACGCGCGGTCCGCTGCATGGCATTCCGGTGTTGATCAAGGACAACATCGATACCGCGGACCACATGCACACCACCGCGGGCTCGCTCGCGTTGGCCGCGCATGTCGCCGCAAAGGACTCGTGGGTCGCCGAGCGGTTGCGGGCCGCGGGCGCGGTGATCATCGGGAAGACGAATCTCAGCGAGTGGGCCAACTTCCGCTCGACGCATTCGTCGAGCGGATGGAGCGGGCGCGGCGGGCAAACGCGAAATCCGTACGCGCTCGACCGATCGCCGTCCGGCTCGAGCTCCGGGTCGGGAGCGTCCACGGCCGCGAACTGCTGCGCGGTCGCCATCGGGACCGAGACCGACGGCTCAGTGACGTCGCCATCGGCGGCGTCCGCGCTCGTCGGCATCAAACCGACGGTGGGGCTGATCAGCCGAGCCGGCATCATTCCCATCGCGCACAGCCAGGACACTGCCGGCCCGATGGCGCGCACGGTTCGCGATGCTGCGATCCTGCTCGGCGCCCTCACAGGTGTGGATCCGCGCGATTCGGCGACGCGCGCCAGCGCGGGTCATTCGCAGTCCGACTATCGCGCCTCGCTAGACAAGGACGGGCTGCGCGGAGCGCGGCTCGGCGTCGCGCGAAAGCGATATACGGGCTATTCGCCCGAGACCGACAAGGTATTCGCCACGGCGCTCGATCTGATGCGGCAACACGGCGCGACGATCGTCGACCCCGCCGACGTCGAGACGGCGGGAAAGACGGACGACTCGGAGTTCGAGCTGCTGCTCTACGAGTTCAAGGCTGACCTGAACGCGTACCTCGCCGGCGTCGAGCCGAGCATCGGGATCAAATCGCTGGCCGACGTAATGGCGTTCAACACGAAGAACGCGTCGCGCGAACTGCGTTACTTCGGCCAGGAGATCATGGAGCAGGCCGAGAAGAAGGGGCCGCTGACGGAGAAGAAGTATCTGGCCGACCTGGCGAACAACCGCCGGCTGATGGGCGCGCAGGGGATCGACGCCACGCTCGCCAAGTACAAGCTCGACGCGATCGTCGCGCCGACGCAGGGGCCGGCGTGGCTCATCGACCTCGTGAACGGCGATGCGGGCGGTGGCGGATCGTTCACGGCGCCGGCGGCGGTCGCGGGGTATCCCCACGTGACGGTGCCGATGGGACAGGTGCGCGGGCTTCCGGTCGGCGTGTCGTTCGTCGGCCGAGCGTGGAGCGAAGCGACGCTGCTCAAGTTCGCCTTCGCGTTCGAGCAGGCGGCGCCGGCACGCCGGAAGCCGACGTTCGAGGAGACGGTTCCGCTCGGCGAAACGGGACGACCGTAAGGAGGTGCACCGGTGGACCGGTGGACCGGTGGACCGGTGGACCGGTGGACCGGTGGACCGGTGGACCGGTGGACCGGTAGACCGGTAGACCGGTAGACCCCTTGTGCTTCTACAGGACGAACCCTATCGTCTTGTAGAAGTGCAAGGGGAGAGTCCAATGGGTGACGACAAACTCGATCTTCCGCAGGGGACGCTCGATCTCCTGATCCTCAAGGCGCTCTCGCTCGGGCCGATGCACGGCTGGGCGATCTCCGAGCGCATCCACGACGTGTCGCGCGAGACGTTGCAGATCCCGCAGGGGTCGCTCTATCCCGCGCTGCACCGGCTCGAGCGCCGCGGGTGGATCCGCGCCGAGTGGGGCGCGTCGGACAACAATCGCAAGGCGAAGTACTACGAGCTCACGAAGGTCGGCCGCAAACAGCTGGCCACTGAAGCCGACGATTGGGCGCGGCTCACGGCCGCGGTCGCCCTCGTCCTTCGCATGGACTGACGCCCCCCCCGCCCCGCGCGTTTTGCTGGAGCACCCATGTTCATCGAATCCTGGAACGACCTGCGTTTTCGCCTTCGCGCGCTGTTCCGGCGCGCCGACGTCGAGCGCGAGCTGAGCGAGGAGCTTCGCTTCCACATCGAGCGCGAGGCTGAGAAGCTCGAGCGACGCGGAATGTCGCGAGAGGCCGCGGTTCGCGCCGCGACGATCGCGTTCGGCGGCATGGATCGGTTCAAGGAGGATTCGCGCGACGCGCGCGGCGTGACGTTCTTCGAGCACGTCGCGCAGGATATCAAGTACGCGTTGCGAGGGATTCGCGTTGCGCCCCGCGTTCGCCGTTGTCGTCATCGCGACGATCGGGCTCGGCATCGGCGTCAACGCCGCGATGTTCGGGGTGATCGACCGGCTGATGTTCCGCGCTCCCCGTTACCTGATCGATCCGCCGTCGGTGAGTCGTCTGTATACCAGCGAGCTGAACGCGCAGGGCGAGCGGCCATTCGACCGCAGCCTCGAGTATCCGCGATACGAAGATCTGACGCGGTCGACGCACCTGATCTCGCAGACCGCCGCGGCTGCATATCGAACGATGGCGGTGGGCGACGGCGCGGAGACCCAGCCCCGTCTCGTCGCGGCGGTCAGCGCGACATACTTCGATTTCTTCACCGCGCGTCCGGTGCTCGGACGGTTCTTCTCGGCGAGCGAGGACTCACTGCCCGCGGGATCGCCGGTCGCCGTAATCGGGTTCGGATTTTGGCAGTCGCAATACGCGGGCGAGCGCGGACGTTCTTGGAAAGAAGCTCCGCTTCGGTACGCGACTGTACACGATCATCGGCGTCGCGCCTCCTGATTTCGAGGGGGTCAGCGACGGTCAGCTGCCCGCCGCGTTTACTCCCCTCAAGGCATTCGCCGCGTCGGTCCGCGCTGATTTCTACCGGGACTACGGCTGGGGGTGGCTCGAAGTCATCGTCCGGCGCAAGCCTGGTGTCAGCGTCGCCGACGCGACGGCCGATCTGACCAATGCATATCGTCGGAGCTGGGTGGCCGAGCGAGTGGCCGGCGGGCGGCCGGCGCCGGTCGACGTTGCACGACCACTGGCGATGGCAGGGCCGCTCCAGTTGGCGCGGGGCCCAATGGCCGGCCCGGAGACGAAGGTGCTCACATGGATCGGCGGCGTCGCGTTCGTCGTTCTCCTGATCGCATGCGCGAACGTCGCCAATCTCCTGCTGGCGCGAGCGCTTCGGCGCCGGCGCGAGCTCGCGGTTCGCCGCGCCATCGGCGGCACGCGCGCACGACTCGTGCAGCAGCTCCTCACCGAAATGAGCGTGATGGCGGTGCTCGGCACCGTGGCTGGACTCGCCGGTGCACAGGCCGCGGCGAAGAGCTTTCAGAGGCTGCTCGTCTCGACCCCTGGCGATTGGCCAGTCGTCACGGACGGGCGCACGTTGGCGTTCGCTGTCGCCCTCACGATCGTGAGCGCCGTTCTTTCCAGCCTGCTTCCCGCGATCGACGCTGGCCGCGGTGACCTCGCTGGTTCTCTCAAGGCGGGCACTCGCGAAGACGGCTACCGCCACTCGCGTGCACGGGCGACGTTGCTCGTCGTACAGACGGCGCTATCGGTGGTGCTGCTGGTCGGCGCCGGGCTCTTCATTCGAAGTCTCCAAGCTGTGCGCGCGCTTCATCTCGGCTACGACGTGAGTCGAATCGCCTACGTCGAGGGAAGCATGCGCGGGGTGACGCTTCCGAAGGACCGACAGGCGTCGCTCGCCGCCGATCTCGAAAGCGAGGCCCGGGCGCTGCCAGGCGTGGAAAAGGCGAGCGTCATCATCTCGGTGCCATTCTACTCCTCCGAGGGGCATTCTTTCTTCGTTCAAGGGATCGACTCGGTGCGCCGACTTGGCCGGTTCAGCATGCAAGCCGGCTCACCCGATTACTTCGCGACCGTGGGCACGCGCATTCTCCGCGGCCGCGCGTTCACCGCCGAGGATCGCGTGGACGGACCGCGCGTCGCGGTGGTGAGCGAGGCGATGGCCAAGGTGCTGTGGCCCAACCAGGACGCGATAGGGAAATGTTTCCGGATCGGCGGTGATACGATGCCGTGCACGTCCGTCATCGGCGTCGCCGAAAACATCAGGTCACGCGAGCTGAACAGTGCCGGCGACTTCACGTATTACCTGCCGATCGCACAGTATCGGGCGACCTTCAATGCGCCGATGCTGGCGATGTTCGTCCGGGTTCGCGGCCGGCCCGAGGATGTCGCCGAGGCGCTGCGAGCGCGGTTGCAGCGTCTCATGCCGCCGCCGTCGTATCTCAGGGTTCAGCCGATGCAGGTCATCATCGACCCAACGATGCAGGCGTGGACCTCAGGGGCCAAGATGTTTTTCGGGCTCGGCGCGCTCGCGCTGGTGCTTGCGGCGGTAGGCCTCTACGCGGTGATCGCGTTCGCGGTCGCGCACCGCACGCGCGAGATCGGCGTGCGGATCGCGCTCGGCGCGGCATCACGCGACGTGATGCGGCTCGTCGTGGGCGAAGGCGTTCGCGTGACGCTCGTCGGCGTCGTGGTCGGCATGGCCGTCGCGGTCGTGGGATCGAGCAGGATTGCGGCGCTGTTGTTCAACGAATCGCCGCGCGATCCGGCCGTGTACGGTGCGGTCGGAGCTACGCTATTGGTCGTTGGAATCCTGGCGAGCGCCATTCCCGCGGCACGAGCGGCGCGCGTCGATCCCAACGTGGCGTTGCGGGACGAGTAGTCGGGCCCGGCCGCCCGGGTCCGTGCGATTCCCCATGATCCTCGACGACACCGACCCGTGTGGTTCTGTTTCCCGAGTGGGTCACTAACGTCTAGAGCACGTCCGCGGCCAAGGCGTCGCGCGCGACGGTTCTATGATCCTGTCGGAAGAAATCGGGAGACACCATTTGAACGACCAGCTAGAGGGGCGGCCGGTGCTCGTAACCGGAGGCCTAGGCTTCATCGGCGCCGCTCTCTGCGAGCGGTTGAAGCGCGCCGGCGCGACGATTCACACGGCGAGCCGCCGCCCAGCTCCCCCGGGCGCTCCAGGCAGGCATTGGCAGCTTGATTTGAGCGACGCCGCCGCGGTCGCGAGGCTCGTGCGCGACGCCCGTCCAGAGTACGTGTTCCATCTCGCGAGCCACGTGACGGGGAGCCACGACCTGCAGCACGTGTTGCCGGCGTTTCGAGGAAACTTGCAGTCGACGGTGAATCTCTTGACCGAGCTTCAAGCTGTCGGCTGCCGTCGTATGGTCACCACGGGATCGCTCGTCGAGCCTGAAGGGAATTCGCGAGACATTCCGAGCTCGCCGTACGCCGCGGCCAAATGGGCCAGCAGCGACTACGTTCGCATGTTTCACGCGGTATACGGATTTCCAGCCGCGATCGCGCGCGTCTTCATGGTGTACGGTCCGGGCCAACAAGACATGTCGAAGTTGGTGCCGTACGTCATTCACTCCCTGCTGCGCGGCGAGGACGCAGAGATCACGTCGGGCACGCGCCTGATCGACTGGATCTACGTGGACGACGTTGTCGATGGCCTCGAGCGCTTGGCCGTGTCTCCGGGCGTCGACGGAAAATCGATCGACCTCG
Source organism: uncultured Gemmatimonadaceae bacterium (assembly GCA_963846925.1). Lineage (GTDB taxonomy): Bacteria > Gemmatimonadota > Gemmatimonadetes > Gemmatimonadales > Gemmatimonadaceae > JAQBQB01. Next base: position 246,446 of record CAWJXW010000001.1, on the reverse strand, counting down.
GCTCCGGGTCGGCGGTCACCATCCGTGAGCTGGTGGAGAAGATCTACGGGTTCATGGAGCTCGGTGCGGCTCCGGTGTTCGGAGCGGTGTCTGATCGACCTCTCGAGCCGTTTCGCATCGCGAACATCGCCGAAACGCGTCGTTTGATCGGATGGGCGCCGGGCGTATCCTTAGATGCCGGGCTTCGTCGAACGATCGAATGGTACCGCCAACGCTTCGACGCCAAGAGTTCATGACCATGCGCATCCCGGTCTTCGTCATGGCCCTGGGCGCGGTCGGCTGCTCGACCATCGCCAGGTTTCGGCATCCCGTGGCGCCGCCGCCCGAGCCGGCAAAGGCGGTTCGTCCGATTCCGTATCCGATCTTCGAAACGCGCGCGTTCGCGAACGCGGTCGCGAAAGGGACGCGTACTCGCGTCGGCGAACCGGGACCGAACTACTGGCAGCAGTACGCGCACTACACGATCGACGCCGAGCTCATACCCGCGACGAGCCGCATCAACGGGCGCGAGTCGGTGCGGTACTACAATAGATCGCCCGACACGCTGCGCACGTTGTGGATCGAGTTGGACCAGAATCTCTTCGCGCCCTCGTCGCCGCGCGTCGTCACGACGCCGGTCACCGGCGGCACGGAGATTCTGCGCGTCGCCGCGGCCGGTCAGGCGCTGGCGAGTCGCGACACGGGCACGGGCTACTCGGTCTACGCGACGAACATGGAGCTCCGACTTCCTCGCGCTCTCGTGCCGCGAGACTCGGTCGATCTCGACATCGCGTGGGCGTTCCAGCTTCCGCCCGACGGCGCGCCTCGCGAGGGGACGACCGGCGACGTCTTCATGGTCGCGTACTGGTACCCTCGGCTCGCCGTCTACGACGACGTCGTCGGTTGGCAGAACGATCCGTACCTCGGCGCCGCCGAGTTCTACATGGGGTATGCCGACTACGATGTGAATCTCACCGTGCCGCAAGGGTGGCTCATCGCGGCGACCGGTGAGCTTTCGAATCCCAACGAGATCCTGTCGAAACAAACGCGCGATCGGCTCGCCGAAGCGCGACGTTCGAAGGACGTCGTGCACGTCGTACGGGAGCAGGACCGAGGGACGGGTACGACCAAGGCGACGATGACCGGGTTCGACCGCGCGCTCACGTGGCGCTTTCGCGCGCGAAACGTGCGCGACTTCGATTGGGGAGCGTCGCCGAACTATCTATGGGACGCGACCGTCGCCGTCGTGGGCGACCGGGACGGCGACGGCAAGCAGGACTCGACGAGAATCAACACTTTCTACCGGCCGTCGGCGCGCAAATGGTCGTGGGATCTCTCGGGCGAGTACGAGCGCAGCGTCGTCGAATTCTTGTCGAACTATCTGTGGCCCTACCCGTGGCCGCAGATGACGGCGCTCGAAGGTCCGGTTTCGTGCGCCGGGATGGAGTACCCGATGCTGACTTGCATCGGCGGCGCGCGCGACACGCTGCTGCTCTACTCGGTGCAGGTCCACGAGACGGGACACATGTGGTTTCCGATGCAGGTGGGATCGGACGAGCGGCGCTACGCGTGGCAAGACGAGGGGCTCACGCGATTCAATCAGGCGCAGGGGATGCAGGCGTTCTTCAAGGGCTACGACCGCGAGGGGCCGGCGCGCGAGAGTTATCTGGATCTGGCGCGCACCGACGGCGAAGTCGCGCTCATGCGGCCCGGCGACCAGTACCCGTACGACACGCGGGCGTACAGCGTTGCGTCGTACGACAAGATGGCGACGAACATGCGCGCGCTGCGCGCGCTGCTGGGTGATTCGATCTTTCTCGCGGCGTATCGGACGTACGGGCTGCGCTGGCAGTTCAAGCATCCCACACCATACGATTTTTTCAACACGTTCAATTCGCTGGCCGGCCGAGACCTCTCTTGGTTCTGGCGCACGTGGTGGTACGAGACGTGGACGCTCGATCAAGCGATCGGCGCCGTGCAGACGGTGAACGGCAAGCTGGACGTCACGATCGAGGATCGCGGCCTCGCGCCGATGCCCGTACGGCTGGCGATCACGCGACGCGACGGTCACGTCGAGCGACGCGAGATTCCCGTCGACGTGTGGCTGACCGGCGCGAAGCGCTACTCGCTGACGCTCGACGCGCCCGAGACCGTCACGTCGATCGAGATCGACCCCGAGCTCGCGTTTCCGGACATCGACCGATCCAACAACAAGTGGACGCGGCATTGAGAGAATTAGCGGTTTGAGCGGCGACAGATCCTGAGATTCGGGCGGAGTTGGCAGACGACTTGCGACGAACGCGAGCATGGCGTTTCGCGTACATCGTTTTCCGCCGATCATCGAACCGCCGCAGGCACCGAGTTCCGGCGGTCGTGCCCGCTCTGGCTCAGCGCGGCGCGCCCGAAGCGCTGAGTCTGTTGCGGATCGTCGCCGCGCTGCTCTACTGGCAGCACGGGCTGCAGAAGGTCATCAACTTCCCGCCGTCGCCGCGCGGCCCGATGCCGTTCGTGCTCGATTCGTTGATCGGCGTCGCGGGCGTGATCGAGACGGTCGCCGGAGTGCTGTTGATCGTCGGACTGCTCACGCGGCCTGTCGCGTTCATCGCCTGCGGCGAGATGGCGGTCGCCTACTTCAAGGCGCACCTCCCGCGCGGCTTCTACCCGATCAACAACATGGGTGAGACGCCGATCCTCCTGTGCTTCATCTTCCTGCTGCTCGTCTTCGCCGGGGCCGGCCCGTGGAGCGTGGACGCGCTGATCGCCAACCGACGCTCGCCCGTTAAGATTCGGGCGTGACAGAACGCCCGTACGTGCTCGCCGAGAGCACGTGGAAACAAGTTCGAACAACTCAGTACTCGGTCGCCGTGCTCCCCTGGGGCGCGACGGAAGCGCACAACTATCACCTGCCCTACGCCACCGACAACGTACAGGCGGAGCAGGTCGCGATTCGCGCCGCCGAGCGCGCGTGGGCGAAGGGAGCGCGCGTCGTCGTGCTGCCGACCGTGCCGTTCGGCGTGAACACGACGCAGCTCGACATCCCGCTCTGTCTCAACATGAACCCGAGCACGCAGCTCGCGCTGCTCGGCGACCTCGCCGCGTCGCTCGACGGTCAGGGCATCCACAAGCTCCTGATCCTGAACGGGCACGGCGGCAACGACTTTCGGCAGATGGTGCGCGAACTGCAGCCGCGGACGCGCGTGTTTCTGTCGGTCATCAACTGGTGGTCGTGCGTCGACGTGACGCGCTTCATCTCGGAGCCGGGCGACCATGCCGGCGAAGCCGAGACGAGCGCGATGCTCCACCTCGCGCCGAATCTGGTCCGGCCGCTCGAGGACGCCGGCGCCGGCCGGGCGAAAGCGTCGCGTCTCCGTGGGATTCGCGAGGGCTGGGCGTGGGCGCCTCGACGCTGGACGCAGGTCAGCTCGGACACGGGCATCGGCGATCCTTCCAAATCCACCGCCGAAAAGGGCGAGGCGTACGTGGCGGCGTCGGTGGAGCGGATCGCCGAATTTCTGGTCGAGCTGGCGGCGGTTTCGCTCGACGACCTCTACGCGTAGCCACCGCGCTGTAGCGACGGCGTGAGAATGGCGCGCCGCGCCGCGCGTTCATTCCGGCGTGAGCCACATCAGCCGCGGGACGCTCCTGGCCATCGTCGCGACGCGCGTCGCTGTCGCGCAGTCGTCGGCTCCGTTCAGCGCGACTTCCAACGTCGATCGCCTCGCCGCGCTCACGACTCGCTCGCCGATACGGCTGGCTCTCAGCCACCCCCTCGCCGACGGAGAGGGCGAGTTGGCGCTCGTCGTCGGCGGAGTGGACGTGACGGCCGTGTCCGAGCGAACCGATTCGACGATCGCCTATCGGCCGACGGCGGTTGCCCTCCCCGAGGGCGACGCCGAAATCGTCCTCTACCGACGTGCGGGAACGCGGTGGGCGGAGATCCGGCGAATGTCCGTGCGGGTGGCGCAAGCCGTCGCCGGAAACGGGGTCTTCAGCCAGAGCGCGACGCTCGGCAACAAGGGCCAAGTCGCCGAGGGACGTTCCGCCGGGATGCCCGCGCCCGACCGCCGCACGTTTCAGGATTTCGTGCTCAACGCGGGGCTTCGCTCCGCCGGTGAGGACCGAGGGTGGGCGCTCACCACGCAGTCGAACTACGTCGGTGTGACTCGACGGCAGGAAGCGCTCGGATTTGCGGCCCGCGGAAACGGCGCGCCGCTCCTCGATCTTTCTGATTATTCCATCGGTCTGCGCTCGGCGACAACAGCATTGTCTCTAGGCAGCGTGACGTTCGGCACGAGTCGCCACCTCGCCAATAGCTTCGCGGCACGCGGGAGCACTCTGAACGTCTCGCAGGGCTCCACGTCGCTCACGGTCGGCGCCATGAGCGGGTCGCCGCAGACCGGTTGGTCCGATTTCTCCGGGCTCGAGCGCCCGACCGATCGCGTTTTCGGCGCGGCGCTCGGTCAGGAGCTGTTCGCCGCGCACCCAGGTTCCCTGCGGTTCGACATGACGGTTCTCGATGGATCGAAGCAGCCGCGCACGTCGTTCACGCAGGGCGCGGTGGTGGACGCCGAGCGAAGCGCCGGTGGCAGCGTCCAATTGACGGCCGCGCTGCCGAACCAACGCGCGCGACTTACCAGTGGCTACACGCGAAGCCGCTTCGAGAATCCGGCCGCCGACCCGCAGTTGCTCGGCGACACGACGCTGAAACGCCCTCAACCGGTGACGCGCGGTGCTCGATTCGTCGAGGGGAGCGCCGTCGTGCTGCAGAATGTCGCGACGCCATTGGGCGGACCGGCCAATCTCACGCTCGGCTTCCGCGATGAGCGCGTCGACCCGCTGTTTCGGAGCGTCGCGGCACAGACCGCGGCCGATCACCAGCAGGATGGCGCCGACGCGACGGTGTCGCTCGGCGCGATCTCGGGGCAAGTGTCACAGAATTGGACGCGAGACAATCTCGGGCGTGTCCAATCCGTGCTCACGACGCGCGGGAGTGCGACTACGGCCAGTCTCGTGATTCCGGTGGCGGCCGTGGGTGGCACTCGGTTCCAGAAGTATTCAGCGCTGTTGCCGATGCTCAGCTTCACCTTCAACCAAACTCGGCAAGCCGCCGACGGCATGCCGGCGAACGGCTCGTTTCGGCCGACCGACCTTCCCGACCAAGTCAACTCGATCGGCGACGCAACCGCGATGTGGCAGGCCGGCACGACGCGCCTCGCGTTGCACGTGAACGCCGCCAATCAGGACAACCGTCAGCCGACGCGCGAAAACGCCGACTTCGACTCGGGCGTGCTGGGTTTGTCCGTCGGACGCGCGCTCGGCACGCGCGGCGACGTGTCGCTCGATCTGGGGAACGAGTATCAGACCGCGCGTGAGCGCGACGAGACCGCACGAACCAGGCGCGTGACGATGAACGCATCCTTTCGGCCTCGCGCGACACTCAACGCGTTGGCCGCGTTTTCGGTGATCGACGTCAGGGCGCCGGCGGGGACGACCTCGGTGAACACCGAGCAGCACCTCGAGCTCTCCCAGGGATTCAACCTCTGGTCGGCTCCGCCCAGTGACCCGCAGCAAGGGCAGCTCTTCGTTCGCTTCGCGCGAACCGGCTCGTTGGCGCCGAGCTTCGCGGCGACCGGAGTCGTCGCTCCGGCGGCACTTGGTCGCGCGCAGTGGACGGTGGCGACCGGACTCAACCTGCGACTCTTCTGATGAGCATTCGCCGATGGGTGTTCGCGCTCCCCGCCGTCGCGGCGACGACGCTCGGCGCGCAAGTGCGGGTGAACCCGACCGGCGTGAGCGTCAGCTCGATGTCGGCCACGACGGTGTTCCTCACGTACGGCGGGTTGCGGAACGAGCGTCCCGTCGACGCGTACTGGTGCGGCGAGCTGATTGCCGCGGCACCCGGCATCGGCACGCGCTGCGATCCGAGCACGATCTACGGACGGCTTCCGGCGCGTTATGACCTGTCGCAGCTCGGCGCGGCCGGGGGGACGTTTACCGACGTGATGTCGATTCCACCGTCCGTGGCGCGCGCCGCGTACCAGGCGGCGGTTCGCGGCGCGACGTCGACCTTCTTCTACGTGCGACGCTTTCAGAATCTTGCCGGCGGCCCCGATGAATACGTCGCCGTCACCTGCCGGCTGACCGGCGGAGGAGCGCGGGCGCCCTTCTCGCTCACCGACGTCCACCTTCAGTTCGATGGACAGGATGCGATTCCGTTCGTCGCGCCGGGCGACGCCCCGCCGCGCGTGGCCGCTCGCATCGCGTACACCGGCACGGGACGCCTCATCGGCCGTTGGGAAATCGTGCTCCCGGGAGAAGATCCGCCGGGCGCCCGCGATCTCGTCACCGAAGCGTCGCTCCCGATCGACCAACGCTCGTCGCAGCGGCGATTCACGCAGCTGGAGCGATTCAACATTTTTCTTCCGCCCGATGGACGCGTAACGCTCCCGGGGCCCGACCCGAGTCGCTTGCCGTCGGCCGTCGAGGGCACGTATCAGGTTCTGCTGCGCGTGGAAGCCAGCGATGACCGCGAGGGCGACTCCAATCTCTCGGACGCGGGCGCGGGCGTCGGCATCGTGCACAGCGGCGCGGTCGCGGGATTTTCTCTCCCGGTTCTTCGATACGTCGTGGCGGGCGAGGGAGCGCGAACGCCCGACGCGTCGGTGTCGGCCTTCCGTTTGCTCGGCGGTCGCGACGGCGACACGCTCTCGACCGACGGCGACGTCACGACGATGTGGATCCCACCGGACGAGCGCGGTGTCGAGTTCTTTCGAGTCGAGGTCGCGACCGACGCGGGAGACGCGCTCTTCGCCGCGCTCCTGCCGCGTACGTCGCGTCGCTACGACGTGCCGGCGTGGGCCCTGGCCAAAGGAGCCGGAAAGCCGATACGGTGGCGCGTCAGCGCCCTCGGCGCAGCCGGAACGGTCTTGCGCTCGAGCGCCTGGCGCCGGGTGCGGAACGGAGCCACACTCCCGTCACCCAACGCGCACAGCGTGGCGCGACGCGACGAGCCATGACGCCCAACGTGCCCCACCTTCGATTGGTCGACGAGCAACGCGCTGCGCGCCCCGACGCCGAAGAATGCGCCGGTGCCAGGAGCGAATTCGTCGCCGGGTGAGCCGGAGTCGCGCGTCGCGCCGGACGACGCGTCGCGCGCGCTCGAGCATGTCGTGAGTCGTTTCGACGCGTTCATTCGACGGTCGGCCCGGAGACACGGGCTCACCGGGGCGGACGTCGACGAGGTGGTGCAGGAGCTGCGGCTTCGCATGTGGAGGTCGCTCGGGACGGCGGAGCTCATTCGGCGGGCGAAGGCGTCGTACATCTACCGCACGGCGATCTCCGCGTCGATCGACATCATTCGGCGGCGGCGTACGCGGCGCTTCGAGGCGGCGAGCGACGACTCGGTCGCCGAGATCGCGCCCGATACGCGGCGCCGCGCCGATTCCCGTCTCGACGAGCACGAGCTCGCGGACGCGGTTCATCGCGCCATCGCGATGCTCGCCGAGTCGCGGCGCGCCGTAGTACGAATGCATCTCGCCGGTTACGAGCGCCACGAGATCGCTGATTTGCTCGGGTGGACGGAAGCCAAGACTCGCAATCTTCTGTATCGCGGCCTCGCTGATCTCAGAGAGATTCTCGAGTCTTGGGGTATCGGACCGGCAGGTGTAGAGAGGTCGAAATGAACGACGAGAAACTGCGCGACGCGTACGAGCGCGGACTGCCGAAAAGCGACGGAGCGCCCGCGCTCGACGACGTGTCGGCGGAACGGCTCCGCCGGCTGGTCGAGGGCGAGGGCTCGGAAAGCGAGCGGCTCCGAACGCTGGACATCGCGTTGTCGAGCGCCGAGGGACGGCGCGAGCTGGAGATCGCGTGGGCGGCGGCCAGGGCGGCGCGACCGCCGCGCCGGTCGTGGCAGCGGTTCACGCTGGCCGCGTCCGCGTTGATCGTCGTGGGGCTCGGCGCGTCGACGCTTTGGCTGCGGCAGCACAATCCTCCGACGGCGGCGGTGCTGCGAGGCTCGGATTCGCCCGTCACGCTCGTCGCACCGGTCGGAGAGGTGCACTCGGACCGCGCGACTCGTTTTCTCTGGCGCGCGGTGGGGAACGCCGACCGGTATCAGATCGTCGTCGTCGACACCACCGGAACGGAGATGTACGCCGGGGAAACGCGCGACACCGCGCTGACGCTGCCGGACAGCGTGCGCCTGATGCCGGGACAGGCGTACCTGTGGTGGGTTCAGGCGCGTCTCAACGACCAGTCGACCGTGACGGCCGTGACTCAGCGTCTGGTGGTGACGCCGAAATAGCCCGCGCGCGCCGTTTCGCGCGAGCCGCGTGTGAGAATCAGCGGGCGCGCCCGTCGTTCATTCCGATGCAGGTGATCGCTTCATCGCCCGCTTTCCTTTCACGAGCGGCCCAGCGCCGCGCGAGGTGACTCTCATGAAGCTCGCCCCATCGGTAGTCGTCGCACTGCTGGTCGCCATCGGGTTCGCGGCCCCCACGCACAGCGCCCGCGCGCAAAAACTGAACACCACGGTGGCGTCGACCGGTGCCGTCGCGCTCAAGACGTTCACTCCGGTCGATTCGTTCTTCGTGAATCCGACGGTGACTCAGTTCGTGATCACGCTCAAGAACACGGTGACGGGCTCGCCCACCGAGTACCGCGTGAGTCGCTTCGCCGATTTCCGCGACGCCAACTGGGCGCCGTACTCCGCGCAACCGACGCTCGCCGTGCCGCGCAGCTGGTTCCCCCCGTCGGCGACCGACGGCACGTCACAGATCAACCTGTACCTGCAGGTGCGCGCCAAGAACCCGCTCGGCGGCCGGCCGGCGTCGTTGGTCGACGGAAAATTGACCGTGCAGCCCGATTTCTTCTTCAGCGAAGTGATCGGCCGGCGGATTCGAACGATCTTCGTCGGCTAAGGCGACGGTCTATGGCGTTCCCTTCCCGCCGCTCGTGTCGCGCGTCGTCTGCGCGGCGTCGTGCAGCCAGGCGAGCGGCGGGAGATTCGCGCGGCGTAGGGGCGGCATCATCGACGCGTCGCCGATGACGGTGAACGCCGCCCAGTCCGAGATTCGCGCGCCGTCGCGAATGGCGGCGAGCTTCGTCTGCCGCAGCGCGTCGCCGACCGATCGACCGGCGGCCATGTTCGCGTAGAAGCGATCGACGAACGGCAAGACCGTGCGGTCGCCGATCGACCAATGCGTCACGACGACCGTGCGCGCGCCCGCCTCGAACATCGGACCGACGAGCCCGCGCAATCCTTCGCCGCCAAGAATCTGCCCGCCAAGTGTCTCGCACGCGGAAAGCACGACCAACGCGCCGTTGAATCGGAGCGCGGCGACCTCCGCCGGCGTCAAGAATCCGTCATCGCCCGCGCCCGGCGCGAGCGCCAGCGCGGTTCGCGCCTGCCCTTCGCCGTCGACCAACGCGTGCGTCGCGAAGTGCGCGACGGCGACGTCGCGCCAATCGAGCGACCGCACGGCGGCCTCGCTCGCGTTCGCACGCGTGAGCACGACGCTCTTCACGCCGTAGCGGCCGACTCGATTGGCTTCGTCGGCGGAGCGCGGGAGGCGCCTGAGCGACACCTCGCGGAACCGCGCCGCGGAGTCGGCCGTCGGAGCGTCGGCGCGCAGCTCGACGCGCGCGAACGTTCCTCCTCCATCGCGCTCGCGCGCGAATGCCGGATCGCCGATCGCGAGGAGACGCGTCGCAGTGGCGGGAGTGCGCACACCCCGCAGCGCCATCCCGACCGTCGCCGACGGAACGATCGAGATCGCGTAGCGCTCGACGGCGAAATGGTCGTCCGCGAGCCGCAGGCCATCGAACGGAAGTCGATACAGGTCGCCGTCGGGCGAGATCGACAAACGCACTACGCGCGACGGCAGCGCCCGCACGATCGGTTGCAGAAGCGCCGCGCCGAGCTGGCGGCTCAGCGCGATGGGCTCGACACCGGTCGACGCGACGCGCAGATACCGGTCGATGAGCGGCGCGACGGTCCTTCGATCGCTCAACGACACGGCGAATGCCGTGTCGTTCGTGACGACGATGGCGGTGGTCGGCGCCCCTGCCTCGCCGAGCGTGAATTCAACCAGCGCTTCGTCGGTGGACAGCCGCCGCTGCAATTCGTCGATGCCGATCGTCGCGTCGGATCCGGCCATGCGCCGGAAACCGGCGAGGGCGGCCGCCGAATCGGACATTCGGCCGAGCGTGCGCAGTGTCACGTCGGCCACCTCACGCGCGCGTACGCTCTCGATGAAGCGAAATGCCGACGCCAACCGCCCGCCGTCGACAAGTCCGGCGACGAGCTCGGGATACGCGTCGCTCAAGCCGCCCCAGTCACCGCGGAGCTGCGCGAGGCCGGTGCGAAGGTCGTCGTGGCTCATGACCCGCCGGCGTATCGCGATCGCCGCCGACAGATAAGCGACCGCGCTGTCCGCCGTCGCGACGCGGTGCTCGCGCAAGGCGAGCTGCGCCTCGAGCGCGGCGAACGGCATCGTCTGGAGGTTGTGCTGTTCTCCGGAGCGCCAGTCGAAATTGGGACGAGCCACCGCGAGCAGCGAGTCGGCCGTTTGCAAGTCGCCACGCAGCATCGCGAGCCGCGCGCGATACACAGGAAGCTCGACCTGCCATCCGGAGTTCGCCGACGCGCGCGCCAATCGTGTTCCCTCGTCCAGCGCGCGCTGCGCGCTGTCGAGTCGACCGGCTCGCATCTGGGCGATCGCGAGCAGCTTGAGCGATCCGACCGCGTTGAAGGTCAGGCCCGCGCGGCCGAACGCGGCGACCGACTGCAGGTACTTCGCGCAGGCCTCGTCGAACGATCCGCGCGACTCGGCGACGAAGCCCTCGAACTGCAGGTCGACGGCGAGTCCCCACAAATCGCCATACGAGGAATGGAGCGCCGAGGCGCGCTCGGCTTGGGCGCGCGCCGACTCGGCGTCGCCGAGCGCGAAGTAGAGATCGGCGAGATCCGTGCGTGCCCAGGCCTCGGTTTGCGTGAAACGCGCGAGGCGCGCGTCGCGCACGGCGCGCTCCAGGTCAATGCGAGCCCTGACGAAGTACCCACGCGTGAGCCTGGCGTAGCCGAGCCATTGGCTCGCCGAGGCGGCGCCGTAAGCAAAATGAATCTGCTCGAAGACTTGTACCGCTTCGGCGGCGGCGCGCTCGGCCGAGTAGAAGGAGCCGGAGCGTTCGAGCAGCGTCGCCAAACCCACATCGCAGATACCCAGCTCACGGAGCGCTTTTCCCTTGCGGGCCACGCGAATGCCCTCGGCGAGCCGAGCGCGGCCGGTGGTGTCGCCCGCCTGCTCGGTGAGCAAACCTTCCGCGCACAACAGCTCGGCGCTTTCGTCGGGCGTCGGGTTGGTAGCGATCGATCGAGCCTCGCGCAGCAGTTCGAGCCCGACCTTCGGACCGGCGCGCCGGCTTCGCAGCTTGCCGACGTTGACCAGGGCTTGAAACGCGATATGCCAGTCGCCAGCGCCGAGATCCTCGGCGCGCGCCAGCATGAAAAGGGAGTCTGCGCGGACGACGTCGGAGCCGATCGCGCGCCAGAGCGCCATCGAAACGTGCGCCGCCGCGGTGTATTGAGATCCGGCCGGCTGTAGGCGGATGATTCGGTTGTAGAGCGAGTCGGCCCGCTCGTACTGGTAGCGTTGCTGCGCGAGCGCGGCGAGCGCGAGCAGCGCGCGACGGTCGTTCGGATTTTTCGAGACGGCGGCCGTCCACTCGCGCTCGTAGCGTGCTTCGGTGCCCGTCTCGACCGCGGCCTGCGCCGATCGAACGATGCGCCACGCGTCGCCGGCGTCACTGGGTTTGACCTGTTGGGCCGCGGCACCGCCGACAAGGGCGACGATCGCGAATGCGATTGCTGTCATGACACGTCCCCAGGGGCGAACCGGGTGGAGGAAGCGCCCGCCGATGTCCCCAGTAGGCAGCGGCGGAAGCGAACCGTCAAGATTGCGGCGTTGGGCTGACCTCACCTTGGCCGGTCCGACCGCGCGCAGATCGAGGCTTTGAGAACATTGCTCTCGACGCGCGCCGGGCGAAGCTGGCGTTGACCGTCGACGATGCGGACTTCTTCGCCGACCGTCGCGCGAACCTGGAGATAAAGCGTCACGCGGTGCGACGGCCGCGCCGCGTCGCACGGGTCGCCCGTCGCCTCGTACCAGTCGCGCAAGACGGGCGTGTCCGCGTACGCCTGCCACTCCGCGCCGAGAAAGTCCGCGCGATGGCTCACGCGATACTCGGACGGCCGCGCGCCGACCGTGGTGTGAATGAGGGCGATGGCGACCGCGGTAGCCGACACCGTGTCGCCGCCGGCGTTGATCGAGAACGCGGTCAACACCGGCGGCTGTCCGCCGGCCTCCCGCTGCGCGACGGCGCGCGCGGGATCACCGGTGATGAACGCGACGAGAACCGCCACACGGAGGCGGCGCGCTGGCGAGGCCATACTTATGAATAGACGGCGCCCGGCCCCGGGAATTCTCGCCGGCGTTCGAGAACGGCGGCATCGTGTCGTCGACTCCCTGCGCGTAGGCGACGAAACGTCGGCGCACCGCTTCCATTCCGAGGCGTCCGTCGAAAGGTTTGTGGGCGATGACGGGTCCCCCCCGCCCACTCACGGAACGTGAACGTGCCGCGCTCGCCGCGGCCTGCGACGCATTTCATCCATCTCTCGCTCCCGAGGGAACGGATGACCCGACGCTCTTCTCCGCCAGCGCGACCAGTCTGGGCGTTCCGCGCGCGGCGGAGGATGCCATCGACATGCTCGCCCCCGCCGATCGCCGCGCGCTGCTGCGATTGTTGCGGCTGCTCGAGGGTCCGTTCCTCGGCCTGACGATCGGCAAACCGCGCCGGCTGTCGGCGATGAAACCAGCCGACCGCGACCGGCTGCTCCGTTCGATGTCGACGAGCCGGATCCCGCCGCTGCGCAGCGGATTCCAGGCACTCAGGCGACTTTCGAGTTTCTTGTACTACAGCGCGACCGACAAGACAGGGCACAACGCCGTGTGGCCCCGCATCGGGTACACGCCGTCGCCGCGAGGCCCGGTCGGCGCGAGCAGCGTCCGCAGCATGCGCTACGACACCGATGCCACGGTCGATTGCGACGTCTGTGTCGTGGGATCGGGGGCGGGCGGCGGGACGGTCGCCGGAGAGCTCTCGGCGCGCGGCTACAAGGTCGTGTTGATCGAAAGTGGGCCGGGCGATCAAGCACCGAACTTCTCGCAGGGCGAGCTCGACGGAACGCGTCGCCTCTATCTCGACAGCGGTCTCACGGCGTCGCACGATCTCGGCGTCGCGATTCTCGCCGGCTCCTGCCTCGGTGGCGGCACGACGGTGAATTGGCAGACGTGCCTTCGCACGCCCGACTATATCCGCGACGAATGGGCCGAGCGGTCGGGATGTGGGCTGTTCACCAGCGAACGATTCAGCCGAGCGCTCGACGTCGCCGCGATTCGCCTCGGCGCATCGCGTGGACGAGAGCGAGGTGAACCCGAACAACGCGGCGATTCGGCGCGGCTGCGAGTCGCTCGGCTACGACTGGTCGGTCACCGAGCGAAACGCGCGCGGCTGCGACACCGAGCAATGCGGATACTGCATCTACGGCTGTCGGGCGGGAGGAAAACAGTCGACCGTCGCCACGTATCTGCAGACCGTGCCTCGAGGACGCAAATCCTCGATCGTCACCGATTGCCGAGCCGATCGCCTGATCATCGAGCGGAATCGGGTCGAGGGGGTCATCGCGAGGACGCTGGACGCCGCCGGATCACTCGTGACGACTGAAATCCGGGCGAAGGTCGTCGTCGTGTGCGCGGGAGGCATCGGAACGCCGGCGTTGCTCGAGCGCTCGGGCATCTCGCTGCCGCAGCTCGGACGCAACTTTTTTGTTCACCCGACGACGGCGGTCGCGGGTGTGTACGCCGATCCAATCGAAGCGTGGCGCGGACCTCCGCAGTCGGTCATGTCGGCGCAGTTCGCGCGCGTCGCGGGCAACTTCGGCTTTCGCCTCGAGGCGGCTCCCACGCACCCGGGGCTTCTCGCGCTCGCCGCTCCGTGGACTTCAGCGCGCGCGCATCGCCGGTTGATGCAGCGGGCCGCCCACGTCGCTTCGATGATCGCGCTCACGCGCGACGCATCCGGTGGGCGAGTTCGCGCCCGGGCCGACGGCAGCGTGCGGATCGACTACAAGCTGGGCAAGCCGGAACGCGCGCTGGTCGCGCAGGGTATCTCGGCCGCGGCGCGTGTGCATCTCGCCGCTGGAGCGGACGAAGTGCACACCCTTCATACGCGCGGTTTGACGCTCGCGAAGTCCGCCTCACAGGCGGAGGCGGACGCCTTCTACCGCCGCATCGAGAACGAGGCGGTGGATCGGAACTGGTCATCCCTGTTCAGCGCCCACCAGATGGGGACATGCCGCATGGGGGTCGACGGATCGACCGCCGTTTGCGACGAGCGGGGCCAGGTATTCGGCGTGTCGGGTCTCTACGTCGCGGACGCGAGCGCCTTTCCCGCGTCGAGCGGGGTAAACCCGATGCTCACGGTTGTGGCGATCGCGACGTGCGTCGCCGAGGGAATCGCGAACGGTGAAGAGTGACACTAGGATTCGTCGGTCGATGCCTCGAACTGCGCTGCGCGCCCTCCTGCTCATGGCCTCGACCGCCGCATTGTCGACGGCGACGGCCCAAACCGCCGACCGACAGGCTGCGGTCGCGGCGTCACACGTCGATCCCCTGCACCAGACCGGACGCAACGTTACGATCTCGTTGCTGACGATGGGCAACGGCACGCAGGTGTGGGAGGTCTTTGGTCACAACGCGATCCAGATCCACGACCTCGTCACGAACCGCGACACCGTGTTCAACTGGGGCGTGTTCGATTTTCGCCAGCCGCATTTCATCCAGCGTTTTCTCAAGGGAACGATGCTCTACTCCATGGGCGGCGACTCCATGGACAACATCCTTCTCGAGTACCACTACTGGAACCGTTCGGTGGTCGCGCAGGAGCTGGATCTCACCGCCGAGCAAAAAGATTCGGTCTTGGCGGCGATTCAGCGGAACGCGCAGCCGGAAAACATCCAGTACCGCTATGACTACTTCCTGGACAACTGCTCCACGCGAGTGCGCGACATTCTCGACCGCGCGATGGGCGGTTCTCTGCGAAAGGAATCCGCGGGGCTGACGGGAACCACCTACCGGTGGCACGCCCTTCGGTTGACGCAGGTGCTGCCGGCGATCATGCTCGGTGTAGACATCGGACTCGGCCGCCCATCGGACTTCGACCTCTCGAAGTGGCAGGCGATGTTTCTACCGCGGCAGCTGCACGACTTCATCGCCGGAATCGTCGTGACGGACGGCGCCGGCGCAAGTCATCCACTCGTTCGTCGCGAGATGGTGCTCTTCCAGTCGACACGAGCGGGCGTCGAGCCCGACGCTCCGCCGCGCTTCGGGATGTGGGCGCTGCTCGGCGGCATCGCGGTGGCCGCGCTGTTCCTCTGGCTCGGCGTCGCCGCGACGAGCCGCGGGGGTTGGACGCGCGTCGCGGCAAGCATCCTGATCGGGCTGTGGTCGCTGGTGGCCGGGCTGTTGGGCACGATCCTCTTCTTGCTGTGGACCGTGACCGACCACGTGTTCGCGCATCAGAATGAGAATTTGCTGATTCTCAATCCGCTCTGGCTGGCACTCGTCGTGCTCGTTCCGATGTTTCTGTTGTCGGGCCGTGCGGGTGGCGCGACGAGAGCGATCGCCTTGGCGATCGCCGCGCTCGCCGCGATCGCGCTCCTCGCGCACTTCGTCGGGTTGTCCTCCCAGAACAACCTCCCGATCATAGCGCTCGGCTTGCCGCCGGCGCTCGCCCTCGCTCTCGTTACCGCGCGACGTCCAGTACTGGCAGACCAGCCGCGCGAAGCTTTGCGTTGACGGCGGCGAGCTCCGTCGTCCGAAGCGCCGTCCACCGGGCATTCACGGCGTCAGCCGCCCGCTTGGCGTCGAGCACCGTCGCCATCCCCTGAGCGGTCAGCTCGCTGTCCGTTTCATCGAGCAGAGACAGCGCCGAGAGAAGCTCCGCGTTCGTCGACGCGATGCTCGGCTGAGCGGCGGCACCGCGTCCGCCGCGACCGCCAGCCGGTGCCCCGCCGCCCCCGCCGCCCCGACGACCACCGCCGGCCTGACCGGCGAGCGCGCCCAACTGCGCGTCGTACGTCGATAGGGTTTGCGCGAGCGACGCGTCGGCGCGTCCGCGTACGTCGCCAACTTTGGCGCGGAGGTCGCGGATCTGCGACGCGGACACCGAATCGCGCGCGACGGCATCCCATAGCGTGACGGCCAGCGCGTGCTGCCGCGCGAGGATTTCCGGCGGCGTCTTCACGCGCGGGTCCATCTTGAGCGTGAGAGGCTGTGATTGCGTCTTGTCGCCGACGGTGAGCCGAACCTTGTAGCTCCCCGCGATGGCGAACGGGCCGCGCGGTTCGCGCGGCGTGTCGAACGGGACCGCGGAGATCGGATACTGTCCGGGCTGCGCGCTCGTGCCTGCGGGCGGCGAATAGCGCAGATCCCAGACGAAACGGTGGAAGCCCTGCGCCGCCGACAACACTTTCGTCGGGCGGATCCAGTAGGACGGCGTCTCGCCAAGGTCCGCGGGCGCCATCGACGTGTCGCGGCTCGAGTACTTGCGGATCACGCGATCGCTCGCGTCGAGAATCTCGAGCGTCGCGTCGCCGCCGGTGCCGGGCCCGACGAAGTAGTCGATGATCGCGCCGTCGGGCGGGTTCTGCGCGCCAGGCTCGTCGGGCGGAATCGGCGTGTCCGGGTACTTCGCCGACCGGAAGCGGATTGTCGTCGCCGGCTTGAAGAGCGTGAGCGCCGCAGACGACGTGTTGGCGGCGATCTCGCGCAGCGGCTCGATGTCGTCGAGGATCCAGAACGACCGCCCGTGCGTGCCGACGGCGATGTCGTCGTCCTTGAGCACGAGGTCGCGAATCGACGTCGCCGGCATGTTGAGACGGAGCGACGACCAGTGGTCGCCGTCGTCGAACGAGACCCAGACCTGCGTCTCGCTGCCGGCGAAGAGCAGTCCGCGACGTTTCGAATCTTCTCGCACCACGTTCACGATCGCGCCGTCGGGAATGCCGCTCGTGATCTGCGTCCACGTCTTGCCGCCGTCGTGCGTGCGGAAGACGTGCGGCCGCATGTCGTCGAGACGAATCGTGTTGACCGCGGCGTACGCGGTCTTCGCGTCGAAGCGCCCCGCGTCGATGATCGACACCTTGCTCCACGGACGATCGCGCAACTCGGGCGGCGTGACGTCGCTCCAGTGCAGGCCGCCGTCGGCCGTCGTGTGAATCAGCCCGTCGTCGCTTCCGGCCCAGATCCGTTTGATGTCGAGGTACGACGGCGCGACGGTGTACACGACGCCCGGGTGTCTCGCCCGCGCCGTCGCCGCCGTCGAGTAGACGCCGACGTTCGTGGGAACGATCGAGTCGGTGCGCGTGAGGTCGGGACTGATCGCAGTCCACGTCTTGCCGCCGTTGGTCGTCTTCCACACCGTGTTCGACGCGAAGAACAGCGTGTGCGGGTCGACCGTCGAGAAAACGAGCGGCGCGGTTCGCAGCGTGCGATAGTCGCTGACGCCGCCTGGCGGGGAGCCGCCGCCACGCCCGATGCGCGGACCGACTTGCTCGACCAAGCCGGTGCGCCGGTCGAAGCGCGTCACCTTACCGCCGTAGACGATATCGGGGTCGAGCGGGTCGGGCGCGACGTACGCGTATTCCTCGACGGCGACGGGGTGCCAGTCCCACGCCAGGATTCGGCCGTCGTCGCCGCGGCTCCGCACGCACGCCGACCCCGACTCCTGCTGGCCGCTGCACACGCGATACGGAAACGCGTTGTCGGTCGACACGTGATAGAACGCGGCCGTCGGTTGGTTGAGCCACGAGCTCCACGTCGCGCCGCCGTTGACCGTGACGATCGCGCCCTGATCGCCGACGAGCAGGATCACGTTCGGATCGATCGGGTTGATCCACAGGCGTTGGTAGTCGTCGCCGCCGGGGGCGCCGCGAAACGCCTTGAATGTCTTGCCGCCGTCGGTCGACTTCCACGACACGACAGTCGCCGTGTAGACGACGTCCGGATTCTTCGGGTCGACCTTCACCTCGGCGGCGTCCGAGGGGCGGGTCGCCACGCGATCGTCGGTCGTCGCCAGGTGCCAACTCTCGCCCGCGTCGTCCGACCGATACAATCCGGCGCCGCGACGCGCTTCGACCGTCGCGAACATCCGGCTCGGCAGACTCGGCGCCACCGTGATGCCGATGCGGCCGAGTCCATCCTGCTCGAACGTCGGCAAGCCGGTGCCAAGTCGTTTCCACGTGGCGCCCGCGTCGGTCGATTTGAACAAGCCGCTGCCGGGTCCGGAGAAAACGCCGTTCTCCCACGGCCCCTGGCGCGCCTCCCACAGAACGGCGTAGACGATGTCCGGGTTCGACGGATCGAGCACCACGTCGACCGCGCCGGTGTTCTCGTCCTTGTAGAGGATCTTCTGAAATGTCTTCCCACCGTCGATGGACTTGAAGAGTCCGCGCTCGGCGTTTGGACCGTACGGGTGGCCGAGCACCGCGACGTACAAGCGATCGGGATCTCTCGGGTCGACGACGATCTGCGGGATCTGCTGGCCGTCGCGCAGGCCGAGGTGCGTCCAGGTCGTGCCGGCGTCGGTGGACTTGTAGATGCCGTCGCCGACCGAGAGGTCGGGGCGTTGCAGCCCTTCCCCGCTGCCGACGTAAACGACATTCGGATTCGAGGGCGCGACGGCGATGGCGCCGATCGAGCCGGTCGGCTGATCGTCAAAGATCGGATTCCACGTGCGGCCGTAGTCGGTCGTCTTCCACACGCCGCCGTTCACGACGCCGACGTAGAACACGTTCGGCTGATTCGGAATGCCCGCCGCGGCCTTCGTGCGGCTGGCGCGATACGGTCCGATCATCCGCCAGCGCATCTCCGAATACGTCGACGGGTCGATGCGTTGCGCGGCGAGCGCGATCGGACATCCGGCCAAGAGAGCGAACGACAAGCGCGAGAGGCGCACGGTTGTGACTCGGATTTCGAGGGGGAACGACAAGACCGCGCCGGCGCCGGATTGTCGCACGGAGGGTTGCCCGTCGGCAAGAGATTTCGGCCATGAACGAACTTCTCCTTTCACTCATCGGGCATATGCGGTGGGCCGACGCGATCGTCGCCGAGTCGCTGCAGCGGCACGCGGCGCCCGATCCCGAGGCGGCGCGGCTGTACGCGCACATCGCTTCCGTCGAACACCTGTGGTTCGCGCGCATCGAGGGGCGGCCGGCGGCGCACGACGTTTGGCCGGCGGACATGACGCCCGCCCAGGCGGCGGCGCTCGCGGCGGAACACGCGGATCTCTACCGGCGACTCGTCGACGGCGCGAACGCGGAGCAACTGGCTCGGCGTGTCGCCTACCGCAACAGCGCCGGACGCGACTTCCGCAGCCGCGTGTCCGACATCGTGACGCACGTCGCGATGCACGGCAGCTACCACCGCGGTCAGATCGCGCGGCAACTACGCTCGGCCGGGTTGGAGCCGCCGTACACTGACTTCATTCAGTACACGCGTCGCGATCAGTAGTCACATGCGACACTAACCGTTCGCGAATCGGCGTCGCGGCATCGATTCTGCCCTTCTTCACCGAACCGGTCCGCTGCACACGCGAGGCCGGTAGGAAAGGGGGGAACGGGAATGCCAAGAATACGAATGCAAGGCGCTGCGGCGTTGCTCGTCGCGGCACTGTTGGGAGGAGCGTGCGCGCGCTACCACGAGTCGTCGGCCGGCGGAGATGTAATCAGCGCGCGAGACGCGGCCGAGACGGTGGTGCTGCACGTTCAGAACCTCGGGTTGAACACGGTCGAGCTGCGGGCGATTCAAGACGGGCGATCCAGATTCATCGCTTCGGTCAGTGCCCACGACACGTCCAGCATCCTGCTCGATCGGTTGCTCTTCCCGACAGCCAACTTGTTCATCGCCGCCTACGCTCAGGCCGGGGCACAGCGCGTCGTCGTCGGACCTCTTGCCGCCGGCAAGGGCGACGAGATCGACCTCACCGTTCAGGAAGGGTTGATCGGGAGTCAGGCGAACGTGCATCGCTGATGGGCGGGACGGCGCGCAGCTCGGCCAGTCGTTTTCGGATGAACCGGCGCTCCGGCTCGAGGGTCGCGAGCGCCAACGCTCTTCGATAATCGCGAACCGCCGCGTCGATCTTTCCGACGCGACGGCGCAAGTCCGCGCGAACGGCGTACAGCAGGTGGTAGTCGGACAGCTCGCCGCGCGCGTGGATCGCGTCCACGAGAAGAAGCGCGGCCGCCGGTCCGTCGACCATCGCGACGGCGACCGCGTGGTTCAACTCGACGACGGCGCTCGACGTGTGCGACATCAGCAGCGCGTACAGCCCGGCGATCTGTCGCCAATCGGTCTCCGCCGGCGACGCGGCGCGCGCATGGAGCGCGGCGATCGCGGCCTGAATCGCGTAGGGTCCGGCGCGACCGCGCCTCAGCGTGTCCTCCACCAGCGCGAGCCCCTCGGCGATCTGCCCTCGATTCCACCGCGACCGGTCCTGGTCCTCGAGCAGTATCAGCTCGCCGTCGGGCGAGCTGCGGGCCTCGCGCCTCGCGTCGTGCAGCAGCATCAGCGCGAGCAGCGCCGCGGCCTCTCGTTCGCCGGGCATCAGCGTCACGAGCAATCTGGCGAGCCGAATCGCCTCGGCGCAGAGCTCACGACGGACGAGTGCGTCGCCCGCCGTGGCCGCGTAGCCTTCGGTGAAGACCAGATAGATCACGGTGAGCACCGAGTCGAGCCGTTCGGCAAGCTCCTCCGCCGGCGGAACGCGATACGGAATCCGGGCGTCGCGAATCTTCGCGGTCGCTCGCACCAGCCGCTGCGCCATGGTCGCGGATGGAACGAGAAACGCGCGCGCGATCTCGTCGGTCGTGATCGAACAGACGGTACGCAGCGTGAGCGCGACCTGCGCCTCGCGCGCCAGCGCCGGGTGACAGCACGTGAAGATCAGGCGCAGGCGATCGTCCTCGACCTCGTGCTCGGACTCCTCGCCGGAGACTTCACTCGCGCGGCTCTCGAGCACCGACGCGGCGACCAGCGGGCTTCGCTCAACGAGCCGCGCCTCCTTCCTCATTCGATCGATGGCGCGGTGACGACCGGTGCTGACGAGCCACGCGCGCGGGTTCTCGGGCCACCCGCCGGTGGGCCACTTCTCCACCGCCGCCGCAAACGCGTCCTGCGTCGCCTCCTCGGCGGCATCGAAGTCGCCGAGGAGGCGGATCAGCGTCGCGCGAACGCGCCCAGACTCATCGCGATAGAGCGCCGCGATTCGGTCGTGGGGGAGGGCGCTCGCCGTCACGCCGGAACTGGCGCCGTCATTTCCTGGATGGGGCGCACCTCGATGGCTCCGGAACGCGCGCCGGGAATTCGCGCGGCAAGAGAGATCGCGGCGTCGAGGTCGGGCGCGTCGACGAGGTAGTAGCCCGCGAGCTGCTCTCGCGTCTCGGCGAACGGACCATCGGTCGCCTGACGCTTTCCGTTGCGTACGCGGACGGTGGTCGCCGTCTTCGTCGACTGGAGCCCGTGTCCGCCCTTGTAGTTGCCGCTCGCGACGATGCTCTCGGTGTATTCTCGATACTCGTTCGACATTTCCCTGGACGCCGTGTCAGGCGAGACGCGATCCGCTTCGTTCAAGTAGATGAGCAAGAGGTACTGCATGTGGCCGTCTCCTGTGAAAGTGAGTTGTCGTGCAACCGCAACCGACAACTAGTCGAACGGAGCCGCCGAAAATCGACGCGGCCTGCGAAGACCTTGGGCACGTTAAGGTTACGCGTGTCGATTGACCCCGGCGACCGAACCCGGGTTATAGGGGTAGAAGCGCCCGCGATCGGTTCGTACCTTTGCCGAGTCGGCTCTTTCACCGGTGGCACCCCCAATGAAGGCACACAACCAAACGATGCGCCCCAACACGGCGCGCACGACGCTCGGTCCTTGGATCACGGTTCTGCTCGCCTCGGTGCTTTCGGCACCGGGCGCCTTGGCCGCGCAGGTGGCGACTCCGCCCGCCGCGGGGGGGTTCGCGAAGCTTCAGGGCTTCGTGATCGACAGCGTGCACAATGGGCCGTTGTCGAAGGCGGTCGTGCTGATCGAGGGCGCATCTCGTCAGACCATGACGGATATCGACGGGCGCTTCACGATCGACAGCATCCCGCCCGGAGAGCACCGGATCATGGTATTGTCCGCGGTTCTCGATACGCTCGGGCTGTCGATGCGGACCCCGGCCTACAAGTTCACTGCGGACAAGACGAACGAGCTCGACCTCAGCATTCCGAGCCCGGAGCGCATCGCGAACGCCATCTGTCCGTCGGCGCAGCGCATGCGCGGCCCCGCGGTGATGGTCGGATTCGTGCGCGACCCCGACACGAAGGAACCCGCGATCGGCTCGAAGGTGCAGCTGGTCTTCAACGAGAAGGATCTGATCGGCCGCCCGCAGCCTCGCCTGCGTGAAGCCACGGTCGATTCCTCGGGCCTGTACAAGATCTGCGGCCTCCCGGGCGACATGAGCGGCAAGGTGCAGGTCTTCCGCAACGGCGTCAGCTCGGGCGAGGTGCCGGCCGAAGTGAGCAACGGATTCCTCGCGCTGCGAGGATTCAGCATCGTCGGCAAGCACGACACGATGGTCGCGATGAAGACCGACAGCGGGAAGACGAAGATGGTCGCGCGCGGGACCGCGCGCGTCACCGGCAAGGTGATCGACAAGAAGGGGCAGCCGCTGCGCGACGCGCGCGTCTCGCTGCAAGGCGGCAGCGACGTGGCTCTGACCAAGGCGAACGGCGAGTTCACGCTCGATAGCCTGCCGTCGGGGACACAGGCGCTTCAGGTCCGAAAGCTCGGATACTCGGTGACCGAGGTCGCCGTCGAACTGTCGGCCCGCGAGCCGGCGCAGACGACCGTCACCATGAGCGACGCCGTGCCGCTGCTGGCGACCATGCGCGTCGAGGCAACGAAGGACAAAGCGCTCTCGGACGTGGGATATCTCTCACGCAAGCAGACCGGCATGGGCTACTTCATGGATGGCGATCAGATCAACAAGGACGCGATCTCGTTCGCCGACGTGATGCGCGTCGCGCCCGGACTCAAAGTCATGCCGCTCGGCGACGGCCGCACGTACGTCATCACCGACTCGCGCAATCCGGCTGGGAACGGCTGCGTGAATTTCTACGTCGACGGCTCGCGGTGGACCGAGATCACTCCGGGCGACGTCAGCACGTACGTGCGTCCCGACGAGCTGGTCGCGGTCGAGATCTACCACGGATCGGAGACGCCGCCGCAGTACTCGACGCCGGGCATGTCGAGTTGCGCCACCGTCGTCGCGTGGACGAGGGCGCGCATCCGCACCCAGCCGAACAACAATAAGAAGCCCTGACGTGAACCGGAGCCGCTCGGCGTGAGCCCTCGCGTCCGCGTCTTCGCGCACAGCGAGATCGCGACGGAGTGCGACGCGTGCGGCGTCCGCTTTCACATCACGGCGGGCGGCGCGTGCGTGAAGTGCCGTCGGGTGCTCTGCGCGCAGCACCTCTACGGTTCCTGGTTGCGGCGGCTCGCCGTGGATTTTGGCGCAGCCGCGATGTGCGTCGCGTGCCGGCAGACGGCCGCGACGTGACGCGCCACGAGCCGCAGGACCCCGAGTTCGAGCGCCGCGTCCGCGGCAGCTTCGATCGTCAGCGGTTCATGGGGACGCTCGGCGCGCGCCTCGCTCGAGTCGAGCCGGGCGAAGTGGACATCGAGCTCACGGCGCGTGAGGAGCTCACGCAGCAGCACGGGTTTCTTCACGCCGGCGCGCTCGCGACCGTCGCCGACAGCGCGTGCGGCTACGCGGCGCTCTCACTGATGCCGCCGGGCGCCGCGGTCCTGAGCATCGAGTTCAAGATCAACATGCTCGCGCCGGCGAAGGGCGACCGCGTCGTGGCGCATGGCCGCGTGCTGCGCGCCGGCAAGACGATCACCGTGTGCCGCGGGGACGTCATCGCCCACTCCGCGGACGGCGAGCGTCTCGTGGCGACGATGGTCGGCACGATGATGACGGTGCGCGACCGCGGCATCGCCGACTGACGGCCCCCCCACCCTGGCTCAGCCGAGCAGCGTCCGCAGCTTGTCGATGGCGATGTTGCCGCCGCTCACGACGGCGGCGATGCGTTGGCCGTCGCGCAGCGGGATCGCGCGCGATAGCACGGCCGCCGTCGCGGCGGCGCCGCCCGGTTCCGCGAGAAGCTTCGCGCTGACGAGGAGCTCGCGCACCGCGTCGGCGATCACGTCGTCGTCGATGAGCACGACGTCATCCACGTAGCGGCGCACGATCTCGAAGTTGACCTGGCCGGCCATCGGCGCGGCGAGGCCGTCGGCGATCGTGTTCACCGATTCGAGTGTGACGGCCCGCCCCGCGTCGAGGCTGAGCCGCATCGACGGTGCGCCGCGTGGTTCCACGCCGAACACGCGAATGCCCGGATTCATCTCCTTGATCGCCACGGCCATGCCGGAGATCAGTCCGCCCCCGCCGATGGGGATCACCACCGCGTCGAGCTCGCCGGCCTGCTCGACGAGCTCCATTCCCGCGGTGCCGGCGCCGGCGCAGATCACTTCGTCGTCGAACGGATGCACGAAGACGAGGTTACGCTCCCTCTCGAGCTCCCGAGCGCGCTCGATCGCCTGGATGCTGGTGGCCCCGTGCAACACGACCTCGGCTCCGTAGCCGCGGCTCGCTTCGATCTTGGCCGGCGACGCCGCCTCGGGCATGACGACCACGGCGTGAATCCCGGCGGAGCGCGCGCCCCAGGCGAGCGCCTGCGCGTGATTCCCCGCCGACACGGTGACCACGCCCCGCGCGCGTTCCGCCGCGCCGAGCCGGCTCAGCTTGTTGAGCACGCCGCGGACCTTGAAGGATCCGGTCTTTTGAAGGTTCTCGCATTTGAGAACCAGATGCACTCCGACGCGCTCCCCAATGCGAGTGGCAGACATCGTGGGCGTGACGTGGACGCGGCCGGCGATGCGTTGGCGGGCGTCGCGTATCTCGTTCAATCCGATCATCGCCGAAATATGAGACTCGCGTCGGCGAGCAACCACCCGGCACGCGACAGGCCGGGCTGATTACATTGGCGCGTGCTCACACGGCAGGACACCGTCATCATCGGCGCCACCGTGGCCGCGGTCATCGTGGCCGCGGTCCTGCGCGTGACCGGCGCGAACGACGTGCTGCGCTTCATCGCGGCCGCGGCGGCCCTGTCGCTGCTCGCCATGAACGTGTCGCGCGGGACCGAGCAGCTCGGCGCCCACCTCGGTCCGGCCGCGACCGGTATTCTCCAGGCGGCGCTCGGCAATCTTCCGGAATTGCTCGTGTGCACGTTCGCCCTGCGCGCTGGGCTGGTTTCGGTCGTCCAGGGCGCGTTGATCGGCTCGATCCTCGCCAACTCGCTGTTGATCCTCGGAATGGCGATCCTCGTCGGCGGTCTCAAACACGGCCGAATGCATTACGACGCCGAGTCGCCGCGATTGATCGTCTCTTTGATGATGCTGGCCGTCGCCGCTCTGACGATTCCCACGCTGGCGTCGGAGCTGCACACGCCGGCGGCGGGACACGAGAAGGCGCTCAGCGTCGCCTGCTCGCTGCTGTTGCTGGCCGTCTTCGTGGCGAGCCTGCCGTTCTCGCTGGGCTCCGATCCGGACCGGTCCGCGCGTCCCGTCAGTATCACCACGACGGTCGCCGAGTGGTCCATGTCGGCTCGCGATCACGACGCTGGCGTGCGCGTCGGTCGGCGCGGCCGTCGTGTCCGACTGGTTCGTCGAGGCGCTGAAACCGGCGATCAGCGCGCTCCACATCTCCGAAGCCTTCGCGGGAATCGTGGTCGTGGCGATCGCCGGCAATGCCGTCGAGAACGTCGCCGGAATCCGCCTCGCGGCGAAGAACAGACCTCAGTACGCGATGAGCGTGATCCTCAACAGCTCGCTGCTCATCGCCTTGGTCGTGATTCCGATCCTCGTGCTGTTCTCGTTTTCGTTCGGCGGCGGGGCTCTCACGCTGGTGTTGCCGCCCCTCCTCATCGCCGCCCTTCTCCTCAGCACGCTGACGTCGGCGATGATCGTGAACGACGGCGAGGCGACGTGGATCGAAGGGGTTGCGTTGATCGGCTTGTACGGAATCTTCGCCGCGGCGTTCTGGTGGGGCTGAGACTCGATTCGAGGGAGGACGATCGATGACACGCGTCACCGCGTTGGCTGTTCTCGTGTCGTTCGCGACGAGAACGCACGCCCAGTGGGTTCCTCAGCAGAGCGGAACGACCGCCGAGTTTCGCGGGCTCGTGGCGACCAGTGCGTCGGTCGTGTGGGCCAGCGGCACGCGCGGCCGCGTCGCACGAACCACCAACGGCGGCGCGACATGGTCGGTCGATTCCGTGCCCGGCGCGTCGGGGCTCGACTTTCGCGCCATCGCGCCGCGCAGCGACCGGCTTGCGTGGGTCATCAGCGCGGGGCCCGCCGAGCAGGGGCAAGCGCAGATTTTCCGAACGACCGACGGCGCCAATTGGGTCCGCCAATTCACGACGGCACAGGCGGGCGTCTTCCTCGACGCGATCGCGTTCTGGGACGATCGCCACGGCATCGCGATGAGCGACCCGGTCGGCGGCAAGCTGTTCATCCTCGCCACCGACGACGGCGGTGAGACATGGGCTCAGGTTCCGGCCGATGCCGCGCCTCCCGTGCTACCCGGCGAGGCGGCGTTCGCGGCGAGCGGCACGTGTCTCGTCGTTCAGGGATCGTCGAACGTGTGGATCGGCACGGGAGGCGGTGCGCGGGCGCGTGTCTTCCGGTCGACCGACCGCGGACGCACGTGGCAGGTGGCCGATGCGCCCCTCCACGCCGGCAACGCAGCGTCGGGGATATTCTCGCTGGCGTTCAGCGATTCGCGGCACGGTGTGGCCGTGGGCGGCGAGTACTCGAAGCCGAAGGAGGAGTTCGACAACGTCGCGGTGACCGACGACGGCGGCGCCACCTGGCGCCGGGCGCGCGGTCCGCTGCCGCGCGGCTACATGTCGGCGGTGGCGTTCGTCCCCGCGTCAGGTGGGCGACAGCTCGTCGCCGTCGGACTCGGTGGCACCGCGCGATCGGACGACGCGGGTGAGAGCTGGGCGATGGTGGACACGGTCGCCTACAACTCGATATCGTTCGCACCGAGCGGTGACGGATGGGCGGCCGGTCCGCGAGGCCGAATCGCCAAGTGGTCGCCAACGCCCGCACCGAAGAAGCCGTAGCTCATCGAGTCGGCCGCTTGCCTTTCCCCGCCGTCGACTCTCGCGTCACCACCCCGACGAGGACCACCATGGCCGGTCGACGAACCCTGCTCGGCGCCGTTGCGTCATTCATCGTGCTGTCGTGCGGCCATGGAGGCGCGAGCTCCACGCCCGCGCCGGCGCCGGCCGCCCGGCATCGCCAGCACAACGGCGACCGCAGGGCCGGCAGCCGGCCAGCAGGTTACGACGCTCGCGCCGCGGCGACCGCCGCCGTCGCGCGACAGCCTCGAGAAGCTGCGCGCCGTCTATGTCGCGCAGATCATGGGCGAGATCGCCGGCCGCGAGAATCAGCCCGCCGAGCAAGTGTTCAAGAATGTTCAAGTGCTCAAGGGGATCACGGCCGCGGAGCTCGTCCACAAAATGGACAAGGAGTACGCGACGCCGCTGAGCTGGAACTGCACGAACTGCCATCGCCTGGCGACCCAGGGGAACTGGGCGAGCGACACCGCCACCGACAAGAAACGCGCGCGCTTCATGCAGCAAATGACGAACGACATCAACCTCGTCACGCTGCCCAAGCTCTACCCGAAGGACACGCCGAAGGTGACTTGCGCGACCTGTCACCGCGGCTACAACGAGCCGCCGCCGCCCGAGTACATGATCCCCGAACGGGGCAAGCCGGGCGGGCTGCCGTTGCCGCCGGCCCGCGGCACTACCGGCACGCCGCCGCCGGCCGCGAAGCCTCCCGGCGCATAAAACGTCTTAGCGCGATCCGCACTGAGCGAGCACGCGCTTCGGCTCGGCGGCGTTTGGCTGGAGCGCGCGAGCCACCCGCGCCTCCGGGCGTGACCGGGCGCATTCGCCGCGCGCCACGTACGCCTCGGCGAGCTTGAGATGAATCCGATATGAGCCCGGATCAAGCCGCGCGGCGCGCTCGATCGTCGAAATGCGCGAGTTCGCGCTGAACGTCGCGATCGCCGCGAGCTGCGCGGCGCTGCGACCCACGGCGACAATCCCGAACACGACGATCGTCAACAGCGCGGCGAATCGAAACGACGGCCGCGCGACGATCGTGCGGTCGGAGGGCGGCGCCAAAGCTCCCGACAGCGTCCAAACGAAATACGCCGGCGTCGCGACGATGAGCGCGGCGTCGAACGAGCCGACGACGATGGCCGCGGCGAGCGTGCCGACGAGCGCCATCGACGTCATCACGTGCTCCGAGTCCGCCATCTGGGTTCGGGGCTGCGTGGAGCGCACGTCCATGTACGCGCGTCGCAGCAGACCCACGAGGACCACGATCAGCGCGGCGAGTCCGATCGCGCCACGCTCCGACAGATACGCGACCCAATCGCTGCTCGGCCACGGATTCGCCGTCGTGCCCTCGTCCTGCGCGAGCGACGGATCGTTGCGCGACGCGTACTTCGGGTAGACGACCGGCCAATTTCCCGGGCCAACGCCGAGCAGCGGCCGGGTCTCGGTCATGTGCAGCGAATTCGTGTATTGCACGAGACGGCCGTGCCCACTTCCCTCTTTGTAATTCACCAAACCGATCGCCGAGTCGATGTACGGCGTATCGCTCTTCCACTCGAGACGGTTGGGCAGGAAGATCGCGGCGGCCGCGCCGACGAGAGCCGCGATGCCCATGTACGAGAGTCGCGGCAACGTCCTCGTGCCGCGCCACTGTCCCCGGCTCATCGCCCCGGCCACGACCACCGCGCCGATCGACACGATGACGGCGAGCCACGCGGCGCGGCTGCGAGACATGGCGAGCGCCGCGGCCACCGCGACGCTTCCCGCGACACCGATCAGGACCGTCGCCGGACGGCGCGCCGTCACCGTCACGAGCGCGACGACGGGAATGCCGATCGCGCACAGGTGAGCGACGAAATTCCGGTTGCCGAACGTCCCTCCGGGCGCACGGTTGAGACTGAAGTACTCGCTCCGCAGACCGTACGCCTGGGCGAGCGCCGTGACAGCACCGAGAATGACGGCTGCAGCGAGCGCCGCGAGGAGCGGGCGCGAGAGACCCGCGCGCCGAATTGACGTGGCGCACCAGAAGAGCGCCGCGCCGCCGGCCGAAATCGCGAGCGCCCGCTCTGCCGCCCACGGGTTGGTCGCGCCGATGGCCGAAGCGAGTCCCGAAACGAGGAACAGCACCATCGCCAGATCCACGACGGTCAACGAGACACGAGCGAGTCGCACCGCGACGAGCAGCGACGCCAGCGCCGCGCAGAAGAGGAGCACGAGCTCCTTCGGCACGAAGTAACGGTCGAGGTCGAAGGGTTTGTACGGCGTCGCGGCGAGGACGACGGCGATCGCGCCGAGCTGCAGAATTCTTAGCGGCCGGCGATCGGCGACGATTTCCGCGGGCGGATTGACACGCATGTGCTCGGAAACAAACCAGGGCGCCGCGCCGGGCGCCAGCACGGACCCAGCACGGAAATGGCGTGTGGTACGGCTGTTGTAAGAAGCCGAATCCGTCCGAGGCCTCGGCACGGATGGCGCCGCTACTTTTCGGCACGGCGGCTGGGCTCACTGCCGTCGCGACGGGGTACTGGCTCGAGTAGGCACAACGCCTCGAGGCTCCTCAATTCGCACCAGGCACATGAAAATTTCGACATCGCACGTCGCGGCGTTCGTCGCCGCTTTGGTCGCCGCAAGCGCCCCGCTCGGAGCTCAATCCAGCACGCAGGGAACGCGGCCCGCGACGCCAAACCCGATCACCCGATTCGACCCAACGGGTTCCGGGGACACGTCGCTCTTCGCGCCGCTCAACCTCCCGAACGGGAACATCTATCGCAGCGGCGACGGCTCGCCCGGGCCGAAGTACTGGGAGCAGCGCGCCGACTACGACCTCCACGGCACGCTCGACACCGCGGCGAAAGCGTTGCGCGGCGAGATGACGCTTCGCTACACCAACAACTCGCCGGATACGCTGCG
Source organism: uncultured Gemmatimonadaceae bacterium (assembly GCA_963846925.1). Taxonomy (GTDB): domain Bacteria; phylum Gemmatimonadota; class Gemmatimonadetes; order Gemmatimonadales; family Gemmatimonadaceae; genus JAQBQB01. Next base: position 216,193 of record CAWJXW010000001.1, on the reverse strand, counting down.
CTTCGTCTGGTTCCAGGTCGAGCAGAACGCGTTCAAGAACGGGTCGCTCAACTCGTACGTCTTCCCGGCGGAGTCGCGCTTCGGCGCGCGCAACTTCGAGGGCGGTGACTTCATCGACCGCTTCAATCAGGTCGCCGGTGCGGCGAAGGGGGCGAAGGGCACGGGCGTTCCGCTCAAGACGCGCGTCGAAGGCACGGTCATGAAAGTGGACCTGGCGACGCCGCTCCCTCCGGGACAGACGACGACGTTCGACGTCGCGTGGCACTTCAACGTTCCCGAGCACGGCGCCGATCGCATGGGGCGCGACGGCGCGCTCTACGAGCTCGCGCAATGGTATCCGCGCGTCTGCGTCTTCGACGACCTGCGCGGCTGGAACACCGAGCCGTACCTCGGGCAAGGCGAGTTCTATCTCGAGTACGGCGACTACAACCTCTCGGTGACGGTTCCCGCGGGCTACATCGTCGCCGCGACGGGCATGCTCCAGAACGCCGCCGAGGTGCTGACGCCGACGGAGATCTCGCGCCTGGCCCAGGCGGCGAAGTCCGAAACGCCGGTGCACATCATCACCGAGGACGAGTTGAAGAGCGGCGCCGCGCGTCCGAAGACGGCCGCCGGCATGGTCACGTGGCGGTTCGCGGCGCACAACGTACGCGACGCCGTATGGGCCGCGTCGCCCGACTACATGTGGGACGCGTCGAGCTGGCAGGGCCATATGGCCTTCGCGTACTACCGCCCGAGCGCGATCGAACCGTGGAAGGACGCGGCCGACATGTCGCGCATGTCGATCAACGAATACTCGGAGCGCTGGTTCCAGTATCCGTATCCGCAGATCAGCGCGGTCGAGGGGCCGATCAGCGGCATGGAATACCCGATGCTCGCCATGGAGGACCGGAACCCCGAGAAGTACGCGCTCTACAACGTCATCACGCACGAGATCGGGCACATGTGGTACCCGATGATCGTCGGCTCGAACGAGCGGATGCACATGTGGCAGGACGAAGGGTTCAATACGTTCATCAACTACTTCTCGGAGGCGCGGCGCTTCCCGGAAAAGGGCACGTACGACCAGCGCGTGGCGCACGACCGCCGTGAGGTCGAGGCGTACATGCAGCACAACGTCGACGTGCCGCTCGAGGTGCAGCCGGACCGCATCGAGCCGATGCTGCTCGGCGAGAACGCGTACGTGAAGACGGCCGTCGGTCTCGCCCTCTTGCGCGACGAGATCCTCGGACCGGCGGCGTTCGACGACGCGTTCCGGGAATACACGCGCCGGTGGGCGTTCAAGCACCCCAGCCCGGCGGATTTCTACCGCACCATGGAGAACGTGAGCGGCAGGCGGCTCGACTGGTTCTTCCGCGAGTGGTTCATCGAGAACCCGCACTTCGACGTCGCCGTCGACTCCGTGCGGCAGAAGCAGGTCGGCGACATCGACTCGGTGCAGGTCTTTTTCGGAAACCACGCGCGCGGTGTATTGCCGTTGCACGCGCGGTTCACGTTCAGCGACGGCTCGACCGAGAACTTCGACTATCCGGCCGAGATCTGGAGCACGGACGAGGTGAACTACGACCGCTTGTACGGGTTCAAGGGAAAAAAGATCACCAAGATCGAGCTCGACCCGGACAAGCGGAGCATGGACACGGACCGGTCGAACAACGTTTGGCCGCGGTGACCGCGGGCGTCACTCGGCGCGCAGTGCGATAGCCGGATCGACCCGCGCGGCCCGCCGCGCGGGTACGATCGCGGCGACGATGGCAACCGATCCCAACACCACGCCGACGGTCGCGAACGTCAGCGGATCGTCGGCGCGCACCTGGTAGAGCATCGACTGCGCTAACCGGGTGACGGCGAGCGCACTGGCGAGGCCCAACGCGACGCCGACCGCGGCCATCGAGAGCGTCTCGGTCATCACGAGCCGGACGACGTCCGAGCGCGCCGCGCCGAGCGCGACCCTGATTCCCAGTTCGTGCGTGCGCCGCTCCACCGTGTACGACAACACGCCGAGTACGCCGACGGCGGCCAGCAACACGGCGAGTCCCGCGAAGCCACCGAGGAGTATCGCGACGAGCCGGTTGCTCGCCATCGACTTGGCCATGGCGTCATCCATCGTGGTGACGTTGGCGAGCGCGATCGCGCCGTCGAACGTCCGCAGCTCGCGCTTGATCAGCGCCAGCGCCGCCGACGGGGCGCCGCGCGTCCGCACGGTGACGATGCCCTGATGCCACGCGTTGTTCTGCGCGTACGGCACCCAGACGAGCGAGCGTGCCGTGTCGCTCGCGCCGTAATACTTGACGTCCCGCACGACGCCGACGATCTCGCGCTCCACCTTTTCGTCGCGAGACGACATCGCGCGCTTGCCCAGCGGATTCTCGCCGGGGAACATCGCTTTGGCGAAGTGCTCGTTCACGATCATCACGGGCGGCGCCGCGGAATCGTCGCGCGCCGTGAAGTCGCGTCCGCGCACCATCGGCATGCCGAGCGCCGCGAAGTACCCCGGCGTCGTGACGTTCCAGTTGATCGACACCTCGGTCGCCGACGACGCCTCGCGCCCTTCGGCGACCATCATCCGCCCCAGATAAAAGCCGCCCGCCCCGAGAGGGCTCGCGCTGGAAATGCCCGCCGCGTCGACACCCGGCGACGCGGCAAGCCGGTCGCGCAGCCCGTACAGCAACGAGATGACCTTCGCCTTGCTGTCGTAGCGAACGCCGGGCAGCGAGATCGACGCGGTGAGGACGTTCCGCGTCTGAAAGCCCGGATCCGCACCGCGCAGCCGCATGATGCTCCGCGTCGCCAAGCCCGCGCCGCAAAGCAGAATCACCGACAGCGCAAGCTCGACGACGACCAGGGTCCGACGCGTCTTGGCGCCGCGACGGCCGCTCGCCCGCGTGCCGCCGTCGGCCAGCGCGAAGTGCGGATCGCCGCGCGCCGCGTGCACCGCGGGCACGACGCCGAAAAGCAGCGCGACGGCCACCGACGTCGCGAACGCGAATGCGAGCGCCGGGAAATCCAGCGTGGCCTGCTCGATACGCGGCACGTCCGGCGGCGCGGCGGCGACGACCAATGCCACCAGCACGCGCGCGAGAACCACACCGAACACGCCGCCCGCCAACGCGAGCACGCCGCTCTCGATGAATGCCTGACGTACGATGCGCATCCGGCTCGCGCCCAGCGCGCGACGCACGGCCAGCTCACGGTGACGAGCCGTGGCGCGGGCCAACTGCAGATTCGCCGCGTTCACGCAGCCGATCAGCAGCAGGAATCCGACGGCGCCGAGCAGCATCCAGAGAACGCGCGGAGTGGTCGGACCGAGCAGCGATTCCATGATCGGCGTGGGAACCGTCGTCACGTCCTTGCGAATCGTCGGCTCGTCGGCGGCAACGCGCGACGCGAGCGAGGCCATGACGGTTCGCGTCTGCTCGAGCGACGCGCCCGACTTGAGCCGAGCGATTCCGCCAAAGACGAAATTGTCGCGCCGGCGAAGATCGGGGTCCTGTTCGGTCGTGATCCGGAACGGGACCCAGACGTCGGCGTCGAGCGGCCAGCGCGCGCCCGGCGGCAGCACCCCGACGACCGGCCGCTTGATCCCGCTCATCTCCACCGTCGCGCCGACGATGTCGGCGCGCGAGCCGAACTGGCTGCGCCAAAATCGATCCGAGATGACGATGGCGCGCGGGGCTTTGGGATCGAAGTCGACCGCCTGCAGCACACGCCCCTTGGCCGGCGGCGCGCCGAGCGCGTCGAAGAACTGCGGCGACACAGCGGCGACGGACACGCGGACCGGCTCGCCCGCGCCGGTCAGATCCATGTCGACGCCCTGGAACGCCGCGACGGCGTCGAACACATGGTTGTCGCGCCAGTCGACGAAGTCCGAGTACGTGATCGACCATGTGTGCCCGCTCGTCACCTGCTTCGACTCCGGGATCACGATGCGATCGGGATGGCCGAGAGCGAGCGGCGCCAGCAACACGGTATGCACCACGCTGAAGATCGCCGTCGTCGCGCCGATCCCGAGCGCCAGCGTGCCGACGGTAGCGGCGCTGAAGCCGGCGCTTCGACGAAGTGATCGAACGGTCTGCACGATCTCGCGGCCAATGAAAGACATGCGCTCTCCCATGCCGAGCGGTGCTCGGCTCGATTCGTAAACGGTTTCTCCGGCCCGCAGCTCGCGCGCCCATTCGGCGACGAGCGTCGTCGTGACGTCGCCGAGCGCGCGCCGCCACACGCGGACACGCGACTCGCCCGCGCTTCGTGCTTCGGCGAAGCGTTCGCGCTGAAACGCGAGCATCGCGTCGCCGTATCGCCGCCGAAACTCGGGCGGATACAGCTCCATCAGGGCGCGAATCAATCGCGGCGCATCGCCGGGCGAGCGCTCGATCACGTGCGCACCGGCGCGATGACGCGCCGCGCCTCCGCCAGGCGAACGAGCTCCCGCATCCGCGTCATTTCCGCGGCGAGCACGCGCTTGCCGACCGTCGTGAGCTTGTAGTGAATCCGCCGAGGGTCCTCGCCGGCTGCGCGGCGAGACGAGGCGGGCTCGATCAGGCCATCTGACTCCAGGCGGCGGATGTGGCGATAGAGACCGCCGGCCTCGAGCTCGATGCGTCCTTCGCTGTGGTCGAGAATGTCCTTGCGGATGCCGTAGCCGTGGCGCTCGCCGGCGGTGAGCATCGTGAGGATCAGCGTCTCGACAGGCTTGAGAAGCAGCGACGACTCGAACGACGGCTCGGAACGGGCGGGCGTCATTGGCGCGTGGGCTAGAGGCAATCCGACTATAGCCGCTTCGACACCTCGACCGCCGGAATGGTTTGACCTGGCGTCCCCGCTCGGCGCCCCGTCATCTTGAATCCTCAGCAGCGGCTACTCAGGGACCTCTTGGTGAACATGTCCAAACTCGTCGTTCGAAGCTTCGCGATATCCCTCGACGGCTACGGCGCCGGCACGCGTCAGGACCTGGAGCATCCGCTCGGCGTGCGCGGTCCCGAGCTCATGGAGTGGTTCTTCCGCACGCGCGTGTGGCAGCAGCAGCACGGCGAGCCCGACGGCGAGACCGGCGTCGACAACGACATGGCCGCGAAGAGCTTCGAGAACATCGGCGCATGGATCCTCGGCCGGAACATGTTCGGGCCGATTCGCGGCCCCTGGCCCGACGAGAAGTGGAAGGGCTGGTGGGGCGACGAGCCGCCCTATCACACGCCTGTCTTCGTGCTCACGCACCACGCCCGCGCCCCGATCCAGATGGCTGGAGGCACCGAGTTCCGTTTCGTCACGGACGGCATTGAGTCGGCGCTGAAGCAAGCCAGGGACGGCGCACGCGGCCGTGACGTGCGCCTGGGCGGCGGCGTGTCGACAATCCGCCAATACCTGCAAGCGAGACTCATCGACGAGCTCCACCTCGCCGTGCGGCCGATCGTGCTCGGCGAAGGCGAGAATCTCTTTCAGGGACTCGACCTGCGCGCGCTCGGCTACCAGGGAGTCGAATCCGTCGCCGGAACTCGCGCGACGCACGTCATCCTGCGCCGAACCGACGCGCCGAAGGAAAGCCGGATCCCTGATTCGGCACGCGTGAGCTCACTCCGCGCGTAGTGCTCCGGTCCACCGGTCCACCGGTCCACCGGTCCACCGGTCCACCAGTCTTCAGCGTTTCTTTGCGAGAATGGTTCCGCGGCACGTGCGCGCGCCGCAGTTACACGGATAGCGGCGCTTGGCCGCCGGCGTGTGGCGCTCCTCGAGGACGAACGCGTAATCGTACGCCAGTTCCTCGCCCGGAGCGATGTCGCGGATGGCCTCGATCCAGATCCGCGCGTCATCGATCACCGCGTCGCAGTTGGGCGCGCACGAGTGGTTGATGAAGCGCGCCTCGTTGCCGTCGACGGCCGCGTCGATCACGACATCGTCGTCGATCGCGAAGAGAAACGTGTGGTGACGCGCCTGCGATTCGTCGTCCGGGTAGCGGGCGTCGGCTTCGTCGGTCGTGATGCGCTCGCCGGTGTACTCGATGAGGCGCGTGCCTTTGCCGATCGGCCGTGTAGCGAACGCGCCGAGGCCCTGGATCGGCGAGCGGCGAATCTCGAACGGTAACTCCGGCGGCCTCGCCTCCACGCGTTTCGCGGGGGCTCGCGGCGCGCGCGCGCGCGTACGTCTCACGTCGGCGTCTGTCGGGACTGAACGTGGGTGACGCCGCCGGAGATGATGAACGCCATCACGGCCGCGGCATCCGCCTCGATGCGCTGTACCCGATCGGCGGGCACGACGAGGATGTGCCCGGCCAATCCATATGACTGCGGCATGTACACCGACACGAGCCCCGACACCCCCCCCCCAACGACGCCAGCGAATCGGACGTCAGAAAAGCCAAAACCTTGAGCGACCCATCGGCCGAGAGCGATACCAGGACCGGCTTGTCGAACCGTCGCTTCTCGCCGACGAACGCGTTCAGCATGTCCTTGGCCGACGAGTACAGCAGTCGCACGAACGGCAGCTTCTCGAAGACCTCGTCGAGCGCGCCGAGCACGCCTCGCGTGACGAGCCCGGAGGCGAGGAATCCGACGACCGTGATCAACGCGATCGTGATGAGGAAGCCGACGCCTGGAATCGTCAGACCGAGCCAACCGTCGATCGTCCGGAAAATCAGAGCGCAGACGTAGACGGTGAGCGCGAGCGGGGCGACGACGACGAGGCCCCGGAGGAAGTATTTGAAGAGGCGCGACATGCCGACGCCAATATACACGCGCCGGAAAACCGGACGCGGCTAGCGGGGGTAGGGCGGCTTGAGACTGAGAAACACCGCGCCTCCTGCCGGCGTGAGCGTTCCGTACGCGACGCGTAGCGACTTCCGGGAGTCGCGTCAGCCCGACGCGCGCTCCGATGCCGATTCGGCCATGCTCGCTCGCGATCAGGTCGCGGGCGACGCCGAGGGTGAGCTCGCGAATCGTGAACGACTGACCGAGATCGCCGCCGACGAAACCGAGGTCGTCGGCCGTCTTCTGCACCTGCTCCACGCGGCCGAAGAGCGCCATCCTCGATCCCAGCTCGAGCGTCGTCTCGAACAGCGCGCTGGCACCCAGATGATGAGCGGGAACGACGGCGTTCGGGTCATGGACGTGCTCGCGCGCGCCATGGTGATGCACATCGAGCCCCCACACCAAGGCGCTCGACCACGTTCCGCCGTCCACGCCTCGCAGCGCGGTAAGTACCGACGCGCCGTAGCGCTGCATCCCGGTGCCCGGGTCGAGCGGATCGTGATCGAACAGATATCCGGTCCACGCGGACAGCACCACGCGGTCCGTCGCGGCGACCGAGAGCCGGCCGGAATAGGAATCGAGCCTCGCGCCGGTGTAGTCCGGCAGGTTGTCGCCGGTGTCCGACTCGCGTGCGTTGAACGCCGAGCCTTCGATCTTCACGTGACTCGTGTAGAATCCCCCAGTCAACACGCCGTTTTGGTCGTGTGTGGCGTCTTCCCAGTGGTGCGCCAGCGGCGCGAACGGGTCGTCGGCCGCCGACGGGCGGTGCGTGAACGCCACGGGCCCGATCGCCGGTTCGCCGACCGGCGCCGCGTAGGTCTCCAGGGCGAGCCCTCGAATGAGCGTTTGGTCATATTCGAGGGACAGTTGCATCAGGGCGGGGTGCGGATGCTGGCGGTTCGCGATGCGCGCGTCCTGGTACGCGCCTCCGCTCTGCAGAAGCTCGGGGTAGCCGTGCGGCCCATCGACCAACGACTCGAGGCTCGTGCCCAGCGTGGCGCCGATCACGCCCGGGCCGACGGCGCGCACCGCGCTGGCCATCTCCCAGTCGACGAGGCCGAACTGGCGTCCACCGTGCACGGTGGTCTGCGTGTCGTATTGGGCGAATAGCGCGCCGTGGACCATCACGCTCCACCCGCCAATCGACGTGTGAAACATCGGGATGCGCGAGGAATCGGGGAGCCAAGACGTCCCTGATCCGGCGCGCGCCGACGCGACGCCCAGGGGCAGTAGAATGCCGGGCGTCGTCCCCATGAGCATCGTGTCGTGCTGCGCCTCGCAACGTCGGGGCGCCGGAACAGAGGGCCGCCGGCAACAGCACAGCGAGCGCGAGCATTCGTCTAGACATCAATCGATCGGCGTCCCAATGATCTGCATGTTGTCCAGCCTATCCTGACACGAGCTGTGCGGTTCCACAATTGGCGGCGCCGACGCGTAAATTTTGCCGATGCCCGACTATCGCGCTTCCGTCCGCCACCTCAAGCGGGTCGATCCGGTGCTCGCCCGCGTGATCGAGTCCGTCGGTCCCTGCCGCATGCCCGTTCGGCGCGAGGGGACGCACTTCCAGGCGCTCGCCCGCTCGATCGTCTTTCAACAACTCTCAGGAAAGGCGGCGGGCACGATCCATGGACGTTTCGCCGCGCTCTTCGCGAACGGCGAGCCGGAGCCGTCGTCGCTTGTCGCGTTCACCGACGTACAACTTCGCGGCGTCGGGCCTCTCGCGACAGAAGATCGGCTATCTGCGTGATCTCTCTCACAAAGTCGTCTCGGGTGCGCTGCCTCTGGACGAGGTCGATCGAATGAACGATGACGAGCTCATCGCTCATCTCGTACAAGTGAAAGGAATTGGTCGCTGGACCGCACAAATGTTCTTGATGTTCCGCCTCGGTCGTCGCAACGTACTTCCGGAACTCGACCTGGGGATTCAAAACGCGATCCGACGCGCGTATGGGAAGCGAAAGCGACCGAGCCCCAAACAAGTCCGCGCGATCGGCGCGAAGTGGAGTCCGCACAGCACAGTCGCGTGTTGGTACCTATGGCGATCTCTCGAGAACGGAGATGGCCAAGGCGCGACCTGAGAGTGCCGGGCGGCGCGAACGTGACGGCAACGATTTTGCCGGCGCCGAGTTTCGCGGAACGGGTCTCGCCTACGCAGCTTCCGCTCGAGCGGAAGCTGCCGATCCTCGTGCTCGCGCTCTTCAGCGTGATCCTGGGCGCGTGGGCCACCGCGTCGTACTACGAAACGCGGCGCGCCGCCGAAGCCGGGGCGGCGGAGCGATTGTCGACGCTCGCGCGAGTCGTGGGTACGACCATCGAGCAGACCAACAACATGCGCTTGGCGGCCCTCTCGTCCGCCGCACACGACACTGCGATCCTGTCCGCGCTTCGCTCTCCGGCGCGTCCACTCTCGCCCGCGGCGGCGCGCGCACTTTTGCCGCCGTCGCCGCCGGCGCCGAACGCGCCGGCGCCCGTGCCGATGGAGCTATGGACCGCCGACGGCCGCGTGGTTGGAGACCTGGCGGCTAGATTTCCCCGCCGAAGCGCGCGCGTTTCGCGACAGCCTGCTTCGCTCGCCGCCCGCGGACGCGCGACTCGCTTCTGACCAGCGGCATCTACGTCGTCGGCCGCCAGTCGACCGTATGGGTGACGGCCGTCGTGCGCGACGCCGCGGGCAATCGCCTCGGATACGTCGTCCAGCAGCGCCGCTTCGGCGCGAACGCGCAGATCAATCGCATGCTGCGCGAACTCGTCGGCAGCGACGGACGCGTCTACATCCACGACGCCGCCGGCTCGAATTGGGTGCAGTTCACCGGCGAGCCGGTTTCCGCGCCGCTCCGACACCGCGAGCTGTTCGACAGTCTCGGCCTCGTCGAGCGTCCGGATGTCGGTACGATGTTGAGCGCGAGCGCGCCGGTCCGCGGCACCCCGCTCTCCGTTTCCATCGAGCAGCCGCTCAGCGGCATCCTCGCGAAACAGACGGCGTCGCTGCGAGTCCTCGGCACGCTCGCGTTTCTGTTCGCCGCCACGGGAGCATTTCTCTCGTGGATCGCCACGCGCCGCCTGGTCCGCCCGCTCACCGAGCTCACGAACGCCGCCGAGGCGATCGCGAACGGTGAGGTCGCGTGGCGCGTGGACGTTGGACGCACCGACGAGATCGGCCGTCTGGGCGCGGTGTTCAACCGAATGGTGCAGCGCGTCGAGGACTCGGCCACGTCGTCGGCGGGCGCCGTCGCCCGACTCACCAAGTCCGTCGACACGCAGGAGTTTCTCGCCGAGGCGAGCCGCATCGTGGCCGGCTCGCTCTCCGACGAGCGACTCCTCGCCGACCTGGCTCGACACTGCGTGCCGCGCCTCGCCGACTACTGCACGATCCACGTGGCGGAGGACGACGGGACGATTCGCCGCATCGCCACCGTCCATCGCGACCGGCTGAAACAGGAAGCGGTCGTCGACCTCATGCGCCGATTCAAGTACCGAGTGGACGGACCGGGCGAGGTGCCCGAGGTGATCCGCACGCAGCGGCCGATGATCGTTCCCGTCATCGATCGGGAAGCCGTTCGCGCGACGATCAATTCGGAGGACATGAAGCGGCTGCTGCAGCAGGTCGCTCCGAACTCGTTCATGTGCATTCCGCTGATCGCGCGCGGCCGCGCGTTCGGCGCGATGTCGTTCACGATGACCACGTCGGGGCGCCGCTTCGGCGACGAAGACCTCGAGATCGCGACCGAGGTCGTGCGCCGCACGGCGGTCGCGATCGACAACACGCTCATCTATCGGCGCTCGCTCGACCTGCGGCTCGAAGCGGAGTCGGCGAGCAACGCCAAGTCGGATTTCCTCGCCAAGATGAGCCACGAGATCCGCACGCCGATCAACGCGATGATGGGCTACGCCGAGCTGCTGCAAATGGGGATCGCCGGTCCGGTGACCGCCGCGCAAGCGACGCAGCTCTCGCGAATTCGCGCCAGCGGCGAGCATCTGACGTCGATGATCGGCGAGATCCTCGATCTCTCGAAGATCGAAGCAGGGCGGATGGGCGTGGAGTCGTCCGTCGGCGTCGTCGGCGAAGTCGCCGAGGCCGCGCTCGGACTGATTCGGCCGGCGGCGACGACCAAGGGCGTCGATCTCGACGCGCGGCTGCAGGGCATCCCCCGCACGAGCTACGTCGGCGACCCGCAGCGCGTTCAGCAGATCCTCACCAACCTGCTCGGCAACGCGGTCAAGTTCACCCCCGCGGGCGGCACGGTCTCGGTCTGCTGCGGGAGCGCCAAGAGAGCCGCGCCCGAGGAACGCCTCGGCGCGCCGTGGGCGACGATCACGGTGCAGGACACCGGCGTCGGGATCGCGCCGAGCGATCTCGATCGGATCTTTCAGCCGTTCGTGCAGGTGGATGGCGGCTACACGCGATCGCACGGCGGCACGGGACTCGGTCTCACGATCAGCCGCAACCTCGCCCAGATGATGGGCGGCGACATCACGGTCGAGAGTGTGCTCGGCGAAGGCTCGCGATTCACCGTGTGGCTGCCTACGCCGATGCCGACGGCCAACTGACCGCGCACCGCCGGCTAGCTTTGTAGGATGGCCGTCGCAGCCTCTGTCCCAACCGAAATCACCGACCCGCTCAACGCGCGCATCCTCGCGGTGTCCGAGGATCGCATCGCGGGTTTTCTGATCGATCCGTTCGCCGAGATCGCGCGCCTCGCCGACGTCGACGTCGCCACCGTCCACGATCGCCTCCGCGCGATGCTCGCCGCCGGGACGATCCGGCGCATTCGGCAGACGCTGATGGCGACGAACCTCGCGCCGGGCGCGCTGGTCGCCTGGCGCGTGCCGAGCGACCGACTCGATGCCGCGTTCGATTTCATGTGGAAGGAGGATCCCTTCTCCGGCCACATCGTGATCCGCTCGACCGATGCGGAGACGACGGGGTCGGCGTTTCGCCTGTGGACCACGCTCAAGGTGCCTCAGGGGTTCTCGATGGCGCGGCACTGCGACGCGCTCGCCGCGCGTGTCGGCGCGGAGACGTATCGCATCATGCCGGCGAAGCGGCTGTTCGCGCTCGGCGTCGGCCACGTGCGGCGTCGCGGGATCGAGCCCGGGAGCAAGACCGACGGGCCGGGACAGGTCATCGACACGAACATCGTCGAATTGAGCGACCTCGAATGGCGCGTGCTCGAGCCGCTCAAGCGGGAATTCGCGGTCGAAGAGATCGTCGACGAGCCATGGCGGGGGCGCGCGCGGGAGGCAGGGCTTTCACTCGACGAGTTCGCGTCGGTCGCCAGGTCGCTGAACGAGCGTGGCGTGATCGGACGATTCTCCACGTTCCTGGAGCACGTGAAGCCGTCGACCTCCGGCACGCGCGTCACGCGCTACAACGCGCTCTTTCACTGGCGCGTGCCCGCCGGCCGAGAGATCGAGGCGGGACGCGAGGTCGGCCGCCATCACATCCTCACGCATGCGTATTGGCGCGAGGGCGGACCCGACTTCGCCGACGTGAACATCATGGCGGTCGCCCACGGCACGGAGAAGCCCGCGGTGCTCGCGCACAAGGCGGCGATCGACGCGCACCTCGCGTCGATCGGCATGCCCGTGTCCTACACGAACGTTTTTTGGGGCGGGCGGAGCGAGATCAAGCCGTCGGAGATCTCGCCCGCCGCCTACGTGCGCTGGTGCGCGGCCATAGGGGTCGACGCCGCGGCGATGCGCGGCTGAGTGGGACTCGACTCCGCGTCGATGCGCGGCTGAGCGCGCCCCCGCTCAGCGATCGTTCTTGTAGACTTTTCCGCCCTTCATCACGAACTGCACGTTTCGCAGCGCCGTGATGTCCTTCGTCGGATCGCCGCGCACGGCGATGATGTCGGCCTGCAACCCCAGAGCGATCGCCCCGATCTCGTTGCCGAGGTGCATCGACTCGGCGGTGAGCGACGTCGCCGAGGTGATGGCGTCGAGCGGCGACTGCCCGCCGTCTTTCACGCGGCACACGAGCTCTTCGGCGTTCCGCCCGTGCGCGCCCGGCGACCGCGTCGGTCCCGAAGATGACCTTGAGTCCCGGCGTGTGGATCGCGCGCTTGTACATCTCGGCCGCCATCGGCAGCGCCTTCTCCATCGCCGCGAAGCCGGCCTCGTTGTAGTTGCCGATCCCTTCGTACTTGGCGCGGTTGTCGAGATAGTTGCGGAAGACGAGGCAGACCTGTGGGTCGAAGTAGACGCCCTTGTCGGCCATCAGCTTGAGCACTTCGTCGTTGGCGAACACGCCATGCTCGATCTGATTGCAGCCCGCGTTCACCGACGCCTTTATGCTCTCGGAGCTGTGCGCGTGGACCATCGTGCGCATGCCCTGAGCCTTCGCCTCCCCGCAGAGCGCGGCGAGCTGCGCGTCGCTCATCGTCTGCGCGCCACCGTCTCGAATGCTCGCCGACGCGAAGATCTTGATGACGTCGGCGCCCTGCGCCTTGCGCTGGCGCACGAGCGCGCGAAGCGAGTCCGGCTCCGAGGCGCGTGTTGTTGAACGGATCGACAGCGACGTGAGCACGCGCGGGCCGGGCACGCCGCCGCTCGCGATCCATTCGCGGAGATCCTTGTCCTCCGGATCTGCCGGGGCTCTGAATCGTCGTGAATCCCGCCATCAATGTGGCGTAGGCATTCGCCGCCATGGACAGCATCGATTCCACCGGCGTGTCGCCGTCGGCGCGCGTGTGATAGCGGCCCTGCCGGTTGAAGTACCACGACAGATGCGCGTGCGCGTCGATCAGACCCGGCAGCAGCGTGAAGCCGCGCAAGTCGTACGTCGGCGTTCCGGACGCCGTCTTGTCGATGCGCACGATCTTGCCGTTCTCGACGACGACGTCACCGCCCTGGATCACGTTGCCGCGGCCGTCCACGATTCGGTCGGCGCGGATGACGATCGGAGCGGACTGGCTGTTCATCGTGTAGCTCATGTGCGGACGGGCAAGCGGATTCGGGAACGTCACCGAGACCCCTTGGGCGGACGCGAACGCGGGAACGGCCGCGACGAACAGCGCGAGCAGCGAGCGCATTGACGATTCTCTCGGGTGAGGCCGAGAGACAATACCGCGCACAGCCGACGGATTCCAGACGCGGCCCCCCCGTCAGGCCGCGGCGTACACCTCGAACAGGCCCGCCGCGCCCATCCCGCCGCCGATGCACATCGTCACGAGACCCGTCCCGCCGCCGCGCTTCCCGAGTTCGTGCACGAGTTGCGTCGTGAGCTTGGCGCCCGTCGCGCCGAGCGGATGCCCGAGGGCGATCGCGCCGCCGTTCACGTTGACCTTCGACTCGTCGAATCCGAGCTCGCGAACGACCGCGACGACTTGCGCGGCGAACGCTTCGTTGAACTCGATGAGCTTCACGTCGTCGAGCTTGATGCCGGCGCGCTTGAGCGCCTTCGGCACCGCCTTGATCGGACCGACGCCCATCACGTCCGGCTCGACGCCCGCCGCCGCGAACGTGATGAAGCGCGCGAGCGGCTTCAGTCCCAGCTCCTTCGCGCGTTCGGCGGTCATGAGGAGCACCGCGGCCGCGCCGTCGGAGTACGGGCTCGCGTTCCCGGCGGTCACGGTTCCGTTGACCTTGAACGCCGGACGCAGCTTCGCGAGCCCCTCGAGCGTCGTGTCGGGCCGCGGCAGCTCGTCGCGCTCGAACTTCGTCGTGCTCTCGGTTTTCTCGGCGCCCTTCCACGCTACGCGCTCGACGTCGACCGGCACGATCTGCCCGTCGAACGCTCCGCTGCTCAACGCGCGCGCGGCCTTCTGCTGGCTGCCCAGCGCCCACCGGTCCTGATCCTCGCGCGTCACCTTCCACCGCTCGGCGACGCGTTCGGCGGTGTAGCCCATGCCGATGTACGACTCGGTGATCTCCGGATCGAGCCGCGTGTGGTAGCCGGACATGGGCACCTGGCTCATCATCTCGACGCCGCCGGCGAGCGCGACGTCGGCCATGTCGCTCATGATCTCCTGCGCGGCGAGTGCGACGGTCTGCAAGCCCGACGAGCAGAATCGATTCACCGTCGCCGCGGGAACGCTCACCGGCAGACCCGCGCGCAGCCACGCGAGGCGCGCGACGTTGAGCCCCTGCGTCGCCTCGGGCATCGCGCAGCCCCAGTACACGTCGTCGATCGTCGCCGGGTCGATCCCGACGCGATCGATCGCCGAGCGCATCATCGCCGCCGAAAGGTCGACGGCGTGAACGTCGGCAAGCGACCCGTCCTTCCTTCCTCGGCCGACCGGACTACGGACGGCGGAAACGATCACGACTTCTTTCATGTCCAGGTACCTCTGGTGAGACGGTGGACCGGTGGACCGGTGGACCGGTGGACCGGTGGACCGGTGGACCGGTGACCGAGAGACCGGGAAACCGCGGGGCAGCCGCAGTTCGCTTTACCGGTACACCGGTCTACCGGTCCACCGGTCCACCATCAGTTCCTCAGCGGCTTACCAGTCTTCAGCATGTACTTGATACGCTCCTGCGTTTCGCGTGTGCCGAGCAGTCGAAGAAACGCCTCGCGCTCGAGGTCGAGCAGGTCCTGCTCGGTCACCTGCCGCGGCGGGCCGTCGCCTCCCGTGAGCACGTACGCGAGCTCGTGCGCGATGCGAACGTCGTGATCCGAGATCTGGCCGGCTTCCTTCATCGCCCACGCGGCGTATTGGAGGTTGCCGAGTGCGTCCTTTCCCATCGCCGTGATTCGGCGCGGCACGGGCGGCACGTAGTCGGCGGCGAGATCCGTCACGCGAGCCACGGCGTCGGCGATCAAACGGTCGCGGTTCATCGTGATCCGATCGACTGGACGCAGATAGCCGATCGAGCGGGCGTCGAGCGCGCTGGTGCTCGTCGTCGCCATCGCGATCGTCTGGAACGCGCGCCGAACGCCCTCGAACGGATCGGCCTCGATGTACGGCGCGAGCTCGCCGGCGAAGCGGAACAAGCAGTTCGGTCGTGCCGCCGCCCGCCGGAATGATCCCCACCCCGACCTCGACGAGCCCCATGTACAGCTCGGCGTGCGCCTGCACGCGATCCGCGTAGAGCGAGAACTCGCACCCGCCGCCGAGCGCGAGGCCGAACGGCGCGGCGACGACGGGAAACGGCGACTGGCGAATCCGCAGCGCCGTGTTCTGGAAGTGGCGAACGGCCTCGGCGGCGCGCGACCAATCCTTTTCGTCTACAAGCGTGAGCATGTACATCAGATCGGCGCCGGCCGTGAACGTGCGCGGATCGTCGTTGCCGATCACGAGGCCCGCGAGCCCATCGCGCTCCACGCGGTCGAGGGCGCGGTGGATCATCGCGATCACGCCTTCGCCGAGCGTGTTGAGCTTACTATGGTATTCGAGCACTGCCACGCCGCCGCCGACGTCGATCAGCGACGCGTCGCGCGAGTCTTCGAGGACGCGCGAGCGGTTCGACGGACGATGAAAATCGGCGAGCCGAATCTCACCAGCGGGCCGTTCGACCGGCTCGTAGCCCTCTTTGAACGACAGGACCTTCGCCCCGTCGTCGCGAAAGAACCCGTCCTTCGGCCCGCCGCAGTAGATCCGGCTCTCCAGCGACAAGTCGCGAGAATCCGCTCGCGAGGAACTCGGTGCCGAGTAGATCCATCTGCGCGAAAGGGCCGGCTTCCCACGCGTAACCCCAGGCCATCGCGTCGTCGATCGACGGAATGTCGCGTGCGACGATTGGTCCCGTGGTCAACACGTAATGCGAAAAACGCAGCAGATACTCCTGCACGAACGCGCCGAAGCGATCGCTCGTATCCCCCCCCCAGCCGCGGATCGCGGCGAATCGCTCGGCCAACGGCATCGCGGCGAGGCGCGACAGCTCGGCGCTCTCTGGTTTCGATTGCGGCGCGTATTCGCCCGTCTTCCAGTCGAGCGTCTGAATCTCCTTCCCGACGCGCCGGTAAAAGCCCGCTCCGCTCTTCTCGCCGAGCCGCCCGGCCTTCACGAGATCGAGAACCCATGACGAGAGCGCGAAGTCCTCGCCGGTCGCCTCGCTCAACTCCTTGGTCACGTGCGCGATCACGTCGATGCCCGAGAGATCGGCCGTGCGGAACGTCGCCGACTTCGAGCGGCCCGTTAAGACGCCCGTAAGGGCGTCGGTTTCATCGATCGTGAGGCCGTGTTTCTCCATCTGGCGGATGGCGAGCACCATGCCGAATACGCCGAGCCGGTTGGCGACGAATCCGGGAACGTCGTTGGCGACGACGATCCCTTTTCCGAGGATCCGGTCGCTGAAGCGGCGCACCGCGTCGATCGTCGCGCTCGACGTCTGGGGCCCCGGGATGATCTCGAGCAGGTGGAGGTAGCGCGGCGGATTGAAGAAGTGCATGCCCACGAAGCGAGACCGAAGATCCACGCCGAGGCGGTCCGTGAGCATGCTCATCGGAATGCTCGACGTGTTCGAAGCGACGATCGTGTGCGAGGGAAGCACTTTTTCGAGGCGGGCGAAGAGCGCCTGCTTCGGCTCGAGCTTTTCGATAATCGCTTCGACGACGAGGTCGCACCCCGCGAGGCGTTCGAGGTCGTCCTCGGTGTTGCCGATCTCGATCAGCGCGGCGCGGTCGGCGGCCATGAACGCGGCGGGCTTCGCCTTCTTCGCGCGCTCGACGCCGCCGCGCGCCACGGCGTTCCGATCGGGCCCGGAACCCGGCACGTCGAGGAGGATCACGGGCACGCCCGCGGACGCGGCGAGCGCCGCGATCCCGCCTCCCATCGTCCCCGCTCCGATCACACCGAGCCTGCGAATGCTCATGACCTAGTTCTCCGCCGGAACTGTCACGTTTTAGAACAATACGAGGGTGTGAAAATCCGTGACAACGTGGCGCGCGCGACCGTCCTTAACATGTTGCTCGGCGGATGTTTACCGCGCTGACATGTCGCTTTGGCAGCGACAACGCGTGCCGATACTTTAGGGTTACCGAACGATCGCGCCTCCAGTCCTTTGAGTGGTCGGGCTGCGTCGAGCGGCCGTGATCGTATTTCGTACCCGAGCACCCTGATGACATTGTTTGCCCTTTACGCGCGCACGCACGGAAGCCTGCGGTCTCGCCGAGGCGTTCAGCCTCATCGAGATGATGGTCGTGCTCGTCATCGCCGGCATCACGATGGCGATCGCGATGCCCAAGTTCGCCGGCATGCGCGACCGAATGTCCGTGCGTTCCGCGAAGCAACAGTTCAGCAGTTATCTCGCCACGGCCCGCGCCGCGGCGATCCGCCAGTCGCAGTTGGGACACTTCCACGCGAACAGCAACACGATCTGGTCGAACGTCAATCAGCCGGACGGCACGAGCATCAACGTCTCGAAGGGCGTGTCGCTGATGAACGCTCGCGGGGTCGCGGTCACGCTCGGAGGCTCGGCGCCGAGCCAGGACTCGATCATCTTCGATTCGCGAGGCATGAGCACCAACATTTCCGCGGGTCGCACCTACGTCTTTACTCGAAACGGCGTCAAGGACTCCATATGCGTTTCTCGACTCGGTCTCATCGCGCGAAAGTGCGGACAGTAAGGCGGCACGCGGCGCCAGATGGCGCCCCGCGCGTCCGCGCCGGGTTCACCATGCCCGAGCTGCTGATCGCGATCATCCTGATCAGCATCGGCTTGCTCTCGCTCGCCGGTGGCGCGGTGGGCGTGCTCCGGCAGATGCGGTGGGGCAATCAGTCGGCGATCGCCGCCATCGTCGCCACGCAGCGCATGGAGACCATTCGCAGCAAGGGCTGCACCTATCTAACAAGCGACACGGCGACCACCCGCCATTTGCCGAGAACTGGGTGATCACCGCGATCAACGGGAAGGCCCAAGCCGTCGTCGAATCGGTGACCTACACGCCGCGCGCGGGCCTCACGCGCTACGTCGAGATGCGGTCGGTGGTGCCATGCGCATGAACATCCCGACGCTTGAACCTCCCGGCGCGCGGTCACGCACTCGCGCACCGGCTTCACGATGGCCGAGACGCTCGTGGTGCTCGTGCTGCTCGCCATCGTCGGCGGCTCGCTGATGAACGTGTTGACCAAGCAGCAACAGTTCTACAACGGCACGGGCGAACTGATCGTGCTGCGGACGCAGCTTCGTCAGGCCGAAGCCATCCTGGGCGGCGACCTGCGCGGCATCTCGAGCGTCCGGCGGCGACATCACCACCATGACCGACTCGTCGATCGAGTTCAACTACACGATCGGCACGTCGGTCGTGTGCAAGGCGCCGGCGGCGAACACGAATACGGTCATCATTCCGCAGACCGGCGCACTGACGAACGGCAATACGCTGACCTCCTGGATCGCCAAGCCGACCTTCGGCGACCAGGCGTACATCTTCGACGAAGGTCCTACTACGACAGACGCGACCGACGACACGTGGAAGCTGTACAGCGTGACGTCGCTGACCCTCGGTACGAGCACCTGCGACGCGGCGTTCAACGCGGCGAGCCGCCAACCCGCTCGTCCTCACGAGCAACGTCTCGGCCACGATTCTAGACGGCGCGCCGGTTCGCTTCATCCGCACGGCGCACTACAGCCTCCACCAGTTCGCGGACGGCCTCTGGTACCTCGGCTACTGCAGTCCGGCGTGCGGCGTGGGGAACGCGATCAACCCGATCGCCGGCCCGTTCCGGCCGTACGCGGCGTCGACGACCCCCGACACGAGCGGCATCCGGATGACGTACTACGACTCCACCGGCACGGTTACCAACGTGCCGGCGCAGGTCTCGCGAATCGACATCACGATTCGCGGACAGACGGCGGCCTATGTCCACATGCAGGGCATGACCAAGGGCGTGTACCACGATTCGCTCTCCATGAGCGTCGCCCTTCGCAACAGAAGCTGACCAGGAGCCTGACCATGACTGAAAGCCGACACTTGCGACTCTCGGCCCGAAAGGGCCTCGCGCTGCCGATGGCAATCGGGTCGATCGTGTTGATCGGCATGATCCTCGCCGGCGTGTTCTTCTCCGCGACGCAGGAGAATCGCGTCGGCCGGAACACGATCACGCAGGAACGCGCCTTCCGCGCGGCCGAGTACGGGCTGAACAACGCCTACGCGAGCTGGAACAACTCGGTCATGAGCAAGCTGGCGACCGGCGCCATCGCGACCATCGGCGACAAACAGACGTCGCGCGGCTTCGCCGACACCGTGCAGGTCACGCATTTGAACACCAACACCTACCTGCTGGTCTCGACGGGATACGCCGGCTCGGGCAGCACGCAGGCGCTCCACCGGACGAGCAACGTGATTCGCTTGAATTTCCCCGCGATCAACGTTCTCGCGGCGCTGACCTTGCGCGGCGGGCTCAAGCTGGGCGGCAGCTCGTTCATCGAGGGCACCGACACGCCCCCGCCAGGCTGGACGGACTGCGGCCCCACCGGGCCTCAGCAGCCCGGCATCGCGGCGACTTCGGGCGACAGCAGTACGATCTCTCTTTCGGGTTGCAAGAGCTTCAAGTGCGTCGACGGCAATCCGGATGTCAAAGTCACGCCGGTTGCCGGCGACAGCAATACTTATTTCAATTTCGGAAACGGAGTCACTTGGCAGACGCTCACTGCGGCCGCGACCATCAGCCTGACGCCGGGCCAGGTTAGCAAGGCGCCGAGCCCGTCGACCACAGGCGGCGGCGGTTGCAACACGGCCGACAACATGAACTGGGGCGACCCCACCCGAAACACGCCGGCCGGCGCGTGTGAGAGCTATTTCCCGATCGTCTACGTCTCCGACAAAACGGGGAACACCCACCTCACCGGCGGAGGCGGCCAGGGCATGCTTCTCGTCGACGGCGACATGCAGGTCGATGGCGGGTTCGAGTGGTACGGCCCGGTCATCATCCGCGGCCACCTTACGACCGCGGGTCAGGGCGGGCACTTCAACGGCGCGGTCATGGCCGCTGACGTCGATCTCGAGCTCAACTCGGTGCTCGGTAACGCGCTCATCACCTACTCGTCGTGCGCGATCGCAGACGCCATGATCGGCGCCGCCATCCCCAAGAAGCTCACGCAACGGTCTTGGGCGGAGATGTACTACCACTAGAGGAGTCTTTCCTCCCCGCCTCGCGCTCAGCCGGGGTCGATCCCGAACGGATCCCCCGGCGGCGCGACGAGCGAGCGAGTGAGCTTCGGCAGCTCTCCCTTGTCGATCCACCGCGTACACTCGTCCACGATCGACAACCAATGCGCCCGTTCCTCGTCGTTGTTCGCGGCGGCGAGCTTGCCGCGCGCACGGTTGCGTAGATCGCCAACCTTGAGCGCCGCCATCGCGCGAACCTCCGGCGCCGCGTCGGAATCCGCGGCGAGGTAGAGCAGCTTCTCCGTCACCACGCGCTGCGTGACGCGCTGAAGCGCCGCCAGCTTTGGCGTCGCCGCCGCGCCGTTCCAGGTCGCGCCGACGAGCGCGTCGATCGTCGCGCCAAAAGTCAAATGCGCACCTGAGCCGCGCGTCGCGAACTGAACGAGTCGCGCCGCCCGATCGCGCTGCAGAATCATGTCGACGATCATCTGCGCCAGCGTCTGCCCCGCCCCCAGCTCGTCGAACGCCGGCCGCGTGCGGCTGCCGAACAGTTCCACGAACGGCGTCACCGCCGTCGCGTTCGGCGACATCAGCGAGAGCACGGTGTCCGGGATCGCCAGCTCCTCCGGCCGCAGCGCGGCGAGCATGTCGCGCAACGCATTCGCCTGCTGCTGGTATGGGATCGGCCGCGTCGCCTGCTGTCCGTCGCCGCGCACGGCGTTCGAGTACTCCATTCCGCCGATCGTCTTCGAGAGCGCGTTCAGCGCGAAGCGATGCATGAAGTAGAGCGCGGCGAAGCGCTCCTGGAGCAGGTTGATCGGCTCGCCGGCGCGAATGTTCCGCTCGCCGAACGCCGACATCGCCACGCGGCGCACCGACGTCTCCGCTTTCAGGAAGTCGATTGCCGACGCCGCGTCGTCCCACAGATTCACCCGCGGATCCGACCCGTACTCGGGCCGGGCGTCCGCGTCGGACAGAAACAGGTAGCCGCGTCGCAGGCCGTCGGCGACGATCGCGCGCAGTGAATCGCGTTCGCTCGCGGCCGGGAAGACGCCGTACCCCCAGTGAATCGCCCAGATGTCGTACACGCCCGGTCCGACCGAGTACGCCTGCGATACGTCGATACGTCCGTTGGCGTCGAGCCGCACCCGCGGCGGCGGATAGTCCATCACCGACGCGCGCTCATACGTCGACGCGATGTAATTGTGCTCGAGGCCGAGCGTGTGCCCCACCTCGTGCGCGCTCACCTGACGGACGCGCGCCAGCACGAACGCGGTGTCGGCGGGCGTCGCGTCGGCGCCCATCAGCGCGGCGAAGAGGTTGTAGTCCGTGCGGGCGCGGTGTGAATCCAGTCGGGCCATGCCCTTGATCATTTCGCCCGTGCGCGGATCGGTCAGCGCGCCGCCGACCGACCACCCTCGCTCGTTTCGATTCTCCCACTGCACGACGTTGTACCGCGAGTCCATCGGATCGACGCCCTCGGGAAGCAGCTCGGCCTTGAACCCGCCGATGAGCCCCGCGCGGTCGAACGCCTGCTCCCACCACTTCACGCCCTCGAGGGTCGCCGAGCGAACCGGCTCGGGGATTCCGCGGTCGACGTAGTAGCGAATCGGCTCCTTGATCGGCGACCGCGGATCGTTCGGGTCGACGCGCTGCAGCCGGTGTCGCGCCGCGAGCGTCACGGCCAGCGATTGCTGGATGGGGCGCGCGTAGTCCTTGTACGTCACGCCGAAGTAGCCCACGCGCGGGTCGCGCTCGCGCGTCCGGAATCCGGCGTCGGGCAGCTTCACGAAACTCAGATGCTGGCGCAGGGTGAACGCCTTGCCGTCGGGAACGATCGACTCCACGATCGGGCCGGGCCGCGCGCTCGCCGCGAACGTGAGCGAGGCGTCGATCTCGGTGTTGTCGGGAAACGCCTTGGTGTCCGGCCGGTACACGCCGGATCGGTCGCGGGCGACCGTGTACGTCCCCTGTTGGGTCTGCGCCAGCGTCCGCGCGACGTCGTTCCAGTCGCGAAGCGCGACATCGGTCGCGTCCACCAGCAGCCTGCCGTTCTCCTCCGCCAGCAACGGCATCGACGCCACCGTACTCGGCGGGAACGCCTCGGCGATCGCCCGTGCGTGGTCCGGATTCGACGGCGAACCACGGTACGCCCAGTTTTCGAGAACGAGAAGGACGCGGTCGCCGTCATGGTCGAACCGGGCTACGTGTGTCTCTCCACTGGCGCCGCGGTCGATTCCGATCGGGTTCGAGCCGAGTCCCGTCGCTTGCGAGACGAGCAGGAGCGCACGCGTCGAGTCGCGGGGGATCTCGAGCAGGATGCGACCCTGGTGCCGATCCAGATAGATTGGAAGGAACCCGTCGAGACGCTCCATTCCGGTCGTGCGTCCGGCGATGCTGGTGGCCGGCGCGCTTGGAACTTGCGCGAGGACGGGCAGGTACGCGGTAGTCACCAGAGAGGCGATGCCAGCGACCGCGGATTTGATGATGGTCATGAAAGAATGAGGGTGAAAAACGTGTCCCGAGCTCTCGTGCGCTGGGATAGAATACGGGTCGGCGTCCTTCTCGTCATCGTCGCGTCGTGCGTTCACGGCGCGCCGCACGTGTACGGCCAGTACAATGACCTCGCGCCCAAAGTCGCCGGCGCGCCAGGCGAGCGCACTCCCCGCCACCTCACCGTCCAACTCGCGAAGCCGGCGAACGTCGCCGTGTTTCTCGTGGTGCCGGGGCGCGGCAGTAGGCTGCTCTTCCCGATGGACTCGGCGCAGAACCAGTACGTCGAGGCGGGGTCGCACCTGGTCGAAACCGCGGCCGCCACAGCCGCTCTGAGCGACACGTCGCGCCTCGCCCGTCTCCCGGGAACAAACCAGCCGCCGCAAGGCCAGCGCGGACAGGGGCGCAACGGAAACAGGCAGTCCGGCTTTTCGCGCGACTCGTCGATGGGCCTCGGCGTCGGCTTCAACCAGCGCGGGTACCTGCTGATCTACGCGTCGCAGCAGCCGCTCAACTATTCGCTGCTCACCACGCGTGTGGCCGGGCTGTCGCTCCCGATCGACGACGACGACGCGCTCAACACGGTGTGGAAGCTGATCCGGTCGGTGTCGCAGACGTCCGGGCCATGGGCGGCATCGGCCGCCGAATTCCCGCCGTGAGAAAGGGCGACTAGCGCGCGACAGCCGGCGTTCAACCGGTGGTCCCCTTCAGGATCCCGTTCCGAATTCGCACCGCCTTTGCGCTGGCGTTGGGATCGGCTTCCACCATCGGATCCCCAGGTCCGAAGCGCAGCTTTCCCGGAAGCGTGAGCGTCTCCGATCCGCGCCGCACCTTGATCGGGAGCGGGGAGCCCTCGACCGACGCGCCGAATTTGGCTCGCAGGCGGGCCCCGAACTGCGCGTCCTGCACGGCGACGTCGCCGACCGTCAACAGGTAGTCGCCCGCTCGCACGCCGGCCGCGGACGCGGCGCTGCCCTCCTGCACCTGCGCGACCATCACGCCGTTCGAGTCGAGTTGAGTCATCACGCCGAGGCGCGGGACCATCGCCGCGTGCGTGCGAAGGCCGGCGAGCGGTAAGACGCTGTCGATTGGAAATGGCGCGCGACCGTCGATGTACTTGGCACTGAACGCGGCGAACGACTTGCCTCCGGCGGCGGCGCTGACCGCGGACCACCAGTCAGCCGCCGTGAAGCCGCGGCCGCGCTTGTAGTCCGACTGGTAGAGCCCTCGCATCACGTCGTCGAGCGAATGCGCGTTGTCGCTCGCGTCGCGGATCATGATGTCGAGCAGAAGGCCCGCGAGCGAACCCTTCGGATAGTAGATGAATTCGGTGCCGTCCACCGGGTGGATCCACGCATTGAGCGACGCGTCCTCGAGCGACACGGGTGCCGCATCGGCGACTTCGATCAGCTTTCCGGCCGTCAACGCGTAAAACCCTTTCTCGTCCACGACGCCGCCGCGCAGCTCGGCGAGGTCGGCATAGTAGTCCGTGATTCCCTCGGAGACCCAGAGCCACGGTGTCGGCTGCGGGCGCGAATAGTCGTACGGCCACATGTCGGCCGGACGAAGCCGCTTCACGTTCCACGAGTGAAAGATCTCGTGAGCGTAGAGCGACGGCTGGAACTCCCCGCCGACGTACGCCGACGCGAGGATGTCGACGTGCGAGTTCTGGTGCTCGAGCCCGCTCGCTCCGCCGTAGGTCGAATCGACGATCTCCATGACCGTGTAGGTCTGCCACGGCGTCTCGCCGAAGACCGCGGTCTCCGGCGGAATCACCCTCTTGAGCTGGTCCCAGACGACGATGCGTTGAGCACCGGCGATCGCTCCGGCGGGATAGCTCGCCAATCGGACCCACCGGTCGACGATTCGCGCGCTGTCCAAATCGAACCGGCCGACGAAGAACGGCATGTCCACGAGGTCGTGGTAGTTGCTCGCCGTGTACGTGCCGCGGGTCGGCCCCGGACTCATCGCGCTCACGGAGCGCCAGTCGCTCTCCGTGTGAATCGTGACCGTCGCCGGAAAGTCGAACGGCTGTCCTTCGGGGTACATGAAGAGGTTCGTCCCGTTGAACAGCAGAAAGTCGGGCCGCGCCCACGACATCGCGTTGTCCAGCGTATCCGCCCGATAGCGAAACGACACGCGAATCGATTTCGCGCCGGCCGGGCGGATACGCCACTTCTCGAAGTCGAGCTTGTCCCACGAGACCGGCTTACCATCGCCGCTCACATCGAGCGCCCCGACCCAGCGAGCATAGTTGCTGATCTCATACGCGCCGGGCGTCCACGCGGGTAGCGACAGCACGACGTTCGAGGTTCCCGAGGTGGCGAACGTCATCGCGACGTCCACGACGCGGTATTGCGCGTTGGTGCGTGTGAACGTGACGTCGTAGCGCACGTCGTGGATCGGAGCCGACACGCTGTCGTTGCGTGCGAGCTGCGCGGTCAGAACCGAGGGGACGAGTGCGAGCCAGAGACCCTTCATCGGGCGGATGTGTGGCACATAGCGCACCAAAATTCGCCCATGTGCGGCGCCGTGTCACCTCCGACATGCGCATCAGGAGAACGTCGTACACTCTCCCTACACTCCCGTAACGCCCGCCGGGGCCAAACGCCGGCCGCGGGCGCCTGTCCGGACGCTGACATACATTGTCCGACGCGCCGCCGGTTCGTCCCCCTTCCCTTCCTACATAAGGTCATCGGAAATGATTGTCGTGCGACGTCTCGCCGCGGCTGCGTTCTTCGTCATCGGTGGCGCCGTTGCCGCCCACGCCCAGCGCCAGTCGCCCGCCCCGCCCCCGGCCGACCTGATTCTCGTCAACACGAAGATCTACACGGTCGACGATTCGCATCCGTTCGTGGACGCCATGGCGGTCCGCGGCGGTCGGGTGGCGTTCGTCGGCTCGACGCGCGAAGCGCTTCTCTTGCGCGGACCGTCGACGCAGGTGCTGGACCTCGCCGGCCGAGTCGTGATTCCCGGCATGGTCGACGCGCACGCCCACCTGTTCGGGCTCGGCACCTTCCTCCGCGACATCGACCTCACGGACACTCGCTCGTACGACGCCATCGTCGCCCGAGTGGCCGGACGTGTGAAGGACCTTCCGGCCGGCCGCTGGGTGATCGGCCGCGGGTGGGATCAGAACAAGTGGGGCGACACCCGCTTTCCGACACACGAAGCGCTCTCTCGCGGCACGCCGAACAACCCCGTCGTGCTCACCCGCATCGACGGGCACGCCATCCTCGCCAACGCGGCGGCGATGAAGGCCGCCGGCGTGACCGCCGCGACGCGCGACCCGGCCGGCGGGCGCATCGAGCGAACCGCGGCCGGCGAGCCGACGGGCGTTTTCGTCGACAACGCGATGGCCCTCGTCGAACACGTCGTTCCGCCGCTCTCGCACGACGAGATGCGGTCCGCGGCGCTCGCGGCAATCACCGAGTCGAACCGTTGGGGGTTGACCGGGCTGCACGATCCCGGTGAGCCGCGAGAGGTGCTCGACGTCTTCGAAGAGCTCGCCAAGGAAGGCAAGTTCAATCTCCGCGTCTACGGGATGATCTCCGACGACAGCGTCGCGATCGAGCACTACTTCCAGCGCGGGCCGCAGAGCGGCCTCTACGACAATCACCTCTGGATCCGCGCGATCAAGCTCTACGCCGACGGCGCCCTCGGCTCGCGCGGCGCGGCGCTTCTCGATCCCTACGCCGACGACCCGAAGAACATCGGGCTGCTCAAGTCCACGCCCGACCATCTGCGAGACGTGTCCATTCGCGCGCTCCAGCACGGATTCCAGGTCGCGACGCACGCCATCGGCGATCGCGGCAACCGCGTCGCGCTCGACGCGTACCAGGCGGCGCTGGAGAAGGTGCCGACCGTGGACCACCGCTTCCGGATCGAGCACGTCCAGGTGCTCGACCACGCCGACGTGCCGCGCTTCGCGCAGCTCGGCGTCATACCGTCGATGCAGGCGGTGCATCAGACGAGCGACATGTACTGGGCGGCGACGCGCGTCGGCCCGTCGCACGTGCTCGGCGCCTACGCCTGGCGCTCCCTCCTCCAGACGGGAGTGATCATCCCCAACGGCAGCGACTTCCCGGTCGAGCGTGTGAACCCGCTGTACTCATTCCACGCCGCCGTCTCCCGCCAGGACGAGCACGATTGGCCGCCGGGCGGGTGGTACCCGGAGCAGCGGATGACCCGCGACGAGGCGCTCAAGTCGATGACCATCTGGCCTGCGTATCGCGGCGTTCCAGGAGCAGCTCATGGGGTCGCTCACGCCGGGCAAATTGGCCGACTTCGACGTCCTCGACCGCGACATAATGGTCGTGCCGGCGCCCGAAATACTCGGAACTCAAGTGCTCGCAACGTATATTGGAGGACGGGCGGTGTACGAACGCGGTCGGTAGGGTGCCACCGCGGATTTCGAGGGTGTGCGAGACATGGTTCCACCGATCGCCGAGCTCGGCCCTCCGGCCGAGGCGGTCAGCGAACGATATGGCTGGTTGTCGCCGGACAGGCTCACGCGCGTGCGCGCCGTGCTGCTTGGCCTGACTCTCTTTTTCGGTCTGGCCGTCTACGTCTTTCACACGATCGGCGCCGCGCACCTCGCGCAGGCGACGCTCGTCCGGAAGCTGCGCGGACTCGGCGTGCTGACGTGGTTGTACGCGCTCGTCCAGATGGTTGATTTACGGTTCTATAACAGCCGGTGGGCGCAGCGCCGGCGTGCGGCGATTGGGATCCCGGACAGCCTGCACGGGTGGCTCCTCGGCCAGATGGTGGCCTGGTTCGGCATCCTCTACTACGGTCTGACGGAAGACGTGCGCTGGTACGTTGCGGGGCTGGTCATCTTTGGCCTGAGCTTCTTCGCGTTTCCGATTCGCCGGCGCTCGATGTAGGGCGCACGAGCCCTCCGCCCGCCTTCCACCACGACATGCTCAGCACGTCATCGCTCGCCTTTCTCAAGCGGCTGCTCGACACGCCCGCTCCTTCGGGTTTCGAGGGCCCGGCCGCACGCGTCTGGCGCGAAGAGGCGAGCTCGTTCGCCGACAAGGTCACGAGCGACGTGAGCGGTAACAGCATGGCGGAGGTGAACCCCAACGGGTCACCGACGATTCTGCTCGACGGGCACATCGACGAGATCGGCGTCATTGTGCAGTACATCGACGACGACGGCTACGTGTACTTCTCGCCCATCGGCGGCTGGGACCCGCAGGTTCTCGTCGGCCAGCGGATCCGGTTTCTCGGCCGCGGCGGCGACGTCCTCGGCGTCGTGGGGCGGAAGCCGATCCACGTCATCAAGACCGCGGACCGCGAGCACGCCGCGAAATTGACCGACCTGTGGATCGACATCGGCGCATCGAGCCGCGCGGAAGCCGAGGGACGCTTGAGCGTCGGCGATCCCGGCGTGATCGACTCGAAGACGGTCGACTTCCCGAACAACCGCATCGTCTCGCGCTCGATCGACGACCGCATCGGCGCGTTCGTCGCGCTCGAGGCGCTGCGCCGCTACGCGCAGCGGCCCGGCACGGCGCGCGTGGTCGCGGCCGCGACCACGCAGGAAGAGATCGCGTACCACGGCGGCGGCGCGCTCGTGTGCACCAACTGCGTGAATCCGCAGATGGCCATCGTCGTGGACGTCACCTTCGCCAGCGACCATCCCGGCATGGAGAAGAAGGAGGTCGGCGACCACCGTATCGGCGGCGGACCCGTCATCTCTCGCGGCTCGATCATCTCGCCCGTCGTGTTCGACCTGCTGCGCACGACCGCCGAGCGGCATCAGATCAAGTACACGGTGCACGCCGCAGGCCGCGAAACGTCCACCAACGCCGACGCGATTCACATCGCGCGCGAGGGCGTCGCGACGGCGCTCGTCTCCGTGCCGAACCGCTACATGCACTCGCCGAACGAGCTCGTGAGCCTCGAGGACGTGGACAAGACCGCGAGCCTCATCGCCGAGACGTGCCGCGAAGTGACGAGCAAGATGGACTTCTTGGCGCGCTGACGCGTCGGCACACCGGACCCGTCGCGGCGTGCACGTCTGGTCGAGCGCGAAGTACACGTTTCCCCTGCCGAGCGGGCATCGGTTTCCGATCGCGAAATACGCGCTGCTACGCCAGCGCGTGATCGACGAGGAAATCGTTTCGGCCGAACACGTCCACGATCCGCCTCCGGCGACGCGCGAAGACCTACTGCTCGTTCACACGCCGGACTACGTCGATGGCCTCACGGCAGGCACGCTTACGCGAGACGAGGAACGCCGCCTCGGATTCCCCTGGTCGCCGGCTCTCGTCGAACGCTCGTACCGCGCGGCCGGCGGCACGCTCGAGGCGGCGATCCGCGCGCTCGACGACGGCGTCGCGATGAACCTCGCCGGCGGCACGCACCACGCGTTTCCATCGCACGGCGAAGGATTCTGCGTGTTCAACGACGTCGCCGTCGCCGTGCGCGCGCTCCAGCGCGACGGACGTATCGCGCGAGCCGCGATCGTGGATCTCGACGTCCACCAGGGGAACGGAACGAACGAGGTGTTCGCGCGGCGACGAGCGCGTGTTCACGTTCAGCATGCACGGGCGGAAGAACTACCCGTTCCGCAAGGTCCCCGGGTCGCTCGACGTCGAGCTGGACGACCATACCGGCGACGACGAATACCTCGAGCTCCTCGCCGACGCTTTGCCACGCGTGCTCCATCAGGCGCGGCCGGACTTGGTCGTCTACCTCGCCGGCGCGGACCCATACGTCGGCGACCGGCTCGGCCGCCTCGCGCTCACGTTTGGTGGACTCGCCCGTCGTGACGCATTCGTGCTGAACCAGTGCCGGGAAGTCGGTCTCCCGGTCGTGGTCACGATCGCCGGCGGTTACGCGGATCCGATCACGGACACTGTCGCGATCCACGCGGCGACGGCGCGCATTGCGGCGTCGTTCGCTCGGTCCGCGGTTCGTCACGCGTAACCCGGGAACGACGCATGGCTCCGATTCCGCCGCCGCGAGTCTCGGGTCTCACGAGCACGACTCCCGTGCCGCTTTACTGGGCGGAGTACGGCCCGCCAAACGCGACGCCGCTTCTCGTTCTGCACGGCGGCCCCGGCGCGCACCACGACTATCTCCTGCCGCAACTGCTCGCGCTCGCCGACGACTTTCGGCTGATCTTCTACGACCAGCGGGGCGGCGGTCAATCCAAGACGGCGGACCGGAGCGCCGTCACCTGGCAAACGCACGTCTCGGATCTCGACGCCGTCATTCAGGAACTGTCGCTCGAACCGGCGACGCTCGTCGGCTACTCGTGGGGTGGGCTTCTCGCCTTGCTCTTCGCGATCGAGTCGGCGGCGGGGCGAACCACGAGCCACGTCGCGAGGCTCGTTCTCCTTGATCCGGCTCCCGTCAACCGAGAGTACCGCCGCCAGTTCGAGGCCGAGTTCGCGCGCCGCCAGAACAGCGAGACTGTGGCGAAGCTTCGCGCGGATCTGGCGGCGAGCGGGCTTCGGGAATCAAATCCGGACGCGTTTCGGCAGCGGTCGTTCGAGCTGAGCGTGGCCGGCTACTTCGCCGATCCGTCGGCGGCGCACGACCTCACGCCGTTCCGCGTGATGGCTCGGATTCAGGATTCGGTTTGGGACAGCCTCGGCGACTACGACCTCACGCGTCCGGGGCAACTGGATTCGGTAACGTGCCGGCGCTGGTCGTCCACGGACGCCAGGACCCCATCCCGATCGAGTCGTCCGAGGCCATCGCTCGCGCGCTGCACGCCCCCCTGGTCAGCATCGACGGCGCGGGGCACGTTCCGTATGTTGAACGACCCGCCGAAATGTTCGCCGCGATTCGATCCTTCCTGTCTTCCGCGGCAAGCCCCCCACCCACCTGATCCTCGCAGCCCCACCTCCCCATTTCGCATGCCGAGCGATCCGAACAACCAACCGTTCATCGGAACGATCGAGACGTCGGGGCGCCGGTATCAGGTGACGTGCCGCGTCGGCTTCGACGGCGTGGAGTACGTCGGCCGGCTGTGGTTCGCGGAAGAGGAATGGGAGGACGCCGGGCTCCCCGATCGAGGGGCGATTCCGGGGAAGAGCCGCGAGGACGTGCTCTCGCAGGCCCGCGAGTTTTCGCAGGAGCAACTCGTGTTGCGCTATCGGCGCGCTCTCTCCGACAAGCGGCGCTACCTCAAGCTCCGCCGCGACACCGATGAGATCCTGACGAAGATCCGCTACCTCAACCAGATCGCGACGTCGGTGCGCAACGGGCTGCTCGACGAGGAAGGCGCGAATCAGGAGATCGATCTCACCGAGCACCAGCTCCACGAGTGCATCCAGCGTCTGCGCGACGACGCCGGGTTGGAAGGCTGAGCCGGATGCCCGCCGCCGCCAAACGCCGCCGCGCACGGAGTGCGACGCCCCTCCCCGAGCGGGCGCGCGAGATCTACGACCGCCTCGTCGAGCACTATCCCGACGCGCATTGCGCGCTCGACTTCAAGTCGCCCTTCCAGCTGCTCATCGCCACGATCCTGAGCGCGCAGTGCACGGACAAGCGGGTGAACATGGTCACGCCCGCGCTGTTCAAGCGTTACCGCACGCCGGCCGCTCTGGCCGTCGCGAAGCCGGAGGAGCTCGAGGAGATCATCAAGTCCACCGGCTTCTTCCGGAACAAGACCAAGAGCCTGCTCGGCATGTCGAACGCGGTCGCCGAGCGGCACGGCGGCAAGATTCCGGATACGATGGACGAGCTGGTGAAGCTCCCCGGCGTGGGACGAAAGACGGCGAACGTCGTCCTCGGGAATGCATACGACAAGAACGAAGGCGTCGTCGTCGACACGCACGTCGGACGCGTCAGCAAACGCCTCGGTCTCACGCGCCAGACCGACCCGGTGAAGGTCGAGCAGGACCTGATGAAGCTCTTCCCGAACGACCGTTGGACGATGTTGTCCCACCTCCTGATCGAGCACGGCCGCCGCATCTGCGAGGCGCGCCGGCCGAAGTGCGAGTCCTGCTTCCTTTCCGACATCTGTCCATCCTCGACCGTCTAGGAATTCGAACTCTCACATGACGCTACGGTCCTTGCTCCTGCTGGGCGCCGCCGCTGGCGCCCTCGCGGCCTGCTCGTCCGCGCCGCCGCCGGAAGCCGACATCAAGCCGCAGGTGGTCGCCGACGCGGCGCTTGGCGCAATGCCGATCGCACCCGGCGACTGCGCCGAGGCGCTCCGCCGCGCCGCGGAAAAGCCCGACCTCGTCGTCGATCAGCTGCCCGTCCTCGTCACGGCGAAGCCCAAGCCGCTGCAAAACCCGCCGCGCAGCGCGCTCCGCAAGGACGGGAGCGCCGAGGTGAAGATCGACATCGTCGTCGACACGCTCGGCAAAGCAGACTTGAAAACGTTCAAGGTCGTCGCCACCTCGAGCCCGTGGCTCGCCACGAACGTGAAGAGCGTCATCGGCAAGTGGACGTTCTCACCGGCGCAGCTCGCCGGTTGCAAGGTGCCGCGCGTCTACCATTTTTACGCGGCGGCGGCACCACGCGCGAAATCCGGGGACTGACTAACTTCCACGCATGTCGAAAACAGCAACTTTCGAGACCAACAAAGGCAAGATCGTCGCCGACCTGTTCGACAAGGAAGCGCCGATCACGGTCGCCAATTTCGAGAAGCTCGCCAACAGCGGCTTCTACGACGGGGTGAAATTTCACCGCGTGATCGCCGACTTCGTCGTCCAGGGCGGCGACCCGTTGTCGCGCGACTTGCCGGCGGGCGACCGCAAGATCGGGACGGGCGGACCGGGCTACCACATCAAGTGCGAGACCGCCGGCAATCCGCACAAGCACGAAGTCGGCGCGCTGTCGATGGCGCACGCGGGCAAGGACACCGGCGGTAGCCAGTTCTTCATGGTGCTCAGCGAAGACAACACGCGGCACCTGAACGGCGTCCACACCGTGTTCGGCAAGATCTCCAGCGGTCTCGACGTGATGAAACAGCTGAAACAGAACGACGTCATGAACTCCGTGCGCGTCGCCTAGAAGGCGCGCTTCCAGATCGCCATGTCAAACGACCACAACGACCACTCGCACGACGCACCGACCTTCGGCGCCGACACCCGCGCCGCGTTCCTCGGCCTCATCATCGGCGCGATCGTCCTCTTCGGCATCGTTCGGACGATCATTTACTGGACGAACGCCAAGTACGCGCGCGAGACTCCGGCGGCGGAATCCACGAAGTAGATCCGGGGCTTCATAACTGCACTTCGCCCGGCGTGGCCCCCCGAGCGGTTTTACCAAAACATCCCGGCTCCTTGCTGGACGACGCTCGATCTCTGCGGCGGTCCTCTGCGTCCTCTGCGACTCTGCGGTGGGTAGTTCAAGAAGCCCCGATCGAGGGCTCGCCGCGATTCCGTGAGCTACAGGTGTCTCAGAAACCTCTCCGGCGCGTTCAGGAAATCGCGCGTGATCACGACGTGATCCAACTCCTCGAACGGCACCGCTTCCACAGGCGTCCGGTCGAACGAGTAGATGAGAGCACCGGGGAAGCCGAGTAGGATCGGCGAGTGCGTCGCGATGATGAACTGCGAGTCCTGCGCGATCATGTCGCTGATCATCGCGATCAACGCCAGTTGGCTCTGCGGCGACAGCGGCGCCTCGGGCTCGTCGAGGAGATAGAGCCCGCCGGGCACGAAGCGCGACTGAAAAAGCTTGAGGAAGCTCTGGCCGTGTGAGTTGGCGTCCAGGTTGACGCCGTAACGCCGCTCCATGGCGGCGAGGGACGACACGACCGGAAGCTTGGCGAGGCCTTTCGCCTTGTCCGACCGCTCGGCGAACGCGACGTCGATCTCGTCCAGCCTGGCCAGCAGTTCGGTACGTTCGCGCGACAGCGCCTTCGTGAAGCCGAAGAAGTCTTCGGCGCGCAGAAAGAACCCGCGGAACGCCCGCCGGTCCCACGTCAGCTTGAGCGACTTGCCCAGAAAGCGCTGGGCCGTGAGCGTCTCGTCTCTGTCCACTGCCATGCTGCCCACCGCCGGAAGGCCCGCCGCGACCGCGATCCCTTCCAGCAGCGTGGACTTACCCGACCCGTTCTCGCCCACGAGGAAGGTCACTGCCCGGTCCACGCGAAGGACGGGCAGCGTACGGATCACCGGAACGGTGTACGGAAAGCGGTCCGCGGCGGCCGGAGGAACCTTGCGAAGCTCGATCGAGCGAAGATGGTGGGACATCCGCAGGATTCTACCGGTCCACCGGTCCACCGGTCCACCGGTCCACCGGTCCACCGGTCCACCGGTCCACCGGTCCACCGGTCCACCGTCCACCCGAGAGGCCGGGGGCCGCGCCGCGTGGTAATATTCATGGATGTCCCCCACCGAGAACGGCGGCTCGTCCCCCGACCTGCCGCCGCGCGACGAAGCGTTGGCGTTGATGCACGAGTACACGGCCAGCGAATCGCTCCGGAAGCACATGCTCGCCGTCGAGGCTGCCATGAGGGCCTATGCCGTTCAGTACGGCGAGGATCCGGAGCGGTGGGGGCTGGCCGGGCTGATTCACGACTTCGACTATGAGCGATTTCCTAACGCGTCGCGCTCGTCGACCAGCGAGCATCCGTCGGCGGGGGTCGGGATTCTTCGCGAGCGCGGCTGGCCGGCGGACATTCTCGACGCGATCATGGGACATGCAGCGTACACTGGCGTGCCGCGGGAAACGCGGACTGGCGAGAGCGCTGTTCGCCGTCGACGAGCTGTCGGGACTCATCACCGCGACGGCGCTCGTCAAGCCAACCAAGAGCGTGCACGACGTCGACGCCAGGTCGGTGATGAAAAAGATGAAGGACAAAGCGTTCGCCAAGGGCGTCAGCCGAGAGGATGTGACGCTGGGCGCGCAGGAGCTGGGTGTCGATCTCGAGCAGCACACGCAGTTCGTGATCGGAGCGATGCGCGGGGTCGCCACCGCGCTCGGCCTGGCCGGAACGCCCGCGAATCCGCCCGCACCCGCGGCCTGACCGGCCGAGGAGCGGGCCCCTGACCCTGTCTTCAGATCCTTGGGAACTCGTCGATTGCGCGATCAACGTTCAACCGCGGCGATCCGTTAATGAGAGTGGACACCGGCCACGTCTCGATGACCGCTGCGACCACAATCGAGCTGCCGTTCGGCATGTCGCCAGCAGCTGACGTCAAGCCGGACGAGCGAGCCCTCGTCGTCGCGGCGCAACGCGGCTCGAGCGACGCGTTCGCGCAGCTCGTCCGCTTGCATCAGCGTCGGGCGTATGCCGTGTGTCGCGCCATCGTGCTCACGCACGAGGACGCGGAGGACGCGGTTCAGGAAGGATTTCTTCACGCCTTCAAGGCACTGGACCGGTTTCTCCCAGACCAACCGTTTGGCGCGTGGCTGTACCGCATCATGGCCAACGCGTCGCTTGACCTGGTGCGGCGGCGGAAAGTCCGCGACGCGGACGAGCTGCCGGAAGGGGTCCCAATGCCGTTCCGGGATCCCGGAGAAGCGGACGAACTGCGGCGCCGTCTCAACGAGGCGCTGACGAAACTGACTGACCGGCAGCGGTCGGTGATCGTATTACATGACGTGGAAGGTTTTACGCACGGCGAGATTGGCGAGATGTTGGGTATACCCGAAGGCACTGCACGGTCGGACCTGCATCACGCACGCGCATCGCTGCGCCGCATTCTCGGGGACGTTCGGAGCGATCTATGAGCGACATTCGGTTTGGCCTGTTTCCAGACGACGACGACGTAGTGCGCGGTCTGCGCGCGATCTACGCCGCGCCGGCGGGCGACGCCTACTGGAACGAGCTGCAGTCGCGCGTGATGGCGCGCGTCGCTGACGTCGAGTTGGGATGGTGGACCGAGCTGGATCGCTGGGCGCGCCCAGCGCTCGCGGCCGCCGCCGTCCTGCTCCTGTCGGCCGGCGTCGCCATGTTCCGTGCCCACCAATCGGAGGCGGAGATCGCCGCCGACGCCATGCTGTCTTCACCCGCCGTGCCCGTATCGAGCGCGATTCGGCCGGCATACCAGGACGACCAGGGGGCGCGCCTGCGCTTCCTGTTCGGCCGATAGACTCGGAGTTCACCATGCAGCGCTCAAAGCAACAGGCGCTGATGTTCCTGCTCGGGGCCGTCCTCGTGGGCGGCGCGCTCGGCTTCTCGGCCGACCGCTACCTGGGCCACGAAAAGTTCGCCGCGTCGTACGGGCCGCGGGCCAAGTTCTACGACGCGATCGGACTCTCCGAGCAGCAGCGCAACACGATCGATTCACTCGCGTTCTCGCAGGAGTGCGCAATCCGCGCGCTCCTGAGGCCGGAGAAGCCGCAGCTCGACTCGATCCGCGCCACGTTCAAGGTGCAGGTTCGGCGCGTATTCACGCCCGAGCAGCTGCAGAAGTACGACGAACGAGACGCCGAATTCAAAGCCCGCCGCGACGCGGAAATACAGAAGGAGCCGAAGAGAACATGTTCCGCAAATTGATCGTGCTGCTGGCCGCGCCGCTGGCGTTGGGCGCGCAGCAACCGACGGATACGACGCTGCATCCGATCTCTCTCGCCGAAGCGATTCGGCTGGCGAGCGACAAGAACGTGTCGAACATCATCGCCGCCAACAGCGTCCGGACCGCGAACAACAGCGTGCGCTCGACGCGCGCGGCGTTCATCCCGAACGTGAGTGTGAGCGCGGGGCAGAGCAAGAGCTCCGGCGAACGACTCGGTCCGCAGAACAGCATCGTCGGATTCGGATCGGCGTGGAGCTACAACACCGGCCTGTCGATCAACAATTTCACGCTGTTCGACGGCGGCAAGATGTTCGCGGACATCAAGTCGGCCAACTGCCAACGTCGCCGCCGCCGAGGCGGGTGAGGTAAACACCGAGTTCGCCGTCGCGCTTCAGGTGAAACTGAACTACAACTTGATCCTCGCCGCCAAGGAATCGGAAGGCGCGGCGATCGCGCAGCTCGAGGCGGCCAAAGTTCAACTCCAGACGTCCATCGCCAAGGTGAACGCCGGAGCGGCGAACGTCTCCGATTCGCTGCGCAGCGTGGTGCTGGTCGGCAACGCCCAGCTCGCGCTGCTTCAGGCGCAGAACTCGTATCGCACCTCGGCCGCCGCACTGACGCGGCTCGTGGGAACGCCCTACTTCGTGACGGCGCAGCTCGCAGACACCATCGAGCGCGCGCCGACGCCGATCGACAGCGCGCAGGTGCTCGAGATGGCCCTCAACGGGCCGGGGATCCGCCAGCAGCAGGCGACGGTCACGGCCACGTCCGCCGCGCTCCGATCGGCGAAGACGGCGTATCTGCCGACCGTCACCGGCGGGTTTCAGCATCGGCGGGAGCGGCACGAGCGCGATCTATGGATTCAACAACAATCCGTA
The DNA here is from genome assembly GCA_963846925.1 of uncultured Gemmatimonadaceae bacterium. Classification (GTDB taxonomy): domain Bacteria; phylum Gemmatimonadota; class Gemmatimonadetes; order Gemmatimonadales; family Gemmatimonadaceae; genus JAQBQB01. Next base: position 178,647 of record CAWJXW010000001.1, on the reverse strand, counting down.
TCCGTACGCGCGGACGATCAACCTGAGCCTCAACTATCCGCTCTTCAACCGCTTCAGCCGCGAGAACAACATCGCGACGCAGCAGATCAACCTGGAGAACGCACAGGCCACGTTGAAGGACCAGCAGTTGGGCGCTCAACAGAACATCATCACGGCGATCGCCACGATCCGGAACGCCGAAGAGACGATGCGCGTGCAGCAGACCAACGTCGAGGCGAGCCAGGAAGACCTGCGCGTGCAACAGCAACGGTACAACCTCGGCGCGTCGGTTCTTCTGGACGTGCTGAACTCGGAGTCGGCGCTCGTCGCGGCGCGGCAACAGCTCATCCAGGCGCGCCTCAACTACCGGAACGCGCGCGCGCAGATCGAGTCGTACATCGGGAAGGATCTGCCGCAGTAAGACGACCACAGCCGAACAGGCACAGGGGCGGGAGCTGACGGCTGCCGCCCCTTTTTCGTGCCCCGGCGCCCTCAGCGATCTCGCCTTACGGCGCGTACTTCCAATAGGCAGATTGAACAGCTCGCGGCCAGGCCACCCGGCCGATAGGAGACCATTTCCAGTGAAAAGAATTGTCGGAGCGGCGTTGCTCGCCGTTGCCGCGGCTTGTGCCCGAAAGTCGCAAGCCCCGACGGTGCAGACCGCCGTTGCCACCCGCCGTGACATCATCGTCGACGCGCAGGCGAACGGCACGATGGAGCCGATCGCCATCGTGGACGTCAAGTCCAAAGCGTCCGGCGTGATCAACAAGATGACGGTCGAGACCGGCACGAACGTCAAGCCGGGCGATCTGATCGTTCAGATCGACACGCGCGACGTCCAGAACAAATACGACCAGGCGAAGGCGATGCTCGACGCCGCGAACGCCAAGCTCCAGGTGTCGACGGCCAACAAGGCGCGCAACGAGGAGATGTTCAAGGCGCGCGTCATCACGCCGCAAGAGTTCGAACAGGTCGCCGTCGATTTCGAGAACGCTAAATCCGGCGTCGTGAACGCGCAGGCGAACCTCGACCTCGCCAGGCAGAGCCTCGAAGACGCCACCGTCAAGGCGCCGAGCGAAGGCACGATCATCACGAAGAACGTGTCCGAGGGCACGGTGATCGCCGGCGCGACGAGCTCCGTCAGCGGCGGCACGACGATCGTGCAGATGGCCGACCTGAGCGTCGTCCGCATCCGCGCGTTCTTCAACGAGTCGGACATCGGCAACGTGCACCCGGGCGAGCCGGCCAACGTCACGGTCGACGCGTATCCCGACCGCCGCTTCGGCGGCGTCGTGCAGAAGATCGAGCCGCAGGCCGTCGTGCAGCAGAACGTCACGATGTTCCCGGTGCTCGTGAACCTCGACAACAAGGACCGGCTCCTTCGCCCCGGCATGAACGGCGAAGTGTCCGTGCTCATCGACGAAGTGGACAACGTCATCGCGGTCCCCAACGACGCGATCAAGAATCCGCGTGAAGCGGTGGCGACGGGCGCGATGCTCAACCTGTCGGCGGATTCGGTGAACGCTTCGCTCCGCGCGCAGGGCTTCACCGGCGGCGGCAACCGCGGCGGCTTCGGCGGTCGGACGACGGCGGCAACGGTGGTGGTGGCAACGGTGGTGGTCGCAACGGTGGCGCCGGCGGCGCGCCCGGCGGCGGAGCCACGAATGGCGCCGCGGCGACGAGCGGCGCGGCCACTCCGACCGGCACGGCGTTCGGCGACGTGCAACTCGCCGGGAACGCGGTGTCGCCCACGCAGGGCGGCCAAGGGGTTCGGCATGCAGGTCTCGGACGCCGACTGCAAGAAGGTCGACGACGTCCTCAAGGCGCACCCGAAAGAGAAGAAGCAGCTCGACGATCTTCGCGCGAAGATGCAGGCGCTCCGTCCGGCCGGCATGACCGGGGGGGGCGGCGGACGCGGCGGATTCAATGCCAACGGCGGCAACCGGCAGCGCGGCGATTCCGCCGGCGGCAATCGGCAGCGCGGTGATTCGACGCGTCGTCGCGGGGTAGTGGGGGCGGCGCCGCAAACGGTGGCACTGGCGGTGGCTTCAACGCTGGTGGCGGCGGCGGTGGCGGTGGATTCCGCGGCAGCCCCGAGATGCAGGCGATCAACGAACAGATGAAGGCGATCTACACGACGCTCAACCTCGACGCGCGTACGGCTGGAGCATGCGCGCGTCGTCAGGCCGGCGCAGCCGCTGGAACGCAGGCGAACGCCGGCGGCAGCGCGCGTCCGCAGGGCCAGAGTGGACAAGGCGGCCAGGGCGCACTCACGCCGTCACCCGAGATGACCTCGCGCCCCGTGCGCCAGCGCACCGGTCTCGTGTTCGTGTCGGACAGCGCCAAGACGCACTTCGCTCCGCGCATCGTGCAGCTCGGCCAAGGCAACCTCGATTACACGGAAGTCGTGAGCGGTCTGAAAGAAGGTGAACGCGTCGTGATGCTCGGCGCACTCGCCCTCCAGGCGCAGCGTCAGGCGCAGCAAGACCGCATTCGTCAGAACGCCAGCCCGCTCGGCGGGCAGGCGGCGCCTGGCCCCGGCCCGGGCGGCGGCGGTCCGCGCGGCGGCGGTGGCGGTGGCGGCGGTGGCGGTGGTGGGCGCGGAGGCTGATTAGATGCTGATCGGCGAAATCATCAGCGTCGCGCTCGGCGCGCTTCGCGCCAACAAGCTGCGTTCGCTGCTCACCATGTTGGGCATTGTGATCGGTGTCGGCGCGGTCATCGCGGTCGTCGCGCTCGGTACCGGCGCGCAGCAGGCGGTGAAGGATCGCATCGCGGCGCTTGGCACCACGCTGCTCACCGTGAACCCGGGACAGCAGCGCGGTCAGGGCGTCGCGATCGGGGGCGCGCAGCAACGTCTCACGGTCGAAGACGCGAAGGCGGTCGACGAGCACGCGATGCATCTGCTGGGCGTGCAGCCCGAGATGCGGTCGATGCAGCAGATCGTGTTCGGCAACAAGAACGCGAGCACGCAGATCATCGGCACGACGCCGAACTATCTCGAGGTCCGCAAGTACACGATGGCGGTAGGGAAGATGTTCACCGCGGCGGACGACGAAGGCCGTCAGCGCGTCGCCGTCGTCGGCAATACGGTGGTGAACAACCTCGGCCTGACGTCTCCCGAGGCGATCGTCGGCGAGACGGTGCGCATTCGCGGCACGCAGTTCACCGTCGTCGGCGTTATGGCCCCGAAGGGATCGGCGAACGCGTTCCAGGATCCGGACGACGAAATTCTCGTTCCGATCCAGACGGCGCGCTTCCGCGTGAACGGGTCCGACCGCCTGGCGTCGATCAGCGCGCTCGCCGCGTCGGAAGACGAAATCCCGGACGCGATGGCGGAGATCCAGCGCGTGCTGCGACGCCAACACAAGATTCGTCAGGGCCTTCCCGACGATTTCCAGATTCGCAATCAGGCTGACATCCTGCAGACGACGCAGGAGACGACGCAGGTCATGACCTACCTGCTCTCCGGCATCGCGGCGGTCTCGCTGCTCGTCGGCGGCATCGGCATCATGAACATCATGCTGGTGTCGGTCACCGAGCGTACGCGCGAGATCGGCATTCGCAAAGCGCTCGGCGCCACGCGTGCGAACATCCTGCTGCAGTTCCTGATCGAAGCGGTCGTGCTCTGTCTGCTCGGCGGCATGATGGGCATCGCATTGGGAGCCGGCGGCGCGGTGGTGATGAGTCGAACGGCCGGCTGGTCCACACAGGTGTCGCCCGGCGCGATCGTCATGGCGTTCGCCTTCTCGGCGTTCGTCGGCCTGTCGTTCGGCGTGTGGCCGGCGCGTCGGGCCGCGGTCCTCGATCCGATCGCCGCGCTCAGGTACGAATAGCGAGTCGACGGTTCACGCAATTTGAGGCGCGCCCGGACTCAGCTCCGGGCGCGTTTCGTTTGTAGGTCGACGAGGAAAGCCCTGGAGAGCCGCTCGCCACCCGCGCCCCGCCCGCTCGCACCTCGCCGCACCCGTCACCGCACCCTCGCCGCACCCCGCCCCCGCACTCCGCACCCTTGACACGATATATCTCGCGTTATATCGTAATAAGCGACTCGATATATCGAACTTGAGAGGAGGTTGTATGTGGGAGCCATTTGTTTTCAAGGTCAACACGGGCCATTGTGGCGAACGCCGAGCCCGGTGGGGCTGGGATGCCTTCGGTGGCTGGGGCGCCGGCGGAGGGCCTCGTGGACGCCACTGGAAGGGGCGTACGGGCCGCCTGTTCGAGCAGGGAGACCTCAAGTACGTGATCCTGCGGCTGCTCGAGGAAAAGCCCAGGCACGGCTATGAGATCATCAAGGAGCTGGAAGGGCGCTTTGGTGGGTCCTACGTGCCCAGCCCGGGCACCGTCTACCCGACGCTCACCATGCTCGAGGATCTGGGCTACGCCCGGGCCGTCCCCGAAGAGGGTGGAAAGAAAGTTTACGAGATCACGGACGAGGGCCGGAAATACCTGGCCGAGCACAGCACGACCGTGGATGACATCTTCGAGAGGATCGCGAAGTTCGTGGAGGGGTTCACGGACACTCCGATGATGGAGCTCAACCAGGCCTTTCAGCGGTTGGCGCGGACCACCTACAAGACAGCCACGGGGCACCTAGGCGAAAAGGAGATGCTCGAGCGCCTGCGCGACATCATCCGACGGGCCGCGGACGAGGTCGAGGCAGCCACCAAGCAGACGCCGGAGACGCCACCGCCGGCCGAGTAGCCGGACAGGTGGGCCGAAGGTTCGCTGCACGGACCTTCGGTGAGCGCTAGATTTGGACGATGGGTCGCGGATCTCTTCCGCGACCCATTTTTGCGTAGTCTCAGACGGGTCGTCTCCCGTGCGACAACGGAACGACCTCGTCGCTGAAGCAGCGTTCATGACCTCTCACCCACGACCGGAAGGCAGTGCCGCGAGCGATCCTCCGCCCGCGCGCTCCGCGTCCGGTTCGCAACAAGGCAGCCCTCAACAACCCGCCTCCGCCGGACCGACGACGCCGCTTCCTCTTCCGGGGAGCGCGCCGCCTGCCACAGGCACGACCACGGGGTTCCATGCCGCCGCGATTCCGCAGCGGACGCCGGTCGAGGCGGATCCGCGCGGAAAGCGACTCGCGTTCCTCTCGCTGACCGCGCTCGGCATCGTCTACGGCGACATCGGCACGAGCCCGCTGTACGCGCTCCAGCAGTGCTTCACCTCAAAGGAGCACACGATTCCGCCGACGACGGCCAACGTCTACGGCGTGCTGTCGCTGATCGTGTGGCTGCTCGTGCTCGTCGTCGCGGTGAAGTACCTCGTGTTCATCATGCGCGCGGACAACCGCGGCGAGGGCGGGATCCTCGCGCTTCTCGCGCTGATCCTTCAGCAGGAACGCCGTTCGCTGTCGCGGCGACGCATCGTTCTCGTCGGGCTCGGCCTGTTCGGCGCGGCGCTGCTCTACGGCGACGGGATGATCACGCCGGTGATCTCCGTGCTCGGCGCGATCGAAGGCCTGAACGTCGTCACGCCGGCGTTCCAGAGCATGATCGTCCCGATCTCGGTGGTCGTTCTGCTCTTGTTGTTCACCGTTCAGCGGTTCGGTACCGGCCGCGTCGGAACGGCGTTCGGCCCGATCATGTGCGTATGGTTCGTGACGATCGGCGGATTGGGACTCTGGGAAATCGCGAAGGAGCCGCGCATCCTCGCCGCGCTGAATCCGCTGCACGGGTTGCGGTTTCTTCTCCGACAACGGACGCATCGGCTTTCTCACGCTGGGCGCCGTCGTGCTGGCGGTGACCGGCGCGGAAGCGCTGTACGCCGACATGGGACACTTCGGCAAGCGGCCGATCCGCCTCGCCTGGTTCGCCCTCGTGATGCCGGCGCTGCTGCTCAACTACTTCGGCCAGGGCGCGATCCTGCTGCGGAATCCGGCGGCCGTCGAGAACCCGTTCTACTTCCTCGCCCCACGCTCGATGCTCGTGCCGCTGGTCGTGCTGGCGACGGCCGCCGCGGTGATCGCGTCGCAGGCGTTGATCTCGGGCGCCTTTTCGCTCACGCGGCAGGCGGTGCAGCTCGGCTACTCGCCGCGCGTGACCATCCTGCACACGTCGCGCAGCGAGGCCGGCCAGATCTACGTGCCGGAGATCAACAACATCCTGATGATCGGCTGTGTCGTGCTCGTCGTGGCGTTCGGGTCGACGACGGCCATCGGGGCCGCGTACGGCATCGCCGTCACCGGCACGATGGCGATCACGTCGCTGCTGTTCGCGGTCGTGGCGCGCTCGCGCTGGAACTGGTCGCTCGCCCACGTGCTGCCGATCATGGCCGCGTTCCTCGCCATCGACCTGTCGTTGTTCGCGGCGAACGTCATCAAGATCTGGTACGGCGGCTGGGTGCCGATCGCCATCGCCATCGGCGTGTTCACGCTGATGAGCACGTGGAAGACGGGTCGCTACCTGCTCACCAAGACGCTCAACGCCGGCGCGCTGCCGCTCGATCTTTTCCTCGGCGACGTCGCGCGCCGCAAGCCGCTCCGCGTGCCGGGGACCGCCGTGTTCATGACGTCATCGAACGAGGCCGTGCCCGTCGTGCTGCTGCACCACCTCAAGCACAACAAGGTGCTGCACGAGCAGGTGATCCTGATGTCGGTCGTGACGCACGAGGTGCCGGAGGTGCCCGCCGCCGATCGCGTGTCGGTCGAGAAGCTCGAGCACGGGTTCTATCGGGTGACGGCCGGCTACGGATTCATGGAGTCGCCCAACGTGCCGGAGATCCTCCAGCATGCGCGCGACTTCGGGATCAAGGCCAAGCGCAACGACACGACGTTCTATCTCGGACGAGAACGCGTGATCGTGGCCGACGGCAAAGCGCGCGCCGAGTCGAGGCGTCCTCCCGAAGGCATACCGCTCCCCACGATGTCGCGGTGGCGGAAGAAGCTCTTCGTCATCATGTCGCGCAACGCGCGGTCGGCGACCGAGTTCTTCGGTATTCCGCCGAACCGCGTCGTCGAGCTGGGAGCGCAGGTCGAGTTCTGACCGCGCCTCGGCGCCCGCGACGCACTCGTCGCGGACGCCGAGCAGCCGCTCAGTTCACCATGACACGCGGTTGCCGAACATGAAGCCGCGTCCGAATCCGCCGAGCGCGCCGCCAACGGCCGCGTTGGTCGAGCGATCCGCGCGCCGTCGAGCGCGCTTCGCACCTTGTCGCCGATCTCCTCGCCGTTGATCTCGATCCGGCCGCCCCCCCGGGATGCGCGTCACCGACGGAAGAAACACGTTGTCGCCGCCGATGATCGTCACCGATCGGTTGCGACGCGGCAGATCGGCCGCGCGGACCGCCTTCAGCGTGACGTTCTTGTACTGACCGTTGTAGTAGACGCGCAGCGTGGCGTCGTCGCCGGCCTTGAGCTTCGACACTTCGCGCTCGAATCGCGACACGTTCGACGTTCTGAACGCGGTTTCATCTTCGTCGCCGGCGCGGGCTCGCACGTCGACGTTGTTGATCGACGCGATCCGGCTTCCCTCTTCGATCGCGGCTTTGGCGGCCGGACCGGATTCGTCGACGCCGATCACGAACACGCCGATCGTGTCGCGGCGACTGCCCGTGCTGGCGAGTTGGAGCCCGAGCGTCGCCCGGTCCTCCCAGGTGCGGCGCGCCATCGACTCGTACAGCGAATCGGACGACACGGTCTTCACCTTCACCGATTTCGTCTGACCGTTGGCGTACACGTGCAGGTCGATCTCGTCGCCGGGCTTGAGCTTGTCGATCTCTCGCGTGAGGCGGCGGGTCATTACGCCGGCCATGTCCTCGTCGCCGACGTCGGCCGAGGCGAGCTTGAGGCTCACGCCGTTGACCGACGCGATCCGGTTCCCTTCCTCGATGCCGGCCTTCTCCGCGGGGCTCCCCGTTCGAACGGAGTTGACGAGCACGCCGAGCGTATCGCGGCTGGACGCCGCGCCGGACGTGGTGATCCCGATGACGGCTTGCGGCTGGCCGATCAGGGACATTCGGTACGGACCCGGCTCGATACGCATGGCCCGCGGCGGATTTTGCGCCGCGAGCGCGCCGGCGGCGAGCAGCGCCGGGCTCAAAGCAATCAGTCGCATAACTCCTCGTGAAATCGTGGATGTGCGACCTGTGAGTCACGCGCGTGGCGGACGAGGGTTTACCGGCGACTTCCATCCACGTTCCCGCACGACCAGCTTGAGACATGGCCCACGCCCCCCCAGCCCCCCCTCCGTCGCCCAACCGCACTCCCCCCGACCTCCACACCTTCCATCACCATTGGCAGGACGAGGCCGACGCGGCGTACCTGTACCGGCTTCTCGCCGACGCGGAGAAAGACCCGAAGAAGAGCGACCTGTATCGGCGACTCGCCGCGGTCGAGGACCGGCACGTCGAGATCTGGGCGCGGCTGCTTCGCGAACACGGCGGCGACCCCGGGACGTTCCGGCCGAGCGCGCGGACGAGGATTTTGGCCGGGCTTGGCAACATGCTGGGGCCGGGGTTTCTGCTGCCGATGTTGCTGTCGGAAGAGGGGCGCGAGGTCAAGAGTTACCTCGACATGCACCGGCGCACGGCACGGGGCGCACCCGGCGCGTCGGAGTCGCTCCAGCTCGCGCGCGAATCCGCCGAGCACGCGACGACACTCACCCACATCGCCGGGCGGACCGGCGAGCCGTGGCACCGCACGGAGTCGGGCGGCTTTCTGCGGAACGTCGTCTACGGCTTCAACGACGGACTGACGGCGAACTTCGGTCTCGTCGCGGGCGTGATCGGCGCGTCGGCGCAGGCCGCGCATCACACAGTGATCGTGGCCGGCGTGGCGGGGCTGATCGCCGACGCGCTGTCGATGGGGTCGAGCGGCTACCTCGCCGCGAAGAGCGAGCAGGAGGTGTACGCCAACGAGATCGCGATGGAGCGCGACGAGATCGCGCTCATGCCCGACGTGGAGCGCGACGAGCTGGCGTTGATCTACGAGACGAAAGGCATGTCGGCCGACTCGGCACTCGCGCTGGCGACCGAGGTGATGGCCGACCCGAAGCGAATGCTCGACGAGCAGGTGCAGGAAGAGCTGGGAATCGGCGAGCCGCACATGTCGCCGAAGCGCGAAGGGTGGGTGACCGGTGTGGCAACGGCCGTCGGCGCGTTCATCCCCGTATTTCCATTTCTTCTATGGTCCGGCACGACGGCCGTCGTGTTGGCGTTCGCGATCTCGATGGCGTCGCACTGGATCGTGGGCGCGGCGCGATCCGTGTTCACCGGACGGAGCGTGTTCCGGTCGGGGCTCGACATGTTCGTCGTCGGCCTCGGTGTCGCTGTGGTCGGGTACTTCGTCGGCGAGTGGATCGCTCGGCTCGTAGCCTAGACCGGGTTTGCGGCGAACTAGAACTACTCAGTTGCAGTCGCCGCGGATGCCAACGTGAGACACTCAGACCACGATGTTGAGCAAGCGCCCGGGCACGAAGATGATCTTCTTGGGCGTGCTCGCGACGAACTTCGCGATCGCGGGATCGGCAAGCGCGGCGGCTTGCGCGGCGTCCTGACCTGACCCGACCGGGATCTGCACCGTGCCGCGCGTCTTTCCGTTCACCTGAACGGCGATCGTCATGAGATCCTCGGCCGCGATCGCGGGGTCGAACGACGGCCAGCCCGAGTCGAATACGCTTTCGGTGTGGCCCAGGCGCTCCCAGAGCTCTTCGGCGACGTGCGGTGCGAACGACGAGACGAGCTGCACCAGCGGCTCGACCTCCGCGCGATGAGCGGTTCGTTCATCGCGGCGCACGACGTTGATGTACTCCATCATCGCCGCGATCGCCGTGTTGTAGCTCAGCGCCGGAATGTCCGCCGACACCTTCTTGATCGTCTGGTGAAGCTTGCGCATGACGAGCGGATCGGGCGCTCCATGTGACGCCGCGCCCTCGACCGACGCCCATAGGCGCTCGATGAAGCGACGCACGCCGGCGACGCTCTGATCGCGGAAGTCGCCGCCTTCCTCGTACGGGCCGAGGAACATCAGGTACGTGCGGAACGTGTCGGCGCCCCAGCGCTCGACGTATTGATCCGGAATTACGACGTTGCCGCGGCTCTTCGACATCTTGGCACCGTCGCGCACGATCGTCCCGTGCGCGCGGAAGCGCTTGAACGGCTCCTCGAAACGGAGCAGGCCGGCGTCGTGCAGCACCATCGTCGTGAAGCGGGAGTACAGCAGGTGCAGCACGGCGTGCTCGTTGCCGCCGATGTATGACTCGACGGGGAGCCATTTCTCCGTGCGCGCCGGGTCGAACGCGACGTCGTCGCGCTCGGTGCTCGGATAGCGCAGGAAGTACCAGGCGCTGTCGAGGAACGTGTCGGAGACGTCTGTCTCACGACGGGCTTGGCCGCCGCACGACGGACACTTCACCCGATACCACGACTCCACGCGCGCCAGCGGCGAGATGCCCGTGTCGTCGGGCTTGAAGTCCTCGACGAACGGCAGCTCGACCGGAAGGTCTTTCTCCGGCACCGGCACGGTGCCGCATTTGTCGCAATAGATGATCGGGATCGGCGGACCCCAATAGCGCTGGCGCGAGATGCACCAGTCGTGCAGCCGGTAGTTCACGACGGCGCGCGCATGCCCCCTCACGTTCAGCCAGTTCGTGATCTCACGCTTCCCGTCCTCGATCGAGCTTCCCGAGAACTCCTCCGAGTTCACGAGTCGAGCACCGGCGGTCTCCGTGTACGCCTGGTCCAGCCGCGCGTGCGCGGCGTGCGGGCCCGGACCGGCGACGACACGCACGATGGGCAGGTCGAAGGCGCTCGCGAACTCGAAGTCGCGCTCGTCGTGACCGGGGACGGCCATGATCGCGCCGGTGCCGTACTCCATCAGCACGTAGTCGGCGACCCAGACCGGGATCGGCCGCTGCGTGGCGGGGTTGATGGCGTACGAGCCGGTGAAGACGCCCGTCTTCTCCTTGCTCACTTTGCGCGAGACGATGTCCTGCTTCGCCGCGTGCGCGACGTACGCCTCGACCGCCTCGCGTTGCTCGTCGGTCGTGAGGCTGTCGAGCAAGGGATGCTCGGGCGCGACGACGAGATACGTCGCCCCGAAGATCGTGTCCGGCCGAGTCGTGAAGACGCGAATGTCGATTGGACGGAGCGCGTATTCGCCGCTCAGACCGATCTCGGTCGTCGCCGTGCCGGTGAGCTCCTCCAGATCCTGCACGCGGAAGACGACTTCGGCACCGTCGGAGCGCCCGATCCAGTTGCGCTGGGCCTGTTTGGTCGAGTCGGACCAGTCGAGGTAATCCAGGTTGGCGAGCAGCCTCCCGGCGTAGTCGGTGATCCGGAAGAACCACTGCTCCAGGAACCGCTGCTCCACCCTCGCCCCGCACCGTTCGCACTCGCCGGCGATGACCTGCTCGTTGGCGAGAACGGTCTTGTCGTTGGGGCACCAGTTGACGGCCGCGGCCTTCTTGTACGCCAGCCCGCGCTTATAGAGCTGCAAAAACAGCCATTGCGTCCACTTGTAGTACCGCGGGTCGGTCGTCGACAGCTCGCGGTCCCAGTCGATCATCAGCCCGGCGCGCTTAAGCTGGCGCCGGAAGTTGTCGATGTTTCTAGGGATGAGTGTCGCGGGATGGGTCCCGACCTTGAGCGCGAAATTCTCGGAGTGAATCCCAAACGCGTCGAACCCCAGCGGCTCCAGGACCGTGTGGCCCTGCAGACGCTGGAATCGTCCATAGATGTCGTTGCCGGTGAACGCGAAGAGGTTGCCGACGTGAAGTCCTTCGGCGGACGGGTACGGGAACATCATGAGGGCGTAGAACGGCCGCATGCCCCCGTCGATGTCCGTCGTGTTCGTCCCACGGGCCTCCCAGCGCTCCTGCCATTTTCGCTCGATGGCGCCGGGGTCGTAGCCCCCCGGCTCGGTGGCCGAGGTTGGTTCCAGTGGTTCTGTCATGAGTTGCGGAGTTACAGCGGAATCTAAGGCGTAGATGAATCCCCGTCCCAGTACGAGCATGTTCGCGATCTCGCATTCGCGCCGCGGCAAGCAGTCGGCGCGGTCGCTGCGGTGGCGCTTCCTGAGCCTGGCCGGCACGGGGGCCGTTCTCGTGCTCGGCGTCGTCGCCTACGCGGGGCTGCTCGTCCTCCAGAAGTCGATCGCCGGCGACGAAGACGCGCGCATCGTCAACTCCGCGTCGCTCTCCGAGCAGCTCGTCCAGCGCATTCTTTCCGAGCGGGTGCGGCAGGTCCAGCTCATCGCCGCGGAGCCGAGCATCATCGCGGCGGCCAAGAAGGGCACCGAGATCTCGCGCTCGAAAGGCCTCCCGAACCACTCGATCGATGACCTCGAGCAGATGTTCAAGGGGCCGCGCTCCCAACAGGTGGACGAGAACGCGCTCCGCTACCTGAATGGGCTGCTCCCCAAGCTCGACATCGCCGAAGTCATGCTCACCGATGAATTCGGCTACAACGCCGTGACCACCTCGTTGTCCTCGGACTTCGTCCAGAGCGACGAGGCGTGGTGGCAGTCGGCGTGGGGCAACGGCGATGACGACGGCGCAGGCGACCATCGACCCCGTGATGGGGCGAACGGTGGTCGAGCTCGCGGGCGTCGTACGAGAAGGCAACGCGCGTGTCGGCGTCGTGAAGGTGAAGTTCGGCCTCTCGATGCTCGACTCCGTACTGGCCCAAGGCAGCAACGTGGGCACGACGATGCGGGTCGACCTCGTCGACTCCGGGGGCAAGGTCATCGCCAGCTCCGGACGCGCCGCGCGCTTCAAGCCGCTCAACGGCTTCTCGACCGTCGCCTCGCAGGACCCGGGCAGCGTCTTCAACTTCTCGGCGGATTCCGATCCGGCGTCGAGGCTCGGTCTTCGCCACGAACGGCGGCCGCTGGCGCGTCGTGGCGCACATGAGCCTCGCCGACGCGACTCGCGCGTATTCCGAGGCGCGCTGGGGTCTTCTCATCGGCCTCGCCGTGATGTTCGGCCTGATCTTCGCGTCCTTGTCGCTGATCGGAAAGTTCATCGAGCGGCGCATTACCGGCCCGGCGCGGGAGCTGGCCGTCGCCGCCGAGGCGGTCGCCGCCGGCGATCTCTCCAAGCAGATCACCGACATGGGCGACGAGGACGAGATCGGCCGCTTGGCGAGAGCGATCAGCGCGATGATGCTCGAGCTCCGGCGACTCGCGACGGCGCTCAACGATTCGGCCGCCGAAACCGGCAGCATGACCGTCGAGATCACGTCGAGCTCCGAGGAGATGGCGGCGTCGGCCGGTCAGATCGCCCATACGGCCTCCGACCTGTCGCAGCAGTCGGCGGTGATGGCCGGGACGATTCAGACGCTGGCGGCGTCGTCGGAGCACCTGGTGGGCGTTGCGTCGACGCTCGACGCCGGCGCGCACGAGGGTGTCGAGCGCAACGCGCGTCTCCGCGCCCTGGCGCTCGAGAATCGCGCGAGACTCGACGACAGCTCGCGTTCCCTCGCCACGCTGAGCGGCGACGTCGAGGCGAGCGCCGCGGCCATCGAGCAGCTCGCGTCCGCGTCGGAAGAGGTTCGCACCTTCGTGACGCTGGTGCAGAAGCTCGCGCGGCAGTCGAAACTCCTCGCGCTCAACGCGGCGATGGAGGCCGCGCGGGCCGGAGAGCACGGGCACGGCTTCGCCGTCGTCGCCGAGGAAGTGCGGCGGCTCGCGGCCATGTCGTCGGACGCGGCCGAGCGAACGGAACGCGTCGTCGGCCAGGTGCTGAGAGGCGTCGCGCAGTCGCGCTCGTCGAGCGGACGCACGGTCGAGACGGTGCGCACCGTGCGCGACGCGACCGAACAGGGCTCGCAGTCGTTCGGCCAGATCGAGCGTGCGGTTGCCGAGGCCGACGCGTGGACGGCGTCGATCGAAAACGCCGTCACTGCCGCGGGCAGCCTCGTTCGCGAGATGCGCGGCAAGCTCGACTCGCTGGCCGCGGGCACGGACTCGTTCGCGGCCGCGATGGAGGAGGTGGCCGCGTCGAGCGAAGAACAGAGCGCGAGCACCGAAGAGATCGCCGCCGCGGCGGGCACGCTCTCGGGCGCTGCCGAGCGTCTCACGCAGCTCGTGTCGAACCTGCGCCTCGAGGAGGCGCCGAAGCCGCCCGATTCAGATCCGCCGGCGGGCGAGTCGTCCTTCAAGCAGGCGCTCCGGCGCGCCAGCGAGCCGCGCAGCATGCCGGCCATCCGCGTGGGCAAGCCGCTCCGAGCCTAGCCGTCCGCGTGCCCGGTTTCCAGGACGCGCTGCTCCTCAATGATGTAGTCCATAGCGGTTGCTATCCGGCCTTTACGACCTGTGAACTGCCGGATTTCGCGGAGCCCGCGGATTTGCGCGGATCAACCTTTGAAGAGTTTTTAAACAAAGGCATTTGGATTTTTTTTCCGCGACAATCCGGCTCGTCCGCGAAATCCGTTGCAGTTCAAGAGTCGTAGATGCCCGCGGCAAGATCGCGGAGCCCAGGTCGACGAACGCTGGCTTCAGGGACGCGTGGGGAGCTGGCGGATCCAGCCGCGGTAGCGGACAGGCGTCCAAGTGCTGTCAGGGGGCGGCATGGTGGAATCTGGCCCGACAGACGCGATCGCAACCTGAGCGCCGGCGGCGGCGAAGGCGGTGAGTAGAGAATCCTGGCCCCCGCGCGACAGACGCCAGAACATCGGGACGACCGGCCGAGGAACGCTCGCCACGATCTTGAGTCTCCCTGTGCGAGCCCAATACGAGTCGGCGTGGGGGCCGATCACCGCGATGCGAGTGCCCGGACCGACGCCGTGTGCCGCGAGGTCGGCGGCGATGTTGGCGGCCAGGTTCCCCCAGCGAGACGTCGGACGCGCGACCGAGCGCGTCGTCGTCCTTTCGAAGACGCTGGGCAAACGGGTAGAGGAGCCACAGCGCGGCGGCGAGGCCGCACGCCGCCATCGCCCCGCGTGTGAACCGCACAGGACGTCCCCGATGGATGGCTCCCCGCGACATCCACCAAAGAGCGGCCGCGAGGGCCACGCCGCCGAGGAGCAGAATGCCCGGGAACGCAGCCGGGAGCAGTATATGAACGACCTCCGCGACGACGATCACGCCGAGAGCCCACAGGAGCCAGGATCGCATCGGGATCTTCGCGCCGGCCACCATCGCGCCGACGATCGAGACGACGACGGCGAGCGCCACCGCGCTCCGATCGTCGACGGACAGCAGCCCGATCGGGATGGCGACGCCGATGAGCAGGGCGAGCGGATGCACGCGTCGCGGCGCCGGGAGCGTCGCCAGCAGCACGAGCGTTCCCGCGAGCACGAACGGCATGATATAGCGCGCGGTCACGAGAACCATCGCGTAGCCGAACATCCCCGCCGCCGCGGGCACCAGGACGATCCATCCGTGCCGCCACGCGTCACGCCGCGACTCGGCCGGCGCGACCGCGATGAGCAGAATCAGAAAGAGGAAGGGTGCGAGATTCTCGACATAGAACCGTCCTGACGTCAGAAGCGACGCGACCTGGTCGTGAAGGTCGAATTGCGGCCTCAGCCCGCCGCTCCATCGCTCCGGGTCGAACCACATCGGATCGGTTCCCGGCGCGTCGCCCGTGACGCCAGAGCGCGGAAGAATCGCCTCGGTTCTCGCCGTCCGCGCGCCCATCGGCACGCCGCCGAGCGAGGGCGCGTCCCGGTTGTTCACGAACCACGCGTACGTGAGTCGGCCGGTGTCTCCAAACGTCAGGCGCCCCGCGGCGCGAGACAGCAGCACGGTCCAAGGGCCGACGAAGACGAGCCAAACGACGACCGCGCTCACGAGTGGCTTGAGGCCGCTCTTACGCAGCGCCACCGCGAGGGCGACGAAGCAAACGACCGCCCACGGAATCATGAACGACTTGGCGAGCGCCCCGAATCCGAGGCTCACGCCGAGGACGACGGCCGCGGCGCCGTCGCTCGGCGAGTTCCGCAGGCGCAGCAGCGCGCCGAGCGCCGCGAACGTGGCCGCCGCGGTGAGTAGGTCGGGGGTCGTGAGCTCGATCGGCGTCAGCGTGAACGCGACGCAGATGAAAAGGCCGTACGCGGTCGCCCGTCCCCATCTGCCGCCAAGTACCGCGTGACGCGCCGCGGCGGCCATACCAAGAACCGGCGCGAGGAAATACTCATAGGCGGCGAACGTCGCCAGAAGCGCCGCGGCGTTGACCGCGTGCATCACGGGCACCTCGCTTGCCGGCGACGCACGCGTGACGATCCGCGCCAGCCCGACGAGCATCGGGTAGAGCGGACTCCAATAGAGGTTGACGAGGCCGGACCAGTGTCCGGCGACGACGGCGTCGCTCAGGTCGAGATAGGCGACGCCGTCGGGACCGACGACGTATCGTTGCGCGTACGCCTGGAACACGGCAATCGCGACGACGAGCGCCCACGCAAGAGCGCGAAGCCCGCGCGGCACCGCGGCCGCGCCCGACGGCGCTACGGCTTGATCATGGTGCCGCTGAGCTGCGGTGTAGGCTGCTCCGACTTCTTGTACATGTAGGCGCACTCTTCGAGACGAACGCCGGTCGAGTCGGCAACGGCGAACTTGGATCCCTCGTAACAGCACGCGCCGGCGTACTCGCCCTTCTTGTTCACCGCGTAGTACTGGAGCTGGAAGAAGGGCTTTCCGTTGTCGGCGAGCAGTCGCTTCTCGGTCATCGCGATCACGCGCTCCATGACCTTCATGAGCGCCTGCTGCGGCGCCATCCCCTGGCGCATGAACTCGACGGCGAGGAACGCGCCGCAGACCTTGATGTTCGCTTCGCCTCGACCGGTCGATCCCGCCGCGCCGACGTCGTTGTCGCAGTACTGCCCCGCCCCGATGATCGGCGAGTCGCCCACGCGTCCCGGGATCTTCCACGACAATCCGCTCGTCGTCGTCACCGACGCGATGTCGCCGCGCGCCGTCACGGCATTCATGTTGATCGTGCCGTACGTATGCGGAACGCCGAAGCGATCGTACTCGATGTGCGCGTTGCTCGCGTGCTCGTCGTCCTGTCGCGTCGGACGAATCGGCGGCTTGGTCCCTTGATCGAGCCAGGCGTCGTTCGGATTCAGCCGCGACTTCCAGCGCAGCCAGTCCTGGCGGCTCGGCTCGGTGAGCAGATTCTGCTGCTTGAACCCCATCTCCAGCGCGAACTTCTTGGCGCCGGCGCCTACGAGGAAGATGTGGTCGGTGTTGTCCATGATCGCCTTGGCGACCGCCGCGGCCTCGGCGACGTCCTCGAGGCACCCGACGGCGCCCGCGCGCTTGGTCGGCCCGTGCATGCAGCTGGCGTCGAGCTGGACGACCCCTTCCTCGTTGGGGAGGCCGCCGAGTCCGACCGATTGATCGTTCGGATTGAGCTCGACGATTTGCACGCCGGCGACAACGGCATCGAGCGGATCCGCGCCGCTCGTGATCATGTCGTAGGCGACCTTGATGCCCTGTTTGCCGCTCGGGTCTTTGTCGAACCCGTTGGCGGCCGAGATGATGACCGGCCGCCCGGCGAACGATCCCGCCGGTGGCGCGGATCGGTCGCGCACGACGATGTTCGGCATCGCCTCGGCGATGTTCGGGAGGGCGAGGCCGGCGGCTGCTGCGGCACCGGCACCGAGGAAATCACGGCGCGAGACGGTCATCATCGGGCTCCGACGAAGGGGCAGTGGCGAGCGCCTCAATGATACGTCCGCGACGCCGCCTGGGCCATCTGAGCTCCGGCGCAGCGGGTCCCCGCACGCCGCCACCGCACTCGGCATTATCTTGTGCGCGATGTCAGCCACCGTCCGCGACCGACTGCGCCAGACACAGTTCCTCGAGGGGCTCACCGACTCGGCGATCCACCAGCTCGCCAAGGTCGTCGCGCCCGTCACCTATGAAGCGGACGCGGTGCTCTTTCACGAAGGGTCCCCGCGCGACTTCATGTCGATTCTGGTTTCCGGCGCCGTCGCGATCGAGAAGGGGATGAACGGAAAGCCGGTCCGCCTCGTCACCCTCGGCGCCGGCCAGGCGCTGGGCGAGGGACTGCTGCTCGACGAGCTGCCGCACGGCACGAGCGCGAGAACGCTGCAGCGCACCGAGGCGTATCAGCTGACCATCGAGCAAGTGCACGAGATGATCAAGGAGCAGCCGGCGCTCTACGCGGCGCTCGTCGGACGCGCGGCGCGGTCGATCTCGCAACGGCTCGCCGCGACCGACGCGACGCTCGTCGGCCACAAGCGCACGCTCGGCTTCACCGGATCGCGCACCCGCAAGGAGCACGACCTCCTCGGCGAGCGCGAGGTTCCCGAAGACGCGCTCTACGGCGTGCAGACGTTGCGGGCGCTCGAGAATTTTCCGATCACCGGGATCGCATTGCGCGAATTTCCGGCGCTGATCGAAGCGCTCGCCGCCGTCAAGGAAGCCGCCGCGACGGCGAACGAAGAGCTCGGCCTGCTCGATTCGGCGATCGCCGACCCGATCAAGCGCGCGTCGCAGGAGATTCGCGCGGGGCGGCACCACGAGCACTTCGTCGTCGACATGATCCAGGGGGGCGCGGGAACGTCGACGAACATGAACGCGAACGAGGTCATCGCGAATCGGGCGCTGGAGCTGATGGGCAAGGAGCGCGGCGACTACACGACCGTGCACCCGAACACGCATGTGAACCTCAGCCAATCGACGAACGACGTCTACCCGACGGCGGTGAAGCTGGCGCTGCACCACGCGATCGAAGAACTGCGTGACGCGATGCGGAAGCTGGTCGACGCGTTTCTCACCAAGGGAAACGAGTTCTCGTCGTTCGTGAAGATGGGGCGCACGCAGTTGCAGGATGCGGTCCCGATGACGCTCGGCCAGGAATTCGGCGCGTTCGGCCACACGATGCAGGAAGACGTCGACCGCTTGGGCGAGGCGCAGGCGTTGATCCGCGAGATCAACATGGGCGCGACCGCGATCGGCACCGGTATCACGACGCCGCCGGGCTACGCCGAAACGATTCGCCGCGAGCTGTCGCGGATCACCGGTCTCTCGCTGATCACGGCGCCGGATCTGGTGGAGGCGACGTCCGACACCGGCGCGTTCGTGCAGATGTCGGGCGTGCTCAAGCGCTGCGCGGTGAAGCTGTCGAAGATCTGTAACGATCTCCGCCTCTTGAGCTCCGGCCCGCGCGCCGGTCTCGGCGAGATCAACCTGCCGGCGATGCAGCCGGGATCGTCGATCATGCCGGGCAAGGTGAACCCGGTGATCCCCGAGGTAGTGAACCAGGTGTGCTTCGACGTGATCGGCGGCGACGTGACGGTGACGATCGCGGCCGAGGCGGGACAGCTGCAGCTCAACGTGTTCGAGCCGGTGATCGCGTATCGCTTGCTGAGCAGCATCGCGACGCTCAAGAACGCGTGCACGGTGCTCCGCGAGCGCTGCGTCACGGGAATCACGGCGAATCCTTCGCGCATGCGGCACTTCGTCGAACATTCGATCGGCATCGTGACGGCCCTCCTGCCGGCGATCGGCTACGAGCAGGCGACGCTGGTGGCGAAGGAAGCCCTCGAGTCCGGCCAAGGCGTGTACGACGTCGTGATGTCGCGAGGCCTGCTGACGCGCGAGCAGCTCGACAAGGTTCTCGATCCCGAGTCGATGACGGGCGGTCGCCGTTCCTAGCGCGAGCGGAGGACCATAAGGTGGCCGGCCTTCGCCTCGACTCCGCCGGGGTCATCAAGATGAAAACGCTCGACGACGCGCTGCTGCACCTGCAGCGGATTCACGGCATCGTCGAGCAGTACGCCATCGCGGTCAAGCGCAACCAGCCGGCGTCGGTGTTCGCGATGAACCTTCGGCGCCAGCTGCCCACGCTCGCCGAGAACCTGAAGGCACAGTTCGGCATGGTGGCGGAGCAGGTGACCTCGCTGAACCTGGCGGCGTCGCGCGGATCGAGTGAGAACCAGCGAGTGCGGACGCTGCGCGAGGGCGTCGCGCAGGTGAGGCAGGCGCTCGAGATCGCCGCGACGCAGACCAAGGAGCGCCACGCGGTGAAGGACGACAAGGGGTCCGACGATGCAAACGCTGACGCGTCCGGCGAGCGCTCGTGATCGACGCGTAAGCTGCTGTGCGGTCAGCGTCTAGTCGGGTAAATGTTCGCTTGATTTGACCCCTTCGAGCCGGTAGGTTCCGCTTGCTCGACCCAAACAATTTCGATCGAGCGCGCTGCCGCTGGACGGGCGGCGGGCTCAGAACGCCGGTACAAGGACACGACATGCCTTTTCTTGCCCGCCTGCGCCGGCCGGGCATCCGCAAAGCGGGTGCGGCCGCGCTGACGGTCGGTCTCGTGGCGTTGTTCGCCGCGTGTGGCCAGAACCATCCCGATTCGATCTTTCACCAACGGACGGACGTCAATCGGGACGTCGACTTCCTTTTCAAAATTCTGATTTGGGCCGGGAGCATCGTCTTCGTTCTCGTCGAAGCGATTCTCGTTTACGCGCTCATCAAGTACCGCAAGCGCCCCGGTCAGGCCGAGCCGGAGCACGTGCACGGCAATACCGCGCTCGAGATCACGTGGACCGTCGTCCCGCTGCTGATCCTGGTGATCATCGGCATTCCGACGATCACCACGATCTTCAAGACCCAGGCAAACGCGCCGTCGAACGCCCTCCAGGTCGAGGTGGTCGGCCACCAGTGGTGGTGGGAGTTTCGCTATCCGCAGTACAACATCGTCACGGCGAACGAGCTGTATCTGCCGCTCGGCCGGACGGTCAACTTCTCGCTGCGGTCCGCGGACGTCATCCACTCGTTCTGGGTGCCGGCGCTGTCGGGAAAACGTGACGTGATGCCGGTGATGGCGCACGCGGTCACGAACCACACGAACTATCTCTGGTACACGCCCGATTCGACGACGGCCGCGGCGTTCAATGGCGCGTGCGTCGAGTACTGCGGCGCGAGCCACGCGAACATGCGGTTCAAGGCGTTCACGGTGAGCCCCGCGGATTTCGAGAGCTGGGCGAAGCATCAGCAGGAGCCGGCGGTCGGTTCGCAGCCGCCCGCTCCGGTCGCTCCGGTGCCGACCGCGACGCCCGGCGCGACTCCGCCCGCGACCAAGGTCGCTGCCGCTAAGCCGGCAGCGCCGCCCGCCGCAACGACCAATCCGCCTGCCGCGGCCCAGCAGCCCGCTCCGACGCAGGTACTCCAGGCGGGATTCATCGCCTTCCCGCGCGAGCAGATCCCGGACGACGTGGTCCCGAAGACGCCGTATCCGTCGGGCCTGACGTTCGACGACAATCTGCTGGCGAAGGGTGACGCGGCGAACGGCGCGAAGCTGGTGATCGGCGCGGCCACGTGCCTCGGCTGCCACATGATCAGCGGCGTGCCGGCAGATGATCGGCCAGATCGGGCCCAACCTCACGCACATCGCGACCCGGTCGACGATCGCCGCGGGCCTCTATCCGAATGACCCGCAACACCTGGCGCGCTGGATCAAGAACGCGGAAGCGATGAAGCCCGGCTCGATCATGCCGGTGCTCGGCGAGGGCCAGTACGACCCCCGGATGCACATGATGTCGCCGGTACAAGCTGAGCGACCAGCAGATCGCCGACATCGTCGCGTATCTGCAAACCCTGAAATAACGAACGCGGAATCGGAGGCATAGAGGAAATGGCAACCGCCGCCGTCAGCCCGGGTTACGCTCACGCCGAAGAGGCGTACAAGGGCGGTCTCTGGAGCTGGCTCACCACCGTCGATCACAAGCGGATCGGCGCGCTCTACATGTACACCGCGCTCGCCTGGTTCGGCATCGGCGGCCTCGAAGCGCTGATCATGCGCTGGCAGCTCAGGGGTCCGAACGGCACCGCGGTGTCGGCCGAGTTGTTCAACCAGCTGTTCACGATGCACGGCACGACGATGATCTTCCTCGTCGTCATGCCGCTGTCGGCGGCGTTCTTCAACTTCCTGATCCCGCTGCAGATCGGCGCGCGCGACGTCGCGTTCCCGCGGCTCAACGCGTTCAGCTACTGGGTGTACCTGTTCGGCTCGTTGTTCATGAACTCGTCGTGGATCTTCGGCATGGCGCCGAACGGCGGTTGGTTCGGCTACGCGCCGCTCACGACGATGGCGTACTCGCCCGGCCTGAACATCGACTTCTGGATGCTGGGCCTCCAGATCCTCGGCGTGTCGTCGCTCGCCGCGGCGTTCAACTTCATCACGACGATCATCAACATGCGCGCGCCGGGGATGAACCTGATGCGCATGCCGATGTTCACGTGGATGGCGTTCATCGTACAGTTCCTGCTCGTGCTGGCGTTCCCGGTGATCACGATCGCCCTCGTCTTCCTGCAGTTCGACCGCTTCTTCGGGACGAACTTCTACACGACGACGGCCGGCGCCGATCCGCTGCTCTGGCAGCACCTGTTCTGGATCTTCGGGCACCCGGAGGTCTACATCCTGATCCTGCCGGCGTTTGGTCTGGTGTCGGAAATCCTGCCGACCTTCTCGCGGAAGCCGATCTTCGGCTACCCGGTGATGGTCTATTCGGGAATTCTCATCGCGTTCCTCGGCTTCGGCGTGTGGGCGCACCACATGTTCGCCGTGGGCATGGGCCCGATCGCCGACTCCGTGTTCGCCGTGACGACGATGCTCATCGCCATCCCGACCGGCGTGAAGATCTTCAACTGGATCTTCACGATGTGGGGCGGCAACCTGCGCTTCACGGTGGCGATGAAGTACGCGATCTCGCTCGTCGGGCTGTTCGTGATCGGCGGCATCTCGGGCGTCATGCACGCCTCGCCGCCGGCCGACCTCCAGCAGACCGACACCTACTTCATCGTCGCGCACTTCCACTACGTGCTCGTCGCCGGCTCGATGATGGGGCTTTCGGGCGGCATCTACTACTACTTCCCGAAGATCACCGGCCGGATGCTGAGCGAGAAGATCGGCAACTGGCAGTTCTGGCTCACGTTCATCGGCGTCAACCTGACGTTCATGCCGATGCACTGGGCCGGGCTGTACGGCATGCCGCGCCGCATCTACCGCTACGACGCGGGCCAGGGTTGGGAGATCTTCAACCTCCTGAGCACGATCGGCGCGTTCATCCAGCTGATCGCCGCGCTCATCGGCATTTACAACATCCTCAAGAGCCGCAAGAGCGGCGAAGTGGCCGGCAACGACCCGTGGGGCGGCGGCACGCTCGAGTGGTCGATTCCGTCACCGCCGCCGGAGTACAACTTCGCCACGATCCCCACGGTGACGTCGCGCTACCCGTTGTGGGACGTCAAGACGCCGGGTCTCGTCGCCGACGTGCCGCACAGCCGGCACGGCGACGAACGCAGCGACATCGCCGTCGGCGGCAGGCACGTGGGATCGATGCACGACCACATGAGCGCGGGGACGCCCGAAGGCGGCGTGAATCCGCACGCGCACCAGGCATCGAGCAAGGTGTCGCTCAAGACCGCCGAAGAACTCGGGATCCCGATTCCCTACCCGACGATCAAGCCGCTCTTCGTCGCGCTGTTCATGACGCTGATGTTCGGCAGCCTCCTGCTCATCCACGAGAACATGCTGAAGGAAGCGATCACCGGCGTGATCCTCTGCGCCGCCACGATGACGGCCTTCCTCTACTCCTGGCTGACCGCTCCCCTCGAACCCCATCACGCGTGACGCGCCTCCCGCGCGCCGCCGATTCGAACTGACCTCACACATGGCCACCGCCGTCGCCACTCACGCGCATCCGCCGACAAGCACCGGGCTCGATCACCGCAAGATCGCGATCTGGGCGTTCATCGGATCCGAGTGCATGCTGTTCGCGTCGCTGATCTCGACGTATCTGATCTACAAGGGCCGCAGCATCGTCGGGCCCTTCCCGCACGAGGCGTGCGACCCGCCGCGGTGCGCGACGCACTTGAACGCGATCCTCAACATCCCTGTCACGTCGCAGTCGACGTTCGTGCTGCTGATGTCGTCGCTGTTCATGGTGCTCGCGCTCGAGGCCGTGGAGAACAAGGGCAAGCCGGGCTACTCCGGCATCCGCGGGTCGTCCAAGTTCTGGCTCATGGCCACGGCGATCGCCGGCGCCACGTTCCTCGGCTACCAGGCGTACGAGTTCACGTCGTTCGTGCACGAAGGGCTGACGATCCGCACGAACCTCTTTGGCTCGTCGTTCTTCACGCTCACCGGGTTCCACGGCGCGCACGTGACGGCCGGCGTGCTCTGGCTGCTCACGCTGTTCGCGATCGACGTCAAACGCGGGCTCGGACCGAAGGACGCGCTCCTCGTCGACATCTCGGCGCTGTACTGGCACTTCGTCGACGTCGTCTGGATCGCGATCTTTACTCTCGTCTATCTCATCAAATAGGGCGCGCCGGAGCGATTTCAATGGCAGACGACGACATCTTCACCCACACCAACCCCGACGTCGACGTCCACGCGATGGGCGAGGTGCACGAGCACCCGACGTGGAAGGAATACAAGTGGGTGGCGCTCATCCTCACGCTCATCACGGTCGTCGAGGTGTGGATCTACTACACGCCGTTCTCGAAGACGCCCCTCTTCGTGCCCGTGCTGCTCATCATGTCGGTCGCCAAGTTCACGATCGTCGTGATGTTCTACATGCACCTCAAGTACGACCACAAGCTGTTCCGCGCGCTGTTCACCGGCCCGCTGACGATCGCGATGGCCACCCTCATCTCGCTGCTCTTCCTGTTCGAGAAGTTCGGCGGAAAGTAGACCCAGGCAGGACGAAGGTCCGATGACGATGCTCCCGCCGACGGTCGCGCTGCTGCACATCGGGGCGCGGCTCTCCCTCACCAGCTTCTCGGTGCATCCGAGCACCGTCATCGGGATCGCCGCGCTGGCGATCCTCTACGAGTGGGCCGCGCGCCGGTTCACCTCGCCCGCAGCTCGACGCAGCAGCCGCGCCGGCTTCTATTTCACGGGGGGCTGGCGATCTTGTTCTTCTCGCTCAACGGGTGGCTGCACGACCTGAGCGACGCCTACTTGTTCAGCGCGCACATGGTGCAGCACCTGCTGCTCGCCCTCGTCGTCGCGCCGCTCATGCTCATGGGCGTGACGGGCGAGATGCTCCGCCCGGCGCTCGCGCTGCGCGGCGTCGGGCCCGCCGCTCGATGGCTCACCAAGCCCACGCACTGCTTCGCGATCTTCAACGTCGTGCTCGCCGCGTGGCACCTGCCGCCGCTCTACAACTACGCGCTGTCGCACCACCCGGTGCACATCGTCCAACACCTGATGTTTCTGGCCGCGTCGGTCATCATGTGGTGGCCGGTCCTCAGCCCGCTGCCCGAGCTGCCGCGGCTCAACTTCCCGGGGCAGATGCTCTACCTGTTCCTCATGAGCATCCCGATGGCGATCGTCTCGGTCTACATCGCCTACGCCGACTCGGTGCTGTATCCGCTGTACGCTTCCGCGCCGCGCGTCTGGGGGATCACGCCAATGAACGATCAGCTCCTGGGCGGTCTCATCATGTGGATCCCCGGGGGCCTCTTCTTCTACGCCGTCATCTCGGTGGTGTTTTTCCGATGGCAGCAACGCGACGGCGTGGAGAGTCGGGCGGGAGCGCAGGTCGACTGGCACGCGGCCTGACTGGTTGAAAATAGAGGCCGGTTGAAGGGCTCTTTCCCGATACCTCGGTGGTAGGATACTAGTCTTCGAGTAATGGGCCTCGGTGCGCTCCCGCGCCCCGCCGGCTTGCTTCGTATTTCCCCAACAGGACCGGTGAACGTGGCCACGACCGTTCAACCTCCCCCCTCTACCGAGCGCGGCTCACCTCCGGCGTCGCAAGAACCGCCCGGCGGACAGAGCGCGCGCGCTCCCGAGAAGGCGCAGACGGCCAAGGCGCCGCGCGAACGGTTGCTGTCGCTGGACGTGTTCCGCGGCCTCACGATCGCCGGGATGCTCCTCGTGAACGACCCCGGCACGTGGAGCGCGATCTATCCGCCGCTCGAGCACGCGGCGTGGAACGGCTGGACGCCGACCGATCTCATCTTCCCGTTCTTCCTCTTCATCGCCGGGGTCACGACGCACCTCTCGCTGACCTCGCGCCGAGCGCGCGGCGACGATGAGGCGGCGATCCGGCGCCAGATCATCCGGCGCGGACTGCTCATCTTCCTGTTCGGCTTCCTCGTCAACGGGCTCCCGTACTTCACGTGGGGCCAAGTGGACGGGATCGCCGATCCTACGTTCCTCCAGCGCGTCGTGGACCGCTTGTATCACTGGCGGATCATGGGCGTATTGCAGCGCATTGGCATCGCGTACATGGTGGCGGCGCTGTTGACGCAGAATCGGAGCGTGAAGCGCCAGGTCATCACGCTCGCCGTGCTCCTGTTCGGCTACTGGGGCGTGATGACGCTGATCCCGGTACCCGACAGCGGCGTGATGGGCTATCTCACCCTCAACGACGCCCCGCGCACGATGGCCGCTTGGTGGGACCGCTTCCTGCTCGACTGGTCGCGATTCGGACTCGGCAACCACACGTGGGTGAACAGTCTGACGTGGGACCCGGAGGGCATCCTGTCGACGATCCCGGCGATCGGAACCGCGATGCTGGGCAACCTGGCTGGACAGTGGATCGGCGCGAAGCGGCCCCTCGTCGATCGCCTCAACGGGCTCTTCGGCGCCGGCGCGCTGGGAATGATGGTCGGGCTCGTCTGGAACTGGGTTTTCCCGATCAACAAGAGCATCTGGACCAGCTCCTACGTCGTCTTCACCGCCGGTATGGCCTGCGTTTCGCTCGCGACGATCATGTGGATCGTCGACGTGAATGGCCTGAAGCGATGGACGAAGCCGTTCGTCATATACGGCATGAATCCGATGGTGGCGTTCGTCGGGTCCGCCGTCGTGGCGCGGATGATCTATTCGGTGCTCTCGGTGACGTACCAGGGCAAATCGGTACCGTTGGAGACCGCGATCTATCAGGTCGCGTTCGCGTCGTGGCTGTCGCCGGTGAACGCGTCGCTGGCTTTTGCGATCGCGTTCGTGTTGATGTTCTACGGAATCCTGTACGCGCTCTACCGCAAGCAAATCTTCTTCAAGATCTGATGTCTGAATCTCGAACTCCGCGGGCGTGTCGATGAATTTGGTGAAGCGAATCGCGCTCGCCGCGGCCGTGCTCGCCGCGTGCTTGCCGCCCGTGCTCGGAGCGCAACCGACACCGGTCTCGTCGTCGTCGTTCGCGGCCGTCACGACCGCGCCGGCGACCAAGAAGCCCAAGCGAACGCCGAAGCCGACGACGAAGAAGGCGTCCAAACCGGCCTGGACGGCCACGGTCGGCAGCGACGCGCTCGCCTCCGCGGTCGCCAACGCGTTGGGCAGCCACACTCGAGGCGGCACATGGGGCGCGATCATCGTCTCGCTCAGCCGTGGCGATACGCTCTTCTCGCAGAACGCCGACGCGATGCTTCAGCCGGCATCGACGCTCAAGATGTACACGTCGGCCGTCGCGCTCGACCGTTTCGGTCCCGACTTCCGCTTCAAGACGCCCGTCCTTCGCGACGCGCCGGTCGAATCGGACGGCTCGGTGGGCGGCAACCTGTACCTGCGCGGCATGGGCGACCCGTCGCTCAGCACGCGCTTCTGGCATGACCAGAATCCGATGGACGCCCTCGCCGCGGAGATCGCGGCCGCTGGCATCAAGCACGTTCGGGGCGACCTCGTCGGTGACGCGACCGCGTTCGACGACAAGCTGGTCCCCGAAGGGTGGAAGACGAGCTACCTCGGCGCGTCTTACGCGGCGCGCGTGTCCGCGCTCTCGCTCAACGAGAACCTCGTGTGGGTCGCGGTGGAGCCAAGCGGCAACAGAGCGGTCGTGACGCTCGAGCCGGCGACGACGACGATTCCCGTCGAGAACAACGTTCGTGTCACGAGCGGGAGCGGCGGACGGATCAGCGCGGTGCGCCAGAACGACGGATCGATCAGCGTGCGCGGCACCATCGGCTCGCGCTCGGGCCCGCTCAAGTACTCGTTGGTCGTGGACAACCCCCCGTTGTTCGTCATCGGAGCGCTCCGCGCGTCGCTGCGGAAGCAGGGCATCACGGTCGATGGCCAGACGCGCCTGGGCGCCGTGCCCGACGGCGCCGTCGAGGTCGCGGCGATCGCGTCGCCGCCGCTCGGCCAGATCATCGGCGAGATGGACCGCGAAAGCATCAACGTGGTCGCCGAGCTGCTCTTCCGCGCCGCGGCGCACTCGGCGACCAACCAACCCGGCTCCGCCGAGACCGGACTCTCGAACCTTCGCGACTTCATGACGAAGAAGGTGGGCATCACGGGCTCGGTCGTGGAAGTGTCGGACGGCAGCGGACTGTCGCTGCTCGACCGGGTGACGCCGCGGTCGATGGTCGACCTGTTGTCGTACGCGCATCGCGCGGACTGGGGACCGGTGTTCCACGCGGCGTTGCCGGTCGACGGCGAGTCGGGCACGCTCAAGCGTCGCGCGCGCGGCACGCCGGCGCGCGGAAACCTCCACGCCAAGACCGGCACGACGAACACGGTCGCCGCGTTGGGCGGTTTCGTGACGGCCAAGGACGGCGAGGTGTTGGCTTTCTCGCTGCTCTACAACGGCGCCGACCGCTGGAACGCCAAGACGGCGATGGACCAGATCGGCGCGACGATGGCGGAGTTCGTCCGCAAGTAACATGGCCCGGCACGCCACCGGGCCGGCGCGGAATCAGGATTCTTTGATATCGACTCCGCGCTTCCGCAACTCGCCGATGTAGATCTCCGCCGGCACGCATTCGTCGGGCGTGCATACCCCTGGCGGCGTGATCTGTCCGCGCACCTGCATGAGACCCGTGATCGACAGCGAGTAGCCGGTCGTGCGCATCATCGCGCTCACGCCGCGCTTTTCGTCGTAGCGGTCGACGAGCTCGAACGACTTGGTCGCCTTCGTGCCGTTGTTGGAGCCGGTCACGACGACGCGCAGCGCGACGAGATCGCGCCCCTTGGGCTTGGTGAGCTTGGGCTGAACCACGGCGATGAACGCGTCTCTCGGCGCAACCTTGACGCCCTTCACCTCGACCGGCTCGGTGTCGAGCAATCCGAGCGAGCGGATGTCTTCCATGATCTGCGCGTGCCCGGGGTAGCGGAGCGTCTTGTACTCCATGGCGGGGATCTTCCCCTCGTACCGGAACGCCATCGTCGACAGACCGCCGGCCGTATGAAACGCTTCGAGCTCGCCAAGCTGCTCGAACTTCACTGGCTCTCGCTCGGACAACGCCTTCACCTGCGTGCGCTTGCCGTTCCGCAACACCCACGAGAGGGTCGTGTAGTAGTCGAGCGCCCCCTCGAGCGAATAGACGAGCATGTAGTTGAGCGGCGGCTCCGGATGCTGCGGCAACCCGCCGACGAAGATCTTCACCGAGTCCACGCGATCGAGCTGCTCGATGCCGTGCTGCGCGAGGATGTTCACCATCCCCGGCGCGAGTCCGCAGTCGGGGACGACCGTGACGCGCTTCTCCTTGGCGTACGTGTCGAGCTCTTTCTGCTTGAACACGATCTCGGTGTTGCCGCCCAGGTCGCAGAAGTGAACGCCCGCCTCCACGGCGAGGCGCGCCATGTCGTAGTTGAAGTAGTACGGAATCGCGCTCATCACCGCGTCGCACTGGCGCATTGCGCCGAGGACGGAGGCGTGGTCGCGCACGTCGAGCACGGTGGGCAGGAGCCGCGGACCCGAGAACGGCGCTAGAAACTCCGCCAGGTGGCCGGAGTGGTGGTCAGCCAGGCGCACCTCTTCGACTTCGCGGTCCTGAAGCAGGTCGTACGCGCAGGCCGAACCTTGCAGGCCGGCGCCCAACACGAGCATTCGCATCTTCGAGGAAAGCTCCGTTTGAATCGCGGGATGGGTCGGGACAGAAAGCTAACGCGACCCTACCGCTCGACGATCAGCGCTCCTCGCTTGGCGTCGAAGGTCCAAACCCGATTTCGCAGCAGCCGCGCCACTTCCGCGGCAGACGCGATCCAGACACGCGAGCGCAGCACGGAAAGCCCAGTCGCCTGATCGAGCGTCGCCAGCCGATCGCCGGGAACGTCCTCTCGAACGGAGCCGTCGGCCCGAAGCGTGAGAGTACCCATCTTGGAATCCGCCGACGGCGCGAACCGGCCGAGCGCGGCGAGGCCGATCAACCCCTGCGTTCCCGGCGACAGGGTGGCGATTGTCACCGGCCGGTTGAGCATCGTGAGGCGGCCGATGCTCAGGCTGTCGGCCACGGCGAGCAGATCTGCGTCCCTCGCGGAGTCGACCCCGGCGGCGAAGATTCGAGGGCGTCGTTCCCTCACGACCGCGCGCGAGACGACGATCCCTTGGGCCTGCGAGCTCAGCGAAAGGACGATCGCGACGCCGTTCACGCGCGCCGCGACGACGCCGAGCGACGCCGAGTCGTCGCTGGGCGCGAGCTTCACGCTGATCACCGAGTCCGGCGCGATGACTCGCGGCTCGTGCGTGGTCAGCCACTTCGCGCGCTCGCGCTGAGCGGGCGATGCCGCCGCGAGCGCGGCGAGCGGAGCGAACTCGCCCGTCGCAAGATAGGCTCGCGCGAGCTCTCGGCCGACGAACACCGGGTCGCCGCCGAACTGCAGCGATTCCTCGAGCAGCGTGGCGCCGACCCTCGTCGCGCCGCGCTCGACGAGAAAATGGCCGAGGGCGAAGCGAGCGACCGGATCGCGAGGGCGCGCTCGGGCAGCTGCGTAAAACGCCGATTCGGCGCGCGCGAGCTCACCCGCGGCAAGAAGCGAATCCGCGGCGCGCAGCGCTTGAGCGCCGAGCGGCGGCGCCGCGAGGAAGGACGCGCCGAGGAGCGCGATCGCGCCGGCGCCGCGCGCTCGCGCTGTGTGCATCACTGTGGGGCGACTCGCATGTTGGCGAGGAGCGTGACGTTCGGGTCGAGGAGCACAGCCGACGGCATAGTCGGCGACGGAATGGAATCGAGTGCACGTCGGTGTCGGCTGGAAGAGAGAGCATCGCGCGGTGCTCGCCGCCCAGCGAATCGACGACGTCGACGAGCAGGGAGATTCGAAACGTCCCGAACCGCGCGGTCTGGCGGACGTCGATGACGGCTTCGTGCGTCTCCCTGTCGTAGCGCCAGTGCGCGTCGATTTCCGGATAACCCGGGCGGCGGAGCCACTGGTCGAAGAACCAGCCGAGTTTCTGTCCCGACGTTTTTTCCATCGCGGCTTGCAGGTCGGCGGTGAGCGCCGTGGAGTTGCGGTGCTCGGCGTAGTACGCGCGCAGCGCACGGAAGAACGCCGAGTCGCCGATCTGCGCGCGGAGCATGTGCAGGACGAATCCGCCCTTCTCGTAGCTGTTGCGATTCAGCAACTGAATGAGGGTGGTTTCGATCGTGTCGATGACCGGGCGTCGCGTTACGGACACCGTGTCGCGCAGCACGGTCGAACGAATGGCGCGCATTCGATTGCGGAACGCGGAGTCGCCGCGCGCTTCGCGCACCCAGAGGGCCGAGAAGTAGGTCGCGAAGCCCTCGGAGAGCCAGACGTGCGGCCACTGCCGCTCGGTCACGGCATCGCCGAACCACTGGTGGGCGGTCTCGTGCGCGATGAGCTCGTCGTTCATCGTACCACGCCGGAAGGCGCCGTCGGCGTAGAAGATCTCGCTCGCGTTCTCCATTCCGCCGTAACGCGTGGACGATTGCAGGTGTGCGAGCTTCTCGTACGGGAACGGGCCGACCAAACGCGAAAACAAAGCGACGATGTCGCCGGCGCGAGCGAACGGGCCGGGCATCGTCTTGGCCTGCTCGGGTGCCGTGAAGACATATTGCGGCACGCACTTCCGGTCGAAGCCCAGCCCACACGCGGTCTCGCCGAGGTCGTAGCGGTCGAGCGGGGCCGCGGCGATCACCATCAAGTAGGCAGGAATCGGCTGCGACTCGCGCCATACCCACTCCGTGCGCGGACCGTCGCGAGGATCGGCCAGCGGCCGCGAAGACACGAGCGCGCCGTTCGCCACGACTCGCTTGCCGAGGCGACGCACGCACGCGCCAGGTCACCGTCGCCTTGTCACTCGGATGATCGAGACTCGGAATCCAGTGTCGCGCGCGGTTCGGCCAGTTGTCGCCGAAGTACGTCCACCGCCCCGCGCTGTCGCGCCGCGCGATCAGACCGTCGGTGACCGCGCCGCCGTATTCCACCTCGACCATCGTCGTGTCGCCGACACTCGCGTGCGGCAGAACGACGACGACGGATTCCGGCGTCTGCCGGAACATCGCGGTCCGGCCGTTCACCGCGACGCGAGCCACGGTGAGATCGAGCAGATCGAGCACGAGCGTGTCGCGCGGGGCGGTGCGCTCGATCGTCAGCGTGGCATCGGCGTGGATCTTCGCGCCCGAGTCGGGAACGTCGATCGCGATGTCGTAGTTGCGAACGTGAAAGCCGGGCCGATACGCAGCGGGCGTCTGCGCCGGCGACGGCCGCGCGGTCATTGCGCCGCACATGGCGAATGCGATCGCACCCGGGAATCTCGCCCGCATCGTCATTCGTGCCTCGTCACTCTCAGGAACTCTCGCGCGCCGCCGCGGTGAACGCTTTCGCGAAATCCACCGCCGTCTGATACCGATCCTCGGGTTCACGGCGCATCGCCTTTTCGAGAACGATGTTCACCTGTCGAGGAAACTTGAGGTCGGGACGCGCCTCGTACAGCGGCGTGGGATCCTGCTTGAGCCGCGCGATCATGAGGGCCTGCTGGGTCCGTCCTTCGAACGGCAGCTTCCCCGTGAGCATCTCGTACGCTACGAGGCCGAGTGCATACACGTCTGACCGGCGGTCCAGCGCCTTGCCGCGCAGTTGCTCCGGACTCATGAACTCCGGTGTACCGAGCACGATCCCTGTCGCCGTGAGTTTCTCGAGCTCCTTGCCGGCGGTGTGCGCCTTGGCCAACCCGAAATCCATGACCACCGCGTGCACGCCGCCGTTCCCCCCGCTGCGCACCATCACGTTCTCGGGCTTGAGATCGCGGTGCACGATCCCGTTGTCGTGCGCCGCCTGCAGTCCGGCGGCCATGTCGTTCACGAGCTGCACCGTTTCGTCGAGCGGAATCTGGCCGAGCCGGTGGGTTCGTTCGACGAGCACCTCGCCTTCGACGTACGGCATGACGATGTACGTGGCACCGTCGTCCGTCTGCCCGAGACGGATGATGTGGCAGATGTTCGGGTGGGCGAGCCGCATGCCGTACGCCGCTTCTCGCCGCAGCCGCACCAGCGCCTTGGGGTCGCGCCCCAATCCGCGCGTCAGCACCTTGATCGCCACGGTCTCTTGGGTCGTCTTGTCGATCGCGAGATAGACGAGCCCCATCCCGCCTTCGCCGAGCTTGCGCTGGATCTCGTACCGGTCGTCGAGCGTGAGGCCGACGAGTTCGGCGGTCGCCGGAGTCGGCACGACGAGCCGCGTCCCATCGCGCGTGCAGAAGTTCGCCTCGTCGCCGAATTCGCGGCCGCAGTTCGGACAGCGCTTCTTCACGTTCTGACTTGGTTTCTCCCGCCTGATTTCGCGCGATAGAGCGCTTCGTCTGCCCGCGCGAACAGGTCGTCGGTCGACGCCACGCCGGACGAGGGAAACGTAGCCAGACCGATGCTGACCGTGAGCCGGACCGATCGCTGCCCGCCGATGTCGAACACCTGCGCGGCGATCCGCTCCCGCAAACGCTCGGCGAACACGGCCGCCCCCTCCATCGACGTCTCGGGGAGCATCGCCACGAACTCTTCGCCGCCGTAGCGGGCGAGCACGTCCACCTTCCGCATCGCGTCGGCGAGCAGCGCGCCGAGCTGGCGAAGCACGCTGTCGCCGGCGAGGTGACCCGCCGTGTCGTTGATTTCCTTGAAGTGGTCGATGTCGACCAACAGGAGCGCGAGCGACGAATCGTAGCGGCGAGCGCGGTCGCATTCGGCGGTGAGCCTGTCGAGGAGCGCGCGGCGGTTGAGCATGCGCGTCAACGGGTCCGTCGTGGCGAGCGCCTCGAGCCGGCGATTCTCCGCGCGGGTCGTCTCCAGCGCCTGCGCGCGCCGAATCACCGCCACCGCCGCGCGGAGCACCGCGTCGACGAACGACACGTCCTCCGCCGTGAGCGAGCGCTCTTCGCGAAGCGTGCGCAGGAGCAGCGCGCCGGAGCGCCAGCGGTCGATCGCGAACGGGATGGCGGCCGACGAGCGGATCTCAGCCCGCGTGCCTTCGCGCCCGGCGCCGGGAACGCTGGCGAGCTTCGCGAAGAGCGGGTGTCCGCGCCCGTCCTCGATCAGCAGCGACCGACCCGAGGAAATCGCCGTGACGACCTCCGGGTAGCCCTCGAGGCGAACCTCGGGACCGTGAACCGTTTCGCCCTGCGCCGCGGCGAGCATCCCCGTGGACTCACCGGGCCGGGCCAGGAGAACGATGCAACGGGGCACGCCGAGCGAGCGCGCGATCCGCCGTGCGAGCACGCGATAGATCTCCGACGCCGCGAGCTCGCCGGTGATCTCGTGAAGGATCTCGACGAGACGCCGGTTGTTGGCCGCGTCTTCGCGCACCCTCTCCAGCTCGACGGTCGTGTCGTGAAGCGCCGATCGAGCCGCGCGGAGCTGATCGCTGGCCCGGAGCTGCGTCCGCACGCGACCCAGCAGCTCGGCGACGCGCAGCGGCTTGCTCACCCAGTCGTCGGCGCCGACCGGGAGCCCTTCGTCGGCGTTGCCGGCGGGCCAGGGAGTGGTGACGACGACGCGCACGTCGTGGCACCGCTCGTCGGCGCGGAGGTCGGACAGTACGGCGACGTCGCGCTGCGCGACGCTACCGTCGAGAACGATGAGATCCGGTGCGTCGGCCTCGATCAGCTCGAACAGTTCGGCGCGGTCGGTGGCCGTCGCGACTGAAAACCCATGCTCGCGCAGCAGCCACGAGATCGTGCCGGCAACGACGGGATCGCGCTCGGCGACAACGACGCGCGAGCCTTTCGGCGTTGCGGAACCGTTGCGGGGCGTGTCACCCGAGGAGCTCACGCAATCCTTCCCACTCGATGTTGCCGCCGCTCAGGACGGCGACCGTCGCGCCGCTTCCGCGCGGCTGGACTTTCCCCTCGAGCAGCGCGGCCGCGGTGATCGCTCCGCTCGGTTCGACGACCAACTTCAAACGGTCGAGCAGCAGTCGCATCGCGCCGCGCAACGCCGAGTCGTCGACCGTGACGACGTCGTCGAGGAAACGCTCGTGGTGCGCGAACGTCAGCGTGCCGATCTGGATCGACATCAGGCCATCGGCGAGACCGCCGGTGTGTTCGAGTCGCACGGGACGACCCGCTTCCCGCGCGCGCGTGAGCTTGGGCGCGCTCGTGGGCTCGACGCCGATCACGCGCGCGTTCGGCAGCGTGAGCTTGATCGCGGCGCTGACGCCGGCGCTGAAGCCACCGCCGCCGACCGGAACGAGCACCGTGTCCACGTCGTGCAGATCCGCGGCGATCTCGAGTCCGACCGTCCCCTGCCCCGCGATGATCCACGGATGGTCGTAGGGCGGCACGAGCGTAAGTCCCTCTTCCGCGACCAGTTCCTGCGCGCGTTCGAGGCGATCGGTGGTCGTCGTTCCGGCCAGCACGATGCGAGCACCGAGGCGCTCGGCACCGGATCGCTTCGCCGGTGTGACGGTGGTCGGCATGACGACCGTCGCGGGGACTCCGTAGATCTTCGCCGCGAGCGCGACAGCCTGCGCGTGATTGCCGGACGATGGCGCGACGACCCCGCGCTCACGCGCTTCGGGATTCAGCTGCGACAGAAAGTTGAACGCGCCGCGGAACTTGAACGCACCGCCGCGCTGGAGCACTTCGGGTTTGACCCAGACCGGCGCGCCGATCTTGTCGGCGATGGCGTCGGCGCGAAGGAGCGGGGTGCGCACGATCGCCGGCGCGAGGACTCGCGCGGCATCCTGGATCTCTTCGAGACCGACCAACTGCGTTGTGATCACGGGTTTCCCGCCGGGTCGTGTAAGCTACGAATGACGTTCTATCCCGGAAAGCTAAAGTGCGTGGAACAAGTCGTTCCACGCACTCTTCGCGCTTCCTCTTCGGCGGGGTGTCGCGGCCGAGCCTACTCCTCGTCCGAGCCGTCGACGACCACCGGCAGTTCGGCGTCCTCGCCGGGTTCCTCGTCGTCTTCGGGGACCACGCGGGCGACGTCCATGACCAGGTCGTGCGCCTCCAGATTGACCAGCCGGACGCCCTGGGTGTTGCGTCCCGCGACCCGGATGCCCTTGACCGGCATCCGGATGGCGATGCCCTGCTTCGTGATCAGCATCAATTCGTCGTCCGGCAAAACTTCTTTTATCGAGACGGCGTCGCCGGTCTTGTCGGTGCGGTGGACGGTGATAATTCCTTTTCCACCCCGGCGCTGAACCCTGTACTCATCGATGGGGGAACATTTGCCCATTCCCTTCTCGGTGACGACGAGGAGGTTCGCCTCGCGCTTGATCACGACCATGCCGATCAGGCGGTCGTCCTTGCTCAACTCGATCCCCTTCACGCCGGTCGTGTCGCGACCCATCTCGCGGACGTCCTGCTCGTGGAACCGGATCGACAGGCCGTGCTGCGTGGCGAGGACGATGTCGTTCGTCCCGCTGGTCACTTGGACGTCGATCAGCTCGTCCCCGGCCTCGATCTTGATCGCCTTGATGCCCACGGTCCGCGGGTTCGAGTACTGCGAAAGCGACGTCTTCTTCACCGTCCCGAGCTTGGTGGCGAAGAGCAGGAACTGATCCTCGGGGAAGTCGCGCACGGTGACGAACGACGAGACCTTCGTGTCGGGCGAGACGTTGATCATGTTGACGATCGGCTTGCCCTTGGCCGCGCGCCCCGCCTGCGGGATCTCGTGGACCTTGAGCCAGAAGCAGCGCCCGTCGTCGGTGAAGATCAGCACGTAGTCGTGCGTCGACGCGATGAACAGGTGCTCGATGAAATCCTCGTCCTTGAGCGTCGCGCCGTTGTTCCCGCGCCCGCCGCGCCGCTGCCGCTTGTAGGTCGACACCGACGTGCGCTTGATGTAGCCCGAGTGCGAGATGGTGACGACCATCTCCTCTTCGGCGATCAGATCCTCGATCGTGAACTCGCCCTCGTCGCTCGTGATCTCGGTGCGACGCTCGTCACCGAACTTCTTGGCGATCTCGGTGAGCTCGTCCTTGAGCACCTTCATCCGCTTGTCCTTCGACTCGAGCAGGGCGCGCAGATCCTTGATGAGCGCGCGGACTTCCTTCAGCTCTTCCTCGAGCTTCTCGATCTCGAGGCCGGTGAGCTTGGCGAGCCGCATGTTGAGGATCGCCTCGGCCTGACGCTCGGAGAGCTTGAACCGCTTCTGGAGTTGCGAGCTGGCGGTCGGCGTGTCCGCCGCGGCGCGAATGACCTTGATGACCGCGTCGATGCTGTCGACGGCGATCTTGAGGCCGTCGAGGATGTGCTCGCGCTCGAGCGCCTTGTCGAGGTCGAACTGGGTGCGCCGGACGATGACGGCGTGCCGATGTTCGATGTAGTGCTCGAGGCACTCCTTGAGCGACATCACCTTCGGCACGAGGCTGCCCGTCGTGGCGTCGGGCACCAGAGCGAGCATGATCACACCGAACGTCGCCTGCATCGCGGTGTGCTTGTAGAGCTGATTGAGGACGACGCGCGGGATGGCGTCGCGCTTGAGCTCGATCACCAACCGCACTCCGTCGCGATCCGATTCGTTTCTCAGATCGCTGATGCCCTCCAGCTTCTTGTCGCGGACCAGGTCGGCGATACTGATGACCAGCCGGTCCGGGTTGACCTGATACGGCACTTCGGTGACGACGATCTGCGCCTTGTTCGACGACTCCTTCTCCTCGATCACCGCGCGCGCGCGCATCACGATGCGCCCACGACCCGTCTCTTGATAATCCTTGATCCCCGCGCGGCCGTAGATGTACGCGCCCGTCGGGAAGTCGGGGCCTTTGATGTGCTTTCTGATGTCGGCGAACGACGCGTCGGGATTGTCGATCAGCAGCGTGATCGCGTTGATGACTTCGCGCAGGTTGTGCGGCGGAATGTTCGTCGCCATGCCGACCGCAATGCCCGACGATCCGTTGACGATGAGGTTCGGGACGCCCGCGGGAAGAACGGTCGGCTCTTCGTCGTGGTCGTCGAAGTTCGGCGTGAAGTTGACCGTCGCCTTGTCGATGTCGGCGACCATCTCGAGCGCGATCGGCATGAGCCGCGCTTCGGTGTAGCGGTACGCCGCCGGCGGATCACCGTCGACCGATCCGAAGTTCCCCTGGCCGTCGATGAGCGGATAGCGCAGCGAGAAATCCTGCACCATTCGCACGAGCGCGTCGTACACCGAGCTGTCGCCGTGCGGGTGGTACTTGCCGAGCACGTCGCCGACGACCGTCGCCGATTTCTTGTACGGGCGGCCGGGCACGAGCCCCGTGTCGAACATCGAGTACAGCACGCGCCGGTGAACGGGCTTGAGGCCATCGCGCACGTCGGGAAGCGCACGCGATACGATGACGCTCATCGAATAATTGATGAACGACTCTTTGATCTCGTCGTCGATCAGGCGCGGAAGAATGCGTTCGCGATTGTTCGGAGCGGTCATGGAAAACCGTGAGGCCGGGAGGCAGTTTCGACCGTCGAAACGAGCCGTGACGGTGCGTTTTTCAGGGGCGTTGGGGAGACTCTGAAAGGTACCCGAACACCCTGCGAAAATCAACGCACTGGTCGTCCGATAAAGCGTTTATTTGCAATGGCTTACAGCATCACGCGCCGAGCCGCCCGGGGTCTTCCGCGCGACCAGTGCAATGCTGCCGATACAGCCGGGCAGCATTGCCTCGGCTCGCGCTCCAGACCCCGGGCCGTCTCGGCGCTGCCTCCGTGCGTGTGCACCGCACCGTGTGAGCTCGATCGCGCGGCGCGCGCTGCGCGCAGTGGCGAACGCGCGCGCACGAGGTGACCACGACGCGCTCAGACGCGCCCGCAGTCTGTTGTTCTCCGATTCGCGTGAGCGAGCGGGTGGGACTGTCCGGAGCGGAGCCGAGGCACTATTGCCCGGCAGTATCGGCAATAGTGCACTGGTCCGCGGAGGACAGTCCCACCCCGAGCCCCGCGGAGACAACAGCGAGCGCGTCAGCCCTTTGGATCGCTCGGCGGAACGGCCTGGTTGACCTGCGGCGTCTTCCGAGCCCGCTCGGCCGCTTCTTCGGCGCGGATTTCAGCTTCCCCTTCGGCGTTCTCCTCTCGTTCGCGCGCGACCGCCTCGGCGCGCTCGCGGCGATAGCGGTCGTACCACTCGCGCGTGATCTCCGCGGCGAGATCGCGATTGCCGAGGCCGAACGCAAGAGCAAGAGCGAAAGCGATTGCTCCAAATAGAATCGCGAACGCCGTCGTCACGATGTCGGTCGCGATGCCGAGCTGCTGCAACGCCATGAAAATCGCGAGGACGATCACGCCGCCGCGTCCGAGGCGCGCGAGCGCGCGTCCGCCGTGGACCGCGCCAGCCGACGCGGCGATCAAGCCGCCGACGAAGCCGCCGAGCACGATCCCGACGAGGATGATCACGATCGCCGCGATGACGCTCGGGATGTAGCTCACGAGCGTCGATACGACGTTTGCCAGCGAATCGAGCCCCAACGCGTTCGCGGCCAGCAGGATCACCGTGAACATCACGAGCCAGAACACGAGATTCGCCAGCACGCGCACCGGATTCACGTGCGTGCCCGAGCGCTCCACGGCCTGAATCACGCCGCCGCGCACGAGCAGCTGGTTCAGGCGAATCTTGCGCAGCCCCTTCTCGACGGCCTTCTCCAACAGCTTCGCCAGCAGATACCCGGCGAAGAGGATCACCAGCGCGCCGAACATCGCGGGCACGGTCCGGCCGAGAAGGTCCGACACGGCGCCGTGAAGGCGCTCGGAGAGGTTCGTGGTGTCTGGTTGTTGCATTGGCCGCCTCCAATCTACCGGAACCCGACTCGGCCGTCACGCAGGTCGGGCGGGTTAACGGGCGGCGCTCAGTTGCGCGTGCCGCGCTTCACGTCGAATAGCACGCTGCGCCGGCATTCCGGGCAGATCAGCCACTCGCGGCTTCGGGCGTAGCCCAGGCCGAAGGACCCGCCGCCGATCTGGCGCGTCGTCATCGTCGCGCCGTCGCGCGGGCAGACGAGGGGCTCTCCCGCCGCGAAACGCGCGCGAAGCGCCCGTTCCTCCTCCAAGTCGTAGCGCGCGGAGGCGTCGGTCACGAGACGTGAATCACGACCTTCCCGAAGCGCGCCGGATCGGCCAGACGCTCGAAGGCCGCGCGGCCCTGGTCGAGAGGGAACTCGCTGTCGACGATCGGCAGCAAGCGTCCCTCGCGCAACTCGGCGACGACCGCGTCGAACTCGGCGTCGTTCCCCATGGTCGATCCGAGGATCGACCATTGATTCCAGAAGAGACGCCGCACGTCGGTCTCGACGATCGGTCCCGACGTCGCGCCGCAGGTTACCAGGCGGCCGCGCCGCCCGAGGGCGAACAGCGATTGCGTCCACGTGGCCTTGCCGACGTTGTCGATCACCACGTCGACGCCGCGCTTGCCCGTTCGTTCCCGCACGATTCGTCCCACCTCGACGCGCTCGCGATTGAGCAGCTCGTCCGCGCCAAGCCGCCCCGCGCGCTCGAGCTTCTCGTCGCTCGAGGACACGGCCCAAACGTGGGCGCCGATCTGCTTGCAGATCTGCAGCGCCGCGAGCGCGACGCCGCCGCCGATGCCCCAGATCAACACCTGCTCCCCGCGCTGCACCTTGGCGCGGGTCACGATCATTCGCCACGCCGTCAGTGCCGCGAGCGTAAACGCGGCAGCCTGCGCCGGCGCGATCGGCGGCGGAATCGTGCGAACGTTCGTCTCGGGAAGGACCAACAGCTCGGCGAGCGTCCCCGGAAAGTGTTCGCCGAGCAAGCCGAACCGCGGGCACAGCGGTTGCTCGCCGGCGCGACAGTACTCGCATGTGCGATCGCTCAACCCGGCGTTGACGACCACGTGATCGCCGGGCACGACGGTCTTGACCGTTTCGCCGACCGACTCGACGACGCCATACGCGTCGCCGCCGAGAATCCACGGCGGCGTGATCGTGACGCCGGGCAAGCCCTGGACGACGAAAAGATCGAGGCGGTTGAGCGCGGCCGCGCGAACGCGAATGCGCACGTCATGCGCCCTTCGAATCTCGGGCGACGGCAGATCATCCCGCAGCTCGATGCGATCGAGTCCACCGTGAGCCGAGATCGTCAGTGCGCGCATGGGTCGTCGGAAGGACGGCGTTATATTGAAGCCGTCCGTCAAGTTAGTTCCACCGTCCCGTGTCCACCGCATGACCGCCATCAAAGTCCCTCCGCTGGGTGAATCGATCATCGAAGCGACGGTATCGCGCTGGTTGAAGAACGAAGGCGATCCGGTCGCGGTCGGCGAGACGCTCGTCGAGCTCGACACGGACAAGATCACGGTCGAAGTGCCCGCGATGATGGCCGGCGTGCTGACGAAGCGCGCGCACGCCGAAGGCGACGTGGTCAAGGTGGACGACCTTCTCGCCGAGATCGACGAGAACGCCGCGCCCGCCGCGGGATCCCCGGCGCCGCGCTGCTCAGCAAAAGGCGCCTGCGCCACAGGCCGCCGCTCCGGCGAGTCCGCCGAAGCCGGCGCCTGCCCCGCCGCGCCGCTCCTCCGAAGGCACCACGAGCAGAGGACGTACGCGTTTCGCCGGCCGCCCAGCGCGTGGCGGCCGAGCGAGGCATCGACCTCTCGACGGTTCAGGGCACCGGCCGCGGCGGAGTCGTCAGCAAGCCGGACGTGATCGAACGCGCGGAGCAGCCCCGCGCCGAGCAGCCGCCGCCGCAAACTCCGCGGCCGCAACCGGTGCAGCAGCCTCAGGTCAACGTCGTT
Source organism: uncultured Gemmatimonadaceae bacterium (assembly GCA_963846925.1). Lineage (GTDB taxonomy): Bacteria > Gemmatimonadota > Gemmatimonadetes > Gemmatimonadales > Gemmatimonadaceae > JAQBQB01. The sequence goes on along the minus strand of CAWJXW010000001.1, from coordinate 136,892 downwards.
CGACCGAGCGTACCGAGCGCGGTGACGCCGGGCGACGGCCGCGCGACCGCCGAGCGCGAGACGCGCGAGAAGATGTCGACGCGCCGCAAGCGCATCGCCGAGCATCTTCTCGAGTCGCAGCACGCCACGGCGCATCTGACGACGTTCAACGAGATCGACATGTCGGCCGTCGATCGCGCGTGCGCGAGCGGCTCAAGGAGCGCGTCGAGAAGGAGCACGGCGTCAAGCTCTCGTTCATGCCGTTCTTCGTGAAGGCGGCGTGCATGGCGCTCGAGCAGTTCCCGACGGTCAACGCGCAGATCGACGGCGACACGATCGTCTACAAGCACTATGTGAACATGGGCATCGCCGTCGCGTCGGACGCGGGGCTCGTCGTGCCGAACATCAAGGACGCCGACCGGAAGGGCATGCTCGACGTGTCGCGCGAGATCGCCGAGCTGGCGAAGCGCGCGCGCGACGGCGAAGCTGACGATGGACGACCTCACCGGCGGCACGTTCACGATCACGAACGGCGGCGTGTTCGGCTCGCTCATGTCGACGCCGATCATCAACTACCCGCAGGTCGGCATCCTCGGTCTCCACAAGACGCAGGACCGGCCCGTCGCGATCAACGGCAAGGTCGAGATCCGGCCGATGATGTACGTCGCGCTCTCGTACGACCACCGGATCATCGACGGACAGCAGGCGGTGCTGTTCCTCGTGCGGGTCAAGGAGCTGATGGAAGATCCGGCCTCGATGCTCGTCGAACTGATTCGAGCATCGGGCGAACGTCGCTTCGGAAGCGTCCTCGCTCTCGTTATGGAATCCGCCGCATCCGACCGCCCCCGCCCGCCGACGTCGTCATCATCGGCGGTGGCCCGGGCGGATACGTCGCCGCGATTCGCGCCGCGCAGCTCGGCCTGTCCACCGTGTGCGTCGAGATGGACAAGACGCTCGGCGGCACGTGCGTGAACGTCGGCTGCATTCCGTCGAAGGCGCTGCTGACGTCGTCGGAGCACTACGAGTTCGCTGAAGCACGCGGCGGCGGCGCACGGCATCGGAATCGGGAGCTGACGCTCGATCTCGCCGACGATGCTCAAGCGGAAGGACGACGTCGTGCGGCAGAACACGAAGCGGCATCGAGTTCCTGTTCCGCAAGAACAAGATCACGTGGGCGAAGGGGCGCGGCGACGCTCGGGCGGGGAACGTCGTCGAGGTGACGAGCGGTCGGCGGCGCGGGGGGCCCCCCCGCTGAAAAAATCGCCACGTATCAGGCAAAGAACGTCATCATTGCCACCGGCTCCGTACCGATCGAGCTCCCCTTCCTCAAGTTCGACGAAGACCGCATCCTCTCGAACGTCGGCGCGCTCAAGATCCCGCGAGGTCCCCGAGCACCTCATCGTCATCGGCGGCGGCGTCATCGGCCTCGAGCTCGGCTCCGTCTGGAACCGACTCGGCGCCAAGGTCACCGTCGTCGAGCTGCATGCCGGCGATCCTCCCCGGCATGGACGACGACGTCGTGAAGGAAGCCGACCGCGTCTTCCGGAAGCAGGGTCTCGACATTCGCACCGGCACGCGACGTCACGAACGGCGGCACGCACCGACCGACGGCGTATTCATCGAGGTCGAGCAGGACGGAAAGCCGGAGCGCATCGAGGGCGACTACGTCCTCGTCTCCGTCGGGCGACGGCCGTCGACGACCGGCATCGACGCCAAGGCGCTCGGACTCAACGTGGGAAAGCGCGGCGAGATCCTCGTCGACGATCAGATGCGCACGAACCTCCCGAACGTCTACGCGATCGGCGACTGCGTGCCCGGGCCCGATGCTCGCCCACAAGGCCGAGGACGAAGGCGTCGTCGCGGCGGAGGTCATCGCGGGACAGGCCGTCGCACATGCACTACAAGTCGATCCCGGGCGTCGTCTACACCTGGCCCGAGATCGCCGTCGGTCGGGCTCACCGAGCGACAGGTCAAGGAGAGCGGCCGCGAATACCGAACGGGCAAGTTCCCCTTCTCGGCCAACGGCCGCGCGCGCTCGATGGGCGAGACGGCCGGTTTCGTGAAATTCGTCGCCGACGCGAAGACCGACGAGCTGCTCGGCGCCCACATGATCGGGACCAAACGTCTCGGAGCTCATCGCCGAGGTGGTGCTCGGCGTTCGAGTACCGCGGCTCGTCGGAGGACATCGGCGTCACGGTGCACGCGCACCCCACCCTTTCCGAGGTGACGAAGGAAGCGGCGCTTGCGACGCTCGGTCGCGCGTTGCACATCTGAGGCTGTGACCGGCTACTTCGCGCTCGACTCCGCGCCCGCTGCTACCCGAGGACTCGCAGGGCACCCGCGTCCTGCTCATGGGGGCGCTCGGCGTCACGCCATACATCGACCGGGCGCTCGAGGTTCTCGCGCTCGCCGAACGCGGGCACGACCCGGAGCACCGGGCGCTCGTCATCGCGCGCGACGGAACGGTCGCCGGACTCGCGCTGTTCGGTCCGATCGCGGGCACGGCGCACGGGATGCGGCTGCACACCGCCGTGCTCGCGCCCGGCGTCGACGCCGAAGATGTCGGCGACCGTCTGCTGACGCGCCGTCGCCGACGCCGCGCGCGCCGACGGCGCGCACGTATCTCCTCGCCGAGCTGCCCGACGATCCCGCGCTCGGCACCGTGCTGGCGCTGCTGCGCGATCACGGCTTCAAGCGAAGAGGCGCGCGTCCCCGATTTCTACCGCGACGGCGTCGCGCTCACGCTTTCTCGCCTGCCGCTCTGACCCTCCCGATGAAAACGAGCTCGATCGCACTCTCCGCCGGCGTTGCGCTGGCACTGTCGGCGTGCACGCATCCGACCACCAATCCGACGCCCGTCTCCGGCGAGCGCTTCGACGTCATCATCGAGAACGGACGCGTCGTCGATGGAACGGGCGCGGCGTGGTACTACGGCGACGTCGGCATTCGCGGCGACCGCATCGCCGCGGTGACTCCGCGCGGTCTGCTGCGCAACGCGGCCGCAACGACGCGCGTCGACGCGCGCAACATGGTCGTGGCGCCGGGCTTCATCGACATCCAGGACCAGTCCGGCGGACAGTTGCTCGCTCGGCGACGGCCGCCAGCTCGGCAAGATCACGCAGGGCGTCACGACCGGAATCCTCGGCGAAGGCTCGACGCCGGCGCCGCTCAACCCGGCGAATCTTCCGCCCGACGCCAACGAGCTGCAGCGGCGCTTCTCGCAACCGCACGGGTTCGACGCATGGCTGAGCGCCATGGAGGCACACCGCATCTCGCAGAACGTCGGGTCGTTCGTGGGCGCCGGCACGATTCGCCAATACGGAATGGCCGAGCGGATGGGCGCCGCCACCGGCGCGACGCTCGACTCGATGCGCGCCGCCGTGCGCCGCGCGATGGAAGACGGCGCGTTCGGCATGGCGAGCGCGCTGATCTACCCGCCCAACACGTTCGCGACGACGGAAGAGCTGATCGAAGAATCGAAGGCGATGGCGCCGTACGGCGGCGTCTACATCTCGCACATGCGGTCCGAGGCCGACCGTCTGCTCGAGGCGGTCGACGAGGTCATTCGCATCTCGCGCGAGGGCGGCGTGCCGGGCGAGATCTACCATCTCAAGGCGGCCGGCACGCGCAACTGGAGCAAGGAGGCGCCGATGATCGCGAAGATCGACTCGGCGCGGGCCGCGGGTATCGACGTGCAGGCGAACATGTACCCGTACACGGCCGGCGCGACCGGCCTCACGTCGTGCCTCCCGCCGTCGTATTCCGCCGAGGGCAAGCTGTTCGACAACCTCGCGAGCGCGGACATTCGCGCGAAGATCCACCAGGAAGTCGCGCATCCGACGAGCGAGTGGGAGAACCTGTGCGAGCTCGCGAGTCCCGAGGGCGTGCTGATCACGAACCTGCGGAAACCCGAGAACCAGCAGTACATCGGCAAGCGGCTCGCCGAGATCGCGCGGATGAAGAACGAGGACTATCTCGACGCCGCGATGGATCTCATTCTCAGCGAGCACAGTCGCGTCGAGACGACGTACTTCCTGATGAGCGAGGACAACGTCAAGCTCCAGCTGCGGCAGCCGTGGATGAAGATCGGCACCGACGCCGGCGGTCCCGATCCCGACAGCGTGCGCGCGCTCGTCCACCCGCGGACGTTCGGCAACTACCCGCGCATCCTCGGCTTGTACGTGCGCGACGAGAAGGTCATTCCGCTCGAGGACGCGATTCGCAAGATGACGTCGGCCGTCGCGACGCGGCTGTCGATTCACGACCGCGGTTTGCTGAAGCCCGGCATGTACGCCGACGTCGTGGTGTTCGATCCCGCGACGATCGCCGATCGCGCCACGTACGAGCAGCCCAAGCAGCTGTCGGTCGGCGTGCGGGACGTCTGGGTGAACGGCGTGCAGGTGCTGCGCGACGGAAAGCACACCGGCGCGACGCCCGGCCGCGCGCTGCGCGGACCGGGCTACCGCCCCACGCGCTAGCGGAGCGCCACCGCCGCCTTGGTTCGGTCGAGCACGAGCTGCTCGAGGCGGCCGGTCGTGCCGCACGGGATGCGGTCGGTGCTCCCTTCCGTCACGTCCTGACCCAGCGCCGAGAAAGTCACCTGGACGAGCGTGCCGCCTTTGGCGTCGCCGGAAACGTTGGTGATGAGCGACATGTAGATGCGGTAGCTCGCCGCCTTTGCGCCCGTCATCCCCTGGCCGCAGTCGACGAACGCGGTCATCGACTCGCCGCCCAACGTGCGCGATTTATAGAAATTCTGATTGCCGATCGTGTGCGCCGCGGGATTCTCGATCCCGACGGGAATCTCGAGCGACGTATAGGCCTGCTTGACGGCGGTCCAGACGGTGGCCGGCGGGGCGGCGATCGTCGCCGTCGACGCGTGGGGCCTCTCGGCCTCCAACCGCGCGTTGGATTGGTCGCCGGCGTAGATCACCGGCGGTTTCGGCGTGTACGCCTCGCCCGAGTTCCCCGAGCTCGCGCACCCGCAAATGAGAATCAACAGCGCAATGCGGCGCATGGTTTCCGCCAATTCGAAGTTGTGAACAACATGCGCTCGAGCGCGCCGCCTGAAAAGGCTCAGTGGGGGCGGGCCGCCGGGGGGCGAGCACGTCCAGGGCCAGCGGCAGAATCGCGTGGGCCCACTCGACGTACATCGCGGCCGAGGGGTGGAGACCGTCCGCCGCGACGAGGTTGCGGTTGTTGGCGGCCAGACGGGAAAGACCCGTGATGTCGGCGTAGTGGGTTCCGGCCGCCGACGCCTCGTCGCGGTTGACGGCGTTGAACGCGTCGATGTCGGTCGCGACCTTGCGCCGGTCCCGGCCCTGCGCGTGCGGCGTCACGCCCCAGTCGGGGATAGAGATGACGATGACCGATTCGCGGCGCCGGCCGGCCTGCGACATCGCCCGACTCAGCGCGAGACGAAACTGCGGCCGATACTCCTCGGCCGAGCGGCCGCGGTACTGGTCGTTCACGCCGATGAGCAGCGTGACGAGGTCGAACGGCCCGCGAGGGCGCTCGTCGTCGATGGCGGCGCTGAGGTCGCGGGTCGTCCATCCGGTGCGCGCGATGATCTGCGGATCCGCGACGTCGAGTCCGCGCGCCCGCAACAGGGACACGAGTCGGACCGGCCAGCGATCGTCCGACGACACCGACTCCCCGATCGTGTACGAATCGCCCAGCGACAGGATCCTCGCCCGGGCTCCTCCGCCGGCCGGAGTCGCGTGCGTCATGGCTTCACGTAGCCGCCGAACACGAGGTCGGCGTAGCCGTGCAGCTCGCCGCCGGCGTAGCGCTTGGCGAACGAGTCGATCGTCTCGATCATCGACGTGCTGATGTTCCCAGGGCCGGGGACGTACAGCGGATGCACCATGCCGAGGCGGCCGAAGTAGCTGCGAATGATCACGCTCGTGGTGTCGTGCGGCAGCGCGTTGACGTTCCGAGCGTATTCGTCGAAGCCGCCGTCGCGGCCGATGCAGATACTGCTCGACGTTGGAGAGATAGAACGCCGAGACGGTCAGATCGTGCTCGGTCGCGTACTGGCCGATCGCCTTGACCGCCTTGTCGCCGGCGACGTTGCCGACCACCGGCACGATCAGGTCGCGCGCCTGCATCGAGCGCACGAACTGGAACGGCTCTTCCTCGGCCAGGTAGCTCGCCGCGCGCCCGCTGCGGTCGGCGGCGAGCATGAGCTGGCGGAAGGTCGGATAGTCGCATGCGGTTGTTGCGGCCGATGCTCGAGTAGCGCGTGTCCAGGCCTTCGACGATGAATTCGCTGCGATAGCGGTCGATCATCTCGCGGTCGTGCGCGTCGAGCGGCACGCCGAAGCTCGTGATCCGCTCGTTGCTCGATCGCCGCGTCGTCGGCGACGGCCGCCGAATCGGTCGGCGTGCGCTCGATGTAGAGTAGGACGAGACTCGATTTGGCGTCCGGTCCACTTGTCGATGTCGGGTGGCACCGGCTTGCCGAAGCAGGCGACAGAGATACTCGAGTCCGGTTTCGCGACAGCGCGAACAACGACTTGAAGAGCAGATGCTCGAGCAGGTTGTCGCGCCGGATGTCGAGCATGAACGCGATCGACGGGCGGATCAGCGCGATGTACGAGAAGTTCTGATCCGGTCCGACGCCGACGTAGACGCCTCCATGCGTCCCGACCTTCGCGAGCTGGGTCGCGATCTGGAGATACGACTCTTCGTTCGAGATGATGTTGTCGGAATCGAAGTAGCCGGCGTTTTCGGAGAGCCGCGAGACGAGCGCGGCGAACGCGGAATCGGGTGCGCGCTGGGCGCGGGCGGTGGCGACGGCGGGCAGCGCCAGCGCGAGCGTCTGAGCCAGCACGCTCGCGACCAGCCGCGCGCGCGTCGCGGCTCGACGAGTGATCGACCTCACATCGGAGAATCTATTGCTTGGTCGCTTGCGTCATGACGACGCGAAGCCGATGGAGGAACGCCGCCGGTCCGGCACCGTCCGGCAGCGCCGCCAGCACGCGGAGCACGTCATCCTCGCTCACGGCAAGCCCGGCGCTGAGCGCGTTCGGATCCACGCCGACGCGCTCGAATTCGCGAAGCAACGTGCTCGAATCGCTCTTCCTGGGACATTCCGCCTCGCTTGAAACGCGGACGAAAAAGCGCATCCGGGCGAGCGTGCTACGATGAGCCCGCCGAGCAAACTGCATACCCCGGCGCGAGTTGGGAAGTCCGGACTGGTGTCTTACGAAAGAGAAAGGCCGGCCCCGAGGGGCCGGCCTTTCCTTTCCTGTGGTTACGAGCCCGTCAGCGCGCGATCACCATCACGGTGATCGTCACCGCGGCGGCGACCACGACGATGGCGGCCGCGGTCGTGAGCGCGAACTTGGGCGTCACGACGAACTCGCGGCGGAACCAGGGCGTGATCAGCCTGGGGCCGTCTGCGGCAGCGCATCCATGATGCGCGCCTCGAGGTACGCCGGCGTGTGCATGCGGCGGCGGCGTTCGACCTCGACGTTGATCTTCTTCCAGAATTCGACGTCGCGAGCCGGTATCGCCCTTCCGCACACTTGCTTCCGGAAGTTCTCCATCCAGCCACGCGTGCACGGCCGGCGCGAGCACACGAGCATCCTGTTCCTGGTGACCCAGCGGCACCTCTCGATCGGCGAGCGGACGCTCCTCTTCGGTGCGTCGCCGCGCGCGATCGTGAAAGTGGCCGTCGAACCCGCCGAGGCCGTCGTCGGAGCGGAGATCGTCAATCATGTTAGGCGTACTTCTCCTCTAAGAGTGCTTGGAGCGCTTCACGCGCGCGATGTACGCGCATCTTCAGCGCTCCGACTGTAGTACCGAGTAAATCGGCCATCTCCTCGTACGAGCGGCCTTCGACGTGTTTCATCACGAACGCCTCGCGAAGCGACGCGGGTAGCGTCGACGAGCGCGCGGTCCAGATCGCTGCGCAACTCCGTCCGATCCAGCTCCTCGTCCGGCGTCGCGTAGGCCGAAGGCTGGTCGTCTTCGTCGTAGCTCAGGTGCGACCGACGAATGTTCTTCAGCCAATCCTTGCAACCATTCGCGACGATCCGGAATACCCAAGCATCGAAGCGTCCGCGCACTTCCGCGAGGTGTTGATACGCTTTGATGAAGCTGAGCTGCAGGATGTCTTCGGCGACGTCCGGGCTTCCCGTCATGCACAAGCGCATGACGGTACAGCGGATCGCTGTAGCGCGTGATCAGAGTCTTGAACGCGTCCCGGTTTCCCGCCGAGAACGCGCTGGATGATGAGTTGATCAGTGTTGTCCTGATCAACTGACGCTCTGATCAGCCCGCAGGGCTGGCTCCGTCGTCTTCACGACAACAGAGTAACGCACTTTCCGCGCTTCGGACAGGGCGCCAGCTCCGCTTCGCTGCTCCAGAAGGGTCGCCACGTGATCAAGACGAGGCACCTCGGCAAGGGTAACGAACGGTTGCAACGGAATCTCGCGGGTAAAGTCGCGAGGCCATGTAATAAAGCTTCGGCTGTCTCACGACGATGCGCCGTCGGTCGGTGAGGCTGTAACGTTTTTGAACACATCCCAACCGAAGCGGCGAAGTATATCGGTGTGTTCACCAAGAGCGGGAGGTGGGAATCGCACGCGACCGCGAACACTCGGCGGCACGCCGGTCACCGCCGAGGCGTTTGTGTCCCGCAGCGTCTCGAGAACCGTCTGCACCACGCCGTTCGGAACACCCGCGCGTCGAGGCGCGCCCGCCCAATGCGCCGCCGGCTGCGTGGCGAGTTGCTCGTGCGAAGGCCGCCACGATGCGTTCGCGCTGCGCGAAGGCGGCCCGCGTTCGTCGCGAGCGCGGGATCGTCGGCGAATCGATCGAGGCCGAGCGCCCGCGCGCACGCGACCCACTGCGCGTCGCTGCCCACGGCGACCACGATCGGCCGGTCCGCCGCGCGAAACAGCTGATACGGAACCAGATTCGGGTGCGCGTTCCCCCAACGTCGCGCGTCGCGACCCGTGACGAGCGCGTTCTGGGCGACGTTCACCAGCGCGGCCCGCGCGCTGTCGACGAGCGAGATCGTCAAGCGCGCACCCTGCCCTGTTCGCAGCCGGCTGCACGAGCGCGGCGAGAATCGCGATCGCGGCGTCCTTTCCCGCGAGGACGTCGGCGAGCGCCACGCCGACCTTCATCGGATCGCCGTCCGGCTCGCCGGTGATGGCCATCCACCCGCCCTCGGCCTGGGCGACGAAGTCGTAGCCGGGCCGGTCGACTGTCGGGACCGAATCCGGTGATCGGTGCACCAGACCAGCTCCGGCCGCCGCGCGCACCAGTCGCCCGGCGAGACCCGCGCCGCTCGAGCGACGCCGGGCGGAAGTTGTCGACCACGACGTCGGCGTCGGCGAGCAGCCGCTCGACGTCGCGACGGCCGGACTCCTGGCTCGAGGTCGGCGGTAAGGCCGAGCTTGTTTCGATTGATGCTGAGGTAGTAGGCGCTCCGACCCTCGGCGTCGAACGGCGGGCCCCAGGTCCGCGTCTCGTCCCCGGTGCCTGGTCGCTCGACCTTGATGACGTCGGCGCCGAGGTCGCCGAGGAGCATGGTGCAGAGCGGGCCGGCGAGGACTCGCGTCAGATCCAGAACTTTGATTCCGGCATAGCATTACGTGTCGCTTAAGTGTCGTGTTACTATCAGCAAGATGTGCTAATAGCACGTGCGAAACGCGCTCGCAGGATCGTCGAGCTCTAGAGACGGTCGAGCCTGGCTTGCGTAGCTACTGCAAAATCATATACTTCCGCCGTTCTGAGCCCTGGCTGCGCGAAGATAGCGCGCCCGTCGGCGCGCGACAACGAGCAGCTCTCGGCCGGATCACGACCTGCCCGCTCGCTCCTCCCGCGACAAGTCACCAGCTATGGCGGACAAACCAGCATCCCTCCCGCGTCTCAACCGAGCGAGTCCGCCGACCCGGTCGCGCCTCGTCGTCGGGCCCGGGCATCGCGGCGCCGACATGCGCGACACAGTCGCCGAGATGGCGGAGCGGGCGCAGCTGATCAGCCAGGAAGCGGGGAGCAAAGTCGCCGCCGCGATGAAGGACGTGATCAGCGCGGCCGCCGGAATCGCCGGCTTTGCCATCGAGAGCGCGCGCGACCTCGTTCAATACATGGTGAAGCGCGGGCAGATGACGCCGGAGGAAGGCGAACAAGCTGATCCGCGAAGCCGAGGCGGCGCACGACAAGCGGCCGGCCAGTGAAAAGGGACGAGCGACGGCGACGAAGATCGCCGCCGAGAGCGCGCGGTCGCGAAGGCAGAAGCCGCAGCGCGGCCGCGCGCTCGGCCGCAGCCCACGCCGCCGTTCGCCATACGCGAGGCCGGTCGCTCCGACGCCGCCCGCCGCGCAGCCGAGCGGTCGCCGAAGCTCCGTCCGCGGCATCGACGCGATGCCGCGCCGCAAAGCGGCGCCGCGCCGGCGAAGCCGCGCCAAGCCGGCGCAAGACGCGCGAAGCATGCGAAACCAGCGCCGACGGGAAGACCAAGCCGCGCGAAGCCGGTACAAGCCGCCAAGCCAGCGAAAGCGACCAAGCCGGCCGAAGAAGCGAAAGTAGTCAGCCGAGGCGGGCGAGGCCGGTCGCGAAGTCGAAGAACCGAGTCCAGCAACTCGCAACATCTCCGGATCGGCGAACCGACGTGAAACTCGGCGGACGTCGGCCGCGCATGGAGCACCGGCTCGACGGCCACGGTCACCGTCACGGCGGCCGGTTCGCGCACGCAGCGCGCGAAACATGTCTTCGTCCGTCTCGGTCGTCGCCGGCGCAGAGGATCGACGCGCCGTCATTCAGCGCGCCGAGCTCGCGCGGCAGGTCGATCGCGCGTGCCCTTGTCGATCTCGAACCGGCGGACGGAGCTCGAGCACTTCCTTGCCGCCCGTGACGCGCAGCCCGAGCTCGCGCGCGATCTTCCGGACGCCGTGGCCAGAGCTCGGGGAGCACGTCGTGATCGGCGAGCCGGTAGTGCACGCTCAGCGTCCACCGCTTGTCCTCGACGATCACGCCCGGGACGCCGCGAACCAATCGAGCGAGCACGCGCCGCGGCGGCCTGCACCGAGTGGCGCGAATTGCGCGACGTCGTCTCGCGGAACGGCCGGTTCATCGTCCGGCGCGGCCGATCTCGAGGCCGTGGTTGCCGATCGTCCACGCGCCTGTCACGCCGACGAGGCGGCGCGCGTCGTCGACCGCGCGGCCGGAGACGATGGCGACGTGAACGTCGCGCGCAGCGCGCGAGCTCGCGACGCACGCGCCGCGTCTCCTCGGAGACGACGGCCGCCGCCGGCGTCGCGCGCGATCGGCGCGAGCGTGCCGTCGATGTCGAGCAGCAGCAAGAACGGAGCTGCCGACGAGGCGCGCGGCGAGCTCCGGCGTGAGCGGGCAACGCGGGGACGGTCATCGTCTCAGGCAGGTCGCGGGCTGCGGCCAGCGTCCCATGATTTGCGGCTGGCGCGCGCGAGGATCGAGTCGAGCCAGTCGAAGATGGTCGAGTTGTGAAGCTGGCGTCGCATGCGGTGCATGCGGCGCCGCCGCTCCTCGGGCGACATCTCGAGCGCCGTGCGAATGGCCGCGACGAATCCGTCGACGTTGAACGGATTGATCAGCACGGCGCCGTCGATCTCCTCGGCCGATCCGGTGAAGCGGCTCAGGATGCAGCACGCCGCGCTCGTCGAGCTGGCAGGCGACGAACTCCTTGGCGACGAGATTCATTCCGTCCTGCAGCGACGAGACGATGCACATGTCGCCGGCGCGATACACGCGCGGCGAGCAGATCGGCATCGACGTTCTCGTTGATCGAGCACGATCGGCGTCCAGTCGTGGGTTGCCGAATCGGGCGTTGATCGCGATCACGGCCTGCGATCGACGTCGCGCTCGAGCGTCGTTGTACGCGGGCACGTCGCTGCGCGACGGCGTGCAGACGAAGATGAACGTGAACCGCTCGCGCAGCTCGCGGCGATTCGGTCCACAGCGTGTCGAGCGCGCGAATGTCGCTCGGGAATTCCCTTCGTGTAGTCGATGCGGTCGACGCACACGCCGAGTTGGCGCGTGCCTTTGGCGTACCGCGTCGCGCAGCGTCTTGGCGACGCGCGCGTGCTCGCGGGCGACGTCGCCATCTTCTCGAAGCGCTCGACGTCGATGCTGATCGGAAACGCGCCGACGTGAACGGCGCGGTCGCGAAACGTGCACGATCTGGTTCGCGCGATCGACGCGCGCCTCGGGCACGAAGCGCGTCGACGCAGTCGAGGAAGTTCGCGGCGTAGCGGTCGATCTGGAACTCGATCAGATCGTTGCCGAGCAGCCCGCGCAGCACCGCCTCGTGCGTGCCGCGACGGCAAGAGCCGGAGGATGTCCGGCGGCGGAAACGGAATGTGCCAGAACTGGTGGATGAACAACGACGGCCGCATCGCGCGGAGGAACTCCGGCGCGAGCGCGAAGTGATAGTCCTGAATCCACGCCATCGACTCGGCCGGTGCACCGCTCGGCCTCGTCGGCGACGGCGTGCGCGAACCGCAGATTCACCGTCGCGGTAGCGCTCCCAGTACTCCGTGCGATACTCGAAGTGCTGGATGAGCATGTGGCACAGCGGCCACAGCGCGCGGTTCGCGAACCCGTGGTAGTAGCCGTCGACGTCGGCCTCGTCGAGCCAGACGCGGCGCAGCGTGTAGCGACTCCTCGCCGGGCGGAACGGCGACGCGCCCCATCTCGTCGGCGACTTCCCGGTCGGCGATGCCGGAGCCCCAAGCGACCCAGGTGCCGTGCGTCCGGCGCATCGTGGGATCGAGCGCGCTGACCAGACCGCCGGCCGGCTGCTTTACTTCAGATGCCGTCGATCGCCCTCGCACGTGCTCGTACGGCTCACGGTTCGAGACGAGAATGAACTTGCAGTCGTTCGAGATAGTGCGTGAAATCGAGCATTAGGGGCGAAACGGTTGCAACAGCCATGCCCGTTGGGGAATTCGGCGAAGCCCTCGTTCGCGGGTCGCGGAAACTGGCGCGCGGCGGCGGGCCGAACGATCATTTGTGCCCGGTGAGCGAAACGATCATCACGCGCGCGCCAACGCGCATCGACTTCGGCGGCGGCTGGACCGACGTCCCGCCGTACTCGGACGAAGTCGGCGGCTTCGTGTGCAACGTCGCCATCACGCGCTACGCCACGGCGACGGTCACGCGAACGAGCGCCTCGGACGGCGAGCCGGCGAGCGCGTCGACGTCGGCCGGCGATCGCTCGATCGCCGCTCGCCGCGGCGCGACGATTCCGATTGAGCGACGCGCGCATCGACGTGCAGAGCGATTTTCCGGTCGGCGCGGGACTCGGCGGCTCGTCGGCCGTCGGCGTCGCGATCGTCGCCGCGCTCGCGGCGGCAACGCGGCGAGTCGATGGAGCGCACCGAGCTCGCCGAACTCAGCCGACGAATCGAGATCGGCGACCTCGGCGTTCCCGGCGGGCGCCAAGATCACTACGCCGCCGCGTACGGCGGCGCGCTCGGGCTTCGCTTCGCTCGCGATCGCGTCGACGTGCGCGACATTCCGCTCGGCGCGCAGACACGCGCCGAGCTCGAGCGACGCTGCATCGTCGTCTACACGGGTCAGAGCCGCATCTCCGGCGAGACGATCACGGCCGTGCTCGAGCGCGTACGCTCGCCGCGAACCGCGCGTCACGACCGCGCTCGCGCGAAATGCGCGAAATCGCCGAGCGAATGGCCGACGCGCTCGCGCCGGGCGACATCGACGCGCTCGCGGCGCTCGTCGCCGAGCAGTGGATGCACCAGCGCTCGCTGCATCCGGCGATCCCGACGCCGCTGATCGACGAGATCATCGCGCGGCGGCACGAACGCCGGCGCGGCGGGCGCGAAGGCGCTCGGCGCATCGGGCGGCGGTTGCGTGCTGCGTGATCGCGCGCGACGGACGGAGTCGACGAGGTGCGGAGCGCCGTCGCGCCGCTCGGCGAGCTGCTGTCGTTCACGATCGACGAACACGGAGTCGAGCGATGTACGATAGCGCGCGGCGACGCCGTCGCGCTGACGCGCGAGCTCGTGCGCGTCGACTCGCGGAATCCGTCGCTCGTCGCCGGTGGCCCCGGCGAGAACGCGGTGGCGCACGCGCTGGCCGAGGTGCTCCAGGAGTGGGGGTTTCGCGTCGATCTGCAGCGACGCCGCCCCGCAGCGGCCGAACGTCATCGCGCGCGTCGGACGCGCGGGCGGACGGACGCTGATGTTCAACGGGCACCTCGACGTCGTCGGCGTGGACGGCATGTCGCACGCGCCGTGGGACGCGTTCCAGCGCGAGGGGCGCATCTACGGACGCGGATCGTCGGACATGAAGGCGGGCGTGGCCGCGATGTGCGCCGCCGCGGTGCGCGCGGCCGACGAGCTCCAAGGACAGGTCGTGATCACGGCCGTCGTGGACGAGGAGTTCGAGAGCATCGGCACGCGCGCGCTCATCGCGGCCGGCGTGCGAGCCGACGCGGCGATCGTCACCGAGCCGACGCGGCTCGCGATCATGCCCGCGCACCTCGGATTCGTGTGGGCCGACGTCACGACGTACGGCCGCGCGGCGCACGGCAGTCGCTGGGACCTCGGCGTCGACGCCATCCGTCACGCCGGTCTCTTGCTCGCCGAGCTCGATCGCATCGATGCCGAGGACCTGCCGCAGAAGTCGCATCCGCTGCTCGGACGGCCGTCGGTGCACGCGTCGTTGATCGAAGGCGGAACGGGCATGTCGACCTATCCCGATCGCTGCACGTCCGCATCGAGCGACGCACGATTCCCGGCGAGAAGCCCGCCGACGTCGAGCGAGAGCTGCGCGAAGCGTGCAATCGCGTCGCGGAATACCGGCCCGGTTTTCAAGCGGGGGTACGCGTGACGTTCTCTCAGGAGCCGAGCGACGTCGCGGTGGACGCGCCGATCGTGCGGGCACTTTCGCAAGCCATCTGCGACGACGACGACGAGCCGCGCATCGAAGGAATGACGGCGTGGACCGACGCGGCGCTTCTCAACGCCGCGGGAATTCCGGCGATCTGCTTCGGGCCGGGCGACATCGCGCTGGCGCATGCCGCGGAGGAATACGTTCCGGTCTTCGAGATCGAGCGCGCCGCGACGATTCTCGCGTCGCTGGCCAAGCGTTGGTGTTCGGCGCGCATCTCGTGAGTCCGCTGACCCACCGGGAGTACGATGCGCTCGAGCGCGCATTGTCGCGCGGATCGCGCGTCGCCATCACGCGTCCGGGGCGGCGCGAACAGGTGCTCATTCCGCTCTCGCTCTCGTTGGACGACGGGCGCGAGATCATCAAGGCACGCAATCCGACCACCGGCCACGAGTTGACCATCTACCTCGACGAAGTGGAACGAATCGAGGCTGTGAGGTGAGCCACGAGGAGGGACGGGTGCGGGGGCGGGGTGCGGAGACCAACGAGCGGTCGGGAGCCGGGGATCCCGCCCCGCGGCCGATCGCGATCTTCGCCGACGAGTCGTGCCTGGGGAACGGCCGAGAGGGGAGTAACCCGGGCGGGGCGGCGGGCGTCATCGAGTATGTGAGCCCTTCGGGGCGGCTCTCGCGCTGGGACTATTGGGTGTCGGAGCCCGCGACGACGAACAACCGGATGGCGCTCCGAAGCGCGATCGAGGCGTTGCGCGGAATCTCACGGAAGGGCGCGCGGTTTCGCGTGTCGTTCACGAGCGACTCGCAGTATCTTGGTGAAAGGGATGAGCGAGTGGGTGTACGGCTGGGAGGAGCGCGGCTGGCGCAAGAAAGACGGGCCGATACTCAACCTCGAGCTTGTGGCAGGAGCTCGTCGAGGAGGCGCGTCGGCACAAAGTGTCGTGGCATTGGGTGCGCGGACATGAGGGACATCCGCAGAACGAATACGCGAATTACCTCGCCGTGCGCGCCGCGAAAGAGCAGACGTCGTCGAAGGGCATCGTCGCCTCGCAGTTCGACGAATGGCTGGCGGCGGAACGAGAAAAAGGACGGGTCAAATGAAAAAAGCAGTGGTGGCGTTGATCCTCGGGCTGGCGATGGGGTACCGGTGGGGGTACGGCGAGGGGAGCGACGGCAAGCCGTCGGTCGCCCTTCGCGTACTCGATAAATTCGGCGCGACCAAGCTGAAGAACGCGCAGGACGCCCAGAACAAACGCGTCGAAGAAGCCAGCAAGCCGTAGCTGTTTTTTTCTCCGCACCCCGCCGGTTTTTCTCCGCACCCCGCCCGTTTTCTCCGCACCCCGCCCGTTTTTCTCCGCACCCCGCCCGTTTTTCTCCGTACCCCGCCCCCCGCACCCCGCACTCTTGTATGGACAACCTCGATCGGATGTACCGCCATCTGGTGAGGGTCATACGTTCGCGGTTCCCACAACATCTCGCCCAGCCGTTCACCATCGCCGATCTCAACCAGACGATCCTTCCATATCGTCTGCACCGGCGTGAGCTCGGCCTCGACACGAACGATGACTATGAGATCACGCTCACCGAGCTCGTCTCCGGTTCGCGCGACTACCTGATCGTCGACGACCAGTTGCGGGACACGCTTGGAGCGGCTCTGGCCGATGTGAACCCGGATCCGTCGGCGTTCAAGCAGTTCGCGCAGGCAATGGTCGCGCTATCCCCGAGCGCGCTGCGGAGTCTGGACATCGGACTCGATGAAAGCGCGGCCCTTCCCCCGGCGACGCCCCCTCGACCCGCTGAACCGCGCACCGCACCGGCTCCGCCCGCGCCGCGAGCGGCGGCACCGCCCGAGCGACCAAGACAGAGACCGGCTGCGCCGCCAGCCGCCCCGCCGCCGCCCGCTCCGGCTTCACCGGCAGCGCCGCCGCAGGCGGGCGCCGAAGCTGCGCCCCGGGCGCCGACGCCGAAGACGACTCCGGCGGCGATGCCCACCCCCACCACGACAACAAAAACGAGCGGCGGTGTACGAGTCGTAGTCCCTCGAGCGGGCGATCGGTGTCGTTCGTGCAGTGAACCGCTTCCCACCGGTCGTCCGATCACGTTCTGTCCGCACTGTGGGCAGAACGTCACCACCTTGAACTGTCCGGCATGCGGCTCGGAGCTGGAGTTGGGATGGAAGTTCTGTCCATCGTGCGGGCGGCCCGCCGCGGCGAAGTAGGATCGCCGCGGAGCCCGCAGCTCGCGCGCATGCGGGGTCGGGCCGCGCGGCGCATCGCGCTACTGCTCGTCGCCACGGCGTGCGTGACGCCCGCCGGGCGCCCGGAGAGCGCGCGTCGCATGGCGCCGAGAGCAAGGAATCGCGCGGCGTCTCGCCAGCCGCAGACCACGCAGCAACGCGGATGGCGCGTGACCACGGCGGAGCAGGTCGACCTGTGGCTGCACGGTTTCGTGATGCTCACCAGCGACACCGGGCGCGTGCCCTTCTTCGCGCGGGGCTACAAGCAGCAGGTCACGGCGCTCAAACAGCAGCGCAACGTGTACTCGCTACTCGACGCGAACCGGGCCGAGCTCTCGTCGCGATTCGCGACGAATCCCGCGCTCGCCAACGCGCAGTTCCTCGCGATGTACTTCTCGTCCTTCCCCGAGATCGTGAGCGCGACGGACTATTTCATTCGATCCGGCGGCAATCCGCGCGCGGCCGCGGATCCCAACATCCAGCAACAAATCGCGTTGCTGGCGGCGAACTTTCGCACGGACGCCGATCGCAAGTGGCTCCGCCTCTTCGTGCAGAGCTTGGACGACGAGAACAAGAAGTTCTATCACGACTACTGGACGAGCGAGCAGCAGACGAGAGGCGCCGCCTTCGCGCAGGCCGTTCAGCAGTGGAACAACACCTGGTATCCGAAGCTCGCGCGTTTTCTGAACAACACGCAGCAAGCGTCCGGCGAAGTGTTCCTGTCCCTCCCGCTCGGCGGCGAGGGGCGCACGGTGAACGACGGGAAGCAGTCGAACATCGTCGCCGTCGAGTTCCCGAAGACGGTGGAGACGGCGCCGGACGCCCTGTTCGCGTTCGCACACGAAGCCGTGGCGAACGTGGTGGACGGCGTGATTCGCGACAACACGACCCCCGCGGAGCAACGCTCCGGCGCCACGTCCGGCTACGTCGGCAACGGCGCCGTGCGCGGCGGTGCGCTCCTGCTGCAACGCGTCGCTCCCGAGCTGGTCCCCGCGTACATGCGCTACTATCTCGGTACGGCGGGTCTGGCGGGCATCGCCGGCGACCCGGCGACGACGTTCGCGAATACCTTCCCGCTCCCGCAGCCGATCCTGGACGCGATTGGTCGCCAGATCGACGTCGTGCTCGGCGGTATCTGAGCGAGGGTCCGCCCGCTGAAACCGGCGGACGCGGCGGGCGGTAGAGGTATTTCATCGCTCAGATCGGACGGTAACTTTCGGTATGGCTGACGTACCGGCACCCCGACCTTCTGCCCGCATCGACCGCGGCGCGCTCGAGCGCGTGCTGGCGCGCGCGGCTGAGCTTCAAGGGAAGTCGGCGGACGCCGATCCGAGCGAAGAGTTCACAGAGGAGCAGCTGATCGACCTCGGGAAGGAAGTCGGCCTCTCGGCGCAGAACCTTCGCCAAGCGCTCGCCGAAGAACGAACGCGGTCGGTACTTCCCGAGGACGAGAACGGCGTTTTCGCGCGAATCATCGGCGCGACGCGGGTCGCCGCCGGCCGCACCGTCGACGGCAAGCCGGACGACGTGCTCCGCGCGATCGACGCGTGGATGCAGCGGCAAGAGCTGCTCATCGTCAAGCGACATCACGGCGACCGAATCGTCTGGGAGCCACGCCGCGACTTCTTCGTCGGGTTGAAGCGCGCGCTCAAGGCGGGCGGCCGCGACTACGCGCTGTCACGCGCGTTCGAGGTCGCGGCCACGGCGATCCCGGTCGACGACACGAGGACCCACGTCGCGCTCGACGCCGACTTTCGCTCGCATCGTTCGTTGGCGGCCGGGCAGATCGGCGCGAGCTCGTTCTTCGGAGCGGCAACGACCGTTTCGCTTCTCGCGATGCACGTCTTTCCGCCGATCGCGCTCGTGCCAATCGTGGCGCTGCCGATCGTCGGCGTGGCCAGTGCGCGCGCGACGCACAATCGAATTCTGCCCCGAGCGCAGCTCGCGCTCGAGCAGCTTCTCGATCGGCTCGAGCGCGGGGACGTGTCGCGGCGCGGCGGCGCGGACGCCCTCTTGGGCGCGATCGTCGCGGCGGCGAGCGCGATTCCGACGCGCAGGTTCTGACATCTGGTCACTGGTCTCTGGTCACAGGTCTCTGGCAGTTCCCAGTGACCAGAGACCAGTGACCAGAGACCAGAGACCAGCCCGACATGACGCAAGTACCGCACGGATTCCGCGGCGTCTTCCGAAGCGACGACGACGCGCGTGACGTCTACGCCGAGGCGGCCGGCATCGCCCGCAGCGTTCCGATGGCCGTCGCCGTTCCGCGCGACGTCGACGATCTCTCTCTCCTCACGCGTTGGGCGAAAGAGCGCGCGCTGCCGCTGATCGCGCGGGGTTCGGGCAGCAGCATGCCGGGCGGCGCGGTCGGTGAGGGCATCATCGTGGACCTCAGCCGGTGGCGCGACATCGCGGGTGTCGACGCAGCATCGCGGACCGTGAGCGCAGGACCGGGTGCGTTGCGCGCCGAGGTGGACGCGGCCGCACGCAGGCATGGCTTGCGGTTTCCGGTGGACCCGTCGAGCGGAGCTTTTTGTACGATCGGCGGCATGACGGCGACGAACGCGGCCGGTCCGCACTCGATGCGCTTCGGGTCGATGCGGGGTTGGGTCCGCGCCATCGACTGCGTGTTCGACGACGGATCGCGCGCCGAAGTTCGACGCGAGGCGCCATGGCCGAGCGGCATTCCCGCGATCGAGCGGTTCGCGTCTCTCACCGCGGATCTCACGGCCGCGGAACGAGCGACGCCGTCGATTCACGCCGGAGTCTTGAAGGATTCGTCGGGATACGGCATCGCGAAGTTCGCGGACAGCGGCGACCTGGTCGATCTCCTCGTCGGCAGCGAAGGGACGCTCGCGTTCTTCACGCGCATCGAGTTATCGCTCACCCCGGCGGCCGGCGCGACGAGCAGCGTGTTCGGCGCCTTTTCGACGCTCGACGATGCGGTGGCGGCCGCCGTGCGCGCGCGCGAGGCGGGCGCCGTCGCCTGCGAGTTGCTCGATCGGACATTCCTCGAAGTGGTGGCGACTGGCGGCCGAACGGGTTCGAACGCCGTTCCATCCGGCTCCGAAGCCGCCCTCTTGGCGGAAGTCGAAGGAACGAATGCCGAAACGGCGGGTCGAGCCGCCCGACAAGTCGAGCAACTATTTCACGAATCGCACGCGACGGCCGTTCGCGTCGCGCTCGATCGCCCGACCGAGACGGAGCTGTGGGAGCTGCGCCACGCCGCGAGTCCGATCCTCTCTCGTCTCGACCCGAACCTGAGGTCGATGCAGTTCATCGAGGACTGCGCCGTCCCGCCGAGCGCGTTGCCGGCGTACGTTCGCGGCGTTCGGCGAATCCTCTCGGACAACGACACGCGCGGAGTCATCTTCGGCCACGCGGGCGACGCGCACGTCCACGTGAACCCGCTCGTCGACGTGCGTCGACCGGACTGGCGCGAGCGAGTCTCACGAATTCTCGACGCGGTGACCGACCTGGCGGCATCGCTCGGCGGAACGCTGACCGGTGAGCATGGCGACGGCCGATTGCGCACGCCGTTGATGTCGCAGGTGTGGAGCGTGGACGCGCTTCGACGATTCGGCGAGGTCAAGCGCGCCTTCGATCCGACCGGCATCCTGAATCCCGGAGTGAAGGTGTCGCTCGCGGGAGAATCGCCGCTCGGCGACGTCAAATACGATCCGAATCTCGCGCCGCTGACGACGCGAGCGAGAGCGGCGCTCGAGACGGTCGAGGGTCGGCGTGCCTACGCGAGATCGCGCCTCGATCTCCTGGACGGCGTGTAGACGCGTCGGCGCATCCGGCTTGTTTCGAGCGGCGAGATCCCGTTGATTTCGCGCTCATCATGCCGACCCGTTACTACGCCGAACCCGTCATCACGCTTCTCGCCCGTCCGGCGTTCACCACGCCGGAGCACTTGCCGGTCAATTGGATCGGCGAGAGCACCGGCGGCGAACAACTCGCCGAGTTCGCCGGCCGTCTCTGTTACATGAGCCAGCACAATCCGGCCAAGCGAGAGACGCGCGAATACCTGGAGAACATCAAGAAGCAGGGGCACGGCAGCGTGCTGGAGCACGCCAACTACTCGATCCTTCTCGAGGGCGTGAGCCGTTCGCTGACCCACGAGTTGGTGCGACACCGGGCTGGATTCGCCTACTCGCAGCTCTCGCAGCGCTACGTGGACGAATCGGAGGCGAATTTCGTCGTTCCACCGGCGATCATCGGCGACGAGGCGCTGGAGAACACGTGGCGCGAGCAGACGGAAGCGGCGCAGAAGCGGTACGTGGAGCTCGTCGCGCAGCTGATGGACCGGTACGGCTGGGTGGCCGACAAGGTCCATCGCCGGAAAATGGCGCGCGAGGCGGCGCGGTCCGTGCTTCCCAACGCGACCGAGACGAAGATCGTGGTCACGGGGAACGCGCGCGCATGGCGTACGATGCTCGAGCTACGGTCGAGTGAAGGCGCCGAGCTGGAGATCCGTCGCTGCGCAGTCATGCTCTTGCGATTGCTGCAGGCGGAAGCGCCGGGATTCTTCTCCGATTTCGAGATCTACGTCGCCGACGATCGACGAGAAGCGGCGCGCATCGGGTATCACAAGGTCTGATCTCGAAAGAAAAACATTGCGCGAAAAAAAATGTGTTCCTATTTTCACTGACGAGGAATTGTCGGCATTCGTTTTGCGCCCTCGCGTCGGTTGGGTAAACGGAACACACGACGCACTTCTCGCCGGTCGAGAGTCTGGTAGCGGGACGCCAGAGGACGACAACCAGGGACGGGATGACGCGCATCGGGTTCGCGTACAACCAAAAACCTGAGCAGTCAATCGTAGGAGGAAGGATCGCCGGCGCGGCTCGCCACGAGTCGCGTTCCGGTGACGACCCTCCCAGTCCCATTTCGGCGCACGATGACGTCTATGCGGAATGGGACTCCGCAGAGACCATCGACGCCGTCGCCACCGCGCTCTCGCCCTTCGGCGAAGTGATCCGCATCGAGGCGAACGAAGACCTCCCCATCCGCCTCCGCGCCGAACGCCCCGACATCGTCTTCAACATCGCGGAGGGACTTCATGGTCCCAATCGCGAAGCGCACGTCCCGGCGATCTGCGAGTTCTACGGCATTCCGTACTCCGGCAGCGATCCGTTCACGCTTTCGCTCTGTTTGCACAAGGCGCGGACCAAGGACGTCCTTCGCGCGCACGGCATCCCGACCGCGCCGTTCGCCCTCATCGAATCCGAGAGCGACCTCGTGGCGTTGCTGGCGAATGATTCGCCGCTCGCCCCCCGCCCCACGACCGACGCGCCGATGTTCCTCAAGCCGGTGCAAGAGGGGTCGTCCAAGGGAATCACCGAGCGGAACCTGGTCCGGTCGCGCGTCGAGCTCGAAGCGACGGCGCGCTTTCTCCTCGCCACCTACGACCAGCCCGTCATCGCCGAGGCCTTCCTGTCCGGCGCCGAGTTCACCTGCGGTGTTCTCGGCAATGGCCGAACAGCACGGGTGCTTCCGTTAGTCGCCATCAACTTCGGCTGTCTCCCCGAGGGTGCGCTTCCTATCTATGGATATGAGGCCAAATGGGTGTGGGATAGGCCAGACCGCCCGCTCGACATGTTCGAGTGCCCGGCGCGGGTTGACCTCCGACTCCAGCACGCCATCGAGGACGTGGTCCTCCGCGCCTATCGCATCCTGGGTTGTCGTGACTGGTCGCGCATCGATGTACGGCTCGACCAGCACGGCACCCCGAACATCGTCGAGGTGAATCCGCTCCCCGGAATCCTACCGAACCCCGCCGACAACTCGTGCCTGCCGAAGGCGGCGCGCGCAGCGGGGATGAGCTACGACGCGCTCATTCAGAGCGCGTTCGCAGCGGCGGCGGGCCGGACTGGCGTCCACCTCGACGCACCGGCGCTCGTCCGGACGCCGGTGCGGACCACAACCATGGTCGCATGAAGGTCGCACTCCTCCTCGACGGCGCGTCGGCGTATGCAGCCAACCCCGACCGTCTGATCATCGGCACCGCCGAAGACATCGAGCGATCGCTCGTCGCCGAGGGCAACACCGTCACCTGGATCCCCGTCTACCAAGACGGCAAGTGGATCGACAAGGTACGCCGCGGGAAGTACGACCTCGCCTTCAATATGTGCGAGGGCATCGACGGGATCGCGACGCTCGAGTCGTCGGTCATCTCGGTGCTCGAGCTGTTCAAGGTCCCGTTCACGGGAGCCTCGAGCTACACGACCGCGATCTGCCTCCGAAAGCCGGTCATCAACGCGATTCTGGAGAAGGCGGGGCTGCCGATCCCCAGATTCGCCACGATCCAGCGCGGCGATCCACTCGTCAGCGTGGGCTTCCCGGCCATCGTGAAGCCGGCGGCGGAGGACGCGTCACTCGGCGTCGAGCAGCGCTCGGTCGTGCGGAACACGCGCCAATTGGCCGAGCGTGTCGAGGCGATGCTCGAGCTGTGGTCCGAAGTGATCGTGCAACGGTACGTCGACGGGCGCGAGGTGAACGTCGGCATCCTCGGCGACACCGTGCTGCCGATCTCCGAGATCGACTTCCGGAAGACGCCGGCGGGCCGCTGGCGCATCGTGACGTACAAATCGAAGTGGGTCACGGGGAGCGAGGACGACCTGGCGGCCATTCCGCGCTGCCCGGCGAAGCTGCCGGCCAAGGTGGCCAACGAGATTCGTCGCGTGGCCGGTGCGGCCTGGAAGATCGTGGGCGGATTCGGCTACGGCCGCGTCGACATGCGCATCGACCAGGACGGCCGTCCGTGGATCCTCGAGGTGAACGCGAACCCCGACATCATGCACAACGCGGGGTTCGCGACGATGGCGCAGGTCGCGGGCGTGGAATATCCGGCGCTCATTCGCAGCATCTGCGAGCTGGGGCTGGAGCGCTCGCGCGTGAAGATCGCGCAGGAGAATTGGGCGCTGGTCAACCAGTTGTCGGGCCTCGAGCCCGAACCGACCGAGCTCGATCTGTTCGGTGACGTCGGCTCGGCTTTTTCGCCGAATGCGGCGACCGAGCCGACGTGAAGATGAGCGTGAAACTCGGCGCCCTGCAGCGCGGGCATCGCAATCGCATTCGTGAGATTCTCTACGCGACGACGGTTTTTCGTGACGAAGAGGTCGCGGTGGCACTCGAGTTGTTCGACGAAACGTTCGCCGTCGGTCCGGCGCGCGCGCCGTACGATCCGGGCGACGGTGTCACCGACTATGAGTTCGTCGGATCGTTCGCGTCGGACGGACAGCTCGTCGGATACGTGTGCTATGGATCGACGCCGGGAACGGATCGCACGTACGACCTCTATTGGATCGCGATGCACCCCGATTTTCAGGGAAGCGGCGGTGGATCTCAGTTACTTGGTGAAGTGGAACGCCGTCTACGTCAACGGGAAGCGCGGTTGCTGGTCGTCGAGACGTCATCGCGCGACGACTACGCGCCCACCCGACGCTTTTACGACGTGCGCGGCTACACCGCCGTCGCGACGATCGCCGACTACTACGCGCCCGGCGATTCTCGCGTGATCTACACGAAGCGTCTCGCAAAGTCGCACCACGAAGGGGCAGCGCACTTTCACGACCGAGCCTTGGAGTCGTCCCGCAATGAGTGACTGGCAAAAAGTTCTTCACGCAGGCGTGGATTCGCTCGACGCACTCGCCGAGCGATTCGGGAGCGACGTGATCGACGTCGAGGCCCTGAAACCCGCCTTCGACAACTTCCAGATGCGGATCACGCCGAACTCGTTGGCGTCGATCCAGGAAGTCGGCGACGCCATGTGGCAGCAGTACGTGCCCACAGTCCAGGAGCTCGACGTCGTGGACGGC
Source organism: uncultured Gemmatimonadaceae bacterium (assembly GCA_963846925.1). Lineage (GTDB taxonomy): Bacteria > Gemmatimonadota > Gemmatimonadetes > Gemmatimonadales > Gemmatimonadaceae > JAQBQB01. The sequence goes on along the minus strand of CAWJXW010000001.1, from coordinate 111,990 downwards.
GTGATCGACTCGCTGGACGAAGACGGCGACTCGCCGGTCCCGAACATCACGCACCGATATCCGGACCGCGTGTTGTTCCTGGTGAGCCCGGTCTGCGCGAGCTATTGCCGGTTTTGTACGCGGCGCCGCAAGGTCGGCGACCCGGAGAAGATCCCTCTCAACCAGTACGAGTCGGCCTTCGACTACATCCGCGCGCACCCGGAGATCCGCGACGTGATCATGTCGGGCGGCGACCCGATGATGTTGTCCGATCGGCGGCTCGAATACCTGTTCCAGAGGCTGCGCGAGATCCCGCACGTCGAGATCATCCGCATCGGCAGCCGGATCACGTCGCACCTGCCGCAGCGCATCACGCCCGAGTTCTGCGAGATGGTCAAGAAGTACCATCCCGTGTACATGAACACGCACTTCAACCATCCGGCCGAGCTGACGCCCGAGACGAACGCGGCGCTCGCCCGGTTGGCCGACGCCGGCGTTCCCGCTCGGCTGCCAGACGGTGCTCCTCCGCGGGGTGAACGACGACCCGGAGATCATGAAGGAGTTGATGCAGAAGCTCCTCAAGGCGCGGGTCCGCCCCTACTACATCTATATGGCGGACCAGGTAGCGGGCGGCGAGCACTTCCGCACGACGGTCGAGAAGGGTCTCGAGATCGTGAAGGCGCTGCGCGGGTGGACATCGGGGCTCGCGGTGCCGCACTTCGTGATCGACGCGCCGGGCGGCGGCGGCAAGGTTCCGCTGCTGCCGGAGTACGTCGAGGAGATCAACGAGGACGAAGTCATTTTCCGGAACTACGCCGGCGAGCGGTATGTCTACAAGCAGCCGCGCCAGCCGGCGATCGCGGCGTCGGCGTGCGGCGACGCGGCGGCGGCGCAGTCGGACATCGTGCCGATCTCAGACGAAGAAGCGGAAGCACGCGGTCAAGCGGGTGGGCAAGATCGCGAGAAAACGGAAGACGGGAACCTGACCCGCGATCGACGTGATGAAACGACGGCGCGCCGATCAGGCGCGCCGTCTCGCTTTGGGCGGAATTGAAATGGGTTGTCTCGACCGGCGAGCCGAGCGTATCGTGCAGAATGATCGAGCGATTGGTCGGGGCGCCGGGCCAGGACGAACGGCTGCGCGCGATTGTCCAAGCCATCGTGGCGGGTGTGCAGCCGTCGCGCGTGATCCTGTTCGGGAGTCGCGCGCGAGGCGATGCGCGGCCGGACAGCGACTACGATCTCGTCGTGACTCCGAGTTCGAACGTGCAGACTATTACGTGACCTACGGCCGCGTATCGGCAGCACTCCGCCAAGCGAAGAACGGTGCCGCCACTGATATCCTCATTCGCGCCCCCGGGGAGATCGAGCAGAAGCGCGACGATCCGGGCTACATGGATTGGGAGATCGCTCGTGACGGCATCATCCTCTATCCAGCCGGCTGCGACAATCAGGCGCTTCGGCCACGCCTCCGGGAGCCGTCCGGGAGAACGAGCCGTTTCCGTCCATCACCGATTGGCTGGCACGCGCCGCGGAGGACGCGGGCGCCATCGACGGGATGCTCGACAGCCCTCATCCGACTTCATGGACTGCTGTCGCGTTTCACGCTCAGCAATTTGCCGAAAAGCATCTGAAAGTACTCTTCATCGTCCAGCACACCCGGCCGCCGCAAACGCACAAGCTGTCCGAGCTCATCCAGCGATTGGGAGGACTCGGCTACCCGCTTTTGCACCTACTTGGTGATGCCGAGCTTCTGGAGCCGTACGCGGTCGAGGTTCGCTATCCGGGGGACGTGGCCATCCCCGACGAAGCGACCGGTCGCGCCGCGGTCGCAGCGGCGCAACGGATCGTTGGAGCGGTGCGGAAGGCGCTCAGTGCGTGAGGCCGGCGGCTGAGCTACGCCACGGCTGCAGCCGGCGCCGCTCGTGCCCCCTCATGCGCGTGACCGACCACGCACCACCGGAGAACTGCGCAGTCGGTTTGCAGTTCACGGTTTTCCAGTCAACTCGACTTTTCCCGGAGGCACGAAGTCGACCCGCCAGATCGTCGTGCCGAGCGTGCGAACCGCCGGATAGGCGACGTGCTTTCCATCGGGCGACACGAACAACCATTCGTCATTTCTGCCGTAGAAGGCCGGAGGCTCCTTTGGGTCGACCGGCACGCGCACCACTACCTCGTCCCGCGCGCCAGCGGGAATTGCGGTCACCACCACCGACCGATTGTCGGGAGTCCACCGCAGCGTCCAGGGTTCCGTCGCGTGCGCGTTGAGGATCACGGGCGCTCCGCGTCGGCGCACCCGCCTCGTCGACGTGAATCACGGACAGCGGGGGCTCGGCTGTCAGGCCGGTGATCGCGAGCATGGTTGCGTCGAACGACCACGCGATCTGGAAGAATCTCCCGGGTTTTGATCGCTGCGCGGTGAGTCTGTGCGGTCGGCCGGTCGGGCCGCGGGCGGCGAATATGGTCACCGAGTCGTGTGAAGCGGATCGCCCACGCTACGAGATCGCCGTTCACCGCAGTCGTCACCAAGCTGTCGGATTTGGCGAAGCGCGCGAAGCAGCGTCGATCGTCCGTCCGCTGTGAACCCGCGAAGCTCGACCTTTTGACCGTTCGGGATCGTGACGAGAAATCGATCGCCGTCACTGTAGAAGCCTCCGCGGCCATACGAGGCAACCATAGATCGCGTTCGCGGCCAGTTCTTTGACGGCGCCGGTGCGCGCGTCGGCGATGTAGATCGGCGTCGGATCGCCGCGTTTTGCCGTAGGTGTCGCGGGCCAAAAGGTCACGGCACCCCCTACTACTCCTTGCCATCCACAACACCCCCCAGCGCCGGCTGGGAGTGCCACGTGGTGACCCTCGTGGCCGGTCGTGTCGAGCGTGGCGTCGATGTTCCGGCCCCTCGAGTCCGTACCATCGCTGGTGACGTCGAGTTGTCGACCCAGCCGTCGACCCATGCATCCAGCGATGCGCAAGTCGTTCGCGTGCTCCCGCCGTCCAGCGTCAGCAGAGAATTCTCCTCTCGCTTGTTGGACGTCGTTGCGTACGTCCCGCCAGACGCACCGCGAGGGAAGAGAGGCTCATATTGCCCTTCAGATCGATCGCACCGACCAGCCGCTCCTTCGCGTCGTACAATTCAACGCGCTTGATCGCCCGTCCTTCGGCAGCGCTGCGTGGAACTAGACACGTGCATTCGGTTTGCGCCGTAGGGACACCGCAGTTGCCGTTCAGGTATGCGCGCGTTCCGCGCCGCCGTGACACTCACCTTGGACCACACGCCACCCAGCGCCGGCGGAGCAGGCCTCACGCGAACTCCGAAGTAAAGCGTCTTTCCATCGCGCGACCATATGAACGTGGCGCCAGCCCTCTCCATCTTCACCAGAGTACGGGACGCTCCGCCGGTCGCCGGCACGACCTTGATCGCGTCCGCGCCGGAACGCCGTATGTCACCCACTTTCCGTCGGGCGAGAATTGTCCGACAACCGCGTCTCGCCGGTCGGAATCTGACGCGTGGCGCCGCAGCCTGACCCGTCTTCGTGTCGATCGCGCCCCGTCATCGCGTACGGCTTTGCGATCCGTCGCGCGACACGCGATCCGACACGAAGGCCAGACGATCGCCGCTGGGAAACCAGACCCGGACCTATCCTTGTATCCGGCCGATAGGAGTCTAGTGGGCTTCGTGTGGCCGTCGGAGGGCATGATCCAGATCCCGTCCTGGCCACCCCATGGGGTGCTACACGCCGTCAAGCTGCAAACAGTGCCGATGGTAGCCAGCGGCCATCCGGAGACACGACGAACCCACGGAACTCCACGCTATCGAGCGAGATGATCTCGTGAAAGTTCTTGCCGGTCGCTCGTCGTCGCGCTGCGCGATCACAGTGCGCGTTGCGGCGAGAGAAAGAACGGTGACGGTGCTGAGGAGACGTGCGCGCCACATAGAGCCTCACAGAGGGGGAGTGTCATGGCGCTCCATCATCAATGCGCATGCCTCGCACTCATTCTCGTGTAATCGAAAGGGCCATCGCTAGTTGAGAGTTGTCGGGCGTCAGTACCACTTTGCCGCTGCTACGCCCCGCTACGATCGGCGGTGCAGTTCGCACCACTCTCGTCGTCCTCCCGTTCGAGCATCCGGTCGAGTCGCTGTCGAAATACTTCGAGCCCGTTAGTTGCCGATCTCGTAGTGAAGGTGAACGTAGTACAGGCCCTTATCCGCTGCGTGTTCCCAGTCGTTGTTGTCAATGTTGAAAAGTCGGCCCACACTTCCCGCCGGAAGGTCTATCGCCCATTTCGTCTTGCTTGCCCGGTAAATCGTTCCCGAGGAGGTTCCGGTGCCATTCACAAGGTTCGCACCCACGTGACAATGCCCGTTCGCCTGCGGTCCCATTTGCAGGAGGTGCTTGTGTCCATTGATGTTGAATGTGACGTTCATTTGAGCCGCCGTCACGGTCTGGCCGACTCGGATGTTATTCAAGTTCTGGAGAGCATTCCCGACCTTGTGCCATTGCGTATGGAGTCCGTTGCTACTGCCATCTGTGATGATTCCCAGTGGGACGCCTCCGCCACCAGGAACCGGATTATTCAAATTCACCTTGAGCTGGCGTGGGTTCTTTGTGCCCTCCTTGTTTTTGTAGAGCGTGAGTCTCGCGGCATTATCCACGGCGCTCGCCACCACTCCCTCAGTGCCTTGGATGTATAGTCCGCGACCATCGCTCGACACGCCGTCAGAAAGATCAGAAATAGCGGTCGGCCCGAGAGACGCCGTTGTATCTGGAAAGGTGCAGAACACAGACTCCGGAGCCGTTCGGACAACTATCGCAGGCGTCGAATTGGGAGCGCGTTGCTCGCACCACTGCAACTCCGCAACCCGCCGCCTCCACCGGCCATGCTTGCACATCCGATAACGACGAAGAGGCCAAGGCCGATCACGGCTAGATTCTTGATTCTCACGCTCTGCATGACGGAACTCCGTCTTCGAGTGGATGTTCGTTTTCGATGTGAGTAGGAGAGCAGCGGTGATGCCTCATGGCTTTGCGGAGGACGAGAGCAGTCGCGTCATCCCGTCGGTGAAGTCGAGGCTGACGAACGCCGCGCGCCGCACGCCGGCAACCGTTTCCAGCATCCTCTTGCCGTCCGGCGACAGCGCAATCGCCCCTCGGACTTCTCTCGAGTCGCTCCGCGCCACGACACGCGGCTTCGATCCGTCCACCGGGACTTCGTACAGCGTTTGCGGACCGGTGTCTGCCTCGCGTCCCTTGCAGTACACGTATCGCCCATCGAGCGAGAAGGCCCGCAGCCGGCTTCCGCGAACGGCAGATCCACGGTGCGCTGAGTACCGTCGGAAACCGAGAGTAGAATGAGGCTGCGTGCCCGATGCTCGGACTCCGGCGTGCCCACGCTCACCGCGACGGTGCGACCGTCGGGGGATATCGGCACCGGGGCTTGGGATGCGGCCGCGCAGCAGAACCTGATCGGGATTGCCGTCGAGCCGCGCCAGTGTGTACTTGTCGTTATTGAAGTTGCTTACGTAGTTCTCGCCCATCAGCCAGGTCCCATTCGGATACTGCGACTTGGCGAAGCTGCGAACGAACTTGTCGGTTCCGTCGAGTGACACGTCGTGCGCGCTCAACCAGTTCGGATCTGTCTGCGCTGCTTCTGCTATCCGCATGTAACGGATAGTTCGCGAGTCGCGACGCCAAAACGGTTGCATTATCGCCCGAGCACGCGCGAGCGTCTGCTGCTTGCCGGTGGAGAGGTCCACGAGTTCCAATGAACTGCCGCCTAGTTCGCGGCCATGCCCGTAGATACACGGCATACCGTCCGTCCGGCGACACACGTAGTTTCTCGACCGGGGGGGCGTTGAGGAGCGTGCTCCAGGAGGGTTGCGAGGCAAGCGGGATCTTCCGCATGCCGGTCCCGTCGGCGTTCAACGTCACCAGCATACCAGTTCTGTCATAGAACACGATCGCCGCGATGCGCCGGTTGTCCTCGAACCACGCCACCTGCTGCACGTCGGCCGTCGAGTCGATCAGTTCTCGACTCTTCCCGTCCGCGACGTTGACGATACGTAGCGCGCGCGAGTGCGTCTCAAGGACGCCGGCTTGACGATACTCGCCGGACCAGTCCCCAACCCCCACGCCGGTGGGGATGGACAGCGTTGCCAGGGCGCGCCCTGTGAGGTCGCCGATCCGCACAGCCGGCTCTCCGCCGACCGCCTCCTCCGGGAAGCATTACCACGCGATTGTCCGCGCTGAGCGCCCGCGCAGTGTTTCCACGTGTGACATCGCTCACGAACTGCGGCGATCCGCCGTTCACCGAGACTCTGCTCAGCATCGCCTTCGTCCTTGCTCGAGTCCTGGAGGACACGTAGTAGATGGCGCTGCCATCCACGGCCCAGCGCAGCTTCCCCATGCCGTAACCGGATGCCAGCACCCGCTCCGTTCCGCCTGACTGGGGAACTACCACGAGGGAGAAATGCTCGCCCGAATCCAGCCGGCGGAACGCGATCGATTTGCCATCCGGTGAGAACTGCGGCGCAAATCCCGTGGTAGCGCCACTCACCCGCTGTGGCGATCCAATCGACTCGCCTGTGACGGGATTCAAGCGGAGCATCCAGATCGGATCATGCGAACCCTGGCCTTCATGGGTAAACGCAATCGCGTCACCAGTAGGCGACCAGCGGATGTCTGCGGACCACCCTTTGAGCACGACACGGCTCGAGTGCGTGGCCACGTTCCAGATGCGAAGATCGTTCTGGGTGTTGTACGCGATGAGCGAGCCGCGCGGGGAGAGAGCTGCTTCCTGCGGCATGAGCGATCCGTTCAGCGTTGTGTCGCGGAATTCTCCAAGCTCCGTGACTTTCGGCCGAATGACCGGGAGACTCGACGACGCCTGAGCGAGACATCGAGCGGAAGACGCGTTCAGCGCGACGAGCGCCGCCAAATGGTAGGTGCGATTCATGGGAAACCCGGGGTTCCGAACTTTGATGATCGGTTGGCGACTACTTGGTGAGGCCGATCACGGCTAGAGGTTGATTCGCGCGCTTTCTATTGGAGAGCTCCTTAGAGAACTCCTTCCGCGGCCTCAGAGCCCGTTAGTTACCGATCTCGAGATGCAGCTGAGTGTAGTAGAGGCCTTTGTCAACCGCGTATTGGTCGGTGTTGTAGAGATCGAAGAGACGGCCCACGCTTCCCGCGGGAAGATCTATCACCCATTTCGTCTCGCTCGCGCGGAAAATGGTTCCCGACGACGTCCCAGTGCCGAATACTGCAGTCGGCGCCGAGTGGCAGTGCCCGTACGGCTGCGGACCCATTTGCAGAATGTGAAAGCGGCCGTTGATGTGAAATGTCACGTCGATCTGCTGCGCCGTCACCGTCTGACCGACCGCGATGTTGTGCAGGTTTTGGCGTGCGTCACCCGCTCGATACCACTGGGTTTCGATCTGGTTGTCGTTTCCATCGGTGATGGTGCCCAGCGGAACGCCTCCGCCGCCCGGAACCGGATTATTCAAATTCACCGTGAACTTGCGCGGGTGCTTGACGCTCTTGCTGGACTTCTCAAATTCGAGAGTCGCTAGCCACATGACGACACTGTGTGCCACCGCATCGGTGCCCTGGATGTACGATCCACGGCCATCACTCGACACTCCGCTGGAATGGTCCGCAATGACTGTCGGCCCAACCGTCGCCGTGCCATCTTCGCCAGTGCAGATGCCAGGTCCAGCGGCACAGTCGCTCCTTACCGCTGCAGGTCGGCAGCCCACCATGACCGCCTCCGCGGTCCATCGTAACCTGTCCGACGCCGATGGGCGCGCCGGTGTCGACGCCATCGGCGCACGCCGTGAGCAGCAGTGCCAAGCCAGCCAAACCGTGGACCGCGGCGAAAATCGAACTGGAACGGGTGCGCAGCATCGCGAAGCTCCCGAGGAGGTGAGGATGCCGAACCCATGTGTCAATCCGCGTGCCGATCGGCCGCCTGAAGCCAACCCACGGTACCATCAGCGCTTCGGTGGGCGACGCGTGCAGCGAGCTACGCACTCACTGGTTCATTCCATTCCGCTCATCGGTGCGTCCCGCACCATTCGCTTCTTCGTCGTCCCGATTGAGGATTCGATCCAGTCGCTGCCGAGAGATCCGGAGTAGGCGAGCAGCGTGCGTCTTGTTTCCGCCCGCTGACGCCAACACGCGCTCGACGTGAGCCCGCACGATCGAGGAGAGAGAGACGTCGTCCACATCCAAGGTCGCCGGCTTCGCCCCGCCCAGCAGCTCGCCGTCGAGAGCGAAATGCTCGCGTGAGAGTGCCGGCGTCCGCGCCAGGACGAGTGCGCGCGTGAGTGCGTTCTCGAGCTCGCGCACGTTGCCCGGCCAGTCGTACGGCCTCGAGCATGCGCATCACGTCCTCCGGAATGAACGCACCCGGCTTGTGCAGCGTTGTCGGCGGAACGCGACCAGGAGCTTTTCGGCGAGCACCCGCACGTCGCCGCGGCGCTCACGAAGCGGCGGGATTGCGATCTCGACGACGCGCAGCCGAAAGTAGAGGTCTTCGCGAAAAGCGCCCTCGCGCACGAGTTGCTCGAGCGGGCAGTGCGTCGCCGCAATCACGCGCGCCGTCGGTGCGCCGCGGCCGCTCGGCGCCGACTGGATAGAACTCGCCGTCCTGCAGAACGCGAAGCAGCTTCGACTGAAAGGCCGTGACTGACGTCGCCGATCTCGTCGAGAAAAACGGTTCCGGTCGCCCGCGACCTCGAACCGCCCCTTGCGGTCGTTCCTCGCCCCCGTGAACGCGCCACGCACGTGGCCAAAGAGCTCCGACTCGAGCAACGGCTCCGGTACCGCGGTGCAATTGACGGCGACGAACGGCTCTTCGGCCGACGTCGGAGTTGTAATGAATCGCCGCGCGCGACGACTTCCTTGCCCGTGCCGGTCTCGCCGCGCACGAGCACCGGCGTTCGAGTCGACGCCACGCTTGCGATGAGCTTGGAGACCTCGATCATTCGCGGGTCGCGCCCGACGAGACGGCGCAGCTCATAGGGCTCGGCGGCTTCACTCGCCAGGTGGCGCACGCGGCGGCCGCAACGTGCGATCGCGGAAACAGCGGGCCAGTACGAGCTCGATCTGGTCCAGATCCAACGGCTTTGACGAGATAGTCGTATGCGCCGGCTTTCATCGCCGCCAGCGCGGTATTCATGTCCTGGTGCGCGGTCATGACGATGACGTCGACGTCCGGCGCGCGCTCGCGAATCCACGACAGCAGCTCGAGACCGCTCGCGCCCGCGCATACGAACGTCGGTGATGACGACGGCCGGGTCTAGCTCGTGCAGCGCGCCCATCGCCTGTTCGGCGCTTTCCGCCGCGGCGCCCTCGTAGCCGAGTGGCGCGAGCTGTCGCACCAAGCTGTCACGGATCGACCGTTCGTCGTCGACCACCAACACGTGGTGACTCATGCCGGCAGCGCCGGCAACGAGACGACGAACGCCGCGCCGGTGAAGCCGTCGTGCGGCGCCTTCACAGACGATGTGTCCGCCGTGGTCGCGCGCGGTCGCGCAGAGCCAGCGCGAAACCGAACCCGGTGCCGTCGTGCCGCGTCGTGTAGAATGGCCGGAACACCTCGTCGCGCTGGCCGGCGGAATGCCAGGACCATCGTCGGCGACGGTGAGATCGACCCACGCTGTACCGGTTTCCTCGTCGCGCGGCTCGATGAAGACGCCGACTCGTCCGCCCTTGGGCTGCACGTCGGACGCGTTGATCAGAAGATTCATCACCATCCCGGAGAGGAGTTCCGGATCGCCCTCCAGCCGCGGCAGCGGCGTCGCGATCATGTCGTTCCACCACGAATGCCGCGCTGACGACAATTGCGTGCTCAACGTAGTCAGCGTGTGATCGACGACCTCGTTCAGACAGAACGACATCCGCGTCGGCGTCGGGCGGTGTGCGAGCTCGAGCACGCCGCTCACGACCGAGTCGAGGCGATTCACCTCGCGCAGGCTCGACTCGACCGACTCCGCCGCCGAGATCGGAAGAGCGCCCGAGCGTACCTGCCGTTGCAGACCTTGGAGGTCCAGCTTGAGCGACGTGAGCGGGTTTCTCACCTCGTGCGACAGCTGCGCGGCGAACTCGCCGAGAACCGCGAGCTGCCGGCTCACTTCGACCTCGCGCATCATCGAGCCGATGCGCGATGTCATGTCGGAGAACGCGCCGCTCAGCGTCCCCACTTCGTCGGGACCGGCCGGCGGCAGCGGAGGCGAGAGGTCGCCGCGTCCGACCGCGGCGGCGGCGCGGGTGAGCTCCTCCAGCGAACGCGTGGCCCTCGTGATGAAAAACACGAACGCGAGGGCGACCGCTCCGATCAGCAACACGAGCAGCGCGATATCCGAGCGTCGGGCGCGGAGAAACCCGTCGGCAAACTCCCCGACGGTGCTCGATGAAAGAATGGTCCACGGTGGCGACGTCAGGCTCACGAACGATGCGGTACGAAGCGAGTCGCGTTCGCGATACGTGAGCCAGCCGGACCGTTCCGCGAGCCGGGTCGAGTCGCTTGGCCAATCCTTTCCAAACAACTCGCGGGGCGACTTGAAGACAACCGACGCGGAAGGATGCGCGAGCACGCGGTTCGCCCGTCGGTCGATGATCGCGCCGTAGCCGGTTCGGCCGAACGACGGCCCCAATGCTTCGCGCGACCAGAGCACGTCCCGCCTGGGCGTGAGCACCACGGAGCCGACGACGCGACCCGTGCGAATCTCACGCATCGGCTCCGTGATGACGAGCTCTTGGTCAGCTGGATCGCGTGCCGCGTCGCCGGCCGCGCGCCAGAGAATCGCTCCCGCGGTGTCGCGCAACTCGGCCGAGGAATAGGTGTTCTCGGCGAGGCGCCAAACGCTGCGCAAATACTCGTCGACCGCCGCGCGCGCGACCCTGATCGCTGCCGAATCACCGCGGGTGAGGTCGCCGAGCCATCGCTGAACCTCGGCGTTCTCGCTGAACAGCAGGACGTCGGACGTGACGAGCGCGTATCGATCGGAGACGACCTTCGCCGCGCGATGCGCGACGGTGTCCGTCTGGGTGATCACCAGCCGCTCAACGAGACGCTCGGAACGGAGGTAGTCGAGAATGCCGACCGTCGCCAGCGGGCCGACCGCCAGAGCGGCGAACAGCAGGAGAAGTCGCGAACGCAGGGAACGCGGAATTCGTGGTCGCACGGCCGAGGATGGGGGGGGCCGGGTAGCGAGAGGCGGGCGGAGGCGCCGCGGCCCAAGATAGGACTCGTGCTTCGCGACGGCCAGTTGTCGGGCAACACGTGCGCCATCGGCGACTTAGCGCGACCCAGTGCGTTCAATGCGAAGGGTCGTCGGTGCGTTTCGCTACAACAGCTGCTCCAAAACGCACCGCCCAGTCCCGCCTCTTACGCCGCGACTGCCGCCGGCGCCGGCCCAGCATCCACGAGGCGTTTCGTCGCGGGCTCGACCCGCAGGTTCAACCCTTCGAGCGTTCGCGCGCCGAGTAGTGTGAGATCTCGCGGCTCGCCGAACACCACTTCATCGGTGGTCTCGGTGCCCGACGCGTGCACGATCACATACCCCGTCGATCGCTCGACGACCGTGCCGTCGGCCTGACGAAACCGCCAGACTTTCTTCCGTTCGATTCCGAGGCTGTCGAGAACGGCGCCCGGTATCCACGAGAGCTCGGCGCCCGTGTCGACGAGGACGTCGCTCAGCGGAACGCGGCGTCCCAGGCTGAGTCGCGCTCTCCAGTTCGATGGATACTCGGAAGGTCCCCATTTCCGCGGACACGATACCTCCCTCTGAATGAGCGCGTACCATCAGAATCGCGCCGGTATTCACCGTTTGGTGTCAGCGCGAACGGGGCGCCCACAGAGGCCGCCCCGTTCGCCGTTTCGTTACCGGTCCACCGGTCCACCGGTCCACCGGTCCACCGGTCCACCTGTTAGTGCGCTGTCGCCAACTCCTCGTCTTTCTCCTTCGCCGACTCCTCGATGATCTTCTGCTGCGTCTCGTGCGGCGCTTCCTCGTACCCCTTGAACCGGCGCTTGAACACTGCGCGGCCCTGCGTCATCGACGACAACGCACTCGAGTACCCGTGTAGCTCCGCCTGCGGCAGGATTGCGCGAATCCTCGTGCCACTGTCCCCCGGCTCCGTACCGAGAATGTGCCCGCGCCGCGACGACAGGTCGCCGAGCACGTCGCCCATGTAGTCGTCGGGCGTCTCGATCTCCAGCTCGTCGAGCGGCTCGAGCAACGTCGGTTTGCACTTCACCGCCACCGCCTTGAACGCCTGGATGCCGGCCATCTTGAACGACATTTCGTTCGAGTCCACGGTGTGGTACGAGCCGTCGAACACCTCGGCCTGGAAGTCGACCAGCGGGTATCCGGCGAGGATGCCACGCACGGCCGCTTCCTGAATTCCCCGGTCCACGGCCGGGATATACTGCCGCGGAATCGAGCCGCCCACGATCTCGTCGACGAACTGATACCCGCTGCCGCGTGGGAGCGGCGCGAACCTCACCCAACAGTCGCCGAACTGACCGCGTCCGCCAGACTGCTTCTTGTGTCGGCCCTGTCCCTCGGCCTTACCCTTGATCGTCTCGCGGTACGCGATGCGCGGCTTCGACAGCTCGGCCGTCACGCTGAATTTCCGCTTGAGCTTCGACATCCCCACTTCGAGATGCCGCTCGCCGAGTCCCGACACGATCGTCTCGTGCGTCTCGGCGTTGTAGTGGACCTCGAAGGTCGGGTCCTCGTCGTGCAGGCGATGCAGGCCCGCCTGGAGCTTCTCTTCGTCCGCGCGGTTGGCGGCGTGTACCGCCATCTGGATCGCGCCCTCGGGGAACGCGATGAGCGGCAGCCGCACCGGATGCTGACGCGTCGACAGCGTGTCGTTGGTGTGCGTGTTGCGCAGCTTGGCGACGCAGCCGATGTCGCCGGCGTGGAGCGCCTGGATCTCGATGCGGTCCTTTCCCTGCCCGATCGACAGATGGTTGAGCTTCTCGACGCCGCTCCGGGTGGCGTTGTACAACTCGTCGCCGTTGTTGATCACGCCGGAGAACAGCCGGAAGAACGTCACGTCGCCGACGTGCGGCTCGGACGTCGTCTTGAACACGTGCGCGACCGGTGACAAGGTGTCGGTCGCGTGGATCTCGACCGTCGCGTCGCCCTCGGCGCCCTTGAACGCGTGCAGCTCTTCCATCTCGAACGCGTTGGGCATCAGCTCGACGATCGTCGAGAGGATCGCCTGCATTCCGTAGTTCAATTCGTTGGAGACGACGAAGAGCGGGAAGAGCTCCATCCGCTTCATCGCTTCCTTCATCGCCGCGATCGCTTCGTCGCGTGAGATCTCGGCGCCCTCGAGATAGTGCTCGAGCAGCGTGTCGTCGGTAGCCGAGATGGACTCGATCAGCTCCGAGTAGTAGCGGTCGAAGAGCTCCTTGGACTCCTCGGGGATCTCGGTCTCGTCGTATTCGCCGGTCTTGACGCCCTTCTTGAACTGGTGCGCTTTCTTCGTGAAGAGGTTCACGACGCCGTGGAAGCTGTGCGCCTGGCCGACGGGCACCTCGACGGGAATGACCTTGTTCGAGAGGCGCGTCTTGATCTGCTGGTAGATGCGGTCGAAGTCCGCGTGCTCCTTGTCCATCATCGAGACCACGAAGAGCACCGGGTCGCGCCGGGCGACGGCCTCGCGGAACATCTTCTCGGTGCCGACTTCCACGCCGGACGTGGCCGAGACCACGACGAGCGCACCATCGGCGGCGGCGAGGCCGGCGATCGCATCGCCCTGGAAGTCGAGGTATCCTGGCGTGTCGATCAGGTTGATCTTGGTGTCCTGCCACTCGGCGAAAGCCGGACCGAGGTTGATCGAGTAACCGCGCTCGATCTCTTCCGCGGCGTGATCGGTGAGGGCGGTGCCGTCCTTCACGGATCCGTGCCGCTTCGAGCTACCTGACACGAAGGCGAGCGCATCGACCAGACTGGTCTTGCCGCTCGCCCCGTGTCCCACCACCGCGATGTTGCGGATCTCCGACCCTTTGTATTCCCTCATACACGTCGAGTCTCCTGCCCACCGCCGTGCGGTGGGCTACAACAATGTTCCGATGCGCGGGGCTTGCTCGAGCCACGCTCGCAGGGCGTCGTCGCTGACCGAGTCGTCGAGCGTCTCGAGCTCCACCACGATTGCCCTGGCGGCCCGTCGCGTTTCGGTGGCGCAGTTGAAGACGAGGACGTCGCCGCTCGCGGCAGCGCTCCATAGTCTTCCAATCGCGTCGGCGAACACGCGGACGGTGGTGCCCGGGCGCTGGGCTGGGGGGGGGCTCTTGGCGGACAGCTTGGTCATTCCGTGACGGACCTGTTTCCGGGAGACTGCTTCCGGGAGACCGGGCGCGTCAAGGGGCTGTCCGCTGCGGCGCTCTCAACTGTCAATTTTTGACCTGCCGAGGTGGGCAGGAGCCGCCGAAATTGAGCGGACACGCCCCTTTCATATGGGTACCCCGCAATGCGGCAATCGATCGGACTTGTTGCTCTCGTCGTCCGGGACTACGAGGAAGCGCTCGCCTTCTATGTAGGAGTGCTTGGCTTTTCCGTGGTCGAAGACCGGCCGGTGCCGGAGCAGAAAAAGCGCTGGGTCGTCGTGGCGCCGCGCGGGGCGACGGAATCGCAGCTGTTGTTGGCGCGTGCGGTCGGGCCGGAGCAATCGTCGCGAATCGGCAACCAGACCGGAGGGCGCGTCTTCCTGTTCCTGCGCACCGACGATTTCTGGCGCGACTACAACGCGTACGTCGCCAAGGGGGTCGTGTTCGTGAGAGCGCCGAAGGAGGAACCGTACGGGACGGTGGCCGTTTTCCTGGATCTGTACGGCAACTTGTGGGATCTGGTTCAGATGAAAGCGGTGGAGAAATCGGACGTCTGATGTCGGACGTCCGACATCAGATTTCTCCGCCGCGGTTCGGCGTTTCCCCCTGAACGCGAAGCGGGGGCGGCCCGGTTGGGCCGCCCCCGCTTCATTCTGACAAGGTAGGGTCTTGTCTCAGTCTCCTTCGGTGTCGAACGCCAGTGCGTCTGCCAATCTGAGTCGCTCGATCATCGACTCGAGCGGGGTGAACACCGGTCCTGTGATTCCAACGATCGGTCCGATCGAGATACTGATCGCCCGTCGGGCTCCTTCCGGCCAGTCCGGCATCGACAACCCTGCCACCAACCGCCGGATCAACTGACCGCACTCCGCGAGCAACTGCCTTGCTGTCGAGTGGAGCGTCTCGAGCGGAATCTCGAGATCGCTCGTCACGAGTCTCCCCGAAGGGTCCCTCCATGCCGCATCTCCAACTGCACCCCGCTCAGGCCACACGCCGAGATGGCGGACTGCGTCGGCCTGTCCTTCGCTCGTTCGGTGCGACTCGACTGCTGCCGCTAGAGCCAGCGCAAGCGACTCCGGGTTCGGTTCTCCGTACAGCGTCACGATGTCCCGCGACGGCCGCTCTGACGAATGCAACGGCGACGGAACGGAGTTCACGTGCGCCAATACCGGCGAGTGATCGGGGTTCTCCTCGAGCATTACGAGGATGTCCATTTCCCCCTCCTGGTATTGGTACTTCGGATACTGCGGGTCTGCCCCGCTCTCCTCCGCTTCCACTGCTCCCACCTTCCCGACGCCTCGACCTGCCGTTGAGTTTCAAACGAGTCCATCGGGCCCTTGCATGAAATCGAACCCGATTCACGATCTGATGTTCCTTCTACAACTGTCGCGTACCACGCCCGGTCACATTCGCGTTTCGCCCTGCGACGAATCGTGCATTGCGCGCGAATCCAACGCGTTTTGCGCCACGGCAACCCGAATTCCAACTACCAGCGACGCGGCGATCACGACGGCCAGCACCATTCGGTCGCCTAACGGCACAACTGACGCGAGACCACTTCCAGTCACGCGCGCGGTGATCCACGACAGCGCGAACTGGACACATCCTATGACGATGCCGGCGGTCGCCAATCGCCAACCCCGTGTGACCAAGGCCACAAACGCGATCGCCCACACGAAGCTCAGCAGGACATGGCTCACGAAACCGACTACGACGAGCGACGTCGTCCCACTCGAAATAGTCGTATGAGCAAGCGTCGCGCCGATGGCGGCAAAGGGAAGTCGGATGCTTCCGAGCCGCCGCCCCATGGCGATGAGCGCGCCGGTCGACGCCGAGGCGGCGAGACCGCCCGCCACGATCGTCGGTGCAACGACACGGCGAGGAGCTGGGCCTCGCATCGCTGGCGGCGCGGTCACGCACCCAAAGCAAGCGAGCCCCCTTCACCGACTCAAGTGGCGCCGCGCCGCGGCAGCGCTTGCTCGCGCCCACTCGGACGCGGATCTTGAGTTGACGATGCCGGACTCGGCTCAGCAGCAATCGATTCTCATCATCGAGGACAACTCGCGACTGGTCGCCATGCTCGACCGCGCCCTTCGCGAGCAGGGGTACCGTGTCCGCTCAGCGCGCGACGGCGACGCGGGGCTCGTCAGCGCGCTCGAGAACGCGGCGGATCTGATCATCCTCGACGTCGGCCTGCCGCGGCGGAACGGCTTCGACGTCGTGAAAGAGCTGCGCCGCCACGGCATCCGGACGCCGATGCTCATGCTCACCGCCAGGCGCGAAGTCGCCGATCGAGTGACGGGCCTCGAGGCAGGCGCCGACGATTATCTCGTCAAGCCCTTCGACGTGGACGAGCTGATCGCCCGTGTGCGGGCGCTCCTCCGGCGCTCCGCAGCACCGGAACGCGCTCCCACACTTCGCGTCGGTGACGTAATGCTCGACCCGGTCACCCGCACGGCCGAACGCGGCGCGCGCCCGCTTGCCCTCACGCAGCGCGAGTTCGAGCTGCTCGAGTGCTTCATGCGGCACCCGAATCAGCCGCTGGGGCGCAACGCGATCGCGCGCTACGTGTGGCACGAGACCGTCGAGGGCGGCGACAGCAACATCGTCGACGTCTACGTCGCCTATCTCCGCAAGAAGCTCGACGCCGAGGGCGACGAGCCGATGCTTCACACCCTGCGCGGCATCGGCTACATGCTGCGCGCGCCCGCGTCCCACGGATGACGGTCCCGGAAACGCGACGGCCCCGGCGGATCTAGCCGGGGCCGTCGCGCGGTGCGTCGCTCATCTAGTGGCCGCCGCCGCCACCATCGACGTTGGGGCCGCCGTCGTCGATACAGTCCGGATCGTCAGGCGACGGGTCGCACGGGAGACCCGTGAAAATGTTGTAGCCGCTGAAGTGCTTGATCCGCCGCCACACGATGCCGGTATTGAGGTTCACGTGAGTGACCAGGCTGGCATCGGAGCCCGCATCGGTCTGCGCCTTCCCGTTGAGCTGCGGTCGGTAGTAAATGCCGAGGTAGTGAAGCGCCGACGGATTCGCCGCGTAGTAGTCCGCGTTCGACGTGATCGCGTTCGCGTAGACGTTCGTCGCGATGAGAACTTTGGTATTGGGATTGAATCGCAGCGCCGGCGAGAAATCGATCGTGAAACCGGAGGCCGTGAACCCGTACGTCGCGGTGATCGTCACGGACTGCCCGTCGGCCAACGTCGTACACGGATCGTTCCACGTGCCGGGGCCGTACGTGCTCGTCGCCGGATCGCAGATCGAATTCGCGGGGAATTGGAGAGCGTACAGCCCGCCAATCGTGTACGTCCCGCCAGCCGGCGTCACGGTGAACGACGTGGAGCGGAGGCCGCCAAACGCCGAGCCGGAATTGTAGTCGAGCGATGGCTTGTCGGCCGCGACCGTTTTAAGCCGGGATGTGCTCGGTGCAGTCGCCGATTGATCACAACTCATCGACAAGACCGCGAGCACTGCTGCTCCCATAACCGGGAGCGTCCTCGAGAAGCTACGCATAGTCACCAGCCATCTCTCTGGAACAACCAGCAAACACGTCCGTCGGCGGAGCGTTAGTCGAAGCTAAGCTCGGTCCAATGGATGTGCTAGCGTCAACTCTACGGCTGTGGTCGCTCCAGGCCGGCTTCCAATGCGTCAAATCGTCTCGTCATCTCGGCGTATCCGAGCTTTTTGACTCGATCGGCGTACGCGCGCAGCAGCTCGCCCAACACGAGTTCGGTCGATTCGGCTCACCGCCTCCGCACACGATGAGATGAGCCACGCCGCGCAATACATGTCCGTCGATTCGGCCAGCTCAACCGAGCGGGCTAACCGTTCAACCGCGTGATGGCGCTGTTCGTCATCACCGGCGTCGGCGCGAATCTGAAGCGCTTCCACGACCTCGCGGCCCAAGAACCAGTCGGTTCGATCTTTGATCCGGCTTGGGAGAGCGCGAATCGCCGAGCGCGCCGCGTCCTCGTCCCCGAGCTCGAGAGCGCAAAGGCCGGCCCCGGCCGTCGCACCCGCCTCGATGTCGGCCTGTCCAATTCGCTGCGCCAGCGAGACGGTCGTCTCGTACAGCTGCGTCGCCGACTCCCAGCGCCCGACCTCGCGCTCGGCGTGCGCCATGTTGAACAGCGTGGCGAGCTGATACTCGCTGTGCTTCACCGCGACGAACAACCCGAGCGCCTCGCTGAAGAGATCGCGCGCCTTGTCGTAGTCGCCGCAACGCTGCAGCAAAACGCCGAGGTTCACCGCGGCAGTGCCCCACATGTCGGGAATTCCGCCGGCGCGGCCCACCGTAATCGCCTTCGAGTACGCTTCGAACGCGACGTCGAGCCGCGACTCGAATTGCGCGACGACGCCCATGTTCCCGTACGTCCTCGCCTGCCCGCGCGCGTCGCCCGCGGTCTCGTACAACGACAGCGCGCGCTCGAGAATCGTGTACGCGCGATTCGGCGACTCGCTGAACATCGCGCCGCTCAGGCGCGTCACGGCGTCGGCGAGCAGCAGCGTGTCGCCGACCTGCTCCGCCATCGCCACGCCCTCCGCGGCGAAACGCTCGGACGTGCGCCGGTCGCCGAGCCGACCGTACGTCTGGGACATCATGAGCAGCACAGCGACGCTTTCGTGGTCGAAGCCAAGTCGCTTCGCTTCGGCCTCGAGCACCTTGAGCGCCTCGAGCGTGACGAGCGCCGGCTGGCCGAGCTCCATTCGCGCGCGCTCGCGGAGGCGCCGCAGAGTGAGCGACCGACGCTCATCGCCCTGGCCGTCGAACCACTCGATCGCGAGGTCGCAGAGCTCCTCGACCTCGTCGAAGCGACCGCCCGTCTCGGACAAATGCGCGAGCGCCACGCGAATCTCGGCGAGCTCGCCGGGACTCGTAGCGTTCCGCGCCGCGAGCTGGAGATACGAGCTCGCCGCGCCGAACGCGTAAACCCGCTCCGCCGCTTTCGCCGCGAACTGACCCCAGCAGTACGCGTCCGGCTGTTCACCGGCGGCATCGTAGTGCAGCGCGATGTCGTCCGCCGAATCGGGCCGCAGCTTCTCCAGCGCTTGCGCCACCCGCAGATGCAGTTGCTTGCGTTGCTGCGCCGGGAGACCGTCGACCAAGACTTCGGCGACTTCGTCGTGGGTGAACGCGAAGCTTCCGAGCTTGCGCTTGCGAGTCGAGTGCAACAGTCCCGCGCCGAGCGCTTCAGAGAGGGCGAGGCGGACCGCCGGTTCGCTTCCCGCGCCCGCGCCCACGAGCAGGCGAATGTCGAACTCGCGGCCGGCGATCGCCGCCGTCCACAGCACTCCGTAGGTGCTCGCCGAGAATCGCTCCAGGCGGTGCGCGATCAGCGCGGATCGGCCGGCGGGGACGCGGAGCTCCGACACGGGAGTCCACTCCCAGCGCATTCCGTTGTGCCAGATGTACCCGTCCTCGACCAGCGACCGGAGCAGATGCGCGATGAAGAGCGGATTGCCCTCGGTCTGCCGGTAGATGAACGCCAGCAACTCGCGTCCGACGGCTTGCCGGTGAAACACGGCGTCGAGCCACTGCTTCACCTCGTCCCGCGTGAGATTCGCGACCGTGATCTGTCGGGTGAGCTCGGGGCGTAACCCGGCTCGGCGAATCCACGCGCTGTCCTGCGGACCGCTCCCGAAGCTGCTCGCCTCGGTGCGGAAGGTCATGCAGATCATGATCCGGTCGCCGTCGAGCTGTCGGATCAGATGCTCGAGCGCGTCCCAGGACCACGAGTCGGCCCACTGCATCTCCTCGAGCACGAGCACGAGCGGCCCATTCGACGCGAGCAAACGCACGTACTCGGCTAGCTCGCCGAGCAGGCGGAACTGGCTTCCCGGACGCGGGACGGCCGGCACCTCGCCGAGCGCCGGCTCCAGATGTTGCAGCTCGGCCCATTCCCGTTCGGGCGCAGGCTGAAAAACGTGCGTGGCCCGAAGCAGCGCGCGCCACGCGCCGTACGGTTTTGGCAGCGAGCGCTTGGGCGATGCGACCGATGCGAACAATCCGCCGCGCAGCCGAACCTCGGATTCGAGCTGCCTGAGCAGGGTCGCCGTGCCCGTTCCGGCGGCGCCGGAGACGCTCACGACGCGCGGCTGTCCCGCGCTCACCTCGTCGAGCCACTGCCTGAGGGACACGAGCTCTTGCACGCGGCCCGCGAATCGATCGATGGAGAGCGGACGCCTTAGTGCGTCATGGTGTGGAGGCGGCATCGCCGCGGCACCGTCGCGGCCTTGCGACTGAATTCTGGCGAGCGCGGCGAGCGCCGCGTCGAGCACCGCCTCGTACGATTGCCCGTGATCCGGCGCCGCCGCAGCGCCGATCGACAACGTTTTCGCGCCCCCCGCGCCCCCCTCGCCGCCCTCGCCGCCCTCGAAGCCGTTGGCGAAGCGGTGGGTCCGTACCGCCGCACAGATGCGGTCTCCGACGCCGCGTGCGTCGTCCGCGCTCGCGTCGGTCAAGATCATCACGACTCGACCGCCGAGGCGGCCGACGAGGTCGTCGCCACGGATCGACGCACCGATCATCTCGACCAGTTCTTTGTTCAGCGTGTCGACGTGATCGGACGACCAAGCCTCGACGTCCGCCCCCACCCCGTTGCCGGCGTCTCGGTCTATCTCTGCCACGAGCACGGCAACCGGACCGGGCCCTCCCGTTCCACCAGCCAAACGACGTCCCGCCTCCGCCACGATCCTTCGGGCGGCGGCGTCGAGCTCGTTGGCGTCCAGGTACAGGTGGGACATTCTGTTCCTACGGGCCGAATGACGGGAGTGGCGGTTCACAACCGTAGGAAGGGGGAGCGAACCCCGCAAGATCTTTTTGTACTGGCGGTTGGAGCACTTGAGGGGGATGGCCGGTATGGTTAACGAGACGGGTCGGCTGGCGTCTACCTAGCGGCTACCCCGGTCCGAGATCACCTATGCGCCACCTTGTCGTTTTCACGTCCGCCCTGATCGCCTCGGCGTCCAGCGCCCAGGCGGGGCACAGTCAGACGCCGGCTACTCCCCCTGCCGCGGCCTCGGCCCGCGGGGCAACAGGTACATCCGCGGTCGCCATACAGGGCGAGTTGCTCCCCGATGAACAGATCCAGCAGGTGCTCAACCGACTCACGTTCGGCCCCCGGCCCGGCGATGCGGAGAAGGTGCGCGCAATGGGCATCGACAAGTGGATCGACCTGCAGCTCAACCCCGAGCGCATTCGCGATCCCGCCGGCGACGACATAATAAGGAACTACTCCGTCTTCTCGACGCCGACCGGCGACATGGTGCGGCAGTTCGAGGACCTGCAGCGATTGCAGCGGCAGGCCAAGGCCGCGGGCGCGAGCGACTCGATGATGACGAAGCCCGAGGCGCGGCAGGAGGTGCTCGCCCGGAACCCGCAGCTCGCGCAGGCCGCGCAACGGAATCAGCAGATGGTCGGCCAGATCCAATCAGCGCAGCTCGCGCGCGCCGTATCGAGCGAACGTCAGCTCGACGAGATCATGGTCGACTTCTGGGAGAATCACTTCAGCGTGTTCGCCGGCAAAGGGCAGACGCGCCTGTATCTCGCCCAGTACGATCGCGACGTCATTCGCCCGCACGCGCTCGGGAAATTCCGGGACCTGCTTGGCGCGGTGGCGCACAGTCCGGCGATGCTCTTCTTCCTCGACAACTGGCAGAGCGCCGCGGACAGCACGCATCCGACGCTGGCCCAGGCTCGTCGTCCGATGGCGATGCGGCGGCCCGGCTTCAGGATCCTCGCTCCGGCTCGCCCGCCCCTTCCCCAACAGCAGCAGCAGCGCGCGCGGCGCGGATTGAACGAGAACTACGCGCGCGAGCTGATGGAGCTCCACACGCTCGGTGTCGATGGCGGCTACACGCAGAAGGACGTGCAGGAAGTCGCGCGCGCGCTCACGGGCTGGACGTTCAACCGGCAGAGCGGCGAATTCCTGTTCAACCCGATCATCCACGACGCCGGTGAGAAGACGATACTCGGCCAGACAGTTCCCCGGCCGGACGGGGCGAGGACGAAGGCGAGCGCGTGCTCGACCTCGTCGCCAGCCATCCGTCGACGGCGCACTTCATCGTCACCAAGCTGGCGCGCCATTTCGTGAGCGACGATCCGCCGAAAGCGCTCGTCGATCGGTGCGCGAGCACGTTCAGCAAGACCCAGGGCGACATCCGCGAGACGCTGCGCTGCGTCGTCACGAGCCCCGAGTTCTTCAGCCGAGCCGCTTATCGCGCCAAGGTGAAGACGCCGTTCGAGGTCGTGGCCAGCGCGCTGCGCGCCGTGAACGCGACGCCGGATCCCACGCCGCGGACGGCGCAGCTCGTCGCGCGACTCGGCCAGCCGATCTTCGGCCGGCAGACGCCCGATGGATGGCCGGATCGCGGCGACGCGTGGATGAACACGGGTGCGATCCTGAACCGAATCAACTTCGGCCTGAGCTTGGCGGCCGGTCAGATCCCCGGCGCGCAGCTCACGAACTGGACCGACTTCGCGTCGCTGCGCACGCAGCCTCGCACCCAACAGGTGGACGCGGTCGTGAAGTCGATGCTCGGCGGACAGGTGTCTCCCGAGACGAGGCAGGTGCTCATGAGCGGCGAGAACCCGATGTTGGCGGCGGGGACGGCGAGCGACGCGAACGGAATGGCCGATAGCTCAGCGATGGGTTTCGGCCGCGCGCGCGGCGGCGGACGCGGAGCTCAGCAGCAGGCGAAGCCGGACGGAAAGGGATTCCCGCGCGGTCCGGGGGCACAGATCCCCGGGTTCGGCCGGCCGGTGAACCTGCAAGGGCTTCCGCAGGTCGTAGGTCTGGCACTCGGCGCTCCCGAGTTCCAACGGCGATAGTCGGCATTTTGAGGCAAGCCCGGTAGCATATAGAGGATAGCGATATGAATCGTCGAGTCTTCATGAAGTCGGGCGCGATGGCGCTCGCCACGATGGGATTGAATCCCAGCTTCCTGCGTCGCACGGTCTTCGCGCAGGACCTGCTCAAGGGCGCCGCGCTGCGAGGAAACGGGCGCGGCAAGGTGCTGGTGGTTCTGTTCCAGCGCGGCGCCGCCGACGCGTTGAACGTCGTCGTGCCGCACGGCGAGCGCGCCTACTACGCGATGCGCCCGACGATCGCCATTCCGCGGCCGGCCTCCGGCGCCGCGAACACGGCGATCGATCTCGACGGGTTCTTCGGTCTGCACCCGTCGCTCTCGCCGTTCAAGCGGCTTTGGGACGACGGCATTCTCGCCCCGGTGCACGCGGTCGGCTCGCCGAGCAACTCGCGGTCGCACTTCGACGCGCAGGACTATATGGAAAGCGGCACGCCCGACAACAAGGGCACCCGCGACGGATGGCTCAACCGCTATCTGGCCGTCAAAGGCACGTGCGACGAGTGCAAGTTGCACGATGCCAGCGGCGCCGCGAAGGCGTCGCCGTTCCAGGCCGTCGCGATGACGCCGCAGACGCCACGCATCCTCGAGGGCGACTCGCCGACCGTGGCGATGAACAGCATCGACGAGTTCACCATTCGCACGAACGGAACGCAAGCCGAGCGCATCGAGGCGCTCTATCGCACCGGCACGGCCGACGTCGTGCACG
The DNA here is from genome assembly GCA_963846925.1 of uncultured Gemmatimonadaceae bacterium. Classification (GTDB taxonomy): domain Bacteria; phylum Gemmatimonadota; class Gemmatimonadetes; order Gemmatimonadales; family Gemmatimonadaceae; genus JAQBQB01. The sequence goes on along the minus strand of CAWJXW010000001.1, from coordinate 88,081 downwards.
CCGCAGGCGGTGAGATGTTCGAGGCGATGAAGATCCTCAAGAACGCGAACCCGCAGCAGTACATCCCTGAAAATTCAGCGGACTATCCGCGCTCGCCGTTCGGCCAGCACCTCAAACAGATCGCGCAGCTGATCAAGTCCGACGTCGGGCTCGAGATCGCCTTTGCCGACGTCGGGGGCTGGGACACGCACGTGAACCAGGGAGGCGCGACCGGCCAGCTTGCGCAGCGGCTCGACGACTTCTCCAAGTCGATCGCGGCCATGGTGCAGGACCTTGGCAACCGCATGGCCGACGTCACGATCCTTACGATGTCCGAGTTCGGCCGCACGGCGCGCCAGAACGGGAACGCGGGCACGGACCACGGCCATGCGACGTCGATGTTCGTGATCGGCGGCGACGTGAAGGGGAAGAAGGTCCACGGCAAGTGGCCGGGACTCGAGCCGGAGCAATTGAACGAAGGCCGCGACCTCGCGCTGACGACAGATTTCCGTTCCGTGTTCTCGGAAGTCGCGTTCAAGCATCTCGGCGCGGCGAAGATGGACGCGGTGTTCCCGGGATTTCACGGGGACCAGTCGAAGTGGCTGGGGGTCATCTAGCCGTGGAGAATTGACTGAGAAATCGGACGTCTGACTCTGACATCAGGCGTCCGATTTCTTTTGCAGACGAACCGGGCTGACCTTAGACCGGTCCACCCGCCCACTCGAACAGTTTACCCAGCTTCGAACGACTCGCGGTAGGAAACGCTGCGGCCGGACGCGGTCTATCATCGCATAGAAAGACAATCGGTCCACCAGCAGCTCGCAAAGCGCGGCGCGGAATCCGAGTTCCCACTCCGTGCGCGGAAACGCGACGCCGGATTCTACAGCGAGCAGCGACCGATACCGTTCGACCCAGCGTGCTACGGCGTCGCGCCCGGCGTCGGGTGGCAAGACGAACGACAAGAGTTCGGCGAGATCGCGCTGGGGCGCCCCGATCGTCGCCAGCTCCCAATCGAACGCGCACAGGCGTAGTCCGCCTGAACCGCTGCGAAGCGCGATGTTGCGGGGATTGAAATCGTTGTGAATCAGCGTTCGCGGCGTCGAGGCGAGCACGCCGGCCCACGACTCGACGTCATCGACGAGCTCATCGTGTATGCGGCGCAAGCGCGGCGCAGCGAACGCGGTCGACCGCACGTGCGCATGGCGAGCCAATTCACGCCATAGCGGCGCCAGCTCGATCCACTTGCTTTCGTCGCGCGGTACGAGCCACGGCTGCCGCATCAGCTCCGACGTGCGGCCAAGCCACGCCGAGTGAATACTTGCCAGACCGGTGAGCGCGGCGTCGATCGACTCGTCGTCCCAGCGCGCCGGGTCGTTGGCGTTGATCAGCGCCGCGTCGGCGATCGACTCGAGCACGACGACCCAACGTCGCCGCGAATCGTCGCGCTCGATGAGCACGGGCCGCGGCGTGTGCGCCCGAATCCCGACGTCATCGAGCTGATAGATGGCGAGCTCGCGCACGTGCGACCGCGAGAGTCCGAGGTCGTCGCGAAACCGGTGGACTTCGTCGCGGAGCGTCGGCGACGTCAACCCGGCCAGCGCGACGGCGACGTCGATCGACTGAGTGTCTTGCGACTTCGCTTTGACGAACAACCGGACGTCGCGCGGCGAGCCGTCGTCGCCGATCGCCTCGACGCTGGCGTGAAACAGCCCGCTCTGTGTTCCGGAACGCCACGCGGTGAGCTCGGCGACGATGCTCTCCTCGCTCTCCAACGGTGCAAGCGAGATCCGCCCCACGCGCACGCGCTCGCCGAGCAATTCGCCAAGACCGTCCCGCAGCGCCTCGCTCGGCTCGACGACCGCCCGCCCGCCAGCCGGTGCATCGCTAGCGACTCCACAGTCATCGACATCCGGGACGATTCCCCGGCGAACGAAATCGTCGAAATAGCGCGAGAGCAGCCGCGAGTCTACGTCGCGAACCGTCACGCCCATGGCGTCCAGAGCGCGCGTGGACCGCGTGCTCTCGACCTGCGAGCGCCGCGACTCTTCGAACAGCTCAGGGAGCGTGAGCTCGCCTTCGCCCGACACACGACGCAGGAAGAACGATCGCAACGCGTACAACGGGTGGCTCGCGTCGTCGGTCACACGAAGCATCTGCGCCCATTCGGCGTACGGCAGCAACTCGACGTCGTACCCACGAAGCCGCATCCAGAGCACGCACTCCCGCCAATGCCGCGGGCGCGCGGAGGTGACGTGATGAATGCCGGTTCCGCCTTCATGAGCCAACGCGAGTCGCACGATCGCGCGCGACGCGTCGTCGACCGGCACGCAGTCCATTCGCCAATCGAGATCGGGCGCCGCGCGCATCCGAATGCAGCCCGCGATGAAGCGTGAGGTGAGATCATCGACGTTCGACCGCCCGCCACGCGATGCGTCGCCCGTGACGAGCGAGGGGCGCACGATCGTGACCGGCAGCCCCCGCGCGCCCGCTTCGCGAACGAGCGACTCGGCACACACACTTGCTCTGCGCGTAGCCGAGCCGGAGACCGTCGACCCCGGCGAACACGTCGGCGGTCTCGTCCACGGACTTCGGCCCGATCGTCGAGTGGCAAACGCTCGTGCTCGAGACGAAGTGCAGCGGCTTGGGCGTCCCGTCGCAAGCCAGCCGCAACAGCTCGCGCGTGCCGAGCACGTTGGCGTCGCGCAGGCTCTCGTAGCCGTGGACCCAATTGACGTCGGCCGCCGCGTGGACGATCGCATCGACCTCCCCGGCGAGCTCGCGAAACTCGCGCGCATCGAGTCCCAGCCGCGGTCGACGCAAATCGCCGCGAACGACGCGTACGCGCGCGGCGTCGGAATCGGACCAGAGGCGGTACGCGGCGAGGTTTCGGCGCACGCGTTCCAGGCCGCCGTGGGCGCCAGGCCGCACCAGGCAATGCACCGTCGCCTCGGTTTCGTCGATCAACGTGCGCAACAGGTGCGCGCCGAGGAATCCTGTCGCGCCGGTCAAGAGAATTCGACGAGCCTCGCGCGTTCGCGGGCCGCGTTCGCGCGCGGGGACGATGTCTGGCGGCAGCACCGCGTCCTGGCGCACATCGGTCCAGCTCGCGCTCGCGCGCGTCATCCGCATCTTCGCCTTCGATGAACCGGCAGAGCGCGTCGAGGTTCGGGTGGTCGTGAACCGCCGTGAGCGACAGCTCGATGCCAAGCTCGTCTTCGATGCGCGGCCGTCAGCTCGACTGCTGCGAGGGAGTCCATGCCGAGCGAGGCGAACGAGTCGAACGGTCCGACGCGCGCCGGGTTCACCCGGAGCGTCGCGCCGATCGCCGCTGCGACGCGATCGTGAAGGTCGCTTCGCGACGCAACGCCCCCGCCCGTCGTCACGTGCCGGTTCCCAACACGACGTCGTTTCGCTCGTACCGCTTCAGGGTCCGCGCCGACCGGCCCGCTATGAGCGGGTTCGCCAACTCGGGGTCGGCGACCCAGCGCGCGATCTCGTCGAGCGAGCCGTCGACGAACGCGTCGCGACACGCGCGGCGACGAAGCTTGCCGCTCGACGTCTTTGGCATCGCGCCGTGCGACAGCACGACTCACCGCGGACAGCAGAATGCCGTGATGCTCCACGACGGCGGCGCGAACCCGATCGATCAGCGATCGCAAGGAACGCATCGCGCTCGGCCGGGTCGTCGAGCTGCGGGGCTTGCCGGCGGTCCACTTCGAGCGCGATCGCCACTGCTTCGCCATCGTCGCCGTCGATCGAGAACGCGGCCGAGCAGCCTGGACGAATCGCCGCGTGCTGACGCTCGGCGGTGAGCTCGATGTCCTGCGGATAGTGCTTGAAGCCGCGCACGATGAGCACATCCTTGAGCCGACCGGTGACGAACAGCTCGCCGTCGATGCAGCGCGCCGAGGTCGCCGGTGCGGAGGAATGCGGCCCGTCGCCGCCGGCGAGCCGCGCGTCGAAGGTCTCGCGCGTTTCGCTCTCGCGTCGCCAATAGCCGCGCGCCACGCTCGGCGACGACGACCCAGATCTCGCCGACGCGCCCGTCGCGGCACGGCTGGCGCGTGGCCGGATCGACGATCGAGATCGCGCGTGCCGAACGACGCCGGTCCGCTCGACACGAGCGGACGCGTGGCCACGCTCGAGCCTCGAGCGCGAGCGAGCTTCAGTGGCCGCGCGTCAACGCATCGCTCGACTCGACGTCGCGAATGCACCGGCTCGTAGTCGCGGCCGCCGGTCGACACGAGCAGCGTCGATTCGGCCAGACCGTAGACGGGATAGAACGAGCGCCAGCGGAAGCCGACGTCCGCGAAAGCGCTCGTGGAACGCGACGAGCGTGTCGCGCGCGAATGGGCTCGGCGCCGTTGTAGGCCGACGCGCCACGAGCGACAGATCGAGCTCGGCGCGCTGCGCGTCGGTGATTTTGCGGACGCAGAGATCGTACGCGAAGTTCGGCCCGCCGCTCGTCGTCGCGCGGTAGCGCGTGATGGCGCGAAGCCAGCGAATCGGCCGCTGAAGAAACGATGCGGGCGCCATGAGGTACGCCGGATATCCGCCGAAGACGCGGGCGCAGCACGCCCTCGATGAGCCCCATGTCGTGGATCACCGGGAGCCACGAGACCGACACGTCGTGTCGATCGTTGCTCGGCGGCGTGACTCGCGTACGCGAGGTTGTGCAGCAGGTTGGCGTGCGCGACCATCACGCCGCTGCGGCGACGCGGTCGAGCCGGAGGTGTACTGCAGGAACGCGAGCGGATCGTCCGGCGCGATCGCCGGCTCGCGCCAATCGTCGGCGCGGTCGTCGCGAGACCGTGTCCGTCGCAGAGCCACGGAATCGACGCCGAGCGCCGGCGCCTGCGCGCATCATCCGCGCGCGCCGCATCGACGACGTCGGCGTTCGCAGAGCACGATCGCGACGTCGGCGTCGGCGACGATGCTGAGCAGTCGAGGCAAGCGTGCGCGACGCTTGCGACGGCTGCGGCGGATACGCCGGCACGGCGATCGACACCGGCGTAGAGACAGCCGAAGAACGCCGGGATGAAGTCGAGGCCGGGCGGATAGAGCAGCAGCGCGCGATCGCCCGGCCGCACGCCGCGCTCGCGCAGCGCCGACGCGATCGGCGCGGGCGCGCGCGTCCAGCTCGGCGTACGTGAATCGCGCGTCCCTCGCGCTCGCCGTCCACGAGGAAGGTGAACGCGACGCCGCTCCGGCCTGCTCCGCCGCGCGACGCGCGAAGCAGATCGACGAGTGTCTTGTGCGCCGCGCTCATGCGAACGCCTCGACGGCGATCGGCGCGTCCGACGTCGATCGTCAGCGACTCCGGCAGGCGGCCGGTCGAGCGCATCGAGTCGTGGACGCGAACGAACAGGTCGCGCACCGCGTCGCGATTCCGCTCGAGATCGGCGAGCTGCCCAGCGCGACGTGTCGATCGGCGGCAGGAAGTAGACGTCGATCAGTGCCGGGCTTGGCGTCGTAGCCCATGCCGGGATTGATCTCGCGCGGAATCGCGAAGTAGATCGGAACGATCTGCGCGTGAAGGCTCGTCGCGAGGTGGAACGAGCCCTTGTTGAAGTGGCCGATCTCGCCGGTCGTGACGCGCATGCCCTCGGGGCTCAGATACACCGAGTCGCCCGTCTCGCGCAGAATGCGGTCGGCGCGCTTGAAGATCGCGACGCGCTTCTCGGGATATTCCTGCGGCACGGTCCAGAAGATCCGGATCAACGTCGCCGACGATGCCGATGGGCGGCAGCTTCCTGAGAAAGCCGCTGAGAAAGAATCGCGTGCGCGGCAGGCCGAGCGCGATGAGCACGAAGACGTCGAGCGTCGACGTGTGGTTCGAGACGTAGATCGTCTGCACGTCCGGCCGGTTGCGGCTCGCCGTGCACGCGGTAGTGGACGCCCCAGATGCTGAGCACCACTTCGCCGAGCCAGCGCGCCATCACTTCCGAGTAGAAGCGCCGCGCCATGAAGAACGTCGGGATGGCGACGACGAGCATGACCAACGCGCCCAGCGTCATGAAAGACGAGCGTGCCGGCGAGCCGCAGGCGCATGCCGAGGCTGCTCATGCGCGCCTCCGGCACACGACCGTCTGCATCGCGAAGTTGAGCTGCTTCTCGAACGCGAGGACCGGCGAGAACAGGATCTGCCCGAGGAAATACGGATAGATCGCGCGCGAGAGGTTGAGCCCCTTGCCGCGCAGCAGCTTGAACGCGGCGCCGGCGAAGAAATAGAAGAACGCCGGGAACGCGCCGTACGGCAGATACTCCACGACCTCGAGCCCCGCCTTGTCCATCGCGAGCGAGGATCGTCGTGCGGTCGTAGAGGACCGTGTGCTGCGGCGCCTGGAGGCCCGGCCACCGATCGCCGTACAGGCGGAACGTCGTGCTGTCGAGCCGCGGCACCTCGATGACCAGCCGCCCGTCGGGCTTCGAGCAGATCGCGCGCGGTGCGACAGCGTGCGCATCGGATCGTAGTCGTGCTCGAGGAAATGCCACATCGTGATCGAGGTCGAACCGCTTCGTCGCCGAAGTCCTGCTCGTAGAACAGCCCGCAGCGGAAGTCGACGCCGGCGAGCGACGGACTGCGCGCTCAGGTCCTTGAAGTCGACGCCGGTCGCGCCGCGCGCCGTGCGTGGCGCGCATCTGCTGGAGGAACGTCCCGACCGCGCAGCCGACGTCGAGCACGCTCGCTCCGCTCGTCGAGCCGAACGAATCGGCTCACGATCTTGTCCTTCTGCCGATCGTGGCGGCTCCATCGCCCAGTTGAAGAAGCCGGTGAGCGAGCCCCAGTCGCTCTTCTTTCGGTGCGCGATGTACTCGTCGTCGTAGTACGCCTTGATGTGCTCCACGGTGAGCCGCGGATTCTGATATCGCAGACCGCATCGCGTGCACGTGACGAAGCGTGAAGCGCCCCGGCTTGCCGGTGAGATCGTCTTCGGCCGTGACGAACAGCGAAGTGCTCGTGCTGCTCGAGCCGCACAGATAGCAGGCCACCGTCTCGAACTGCTCGGCGACCGGCGGCGCGAGCGCTGGCGTTGCGCGACGGCGGAGTGGCGAGCGCCGTCATGGGTTCCTTCCCCGGAACAAGGTGCGGTCGCAAGGATCAGCGGACACGAGCAGCGCGAGTTCCGAGATCGCGACCCAGCGTGCGACGACGATGCCCGGAGCGCCGGATCGTCGACGCTCTCGTAGGCGCAGAGCACCGAGGTAACAGCGACGACGAGTGCGCCCGCGCGCGCGGCGACGCGGCCGCAGGCGGCAAACGCGAGGCAGCGGATACTTGAGCAGCACGACGTGTGCGTCGACCACGGCGCGCGTCGAGACGGGTCGCGTGCGGTACCACGCCGCGAGAACCGCGACCGCGATGCTCACGGCGGCCAATCGTGAGACTCGACGCGGCCCGAGAGCGACCGACAACACGCCGAGCGTACCAAGCACGAGCGCGAGTGCGCTCAGCGGCGCCACCGAATCCGCGACGACCGTCACCCGACTCGGATGCTCGCGCGCGTCGCGCGAGCGATCCTCGAGGTCGTCCCACACACGGAACGCGAGCATCAGCAGGAACGCCGTAAGCGCAGTGAACGCGTAGTCAGCCGTGCCGGTCGCCACCACCGCGTCCACCGGCGCCACCAGTCCACCGTCCGATCGCCGCCACCACCAAGGCGAGCGGCACGAACACGCTCAGCCGCGCGCGCTCGCGGACGTAGCGAACGATCGAGCTCAGCGACGACATGGACCTCTCCCCGATCGGCGTCCACCGTGACCGTCGAGCCGGACGGGATGCGTCGCATGGCGTCCTTCACGCCGACGACGCACGGAATGTCCGAACTCGCGCGCGATGATCGCGCCGTGCGACAACATCCCGCCGCGCTCGATCACGAGCCCGGAGATGAGGAAAACACCGGGTCCCCAGCCGGGATCGGTCTGCTTCGTGACGAGCACGTCGCCGCGCTCGAGCAGCGACGCTTCCGTCACGTCTCGAGCACCGTCGCGCGACCCGTGACGCGACCGCCGCACGCGCTCGTTCCGGACAGGACGTCGCCCGGTCGCGACGCCACCGCGTCACTCGCGTCGAGTGGATGGCAGATCTCGTCGTCGAGATACTCGCCCTCCGCCAGCGTGAACGAATCCGGCGGTGTCGTCGCCGAGAGACGCGCGTGCTCGACCCTTCGCGTCGCGATTGTCCGGCGCACAGAGCCGCGGGAACATCGCCGCGCCGCCGGTCAGCTCGATGCAGCTCCTGCCACGTCAGATAGAACACGTCGTCACGCTCGGCGATGGTCCCGCGGCGTACGAGCTCCGCGGCCATCGCCAGCGCGATGCGGCGACACCGGCTGTAGAGCAGCGCCTGTTTGAGTCGCGCGCGCTCACGATATCGGATGGCGGCGTGGTCCACGGCAACAACACGCCGAGCACCGCCCCGCGCACGGCGCCGAGCCGTGCGGCTCACCGCACCGCGTCTCTCGCTCTCGCGCCGCCGCCTGCGCGCGGAGCGCGTCGCGCGGCGATTCGCCTTCGAGCGAGCGTACGCGCGCAACATGTCGACGAGCGGCGCGGGATCTCTCCTGGAAGCTCGGCGTCGTGAGCATGAGCTCTTCCGAGCACCGAAAGCCCCACTCGTCGAGGAATCGCTGGAACGCCGCGCGAAACTCGGCGAATCGCGGATCGGTCGCGATCGCGCCGAGCACCGCGTCGGCGCGTTGCCGGCGTCGAATAGTTCGTTGAGGACCGGGTCGCGTCGCACCAGGCGCGAGAGATCCCACAGACGCAACACCGGCTCGCCGCTCACGACGTCCGGAATGGCCTTGAGCAGCGACGTGTGCACGGCGGCGTCCACTCCCGCAGCCGCGCAACAGCCGCTCGAGCGCGCCGTAGCTGATCATCGCCGCCCCGTCGGCCAAGGACGCGTCCAGCCACTTGTGGCAGCGAATCTCGATGAACCCGGCGAGTAACTCTCGCAGCTCGGCGAGCGACAGTTGCTCGAGCCGCGACGGCTCGGCGCGCGCCGCGAACTCGTCCACCGTTCGCTCGAACCGCTCGATGCGCCGGCCGAGCCGGAGCAACAAGGCAGTCGCGCGAGCGGCGATGACCGCGATCTCTCCCGCCTGACGAACCGTGCCCCGCCGACCGACCGTCGGTCGTCTCGACCGCGCCGCCATCCGCGCCGACGAACGCGTCGAAGCTTTTCGTGAGCGCGTCACCGAACGGCGCGAGGCGCAGCACCGAATGAATCGACGTCAGGTTGTAATACATCCGCGCGCCGTGCACGCCGATGATTTGCTGAAACGCCGGCTCCATCGCGCGAACGCGCGCCGGCGACACGCCGCACGCGACGGCCAGGTTGCGGAAATAGTGCGTGTATCCCGCTGACGCGATCGAGTAGAGCAACGGCGAGATCGGCCGCGGAAAGTTCTCGTTGACGTTCGCGTTCGACCAGGATATCCGTCGTCCGGTCGCCGCTGGCGCGACGGGAATCGTCACGCGGCGCCGTGATCGGCCGCGACTGGACGACGTAGAGCGAGCCGCTCCGCATCGATCGCCCACTCCACGTCCTGCGCGGCGCCAAACTCCGTCTCGAGCCGCGAGCCCCACGAGCCGAAGCTGCTCGATCTGCCGTTCGGTGAGCGAACAGTCGTCGTTGCGTCCGCAATTGCCGCCGACGCGCCGGTCGCGCGATCGATCGCCATGCGCCCGGGGTCGACTTCGCCGGCGACCAGCTTGTCCGCTAGCCCCGCCCCGTATTCGATCGAGCATCTCGCCCGTCGACGTCATCGTGAACATCACGCCGGCCACGCGCGCGTCCACCTGCCGTTGCACGACGACCCCCATCCCGCGCATCGGCACGCCGCGCGCCGTTCGATAGAAGTCAGCACGCGCTCCGACCAGAGCGACGCCCAGACGTCGCGCACGGCCCGCTCGAGCTGCACGTCATCGGTGACGTCGAGAATCGAATCGAGCTGCCCTGCGAACGACTCCGCAGCTCCGTCCTCGCCAACCGCCGAGCTCCGCACCACCACAGGCCCCTTCGCCAACAGTGACGCCGCATGACCCGCCAGCGCCTCGCGCACCCTGGGGGACAGAGCTGTCGTCGACAGAAGTTCTTGTTGTTCCTCTGCGGCTCCGCGTCTCTGCGTTGAAGCAGTTGCTGTATCGCCAAATCCGCCGAGATGCCCGTCGAGCGCATCGGTCGTGAGCACGAACCCTTCGGGCACGGCCACGCCCGCCCGCATCAGTCGCCCGAGCGCGATCGCCTTTCCGCCGACGAGACTCGCATCGCTCGCCGCATCGAGCGGAACGCAGACGTCGCTCGCCACGCCAACTCCCATCGGCGGGCTGAGAGAGGTGTCGACAATCATGCCGGCCTCGCCTTCACGCCGATCCGATACAACAGCGCGCTGAAGGCCAGATGAATCCCGGGCCCGATGAGCAGCACGTACGCCCACGTCATCCACGGCGTCGGCGCGACGAGCGAGATCGCGACCAACATCCCGATGATCGAGTCCACGCGATCGACGACGAACACACACCACCGCGCCCGTTCGACTGGGCGGCGCCATCCCCGGCGCGACGTCGAGCTGCCGCTTCACGAACGAATTCGGCAACTCGCCCAGCATGAACCCCAGCCCCGCCCACGCGCCGAGCGCGGCGTAGCCCGCGGTGTCGAGTCGCCACAGATCGGACGCGATCGACGGCGCGGCGTGCTGTCACCACGACATGGAACAACGCGAACGACGCTGCCGCCGCCGGCACCATCACGACGAAACCACGCACCGTCTTGTTGTCCCCGAACACCCGTTTCCCGCGGAATCGCGCGCCGCCGTCGAGCGGAAGCAACAACCGGCGCGACGACGCCGTGCGCAGCCACGCCGAGTGGGCGAGACCGGCGACGATGAACGCGACGGTGAGAAAGAGCGCGCAGCTCAGCGCATCGGGGGCGGAGTTCATTCTTGCACGCCGCTCAAATGTCCGCGCCCGTCTCGAGCCGGTTGTGAAAGAGAAAGAGCTCGCCCGGCAACGCGCGCGCGCCGCGGATCCACGCCCACAGCCCGATCTCGTTCTCCGTCTCGTACACGACTTCGCCCAGGCGATAGCCCGGCACGAACGGGTACATGTGGTGCAGCTCGTGCGCGTCGATGTGGAGCAGCAGCGCCGACAGCCACCGAGGGAAGACCAGCGACCGCGTGAAGACTTCCTGCTCGATCGTCGGGAACGGCCGCACGGGTTCGCCGTGACTCAAGTTCTGCGGGATGTGCGTGTGCTGGCTGAGCAGCAGCAGATCCTCGGCGACGAGCGTGAGCAGCAGCGCCACGCCGACCGTGCGCAGCACGGCCGCGGGGCCGACGACGATCGCGATCGCGACGTACGTGGCCAGCAACGCCAGCGAGCTCATGGCGAGCTTCCGCCGATCGTCGCGCTTCGGAAAGAGCGTCGAGGAGCCGCGGCCAATTCCAGAAGTTGTTGACTCGATAGAGCACCGAGAACAACGGAATCCAGAACCGCCAGCACACGTTGACGAGCAGTCGCTCGAGCGTTCCGAGCTCGCGAGGGACGAGCGCCGCAGTTGTTGGATCGACGTCCTGCCAGCCGGTCCACTTGTGGTGGCGCCCGTGCACGCGCTTCCAGTTGTAGAACGGGATGATCGAGAAAAATCCCGCTACCTGCCCGAGCGGCGCGTGCAGCCGCTTGGTGCGGAACATCGTCTCGTGCCCGCACTCGTGCAGCACGGCGAACCATTGCACGAACGACAGCGCGAGCACGATCTGTCCGACCGCCCAGATCCAAACCGACCCGTTGACCGAGAGCCAGAACCCGATGGCCGTGATCGCGACGCACTCGCCGACGCACAACGCCCCGGCGAGGTTCGAGGGACGCAAGTGCCCCAGGTCACTCGGCTTAGGCGGCGCGGGCGACGCGTCGGCGGCGTCGATTGTCGGGGCGGTGATTTGCGGCTGCACAGCGGCCTCCGGCGTACGGGGTGAGGCGCTTCTGCTGCAGGATGCCGGCAGCGCGCGTCACGGGCCAGAATAGACCGGGGCGGCACGCGGGCGAATACGTCAAATAACGTATGCGTACGGGGGTCCGCCGCAATCACGGCCCTCGGGGCCGGGCGATCCGCGTGGCGTAGTGGCCTGGTACCGCCCCTTCGGCCGTTACGACTCGGAACTACACATTTCGCGGAATGGGCGGACTAAAGCCGGAGAAAGCAAAAGAACTTTTGGAAAAACAAAAAGCGTTTCTCCGCGAAATCCGGCCCTTCCGCGTAATCGTTGCAGTACCCGATTCGTACAGCTCCCCAGGCGCGAAAGCCTACTTCACGACTTCGAATGCGCTCGAAGGCACACGCGACAGAGTGGCCAGGTCGTCGTCGCTCCAGCGCGGATCGGGCGCGCCGCTCACGTACCAGCCCGAGCCGTTGTCGGCGACGAACATTCCGTAGCGCATCATCGCGCGGAGAATTGCGCGCACGGGCGGCGGGAAGGACGTGGTGTCGAAGTTCGCCTTGAGCCGCACGCGCATTCCCATCGGCGGCAGCGCGCTGCTCGTGTCGCTGCTCGCGTAGTGTCGCGCCGGCGAGACGTACGCCTTGCGCGTGCGCGGACAGGTGAAGCGCAGCGCATGGTCGATGTGCCCCTGCGTCACCGCCTCGTCGTAGCGCACTAGTCCCGGGAAGATCGGCAAACCCGCCGCGTCGGCCGACGTCCAGCCCGCGGGACGCAGCGCGTCCGAGCCGAGATCGAAGATCGCGCCCGATCCCGCCGTCCAGCTCTTGCCTCCATTCACCGGATGCGCGTCGAACAGCTCGTACAGCTTCCACGCGTCGACGTCCACGACGAGCACGTGGCGGTCACCCGACGACGACGGACCGCCTTCGATCGGCGCGTCGGCCGGAATCGGATACGGCCCAGGGTCGCTCTCGTCCGAGTAATCGAACGACACCGGCACCTTCGCCTGCCCCGAGTGCACCACGATGTACGGAATTCCATTCGGCGCGCCGTCCCACACCGTGCCGAAATCCGGATGGAGGTTCCTCACCCCGCACGACGCGATCAGCGTCGACGACTTTGGATCCACCTGCGCACCGGTGATCACCGTGTTCCACGGATTGTCATCCGGAAACGGCCGCCGCCCGCCGAGCGACTCCCCCCCGCTCGCCTGCGGCTGATTGCCCGGATCGTTTCCGGTAGCCGTGTCGGTCGTGCCTGCCGCGCTGCACGCCGCGAGACACAACGCCAGCAGAGATTGGGACGCGCGAAGGTGTGCTTGCATTCGGGAACGCTGTCGCAATCCGGTACGCCCGCACCGTGCTCCGCGTCACCGTTCTTCTGTCACGAATCGCGTATCCACAGCACGTACGACCGTGGTTTCTAACAAAGGCTTTTTGTTGTTCTCTTAGCCCTTTGCTTTATCCGCGGAAATCCGCCCCATCCGCGAAATTGTAGTTCCCTAGTCGTAATGACTGACAGGGCGGAACCAAGCGCCTACGCCACACGAGGCTCCATCAAGGCCAAACGTCGCGCGCGACTACCAGCGGATAATTCGCTTGAGTAGGTTCGCGATGCTCCGCCCCGCCTGCTCGAGCGGATTCTGTCCGGGTACGTTGATGATGTTCCCGTTCGCGTCGATCGCGATCTGGCCCTGCGGCGGACCCGTATGGACCGTGCACGTCTCCGCCGGCTCGGCGCCGATCTTGAACCACTGCGTCGCCCGAACCGGGCACCATGGCGTCGCGAGCTGGCCGGTCGTCGGATCCACCACCTTCGAGATCATCCCCGCCGGCACGGCGAAGTCTCCGCCGCGCGGCTCGCGCCAACCGGCTTGATAGATCTCCGCCCACGCCGGCGCGGCGAGACGGCCACCGCTCGCATTCACCGCGATCTGCTGCGGCATGTCGTAGCCGAACCACACGCCCTGCACCAGCGTCGGCGTGTAGCCGACGAACCAGACGTCCCTGCCGTCGTTCGTCGTGCCCGTCTTGCCCGCGATCGGACCGGTGATACCGTAGTCACGGATCCCCTTGCCCGTTCCGTAGTTCACGACGCCTTCCAGCATCTCCGTGAGCTCAAACGCCTCGCCCGGATCCATGGCCGGGGTCGTCGCCGCTTGCTCCTGCGTCCACAGCAGCGTGCCGTCCGGCGCCTCGATGCGAGTGACCAGTCGAGGCGTTACGCGTTTGCCGCCGTTGGCGAAGGGCGCGTACGACGTCACCAGCTCGAGCGGCGTCACGCCCTCGGCGCCGAGCGCGATGGCCGGCACCGGAGTCAGCGGACTCACGATGCCATTCTTTCGCGCCGCCGCGATGACCGCTCGCTCGCCGATCGCTCGGCTCACCCGCACCGTCGCCGCGTTCGCCGACAGCATCAGCGCCCGCGCGAACGTGACGCGGCCGTTGTACTCGTTGTTGTAGTTCGCCGGCTGCCAGACCGTGCGGCCGATGTCCACTTCCACCGGATCGTCGTCGACGTCTTCAGAAGTCTTGTAACCCGCGGAGAGCGCCGCCGCGTACACGAACGGCTTGAACGCCGACCCTGGCTGCCGTCTCGCGTAAAACGCCCGATTGAATCCGCCCCGCTGCGTGCGCCGTCCCGGCACGAGCGCGCGGATGTCGCCGTTCGCCGGATCCATCGACACGAGCGCGCCCTGTACGTCGTCGGGCACGTGCCCGTACGTGTCGCGCGTCTCGGCCGTGATCGACGCGAAGTGCTTGAGCATCGTGCGGTCGGCGGCGCGCTGCAGCGTGTAGTCGACCGTCGTGTAGACGTTGACGTCCCCTTCCTTCAGCACGTCGGGGAGCACCGAGTCCACAAGCGCGCGCACCGCGTCGAGCGCGCTCGGCTCCTGCGTGATCGACGGACGCCATTCGGTGTCGGCGATCCGCAGCGGTGTGATTTCGGCGACCTGTGCCTGCGACTTCGAGATGTACCCCTGGTCGGCCATCAGCGTGAGCACGACGTTGCGGCGCTGCACCGCGCGCGTCGGATTCCGCCGCGGCGTGTACGATGAGGGCGCCTTGGGCAATCCGGCGAGCAGTGCGGCTTCGGGCAGCGTGAGCTGGTTCGCGTCCTTGCCGAACAGGTCCTTGCTCGCCGCCTCGATGCCGTTCACCCCGTTGCCCAGGTAGATGACGTTGAGGTAGTGCTCGAGGATCTGGTCCTTCGTGAGCTGCGACTCGAGAAGCCGCGAGATGCGGAGCTCGACCAGCTTTCGGCGCAGCGACCGGCCGTGATAGCGATCCTGCAGGAAGCTGTTGTGCGCCACCTGCATCGTGATCGTGCTGAAGCCTTGGCGGATTCCGCCGGAGCTGAAGTTCCGCGCGACGGCGCGAAGCACGCCGTGCCAATCGAGGCCGTTGTGCGTGTAGAAGCGCCGGTCTTCGGTCGCGACGAACGCGTTGCGCACGTTCGGCGGCACCGAGGAGAGCGGCACGTTCACGCGCCGAACGTTCTCGAGATGGCCGAGGAGTCTGCCGTCGCGGTCGTAGACATTGCCGCCCTCGCTCGGATGGAACGCGCGAATGTCCGCGCGGCTGGGGCAGCCGTAGAAGCCGCAGGTCGCCAGCCAGGCGTCGAACGCGATCAGTCCGGCGCAAGCCAAAAACAGCAGGCTCAGCCAGGGCCAATGGAGCCGCAGGCCACCCGTGGAATCACCCGGGTCGCGGCGCAGGCGTTGCGTCAATCGCGCGAGCCGAGTCACGATAGTGCTGGGGACAGGAATGTGATCGAGGGCATGCTACTATAGATATGGTACGCCTATCCCTTACGCATGTTTCCGGCCTGAGCGTCTGCGGCCCGAATCGGTATTCCCCAACTCAACGCAAACCAAGTTATGTCGTCGTCGGCTCAAAGTTCCGTGACGCTGGCAGCTTTCGCCGTGCTGGCCTGCATCGGCGGCAGTCATGACGCCCGAGTTTCGCGAGCGGACCACTCGGACACCGCCAACGGAACTCTCGCGGCAAGTGCGGGCCCGGTGGACTCCGCCAAGCTGCCGGCAAATCACGCAGGGCGCATTCCCGTGCTCGAATATCATGTGATCGGGGGCACAAAAAACGAGCTGTACACGCGTACGGCCGAGAGCTTCAAGGCCGACTTAGAGGATGTGTACAAGCGCGGCTACCGGCCGATCAACATCTCCCAGCTTCTCGACAAGGACTTCTCTGACGTCCCCGCCGGGATGTCGCCGGTGGTGTTCGTATTTGACGACGCGTCACCGTCCCAATTCCGCTACATCGAGGGAACCGACGGCAAGCTGACGATCGACCCGACGAGCGGCGTGGGCATCTGGATCGACTTCGCCAAAACGCACCCCGGTTGGAAGAACCGCGCGACCTTCTGCATGCTGAACGGCGCGTCGGCGGGCCACAACTTCTTCGGCGACAATCCGAAGTTCGAGGGCCAGAAGAAAGCGTGGCGCTTTCAAAAAGTGAAATGGCTCGCCGACAACGGGTTCGAGCTGTGCGACCACACCGTCTGGCACGCTCGGCTCGACAAGTTCAGCGACGCGGTCATCCAACAGCAGATCGGCGCCAACGCGATGGCGATCGACTCGGCGGTGCCGGGCTACAAGGTGCGCACGATGGCGCTTCCCTACGGGATCTGGCCGAAGAATCGGCAGCTCGCGTGGGAAGGCACGTGGACGGATCCCAAGACCAAGCAGACGCACAACTACAAGTTCGAGGCGGTGCTCGAGGTCGCGGGCGGTCCGACGAAAAGTCCGTACGATCCCGCGTTCAACCCGCATTCGATCACGCGCGTGCAAGCAGTCGGCAACGACATCCACAAAACGCTCGACCAGCTCGACGCCGCGAAATCGCGTTTCGTGAAGTAGCGCGGTAGGATTACGGACGTCGGCCCCCCCTCGACGTCCGTCCCGCAATCGCGCGACCGTGCTCTCATCCAAGCAGTGGACGCTGGTCGCCTCGATCCTCGCGTCGAGCCTGACGTTCATCGACGGCACGGCCGTCAACGTCGCGCTCCCGGCGCTCCAGGCCAACCTCGGCGCGACCATCACCGACGTGCAGTGGGTGATCGAGGCGTACACGCTGCTCTACGGCGCCCTCATCCTCGTCGGCGGCTCGATCGGCGACCAGCTCGGCCGCAAGCGCGTCTTCCTGATCGGCGTCTACCTGTTCGCGTTCGCGTCGGTGCTCTGCGGCATCGCGCCGAACCCGAAGCTTCTCATCGCCGCGCGCGCGTTCCAGGGAGTCGGCGCGGCCCTGCTCGCGCCAGGAAGCCTCGCGCTCGTCAGCGCCGCGTTCGACGACAACGAACGGGGTCGCGCGATCGGAACGTGGTCCGGCGTGAGCGCCATGACGACGGCGATCGGTCCCGTGCTCGGCGGATGGCTCATCGAACATTGGAGCTGGCGCGCCGTCTTTTTCCTCAACATTCCGCTCGCCGTGATCGTCGTGTACCTGTCGGCGCGTCACGTCGACGAGTCGCGCGATCCCGAGCGCGAGGGCGCGCTCGACTGGCTCGGCGCAGCACTTACGGTCGTCGGACTGAGTGGGCTCGTCTATGGATTGCTGAATTGGCCGGCGATCGGCGGCGGACATTTTCTCACGAGCGGCGCGATCGCGATCGGTGTCTTCGCCCTTGCGGTCTTCCTCATCGTGGAGCATGGGACGAAGAATCCCATGCTGCCGCTCGGTCTGTTCAAGAACTCGACGTTCTCGCTGACCAACGTTCTCACCTTCCTGCTCTACGGCGCGCTCTCGTCGATGCTCTTCGCCGTGCCGCTGATGATGATCCAGGTCGGCCACTACACGGCGACGCAGACCGGCGCGTCGCTGCTCCCGTTCACCGTCATTCTGTTTCTGATGTCCCGCTGGGCCGGTGGTCTCGTCGACCGCATCGGACATCGCATTCCGCTCACGGTGGGTCCCGCCGTCGCGGCGCTCGGACTCGCGCTCTTCAGCGTCCTCTCCGGCGACTCCTACTGGGTCGCGTATTTCACGCCGATGGTCGTGCTCGCGACCGGGATGGGCATTACGGTGGCGCCGCTCACGACGACGGTGATGACCGCCGCCGGCCGCACCCACGCCGGCGTCGCGTCCGGCGTGAACAACGCCGTCGCCCGCATCGGCGGCCTCGTCGCGATCGCGTTGCTCGGCGTCATCCTTTCGCGCTCGTTCGAATCGCGCGTCACGCCTCGGCTCGAATCGCTTTCTCTTTCGGCCCCGGCGCGTGCCGACATTCAGCGAGAGTTGCCGAAGATGGCCGGCATGAAGCTGGATTCTCTTCCTTCAGTCACGCCGAGCGAGCGTGGTCGGGTCCGAGCCGCCGTCGACAGCTCGTTCGTCGGAGCGTACAAAGTGGTGATGCTGCTCGTCGGTGCGTTGGCCGCTGTTGCTGCGCTGATCGGGCTCATGATTGCGTAGTGGCCTGAAAGCTCCGGCCTTCTACTAACCACATAGTTGACAACCGTCCAGTCTTGTCCTATTATCTACTACGACCATAGTAGAGGAAACATGGACGACTTCGTGCTCGGCGACCGCGAGCTGGACGTGATGGGAGTTCTGTGGGACCTGGGATCGGGAACGGTCTCGGAGGTACGCGCCAAGCTCCCCGCCGACCTCGCGTACACCACTGTGCTGACGATCCTCCGCAATCTCGAGGCGAAGGAGCTCGTCACGCACACAGCCGAGGGAAAGGCGCATCGCTACGTGCCGAAGGTGGCGCGGACGGCCGCGCGGAGGAACGCGCTCGGCCGAGTCCTCGACAAGCTCTTTCACGGTTCTCCTGAGCAACTCGTCGCGCAGCTCGTCGAGGACGAGTCGCTCTCGGCGGCGGACCTGAAACGACTCCGTGCCCTGTTGACGCCGCGAGGGAAGAAGAAGGGAGGGTCCAAGTCATGATCGCTTCCTGGATGCTCTACGCCGTCGCGGTCGGCGCACTATTGACGGTGGCCGCGTTGGGACTCGATCGCGTCGCCATCGCGCGGCGACGGCCGACACGCATCGTCTGGTTCACCGCGCTGTCGCTTTCGATCATGTTGCCGATCGCTCGCGCCGCCGCGCGACTCGCCCCGGAGCAGACAGCGGCGGTGCGAGTCATCCCGTTCACGATCACCGTGCAATCGCCGGCGATGGCCGCACGCGCCAGCCTGTGGAACCGCGAGAACGTCGACCGCGCGCTCCTAGTCGGCTGGTGCGCGTTGAGCGCGCTTCTCTTGCTTCGTTTGACGCGCTCCGTCCTGACACTGCGCCGCACGCGCGGCACGTGGAGTTCGACGGACATCGACGGAACGTCCGTGCGTCTGTCGAAGAACGTCGGCCCGGCGGTGATCGGCCTGCGATCGATGGACGTCGTGCTACCCGAGTGGATTCTGTCGCTCGACGCGCCGCTGCGTGCGATCGTGCTGCGGCACGAGGAAGAGCATCGGAGCGCGCGCGACCCTTACTTGCTCTTCGGCGCAGCCGTTGCTGTGGCACTCATGCCCTGGAACCCGGCGCTCTGGTTTCAGGCACGGCGGCTTCGCCTGGCCATCGAGCTCGATTGCGACGCGCGCGTGCTCCTGGCGCATCCGTCCACCGAGCGCTACGGCATGCTGATGCTGACGATCGCGCAGCGTCGCTCGGTCGGGCCGACGCTCTTTTCGCCGATGCTCACGGAACCAACCACGTTACTCGAACGGAGGATCCTCGCCATGCGTCCCGCAACTCGACGGTTGGCGCGATTGACCGTATACGGCGGCAGCGCACTCGCCGTCGCGGCACTCGCATTCGCTTGCTCACTCCAGTCGGACACGACCAGCCCCAAGGCCGCGCCGATCGCCGTGACCGACCATCAGACCTTCCAGGAATTCCAGGTCGAAAAGCCCGCGGCACTTCTGCCGGGGAATGTCGCTCCCGCATATCCCCAACAACTGCGGCTCGCCAACGTCGAAGGAGAGCTGCTGACGCGCTTCGTGGTCGATACGACCGGCCGTCCGATCGTGGAAACGGTTCGAGTAATTGAGCGCTCGGACGACCGGTTCGTCCCCAGTGTGCGCGAGGCGATTCCGAATCTGCGCTTCTCGCCGGCCGATGTCGGCGGAAAGAAGGTGAAGCAACTCGTCGAAATGCCCTTCACGTTCACGTTGAACAAGGATGCCGCCGACGGCTCGAACACCTCGGTGGATTTTAGTGTAAGGCAGATTCAGCCGCGAAAAGCGGAAGCAACCGTGGGATCCGTCCCCTCGAGCGGGCCGAGGCCGACGCTGCCGAAGAACGTCTACTTCGACTACCAGGTCGAGAGGCCCGCGTCGCCCTTACCAGGCAACACGTCGCCGCGCTATCCAACTGAGTTGCGCAAGGCGAACGTCGAGGGCGAAGTCATGGCCCAGTTCATCGTGAACGAGAGCGGTCTCGCGGATTCGGCGACCTTCCAGGTGGTGCGCGCCACGAACGAAGAGTTCGCGAGGGCCGTTCGCGCCTCGATCTCGTCACTCCGCTTCAGCCCCGCGCTCGTCGGCGGACATCCCGTGAAGCAGCTCGTTCAGATGCCGTTCCAGTTCAACCTCACGAAATAGACGGCGCGGGGGCTCCAGTCGGCGGGGAGGCTCGCGAGCATTGGCCTGAGGTCGCTCAGACGACCCTAGCCCTACTTTTTCCGCACCGGAGCTTTCTCGCGTCGATCCTCATCCGCCACATCGACCGAGAGCGGGAACACCATCGCGTGCTTCACCGCCGGATAGGCTTTGTCCCACCCACGTGCATCATGCCACAGAATCCGATTGAGCTGCTCTGTCGGCGCCTCGTCGGGGCCATCTAGCATCATTCGAGACGATGCCGCCGCCGCCGAGCGACGCTCGCGCGCGAAGCGGCCTTGAATCGACGCCGGCTTCGGATTCTCGTCGAGCAGTGATATCTGCGGCGCGACCGCCGTATACGCCCCAAGGTTGGGCGTCTCGCCCGGCGCGATGAAGCTCGCGCGCATGTCGGTCGCCACGAGATCGAAGATCGACATCGACGGCAGCCCCAACATCAGCTCGATCGTTTTTACCATACTTGGCTGCGTGTACATGGTCGAGTCAACGATTCCGCGCTTCGTGAACGGTGAGATCGCGAGTGCCACGGTGCGGTGTCCGTCGATGTGGTCCACGCCGTCCTGCGCGTCGTCCTCGACGACGAAGATCGCCATGTCCTTCCAGAACGACGACTTGCTCAAACCCTCGACGATTTTGCCGAGCGCATAGTCGTTGTCAGCGACGCATGCGCGGGGCACGCACCAACCGGCCGACGTCCCCTCCGTGTGGTCGTTCGGCAGAATGACCATCACGAGATCGGGCATCGTGCGCGCCGATTCCCAATCGCCGAGGTGCGCGAGGATGTCGCCGGCCTTCACGACGTCGGGCACTTCCTGCGTCCACCCCGGATACTCGCGGACGAGCGCGCGGTCGAGCGATGGGATGTCGGAATGCGTGTCGTAGCGCGTCTTCAACATGTCGCGGTGCAGCGCGAAATCGGTCGGCCGCTCGTTGTACTTCGCGAACATCGCGCGCCGGACCGAGTCGCTCGAGTTGGCGATCGAGGGCGCGTACTCCCCGAACACGGTCACCGACAGGTTCTTCGCCTGTGCCGCCTCCCACAGAAAGCCGCCCGATGAGTAGGCCAAGGCGTCGATCCCCTCCGACGGGTAGCTCCTTCCATAGTAGAGCGGCCACATCGGGTACTCGGTCTCGTTGGCCTGCGTCAGCCACTGATGCCCGTCCGCCGAGTTGCCGCCGTTGACGAAGAAGTGGTCGAGCGTCACGAACTCCCGCGCCAACGCGTGCGCGTTCGGCGTCACGTCTCGGCCGTACATCACGAGCGACGAATCGTGCGAGCCCATCTCGTGGTCGCCGAGTATCTGATCGTATGTGCGATTCTCGCGGACGATGAATACCACGTGTTTTACGAGCGACGAATCGCCGGGCCGCTGCGGCACCGCGCGCGCCGCGGCGACGGCGAGATTCTCCGGCGGCGTGGCGATCGACGCGAGCGCCAGCTTGTCGTTCTCGGCCACCGCCGTCGTGTACGCGACGAGCTCGGCGTCGGTCGGCACGGGGATGACGTTCACCGCGCCACGCGTCGCGAACACGTAGCGCGACGTCTTCCCGTGCAACGTACCGGTGCCCGCACCGGGGCCGAACAGTGAGCCGACGGCGATGTACTGTCCGTCCGGACTCACGTCGACGCTCGACGGGTACCACGACGTCGGCACGAGCCCCTTGAGCCTCGGGGCGCCGCGCACGTCGTAGACGGCCACCGCGTTCACGCCGCCGAGTGTGACGTAGAGTGTCGAGTTGTCTGGCGAAAGAGCGATAGCCGTGGGCGCCAGCCCCGGCTTTCGATCACGGAAGGGCGCGATCGCGATGTTGTCCACGACCGTGTTGCTGCGCGTGTCGACGATGGCGACCGAGTCGGAGTTGCCGGCGGCGACGTAGAGCTTGGCGTTCGCCTCGTCCCACGCGAGTGCGGTGGGGTGTCGTCCGACGGGAATGTCGATGACGGAATCGCTCGTGAGATCGACTCGCGCCACGGTCCCCGGCTCGGCGATCCCGCGCGCGTCGATGCGCACCGCCTCCGATCGCGCGTCGCAACACTGTTTCGCGGCGCGCTGCGCGGGCGTCGGCTTGGGTCCGCCGAGTATGGAGACATATGCGACGCGCGAGTCGGCAGAGATGACGGCGGTGATCGGTTCGACGCCGAGCGCGATCTTGCGAATGAGCGTTCCTGCGTCGGCGTCGATGACGGCGAGCGAATCGTTGGCCGGTAGCGGCAGCACGGCGAGCCGTTTGCCGTCCGCGCCGGCGCGAAAAGCAACCGCGGGAGCGCCGGCCATGAAGTCGCCGAGGGCGCCGGAGTTGGCCGTTGCTACGACTGAATCACCGGACGCGTCGCCGTCGAGGAGCTGGAGCTGTGCGACCGAGGGGTTGCGCCGCGCGTTCGGGCCGGTGGTGACGAGCCGGCCGACGGAGGACGAGAGGACGCGGTGGGTGACGGGATCGATGGCGAGAGCGAAGATGCCGGGGCGTCCGTCGACGCGGGCGCGTGAGATGACTCGATTGTCGCGCCAGGCGACGTGTTGGACAGAGCCGGGGACGGCGACGATGATGTCTTGCGACGAGGCGCCGAATCGGACGCCGCCGACTTTGCCGGTGAAGACGGATTGGACGCCGGCCGGGGTGATGCGTTGCCCGGTGGCGATGATCCCCGGGTCGCGGATCTCGCGTGCCGGTGATTGCGCGGGGGCTTGAAGGAAGACGGCGACGAGGAGGACAGCAGACATATAGATGGGCTTGACGTCCGGCGTGCGCGGTGAGTCGGGAACGGCCGGAGTTCAACGTATCAGCGGCCCGGGTCGACCGCACGCCCCGGTCTTGGCAGGGGCATGGCTTTGACCAATCCGTTACCGGGTCAGCCTCGCCGGCGTTCGCTGGGCGCGCTCACAATGGACTCACCGCTCGTGCAGCCACACATCCTCGAGCACGACGACGGGCTTGGTGTACTCACGCCCGTTCACAGTGAGCTTCACATTGTACGTCCCCGGCGGCGCCTGAGCGACGTTGTTTCCACCGCGCCCGCCGCCGCCACCACCTGAGCACGACGGATCCGGCGGGCCACCCCCACCCGCACCGCCACCAGCTCCGCCGCCCGCCACCGCCCCGCCCACCGGCCGCCTGCGGCGCAGTGCCAGGCGCCACCAGCGTCCACTGCACACGATGAATCCCCGCCGTCGACGGCCCAGTCGACGTGCACACCGACCTGCCCGAGCGCATTCACGATCGAGACCGTGACCGGTCCCGTCGCGGCCGACTTCAAGTAGTAGCTGATCGGCCGTCCCACGCGGAGCATTCTCGCCCTCGAAGCGGTGATCGCCGCCGACGTCCGTGTCCGTCCTGTAGTCGAACAGATACGCGATCGCGCTCCGCACGTCGAACAAGTGCACGTCCTCCGACGCGACCGCCGGCGTGAACTGTTGCAGCGGCGTGACGTCGTCCGCGATCCACAGACTCCGCCCGTGCGTCGCGACGATCACGTCCCCGTCGCGCGGATGAATCAGAATGTCGTCCGTGCGCACCGTGGGATAATTGGTCATGAACTTCTCCCAGTGCGCACCCGCGTCGAGGGAGATGAACATTCCGAACTCGGTGCCGGCGTAGAGCAGATTCTTGTTCTTCGGGTCCTCTTTCACGACCTGCACGTTGCCGTATTGCGGCAGCGTGCCCGCGATATTCTGGAACGTCTTGCCATAGTCGTGCGTGACGAAGATGTACGGCTTGAGATCGTCGGAGCGGTGTCCGTCCACCGCGACGTACGCCGTCGCCACATCGAAGTGCGACGCTTCGATACGCGCGATCCAGTACGCGGTGGTGCCATTGAATGCACCGGGCGGCACCCCAGGCAGATTCGCCGCGACGTTCGTGAACGTCGCGCCGTCATCTCGGCTCACGTCCAAGTTGCCGTCGTCCGTGCCCGCCCACACCACGCCCGGCATCACCGGCGATTCCGAAATGGCCGTGATCGTGCCGTACGCCGTCACGCCGTCGTTCTTCGAGAGCTGCGCCTGCGTGCCCGGCACGCCCATCAGCGTCACGTCGCAGCGATCCACGTGCTTCGTGAGATCCGCGCTCTCGATCCACTTCTCGCCGCGATTCACGGACTTGAATAGCCGGTTGCCGCCGATCCAGATCGTGCTCGGATTGTGCGGCGACATCAGCAGTGGCGTGTTCCAGTTGAAGCGATAGGCCTCGCCCGGCTGTCCGTTGATGACGTTCGGCGCTCCGCCGCCGCGACCGCCGCCGCCGCCGTCCTCGCGCCACCGCGCCGCCCCCAACTCGGCCATCGACGCAGGACGGAGCGCCGGCCTCCGCGCTGTCAGCGGCAGCTCCACGTCCACCTCCGCGACCTCCGCGACCGCCGCGCCACCGCCTCGACCACCGCGCCCGCGCTCGAATCGGCACTGCGGTACCCGGCACCGGCGGCGGCACCGGACGAATGCTCGTCGCGCGACCCGTTCTCAAATCGACGCGCGACACCGAGCCGTCCTGCGACGACGAATAGATGATGTGAAAGTCGGTCGGATCCACCGCGGTCTGGAAGCCGTCGCCGCCGGTGAGATGGAACCAGTCTTGTCCTGTGAGGCCGATCCGGCCACGCGTCGCGCTCGCGCCGGCCCAGCTGTCGTTGTCCTGCAGGCCGGTGTACACGTAGTACGGATGGCCCATGTCCGCCGTCACCCAGTACGACAGCGCCGTCGCCATCGTGCGCACGTACTCCCACGTCTTGCCCTGGTCCCACGTGACCATGAAGCCGGCATCGTTGCCGCGCAGGATGTGGTTGCCGTTCTTCGGATCGATCCAGATCGCGTGCTGGTCCTCACCCATGTTGAAGAAGCCGCCCGCGTTGTCGAGCAGCAGGAACGTCTTGCCGCCGTCGAGCGACTTCGCCATGTGCACGCCGGCGACGTAGATGTTCTGTTCGTTGCTCGGATCGACGCGGATCTGGCTGAAGTAGAGTGGACGAGCGTCGCAGTTGCTGACGACCGTCCACGACTTGCCCTTGTTGTCGGATCTGAAAATGCCCGAGCGGTTGGCGTCGACCGCGGGTGGTGTGCGGTTCGTCGTGTCGGCGCCGCCCCCGCCGCGTCCTCCGCGGCCTCCGCCGAATCCGTGTCCGGGGCCGGCGTTGTCGCACCAGTCATACCCACCGGCCCGACCTCCGCCCGCTCCTCCGCCCCCACCACCCGCTGCGCCGGCCCCCCCGCCAGGCGTGGCACCGCGCGCCGGAGCCTCAGCCTCCGCCGCTGCTCCCGCCTCGATCTGCGCGTAGACCACGTTCGGATTCGACTTCGACACGGAGAGGGCGATGCGGCCGAGCGTTCCACTCGGCAGCCCGTTGCCGCGTGAGCGCGGTCCCACGACTGGCCCGCGTTGTCCGACTTCCAGAGCGCGCTCCCGGGACCGCCGCCGTTGTAGCAGCATCCGCTGCGGCGGCGCTGATAGCTCGCCGCGTACAGCACGCGTGAGTTTGACGGATCCATCACGATGTCCGTGAACCCGGTGTTCTCGTCGATGTACTTGATCTTGTTCCAACTCTTACCCCCGTCGGTCGTCTTATAGACGCCGCCGTCGGGGCTCGGTCCGAACAAATGGCCAGGCGCGGCGACGTAGACGACATCCGGACTTTTCGGATCGATCACGATGCGTGCGATCGTTTGTGTCTCCTTCAGTCCGACGTTCGAGAATGTCTTGCCGCCGTCTTCGGTCTTGTAGATCCCGTCGCCGAAGCTCGACGTCTGCCGATTGTTCGGCTTCACCGGTGCCGACGTAGACGACGTTCGCGTTCGTCGGATGGATCGCGATGGCGCCGATCGACGCGCTGCCGTACGTCTCGAACACCGGCGTGAACGTCGTGCCGTTGTTGTCGGACTTGAACACGCCGCCCGTCGCGTAGCCGACATAGATCACGTTCGGATCGCTCGGCGCGACCTCGATGTCGTCGACGCGGCCGCCCATGCTCGCCGGTCCGATCGATCGAAACCGGAATGACGCGAGGACGGGGTTGGGCGAGGGGTTGATCGTCGCGGAATCGCGCGCCGGCGCCTGTCCGGCGAGCAGCGGGGCGACGAGCGGTACGAGGACGAGTCCAGCGATGGCGAGAGCGGATCGGCGTTGTGGCATGGATCGAGTTTCTGGGAGGACGACGGGCGTCGCCCCAGAGATTACCACACGCGAAACGCTTTCGCGATATTCGGCGCGCTAATCCGCGCGACCGTACGGTCGATCACCGCCGCCCGAAACGACTAGAGGCGTGATCCGTTCCAGTGCCGGTGAACGGTTGTTTCCGAACCCGGGCGTCCCCAAACGAGCGTCTCGACCGCTTCAAATGTGGAATCGCTCGTAAAGCCTCCTGTGATCGCCGCCTCCCTGAATTGGCAGACATAGTCGGCGTAGTTGCTCGGGCTGGCATAGCTCGCGATGAACCCTGTACCGGAGAGTTTGCCCGAGTACGGGAGGTCATCGGTGGGCCAATTTTTCATATCCTCGTCAAGCGAGATCGTGTCGGCGGTTACGACGATCCGCCACCCAACGTCGCTCCGCGTCTCACCGAGCGACGTTCCCCATCCGCAGGGCGGCTCAGTTCCACGCGTCACAGAAACAACGACCGCAGTCGCCTTCCAATTGGGAGTGCCTGACGTTGGCGCTGGAGCCGACGGCGACGGCACCGCCGGCGATACAGGTGATACCGGCGATCTTCCGCCGTCCGATACGGGGTCCGATGGCTCGCGACAACCGCACACCAGCAGAACGAACGACAGAGCGACGAATGCGACGCTTCGGTTCCGCATTCTGCACCTCATGTAATCGAGTGACGGCCTGACTAACAATACGACGCCAGTCACTCGAATGCGACAAACCCGCTGCGCCCAGCGAACACCCAGGCGCGGCGCGCGTTAAGGCACCACGTGCGGGCCGCCCAGCGTGTACTTCGTGATCCAGTCCTGCTCGCGCTGCATCTTGTCGAGCTGATGGTAGTACTCCGAGAGTCCATGCCCTTCGCGCGGATAGAACACGAGCTCCACGGTCTTTCCGCGATCCTTGAGCGCGCGGTAGAACTCCATCGACTGGCCGATCGGCACGCGCTGATCGCTGCCACCCTGCTGAATCAGCAGCGGCGTCGTCACGTTGTCGACGAACGTGATGGCCGAGCGCGCGCGGTAGAAGTCGAGTGTCTTCTGCGTCGGGACGCCGCTGAAGAACGTCCCGATGTAGCCGGGGATGTCTGTCGTCCCGTACATGCTCTGCAGATCGGACAACCCCGCGCCCATTCGCGCTGCCTTGAATCGACTCGTCTGGCTGACGACCCACGCCGTCATATAACCGCCGTAGCTCCACCCCTCGAACGCCATCTTCGATGAATCGGCGATGCCGCGTTTGATGACGTCGTCGACGCCCGACATGATGTCGCGGTAGTCGCCGCCGCCCCAATCCATGATGTTCGCCCGCGTGAACTTTTCGCCGTAGTTCGTGGAGCCGCGCGGATTCGGGTACAGGACGGCCCAGCCCTGCCCGGCCCACACCTGGCCCGGCGACCCCCAGTTCGCCTTGAAGCCGGCGTTCGTCGCACCGGTCGGGCCTCCGTGCGCCTCGACGAGCAGCGGGTACCTTCGTCCGGCCTGATAGCCGACGGGCTTGAGCAGCACGCCCTCGACCGGCGTCCCGTCCGTGCTCTTCCAGGTGATCACTTCCGTCTCGCCCAGCGCGATGTCACGCAGCTGCGGGTTGACGTCGGTGAGCTTCTTCGGGGACGCGAACGTCAGGTCGCTCACATACACGTCCGCCGGCGCATCCGAGGAGCCCAACGTGTAGGCCGCGAGTCGTCCGTCCCTCGACAGCGACGGATTGCCGATCAGCATCTTGCCGGCAAGGCGATTCAGTTTGTTCGACGAGACGTCGTACGCGTACACCGCGGTCCACGCGCGTTCGCCCGTGGTGAACAACACGCGCGAGCCGTCCGGCGTCCAACGCGGGTTCCCGGCAGAGACGTCGATCTTCGGATCGTACGTGTCCTTCGCTTTGGCCGACGCGACGTCGTACAGAATCAGATGATCGTTGCCGATCTCGCGATCCATGATGCTGTCGGCGCGAGCCGTGTGGCTCTGCGGAAGTATCGTGAACGCGATCGTCTTCCCGTCGGGAGACCACGCCGGCGGGGATCCCGCCTCGGGCTTCGTCGTGATCTTCTTCAACGACTTGTCGCCGATGGACACGACATAGACGTCCGAGCGCGTGTCCCGGAGCATCGTCGTCGGCACGGCCTGGAAGGCGAGCCGCGTTCCGTCGGGCGACCAGCTCGGCGCTCCGCTGACGGTGAGATTTCTGTGCGCGACTTCGTTGGCGCGCTTCGTCGCGACATCGACCACCCACACGTGCGAGAGCCGGAAGTTCCCCTCGAAGACTTGCGGATCATCGCGCCGAGCGGTTTTGGCTTCGTCGGTCTTGGGCAGCGTGTCGACGGCGAGGAACGCGATGCGCGAGCCGTCGTTCGACCACTCGAAGCCGCCTACGTTCTCCTTGGACGTCGTCAGCTGATACGCTTCGCCTCCCTCCATCGGCAGGATCCAGATCTGTGTCTTCGCATCTGCACTGCTCCCCCGAGAAGACAGGAACGCCAGCGAGCGGCCGTCGGGCGACCACTGCGGCGCGTTCTCACCGCGCTCGCTGAACGTGACCTGGCGCGGCGCTCCGCCGGCGGCGCCGACCATCCAGATGTGCGACCGCGTGTCGTGCTTGTCGCCCTTCGCGGTATCGGGCTTGGTTGGATCCGTGGACGCCCGCGCGTTGGGATGCTCCCAGGTGCCGACGGTGTACGCGACCTTCGACCCGTCGGGCGAGAGCGAAACGCCGCCGACGTTCTTGAGTTCCATGATGTCCATGAAGGTCATGGAGCGCTTGTTCTGCGCGCCGGCCGTGGCGGCCGCGGCAAAGAGAGCGAGGACGCACGCCGTTCCGCGCGTCAGTGAGGCGGCCATACGTGGCTCCAGTGTGGGTAGGGAAGTTTGCAATGGTGGGCGCGAGGTTGCCATAGGTAGCCGGCGACGGGTCGCCGTTCACTACTTCACGCAGGCGAGCGCCTCTTCGTTGTACCGCACCCGCCCCGCTCGCGACGCGGCAATGAATGGCCCGATCGGACAAAGCGAATGGGCCGGACCAATGTACCCGCCGAACCCACGGCGCATCGAGTACGGCCGAATGAATACACTCGCCGAGTCGATCGGGATGGACGCGACGTTTTCATAAAACGCTAACGCCTTCCCGTCCTGAAAGAGATACTGTTCGACGTTCGAGACATAGAACGCGCGCAGCGTGCCATGATGCTGCGTGAGGTACGCTCCGATGGCTCGCACGGCCTTTGGACCGGCGAAGTCGCCCGACACGGGCACGATGAGGTTCCGTTCGTGAAGCGACTTGATCGTCCGGTAGTTCTCCTCGGAGGAGAGAAAGCTCCGTGGCTGCCCCGTGCTGTCGGTCGAGAAGCCGGTGAGCTGGGCAAAGTCGCCACCTCGGCCGTTGGAGAGACCGCGCGTCGCGATCGACGGGCCGTAACTGACGAACGCATCGAAGACGTACTTGAGCGTCTCCCGCTCATCCTGGGTAAACGTGAACCCGTGCGTCTCGAGAAGGTGCCGCGCCACCCGCGCATACGTCTTCGCGGCGAGGGCGGAATCGGTGGCGACGTTGCGATAGGCGGCCCACATCGCCTGGATCGACGTCGACGTATCGAGACCAGGCGGCCGCGGCTTCGCGAAAATGAGCGAGATGAAATCCGCGCGGTCCTTCGCCAGCTCGAAGAACGCCTTGAACAACAGATGCTGTACGACCGCCTGGCGCCGAATGTCGACGATGAACGCCATGCGCGGCCGAATCGACGCGATGTACGTGAAGTTCTGCTCGGGGCCCACCCCCATGTACACGTCGCCGGCGACCCTGCCCTCGCGAAGCGTGGTGAAGAGCGCGCCAACCTCCATCTCGTTCGAGGTGAAGTTGTCGCGAATCTGGAAGTAGCCGCCGGGCTCCGAGACATCCGCTTGCAGCTTCCAAAACTCCGCGTCAGTCAACCGAGTCGGGAGCGCGTCCGACGGCGCGCCGGGGCGGGCGCTCGGGCGAGACTCCACCGTCGGCGCCGCCGCAACCGGCGCTGGATTGACCGGCGCCCGGGTGCATGCCGTCAGCGTCAGGAGGGAGACGGCGATCGAGACGATCCGTCGAGTCGCGTTCATCGCTGTGCCTGAGAGAGTGGATGTACGATACACCGCGTACTCACGGCGGCACTCACGGAGAGACCGAGGGAGTCGTGATCAGGTAGGTCGTCGCCCAGCTGGCGTAATAGTGTGAGCCGTCGTATCCGACAGCGCCCATGAGCGGAAAACCCGTTGACGCCTGAATCGCCGCCAGGCGCCGCAACACCGGGACTCTCGGATCGGTCGGCGCGAGTGCATCAGCCAACTCGCCCATCGAGGTCGCGCGGACGAACGCGAGCCCAACGATGTGGGACTTCGACGCGATCGCCGCGGGGTTCTTCACGAATTCCGGACCGAGTCCCTTCGTGAGCGGGCGAAACTCGGCGGAGTAGAGCGGAGGCAGGAAGGCATCGAGCCACGGGAGAAACGACTCGCGATCCATGAGCTGACCCATGATCGCCGCTTCCATGAGACACGGCGACGCAAAGTCGCTCGGCCCAGGCTCGGCGGCGGTGTTGCAGCGGACGTCACGCCTGAACAGGCGCTCGGCCGAGGCGCGGATCTCGGCTTCGAGAGCCGGATCGAAGCTCCTGGCGTACCCGAGCGCATTGTCCATCGCCATCGCCGTATTCGGATGGACGCCGGTTCGAACCGGCTGCTGGAGCCCTTTGAGATAGGTGATCAGCCGCTCCGACATGTAGCTCGCCATCGGCTGAATGTTGGCGGCCCACCGCACGGCGTCGGAGTCGTTCCACGACCGCAGCTCATACTGGAGGCGGAGCAACCAGGCGTATCCGTACGGCAGCTCGAACGTGCCGGCCGTCTTGAAGAACTGCAAATCACCGGCGATGTTGCTCGCGCCGAAGTGATCATTGAGCTTCTGACGAATCGCCGGCGCGGTCGGCAGGTCGGGGAATGTCTTGAGGATTCTCACGAGCGTCCACGCCGAATTCACCGCCGAGTGCCAGTCGTAGCATCCGTAAAACGCGCGGGTAGTTTCGTAGTCGGCGACGGGTGTGTACGTCGCTTCCCAGACGTACGGGACGGCGTTCGGCCGCGGTTGCGGGTGATCCATGCACGACAATGGCATCGTCGAGAGCTGCAACGCGGTCGTCCGGTCCAACGGACGGGGCGCGATGGGCGGCAGCGACGCGTAGAATGATGCGAGATCGCTGAACATCGGATCGCCTTTCGGGCGAGCGGCGCCCGCGCACCGCTGATTGCGCGAGCGCCGCGCCGGCGACGAGTGACAGCACTCCCATCATCGCGAATGCTCTGGCGACTGATCATTGCCGCACCGTCATATATAGAAGCGCCTGCGCGGGCAGCCACGATAGTCTCGGCTTGATCATCCCGCATGAGCTCGAAGCCACGCTCCGCTTGAATCGCGGAGAGTCGATGCCAGGCAGCAACGCGCGGGTCAGTCGCGGGAAGCGCGCGGCGATGCGCTCCATCGACTGCGCGCGAGAGAACGACAAGCCGGCGAGTCGGGCGTGCTCGTTGGCGAGGCGCGGCCGCCGCTGCTGCCGTTGCCGCTGACCGGCGGCGTCGTGTCTGGAGCCGCAACCGGGGCCGTGCGGCGTCGCGGGCGGGAGCGACCGTCGGAATGGCGATCGCTTCAGTCAGTGGCGCGAAGCGACCTGATTGCAGCGGGGGGAGCACTCGATCCAACCATGCGGCGTACGCCCGCGACTCGAGTACACGCGACATCAGCGCCGCCTCACTCAAACACGGCGAGACGATCACCGCGCCGCCCCCACCGAACGGTGTGGGCGGCGGAGTCCCTCGCGCCGCCGTCGGTCAGATCATTGGTTTTTCAGTCGCAGAGCTGTCCGCGTTCGACGCGCGACCTCCGCCCCGACGCCCCCCCGCGCCCCCCCGACCGCCGGCGGCCGGCACCACGCGTTCCGATTGCGTCGAGCAGGTTGAATCCGACAGATAAAACTTCCGAGCAGTCGACACGATGGCAGAGCGCAGCCTTGCGTCGTGCGCGACGTCGGCATAGTCGAGTGCGAGCGTCATGTTGAGCGCAGTGTTGCCTTGAGCCCCTGTGCGAATCGGCTCGACCAGTTTCGTGAAATACGCGCCGAGGCTGTCGGCCATCCATGTCGTGAGCGGCGCAATGTTCGCCGACCAGCGCTTGCCCTGAGTGTCGGGCCACGTGCGGAGCGTCGACGAAAGCTCGAGCAACCAGGCAAATCCATACGGACGCTCGAACAACCCCGTCTGATTTGCCGACGGAATGGGATTGACTGCTTCGGCCGTCGCCCGGAAGAACGACAGCTCTCCGTCCAGATTCGCTCGCCCGAGGTGGGCGTTGAGCTTCTCGCGTGTGAGGTCGCGGAGGCGGTGTTGGGATGGCTTTGAGAACTCTAAGTGCTGCCCACGTCGATGAGACCGCCGAGTGCCAGTCGTTGCAGCCCCAGAACGCGCGGAGCCGATCATGGTCGTTCATGAGCGTGTAGCTGGTGACCCAGAAGTAGCCGGCACCATTGTTGGCTTACCAGCGGGCGCAGCGCCGCGAGCGGGGGGCGGCGTGCTGCTGGTCGAATCAGCCGCGGTTGCACCGCGGCCGCGCCCACTGTCTGTCGGGGAAGCGTTCGCTCGGCCGCCCCCGCGACCGCCGGGCCTCGGCTGGAGTCGGTCGAGACAGGAAAGCGGGAGAGCGCCCAGCCAGAGGGCGAGCGACTCGTCGAATAGGCGCGGTGCGACGGCCGGAAGGTGGACTGAGCAGTTCCGAGAGATCGCGATAGTCGGTCCGCGAAAGAACGGTGTCGCGGCGAGCTGCCGGCGGGGGCTGCTGGGCGATCGCCGGCTGCCAAAGGCACATCATGGAAAGCCAGGCTGCGGCGAAGGTGCGACGGGTCTTCACTTCGTTTCGCTCGGCGCGGGAGAACGAAAACGTAGCGTTTATCCGGAACCGACGCCACGAGTACACAGAACCGAGCTGTCACACAGCCCGTCTCAGTCGCACGCGCGCGGCTACCGCGAGCAGTCCGGCGTCGCCGCCCCTTTCACAGCTGTGCCTGAGAGTGACCGTATCACGGCGAGCAGTTCGGCGTCGCGGCCCCTTTCACCGACGGTCTGCGCGGTGGCCGCGCGCGCGTCGAGTACACCTCCCATTCCTGGAGCGCCACCGCGGCAAAGGACGCTCCATCGGTCGACGCGTCGAACACCGCGCGCAAGCACCGCGTCGTCACCGGAGGGAATTCGATTTTGTTGTCGGCATCGAGCGTGCTCGTGTACGGCGAGCTCGCGCTGACCTCTTTCCATCCGGACCCGTCAACCCAGTACTCGAGTCGCCACGCCTTGGGCGGTGCAACGCCGACGCCCGACCCGGCGGCGTGATCGCCCCAGAAGTGAAGGCTCGATCCGTTGAGCGTTTCCGGCTGCTCCCACTGGTACATGATCCACTGTTGCGGCGGATTGTTGCGCGACCAGGTGGCCCACATGTCGGGCGGAAGCGGCGACGTGCGCACCTTGCCGTCGTTCACCGCGCGCAACCAGTACTGCGTGGGAACGGGTATGTTCGACGCCGAGATGCGCGCGTGCGACGCGATGTTCGCGATCGGCATGGTGTCGACCGGCGCACCGCCGGTCGGCACGACCTTCTTGATACGCGGTGGAACGACGGCATCGTCCCACTCGAGCGCGATCGATCGCGACCGAGCGGCGAAAGTGACCGCCGTTCCGCGCGTCGGCGGTGTGATAGACCAGGTACCATTTGCCTTTGTACTCGATGATCCCCGGATGCGACGTCGTCGACGACACCGGATCGAGAATCACACCGCGATACGTCCACGGACCCAGCGGCGACGGCGACGTTCCGTACGCGATGCAGGCGTAGTAGACGGCTTCCGTGCACTCGGAGGTTGGGCCGGCCGTGTTCGCCGCGTACGCCATGTAATACGTGCCGTTCCGCTTGAAGAGCCACGACGCTTCGAAGAAACCGTTCAGGGTGCGCACATCTATAGGTGTGGTCTTGAAGGTGACCATGTCAGGCTCGAGCTCGACGCCCTTCAAGCGCCCGAACGTTCCCCAGTAGAGAAAGACGCGCGCGTCGTCGTCGACGAGAATCGTGGGGTCGATGTTCTGGATGTCATTCGCGATCGGATACGACTGTGAAACGACCGGACCCTGCGGGTGCGCGTCGATCCATGGACCGAGCGGTGACTCCGCGACCGCCACACCGATCGCAAACTTGTCTCTCGTCGTCGCCGCCGCGTACACGACCGGGGCATAGAGATAGAACTTCCCGCTCGGACCCTGCACGATCTGCGCGGCATACGCGCGGCCGGGTGCCGCCCACTTGAAAACCTGCTCGGGTCGCAGGAGGTGCGGGTAGTGCGTCCACCGGCCGGCCATCGGGTCGGTGCTCGTGACGAGCATTTGCCACTCGGGCATCTTGAAATCGTTGACGCCGGGGCCGGCCGTGTCGCGACCGGTGATGATGTAGAGTTGTCCGTTCGCGACGAGCGGGGCCGGATCGGCGGTGTAGTCTCTCCCGTCCGCGAGAATCGGATTCGCCGCTGCGCGAATGGTGCGCGTTTCCAGCTTCGCCAACGCGTCGGTGCCGGCAGTCGTTGAAACGGCGGGAACGGCGGTCGTGACGCGCGCGGAGGCCGTGCACGCCGCGATCGCAGTTAGTGCAGTGAGCGCGAGGGGACGCATCACCGGAACGATGCCGGGCGGCGGCTCGATGCGCCACTAGCGGTCGCGGGCAGGTTCGGGTACGAAGGCCATCGGCCCGCACGACGGCACTTCGGAATTGCGCGACGTGGAGTTGCGTGCTCACTTTGACGCGCTTCGCAAGCGGGACGCTCCGGATTGCGAAAGGTCCGTCCACCTAGCCTGCGCCCCATCCCACCCCACTCAGAATCCGCCTGGCCGGGATCTGCCCCATGAACATGAACGACGCGCGCGTCGGGAACCGCGGTGCCCTTCAATTCGCGGCATTGGCAGTACTGCTCCCGTTCATCGGAGGATGTGGGGGCGGCGATACCACGGGAACCGGCGGCAGCACCGGATTCGTGGGCGACAAATCCACGCTCACGATCACGCCGACCAGTCTCACCGTGGTGCAAGGCAAGAGCGCGACCGCGACGCTGACGCTCGTGCGCAACGGAAGCGCGGCTCAGGGTGCAACGGTGAACTTCGTGGTCCAAGGCCTGAGCAAGGGGCTCACCGCGACGTTCGATCCGCCCTCGCTCCCCCCTGGGACTTCGTCGACCACGGTGACGATCGCGGCCGCCAGCGACGCGGACATCGTTCCGAACAACCAGCCCTTCTTCGTTCCATTGGTCGGCAGCGATACGCTCGGAATCACCGGAAGCGCTCCCTCGCTCGCAATCGCTGTGAGGAACGGCCGGCCCGGCGTGGCCGTGCAGAAGGCCGGCTCGGGAACGGGCACCGTCACGTCCAGTCCGGCGGGAATCAATTGCGGCG
Organism: uncultured Gemmatimonadaceae bacterium; assembly: GCA_963846925.1. Taxonomy (GTDB): domain Bacteria; phylum Gemmatimonadota; class Gemmatimonadetes; order Gemmatimonadales; family Gemmatimonadaceae; genus JAQBQB01. Next base: position 51,956 of record CAWJXW010000001.1, on the reverse strand, counting down.
GCGCCTGCAGCAGCCAATTCGACGGATTGACACAGATCACGCTCACCGCGGCACCGGCCGCGGGTAGCGCGTTCACGAGTTGGACGGGGCTGTGCACCGGCACTTCGCTCACGTGCACGTTCACGCCGAACGATTTCGGCAATATCGTGACCGCGACGTTCACCTCGACGGCGTCGGCGATCGGGCTGTCCGTTTCGCCGTTGCCGGTGACCGTGCAGGCCGGAGGGGCCGGCGCAACCGCAACGCTCACGCTTTCGAGGATCAACGGATTCGCGGATCCGGTGAATCTCGCGGTGACCTCGCCGAGCGGGCTCACGGTGTCGGCAAATCCAACGAGCATCACGGGCACGACATCCACGTTGACCGTGAGCGCCGCCGCGTCACTCCCCGCGGGAAACTATCCGGTCACGATCACCGGCACCGGCACGGGTGTGACACAGCAGGCGACGACGTTCGCCGTACAGGTCTCACCGGCAGCCGGCGGCGGGGCGACGACGTTCAACTACGCGACCTGCGAGGCGAACCAGATCCCCGTCTGGTTCGCGGTCCAGAATGGAACCGGCCCCTGGACGCAAGTGACGCCGACGAACAACGCGTTCACGTTCACGATCAACTCGGCCGGCGCGATAGCGTACGTGGTCAAGGATGGCACCGACATGAAAACGACGGTCCTCTACGGCAGCGTGGCCGAGATCGCGGCGATCGCGATCGCCAATCCTTGCGGCGGCCCGCCGACGGGAACGAAGCGGATCACCGGAGTGTTCATTGCTGCTCGGCGACTCCACCAACACCGTGAACGTCGTCGTCGGCGGGGCGCAATTCATCAAGCCCCTCAACACGAACAACTTCACCCTCACGATCGTGCCGAAGGGGACGCGCGATCTCATCTCGACGCGTACATTGCTCTCCGCCCCCGGCACGGATCGGATGATCCTCCGGCGCAATACGAATTACGCGAACAACGCCAACATTCCGAGCATCGATTTCAGCAACACCAACACGACCGACGGATTCACTCCCGTGTTCGGCGGCATCGTGATCCCGAACCTCGGAACCGACCAAGGCGAATCGGAGGTGTCGTTGATCACCGTGAACGGACCTACGGATCCGTACTTCGCATTTTCCGAAGCCCCACGCCCCAACCTCGGATTCGAGTTCATGGGATTGCCCGATGCGCAACTTCAGGCGGGCGACTTTCACCAGGTCTCGGTTTTCGTCGCGCCGCCATCCGGCGGAACCGCCTACCGATTCATACAGGCGATCCAACATTCGGTGAGCGTGCAGACGATCTCACTCGGACCACAGCTCGGCGCCGCGGCCAAGGTGACCACACTCGGCACATCGCCGTATCTCCGACTGCGCGCCCAAGTTCCGACGCAGTCGACATACAACGCCGGCGCGACCGCCGATTTCTTTCAAAACTCGAACTCCGTGTCGTTGCTCGTGACCGCGGCCTACGCCGGCGCGGTGTCCACCACATGGACGCTCGACATCCCGGATCTATCGGGCGCGGGCTACAACACGGCGTGGGCGCTCGTCAACGGGACCGGCGTCTCGTGGGACGTCAACGCGGTGAGCGGTGCCGCTCTGCCGTTCGTCGGCGGGAACCCGGTGGACAACGCCCAGATCGTTGGCGCCGGAGCGCAGGATTCAGCGTCGACGTTCGCGTCGTCGTCCCGGAGCCGAATTTTCCGGCGCCCACGTCGTTGACAGGCAGGCGTCTCAGCTTGGGCAGCATCGAGGTCGGCCGGATTGGGCTTGGCACGAACCGGCTCCGCAACACAGACGAAAACGTCGCGTTCATCCGCGCCGCCGTCGACGCCGGCGTCCAGATGATCGACACGGCGCATCTCTACACCGGCGGCGAAAGCGAGACAGCCATCGGACGCGCGTTGTCTTCCGCGCCCTCGAGCGTGATCGTCGCTACCAAAGGCGGCTACGGCGACGCCGGCCGCGGCAAGCCCGAGATCCTCCGACAGGAAATCGAACAGAGCCTCGCGAGCCTGCGAGTCGGCCGCATCGCGCTTTACTATCTCCATCGCGTCGACCCGGAGACGCCGATCGAGGAGAGCCTCGGCGCGATCAAGGAGTATGTCGACCGCGGCGCGATCGAGCGGGTCGGCGTCTCGAAAGTCGACATTCCGCTCATCGAGCGCGCGCGGAAAGTGGTGCCGATCGCGGCGGTGCAGAACGAGTACAACCTCGCCAAGCGGAAGTACGACGACGTCGTCGACTACTGCGCGCGCGAGGGGATCGTCTTCGTGCCGTACTATCCGTTGGGCGCCGATCCGGGGCGCGCGCTGCGCGAGATCGCAAACCGGCACCAGGCCACGCCGCGACAGGTGATGCTCGCCTGGCTGTTGAAGCGATCGCCGGCGATGCTGCCGATTCCCGGCACGCTGTCACTCGCGCACCTCCAGGAGAACCTCGGCGCCCTGTCGCTCGAGCTGTCGGCCGCGGAGTTCGACGTCCTCGCGCGCGGTTGACGAACGCGTTACGCCGCAACGTCTTGGCGGGCCGCTTCTTCCCCTCGCCGCCACCCGAGTTGCATATTGACCGGCCACTCCGGAGAGTGGCCGGCTTTGTCATCGGCGGTGGGCGAGGCAGCCCGCCGGCTTCCGAGTCTCAATGGGTAAACTTGGCAGTCGACGTGTCGCTGGAAGTGGAGTTTCCCATCCCCTCGGTGCCACACCGCTGGCGCCCGTCGGGCAGGAACTGTCGCTTCAGGTGACCGTCGTACTGCGCCCGCGCAAACCGCACGCGCACGACGCAGGCCCCGCGATGCACCCTGCCGAGCGACCGATTCTATCGGCCGACGAACTGGCGGAGTGGTATGATCCGGGCGACCATCGTATCCGCCTCGTCAAACAGTTCGCGGACGCGAACCAACTCACCGTCACCGAGGTTTCCCGCGCCCGACACGACGTCGTCCTCGAAGCCGGGGCGGACCAATTCGCGCGCGCGTTCGGTGTGACGCTACGGTACTTCGAGGCCGAGGGCGCGCATTACTACGCGTACGACGAGCGCGTGCGGCTGCCGCGCGAGCTGCGTGCGGTCACGGAGAACGTGCTCGGACTCGATTCCATTCCGACGCATCGCACCCACGCCGGTGCGGCGAAACGCGACGCGCATGCCGCAATCCCCACGCTCGAGCGTCAGTACGGCTTCCCCGCCGTCGACGCACGCGGCCGCCGGATTGCGCTCCTCGAGTTCGGCGGCGGTTTCTCGTCCGAAGACATCACCGCGTACGCGAATCGCCTCGGCGATCGCCGAGCCGCGCGTGACGCCGGTGCCGGTTGCCGGAGCCGCAGGGCAACACGGCGGCAACGCACCGCTCGATCGCACGATAGCCGCGGAGATCGCGCGCGAATGGAACGCGTCGGTTCCGTTCGCGACGCTCGCAAAGAAGTACGGCAACGATCTCGGCGCCTTCATCGCTTCGATGGAAGTCACGATGGACATCGAGCTCGCGCTGGCGCTCGGCGGCGGCGCGGCCGTCGACGTCTATTTCGCGCCGAGCGGCGTCGATGGATGGCGACGCGGGCTGTACGCGGCCATCGGTCTTCCAGTCGGCGGCGCGGATGGAGCGCACCCGCCCGTACCGACGGTGATGTCGATCTCGTGGGGGGAGTCCGAATCGGTGTTCGGTCGGGACCAGCTACGGATGATCGAGCGCACCTTGATCGCGGTGCGCCGCGCGGGTGTAGCCGTCTGCTGCTCGTCGGGCGATTGGGGGAGTGTCAACGCGTCGCCCAAGCCGGGCGTTCCTGCGATCCCCAACGTGAACTTTCCGGCCTCGAGTCCGTCGGTCCTCGCGTGCGGCGGAACGCGGTTGCTCCCCGGCGGTTCTTCCGACGACTCGCGTTCCGAAGTCGCGTGGGATGAACGCGTCTTCGGCGTTTCGATGGCGACGGGTGGCGGTGTCAGCGGATTCTTCACGCGGCCGAAGGCGCAAGGCGACGTCAAGCTGCGTCCCGCCGCACGAACGTGGCGCGCCCCAGGTCATGGCAACGGGGCGAAGCGCGCGGTACCGGACGTCGCGGCAAATGCCGCCTTGAGCTCCGGGCCCGCGATCACTTTCGCCGGCGAGGAGCTCGTCGGTTTTGGAACGAGCGCCGCGGCCCCCATTTGCGCGTCGCTGCTCGCGCGCGTGTCCGCATCCGTCGGTCACACGGTCGCGGGAATGGAGGGGTGGCTCTACACTGCCGACGCGAAAACCTGCTGCCGTCCGGTGACGAAGGGAGACAACGACGTCACGAATGGAAAGGTGGCGTTCTACCGAGCCGGCGAAGGATGGAACGCGTGCACGGGGCTCGGCGCGCTCGACGGCGAAAAGATCGTGACCGCGCTCGTCCAGACGCGCCACGCGGAACCGAAGCGGAAATGAGCACCGCGACTTCCCTCGAAACCGGACGCGTTCTCGCCGAGCGTTACCGCGTCGAGCGGCAGGCGGGCGAAGGTGGAATGGCGATCGTGTTCGAGGCGACGGACCTCAAGCACGGCCGGCGCGTCGCGCTCAAGGTGCTGCGCCCCGAGATCGCCACGCATCTCGCTCACGAACGCTTCCGGCGCGAGATCCAGCTCGCGGCCACGTTGTCGCACCCGAACATCGTGCCGATGTACGAGTCGGGTGAAGGCGACGGGCTGCTGTTCTACGTCATGCCGTTCGTCACCGGCGAGACGCTGAGCGCTCGTCTCGCGCGCGACGGCCCACTGCCGATCGACGACGCGTTGCGGATCACGCGCGAGGTCGGGCGCGCGCTTTCGTACGCGCACGCCGCGGGCATCGTGCACCGCGATCTCAAGCCGGGCAACATCATGTTGTCCGACGGCGTCGCGGTCGTCACCGACTTCGGCATCGCGCGTCTGGTCGGCGACGCGGCGCAGCAGCAGCTGACGCAAACGGGATTGGTCATCGGAACGCCGGCGTACATGAGCCCCGAGCAGGCGATGGGGGACGCGGTGGCGGTCTCGCCGGCGAGCGATCAATACAGTCTCGCGTGCGTCCTGTTCGAGATGCTCAGCGGCCGGACGCCGTTCCAGGGGTCGTCGGCGCTCGCGACGCTCGCACTGCACAACTCGGGGGCCATTCCGGACGTGCGCCAGTTGCGCGACGGCATCCCGCCGGGGGTCGCCGAAGCGTTGGAGATCGCGCTCGCGAAGGATCCGTCGAACCGGTTTCCGAACGTCGATGCGTTCGTGCGCGCGCTCGGTGGCGGCACGACGGGTTCGACGGCGCTGCGAAAGGCATCGCCGAAACGCCGCCGTCGATTGATGGGCATCGGCGCGGGACTCGTCGTCGTCGCAATCGTCGCCGCCTGGTTCGTCGCGCAGCGCGGCCGCGCCGGCGCCGGCGTGACGACGCCGGTCGTCGCCGTACTGACGTTCGACCATCAGGGCCCACCCGAGGAGAAGTATCTCACCGACGGTATTACCGACGAGCTGTCGACCCGCATCGGCGACGTGAACGGCATTCGTGTCGTGACGCGTGCCAGCGCCATGCAATACGATCTGCGCAAGCAATCGCTGCGCGAGATCGCCGCCCAGCTCGGGGTCACGCACGTCCTCACGGGCAGCGTGCGAACTGACCGCCGGCCCGACGGCACGCGCCTGATTCTCGTCTCACCGCGTCTCGTCAACGTCGCGACGGGTGCGGAGCTTTGGTCCGACCACATCACGACATCGGTCGGTGCGGGGGAAGTGTTCGCGGTGCAGGAGCGCATCGCGCGCAACGTGGCTCGTGTGCTCGACGTCGCGCTGTCGCCGGAGGCGACGGCGGCGCTGGCCTCTCTGCCGACCAAAGACCTGGACGCGTATCAGGCGTTCCTGCGCGGCAATCTGCACGCGTCTCAGTATCTGGTGCGCGGCGAGCAGGAGCAGGCCATGGCGGATTTGACCGAGGCTGTCCGGCTCGACCCCAAGTTCGCCCTCGCGCAGGCGCGTCTTGCGCAGGTGCAAGGCGGTTTCCTCAGAGTCTACGGCGGGACCCCGGACCGGCTCGCCGCGTTCAAGGCCTCCGTCGACCGTGCGGTGACGCTGGCGCCCGATTTGCCGCAGTCGCGCATCGCGCTCGGCATGTGGTACGCCTACGGCGCCGGTGATCGCGCGCGCGGGCTGAAGGAATTCGAATCCGTGAAAGCGCGTCAGCCCAACAACGCCGATCTCTTCGTGCAGATCGGCCGCTTGAACCGGTCCGCCGGCGACAACGTCTCGGCGGTCGCGAACTTCGAGCGAGCGTCGGAGCTCGACCCACGTTCGACGACGGATCTGTTCGAAGACGCCGTCTCGTTGTTCCTGCTGCGACGCATGAGCGAGGGCAAGCGATGTCTCGAGCGGGCGCTCGCGATCAGTCCCGATTGGGTTCCGGCGCGCATCGGCATCACCCAGTTCCTGCTCTTCGAGGGCAAGACCGACGAGGTGTACCAGAAAATGGGCGAGCTGGCCGAAGTCCCGGGCATCGTTCAGCAGCTCATCGGCGATCCGCTGTACCGTTTCCGTTGGGAGATCGGTCTGCCGCCGGTCTATGAACAGCGACTCGAAGCAATGTCGATCGGCGACGCGCGGGTGGACAGCGCCGAGTTCTATCGCGCCAAGGGCCGGCTTTACGCGAGGCACGGTGACCACGGGCGCGAACGAGCATACTTCGATTCCGTCCTCGCCGTGCTCGAGCCGCGACGACGCGTCTCGCCAGTCTCGCAGTTCACGCACGTCGACCTCGGATTTGCGTATTCCGTCGTCGGTCGCACCGCGGAGGCCCGCGCCTACGCCGACAGCGCTCGGGCGCTTGGAGGCTTGAAGGTGGACGCGTTCCGCGGATGGTTCGCCAGTTGGGAGATCGCACGTCTGTATGCCCGCCTCGGGGCGGCCGACGAGGCGTTCGCGGTTCTCAACGAGCTTGGAGCGGCCAATTACGCCGCCTTCGTCCGCGCAGATCCCGCGTTTGCGTCACTGCGCGGCGATCCGCGGTTCGCCGCTCTGATCGCGAACGCACCGTGACGGCACCTACCGCGGCCAGTCCGACCCTCGCCCTGCCGCAGCGTCCCGCGTTCGGCCGGCATCTCGCCGTACACGTGGTCGACGGCGACGGCGTCGCGCTACTCGGCGAACGAACGTCGGTCGTACTCGCGGGCGGCTTGTACGAGCGCCTCGCTTCGCTGCTCGATGGAACGCGATCGCCTGACGAAGTCGCCGAGCTGCTCGAGAGCGAGCACGACGCCGCGGAGGTGTACTACGCGATCGCGCTGCTCGCCGCGGATGGTCACGTCGTGGACGACGCCGATCGGACCGACCTCGCTTCTCGCCGCGTCGCCGTCATGAGCGTCGATGGTGAGACGGGCGCATGGACATCGGCGCTCGCGGCGTATGGATTCGACGTGCGCGACGATGCGGAGGTCGTGCTCCAACTGGTCTCCGACTACCGCACGCCGGGGCTCGCCGCGTGGAATCGCCGCGCACTGATCGAGCGGCGGCCCTGGTTGTTAGCGCGAGCGCACGGAACGCGAGCCTGGATCGGGCCGTTGTTTCAGCCGGGCCGAGGCCCTTGCTGGGAGTGCCTGCGCCACATGCTCGAGCGCAACGACGTCGTGCGTTCCTTTCTCGAGCGTCGACTCCAACGGACGCCGAACGTGCCGAGCGAGGCCGATCCGTGGACGGAAGCGACGCTGATCGGACTCGCCACCGGGCGGTTGGCGCGTGCATTGCGCGGCGGAGACGACGACGACGCCTGTATCACCATCGTCGACATGGTGACGCTCGAGTCGAGCCGCCACGTCGTTGCGAGGCGGCCACAGTGCCCGGCATGCGGCGAACCGGATCTCTACGCGCGCCAAGTTTCGGAACCGTTCGAGCTCCGGTCGGCGCCAAAGCGATTCACGGCGGATGGAGGACACCGTACGGTGTCGCCGGAGGCGACAGTTGCTCGGCTACAGAGTCTCGTCGACCCCGTGACGGGCGTCGTCAGGGAACTCACGCGCATTACGCCGGCTGATTCGGTGCTGCACGTATACACAGCGGGGACGAATCCCGTCTTTCTGCATCACGATCTCACGGGTCTTCGCTCCGGGCTGCGGCGCGCGAGCAGCGGAAAGGGTTTCACCGACGCACAGGCGCGCGCGAGCGCACTCGCCGAGGCGCTCGAACGGTATTCGGCGAGCGCACATGGCGACGAGCCGCGTGTGCGCTCGACTCTTCGCGCGATGCGCGAACAGCGGCGCGATCGACCCGCGCGACGTCATGCTATTCAGCGAGGCCCAGTACGCCTCGCGGAGGGACCCCGCTCCCCAGAAAGCGGTGCACGACTTCGTTCCGGATCCGATCAACGAGGACACCGAATTCGACTGGTCGCCGGCGTGGTCGTTCACGGAGCAGCGGGTGCGCTACCTGCCGACGGCTTTTCTCTACCTCGGCCATCGCACTCCAGGGCTCGGCTTCCACTGCAATGGCGACTCGAATGGATGCGCGGCCGGCAACACGCGCGAGGAGGCGTTGCTGCAAGGGTTGTGTGAGCTGATCGAGCGCGACGCCGCGGGTATTTGGTGGTACAACCGAGTCAGTCGCCCGGCCCTCGACATCGATGATTTCGACGGGCCGGAATGGGAAGCGACACGCGCCTTCTATAGAAGGGAACACCGAGACGTCTGGCTTCTCGACCTCACCAACGACATCCGCGTTCCAACGGTGATTGCCGTGTCGCGGGCCACCGATCGCGACGATGAGGAGATTCTCGCCGGGCTCGGCACGCACCTCGACGTGGGTATTGCCGCGATGCGTGCCGTCAGCGAGATGAATCAGATGTTTTCCGCGCTCGACCTGCTTCGACGCGGAACAGGCATGAATTCGGCGCTCGCCTCCTGGCTGAGGGACGCGACGATCGCCAATCAGCCATACCTCGCGCCCGCACCGGGCGCGCTTCGCCGGCGGCGCGACTTCGACGACAGGAGCGGCGCCGACATCCTCGACGACATTCACGCGATCCGCGGCACGATCGAGGCGCGAGGCATGATGGTCCTCGCCTGTGATCAGACGCGAGCCGACGTTGGTCTGCCCGTGGTGAAGGCAATCGTTCCCGGACTGCGCCACTTCCGAGAGAGGTTCGCACCCGGGCGCCTGTACGACGTCCCGGTCGATCTCGGATGGCGCACGCATCGCACCGCCGAGGCAGAGTTGAATCCCGTCGCCTTCTTCCTCTAGTCCGCTTCGCTTCTGCAGGTGCAGCACCGCGGTCGCAGCATTCTCCCCGTTGGCCCGCAGCGTCCCATCACCAGAGGATCGTCGAAATGGCCGAAGACAACCGTAAGAAGATCGGCAAAGTCATCGCTCGCGCCTGGCTCGACAAGGACTTTCACGCGAGGCTCATGAAGGACCCGCATGCCGTTCTGACCGAGGCCGGCATCCACGTGAAGGGCAAGGTTCACGTCCACCAGAGCACGGATGCCGACCACCATCTCGTGATTCCGAAGCGTCCCGACGCGCTCGACGAGCACGTACGGAAGCAGAAGGAAAAGCCGGGAACCTGCTCTAACGACCCGGCACTCTGCTCCATCGGTCCCGACCTTTGCTCGATTGGAAACTGCGACGCCGCTCCGCAGCTCTGCTCGATGTAGGCGCGGTGGCATCCTCGTTGTACGTATCACTGGCTGCTGGCGGGACGGCGCATACGCCGTTCCGCGCGGCGCCAGCTCCGCTCGACGCACTGCTGGCAAGCCAGTGCTCGATGTCGGAGATAGAAGATCGGTTGCTCGACCTCGGCGACGTCGAAGCGTTGGCGTTATGGCACGCGCTCAAGCCGGCACTCGAAAGCGATGGCCGTCTCCGCTATCGTGTCATTCGCGACGGTGAACCTGTCTTCTCGTTCGTTCCCGTCGCGACGCTCGCGTCGGCGATCGACGCGACGACGCACGGTGCGGTGCGCCTCTCGCGCTTCGCGCATCTGCGCCGCGACGGCGACAGTCTCGTGGTCGAGTCGCCGCGGGCGCGCGGCCGAGTCGAGGTGCACGCGTCGTGCGGCGTCGAGCTGGTCGCGTGTCTCGCCACGGCGCACACTGCGTCGCAAGCGGCCGAACGTCTCGGCCAGGACGCGGCGTTCATTGAAGCGGCGATCGGGTTGCTGCGCGCGGCAGATCTCGTCCTGCCCGCCGCCGACAATGGCGAAACGGCCGAGGACCGCGACGGTCATGCGCGAGGCTGGGAGTTTCACGATTTGGTGATGCACGAGCGGAGTCGCACGTTTCGTCGCGACCTCCGCATCGGGGCCACCTATCGGTTCGGGAAGACCGACCCGCACGCGGAGTCGCCCACGAATCCGCCGTCGGGAGTGATCCCGCTCGCGCGCGCGGACGTCGCGGCGCTCTCGGACCACGACGTTCCGTTCACGCGAGTTCTCGAGTCGCGACGGTCCCTCCGGTATCACGCGCCGGACCCGATCACCATCGAAACGCTCGGCCAGTTTCTCTTTCGAACGGCGCGTGCAAGCGATGACGACCGATTCCGCCTCTATCCCGGCGGCGGCGCGTGCCACCCGCTCGAGGTATACGTCATCGCGTCGCGCTGCGCGGGGCTGGAGCCGGGCCTCTACCGCTATCTCGCGACGAGCCACGAGCTCTTTCCGATCGAAGCCGACGCCGGCGCGGTGCAGTCTTTCGTCAGCAATTCGGCCGTGCCAATGGATCGCGGCTCCGCGCAGCAAGTTCAGCTCGTCTTCACCGCGCGATTCGAAAAGATCAATCGCCGCTACGAGGGCAACGCGTACGCGCTGATCCTGCAGGAAGTCGGCGCGCTGTATCAGACCATGTATCTGGTCGCCACCGCGATGGGCCTCGCGCCGTGCGCCGTCGGCGGCGGGAACGCCGACGCGTTTGCCGGCGTAATCGGGACCGATCCGCTGGAAGAAGCGTCGGTGGGCGCGTTCGTTATTGGAAGTCGGTAACCGGCGCCTTTTTCCGGTCCACCGGTCCACCGGTCCACCGGTCCACCGGTCCACCGGTCCACCCGTCGTTACTGCGCGTTCACCTCGCTCGCCGCGCGAAGACCTGACTCGAGCGCTCCCTGCATCCACGCCGGAAGGGCCGACGTGGCTTCTCCGGCAAAATGGATGCGTCCCTCGGGGGTGGCGAGCAAGGGATACAGCGTCTGCATCTGCCCCGGCTTGAACCACCCGTAGCCACCGCGCGCCCATGGCTCGGCGTCCCAGATCTTCGTCATGACGCGGCCGGTGTAGTGCGACTTGGCGCCCGGGAACACACGTTCGACTTGATCGAGCGTGTACATCACGCGCGCCGGGTCGCTCATCGCCGCGAACTCGCGCGCCCGTTGGCCGGTGATGTAGCAATCGAGGATGCCGGGCGTCCCGGATTGCAGAGACGTCGCCTCCTCGATCCAGAAGCCGGGGATCGGCGCGTTGTCCGAGACCGGCAGATCCGTCGACGCGAGTCCCTCGAGGCCTGAGTCGACCCAAAAGCGCTGGTCGAACTGCAGAAAGAGCCGCGTGACCGACGTGTACGGAAGCTCGGCGACGACGCGCGCTTTTTCGGGCGACAACGCCGGCGCCACGTCGACCAGCCGGAACGTGCTCAGGGGAATCGCGCTGATGACATAGTCGCCCGTCACCGGCGCGGCCGTGCCCGAGCAGAACACGCGCACGCCCTTCGCGTCTTGCTCGATTCGAGTCACCGGCGCGCCGTAATGGAGGCGCGCGCCGAGTCCCTTCGCGAACGCTAGTGGGAGCGCGTCGTTGCCGCCCTGAATGTGATAGACGCCGTGCGGATCGACGTCGGCGATGTTCGTGATCGCCGCGGCCGGAACCGGGCGCGTGAACGTCGGCGTGTTGCGTTGAGCCGTCGCGGTTCCCGCAGCCGCGTTGACCGCCGCCAACGCGTTCGCCGGCGTGGGAGTCTGAGCGCGGTACAGATGCGTGGCCGGATGCACCGGCGCGGCGGTAGCCGGCGTGTCTTTGGACGCGGCGACGATCGTGTTCGCCATGTCGCGGAGGATGAGTAGCGCGGAGCATGCATCGACTCCGTCGCCCCAGAGATCGAAGAAGCCGCGACGGATCACCGAGATCGCGCCGGGCGACGCGCCCGCATTCGCCAGGAATTGCGCGAAGCTGATCGTGTCGAGCGCGTGCAAGGATGCCGGCGGCCAATCCGCCGCACGCGGCGGCTCCGACAAGATCGAATTCAACGCCGACTGCGTGTACTGCTTGAGCCAATCCGGCGGCGTGCTCGCGAGCTCTTCGGGCGTGAGGGTAACCGGCCATTTCGCGCGCACCTGATCGTCGATGCGCCAGCCAGCGAGATAGTCGGTGCTTCGCCCCTGCTTTCCGTATGACAGGAGGCCGAGCCCAAAGTACAGCGCGAACCCGACGGTGTAGGTGTGCGCTCCCGGCACGAACGCCGCGCCTGCTTCGGCGAATTGACCGTCGGAAAAAGCGGTGCGAAGCGTGCACACACGGCCCCCCGGCCGGTCGCTCGCCTCGAGGACGACCACGTCGTGGCCGGCGTTTATGAGTGCGTGCGCGGCGACCAGTCCGGCGAGTCCGGCTCCAATGACGATGACCTTTTTTGGCGCGCCGTTGGCAGCGAGCTGCGCCGGCGGAAACGACGGATATGGGAACGAGTTCATGCGGCGGGAGGGGGGCGGACGGGTGGGATTTCGACCCAACGTTACGGTCGCAAGCCGGTCCGCGTTAGGCCTCGTCTCGGGGGAATGCCGACGTCGCCGCGTGAGATGCCTGACAGGCAGACGCCCAGGTCGGGCTGAAGTTGAAAGCATGTCCACTCAGGTACTGGAGCGGATCGAGGCGCTTGCTCCGCTCGTCGGCAACACGCCGCTCGCGGCCATCGACTTCAGCGTTCGCGGAAGGAAGCGCACGATCTACGCGAAGCTGGAGTCGATGAATCTCACCGGGAGCGTCAAGGATCGCATGGCGCTTCACGTCTTGCGGCGCGCCTACGAGTGCGGCGAGCTCCGGCCGGGTGGACGCATCATCGAGGCGACCAGCGGCAACACCGGGATCTCGTTCGCCGCCCTCGGCCGCGCGCTCGGCCATCCCGTCACGATCTTCATGCCGGATTGGATGTCGGGCGAGCGTATCAACCTCATTCGGTCGCTGGGGGCCGACATCGAGCTCGTCTCTCGCGACGACGGCGGATTCCTCGGCTCGATCCAGCGTGCCGAGTCGCTCGGCCTGGCGACGCCCGGCTCATTTCTGCCACGGCAATTCAGCAATGACTTCAATGCCGAGGCGCACGAGCTGACGACAGGTCCGGAGATCGCGGCCCAACTGCGCTCGGTGACCGTGCACGGTCCCGACGCATTCGTCGCGGGGGTCGGCACCGGCGGCACCGTGATGGGTGTCGGGCGATTTCTACGTGCTCATCGAGCGCACGTTCGGATCCATCCACTCGAACCGTCCAACTCGCCGACGCTGAGCACGGGGCGCAAGGTTGGGCGGCACCGCATCCAGGGCATCTCCGATGAATTCGTGCCCGCGATCGTCGATCTCGGGTTCCTCGACCACGTGATCTCGGTCGACGACGGCGACGCGATTCTCATGGCGCAGGCGCTCGCTGCATCACTCGGTCTGGCCGTGGGCATCTCGTCGGGCGCGAACTTCCTCGGCGCGCTACTCGCTCAGGAGGAGCTCGGAGCGGACGCCATCGTCGCGACGGTGTTCTCGGATTCGAACAAGAAGTATCTGAGCACCGATCTGATGCGCGAGGAGTTGGTGAAACCCGGGTTCCTGTCACAGGACGTGCGGCTCGAGCGCTACCGGATTCTGCCCAGGCGGTGCGAGTTCTGCCCGCCGGCCGTCCAGCGCACGCGGGTGCTCGCGGGAACGCGGTAGTCGCGAAGCCCCGGTGAGCCGAGGTTGCGCCTTGACGGCCGCGATCTCCTATTTTACGCGCTCACCATGGACGCCTTGTCTTCGCCGTAGCCCTCGCGGACGCCAGTAGCGCTTCTAACACGCACTCGGAGAACCCGTGACGCAGCGAATAAGTGTCGTGGTCGCGTGCTCTTGTCTCCTCGCTGCCGCCGGCAATCCCTCCGCTGCCCAGTCGCCTCATCCCCTCGACCCGCTCTCGGCGACCGAGATCACGAAGGCCGTGAGCGTCCTCCGCCAATCCGGCCACGTCACTGACCAGGCACGGTTCGGCACGATCGTCGTGCAGCCGCGCGCCAAGAGCTCCACGGAAACGCGCGCCGCGCGGATGGTCGGATTCGACTGGACGAGCAACGTCGGATTCGTCGCCGTCGTCGACCTCGCCGGATCGCGCGTCGAGTCGTGGACGGTCGTCGACAGCGAGCCGCCGATGCGCTTGCTCACCATCCGCCGAGCGGAGGAGATCGCGCACGCCGACCCGCGATGGATCGCGGCGATGAACGCGAGACACATCGACACGTCTCGCGTCAGCGTGCTCGTCGGAATGCCCGAGCGCGCGAAGCTGCCCCGCCGCGGCAGCGTCGGCACGTTCACGTGGTTGCGCGACGGAATCCCCCAAGCGTTCGGCGTGCCGGGATTGTCGGTCTCCGTCGATCTTACCGCCGGTCGAGTCGAGAGCTTCCAGGACGCCGGTCTGCCCATGGGCGGACCGGACTCCATCGTCGCGCGGCAAATCGCTTCGCCGCGGCCGCCGCTCGCGCCGCTGCGGATCGACCACCCGTCCGGGTCGTCAGTGCGCGTCGACGGCAACCAGGTCTCCTGGGACCGTTGGCGCTTTCGAGTCGGCGTCGACCCGAGGCGAGGCCTCGAGGTGCACGACGTTTCGTTTCTCGACGACGGCCGCGCGCGGTCTGTTCTATATAGTGGATCGGTCAGCGAGATCATCGCGCCCTACGGCGATCCCAGCTTCGGCACGTGGTATCCGCGCGACGAAGGCGACTACGGAATGGGGATCTACAGCCAGTCGTCCGCCGTGCCGTTCGACGACGCGCCGCCGAACGCGACGTTCCTCCCCGCGACGATGCACGACAGCCGCGGCCGGCCGATCAACGTGCCTCGCGCCATCGCGATCTACGAACGCGACGGCGGCATGCTCTGGCGCCACGCGAACATGGCTCGACGCGCGCGACAACTCGTCGTGAGCGGCTACTCGACCATCGACAACTACGACTACCAGTTCAGCTGGATCTTCTCCCAGGACGGCGCGATCGAGGGCGAGGTCGTGCTCTCCGGCATCATGAACACGAACGGCGCGGGACGCGTGCTCGACACCGCGCACGCGGACGGCCACACGTCGCTCGGCCACCTCGTCGCACCGAACGTAAACGCCCCCAACCACCAGCATTTCTTCAGCTATCGGTTGGACCTCGACGTCGACGGCACCGCAAACACCGTGTACGCGGCGGAGACCGAGTCGGTCGAAGCGGCGAAGAATCCCAAGGGCGAGCTGTTCGCGATGCGCGAACGGCCACTCGCCACCGAACGCGCCGCCGCTTCGGACGTCTCATTCTCGTCCGCGCGCACGTGGCGCGTCGTGAACACGCATCGCACCAATTCGCTCGGCCAGTTCGTCGGCTACACGTTGGTCCCTGGCGCAGCGACGCCGGCGTTCGCGCTCGCCGGCTCGGCGCCGCTCCGCACCGGCGGCTTCGTCACGCACCAACTGTGGGTGACGCCCTTCGCCGCGGACGAGCAGTACGCCGCGGGTGAGTTCCAGAATCTCGGGCTCGACAATCAGGGGTTACCTTCGTGGACCGCCGCCGACCGCCCACTGACGGACAGCGACGTCGTGCTGTGGTACACGCTAGGCATTACTCACATTCCACGGCCCGAAGACTGGCCGTTCATGCCGGCGCACCGAGGAAGCTTTCGATTGGTGCCGACGTCGTTCTTCGCGCGCAATCCAGCGCTCGACGTCCCGCCACAATCGGCGCGGCGGTAATGATATGATTTCACGCATCTGGCACGGCTGGACGACGCCCACGAACGCGGACAGGTATGAGGCCCTCCTGCGCACGGAGATCTTCGAGGGCATCAAGAACCGCGACATCGCCGGTTTCCTGGGAATCGACCTGCTCCGCCGCGACCAGACGAATGAAGTGGAGTTCGTCACCATCATGTGGTTCGAGTCACTCGACGCGGTTCGCACGTTCGCCGGGGCCGATTACGAAGTCGCCGTCGTTCCCCCGGCCGCACGGGCTGTCTTGAGTCACTTCGATGCGCGATCTGCGCACTACGAGGTTCGAGAACGGCGGACGGCCTAGAGGGCGCGTCTGGCTGTCGCACCTGTCGATTTCGCCGCCCGTGTTCCGTCATTCAGATGTCCCGCTCCATCATTCACTCCAACCGGACATCCGACCAATGCGCTACGCCCTCCTCATTCACTACCCGCAGCCCCCCGCCATCTCGCTGAGCGAAGAAACCATCAAGCAAGGCATGGCCGCTTTCCAGGCCTACGCCAAGGCGCTCGACGACGCCGGCGTCCTCCGTTCCGCCGAAGTCCTGCAAACTGTCGCGAACGCCACCAGCGTCTCGATGAAGCAGGGCAAGCTCCAGGTGCAGGACGGCCCGTTCGCCGACACCAAGGAAGCGTTCGCCGGCATCTTCACGCTCGACGTACCCGACCTCGACGCGGCGCTCGCGTGGGCCGAGAAGTGTCCGGCGGCGCACTGGGGCACGGTGGAGATCCGCCCGTCGGCGGTGCGATTCGTCGACGGCGCGTGGGTGAGAGCGGCCTGACGCTCCCGCTCGAGCACGCGATGACCACCGAGCATGCGATGGCGCGAGCCGAGGAAGTGGCTCGCGCCTCGTACGGACGTCTGCTCGCGATTCTCGCCGCGAAGGACGGCGACATCGAGTCCGCCGAGGATTGTCTCGCCGCCGCGTTCGCGCAGGCGTTGAGCACGTGGCCGCGCACCGGAGTGCCCGACAACCCCGAAGCGTGGATCCTCACCGTCGCGCGCAACCGTCGGCAAGACGTGCGTCGGTCGGCCGCGTATCAACTCACCGACTCGATCGAAGACGTCTCGCACGCCGGCACGCTCTCGGCACTTTCCGCTCTCTCAACGCTGGACGAGATCGACCCCGACGCGATCCCCGACGGGCGGCTCGCGCTGCTGTTCGTCTGCGCGCACCCGGCGATCGACCCCGCCGTCCGCACGCCGCTCATGCTGCAAACGGTGCTCGGCTTCGACGCCGACGACATCGGCCGAGCGTTTCTCGTTCCACCCGCGACGATGGCGCAACGCCTCGTGCGAGCCAAACGCCGCATCCGCGACGCGCGCATTCCGTTCGCGATCCCCGACCGCGCGCAGATGCCGGAGCGACTCACGCCGGTGCTCGAGGCGATCTACGGCGCGTACGCGATCGACTTCTCGCTCGTCGCCGGAACGGCGGAACGAGAATCGGTGTCGGCCGAAGCCCATTTCCTCGCGACGACGCTTGCCGAGCTGCTGCCGAACGAGCCCGAGGCACTCGGCCTCGCCGCACTGATCTCGCTCTCGCTCGCGCGACGCGACGCGCGCGGTTCATCGGAGGAATTCGTTCCCGCTCGACGAACAAGATCCGTCGCGCTGGGACTCGGAGCTCATCGCACTCGGTGAGCGATACCTGCATCGCGCGAGCACATTCGAGTCCATCGGCCGATTTCAGATCGAAGCGGCGATCCAATCGGTGCACTGCGCGCGTGCGACATCCGGCGTCGTCGATGCACACGCGCTTCTCAAGCTGCATACCGCCCTCCTCGCCGTCGCCCCAACACTCGGCGCCCGTGTCGCGTACGCCGCGGCACTCGGGCGCGTCGAAGGGCCGTCAGCCGGCCTCACCGCACTCGACGCGATCGACGACGAGGCTGCTCAACGCTTTCAACCTGCATGGGCGACCCGCGCGCATCTTCTCGCGGAAACCGGCCGCACCGAGGAAGCGCTGCTCGCCTACGATCGCGCGATCTCACTCACGACCGACGCCGGCCCGCGCCGCTTTCTCGAACGACGCCGCAGCCAGGTCGTCGGCCGTTAGTTGGCGCTTTCCTGTCGCTGATCGTGATGATGTCGGAGCGCGAAAGACGACAAGCCGAGGCCAGACGATACCTGAACGATGCGTGCCTCTTACCGTGCGAGCACCTCGTTCCCATCGCGCAAGTCGCTGCGCGTCAAGCATACACCATCGATTGCATGCATGGAGTGTCCGGGTTCGGGGCTGTGTTCCGTCTTCCTCACCTGAACCTGACTCTTCCCACCACTCGAAGCTGGGGCCCACATGAAACGAACTGTACCATTCCTCGCATTTGCCGTTGCTCTTGCCGCGTGTACGTCCGACTCACCCGTTCCGACCGCGAGCCACATGGCCGGTGGTCTGATGCTCTCCGACCTGACGCAAGCTTCGCAGGCTCAGACGCTCAACGACCTGAAGAATCTCACCGCGCCACTCCACGACGTCGATGCGGCGTTGGCTCAGCGCTACAGCCTCTTGATCGCGCCGCGGTCACCGAGGCTGACGGATGCATCTCCGATCCGACGCTCGGCGGCATGGGTTATCACTACTCGCGTTTCGACAACCTTAACGACGACGCGATCGATCTGCTCAATCCGGAGTTCCTCGTCTACGCGCCGAAGAACGGGCCGCGTAAGGATGACGTCGCGCGAACGAGGCTGGCCGCGGTG
The DNA here is from genome assembly GCA_963846925.1 of uncultured Gemmatimonadaceae bacterium. Classification (GTDB taxonomy): domain Bacteria; phylum Gemmatimonadota; class Gemmatimonadetes; order Gemmatimonadales; family Gemmatimonadaceae; genus JAQBQB01. The sequence goes on along the minus strand of CAWJXW010000001.1, from coordinate 33,356 downwards.
GAATACTTCCTCCCCTTCAGCCCGAAGTGGCCGGGCCCCAACCAACCCGGGTTCACGAAGGCGCCGTCGCTGCACGATTTCCCGTCGACGAGCAACCTGCCCGACGTCTCATTCACCGCCACGGACCGATTCGGCGGTTGGATGTTCCACATCTGGCTCTGGGAGAACAACCCGGCCGGGATGTTCGAGAACTTCAACGGCTCGGTTCCGCTCTGTCAGCCTGTGGGGCCGGCGTAATCGCTGGCTTCTTGACGCGGTCCGTCTTGATGCATAGAATGCCTACTGTCAAAGGTAGGCATTCTATCTATCAGCCGTCGCCGGCTGAGCCGACGACACACCGTGCCCGCGAAGCCATCCAGTGAGACCAAGAGCGACGTCCTCAAGGGGACGCTGGAGATGCTCGTTCTCCAGACGCTCACCATCCAGTCGATGCACGGCTACGCGATCGTCCAGCACATCAAGCGGCTGACCGACGACGCGCTCCACATCGAAGCGGGTTCGCTCTACCCCGCGCTCGAGCGTCTCGAGAAGAAAGGCTGGGTCACCTCGCGCTGGGAGGATTCGCCGACCGGACGCCGCGCACGCTATTACACGATCACGGCGACGGGCCGCAAGCAACTCGGCAAGGAAGTCTCCGGCTACGAGCGCGCCGTGTGGGCCATCGCGCGCGTGCTCAATCGCGCCTGACCGACAGCTTCCACATGTCACTCATCGACGGCGTGCGCTACCGGTTGCGAATCCTCCTGCGAGGGAGGTCGCACGCCCGCAACCTGAACGACGAGCTCGCGCATCATCTCGAGCTCAGTGCGGCAGAGGCGAAGTCGGACACCGGCGGCGCGATGTCGGATGACGAAGCCCACTGGCGCGCGCGCCGCGAGTTCGGGAATACCACTTACTCGAACGAAGAACGCCGCACGATCGCCGGACTCACCGTGTTCGACGCGGTTGGGCAAGACGTCCGCTTCATTCTTCGGCTCCTCCGACGGCGCGCCGCGTTCGCCGCCGTCACCGTCGCGACAATCGCGCTCGGCATCGGCTCGGCGACATCGATCTTCACCGTCGCCGACGCCGTGCTCTTTCGCCCGCTCCCCTTCCCGCACGCCAATCGACTGATCGCCGTGTGGCTCGAGCGTCCGGCCTGGAAGGCGATCCCCGGACTCGCCAAGCGTTGGGATCGCGGCACGTTCTCGCTTCCGCTGTTTCGAACGTGGCGCGCCGCACAGACGTCGTTCGACGACGTCGCCGTCTGGACAACCGGACCGGCCATCGCCGGCGATCCCAACGCGGCCGACGAGGTCACAGTCGGCAGCGCCAGTGCGTCGCTGCTTCCCGTGTTGGGAATTCACGTCGAGCGCGGGTCGTGGTTCACCGAGTCCGACGAAGCGATCGGCGCGGCGCCAGTTGCCGTCGTGAGCCACGAGACCTGGGCCGCTCGCTTCGGGAGCGATCCGGGCATCGTCGGCCACATCGTCCTTCTCGACGGCGTGCCGCACACGATCGTCGGCGTCATGCCGCGCGGCTTCGACCTCGATCGGAGCGGAACGATCGTCGCCTACTGGACGGCCGCGGGGGGGGCCGCGACTCCGGTGGAGCGACGGGCCGAAACTCGTTCACGTTCCAGGCGATCGGGCGACTGAAGCCGAACGTGTCGCTCGCCGCGGCGACGGCCGAGTCGGGGCGATCGTTTCGAGCGGCGGCGGAGGACGATGACGACCGCGTGAAAGGTGCCGCGCTCGCGACCTTGCACGCCGACCAGACGCGAATCGTTCGCCGTCCGCTCCTGATTCTGCTCGCCGCGGCGAGCCTGTTGCTGCTCATCGCGTGCATCAACGTCGCCACGCTCCTCATGGGCGAAGCCGCGAGCCGCGAACAGGAGCTGCGAACTCGCTCCGCCCTTGGCGCCAGCCGTACGCGACTCCTCCGCCAGCTTCTCACCGAGAGCATACTGCTCGCCGGCGTCGGGGCGGCGGCCGGTGCGGCGCTCGCATACTTCGCGACCAAGATCATCGTTCGGTCGGCGCCCGCGACGATTCCCGGCCTCGGCGATGTCCGCGTGGACCTCCGCGTGCTGGGTGTCGCGCTGACCGTCGCCGTGGCGACCGGTCTGCTCTTCGGCCTGGCGCCGGCGCTGTCGTTGACGCGATCGAGTCACGGCGCGAGCGCGGCCAAGTTCTCCGCGCGCGGACGAGGACGCGCGCAACGCAGCCTCGTCGCGTGCGAGGTGGCGCTCTCGATCGTGCTACTCGTCGGAGCGGGCCTGCTCGTGAGGAGCTTCGACAAGTTGTCGTCGATCGGCTTCCGCGCGTCGGATCTGCTCGTCGTGGGCATGCGGCTTCGCGCCTCGCCGTACACCGACAGCACGCACACGCGGGCACTGTACGCCGAGATCGTGCGCCGCCTGCGCTTGCTCCCCGGTGTGGATGCCGCGGCCGTGACGACCTTGCCGCCATTCTTCACCGGGTCGAGCACCGGATCGTTCGAGGTCGAGGGACGGCCGCAATCTCACGACTCGCAAGGTCCCGTCGCGCACCGCCGCGTGACGTCGCCGGAATTTTTCGCGACCGCGGGTGTCCCGATCATCGCCGGCCGCGCATACGCTGCCGACGATCGGGGGGACAGGCCGCCGGTCGTCGTGGTGAGCCGTGCCCTGGCTCAACGCGAATGGCCGGACGAGACCGCGATCGGCAAGCGAATCAAAGTGAACGGTGCGTGGCGCACGGTCATCGGCGTCGCCGGCGACATCGAGACCGAGCGCCCGACAACCGATCCGCCCGAAACGTTCTACGCGCCGCTCGAGCAGCTGATGCTTCGTGCCGCGCCGGCGCTTCTCGTGCGCACGCGCGCCGACGTCGCCGACGCGGCGGCCGAGATTCGTCGCGTGGTGCAGGGCGTCGAGGCGGGCGTCACCGTGAGCCGCGTGGATCGAATGGACGATCTCGTGGCCGCATCGCTCGCCGACGATCGGCTGCGGACGGAGCTGATCGCGCTCTTCGGGGCGATCGCGGCACTGCTCGCCGCGGTCGGCACGTATGGCGTCGCGGCGACGTCGGCTGCCCGTCGCACGCGCGAGATGGCGATTCGCGTCGCGGTCGGCGCGAGCTCCGGATCGATCGCCCGGCTGATCGTCGGGAGCGCGGCGAAGGGTGTCATGCTCGGCGCCGCGGCGGGATTGGTCTTGGCGCAGCTCGGCGTACGGATTTTGTCGCCATACATATACGGCGTTCGGATCACGGATCCGATCGTGTACACGGGCGTCGGGGCCCTGCTCGCGATCACGACGCTGGCCGCGACGTGGATTCCCGCGCGGCGAGCGACGCGAGTGCGGTTGGTGGACACGCTCGCCGCCGACAGCTAGCGTTTCATCATGCGCGACAAAGCGCCGATCGAGATTCCTCCCGTCGCCCGCACGAGAGCGATCGCGTCGTGAAGGCGCGTGTGGCGCTTCTGGCGGCGATCGTGGCCGGCTGCATTCACACCGCACCCGTGCCCGAACCCAGCGCGTGGGTCACCTCCGACTCCAGCCAGTACTCGCCGGTCGCTCGCTTTCGCGCGCACACTCGGCTCGATCCGGCGGCCATTCACATCTCGATCGACTCCGGATCGCTCAGTGTTCCGGGCGAGGTCATTCCCGATTCGCCGCCGATCATGGGACCGCTCTTTCTGACCGCGATTCTGGCCGTGCCCGACTCAGGATCGATGGCGATCGTCAATCCGTCGGCGGGACGCGCTCCGGCTGAGCGTCGCGGATGGAACCCGCTCGCGAGCAGCGATTCGGTTCTGCTCCTGACGCAACTGCACTACGGCGAGCGGGCGCCGTTCAAGAACCTGCGACTCGCGATTCCATCTGGACGCATTCCCACAGGGCCGAGCTGGATCATCTACAGGATTTCCGGGAACGCCGTCGAAATGATCGCTCCGATGGCGCCGGGCGGCAGCATTCAGCGTCGCGATCACCCGGGCGCGGTCCGCGTGTACGCGTGCGGCGACCGCGATCTGCGCGGCACGTTAGACTCGGCGCGGGCGGCGAGTCTCCGCCGAGCGTACGGAATAGCCTGCTGAGGCCCGCGTAGTCTTCACCGAGTGGGGCGCACGGCGGGCAGTTGTCCGCCGTGGGCGGCCTCGACGACTTGGCGCAGATCGCTGCGCATCTCTTCGACGCGCTTTCTGCTCGTGACGTGCGACCACTCTTCCTCGAGGTCGTCGTAGATCGACTCCACCACGCCGAGGAATCTTCTTCCTCGTGACGTGATGGCGATGGACTTCGCGCGTGCGTCGTCGCCGTGGGGCTGGCGCTTCACGTAGCCGCCGCGCTCCATCTCGTCGACGAGCTTGGACGCCGCTTGCTTGCTCACGCCGAGGAGAATGGCGATGTCCGCTCCCGTGGTTTGGTGGTCGCGTACGGCGAGGAGGACGTAGCCGTACGTCGAGCGCACGTCGCGGTAGCCGGCCGCCGCGAGACGTTCGTGCAACTGATCGATCAGCTGCCGGAACGCCATCGCGAGCAGGCGGGCCAGCGGGACGCGTGGCGACGATTGCGTCACTCCGACCACGGCGGCACCAGCGTCGTCCCGTCGGCGAGACGCGCCTCTCCTCCCACCGGCATGCAGCACAAGGCATGGACCGGCGCGTCGCCGGCGACGTCGATCTCGAAGAGCGTGTCGCGCGGTACGACGATGATGTCGCCGACTCCGGCCTCACCGATCTCGTCGCCCAATCGAACGCGGGCTCGGCCGGCGAGGACGATGAAGACCTCTTCGCGTGTCAGTTGATGCGGTGTGGCAGGGTGTCCGGGCGCGATCTCGACGCGCCAGACACTCGTATCGAACGACCCGCGGGTCGGCGTGGCGAGCGACGTGAAGCGGGCGCCGCCGATGTCGTGGGTGGGATTGGGTGGCGCGGACAGCACAGGCATCATGCACCTCGTTTAAGTGGTCAATGTGGTTGACTATAGCGCCGATTGACTATCTAGTCAACCTGGTTGACTAATGGGGGACCGCGCCCACCGGGCGAGGACCCTGCTCCATTGGGTTCCTCCTTCCAGGCTCGGCCGGGTGAGGCGATCGTTGTGTGTGCCCACTCCTCGTGAGCGAGTCGCGGAAACGGTTAAGCGAGCTCGCTGATCAGCCACGACGTGGCGACGGCAACGCAAGCTTCGCAAGGACCGCCTGAAATCGGGGCTCCCCGTGGAGATCCTTCAAGAAGGGTTGTGTCGCGATTGAGTACATCCAGTCGGACCGTTCGGCGAGGCCCTGCTCCAACGCCGTCAACGCCGCATCGCGCTCGCCAAGATAGAAGAGGACTTCAGCCCGATAGAGCGCCGGAAACTTGGTCTGATCGATGGGAGCGAGCAGCTCGCGCGCTTCACGAGGACGGCCCGCCATAGCGAACGCCATGGCGAGGGCCCAGACATAGAACGGCGCGCGGTTGCCGCGGTCAACCAACTCGCTCATGATCCGAATGCTCTCCTCGTACTGGCCTTGCAGGCCGAGCAACGCGCCGAGAAAGAGGGAGGCCCGAAGAAACGCCGGATTGATCGCGAGCACGTGACGAAATCGCGCTTCGGCGCGCGGCAGATCCCCCGCCAGCATGTGGATGATGCCGAGGTTCATGTGCGGAAGGACCGAGACCGGATCGAGGAGAAGTGCGCGCTCCGCGATCGGCATGGCCTCGTCGAACCTGCCAATGCCGGCGAGAAACGCGGACAGCCAGCGGTGCGCCGTTTCGTGATTGGGGTTCAGCTCGATCGTGCGGCGAAGCTCGCGCAGCACGCCGTCCCAATCCCACTCCCAGTACATCTTCACGAAGCCGAGCGACGCGTGCGCCTCGGCGAGCGACTCGTCGAGCTCCAGCGCGCGGCGCGCGGCGTCCGTCGCGACCGGGTACATCTCGGCGGCATCGGCGAATTGCCACGACGCCAGCACGGCCGAGGCGTCGGCCAGCCCCGACCAAGCGGGGGCATACGCCGGGTCGAGCGCCAACGCCTGCTGGAACAGTTCGCGCGCGCGATGCATGCCGGCCTCGCTGCGCTCGGACCAGTGATGCCGCCCCAGCAGGTACAGGTCGTACGCCTCGAGACTGCGCGTCGCGGCTACCGGCACCTGGCCGCGCAGCTTTCCCAGCTGTAGCGCGCCGGCGATCGTGTCCACCACCTGCCTCGTGATTTCGTCCTGCACGGCGAACACGTCGTGGACGGTGCGATCGAAGGTGTCGGACCAGAGCGCCGAATCCTCGGAGGCACGGATCAGCTTCGCGGAGAAACGAAGCCGATCGCCGGCGCGACGCACGCTTCCTTCCACGACGAACTCCACGCCGAGCTGCGCGGCAATCGCGGTGAGCGGTAGCGACTGGCCGCGAAAGGACGCCGCCGACGTACGAGAGACGACGCGCAAGCCCTCGAGGCGCGACAGCGCCAGCGTCAGCTCCTCGGTGAGTCCTTCGCCGAAGTATCCATCGTCCGGCGTGCCGCCGATCGTGTTTATCGGAAGCACGGCGACCGACAGCTGCGCCGCGGCGGCCACCGCGCCTGTCAGCGGCGACCGCGATGCCGCCTGGCGCTCGCCGCTCGTGGCGAGCGCGGACGCAAACTCGCGAGCCGACGACGGCCGGTCGCCCGGCTCTTTGGCCAGCGTCCGCGAGATCGCCGTCGAAACCGCGGCGGGAATGTCGGAACGCGCCACGAGCGGGTCCGGCGGCGGCGCCGTGAGGTGTTTTGCAAGAACACTCATCGGCGTCGGACCGGTGAACGGCGGCGCGCCAACGAGCATTTCGTAGAGCACGCAGCCGAGCGCGTAGAGGTCGGACCGGGCGTCGAGGTCGCGCTCGCCCAGCGCCTGTTCCGGGCTCATGTAGGCGACCGTTCCAATCGTCAGCCCCGCCTGCGTCATCGCGTCCGCCGGTCCGGCGCCGGCGGTCGCGCGCGCGATGCCGAAGTCGGCGAGCAACGCATGTCCGCTGCGCGTGAGCAGAATGTTCTCCGGCTTCACGTCGCGATGAATGACCCCTTGGTCGTGTGCCGTCTGCAGGGCATCGGCGATCTGGCGCGCGACCTCGAGCGCCTGCTCCACGGGGAGTCGCCCTTCGCGCACGAGCCGCGCGCGCAGCGACTCGCCGTCGATGTACGGCATGACGAAGTACAGCTCTCCCGCGGCCTCGCCGGAATCGTGGAGCGGGAGAATGAACGGATGACGAAGGTTCGCCAGCACGCGAATCTCACGATGGAACCGTTGCACGTCCACCGGGAGGTCGCCACGAAGGACCTTGATCGCCACCGAGCGATCGTGTCGTACGTCTCGCGCGAGATAGACCGTCGCCATGCCGCCCGCGCCGAGCTCTCGTTCGATGACGTAGCGATCAGCCAATGACGCGGCGAGGTCGCCCGAGGGGGTGGTCATAATCGGAAACATGAGTCCAATTCAGGCGGATGGCGATGGCATGCTCGCTGTCGAGCGCGCGGTATCGCTCAGTCGCTCCGAGCCGTATTTTCTCCGTGGTTATGACAGGAGACGAGGCGCGGCGCACGCGCGAAGCACTGGGCCTGACCCAGGACGAGACGGCGGCCAGTTTCGGTATGACTCCTGGCGTCGTCGCCGGTTGGGAAGACGGGCGCATCAAGGTGCCGCGCCGCGTAGCAGCCATGCTGCAATGGACGGCCGCGGGGATTGAACGCCGCAACGCTCTTGCCGCGAGCGGCCTTCCGACCTGCGATTGGGTTCAGGCCATCGAGAATGAGCCGGAATCCGACAGAGCCGAGCGTCAGGCCGAGCGCGACGCGCGACTCGATGCGCACATGAAAACCTGCCAAGTGTGCAAGGCGCGTGTCGCGTACATCGCGGAACGATTTCCACCGATGCCGCGTCCACCGGTCATCGGGTGGCTCGCGATCGCGCTGCCGATCTACGAACGCATTCAGCGACTGCCGCAATGGGCACAGCCGCCGGCGATCGGCGCGGCGGCATGTCTCGCGTACAGTCTGATCAAGTTGGTCTTCCTGCTGCCGCGGCTCGCCGGCATGGGCGTCAGCGGGTTGCTCGTCGTGCTCGGCGGATTCTCGGCGAGCGCGGCGCTCGGCATCGTCGCCGGTTTTATCTACGTGGCTTATCGACGCTTCCGGCGGCCCCCACTCTCTCCGGATCAGAAGGGGGCCGTGCCGACCGATCGACGCGGCTAGAAAATCACGGCACCACGAGCGGCTTGCCCTCCGCATCGAAGACCTCGACCGCGCCGAACTTGGCGAGAATGTCGCGAATCTTCGTCGCGTCGCCGACGGCGACGATCTGAAGACGTGACGGATCCCAGTACTTCTTCGCCGCGCTCTGTGCCTGCTCGGCGGTGATGGCCGAGACGCGCGCCGCGATACGTGTCCCAGTAATTCGCCGGCAGCCCGAGCTCCCACGTGTCGAGCGAGTAGCTGAGCATCTGCTGCGGCGACTCGAGCGACAGCGCAAACTGCGCGACGAGCGCACGCTTCGAGTCCGCGAGCTCCTGCGCCGGCACCGGCTTGTCGCGCATCTCGGCGATCTCCGCCATGAGATCGCGCAGCGCCGGCTCGGTGACTTCAGTCCGCACGCTCGTGGACGCCGTCCATGCGCCGACGAACGGAGACGTCTGGATGCTGCTGCCGATGCCGTACGTGTAGCCCTTCTCCTCGCGCAGATGCCGGAAGAGGCGGCCCATCACGCCGCCGAGCACGCGGTTGGCGACCGCGAGCGACGTGTAGTCGGCATTCGTGCGCGTGAGTCCCTGCGTGCCGACGTACAACGTCGTCTGCACGGAACTCGGGCGGTGGACGAGGTAGACCTTGGGCGCGCCCATCGGCCCCGGATCGCTCACTTTCGCCGGCGTCGTTCCCGCGCGCTTCCAGTCGCCGAGGTATTTCGTCGTGAGCGTGCGCGCCTGGTCGAGCGTGATGTCACCCGAGAACGCGAGCACCGCATGATCGGGCACGTAGTGCGTGCGGTAGTACTCGGCGAGATCGGCGGCGGTGACCGCGTCGATCGCCGACGCGCTCGGGAAGATGCGGCTGGCCGGATGCGTGCCGAACACCACCTTGTTGAACATCTCGTTGGCGAGGAAAGCCGGGTTGGTGCGAAGCTGCGTGAACTGCGGCTTCGTCCGGGTCTTGTACCGGTCCCACTCCGCCGGCGCGAACGCCGGATGCAGCAGGACGTCCGCCGTGAGGTCCATCAGTTTGGGCAGCGACTCGGTGAGCGCGCTGCCGTCGATCTCGCCGTTCGTCGATGACGTGCCGCCGCTCGTGAAGAGTCCCGCGCCCATCGTCTCGAGCGCTTCGGAGATCTGCGCGGACGAGCGCGTCGCCGTTCCCTCGCGCATCAGCGCGGCGGTCCACGTGGCGAGTCCGCCGCGGTCCGCCGGATCGTAGTAGCCCCCGGCGCCGGGAATCATCAGTTGGAAGGTCACCTGCGGCACGCGATGGTCCTCGAGGACCATCAGACGCAGCCCGTTCGGGAGCGTTGCTTCCTTCGCCTTGGGCAGCGTGACCTTGAGCAGCTCGTTCGAGACGGGCGCTTTGCCCTTGAGCACCATCTGCGTGGTCGACGGCGGCTGCTGTTGCCGCGCCGCGGCTGCTGCGCCGCGAGCGGCGCGGCGAAGATCAGCGCCAGCCCGAAGGCCGCGATGCTGGAACGCGACCGGCGCGAGGTGCGGATGTGAGTCGTCGTCATGATCAGTTCCCTCCGCGGCCGGAAGTTTTGGGCATCGAGACGACGACGCTGCGATTCGTCTTCACGAGATACTGCTTCGCGACGCGCTGCACGTCGGCGGCGGTGACCTTCTCGATGCGCGCCTGGCGCTTGGACAGGAGATCCGGATCGTCGTAGAACATGGCGTTCTGCGACATCACGATCGCGCGCTGCAACGAGCTGCCGAGGCTGGCGACGTAGCTGCGGCGTGCGGCGACGCGGGCTTTCTCGAGCTCCCAGTCGGCGATCGGTCCGTTTTTCACCTTCTCGAACTCGGCGTCGATGGCCGCCTCGAGGTCGGCGATGGACTTGCCGGGTGTCGGCGTCGCGGTCACCGAGAAGAGGCCGGGACCGCGCGACTCCGCAACGCCGGCGAACGCGTTCGCCGCGAGCTGCTGCTGCCGCACGATGCTCTCGTAGAACCGCGAGCTTCGGCCGCTCGAGAGAATCGTCGAGAGCACGGAGAGGGCGTCGTAGTCGGGCGACGAGCCCGCCGGCACGTGGTACGCCATGTCGAGACGCGGGAGACGAGCGAGCGCGTCGTCGAGCGTCGCGCGCCGCTCTTCGGTCTGCGGCGGCTCGCTCATGTCCACCGGCGGCGGCGCGGGCTGCCGTGCGATGCCGCCAAAGTATTTCTTCACTTTCTCGAGCGTCGCCTTCGCGTCCACGTCGCCGACGATCGCGACGATGGCGTTGTTGGGCGCGTAGTACATATGGAAGAAGTCCGAGACGTCTTGCACGGTCGCGGCGCTCAGGTCGGCCATGGAGCCGATCACCGAATGCGCATAGGCGAAATTCGCGTAGGCGAGCTGGGGAAGCGTGTCGCTGACCTTGCCGTAGGGCTGCATTGTCGACGCCGAGGCGGCGCTCTTCCTGGACGGCGTTGATCTGGTTCTCGAGGTTGTCCTTGGTGATCGCGAGCGACTTCATGCGATCGGCCTCGAGGAACAGCGCGAGGTCGACCTGGTTCGAGGGCAGGATCTCGTAGTAGACCGTGCGATCCTTGTTCGTGGTGCCGTTCATGCCCCCGCCGTTCATGAACAGCAGGTACGGGTGCTCACCCTGGCCGACGTTCTCCGAGCCCTTGAACATCATGTGCTCGAACAGGTGGGCGAATCCGGTTCGCCCCTTCCGCTCGTTCCGCGATCCCACGTTGTAGTTCACGGCGATCGAGAAGACCGGCGCGGCGTGGTCCTCGGCGATGATGACGCGCAGCCCGTTGGGGAGCGTGGTGTCCGTGAACTTGGTTGGCGCGGGACGAACCGCGGCGACGGCGACGGTCGCGAGCGCGGCGAGCGCGGCTGTAGCGGCGAGGCGGCGGCGTGTGGGAGTCATCGAAGGCCTCGATTGAAGTGAAAGCCCTGGGCAGGGCGTTGGACACATCGACCGTGTTTACGGTTTCCACCTGCGAGCGATTTTAATAGGAACCGAAAACGTCGCGCGCGCAATGCGGCGACGTTCGACTCGGGCTCGAGACTAGCGGCGGTGTCGAGGCGCGCCGGGCAGCGAAAGGTCCGACCTGCAGGACCTTGGCCCAAGGCACACGTGGGACTGAGGCTTTCGCGAACGCGCACGCATCGGACGATCGGCGAACCGCGTCCGAGAAAAGCCTAGTCCTAGAAGATCGAGTAGATGAAGGGCGCGAGCACGGAGCTCTGAGCAAAAGCAATCAGCAGGCTCACCGTGAGCAGCGTGACCATCAGCGGCACGAGCCAGAACTTTTTGCGGACCCGCATGAACGCCCACATCTCGCCCATCAAACTCGTCTTCGCCATTTTCGTCGCTCTTGGCAAATGGTTGGTAGATTCGTTCGTCAGAACTGCCGTTCCAAGGAGCTGGCTCGTTCGCCGACGGGCCGTGTAACCCAGTTCGTTTCCTTCGACGCGGGACCCAGCCCGCGCCAGCCGAACAAGCGCATCAGAAGCCCGGTCGGCGTCAGGACCACGAAGTAGATCACGGCCATGAAGATTGGCGTCGTGACCTTGCTGATCACGAGGGCGAGTCGCATCCACCCGGTGTAGACCGGGCCGAGGAGCCGCGGAACGATCGCGCCGGCGACGACGAGCACGACGCCAAGGCCGCCGAACGTGCGCATCAGCGTCGGCGACTTGTGTCGCCACAGCGCGATCGCGGCGAGAGCGAGGAACGCTCCGCCGACGAGCAAGCCGAATTTTCGCAGCTCTCGTCGGCTCGTGGCGTGGGGTTGATCGAGGTGAGACATGGATTCGTCGAAGGTCGGGGAGAAACGATGCCGTGATCAGTCGAGCTGGAATTCGTTCTTCCACCCCTGCGCGTCCTCGGTCCACGCGGCCTGCTTCGTCTTGCTCAAGAGGTACGGACCCAGCACGAGGTAGTCGATGTGCGTCCGCATGAAGCACCGATATGCATCTTCCGGCGTGCAGACGATCGGCTCCCCGCGCACGTTGAACGACGTGTTCACGATGACCGGACAGCCCGTCAACGATTCAAACGCGTCGATGAGAGCGTGGTAGTCGGGGCTCGTCTCCGCCGATACCGTCTGCACGCGCGCCGAGTAGTCGATGTGGGTGACGGCCGGGATGTCCGACCGCAGCACGTTGAGCTTCGCGATACCCCAGAGGTTCTTCTGTTGATCGTCCGTCATGGGGATCTGCCGCTCTCGCTTCACCGGCGCGACCAGCAGCATGTACGGCGAGTCGCAGTCCATCTCGAACCAGTCGCTGACGCGCTCCCGCAGCACGCTCGGCGCGAACGGCCGGAAGCCCTCGCGAAACTTGATCTTGATGTTCATGTCGGCCTGCATCTTGGGATTGCGCGGATCGCCGAGGATGCTCCGCGCGCCGAGCGCCCGAGGGCCGAACTCCATCCGGCCGTTGAACCAGCCGACGATCGCGCCTTGCGAAAGCAGCTCGGCCACGCGGGCCGGAACCGCCGACGGCTCGAGCTTCTCGTGTTCGATCTTGGACGTCTTGAGGAAGCTCTCAATCTCGGCGTTCGAGAACGACGGTCCGAGATACGAGCCCCTCATCGCGTCGCGGGGCTGGCCATCGCCGCCGCGCGGAATGCGCCGCGGCTGCTTGAAGTGGCGGTGATGGATCAGTTGCGCGACGCCGAGCGCGCCGCCGGCATCGCCCGAGGCAGGCTGGATCCAGAGCGACTTGAACGGGCCTTCACGAAGCAGCCGTCCGTTGCCGACACAGTTCAGCGCGACGCCGCCCGCCATGCATAAGGACTCGAGCCCCGTCTCTCGATGCGCCGTCTGCGCCATGCGCATCATGATGTCCTCGCACACCGTCTGGACACTCCTCGCGAGGTCCATTTCCTTTTGCGTCAGGTCGGTCTCGGGGACGCGCGGCGGGCCGCCGAAGATCTTGTCGAACGCGGCGTTCGTCATCGTCAGCCCGCCCAGATAGTTGAAGTACTTCTGGTCGAGCGTGAACGAACCGTCGTCCTTGAGGTCGACGATGTGCTCGTAAATCAGATCGACGTATTTTGGCTCGCCGTAGGGGGCAAGCCCCATCACCTTGTACTCGCCGGAGTTCACCTTGAACCCCGTGTAGTAGGTGAACGCCGAATAGAGCAGGCCGAGCGAGTCCGGCCATTTCAACTCTTTGATGATCTCGATCTCGGCGCCGCGGCCGACGCCGATGGAAGCGGTGGCCCATTCGCCGACGCCGTCCATGGTGAGGATCGCGGCTTCCTCGAACGGAGACGGAAAAAAGGCGCTCGCGGCGTGGCTCTCGTGGTGCTCGGAGTAGAGCAACTCACCGTCGTAGGGCGCCGGGTCCTCGGCCGCCCGGTCGGCGAGACGGCCGATGGCCTCGCGAAGCTCGCGGTCGGTGAAGAGCTTTTCCTTCACCCAGAGCGGTCCCGCCTTGAGAAAGCTGGCGAAGCCCTTCGGGGCCTGGGCAAGGTACGTCTCGAGAATGCGCTCGAACTTGAGGAGCGGCTTGTCGTAGAAGCCGACGGCGGCGAGGTCGGCGACCGTGATGCCGGCCTCGCGGAGACAATAGGTCGCGGCCTCGATCGGGAATGCGGCATCGCCCTTCTTGCGCGTGAACCGCTCCTCCGACCCGGCGGCGACGATTTCTCCGTCGCGAAGCAAGCACGCGGCGCTGTCGTGATAGTACGCCGAGATTCCGAGGATGAACCTTGGTGTCGAAGTCACGCGATACGTCCCAATCGAGCTCGAGAAAAGGCAGCGGGAGCCCCGGTCGCAACCTCTCGCGGGGTCGGCGGCCAACGGGTGCCCATTGGCGCCAGCCTGACCCCTAAGAGTGTCGACCCGCGGCGCCCGTGGCAACTAAGATTCTGCTTCAGATACGCAACGTTGCACACGGGCGTCCTTTCTAAGGAAACAGCCGCTTCATTTCTAGGCCGATACTGTGGGGTGCGCCCGGCCCCATTCCAACTCCGCTCGACCGAAGCGTTTGCGCCTTCGCGAGGACGCGTTCACCGTGAAAAAGACGTTTCTCGTTCTGACGATCGGCATGACGGCGTTGACGGCCGTGCTGCTCTATGAGCGGCTGTTCGTGGAGCGGTTCTTCGGTCCGGCCGCCGTCGCCGCGCTCGGGTTGCTCCTGTGCGTCGTTCTCGCCTTCTTCGTCTCCTATCTCCTGTCGGAGACGCGCTACCGAAACAACGTCTTGAGCACCTGGCTGGTCCTGACGTCGATCGCGGTTCCGTTCTTCATCCTCGACCTCGTCGCCGGGTTCTTTCTCATCAAGCCGCTGTCGCCGGCGCTTCGCCCCGATCCGAACCGGCATCACTCGATGGTGCCGAGCTCGTACTCCCGGATCGAGCAATCAGAGTTCTCGTACATCCAGCGCGTGAACAACCTCGGCATGCGCGGCCAGGACGCGACGCTGGCCAAGCCCGCCAACACGTTCCGCATCCTCATGCTCGGCGATTCGTTCACGATGGGCAAAGGGGTTCACGACGACGAGACGTGGTCGGTGCTCACCGAGCGGGCGCTGAACGAGAAGGCCGCCGCCTGCGGCGGGCCGCACATTCAGGTGCTCAACGGCGGCGTCGACAGCTACGCGCCCATCCTCTCGTTGATCGAGCTTCGCGAGCTCCGCGGCACGACCCCCGACGTCGTGGTCGAGGATCTCGACGTGACCGATCTCGTCCAAGAGCAGGCGTATCGGCACATGGGCAGTTTCGCCGCCGACGGCATGCCGCTCCGCGTGCACGCGGTCACGATGACGAATCCGTCGCTCACCGACCGCGTGCGTACCTGGATCGACAAACATCTCGTCTTCACGCGGTTCATCTTCGTGAGCATCGACAAGATGTTCCACTACGGAAACGTCGACGTCGGCACCCGCGTGATCACGTTGGCGGATCCCGAGATAGTGAACTACACCCTTGCCGGCGACACGGTGGACCGGCGGCACGAATGGGCTGACATCTTCGACAGCATCGATCGGATGAAGAAGCTCAGCGACACGCTGCACGCGGCGTTCGTCCTGTCGATCTACCCGTGGCCGCATCAGTACAGCGACACGTCGTGGATCCCGGGCCGCTACGAGTTCATGGCCGAAGAACGCTCGCCCGTCGGAGAACAGCGTGAAGACGATCGAGTCTCTCGCCGCGAAGGATTCGATCGAGCTGTTCACGGCGTTCCCCGCGTTCCGGGCTTACCCCGGCAATCGCGATCTCTACTACAAACAGGATATGCACTGGACCAGCGCCGGCGCGAGCGTCATGGCGACCGCGATGACGGACTACCTCGAGCGCCGCTACTCGGCCGCGTGGTGCAAGCGATAGGGATGGCGCCGAGGCGTCCGCGTCAGGGCGCCGTGGGCAGCGAAGCCCTGGCCTGAAAGATCTCCGACCATAGATCGCCGCGCGCATCGAGACGCTCGGCCATCGTGCGCAGCGTGAACGTTCGGGGGCCGGCTTCACCGCTTTCCACTTCGTCCCACGTACACGGCGCCGACACCGGCGCACCCGGCTTTGGGCGCACCGCGTACGCCGCCGCATACGTGGCGCCGAATTCGTTGCGCGCCGTATCGATCAGAATCTTCCCGCCACGGTCGGCCTTGTAGAATTCCTGCGTCAACAGATCCGGAGCGCGCCGGACGAGCTCTCGGCCGAGTGCATGCGCGAAGTGCGCGACCTGGCCGCTGTCCGATTTTTCGTCGAGCGCGAACGCGACGTGGAATCCCTTCGAGCCCGACGTCTTGACCCAGCTCGTTACGCCGAGCTCCGCCAGCGTATCGCGTATCAGGAGCGTCGCCGAGCGCAGCGCAACGGCGTTCTCCTCGAGCGGATCGAGGTCGAAGATGCAGAGGTCGGGGTGGAAGAGATCGGGCACGCGCGACGTCCACACGTGCGGGGTGATGCAGTTCTGATTCGCCAGCCACATGATGCCGCGCGTGTCGCGCACGACGGGATAGTTGACGACACCGTCCTTCTTCGGCACCGCCACGCGCTCGAGCCACGCCGGCGCGCCCTTCACGACGTTCTTTTGAAAGAAGCCCCCCTTTTTCGCCGATGCCGCGGTGAAAGCGCTCGAGAGTGACAGGGCGCCCCTTCATATGTAGCAGCATGGCTGGAGCGACCAGCTCGTAGTACGCCGCCAGCTCTCCCTTGGTGATCCCATCGTCGGGGAACATCACCTTCTCGGGATGCGTGATCGTGACGTCGCTCATTGGCCGCGGGGTTGGTCTCGCACCACGTCGCGCGGCCGGACGTCCGTCCGTACGCTCAGGAGCCGCGAGTGGCGCAGCTTGGTGTGGACCGTCCACTCGATGAACGCCACGCGCACGACGACTTCCGGCCGCACCCAATGCGCGCGCACCCTGGGAAGCCCTTTTGCCTTGGTGAAGGGCGTCTTCTCCAGCTCCATCGTGTCGAATCGCGCGCGAAGCTCGGTCAAGAGCTTCGTGTCGAACCCTGTGCCGACCTTACCAGCGAAAACGAAATCGTCGCCCTCGAAGTAGCCGACGAGCAGCGCGCCGAGTCCCACGCGTTTTCCCTGAGCGTCGGTGAAGCCGCCGACGACGAAGTCGTGCGACAGCTCGCACTTCATCTTGAGCCAGAGCTTGGATCGCTTGTGCTCGTACGGCGAATCGCGCCTCTTCGCGATCACGCCCTCCCAGCCCTCCGCGCACGCGCGCTCCCACGGCGCCGCGTCGTCGAGCTCCGCGACGCGTCGCATCGGCGCGGCGAGCGGCAACTCGGCGAGAATGCGCCGGCGTTCGGTCAGCGGGAGTCGCGTGACGTCGCGGCCGTCGATCCAGATGACGTCGAACACATGGTACGCCGTGTGCCCATCCCACTCGACTTCACCGTCGAGGATCACGTCGGCGACCGGGATTGCCGCCACGGCGGCCGCGATGCCGGGGAGCGCCTTCTCCTTTCTCGTGCGCGAGTAGAGTCGAACGACGTCGCCCTGCTTGAACGCGATCAGGCGGATGCCGTCGTACTTTCGCTCGAACGTCCAGTCCGAGCCCGTGAAACGCTCCTGCGTGAGCGTCGCCGCCATCGGCTCGATCCAGTCGGGGAACACCTCACGAACCGGCGGATCTGATGGGGCAGGTTTGGCCATCTCAGTGTGGGGCCGGAAGCGGCGCGAGTGAGAACGTGTCGAGCATTAGATTGAGGCTCCCTCCCCTTTCGAGCAACGGCCATAGAATGGGCATGCTCCTCGTCGGGATAGCGATCGGAGCGGTCGTCGCGCTCCTGGTCATCGCGGTCATCGCGCCGAAGTTCGCGCGTCGAATGCGCGCCGAGGGCGCGCAGCAGAGCCGCGCGGTGACGCGCGGGCAGATCTACGAGCAGCTCGTGCCCTACCTCCCCGGGTTCCGCTTCAACCCCAAGGACGCCCAGTTCCTCGGACGACCGGTGGACTTCGTGGTGTTCGACGGGCTCGACGAGGGCGACCTGCGACGTATCGTGTTCGTCGAGGTGAAGACCGGCGCCGCGAAGCTGACGACCCGCGAGCGGCTCGTCCGCGACGCGATTCGCGGCGGGCGCGTGGAGTGGACCGAGATCCGCGCCGACGCGCCTCTCCCCCTCCCCCCGCCGCGGACGGGCGTGAGGCACGCGACATGAATCCGGTTCAAGCCTGGCGCCCGTAGATGAGTGGCGGTGGTTGCGCGATTCCGAATCGTGCGACCTATTGGGATGGCCGTTCACGCGCCAAGCCGTTCAACTATGGTGGAAGCCACACGGGACGACGTGGTCTCGATATGAGCTGGATCACCATCTTCTGTTCGATGATCGCGGCGTCCTGCCTCACGGTCGCCGTCGTTCACCTGTTCGTCTGGCTGCGCGCTCGCGACGCGCGGACGAACCTGCTGCTGAGCAACTGCGCCTTCTCGGCGGCGGTCGTCGTCGGATTCGACGTCGCGCTGATGCACTCGCGGACGCCGGAGGAATTTGCCACCACGCTGCGTTGGCTCCACATCCCGCTGGCGTGGGCGCTCATCTCCGTCGTCCTCTTCGCCCGGGACTACCTCAAGGCCGGGCGAGACTGGCTCATGTGGTCGATCATCGCGGTGCGTGTCGTCGCGCTGGCGCTCAACTTCGCGATCCCGCTCAATCTGAATTTCCGCGAGATCACGGCGATTCAAACCACGTCGATCCTCGGCGAGCCGATCTCCATTCCAGTCGGCCGAACGAATCCGTGGATGCTGGTTGGCAACGCGGGCATAGTGTTGTTTCTCGTGTACCTGACCGACGCCTCGATCACGGCGTGGCGGAAGGGCCGGCGACTGCAAGCGCTGCTCATGGGAGCCATCCTCGGTCCGTCGATCTTCGCCGCGTTGATCCGCGGGATGGAGTTCGTGCTGGGCGCGTCGGATTACAAGAGTCCATATTTCATCAGCCTGGTCCCCCTCGGCTTTCTCGTCGTGGTCTGTGTCGGGTTGAGCAACGATCTGCTCCGCGCCACGGTGCTGGCGCGCGAGCTTGGGGAAAGCCACGAGCAAATGATCCTGGCCCAGACGGAGCTCGACCGCGTCTCCCGCCTTACGGCCATGGGAGAATTCGCGGCGGCGCTCGCTCACGAGCTGCTCCAGCCGCTCACTGCGATTCTCCTGAACGCGAAGACCGCTTTGCAAGCGCTCCCCGACAAGACGCCCGGCGCCGATGAGATCAGAGCGTCTCTTCGCGGCGTGGTCGAAGCGGGAGAGCGCGCGGCCGAGGTGACGCGGCGAAATCGAGAGCTCTTTCGCTATCGCACGGTGCGAACCGCGCCGGTCGACGTTAACGGCGTGATCGAGGAAACGCGAACCCTGGCGTCCACGCGAGTCGCCGACAGCGGCGTCCACGTCGCCACCAGCCTGGCCGCGAATCTGCCGCCGGTGCGCGGCGATCGCGTCGAGCTGCAACAAGTCCTGCTGAACCTGATAGCAAACGCGATCGACGCCACCGAATCTCGCCCCGCCGCGCGAATCTGGATCCGATCATCCGAGGTTGCCGACGGCATTCGCGTCGAGGTGGGCGACAACGGCGTCGGCCTCGGGCGCGTCGACATGGGACGAATGTTCTCCCTGTCGTACACGACGAAGCCCAATGGAACGGGCGTCGGCCTCTCCGTCAGCCGGGCGATCGTCGACGCGCACGGCGGTCGGATCTGGGCCGAGCCGAACTCCGAGGGCGGAGCGACCTTCTACTTCACGCTTCCGCCGGGTGGCGGTGGCGAAGACGTGCCTCCGCTGACGCCCGAGCCGCGCGTTGCGAGCGGAATTCGATGACGCTCGGCGCGCCCCATGATCTGGCACCCGACCGCCTCGCCGCTCGCGCGAGGAAAGACCTCGCGACTCTCAAGCACCATGACGTGCCGACGGTGCGGTCAGTTCGCCGACGCTATTCGAAGCTGCTAAAGGAGCAGCCGGCGCATGTGGTCGTCGAGTTTGCGCTCGCCTTGTCGGCTGACGGGTGTTGGGAGGAGCGCTTGATCGCGTACGAGGTCGTCGCCGCGCACCGTGCCGCGGCGGCGGCGCTCACCGAACGACAAGTAGCCCGGATGGCGAAGGGTCTCGAAGATTGGGGGACGGTGGACCTCTTCGGCGTCACCATCCTCGGCCCCGCCTGGCGCGAGGGGCAAGTGTCCGACACGACGATCGATCGTCTCGCGCGATCGACGGATCGCTGGCGCCGTCGCCTCGCCCTCGTCGCCACCGTTCCGCTCAACACGAAAGCGCGCGGCGCTTCGAGGGAGGCGACGCCCGGCGTACGCTCCGCGTCTGCCGGCAACTTCTCGCCGATCGCGACGACATGGTCGTGAAGGCGCTGTCGTGGGCGCTTCGCGAGTTGGCGAAGCGCGATCCGACCGCCGTCAGAGTATTCGTCGATGCGCACGACGGCCGGGTCGCCGCCCGGGTACGCCGTGAAGTCTCCAGCAAGCTGCGCACGGGATTGAAGACGCCTCGCCGGCAATCCGGGGTCGTGCTTATTTTCTCAGCGTGACGAGGAGATCCGCGGTCCTTTTGACAGTCGTCGCCGCGCTGCCGTCCTTGGGGCACGCGCAAGCGACGCGAGCGGCCCTGCGCACCGACTACCAGTGGGCGCGCGAGAAGGACTCCGCCGCGTTCGAGGGGTCGTACAACTTTCCCGTGTTCGTCGTGCGTGGCGAGATGTGGGCCTTCCATCCGCGCGGCGGCTGGTCGTCGCGCGACGGCCGAACGTGGGTTCGATCGGATCTCCCCGCATCGGGACTCAACACCGGCTATCAGCACTACGTCCAGTTCCACGACGCCGTCTACGCGCTCGGCACGATGACCGGGAACTATCTCGACCTGCACCTCGCGTCGCGCATCGCGCGGACGCGCGACTTCAAGCGATGGGAAGTTGTCGCCGGCGAATCCAATCTCCCGGCGCGCGTCTTCTACGGCGCCGCGGTCTTTCAGGACAAGATCTGGCTGCTCGGCGGTTACGATGGACACACGTATTACAATGACGTGTGGAGCTCCGCCGACGGCGTGCATTGGACGCGCGTCGCCGAGCATGCGGACTGGACGCCGCGCACCGCGGACATGGTGCCCGTGTTCAAGAATCGCATCTGGGTGATCGGCGGCGGGGTGATCGACGGCGAACGCGAGCCAAATCCGAACTCGAAGCGCGAGGTATGGTCCTCGGCCGACGGCATCAACTGGGAGAAGAGCCCCAATCGCGCCGGCGACGCGTGGGGCGGCGCACCCGTCGTCTACGACGATCAACTCTGGTTGATCGCCGCCAACCGCAACTCCACCTTCGCGCCGGCGTTCCTCGTGACCAGCGACGGCGCAACGTGGCGCGAGGGATCCGCACCGTGGTCAGCGCGTGGCGCGCCCGCCGTGTGGGTGTTCGACGGGAAGCTCTTCATGGCCGGCGGAAAGTACTCGGTCAACGAGAACGGCACGCAGCGCTTCATCTATCGCAACGACGTCTGGTCGATGTCGCATCGCACGCGCTGATGGCGATAGAGATTCGAGCCGCGACGCCGGCCGACCTCCCCGCCCTCGGCCGGCTCGGCGCGCTGCTCGTGCGGGCGCACCACGAGTTCGACGCCAAGAGATTCATCCCCGCGACCTCTGAAACGGAGGCCGGCTACTCGTGGTTCCTCGGCACGCAGCTCGAGAAGCCGAACGTCGCCGTGCTCGTGGCCGAGGACGGCGGCGAGGTCGTCGGGTACTCGTATTCCGGCGTCGAGGGCCGCGACTACATGTCGCTGCGCGGACCGGCGGGAATACTCTACGATGTCGTCGTCGACCCGAACCGGCGCAACCATGGCGTCGGGCGGAAGCTCGTCGAGGCGGCTTTAGGATTCTTGAAGAATCACGGATCGACGCAGGTCGTGCTCAGCACCGCGACGCAGAACGACGCCGCCCAGCACCTTTTCGAGAGCGTCGGATTCCGCCGGACGATGATCGAGATGACCACCGAACTGACGGACTGACGCGTTTCTTTTCAGCCGCGGCTCTAGCCGAGCATCGCAGACCCTCCGATCTTGATTGGACCTTCGAACCCAACCGCAGCGAGGACAGATACGTGACCGACCCGATGACGCTCACCGCGGAGTTCCGCTCCGCGGAGTGGGAGCTTGTGCTGAAGTACGAGGACGGCTCGCTACCCGCCACGCAGTGGAGCGTCGAGACGCTCACGATCGTCGCCCGATGGTACGCCAAGAATCTCGATCGCGACGCGGCGACCGCTCGGTACCGCGAGTCCTACGAGCGAAACCACCGGCGGCTCACGAATCGGCGAGAAGGGGCGGAGGTGGCGACGGCGGCGATCGAGGCGGTCGATAAAGTTTGGGAGTCGCTGCTGGCTCAGGCGTTCGAGGCAAAGGCCTAAGGCTCGGCTGGTCGTGGTTGCCCGCGTAGCCAGTGGCGAGACCGGCATCGAGCATTCAGCATCGAGAGAGCGAGGCGTGGGAACCGCTTTGCACTCCGTGCGGCATTACTCCCCACGCTGCCCACCCAGGCGCGAGACTGCCTCCCTGACGTCAGGCCTCTGACCACCGACTGCTCGAGCAGTCCTGATTCCTGCGTGGGACCAGTGCTCAGTATTGGCGAGAGGAGTTCAAAGCAGATCCGGCTTCTCTCATCTCGATGCTCGATGCTCGATGCTGGTCTGAAGCCACGGGCCAGCGCGACTAGCCGACCTCGCTCTGTGTACGGCGGCTGCCGCTTCTTTCGCCTTTCTGAGCGTCACGAGCGTCACCTCCGGCCTCGCCCCGATCCGAAACGGAATCCCCCAGTATCCCGTCCCTGGGCTGATGTACAAGACCGCGTCCTCGCTCGTGTGCGCCCCCATCGCGTGCGAGAGGAACGGCGACGCGAGGCTCCACCCGAGCATGGGGAGCGCGAACTGCCCCCAGTGCGTGTGTCCGCTCAGCGTGAGCGCCACTCCCCGCTTGGCGAGCGACGGCCAGAGCGAGGGATTGTGCGCGAACGCGACGACCGTCGCGTCCTCCGGCACGCCGGCGAGCGCGCGGTCGATGTCGGGCGCGGCGCGCGACGTTCCTCGCCGGCCGCCAGCGGGGTCGCCCGTTCCGACGAGCGCGATCGCGTCGCCGCCACGTCGAATGACGTGCGCTTCGTTCACGAGCACCGTGCCGAGTTGCGCTCGGCGTAGCGCGTCTTCGACGTCGTCCCATCCCGCGTAGACGTCGTGGTTGCCGGGAATCATGAACACGCCCAACGGCGCGGCGAGTGAGCCGAGCAGATCGGCGTAGATGGCGACGTCCTCGGCGCGGTCGTCGACGAGGTCGCCGGTGATCGCGATGAGATCGGGCGCCAGCGCGTGCGTCGCGCGGACGACCTGGTCGATGAAGCGACGCGACGTGTGCGGTCCGACGTGGAGGTCGGAGAGCTGGCCGATCTTGAGCCCGTCGAAGTTCGGCGGCAGCTCCGGTACGAACGCGTCAACGTGGCGCACGACGAGCGACCGCGAGCCGACGTAGCCGGCGACGAGGAAGATCGCCATCGCGACGAGCATGACGAACGCGAACGCGCGCCCGGCGATGAGAGCGTGCCCGAACAGTGCCCCGCCGAGCGCGCCGATGAGGCCGGCGCCGGCGACGAGCGGAAGCATCAGGTTGGCGTACAGAAACGGGCGGACGACGAGGAGGCGGAACGCCGCGCTCGGATAGAACGGCCACCCGCGCCACCGAAGGAACACGACCAGCGGAAGGATGAAATACGCCGCGACGGCGAGCGTCACCCACAATGCGCCGGGAAAGAGCCCGGCGGCGAGCACCGCGATCGTCGTCCAAGCGGCGACGGACGTACGCGACGACGCGCGCTATGATCACGGCGGGCGAGCGGCGACGGCGGGCGGCGGGGCGGGCTGGGGGGGGCTCTGGGTTCGACATACCGAAATTTGCGGGCGAGTGGAAGCCGTGGCGGACGGCCGTTCCGGCCCGTATCCTATCCCCCTGGTCCCAGACTACCGTACCCATGTTTACCTCAAAAAGATTCGCGCTTCTCGCGGTCGCCGCGGTATTGGCGTGCACCTCGGGCAAGGCGGCCGACAAGCGGGTCGTCCAGCAATCGATGGCCGACATGTCCGCGCCCGTGACGATTCCCAAGGGCGCGGTCTTCACCGCCGCCGACGTGCACTTCATGCAGGGGATGATCGCCCACCACGCGCAGGCGATCTACATGTCGCGCATGGCCAAGGAGCACGGCGCCAACCCGCGCGTGCTCAAATTCGCGAACAAGATTGACCAATCGCAGATCGCCGAAATCCGGCTGATGCAGGATTGGTTGAATCGCAACGGCCAGTCCGCGCCTGACACGTCGTCCTGGCGCACGATGCAGATGCCTGGGATGCTCACGGCGCAGCAGCTCAAGGAGCTCGACGCGTCCAAGGGCGCGGACTTCGACCGCGAGTTCCTCACGCTCATGATCCAGCACCACGAGGGCGCGCTCAAGATGGTCTCCGATCTCTTCGCGACGCCGCTCGCCGCCCAGGATGTGGACGTCTCGGTGTTTGCGAACGACGTCCAGACGGTGCAGACCGCGGAGATCGGGACGATGCATGCCATGCTCGATGAGATGTCGAGCAACTGAACCACTCCTCCACTGGAGCTTCGACTGATGGGAACCGCTCGCAGGACGCTTTCGCTCACCGCCGCTCTCGTCCTTTCGTGGGCGCCGGCACTCGTCGCGCAGACGTATCCGACCGCCCCCGATCCGCGCAACGGACTCAAACCCGGTAAGCTCGACGCGGGCATCGCGCAGAGCGGGATGAAGCTCGTCTCGTTCTCGCCCAAGCCGCCTGCGTTTGACTCGACATCGGGACTGACGTTCATCAACTCGGACTTGGCGTTCCGCGATCACTACGTCTATCAGGGCAACTTCTCGGGCTTCATGGTCTGGGACGTGAAGAATCCGGCGAAGCCTGTGTTGGCCGCGACGGTCGTGTGCGTCACGGCGCAGGGCGATCCGTCGATCATCGGCCACCTGCTCTTCATCTCGGCCGAGGGCAACGGGAACCGCAAAGACTGCGCGAAGGGCGGCATCAAGGATTCGACGGATCACACGTCTCACATGACCGGCGTGCGGATCTACGACGTGTCGAACCCGAAGGCGCCCAAGCTGCTCAAGAACGTCGAGACCTGCAAAGGGTCGCACACGCACACCGTGATCCCCGACCCGAAGGACAAGGGCGTCGTCTACATCTATATATCGGGTCAGGCTCCCGTTCGCTCCGACAAGGAGCTCGCGGGCTGCAAGAGCGGGAACGATCCGGCGGACGAGACGAACTCGCTCTACCGGCTGGACGTGATCAAGGTGCCGCTCGCGCATCCGGAGAATGCCGAGGTGGTGACGGGCGCGCGCATCTTCACGGACATGACGCCGGCGCCGCAGAGCGCGGCTCGTGCGTCTCGCGGCAACAATCGTGGTGGCCGTGGTGGACGCGGCGGTACGCCGACGGACACGACGCTTCCCGCCCCGCCGCCGACCGGTCCGCGCAACTGTCACGACGTGACCGCGTATCCGCAGATGCACCTGCTGGCCGGCGCGTGCGCGAGCTACGGATTGCTCGTGGACGTTTCGAATCCCGAGAAGCCGGTGCGTCTCGACGCCAAGGCCGACACGAACTTCTCGCTCTGGCACACCGCGGTGTTCAGCAACGACGGCTCGAAGGTCGTGTACACCGACGAGTGGGGCGGCGGCACGGCGCCCAACTGTCAGGCGACGAGCATGATGGAGATGGGCGGCAACGCGATCCTCACGATCAGCGCCGACAAGAAGTACACGCAGCACGCGTACTTCAAGATTCCGACGGCGCAGAGCGCGCAGGAGAACTGCGTGTCGCACAACGGCGGGCTCATTCCGGTGCCGGGTCGCGACCTCATGGTGCAGGGTTGGTATCAGGGCGGCATCGACGTCAGCGATTTCACGGATCCTGATCATCCGTTCGAGGTCGCGTACTTCGACCGGGGCCCGGTCGATTCTCCGGCGGATTCGATGACGGTCGCCGCCGCGGGCAGTCCTGCGAGCACTCCTGCCGCCACTCCCGCGGGCGGTGGTGGCGGCGGCCGCTTCCGGAACACGATCGGCGGCTCGTGGGGCGCATACTACTGGAACGGCTACATCTATTCGTCCGAGCTCGCGCGCGGCTTCGACATTCTCGAGCTGCTGCCGAGCGACAAGCTCTCGGCCAACGAGCTCGCGGCGGCGAAGCTGGTGCGGTTCACGGAATACAATCCGCAGAGCCAGCCGCATATCGTATGGCCCGCGGCGTTCCCGGTGGTGCGGAGCTATCTCGACCAGCTGGTGCGCGACAACGGGTTGTCGGCCGAGCGCACGACGGCCATCGCCAAGGCACTGGACGCGGCCGAGAAGCAGACCGGCGCCGCGCGCGGCGCGTCGTTGACCAAGCTGGCGAAGGCGGTGGACGGCGACGTGGCGGGCGCGAAGGATCAGGCGCGCGTGAAGTCGCTGTCGGCGGAGATCAAGCGGTTGGCTGCCGTTTCGAAGTAGCCGCTCCGACTCGTTGGCGCGGCAAGAAGACAAGCGACCCTACACCGTGATGGTGTGGGGTCGTTGTTTTTTTGGGGCCGGTGGTGGGAGAGCGGGCACGCGGCGGTGCGTGTCGTACGCATCGCGCCGAGCACACGACTCCCTCAGCGACGCTCGGCCTCCGATCGGATATCCTGGCGTGTTATACTGCGAAGTCTTTGCAGCCTAACGCGCAGGGAACCCATACTTACTTCGACGTAAGTGATCGCCAACGGCCGACTTACTGCCGCGGCCTGGCGACCTCTACGTTATTATACGACAATTGAATGGCAGCCTTCTGCTCATTTTCGCAGTATAACGTCGCTGTATAATTGGCGTTAGGCCGATACCCGACTCACACGTATGCTGAAGGAACTGGGCTCCTGTTTGGCGAAAAACGGGTGTGCTCGCCGATCGAGCCTCATCGTCGCTGCGCTCGCCGCAGTTACCAACGTTCTCGCAATCGGCCGAGTCACGTTTGAGGGCCGCTCCGGACTGCCTACTCTCTTCACATCGCGGTCATGGGCCTTGGATTCTGCCTAGTATTTCGCCGGGCTTTTGCCTTTCGCCGCGTCACGCAGAGCGACGGCTGGGAATGGCCGCGCCACTTGGTGATTGCGACCATTCTTGTCGCCTGCTACTTCGGGGCCTTGTTCATCGGTATGGGGGCTTACTATGGAGAAGGAGGCGCGGAACTGCGCGACGGCGCGTACGTCTGGCTAGTGGGCGGAACCGTCGTTCGTCCAATCACAGCGCGACAGTATGCGTCGTTCGAGGCCAACCTCGCCATGGTTTTCAGCGCCGGGTGGATTTCTTCGCGCCCGTCACGGCGTTGCTGCAATGACGCTGCGACCTTCGCGGAGAGGAGCCGCGGGTCCCTCTCTTCGTACGGCCTAACGAACGCTGAAGCTGTCAAGGGAGCTATTGATCGTTTGCGCTTCGCCGCAAATCTTATATGATTCCCTTGCAGCTTAGCTAACGCGTTAGGCCACTACCGACCCTCTACGCGTGACTTCGAGGACCTTCTTCGCGGCGTTGAGTAGGTTGCACTCCTCGTCGACCTGAGGCTGCGGGTTGGACGCACGACGCGCGCCTGTTCGAGGTCTACAGTCGCCTAGGCAATATCCGGCCCGGAGCGCAAACTCCGGCGTCGATGCAACAGGGACGTTTACAGCTAGGCACGGATCCCAGTGGAAACGGCGTCGCCGCCCATCGTGCCCTATGGGTTCCTACCGACATGCTTCGCCGACGCGCGAGCGAATCGAACTCGCGACGGGAAATTCGCGCGAAGCCATCGAGGGTCGCATTATTCTGGCTCCAAGCCGGCGGTGTTCATGATAAAGCGGTCACCGGAGTCCGACTCGGATCGGTTTACGCCGGAGCTGCTCGTTAACGGTGCACTGTCGAAACTGGGTCACGCTCAGGTCAGCTGGCAGGACATAAGGCCGTCGCGGCAGAGCTGACTGGCGCTCTGCGCTCGCTGACCGTTGCCCGCGCGAAGCGCTTTCTTGTGCTCTACCGTGCTGCCCGAACTGCACGCCGCCCGATACCGATTGTTGTATGGGCCAGGCATCAAGCGAGCGATCGCGGTGGGAGCGGCCGCACGAACGCTGAAGCTGACAGGTGCCGCATCAACGGTCGTGGCGCCCGCAATCTCTTATTTGATTCCTTTGCAGCTTAGCTGGGGCGTTATATGGCCACGGGCTCCGACTGATAGGCACAGTCGTGCGCCGCATACCGTACCTGCGGAGCGGTCGGTCGCAAATCAGGCGTGATCCACGCCTCGGCGCAGCGACGCTTGGTACGACCGCCATAGAGCAATCGACACGAGAACGAACACGGCATCCATTATTAGCAGGGTGACGAGTTGCTCGCCCGGTGTCCACTGTCGGGGCGAAAGAGGAGCGAACAGTGTCGTGGGAGTGGGCGGATCGTTCAGGAGGAGATCACGGGTCCAGTTGACGGCTGCGTGAACGCCAGTCGCCGCCGGGACGCTTCCCCAGCGTACGAATACCATGCCGAAGAGCAGAGAGCCAACTGTCGTTCCCAAAAGGGCAGCCTGCCAGGACCACCCGTTCGCGAGATGGAAGATCGCGAACAGCACTGCCGTCACGACTTGCGCCTTCCAGAGGCCAATCGATGCGATGAGTCGCTCGAAGCCGTAGCCGCGGAAGATCAGCTCCTCGACCGCGTTGCTGGTGAGCAGCCACAGGAGTGAAAACACCACGGCTGCGCCGCTGAAATGAGGATTTCGCGCCCAGGGAAATGGCAAGGTGATCCCGATGCACGCAGCCACGACGAGTATGAGAGCCGCACCGCCAAGGAATCCCGTCGCGGCTTCGCGAACAGGACGCCACGACGCCTCAAGCCCCAGTACCGAAAGCGAGCGTCCCTCACTCCGCACGAATGCGTACGAAATCGCCACACGACGGCCATCAGTACGAGCGGATGAGCAACGGGAATCGCGCGGGGGAGGAGAATCCACGGAGAGCAACACAGCAGGAATAGGAGAGCGCGAACTGCCGCGTTCCCGCCTAGAGGAGGAGCTGATGCCATGAACGATGCGGTCAGAGACGGGACGATCCGGGCAAGATGTTGAGCCGCACCGTCGCATCGCATCCTAGCTGAAATGTTGTTGGAGGGTCAAATTCGATTCGAAATGCTCGCCGTCATCCATGGTCGCCGGACCTATCCTCACATCCGCCGCGCTGATATCGCGTGGCGGCCATATAACGTGCGTTGCACCAGCCGGGCGATCGAAAGGAAGCTCGCTTCGCTCGCATTTTATTTGACTCGCCCGCAGGTGAACTTGGGCGTTGATATGACTGGGCTGCTGTCAAGAGAGAACTGGAAGAGCGTGGGTCTGAGGTAGCATCGACGGTTAATCCTGCTGATATACGCCGGTTACGTGTCGCCACGCCGGAGCGGTCAAGAATTGGATTCGTCGGGAGCTAGCGCATTCTAGGCACGGGGATATCGCTGACTGGCTGAGCGATCCGCATAACGCCCTCGCGAGTGCTCGCCCTTCGAGCCGCAGACCACACGCTTCATTCCAGGTGGATCTATGACGGTTAGGCCGTCGCCGCCTCCCGCCCTCGGGGACATCGAGCATCACCGCCCACAGGAAGCCGACGAGCTCGCGCGCGACGGCGACGACCGCGATCTGCGGCTGCTTGCGATAGCGAGATGCTTGTAGCGCTGATGCAACCGTTGCTGCGCTTTCCACGCGTGCGTGATCACCGCCGGCGGCTGTCCCATCTGTCGCCGTTTGAGATCCACGCTGATCGCTGGCCGGTGATGGTAGCTCCATGCCGCTTGCACGAGCACATGACGACAGTGGCTGTTGCCGGCTTTCGTGATCGAGCCCTTCCGCTCGCGATCGCCACTCGAGTCCTCGCGCGACACGAGCCCGAGATACGCCGCTAGCTGCGTCGGCCGCTCGAAGCGCCGCCAATCGACGATCTCCGTCGCCAGCACCATCGCGCCCTGCAACGCAATCCCGCGGAAGCACTGCAGCCGCCGGACCATCGGCGCGAGCGTCGGTAACTCCGCAAGCCGCTCGATCTCCCGATCGAGTTCGTCGCGTCGCTGCAGCTTGTACTCGAGCAGCGCATGATACTCGCGGAACACCAGTCGATCCGCCGCCGCGAGCGGCGACTGCTCCGTCGTCAGGTGCTGCAGCCAGCGGAGATGCGGCGTGCACCAGTTCGTGCCGTCGCGAAACACGAACCCCGCCGCGCCAGGAACTTCAGGATGTAGTGGCGCGACTTGAGAATCTCGCGCTGAAACGTCTCACGGCAGCGGACCACATCGCGCACGCGCTCTTCGGCCTCACTCGGGATCCGCACCGCGGTCAGCTCGCCCGCGCGATACAGCCGGGCGAGTTCGCTGGCGTCGCGCTTTCGTGCTTCCGCTGCACGCCCGGCCGTTTGGGAATGAGCGACGGCGCGATCACGTCGCAGGCGTACCCCCACTCCCGGAGCGCCCGGTGCAGCACATAGCCTGCGCCGCTGGCCTCGTAGCACACTTGCAGCTCGCCTTGGCGCGCCACGCGCTCGAGGTACCGCTTGAGCTTCGGCAGGTCGTTCGGCAACCGGTCGATGCGCGTCGCGGTCTTGGCCGTGGCCGGCAACACTGCGATCGTGATCGACTCCTTGTGCACGTCCATGCCGAGATAGATGATTGAGCGTGTAGTAGTAGACTGTGATGACATGGGCTGGTCTCCTTGGCGACAGTCCGACCGTCGCATGTGGCTCTGGCAACTCCGGTTCGCGCCGAGGAGCTAATCCACGTGAGATCCGGAGGCCAGCCCAGTCATATTTTCTAGCCCGACGACGACCTCTTGCCTTGCGGAGGCTGTCGGGGTGGCTGGTCGCTCGAACGTGCGTGCGGTCCGCGTGAGGGCCGAGGAGCGGGCAGTCGGACGCCGGGCCGGCGGCGGCTCGACTCGACGTTTCCCGCTCGCAACTCACGAGCGCGCGCAATGACGAGCCAGAACAGTGCGTTCGGTGAGAATGAGCGGGCGGTCTGCGTCATCGACAGAATCAACGAGGGCGTCGGACGAAACAATGAAGTCACCGACGGTCCGCGTTTCGAATTCCCTCGCCACTTGGCGTCCTTCCGCCGTGATCCCTAGATTTGTCACATCCGAAGGCCCCTCCGAACGACCATGAACGCCGCCGCGCAACTCACGAACGCGCTTGCCGGCCGTTACACCATCGAGCGCGAGATCGGCGCCGGTGGTATGGCGACCGTGTATCTCGCGCAGGACGTGAAGCACGTCGCCGCGTCGCGGTAAAGGTGCTCCGCCCGGAGCTTGCGGCCGTCGTCGGCACTGAGCGTTTTCTCACCGAATCGAGGTCACGGCCAGCCTGCAGCATCCGCACCTCCTGCCGCTCTTCGATTCGGGGGAAGCGAACGGGCTGCTGTACTACGTGATGCCGTACATCGAGGGCGAGACGCTCCGTCACCGGCTCGCCCGCGAGCGACAGCTTCCGGTGAGCGAAGTTTTGCGCATCGCCCGCGCGGTGGCGAGCGCCCTCGACTACGCACACCGCCGCGCGTGATTCACCGCGACCTCAAGCCGGAGAACATCCTGCTGCACGAGGGCGAGCCGCTCGTCGCGGACTTCGGGATCGCGCTGGCGCTGAGCAACGCGGCGGGCGAGCGGATCACCAGAGCGGCATTTCTCTCGGCACGCCGCAGTACATGAGTCCCGAGCAGGCCGCGGCGACCGGCAGATCGACGCGCGGTCCGACATCTACTCGCTGGGGGCGGTGGTCTACGAGATGCTCGCGGGGGAGCCGCCGCACTCGGGCCCGACCGTGCCGGCCGTGATCTCCAAGGTGCTGGCGGAGGAGCCGCGTCCGATCGCGCTGTTGCGGAAGAGGGTGCCTGATGGGGTGAGCGCGGCGCTCGAGCGAGCGCTCGCCAAGGTGCCGGCCGACCCATTCGCGAGCGCCGGGGAGTTCGCTGCCCAGCTATCGCTGAGTGACGAGGGCGCGACGAAAGCGCGTCCGGCTCAGAGTCGTGCCGATGCAACCGGCGTTCGGGTGTCGCGCTCAATACTGTGGATCGCGGCAGCCATTGGGATCGTGCTCGTCGCTTCAACCGTCGCGCTCGGACTGAAGTTGTTGCGGGCGTCGACGTCGCTTCCAGCGCTCACGAGACTCAGTTGCTTCCGCCGGAGCACACGTCGTTCGCGGAAATCGCCATCTCGCCGACGGCCGACGCGTCGCGTTCACGGCTGCCGACTCCGCGGGACACGCGCGGCTCTACGTGCGTGCGCTCGACGCCATGGCGGCTCGAGTGCTCGCGGGAACTGACGGCGCGCAGCACCCGTTCTGGTCGCCCTACAGCCGGCAATCGACAATCTTCGCCGACGACAAGGTCAAGAAGATCGACGCCGACGGCGGCACGCCATTCACGGTGTGTCCGCTGGTGAATTCACGGGGCGGTCCGGGTGGAGGAACGTGGAGTTCGAGCGGCGTGATCGTCTTTGGCGTGGTGCAATTCCATTCGGCGCCGTTGTATCAGGTGTCGGATCGCGGCGGCGAACCTCGTCCCGTGACGCTCGAGCGTGGCGGCGACCAGAGCAACCACTTTTGGCCGGGCTTCCTGCCTGGACGGACGCCACTTTCTGTATCTGGTGCTCAACAGTGCGAATGAGGATTCCACCGGCGTGTGGGTTGCGTCGCTGGATGGCGACGAGGCGCGATTCCTCGGAAAGGCCGAGGCGAGCGCGGTGTTCGCGCGAAGCCCTGGAGCGTCGGCTAGCGCCCCGGGGCATCTCTTGTTCGTTCGCGACGGCGCGCTCGTCGCGGAGCCGTTCCAGCCCGGCAGCCGAACGGCGGTGGGTGATCCGGTACCAATTGCGTCGCCCGTCGGCGCGGCCCACGGCGAAGGCGGTGGACTCGCAAAATCTCGGTGTCCGAGAACGGCATTCTCGTGTATGCGGCCGGCTCGGGCGTCAGCCAGCTTACGTGGATCGATCGTCGTGGAACTCCGATTGGCATGCTCGGGACCGCCCGGGATTCCACATCGCGTTCCGGATCTCGCCCGACGGACGCCGCGTGGCCGTTCAGCGTGAGAACGTATTCGGGCGGGCGCAACTCTACATGATGCCGGTCAGCGGCGCACCAATGTCTCAGCACTCACGTTCGAGCCCTTCTATCACGCGGAGCCGGTCTGGCTGCCCGACGGAAGCCGCCCGCTCATCCCGTCCAGCGCGACCGACACTGGAGTCTTTGGGAAAAAGGCGACGACCGGTGAAGGAGATCCGGTGCCGTTGTTCAAGAGCAGCCACGACGACTTCGTGCCTGACGATTGGTTGCCCTACGAGGACGGCTGCTCTACACGGACATCCACGTGACGGGGTCGACGACGGAAGACGACATCTGCGTCTTCACTCGCACGGAAAACCCCAGCGACTCCACGTGCGCGGCGCCGTTCGCGCGAACCCCGGCGAACGAGAACTTTGCGCGTTTCTCGCCGGACGGACGATGGGTGGCGTATTACTCGAACCAGTCGGGCAGATGAGATCAACGTTCGGCCGTTCCCGCCCACGACTACCGGATCGGGAGGTAAGCAAGTTTCCTCGAGCGGCGGCATCGAAGCTCGCTGGCGCGGAAACCAGCATCGACATCTCGCCCGACAAACACGCTGATGGCGGTACCAGTGAAGACCGGCCCGGTATTCGAGATGACCGGCGCGCCGCATCCGCTGTTTC